>VRZD01000016.1 GCA_016743235.1 Pantanalinema sp. GBBB05 | reverse complement strand
AACCTAATGTTATTAATAGAAAAAATTTGTTTTGTCTGTGACTGAAGCGTACATTTAAGAGCTATCGATGGTTGGTTTTAGGCGATTAGCTCCTAGATTTTCATGTATTGTCAATAGTCGCAGCGAATAAATTTATCACTGGTTGCCAGTTTTGGTTGAGACTGGTGTTGCTCCTCCTCAATTAACCGCTAACGTTAACAGGTCTAACGGATGGCTGTGAACACTCCTATGTCTAGTACTTGATTCTTTAACCTTAACAAAGAGACAAACGCCGATGGTTAACCAAAAGGTAGCTCGATCGCAGCGTTTAGCTTGGTTAGAGGGGATGCGGATCTTTGCAGTTGTTGTACTGCTCCTGTACCACGCTCAATTACTGTTTTCTGACTATGCCTACACCCCTAAACCAACTGGCTTAGGGGATAACTTGCGTCAACTGACTACTGCTACGCTGAGTTTCCCAGCGCATGGAGGGGTGCTGCCCCTATTGTGTTTGCTGACCTGGTTTGGCTTTCAGTTGATTGATGTACTAGTACTAATCAGTGGATTCAGTCTAGTACTTTCCTTACGGGGGCAGCCCTTACAGGTTGGTGCCTTTCTCAAGCATCGGTTACTACGGGTATTAATTCCGTTCTGGACAGTCGCTTGGTTAGGATATCCCGTGCTAGTCGCGATCGCGGCGGCGACCGATAGTAAACTGCCTGACTCTTGGCATATTTTTGCTGGAGCAACTTTTCCGCTGCTCTTCAGCTACAGTGGCGATTTGTTAATGGCAACGACTGCCTCTTGGTGGTTGATGTCGTTGGTGATTAGCTTGACGTTGGTATTCCCCGTCCTCTGGCATTTACTCCAGCGTTGGGGCGCTCCCAATTTGCTGCTAGTCACCACGATCGTCACGATTGGCTACCGCTTGTTAGCGATTTACGGGTTAGGTGGACATCCCACCTATGTCTTGTGGGAAAGTCCTGCCGGTTGGCAACCTTTTGCCCTCTTTCTTGCCAAACTGAGTACGTTTGGGTTGGGCATGGTAGTGGGGCATTGGTATGAACAGGGGCGGGGTCCTGTATACTGGCAGCCCCAACGGGCATTAACCGTGGGAGTGGTGGCTTACCTGATTGGTACAATCTGCCAGTTCTACCAGTGGGGCTGGGTGGTGTCAGACTTACTGCTGCCGATCGGTCTGACTTTATGCGGTATGGTGGCATTTCGGATTATTGCTGTGCATTGTTGGATGGAAGTCCAACTGCGCTGGTTGGGAGCTTATAGCTACTACTACTTTTTAATTTATGGCTTTGTAGTGGATTACACCCTACAGCTCGTGATCCAAGGTGACCCGCTACGATATTATCTGCTATTGCCTGTAATGGTTGTGGGGACGTTCATGCTTGCAGTTCTAGCTGACTATACAAGTCCATTGCTCCAACGACTGGTGCGGGGGCTATGGCGAGATTTAGATTTTGTTTTGTCTACGACCCCTAGGCTACAACCTCGCCTTTGGGATCCTCAAGTAGGCGATGAGGTGTGCTATCGGGGGGAAACAGGGTGGATTGTGCTGAAGGTAGAAAAGCTATTAGATGAACAGGAGTTTTTTCTCTGCCAGGTGAGTGATGGGCAACGATCGCTCTGGGCGAATGAAGACGACCTAGAACCGGCTGGGAAGGGCTTCTAATGTGAGGAAGTCGCAAGTAGCTGCCTTGCCTACAGGGCATTTTAGGTCATTGCTGGTTGAAGTTCATACATTCGCCTTAATGCGTGGAGGATGGCTGAAGTGAAGAAGTGGTCAGTTGATCTGCATAAGCTGATCTATACCCATATTTTGCTGATTGGCATTCCGACAATTTTCTACTATTGTTTGCGGCTAGATGGTTTGGTGCTGGTGGATGTCCATATGGCGATCGCCACCTTTTTCTTCCTCAGCTCGATCATTATTATCATTGAAGCGTCGAATGCCTTAATCCGCCGCTTTGCAATTGAGCAGCCCCAACCGATTGTGAATCGGATTGATCGCCTGTTTCAGCGTACGAAGTCGGCTTTAGGTGTGGGAGGGTATCAGCGTCCAAGTGCGACCAGTCCCTTACCCCGCTGTTCATTTTTGGTTGCTGCCTACCTCCCGAATGAGCAAGACATTATTTTGGGGACGTTGCAGCATATTTTGCACACCGTACAGCGTCCGGCAGCAGGGTTAGAACTGATTTTGACGTACAACACACCCACTGATTTGGTGATCGAAGACGAGTTGCGATCGCTGGCTCAATTGCATCCAGAACTGCGATTGTTGCGAGTAGAGGGTAGCCATTCGAAGGCGGAAAATCTTAATGCCGCCTTGAACCTGGTGACTGGGGAAATTGTTTGTATTCTGGACGCTGATCATCATCCGTCTGCCGATTGTTTTTTTCGGGCATGGCGTTGGTTAGAGCATGACTACGATGTGGTGCAGGGACGGAATGTGATTCGGAATCACTCCCACAATTTATTAACGCAAAATATTGCTGTAGAGTTTGAGTCGGTTTATGGCGTGAGTCATGCCGCCAAATCGTTACTCACAGACTCAGCCTTGTTTGGCGGCTCGAATGGTTATTGGCGAACTTCAGTATTACAGCAAATCCGCTTTAACCCGGCTCGTCTGACGGAGGATATCGATGCCACAATGCGGACGTTATTAAGCGGATACCGGATTGTTCATGATCGCAGTATTGTGACCACGGAACTAGCACCGATCGACTTCAACTCCTTTTGGTTCCAGCGCAAACGGTGGGCGCAAGGTTGGTTAGAAGTCAGTTTTCGCTATCAGCGGCGGGTGTGGAAGTCGAGTAAGTTTACTATTTGGCAAAAGCTGTACTGGACTTATCTGCTGTATTACTGTGTCATTTATTCGCTTTGTGCCCTCCAAATTTTGCCCTTGATCCTGAGTCTGCTGCTGTATCAAGGCTTTTTGCCACCCTCTGATAATCCTTATCTGTGGTTTTGTACGTTAACCACCTTTTTCAGTGGTGTTTATCAGACATTGGTCACGATGCGAATTGCGGCAATTCGTTATCCTGTGCTTTATTTTGCCCAACATGCCGTATTTATCTTTGCCTACACTATTTTGAAGAATGCTCTAGTGGTGGTAGGTCTTTACGATCATTTGCAAGGGAATAATCATTGGGTGGTGACACCACGTGGTAATCAAGCCGCAACTATGGCAGTACCAGAACCCACCCCTGTGCTCACTCCTAGCCCCGCCGCCGGATTTGGCTCAACCAAGTAGAGGAGGTTAATTAGGGCTAAAGGTTCAGGACTTAGCCCTCAGTTTGATTCAGCGGAAAAAAGTGACCTACCGGACCTTGACCGTGACCGATCACCAAGGAATGATGGAGCGCCTGAGTTACATAGGTTTTTGCTAAACGAGTGGCGGTGAACGGATGATGACCCAGGGCAAGGTTAGCCGCGATCGCGGCAGAAAGGGTACAGCCTGTACCATGAGTATGGGGAGTATTAACGACTTCTGTAGCGAGGGTTTCTAGCTGTTGCCCATCAAACCAGATGTCTATTCCCTGCAACTCACCCGACATCCCACCGCCTTTGACGAGAACCGCCTTGGCTCCAAATTGATAAATCTTTTCAGCCGCCGTTTGCATGTCAGCTAATGTCTGGATTTCCTGACCAGCCAGAATTTGCGCTTCATAACGGTTGGGAGTTAAAACAGTTGCCAAGGGCATCAAAGCTGTTTTTAAGGTGGCAATGGCGTCATCATCAATTAATTGGGCGCCGGTGCGGGAAACCATGACTGGATCAACGACGAGTTGTTGTAACCCCAACGCGGCTACCTCAGTGGCTACTGCCGCGATAATTTCTTGGTTGAGTAACATACCAGTTTTGGCAGCTTGTACCCCAATATCGCTTACCACAGCTGCCATTTGGGCTATGACGGCAGCGGCAGGTAACGCATCAACCCGCGTCACTCCCAATGTATTTTGAGCGGTAATACAGGTCAGGGCACAAGTGCCATGAACTTGGTGAAAGGCAAAGGTGCGTAGGTCTGCCTGGATTCCAGCTCCACCGCCACTATCAGAACCTGCGATCGTCATTGCCACTGGGATAGGAGCATTCATCGATATTTATGGGTGATTGGTCGCTACTGTAGTAATCAATTATCAGCTGGTTTAAGGCTGATTGCTTTGTATGATAGAGGTGTTAAGAAATATTGCGGAAACTGATGAAGCTAACCCGGATTGATCTGAATAGCTGGATCTTCACTGTGGCGGGGCAAACAATCTTAGTGGATCCCTGGTTGGTGGATCCGATGGTGTTTTATGGATTGCCCTGGCTATTCACGGCTTACCACAATACTCCACCGATCTTTACCCCAGAAACCCTACCATCGATCGATCTAATTCTGTTGTCTCAAGGACTCGATGATCACTGCCATAAACCCACCTTGGGACGCCTCGATCGCGCCATTCCGGTGATCGCTTCTCCTACAGCGGCTAAAGTCGTGACGGCGTTAGGCTACCAGCAGGTGACCGTGTTAACGGCGTGGCAGGCGGCAATGGTCGGCACCCTTCAGATTACCGCGGTACCCGGAGCCGAGATCCAGCCAGGACAGGTAGAAAACGGCTATTGGCTCCGCGATTGCTCCACTGGAGCTAGTTTGTACTATGAACCCCATTTAGCTCCCGAAGCACAGGTGTTAAAGCAGCGGCTTGGGCAAGTAGATGTGGCGATTGCTCCCATCATTGGACAAATTTTTCCGGTTCTCGGGCAGGTGATTATGGGAGCGGAACAAAGTCTCCAGTTAGCGCAGACCTTACACCCCCGTTTCTTTGTGCCGACGACGATGGGGGATATTCGCACACAGGGGATCCTCCCGAGGTTGATTAAATCGGTCGGGAGTGTTGCTGAATTTCGCGATCGGCTCTCCAGCACTGGGCTAGTGACAACGTTGCTATTACCTGAACCGGGTGAAACAGTAGAGATTCCGGCTACGGCAACGTGAACGATCGCAAAAGGGGACGAACAACCGTCCGCCCCAACGAATCAGCGATATTGTGATCACCACTACGATGGCACTTGTTAGCTATCGCCGAGGGCGTCGCCGTAGAAATTCGGGAATGTCCAATCCAGGCGGAGGTTCGGGCTTGGGTGGCTCAATGCTGGGAGGCGCGATCGGGCTAGGTGGTGGTACTGCCATTGGTCGCCGTGTGGTTGTCGCTTTGGGAACCTGCTGGGCGGGAGCCTCACCGGTAAAGCCAGTGGCAATCACGGTAATTCGCAATTCGCCCTGAAGTCGTTCGTCAATGACTGCCCCAAAAATGATGTTAGCGTTGGGATCAACCACCTCATAAATGATTTCGGCAGCTGAATTCACTTCATGGAGCGTTAAATCAGTGCCGCCAGTAATGTTAAAGACAACACCCCTGGCACCTTCGATCGAGGATTCCAATAAGGGTGACGAAATCGAGGCAACTGCCGCCTCTCTGGCTCTGGACTTCCCTGTTCCGACCCCAATCCCCATCAAGGCGGAACCCGCATCTGCCATAATGGCGCGGACATCCGCAAAGTCTACGTTGACTAGCCCCGGAATGGTAATGATATCGGAAATGCCCTGTACCCCTTGCCGTAGAATATCATCAGCGACCCGGAAGGCTTCTTGAACCGGGGTTTGCTCCGAAATGACCGATAGCAGCTTGTCGTTGGGGATGATAATCAACGTATCAACTCGGCTTTGCAGGGCAGATACCCCTTCTTCAGCTTGACTAGTGCGGCGGCGTCCTTCAAACATGAAGGGACGGGTAACCACTCCAACGGTGAGTGCTCCCAGCTCTTTGGCAACTTCGGCAACGACTGGGGCCGCTCCTGTGCCTGTGCCACCTCCCATCCCAGCAGTGATGAACACGAGATCAGAGCCTTCCAGAGCAGCAGCAATTTCGTCGCGCGATTCTTCAGCAGCCTTCTGACCGATCGCCGGATTGCCGCCTGCTCCTAATCCCCGAGTTAGCTTTTGACCCATTTGCAACCGTTTGGGTGCAGCGGACTGGCTCAGGGCTTGGGCATCAGTATTGATTGACCAGAACTCAACTCCCAAGAGGTCACTGGCAATCATCCGATTTACGGCATTACCGCCGCCACCGCCTACACCAATGACTTTGATTTTGGCAATGCTACCTGGCACGATATCACTACTCCTAGATTCTTCTCCAGGCATACCTTTCACCTTGGAAGACGAGTTCACATGTAAGCTGGAATTGCTAAAGGGATTGGACGCTTCAGTCGCCAGCGAAAAGTTAGGTTGTCCATCTGGGCTGGAGCTTTCTTGCGGATGCCCAAGATTGTTATTAAGTGTCATTGGAATAGAAGCCAATTTACTATCAAACGTCATTTGAACGGGTGGTTACAAACAACTTTTTAGTGCTGAACGACTTTGATCAACTATAGGGTAAGTTGTTTGAAAAACCAACGATCGTAGGGAATTCACCATCTTTAGGCAACTGAGGATTGCCAAGCTAAACAGTTTTTTGATGCAACTAGTTTGTCATTGATCTTGTCCTATTGGTGAAGAAATTTTTACTCAGGTAACTCAGGCGATACAGGGTCTCTGTTTCCCACCATCTGCAGGATAGGGGAGTCAGGATTTCTCAAATCAATATAGGCAATTTGGCTAGGGTTGACTTGATTGGGTAATTGACGCATCCGATCAAGGGTTTTGATCTGATAAGCCAATTGAGAACCAGGTGGTCCGAGATGAACCGTACCTAGCTCAGTTTTCAGAATGATATTAGCCGGATTCTGGCAATCAATTTCAGAGATTTTGACTGGACTACGGCTGACCTCCCGATACAGCTTAGACCAGAATGATCGGTAATGCTCTTGACGACCAATTATTTTTAGGGTTGGTAGTTTAACGGAGCGATCAACAGATGTGTAGTTCTCTAGTGGTATCCACCACCCGGTTTCATCAATTAACCCAGCTTGAGTAGATGCATTATCCTGGCTAGATTTAGCCCGGTTGGGGTTAGCGTTAGGATCGGGCAATGCGATCGCGACTGGATAACGCTCTCTAATTTGAATACTGAGACTAGGTGGAAATAATTGTCGGCTGACAATCACATCGGAAATGGGCGCTTTCGCTTTCAGCTCTTTCGCAATTTTCTGGGGTTCCAGCCGGAATAGCGATTGGGGATAAGTGATAGGGAGGAGCGATCGAATCCGCTGCACTGGAATAAACCGATTGCCCTCAACTTTAATCTGCTCGGCTTGGCGAATCAGCCAGAAGGGTTGAGTGGAGAGCCAAACCAGCCCTCCTGCTAGTCCACAGACTGCTAGTACCCTCCAGATCCCCTGGAATAATTTGGCACGTCGCTGCCGACGTAACTTTTGCCGCCGCTGAACCAACTCTGTTTGTGAGACGGGTGCAATACTACTGGTCATCCAGCCTTCTCAATCATGGAACCGGGTATCGATGAATTAGCTTCCTACCATACCGATTTTCCGCCAGTTATTCTAGTCAGGTTTAAGGTTTATTTGACTTTGTTAACGTCTGACGTTGGCTGTTTCAGGAACCTGAATACAACTTACGAAACCTACAACACATAGTGGCGATCTTGCTGATCGCCTCTGATTCTTCCCATTTAATCACTCATTCCAATTTCTGCAAGGCTTAATTCGAGTGAATTCTCAAATCCTGCTCAGATCCGTGTTTTCTGCTCTTGATGGTAGTCCTATGGGCTGGACTAACTGCCCTTGCCAGTCCAGCGATCGCTAGAGATAACACGGAGTGTAGAAGAGATTACTGGGGCGGTGGCTCTAGCTAGCGGCTTCCTGAACTTGCAGGGCAACTCGCTCACCAAATTCAGGATCGGTATTGGCTAGACCCAGGAGTTGTAAATATTCTTGACGGGTCAAGCCAGCTTGTTCAATGATGGCTAGGGCTTCTGCTTCAATTTCCTTTTCAATTTGTACAGACTCGGATTCGGCTTCCGCTCCCTGTAACTCTCCTTCGCGGCGATCGATTAAGGCAATCACCTGTAAGTAAGCATGGACAAATTGGCTCACTTTATTAGCAGGAATATTGTCTGGATCTAGCTCTGAGTGGATCAGAGTATTCAGCTCTTGCTCGATCGGAATGTCGCCATTGCTAGATGGCTGGGCGATCGCTACGCTACCAGTAGTAATGAGGAACCACCCGAGTAACGTCACCATCAGGTAAACAATTCCTACTTTTAAGCCTTGCAACAGGTTGGGCATAGCGATGATTCCAGACAGCACGTTAATTAGCAGCATATAGGGAGCAGTTGCCAGAAGCCCATGCGGTATTTCCGATCCCCAAACGCTTAGCGAGAAGTTGCTGGCTGATTTAAGGATGCTTCAGGGCTAGTTGAGGTTGTTAAAGGAGGGCGCAGCGCCACATAAAGGGCTGCCCCCAGAAAGGGGATCAAGGCGACTGCCCAGAAGACGCGGCGATCGGTGAGTTGGCGACGAGCCATATCATCCCCGAGTAGGACGGGAAACAGGAGGCATAGCGCACAAAAATCCAGGCTCATGACATGAATAAACCGACTGGTTTGCCATTGCTGGCTGAAATCAGCCCAGTTTCCCTGACTGATCCCGTAGACCACTAAACTGATCGCGCCGATCGCTAAGCTGGTGCCAAACCAGCGGGAATCGAAGAACTTGAGTATGGCAGATTTCTCACCGGCAAACTGGGAGTTGGGTTCTCGTAGAACTAGATAAGGTAGGAGGGCAAATGCCCCAGTTCCCAATGATCCCAGGAGAAATATCCAGGCAGGTAGCTTCTGGCTTCTGCCATCAATGAGTAGCAGGCAGCCATAGATCAACGGGAAGACGCCCATGATATTGAAGAGTGCCACAATCAAGGGATTGATCCCAGCGAACTGCCCGGTCGATAGATCTTTGATCAGCTCAAATGTGTTGGGTTGTAGAGGGGGTGACAAGAAAAAGGCGTAGATGATGAATCCTAACCAAAGCAAGCCTAAAGTAAGTTTTCGGGTCATGGGTTCTCTATATGGTGCTAAGGGCGATCGTCGCCAATCCCCTCTTTATTCCCTAGCTTTTATGCACTAGCCTGTAGCTGACCTCTACCAAAAGGAAGTATGAGTAATTCCGATCGTTTACCGCAATATGGTGTGGTGCTAGTAACGGCTCCTGCGCGCGAACAAGCTGAGGCGATTGCCCAAGCCTTGATTGCTGCAAAGTTGGCTGCTTGTGTGAGTTTGTTGCCTATTTACTCAATGTATACCTGGCAGGGTAAGGTGGAACGTGGAGATGAGTGGCAACTGCTGATTAAAACAGAGTTGTCAAAATTCGCGGCTCTAGAAGCGATCGTCCACCGTCATCATCCGTATGAAGTGCCAGAAATTATTGCTCTACCCATCCTGGCTGGCTCGCTTCCCTACTTACAGTGGATCTCGGAGCAGGTAGGCGGAGCAGGTAGAGAATAGAGAAAATCAGAACAGTGGCTCGCTGCCCCGGTGATTGCCAATAAAAAAGCAGCCCTGTAGGACTGCTGTCTATGCATAGAGGAATGTCAAAAGCAGGCTTTAATGCTGCTATCTAAGCAAACTTTAATTGGATTGCCGTCACTCAAATTCGGTATTGCTAAGTGGCATGCTGTTCTAGCAAATTTTTCAGGTGAGAAATTCTTAGAAAACGGCTCAAGCTGGCTCAGGTTGGGCTAATTGGTAGCACACCCTATAACGTTTTGTCTTTCCTGAGGGGGCAATATTTCAACGTGGGGCGAGGGGGAGTTGCAGGGTAAAGCTTGTGCTGCCGTTCCCACTGGTAACCGTGATTGCTCCGCCTAAATGTTCCACCAACCGTTTAACTAGGGCAAGCCCTAACCCCGTACCGCCCTGCTTCCAGCGATCGAGCTGAGTAATCCGATAAAACTTCTCGAAGATATGCTGTAATTCGCTGGCTGGAATTTCGCTGCCAAAGTTAGTCACCTGGATCCGAATCAAATGGATGGTTGGGGTGACAACCACCATAATCTGTTCACCAGGGGGAGTGTATTTACAGGCATTGTGGAGGAGTTCTGCCAGCACCCGTTTTAAGGCGTTCGGGTTAGAGTCGATCAATGGCAGGATGTTGGGTAATTCGATTTGAAGCTGTTGCTGCCGAGCCAAAGCCCGTTCCTGAAATGATTCCAGTAGCATGGGCAGCCAGAGGTTTAAGTCAATCGGTTCAGTGCAGAGCGGTTGGGTGCTAGTTTCTAGCCGCTGTAAGTCCAGTAGGTCATTGACCAGGTTAATTTCACGATCGCATTCGTTATTGAGAATTTGTAAGTATTGGCAGAGCCGCTGATTGATGGGTTCAGTGAGGTTGTGAATTGGATCGGATTGAATCTGATTCAAGCTGAGTTCCAACATTTGCAGCGCCATTTTCATGTTGGCAACTGGCGATCGCAGTTCATGGGAAACGGTGCTGAGAAAGTCATCTTTGAGTTGATGTAATTTTTCTAGAGTTTTTACCTGGGATTGGGCGGCGGCATATAGACGCGCTTGGCGGATAGCGATCGCGCAGTGATTGGCAACTTGTTGCACCAATTGAATCTCGCGGCGACTGAACAGCGTCTCTGCGGGCTGGATGAGCTGCAAATCACCTAAAACACCTTGGTTATCAAAAATTGGACAAACTAGTAGTGTGACCCAACCCTGCTCGGAATCGGGTTGGCAAAACTGAAACCATTGGTGGGCGAGTAATTGTTCATAGAACTTGGGGAAGTCCACCATGTGCCGCACCTGTCCCTGGCGAGTGGGTGTCGTAGAGATGGTGTATTCATGACCAATCGTAGCGGTATGTTGCTCAAGGTCGTATAACGCGGTGTTGCAGGTAATCACGTCTAGACCTAAGGCTAAGGCTTGCACCGCTGCTTGTAGAATTTGGCTTTCGTCCAAACTATCGCGGACTTTGTCGGTGATTTGCTGTAACAGCGCATCAAAGTCGCGGGCTTGTTGTAGCTGTAATGTCCGCTCCTGGACTTGCTGTTCCAGATCCATATTGAGGTGCTGCACTTGCTGATACAGCTCGGATTGATGAATCGCGATCGCCAATTGGATCGCCAATTGTTGCAATAAGCTAACTTCTAACGGACTCCATTGGCGAGGTTGGGTGCATTGATTAACGGTCAACAATCCCCATAGGGTGTTTTCGTGCAGAATTGGTACGGCTAAATTGGCTCGGATTTCGAAGGAGGATAATAATTCGGTATGGCAAGGAGTGAGTTCGGCTACCAAGACATCTTCGACCACTTGGACCCGTCCCTGACGGTATTGCTCAACATAGTGTTTGGCAAAGCAGTGATCGTTAATCTCCTTACCAAGAATACTAAAGTGACCTTGAGAAACTGCCTCGACGGTGACAATGCCACTCCAATTCGATTCAAAGCGATAGATCAAGGCGCGATCGACCCGAAGCAGCTGTTGGACTTCGGCGACAGTAGTTTTGAGGATGGTATCCAAATCCAGAGATTGGCGAATTCGTTGAGCGATCGCACTGACTAACCGCTCCTGTTCTGCCTGTTGGCGAAGTAGGGCTTCTACCCGCTGGCGATCGGCAATTTCACGTTTCAAATCTCGATTGGTTGCTTCTAGTTGGGCAGTTCGCTTCTGAACTCGCTGCTCCAAACGGGTATTGAGTTGAAAAACTTCTGCTTGGGCAGTTCGCAATGCCAAGTGGGTTCTAATGCGAGCCAAGACTTCCTCAATTTCAAAGGGCTTGGTGACGTAATCCACACCACCCAACGCAAAAGCCCGGACTTTATCCAGGACTTCATCCAAGGCACTCAGAAAAATGATGGGGATATCCCGAGTGCTTTCAGCCGCTTTTAGCTGTTGGCAAACCTCGTAGCCACTCATATCTGGCATTTTGATGTCCAGCAAGATCAGATCGGGCGGTTGCGATCGAATCGCTCGTAATGCCATTGTTCCACTCATCACACCGCGCACCTGATAACCCTGCTGGGTCAAGGTTCTGGTTAGTACATGCAGATTCTCTGGTGTATCATCGACCAGAAGAATGTTACCTTTGGCAGCCTCAGGCAGGGGGATGTCCATCAAGTTGCTCCACCAGATCAATGGTTTTATCGCATCGGCAAGTCTTCCTCAAATCTCTTAATGGGGTTGCTAGAGACATCTGATCGACTGGAATTCCTGCAATGATAGGCGTTGGTGATAAGTCGTGCGGCTAGCGCCTTAATTCAGTCTAACTAAGGATATTTTCTGGAGGCTGACGGCTACCTGAACATAGGAGTAACCGTCTCCGCCTCCAGCTGGTGAGGTCTTGATTGACCAGGTTTTGATAGAGATAGCAACCTCCACAATGCACGGGCTGAGGGACAGTTAAGTTAACCGTTATGCCCGTGAGTGGGGCAAGGGGGGGCTGAAATGGAGCGATCGAGCCAACCAACGGCTTGTTGTAATCTTGGTAAGGCTTCGTCTGGCTGATTCTTGAGCAGAAATACTAAAGCAGCAGCAGCTTGTTCACTGGCGCGGGCATTGCGGTTCGATTTTAGGCGATGCCAGTTGCTATCGTTAATAGTCAGTTTTTCTAACAGGATTTGCGCCAATGCTTCTGGACTAGCCTGCCGTAAATCCGATAAATTTGTTGCCTGGGTAGAAGTGTTCAGCATAAAGCAGGGCAGTATGGTAATGGAGATTATCTTTACTGTACTATGCCCTCTTCTGAGCCAATGCCACCGTCCGATCACGATCACTCTAAAGCTGAGCCAAGTGAGGCTAAGGAGTTGAATTTTGACCAGGAGTTGGCGGAGGTAGAGCGATCGCTGCACTCCCTAAAAGAGCGTTATGTCCAGATCGAACGAGACCAGCAGGAGCAGGCTCAGTTACAACAACGTCGTGAATACTTGCAGACTGAACTTGAGCAGAGCGCCCAACCAGAATGGAAAGCGGAGCTAAAGCAAATCCAATCTCGGTTAGATGAACTAGAGTTTCATTTGGAAAGTCGGTTGTTTACCTGGGGTAGCTTAAAGGAACCGTTTTGGCAGATTGTGCGGTTTGGTGGGTTGGGTATGGTATTGGGTTGGTTTCTTGCCTTTGCCGTGTTGAAGCAACCGCAACCACAGCCGGAATCGATACCGCCCACTTCATCATCTCGGCAACTGTAGGGTGAAGCGATCGTCCCAGATTCTCAATCAGCGCTACACTCAAATTCAGCATGGTTTACCCATGGTTGGATTCCCTACTCCCGATGATTGCTCATGACTACTCAACGTATTCTCGATCTGCTACGGCACGGACAACCCAACGAAACCGTTACTGTCAAAGGTTGGGTTCGCACCAAGCGAGAACAGAAAGAATTTAGTTTTGTTGAAGTTAATGACGGTTCTTCCATGGCAGGGCTGCAAACGGTGGTGAATCAAACCGTGCCGGGATACGCTGAGACCATAAAGCGGGTGAATACGGGGGCTTCAGTTGAGATTACGGGAACCCTAGTGGAGTCTCCAGCCAAGGGTCAACGGATTGAGTTAAAAGCCGAGTCGATCGTGGTTTATGGAGAAGCCGACCCCGAAACCTATCCATTGCAGAAAAAGCGCCACTCGTTTGAGTTTTTGCGCTCGATCGCCCACTTACGGGCACGGACGAATACCTTAGGCGCAGTGTTTCGAGTCCGGAATGCTGCATCAACGGCAATTCATCAGTTTTTTCAGCAACGGGGTTTCCTCTGGGTTCATACACCATTGATTGGGTCTAGTGACTGTGAAGGCGCTGGTGAAATGTTCACGGTCACGAACTTCGATCTGGCTAATGTGCCACACACTGATGATCACAAGCCGGACTATAGCCAGGATTTCTTTGGCAAACAAGCGTATTTGACGGTGAGCGGACAACTGGAAGCCGAGATTATGGCGATGGCATTCAGTAATGTCTATACCTTTGGTCCGACCTTTCGGGCAGAGAATTCTAATACTTCCCGCCACTTAGCTGAGTTCTGGATGGTGGAACCGGAAATGGCATTTTGTGATCTAGACGGGGATATGGATCTAGCCGAATCTTTCCTCAAACATATTTTCAGCCATGTGTTAGAAACCTGCCCCGAAGATATGGAGTTTTTCAACCAGCGGATTGATGATTCGGTCCTGAAGACGGCAGACAATATTATCAACAATGAGTTTGCAAGAGTGACTTATACGGAAGCAATTTCGTTGTTGGAAAAAGCTAGTAAAACCTTCGAATACCCAGTTGAATGGGGCTTAGATCTGCAATCCGAACATGAACGCTATTTAGCGGAGGAACTATTCAAAAAGCCTGTAATTGTGACGGATTATCCTGCCAAGATCAAAGCTTTCTACATGCGGCTGAACGATGACGAAAAAACGGTGCGAGCGATGGATATTCTCGCGCCCAAAATTGGTGAAATTATTGGGGGATCCCAACGGGAAGAACGGCTCGATGTGTTAGAGCGACGCATTACTAATCAGGGTCTTGATCCGGCTCCCTACTGGTGGTACCTCGATTTGCGTCGGTATGGCACTGTACCCCATGCTGGCTTTGGTTTAGGCTTTGAGCGCTTAGTCCAATTTATGACTGGAATGGGCAATATTCGGGATGTGATTCCCTTTCCTCGTGCCCCCCAAGAAATTGAGTTTTAAGGTTAAAACATCATGCCTGATTCTGATAAATTGCAGTCTGACCAAGCCAAAGTTGACGATCGCAACATTGTCAAGCTTGAACCAGGTACACTCGTGCTAATTATTGGAGTTTTAATTCTCTTGCCGCTATTATTTACTGGCTTTTTCGCCCAGTAAACTATTGTTTACGGAACTATTTGCTCATGTCTTCCGCTAATTTGTCGTTAGAATTTGTCCTCAAACAACTGCGAGAATTACGATCGCTACTGCTCCCATTGCATAAAGCCTTACTGGAATCGGAACGCGTCAGTTATGAAGAATCCCATGGGCGGATTCAGTCTAAAGGTGAATATTTTCAATTAGTGGTCAGCCACGAATGGTTTAGCTGGTTACGACCAATCTCTCAATATATTGTGCAAATTGATGAATTTTTAGCCGCTAAAGAACCAGTGACTCTGAGCGAAGCCACTGCTTTATTTGCCGAAGCTCGACAGTTGTTACAACCGAGCGAAGAAGGCACCCATTCAGAACAACGCTACCATCAAGCCATTCAACGGGATCCTGATGTTGCCTTTATGCACGCCAAAATTTTGAGATTGTTGATGGCGAAAAACTAACCCACTACTAGTTTTATAGTGAATGGTAGAACTGTTGGTCATGGGGTACCAACTTAGTTAGTAGTTACCAACAAAATTGGAACACAATGCCCAGAAAAGAGCAGGGATGGATTACCTTTCAAACCTCAGATGAGGAGCGGCGAATTCTAGAGGAGTTTTGCCATAGTTCACAACGGACAAAAACTGAAATTCTGCGCGAACTAGTCCGAGGGTTAAGTGCACAGGCTGACGGTGCGGTTGTTCCCCCATCTACTGAAATGACTAACACTGCTCCAGCCGCAGCACCGATCGCTTCACCGCCTCCAGCGAAGAAACCACTGAAGGTGAGTTCTCGTAACGTTTTGCGAGGAAAAGTAACTCGGGTAATCAGTGGCGCTGTCAATAGCGAAATCACCCTAGAGATCTTGCATCCTGTGGAACTGATCTCGATTATTACCAAATCTTCGGTGGAGGAACTGGGCTTGGTGGAAGGAGTAGAGGCGTATGCTGTGATCAAATCTAGTGATGTTGTCATTGCAATGGAATGAAGGTAGGGATTGCAGTTGGCATCAATGCAGCTTGGTCACCGACTAGCTGACTACTATACCAACTAGAACTTTTCCGTAGTAGCGACAACAATTAGCCGCTTCCCAACCTGTTAACATTCGCTCGTTGTAGAAAAACGGTATGAGGGTGTTGACATGAAGATTAGCGCACGTAATACGTTGAAAAGTACGGTGAAACAAGTAATTCTTGGCGCAGTCAATGCCGAAGTGATCCTGGAGCTTGCTCCAGGTGTTGAAGTAACAGCCATTATTACCAAAGAATCGGCTGAGTCTTTGGGGTTGGCAGAAGGCACGTCGGCTTATGCGGTCATCAAGTCTTCGGATGTGATGGTTGCGATCGACTAAGTGCAGTTCCGGGCAGACTCGATTCAGTTTGAGGTTGGCTTCGATCGGGTTACGCCTCCATCTCCTGATTCTGATAATCAGATAACTCGATCACTTCCCCAGACCAAGCTTTAGGTTGTGACTCTGAAGTTTTGATCACTACGATCGGCTGGAAACACGAAAACTGCATCACATCTAGGGGGGTTTGCTCCGCCGCATTAACGGTCATGTCTAGAACAGCGGCAATTTGTAAGGCCCGGGTCACCAGTTCTGAGCAAAATAAGGCTGAATCATCGGTACGATTTTCCAGACCCCAGTGATCAAGTAGGTCAAACCCCGCCCCGATCGCTTGGACGAAATCATAAGGAATTCGTCGTTGTTCGACTTCTAATAACCACTGCTGCATCTGGCTCAGAGCGTTTGAGTTGAGGGGTTGTTTGAGCGCAGCCCACCAAACTGGGCAATCAGTAGCCGCTATCCGTTGCGCTAACCACTGCAACTGCACTCCTAAAATCCGTTTACCTGTACCAACACTGGGTAGGCTTGTGTCAATGTGAGATTCGGCAATCAGCACAGAGTCTTCGTAAGAACCAGGTTCATGAGCCTGAAACACGATTGCGACATGGACAAAACTGGAGCAGGTAGCGACTTTCACTCCAGTCGATGGAAAATCTTTGCCAGAGAAAGCAATCACATCACCGGGTTTCAGGCGATCGCGGATTTGTGCATACGGGAGAAACGGATAGTTTTGAGAACCCTGGAATAGCTTCTTCACTAGACTAGAACTCAAGCAAGCTAAATTAACCGTTCCTGGTCAATTTTCTCTAACCAGGCACCTCTGTTCTAGACCATGAACCAATTTATCCTCTCTGTCAAGCGTAATTCACCACAAGCCACAAACTGCAAATGGATTTTTATGCAGTTTAGTGCCTATTTGGGGATCAACCGAAGTCTTATCTGTTGGTATTAAAAGGGCTATTGTGTATCTAGTACTTTCCCTAGGTTAGACTTAGACTGATTAGCGTTTATTAAGCAGACGGCTGTATAAGACAGGCAGTTATTATTAGCTTTGCTAGATAAGTTTAGATGCAAAAGCCAGAAGGTACAAATACACCAAAAACACTGAGCCGAGAACAACGTTGGGCAATAGTACGAACACTGCTACAACGGGAAAACTTAAGTGTTGAGGCAAAACAAGCATTCCAGCAAGCTTATCCTAATGCACCAGAGGAGATGCTAGATACGGCTATTTTCCATACCTATGTCGATGGCATCGGAGCCGCAATAGATTGGTTAGTTGATTTAGAGATATTTCTACGCAAACCCGATCGTAAACCTGCTATTGGCGCTACATACCACTTGTTGTATCATCTCTACAATTGGTATCAGTTTCATGAGTTGCTTCCTGATGGAAGAGCAGGTGTGTTGGAACGGCTAAAGGAAATCAAAGAATTAGTTGCAGATGGAGAAACAGAAGCAATTCTCACCACTGTTGAGGAGATAGAAGCAATGTTTAAGGGTAGTCGGAACTATCCCAATTTTCAGTAAATGGCTGCATAACTATTCAAATGCAACGGACAAACTGAGAGAATTTTTACTGCGTTTTCAGCTTCTGTGTCGTTAGTTTGAACCGATCGACAGTGTAGGATAGAACAATTGATTTGAGAGTATAGTGATGAGTGACGCGATCGCCTGGACGCCTGAAGCCGAAGCCCGGTTAAAAGAAATTCCTTTTTTTGTCCGTCCCGCTGCCCGAAAGAAAATTGAAAAACTAGCTCAAGAAATGGGTACAACTGAAATTACGGCGGAAATCTACGACCAAGCCAAGCAGAAATTTGGTTCTAAATAATTCAGCCTCTGAATGCGATCGCTGTGTTTAGCTGTGCAGCGATCGCTTAAAAAACCACTTTCTTGTAAATAATAGATAGGGAAATTCTGAAGGGTATAGAAACACAAGTAAGCTCTGTATTAAGGTCGTTATATTCAGTCAATAACCATTGATTATGAGCGGTTTTCGTATAGTGTTCTAAATGGATTTTTGCCTGATCAACCAAAAGATATTCTTGAAAACTAGGAATCGTTCGGTAAAATTCAAATTTTTCACCGCGATCATAGTTCTTAGTAGAGTCAGATAATACTTCGACAATCAATTTTGGATTTTTAATCGTATCTTTTCGCCCTTCAGCAAGCTCCAACGCTCCAGCGACAACCATTACGTCTGGATAAGTGTATAGCCTAGCCTGGGGAATCCAGAGCCGCATATCGCTGATGAAAACATCATAATTATCTGTTAAAGCTAGGTCTAACGCTGCAACTAAACTACCAGCAATGCGGTTGTGATTGAGTGAGCCACTTACTATAGGAAAAATTTGTCCATTGTAATATTCGCTCCGGAAATCTGCTGTTTCTTCTAGAGCTAAGTACTCTTCGGGTGAATAGATCCGCTCTTGAGTTTGCATTTTTTCTGATCAGACTCAATCAGTTCAGTGTATCGCAAGATTCTATCAGCGATAAAAAAGGGCGATCGCCCTGAATGGAATGCGATCGCCCTAGATTATTGCAGATAACAGGAATAGATTCTCTGTTACAAACGAGCCAATTAGTAGTCGAAGTCGCCGCCCATGCCGCCGCCAGCACCAGCTGGAGCTGCATCCTTAGGTTCGGGCTTGTCAACTACGATGCACTCGGTGGTCAACACCATACCTGCGATCGAAGCGGCATTTTGCAGTGCCGAACGAGTCACTTTAGCGGGGTCAACGATCCCAGCTTCAAACAGGTCAACGAATTCATTGGTGGCCGCATTATAGCCAACATTGAAGTCCTTCTCTTTCACCCGCTCAGCAATCACCGCACCGTTTTGACCGGCATTTTCAGCGATCCGCTTCAGGGGAGCGGCCAGAGCGCGAGCGACGATCGTGGCACCGATCAACTCTTCGCCAGCCAGGTTGCCGTTTGCCCATTCTTCTAATTGAGGAGACAGGTGCGCCAGAGTGGTACCACCACCCGGAACAATGCCTTCTTCCACAGCGGCTTTAGTTGCGTTGATCGCATCTTCCAGACGCAGCTTCCGATCCTTCATTTCGGTTTCAGTTGCCGCACCGACTTTGATCACAGCCACACCGCCAGCCAGCTTAGCCAGACGCTCTTGCAGCTTTTCTTTGTCATAGCTGGATTCGGTTTCGTCCATTTGGCGACGAATCTGCTCAACGCGAGCTTTCACTTGCGCTTCGTTGCCTTCAGCGACGATCGTGGTGTTGTCTTTGGTGATGGTGACCCGACGCGCTTTACCCAGGCTGTCGATCTTGGCTGCATCCAGCTTCAGACCGGCATCTTCGGTGATCAGTTGACCGCCGGTTAGCACCGCGATGTCTTCCAGCATGGCTTTCCGACGATCGCCGAAGCCAGGAGCCTTCACAGCCGCCACATTCAGCACACCGCGCAGGCGGTTTACCACCAGGGTAGCCAACGCTTCTTTCTCGATGTCTTCAGCGATGATCACTAGAGGACGACCGGCACGAGCCACTTGCTCCAGGACGGGAACGAGATCTTGTACCAGGGTGATCTTCTTGTCGGTGATTAGCAAGAAGGGTTCGTCAAGCACCGCTTCCATCCGCTCGGTATCTGTCGCGAAGTAGGGAGAGATATAACCCTTATCGAAGCGCATCCCTTCGGTGACTTCCAGTTCGGTCGTCATGGACTTGCCTTCTTCCAGAGAGATCACACCCTCTTTGCCAACTTTGTCCATGGCGTTGGCAATCATTTGACCAACTTCGTCGTCGTTGCCGGCAGAGATGGCGCCCACTTGGGCGATCGCCTTGGAATCTTCGACAGAACGAGCATGTTGAGCAATTTGGTCTACCAGGAAGTTGGTCGCTTTGTCGATGCCACGCTTTAGGGCGATCGCGTTCGCACCGGCTGCCACGTTGCGCAGACCTTCTTTCACCATGGCGTGAGCCAACACGGTTGCGGTGGTGGTGCCGTCGCCTGCTGCATCATTGGTCTTGGAAGCGGCTTGACGAATCAAAGATACGCCAGTGTTTTCAACATGATCTTCGAGTTCGATTTCCTTCGCGATGGTTACACCATCATTCACGATTTGCGGAGCGCCGAACTTCTTCTCTAGGACAACGTTGCGACCTTTGGGACCTAGAGTAACGGCAACTGCCTCAGCCAGAATGTCCATTCCCTTTTCTAGGGCACGACGAGCGTTTTCGTTGTAAATGATGCGCTTTGCCATAATTGTTGCTGTAACCTTCAGTAGTTGAGTGAGGAATAGTGAAAGATTGATGGAATGGGATTCACCCATTCGAAATATTGAAAAACTGGTAAGCTCAACCAGTTATCTCGACCTAACTTAGGCGACGATCGCTAGAATGTCTTTTTCAGACAGGAGCACGTACTCATCGGTACCCAATTTGATGTCAGTACCGGCATACTTGGAGTACAGCACTTTGTCACCGACTTTGACTTCTAGCTCTTGGCGAGAGCCATCGTCATTCCGCTTGCCAGGACCGATTGCAGCAACTTCACCGACTTGGGGCTTTTCCTTTGCCGTATCGGGCAGAAGGATACCGCCAGCCGTTTTTTCTTCAGAAGCACTGACTTTCACGAACACGCGATCGCCCAGAGGCTTAACAGTGGAAACGCTCAAAGATACGGCTGCCATACTAAATTCTCCAAACTAGCAGATTAGGCTCGGTTAAGTTCAAACTTTGCAAGGCAAAACAGCCCAATTCAAATAATGCATCGTGCTTCATCAATGCCATCACTGGAATGAGCTTGCCGTTGCAGGTTGCAAGGGTAGAAAAAGTGATCAAAACTCAATTCACTTGATCCACCGTTGCCAGTCTAACAGAGTTTTGGTGCCCGGTTAGCACTCTCAACCCTCGAGTGCTAATTTACCTAAGCCGCTGTGTAGATGACAATCCGATCGCATGTACGGGTTACCGAACGATAAACAGTGGAGAGTCGTGAAACGGACTACTGACCGGCTTTTCCCTGTTGAGCAGCCTGTTGAATCTGTCCCGTAAAATAGTCCTCGCGATACTTGAGTTGTCTGGCTAAATCTAAACCCCGCCGGAACGCCAGAATCGCCTGGGGATATTCTTTGCGAGAAATATAAATTTGACCAATTTTGTCGTAGGCTGCCATGACTCCATAGGTGTTGTAGGCTTGCTGTTCCACACCAATGAGGAAGTCGTATACCCGGAGAGCGGCATCTAGACGGTTATTCGCCAGATATAAAGCCGCTAATTTTTGCAGAGAATCGCTGGCATGAGCGAGCTGTAGTAGCGGTTGGGCTAATTGATACGCCGCTTGATAGCTTTGCTCTGCTAAATCCAATCTCCCCATACTGTAATAGTTGTCACCAATCCGAATTTGCAGGGCGGGAATCGGTTTCGGATCCTGCATCACGGTTTGGTACAGCGCGATTAATTGCTGTTGATAAGCGATCGCGGCTTCCGGTTGCTTGGCTTGTTCATGAATGTACGCCAATTGGTTCAGATACAGGATTTCATAGGGACGATCGCCTCTGGCTCGCGATCGATCGAGCAGCTCTCGAAATGCGGTAGCGGCGGGGTCATAACTAAACCAACTTAGGTGAAGTTGCCCCAGTGTAATCAACGTCGATTCGATTTTAGCTTCATCCCGCCGTTGTCTGGCATCTGCCAAAATTTGTTCATAAATCCTGACGGCTACTTGAGGTAAGCGCACTTGCTGGTAGGCAATCCCTAGCGCTTCTAGCACCCGAATTTTAGTTGCAGGATCCAGGTTTAGCAGGGGTGGAGTCGTGGTCGAACTTGTGGGCGTTGGGCTGGTGACCGGAATGTTGCGGTTGGGAATGGTTGTGGCAGGAGGCTGATTGGTGGGAGTTGCTGTAGTGCCAGCCTGAGCCAGATTAGGCTGGACAGAACCACTTTGGACTGTAATGGCTTGAGAACGACTCGGTTGAGATGAACTGCTCTGGACGGCACCAGATGGAGCGTTGCTACTTGACGACGAATTGACCCGAATTGACCCGCTCTGATTAGTCCGAATTTGAGCCGAATTTACTGGAGCAGAACTGGAGGGTGATGAATTGCTCCGAATGGCTGCAGATTGAGCATTTCCCATCGTTGGGGGTTGAGGAGAGCTACTTTGATTGGGCGTGGTGCCGGAAGCAGGAGGCTGGGGTGACGGCGTAACGGGAATTTTACCCGGATTAGTAGGCGTCGGCGTCGGAGTTGGAGTCGGAGTGACAGTGCTAGGGGCAGGTGGCGGCAAGATTTGGTTCAAAATCGCGTCCAACCGTTTGGTAATCCATCGAACCTGGGCTGTATCAGTTTCTTTCCAGGCAATATCACCAACTCGTCCCAAAGCTTGAATTTCAGGCACTAATCCCAGAAACCGACGTAATCGCAGTTCCCGGTTCCACAGGTCGAATGCCCCAATCCGATCGCCCGCCTGTAACTTCGCTTGGGCTTCTAGATTTAAGGCGTCACAGGCGATCGCTAATTGCTGCTGCTCCTGAGCGTTCAATGGACGGGGCGGATTGGGCAGCAAAGGATCAGGGGTAGTCAGTTCTAAGGGGTTAGGAGGGAACTCGTCGGGTTCGGTCGGAGTAGCAGCTATTCCGGGAGTGATACCAGAATGTGCTAGCAACAGCAGGAGTGCGACTACGCTAGTGCGTTGAACCAATCCCCTGAGGGATGGGTAGCTCAACTGTTGACTTGGTATGACTGATTGCCAAAATCTTCCCATTGTCCCCCTCCTACCTGAACTAGTGACCCTATGCCACAGTTGTACGACTCTCTAGTATTACGAATTTCTGTCGTCCTCAAAAGTTTCTCATTGATTTGGAGCAATCCGGATCGTTTATGCTCCTTGATCAGCCTTTAGGTGGTTCAACCGCCGGTGGAGTAGGTTGGGGACAGGTTTTAGTCTTAGAGTCGCAACTGTAGACATACGGTTCCTGCCAGTGCAGGGGAATTTCTAATAGATCTCGAGTGCCAGTGATGCCCTGGCTAATAAATAGCAGTAACGCTAGGCAATTCAAAATAATGTGAGCTGTGCGCCAACGATTTTGGCGATCGTGATAGATATCTTGAATGATTGCCAAAGAGAAAATCATCAGAAAAGCGGCAGCCATGCCAAAGTAGTAATGAGACACGAACCACTGATCGTCCCGTCGAAATATGAGCGGGTACCCCGTTGTATCAGTCTGAAATCCCAACACAATTAACCCTACCCCAGTCAAGGTAGCAAAAATCCCGCGCCAGAGGCGTTGAGAGGCTCGGTATAGGAATACTAAAGCGGCGATCGTGGCGAGAAACATGAGCACAATAAATCCTGCTTTAACTGGTTCCTGATTCCACATTTGGGTGTTAATGATCTTCTTAAAGCTGGGTTGTGCCATACCCAACAGCGCAATCCCGACGACGCCACCACTTAACCACCGTCCAATCTGAACATGCTCCTGACCCACGATTGGAGGAATTTTACTTTTTCCAGCAGTGGCAATGTCTAGGCGACGTTGCCGAGTTTGCCATGCCATTTTGACGACTATGCCAACGATCGGATAGAGCAGTACTACTGCCAGAATTGGATGCAACAAGCGAAGCAGATCAGGAAGGTCAAGCATACTCAATGTCTCCAGGTGAGATCAGAAGCATTATAGAGAGCCTTCCCGAATTGACTATGAGAAATTGCTTAGAGTTTAGGTGTGAGTGGTTGTTGCACGACCTCTTGCCGTTGTTTTGTGCAGGATTTTGGTGAAGGCAGTTTTTGGATGCAGCGGGTATCAATTACTGAGAAGCGATCGAGATTGAGAACCAGGCAGCACTTTACCATCTGTTCGAGTACAGGGGGGTTACCCTGCTCTAAGGAATTAGCTGCTTCGTCTGCGGCTGGTTGATATTGTTTAATCCAGGAATTTTTGGTCAGGTATTTGAAATTAAATGATTCGGGTTCTAACAGCCAAAAATCAATACTATATTGCTGGATAAATTGCTTTACTCGGGTTAGGTCGGGGCTGTATTGAGCACGAATTAAATTACTGGCTCGCTGCCGAAATTCCTGATAGTAGCCAACATGATAGGGCACAGCATATTCACTGCCAATTAAAATCGATCGCTGAGAAAAAGTAGGTAAATTATTAACTTCAGGACTTAATGAGGCAATGACAATATCTTTTGGTTGTTTAGCAAAAAATTGATATAGTTCCGGCTCTTTGCCTGTGAGATAACCTGTGACCGGAAAACTTTTGGCGATCGATGGATAAAACAGTAATGAACTGGTAATGAGAGTGATGATGGTGATCGCTAAACTAGATTTCAATTTGTGTCCAGGTTGAGCAACCTGCATCGATTGGTAAACTGCATCTAATATCAGCGTTAGCACAATCCCAGCAGCTAGAACGATCGCTAATAAAAAGGTATATCCTGTATATCGACTGGGTAAATGTAGCTTAAATAACACGGCGTGAGCTACGAAAAACCAACCAGTTCCTACTAGAAGTAACTGAGGAATCAGAGTAACTTGCCGCAGTTGTTTAACTAAAGGAAACTGTTTAGGGAAGTACAGCAGACCGGGTAATAGAAATCCCATACATAGCGTCACCGGTGTAAACAGCGATCGTGGCAATAGACCACTCCGTGAACCAGTTAGCCAAAATTTGACTGGATTCTGCCGAAAGAAGCTGGCTCGTCCCCCTGAAACAAAATCGGGTAACGCTTTGGCTTCACTGGCTGTGATCGTCGGGGCAAAGCGAGAAACCGTTGCCAGGTAGAGCAACATCATCACCAGCGCTAACCCGAAGCCAGCCACGCAAATGTAATAGTCACGCCGATTGCTAGACCAGCGAAGTTTACCTGCTTGCCATTGCACCAATCGTAGCGGTAACATGCCTGCTGCCACTAAACCATAGGCAGGATAGAACAAGATTTGCAGGGCAATTGTCCCTAAACACCCCCAGAGAGAGCGCCGCAATAAGTAATACAAAAAAGCGAGAAAAATGGGATATAAAAAGGCTCTCGGTGTGGCTGAAGCATAGCCATCCCGCATCCACAAATTTTGATTCAGTAGAAGTGTGGTGATGAAACCTGCGATCGGTATCGGTAGCATTTCCATTACCACTCCAAACCCATAGGCAGTGGTAATTAAACTTAAGCCCAAAGGTAATAGCTTACCCAGCACGATCGGATCAATCCCGAGCCATGCCATAACCCGATATAAGTTAGTGTATCCAGCGGGCGCAACTGACTGGAAATAATCAGCAATCCAATCATTTGGAAATAAATTCGGATCGAGAAATCGCCGCATCCAAAAAATATGCTGGCGAGCATCGTCTTGAACAATATAGTCGTTAGTAAAGGCTAACTGAAGGGCGAGTAGGCTATAAATAGCTGCAAAGGTCAGGCTGAGGCTAAACCAAAAGATTGTTCGGGACTTCGATGATTGGGAGGATGGCGAAATCGGAATAATTAATTGACGATATAATTGCCCCAGCAATTCCATTGAATCTAACTCTCCAATTCTTGGGCTGAAACGTCAGAGGGCTGGATTAATTTTTGCAGTAAAAACTGTTTGTCGCGAAAAACCCGTACTACTTGGTAGTCAGTCGTTTTTTCGATCGTTTTACTCAGATCTTTAGATGTATTGAGTAGCAAGATATCACTGAATCCAGTAGGAATTTTTGGGGCATTTGGCTCCAGAACTAATTGCAACTTCACCTTCGGATCTAGTGAATAACTGAGAGTCATCATCCGGCAGGCAAAGCAATCACTAGCAACCTTAGAATCATCGGCAACAACTAAGGGACGATCGGCTTGATTGATGATGCTAGCAACCCAGGCATTATATTGGTTTTTGTCAAAATCTTTGTTCCACCACAATACGGCTTGGGAACTCACACTACAAGACACCACACTACTGATGAATAAAACCGTAAATATAATTCGTCCCCAGTTCAACGGCTGTTTTGGGCGAGTCTCGACCTCAATGCCAGCACTAATCAAGTAAGTAACGGCTAGTTGCATTCCGATCCAGGTTGGCACTAGATAGCGAGGATTAATCGATCGCACTCCACCTAAAACTAAATCTGGCACGATCAAACAGGCCGCAGGGATCACAGTTAGCGTCACAATCAATAACCAAACTTGTGATAGTGACTTTCTGATGCAGTAGAAAAAGGCATAAACCACCAAGGCAACTAAGATCACCGTTACTCCAGTTAACCGGGCATAACCTAAGTTGAAGTCAAAGAATAGATTACTGCTCCCGACTAACCACCGCTGCATGAGGTAGCCCAACGATCGACGGCTAAATGTCCAGGCAGTGGTTTCATGCAATCGTCCCCAATTAGCCAGAATGATCCAAATCCACGGTAAAAAAGCGAAACATCCGATTATCGTGGACAAAACATAGGCAGCCGTTGTTTTTGTCCACCGCCACCGCTCTAGAACGGCAACGTAGATTGCCTGCCCCAGGTTAATAAAGACGGTAAATAGAAAGGTATATAGACCCAATGCTACGGTGGCAGCATAGAGTAGCCAGTCAGAACGTTGCCGCGATCGCATGGCTCTTAATAACGCGGCACAGGAGAGAACGGTCGTCACCGCCCAAAAACTATATTCCCGCGCTTCTTGGGCATACAAAACATGAAATGGTGATATCGATACTAGCGCCACGCCAATCCAGGCCGCCGTTACAGACCCAAATAGTTCCCAACATAACCAATACATTGCTGGTAGCAGGGGCAAGCTAAGAATAGCGGCTAATCCCCGTGGTACTGCTACCGAGCTACCAAACCACTCCATTGCCCAGCGTCCCAGAATGTAATACAGCGGGGGATGTTGGGGCGACTCGGTTGCCAGGGAGTGCAACGTATCACTTAAAGTCGTAGCTGGATCAGGCCGCTGATACCGCAGCAACTCATCTACCCCAATCACATCTCCCGTAAACAGAGTTTGGACTAACTCAGTTTCGGTATGACCAGAGAGCCGTAAGGAGGTGTAGGTTTCATCAATCCAGTAGGTTTTGCGATCGAGATGAATGAATCGAAAGGCAATTCCCAAAACCAAAGCTGCAATAATGAGTACTCGCAAGCTCCCTAATTGCTCAGGTAGCCAGTTCATCGGATTCAAGGGGTGTTTTGGTAACCATGCTGTGTGCTTTGGGGTCATGATGCTGCTCCCACTACACAATCCGCTTGCACCACCAACAATTTTTCTTGCTGAAACACCGTACAAGCGGCTAACCGTTGCTTCAGAATGGGAGCTTGCCCTTGCTGCAAATGGGCTACTGCGTCAGTGGCGGCGGGTTGATACTGCTTGATCCAGCGATGCGCTTGGACATAGTCCAGATCGAATGCTTTGCGATCGAGTAACCAAAAATCCACCCCATACTTTTGGGTAAATTGTTGAATTTGACTCAGATCAGGGCTGTATTGAGCAGCGATCGCCTCTAGTGTCCGTTGCCGAAACTGCCGATAGTATCCGGCATGATAGGGGATGGCATACTCCTCACCAGTCAGAATCGATCGCTGTGAGTAGGTGGGCAGATTATCCCCTTCCTTCGCTAAGGACACAATCATTGTATCGATCGGTTGTTGGGCAAAGAATTTGTACAAATCCGGCTCATCGCCCTCGATATATTGTGCATTAGGAAATTTTGGGACAAAGCTGGGATACAGCACTAAAGTCGCTACTAGTAATACTGTTGTTGCGATCGCGATACTCTGTTGCTTGCCCCGACCCCATGAAGTTCTCAGTGCTACCTGGAATAAGCCATCAAGTAACAGTACGATCGCAATCCCGGCTGCCAAGCTTAAAACGATCCGAAAACTATTTCCTGTGTAGCGGCTGGGTAAATGCAGCTTAAATAACACTGCATGAGCTGCCAAAAACATGAAAACTGAGGTCAAGAGGATTTGGGTCAACACATGGACTTTTGGGGTGACCTGCTGCCTCAATGGCAACGCTTGAGGAAATTGCAGTAAACCCGGCAAGAGCAACCCAAAGTAGACCAAAACTGGCATGAGGGAAGGTAGAAACCCACTTCCCCGACCATCCACCCAAAACTCCCAGGCATTGGTATGGAAAAATGGGGCGCGTCCTCCCGGTAAGAATTCGGGTAGCGTTTTGGCTTCTGCTACAGACATCGTGGGTCCGAAGCTGGAATGATTCAGAGCATAGAATGCCACCACAACGAAGGCGATCGCTAATCCCGCTCCATTGAATGTCCAGGTGGAGCGATCCTGAACCAGTTGCAGGCGACGATTCTTGATCTCAAAACACCGGAGAACCAGCACCCCAGCAGCAATAAAAATGTATTGTGGGTAAAACAGACCAATCAAAGCAATGCTGATCAGGCAAGGTACGATCGCCGATCGCAGCAAGTAATATGCAAATGCTAGGAACAATGGGAACACAAAGGCCCTAGGAGTTGCAGAAGCCAAGTCCGATTTTGTCCACATGCATTGGTTCAACAGCAGGGCACTGACGAAACCGGCGAATGGCACAGGGAATATCTGCATGGATACCCCAAAGCAATAGGCTGTTGTGATTAATCCTAGGACAGGTGGAAGTACCTTACTTGCCACAATGGGATCAATCCCCAATGCCGACATCAACCAATACAGGGTGGTGTAACCGGTTGGCGCCACGGACTGAAAATAGTTGGCGATCAGATCATTAGGAAACAGCTCAGGATGGCGAAATCGTTCCATCCAAAACACATGCTGGCGGACATCATCCTGCACGATGTACTCCATACCAAAGACCTGTCGCAAGCTGAGGTAGCCATAAATGGCAGCAAAGGTCAGACTCAAGCTAAACCAGAAAATTGCTGGAGCACTTAATCGTTGCTTGACAGGGGTTGTGAAAATAGCTTGTAAACGGCTGATCCCCATTAGGTGAAAAATTGACTAATAACGGCAAGATGCGATCGCAACCACCCTCTGGGGGCAACTTACTTGCGAGATAATACCATCTTTCCTTTGACGCAACTGGAAGGATAAAAGTTCTTGCCAATGTTCAAAATGAACATAAAAAACAGCCATCAGAAGTGCTGTAAATCTACTTCTAATGACTGGGTGATTCTATGGAATTTTGGATTTATGCTGAGGGCACCAACCGCTTCCGTAAGGATTCTGCCCGTTGCTTAGCTGTTATGTTTTGTGGCTCAATTTGAAGTGCCTGCTCATATGCCTCTAACGCTTGGCTACTCAGTTGTTTGCGCTCATAGGCATGACCTAAATTATTCAATGCCACCACATACTGAGGATTCAGCTTCAGCGCTTCCTTATATTGGCGAATGGCTAAGTCATACTGCTCTTGACCAAAATAGGCATAGCCCAAGGCATTGTAAATGAGGGCACCCTCTTGCTCCGGTAGCTCTTCCTCCGCCTTAAGCGCCTTTTGGTATAACGTGATGGCTTGGGCAAATACCTTTTTTTGTAGGTAAATACTACCCAGCTCATAATATTCCTGAGCTGTCCCTTTTTCTTTGGTTAGCTTCGACTGCAACTTGGTTAATCGGGTTTCAGTAGAACGAGTTCTTAGCACCTGACGCACGATCGCCCAAGCGGCTAACCCTAGTAAGACCAGCAACAGAGAAAGATAGATGAGCGGAAACGTTTCTCTCATATTTAACGTTCACCAAACAAAAATTTTACCAAACAGAAATTTTAGAATTAGTCTCCATTAAAACCATAGCGTAATTTGGGTTGGACTTCTCTTTCTCCTTACGGTAGCCCCCAGTAAGCTGCCCGTTGCCGTAGCCAACCTTCCGCTTGCCACTGCTTGATTAACTCGTTAATCCGTTGTTGTAACGGCTCGTACTGCATACCTTTCGGTAACACGATCGCCAATGGCTCAAAGGACAGCATGGGTGATAGCAAGCGATACTCGGAAAATTCTTGCACCCAACCGGTTAAAACACTGGCATCTGCTGCAAACGCGATGGCTTGTCCCTGATCTAAGGCATCCTTGGCAGCTTGATAAGAATTGACTCCTAGCAAGGTGGCTTTAGGGAAGCGATAGCGAATAATTTCTATTGTTTTAGAGTCGTTCAAAACCGCGATCGTACCCTGGCTTGCCGCATCTTGAGCAAAACGTAACTTGGGGTCGCGAGTCACTAAAACCGTACCATCCGTGTAGTACGGAATACTGAAATCCACAATGCGTGAACGGGCTGGCGTTAGCGTCATCCGGGCGATCGCTAGATCAACGTTGCCCTCTAACACAGTATTTAACCGGTCTTGATTTAGAACGGGTTGGAGCACGATCGCATCTGGGCGACCCAAAAGTTCCTGGGCTAAACGCCGAGCAATATCAATCTCAAATCCCTGTAGCTGCCCATCTGTTCCAACGAAGCCTAACGGACGCAGATTATCTTTGACGCCGACAATTAGGTTCCCCCGTTGTTTAATCGCAGCTAAATCAGCCGCGATCGTCGCCAAAGGCATTAATAGAATAAAACCTAGAACACTGATGCCTAGAAGTTGCTTCTTGATCGTCCACCAACTTCTAGGCATTGTTCTAGATATCTCTCTGGGTAGGGGAGGGAATCTGGATTGACAGATTTACTTAGCTGCCTGTGCCGCACCGAGCACTTGCTCAAATCCGGCTGGATCAAGAACTGCCATCTGTGCCAGCATCTTCCGGTTGATCTGGATATTGGCTTTCTTCAAGCTACCAATCAACTGGCTATAGCTCATACCATGCTGGCGAGCTGCCGCATTGATCCGAGTAATCCACAGACGGCGAAAATCGCGTTTCCGCTTGCGGCGATCGCGATATGCGTTCCGCAATGCTTTCATGACTTGTTGATTCGCCGTCCGGAAGAGCCGAGAGTGGGAACCCCGGAATCCCTTCGCGAGTTTTAAGATTTTCTTACGGCGTTTACGAGCAACATTCCCCCGCTTGACCCGTGCCATGTTTGTTCCTCTAGTCTTCTCTAAGTACGGTTAATCTGGGCTACCTGATCCCTTATAGATAAGGCAGCATTAAATGAACTCTTTCAACATCTCGCTCATTCACCACAGCTGTACCAGACAGGCGGCGTTTCCGAGACGCACTTTTATGCTCTAACAAATGACTTTTATTGGTCTTGCGGCGGATAATCTTGCCAGATCCAGTGGCTCTCAGACGCTTGGCAGCCGCTTTCCGGGTCTTCAGCTTCGGCATGGTTCTCATTAAATCAACACGGTCTACCATCCTACGATACTGAAGCAAGATCCCGCAAGATCAGGAGCAAATTTTTTAGACTCAACTCTGGTTCTATTGGTCTAATTCATCCCTAAACTGGAGGTTTTGAATAAACTGACGACTTTTGGCGGCTTGGGTTACACTAGGTAAGAACTCTGCGAAACTATGTCTAGTTTCGTGGAGCCTCCAGGCTTCGTGAAAGCAATCACTTCATGGAAGGTGGGTGGCTGACCCACTTTTTTTATTGGTAAATTGCAATGGCTCATCCATTGATTCCTCAAATCATTGATTTAGCTAGTCCTGTTGCCGAGGCTTTAGGGCTAGAAGTTGTTGGTGCGGTATTTCAAACGAACCAAAACCCACCGGTGCTGCGAGTAGATATTCGTAATCTGCAACAGGATACGGGGTTGGATGATTGTGAGCGGATGAGCCGGGCTTTGGAAGCTGCGTTGGATCAGTCAGAAATGATTCCGAATGCCTATGTCCTGGAAATTTCTAGCCCTGGAATTTCACGGACATTAACGACTGATCGTGAGTTTATTTCCTTTAAAGGATTTGTAGTGACGGTCACGGCAACGGAAGTATTTGACGGGCAACAGGAGTGGACAGGGCAACTGATTGGTCGAGATGACAATAGTGTGCGTCTGAGCCAGAAAGGTCGCGCGATCGCTATTCCTCGCCATGTAGTTAGCCGTGTCCAGCTTGACCACCAACGATCCTAGCTACTTCAGATGCGAGCGATCTAATTAGCTTTAGCTCATAGTATTAAGCGGCTCACTTCACGATTTGCCTTATAGGCTACTCATCTCATCATTCCTCTTTTCTACGGAGATTGCTTTATGTCAATGGTCGCTTTGCCCGGACTCAGGGACATGATTGACAGTATTAGTCGAGAGCGCAATTTGCCAAAGCTGGCAGTTCAGGCTGCATTACGCGAAGCCCTGTTAAAAGGTTATGAGCGTTATCGACGGACTCTCCGCTTAGATGGTGCAGGGTTCGATGAAGAGTACTTTGCCAATTTTGAGGTGGAGTTAGATGTAGAGGAAGAAGGGTTTCGGGTGCTCGCTACCAAGACGATCGTCGAGGATGTGAGTAATCCTGATCATCAGATTGCCCTTCAAGAAGTGCAGGAAGTTGCCGCAGAAGCCCAACCTGGCGATACAGTGGTGCTGGATGTCACTCCAGATCAAGGTGACTTTGGGCGGATGGCCGCGATTCAGACGAAACAAGTGCTAGCTCAAAAGCTGCGTGATCAGCAACGGAAGCTAGTTCAGGAAGAATTCCAAGACCTAGAAAGTACGGTTTTGCAAGCTCGTGTGCTGCGGTTTGAGCGCCAATCAGTGATCATGGCAGTTAGTAGCGGCTTTGGGCAGCCTGAAGTTGAGGCTGAATTACCGAAGCGAGAACAACTACCCAATGATAACTATCGGGCGAATGCAACGTTTAAGGTCTACCTCAAACGGGTCTCTGAAGGGTCACATCGAGGACCCCAACTTTTGGTATCTAGAGCTGATGCCGGGCTAGTTGTGTACCTGTTTGCCAATGAAGTTCCAGAAATTGAGGATGAAATTGTTCGGATTGTTGCGGTAGCTCGGGAAGCGAATCCACCCTCCCGCTCAGTCGGTCCCCGCACCAAAATTGCTGTAGACACGATCGAGCGCGATGTTGATCCCGTTGGTGCTTGCATTGGGGCAAGAGGTTCACGGATTCAAGTTGTAGTAAACGAATTGCGAGGTGAAAAGATTGATGTGATCCGGTGGTCCCCTGATCCGGCAACTTATATTGCCAATGCTCTGAGTCCAGCCCGAGTGGATGAAGTCCGTTTAATGGATCCGGAAGGACGACAAGCCCATGTGCTGGTCGCGGAAGATCAACTTAGTTTAGCGATCGGTAAGGAAGGGCAGAATGTGCGATTAGCGGCACGTTTAACCGGGTGGAAGATTGATATTAAAGACTCAGCCAAATACGACTATGAGGCAGAGAATCGCAAACTGGCTAGTTTACAAGAAGCCCGCCGTCCGGCTCTGGAAGAGGAATATGAAGACGATCTAGACGATGAAGATCAGGATCCGTTACCCCCAGAGGATGGTGATTTCGATCCAGTGAACGATGAGGCTGAAGAGGAGATCCTAGAAGAGGATGAAGCTTTAGAGGATGATCAGCCTCTCGAGGAAGATGAGGAAATCTAGTAGCGATGAAGGATTTCCGAAGTCATTCGGAGTTTCCTAAGCTAGTAAATCTAATTAGGTTGATGAAACCCAACTATCGATGTTGCGTCGGTTGTCGAAAAATTGCTCATAAATCTACCCTTTGGCGGATTGTGCGGCTCTATCCCTCTCACCAAGTGCAGTTAGATACTGGTATAGGGCGATCTGCCTATCTTTGCCCTCAAGAGAGTTGCCTCCAGTTAGCTCAAAAGAAAGGTAGACTAGGACGAGTGTTGAAAGCGACGGTTCCAGAGACAATTTTCCAGCAGCTTCGACAACGCCTGGTTGAATAGGAGCAATTGGAGCTGCCAGGGCTATCTGTGGATCAAATCAAGACAGAACGTTAGAATAGGGAATTGGGATGCTTATAGACTGCATCCCGGTAGATTAGGTAGACTGGGGGTGGTTTCGGCAATTGGAGGGCTATAATACACCGCAATGAGTTAAGCAATCGTCATGAGAACCGCCTGAACGATGCAATCGGAGTCTCATATTCGGTTCTACTCAAGGTGAATAAATCAGAAGAGAGGGGAGTTGAGCCAGTTACTCAACCAAGTTCTAACTTTAGCCCAATCACAGCCTCAAGAAATTTGTGCAAAATTGAAAGGGGTCGTTCACAGGTAGATGCGCTCTACCAGATTGCAGGGCGGGTAAAGCAGTAAATCTGCCTCAACCACTTGCGATCGCCAATGACGGCAGACGATGAACATTCTAAGATCAAAGGATGCGATTGGATTCAATGTCGTTTTAGTGAAAGCGATGGGTAACTATGTGACAACAGGATAGGGATGGAGAGGGAAGACTGGATGAACAGCGGTAAGGTCAGAATTTACGAGCTATCACGGGAATTAAATTTGGATAACAAAGATATATTGGCAGTCTGCGAGCAACTAAATATTTCAGTTAAGAGCCACAGCAGTACAATCACAGATTCTGAAGCAGAGCGGATTCGCTCCGCCGCTGAAAAGTATACTGCTGCTCATCCTACCTCTGTGAAACCAGCTGCCCCCCGGCATGGGGCAAGTCATCCAACCGCTGAATCGAAACCGAAAGTAGTGCCTCCTGTGCAGAAGAAGCAACAAATCCTGGAAATTCGTAAGCCATCTATTCGTTCAGTTGCTAGTCCCGAGCCTCCTACGCCTCCTAGCTATCCTTCGGCTCCACCTGCTCCCCCAGTAACTGCACCTGCTGTGAGCCAATCGGCACCGGTACCTCAGCAGCCACCTGTTGCTCCGCCTAATCGTCCGGCTCAACCTGTTAGCAGTGAGCTGCCAGCACCTACTGAGGCGGTAGCCATACCTGAAGCCTTGTCTGAGCTAGAGTTGCCTTTTGTGGAAGATAACGAGCCTGAGGTGCAGCTTGAACCAGAGGTTCAGGAAGCTCCGGTCGTTGTTGAAGCGTTGTCTCAACCAGAGCTAGTCTCTCCGCCACAGCGTCCTGAGGCAGCTCCTGCTTTATCAAGATCGAATTTGTCGAATCGTCCAATTCTCAAACGGGCTCGACCAGAGCAATCAATGCAGGAAGAGGCTTCTGCTGCTCAGGCTAAACCATCTCAAGGGCGGGATGGGGCAGATGGAGGCTCTCGCATTTCCCAGTCTCCGCCTCGACCCGTGGCAGCTCCTAACCGGCAACCCTCGGCTCCAAATCGGCAGCAGCCAGCTGCTAGGCAATCGGATAAACCTGCTCCTCCCTCGCGACCGCAGCAGACGATCGTCGAGTTGCGTCGTCCCCGACCAGTGCGTTCAGATGCAGCACCGGGCGCAGTAGAGGCAAAAGCCGCTGAAGGAACTGGGTTAAAGATTGGGAAGAAGGTTGATGGGGATGGTATTCAGCCAGCTACATCTCTAATTGAGTTGCAGGCACGACCGACACTGCCCCGTCTTTCTAAGAAGGCTAAAGATTGGGAAGAAGAAGAAGAAGGTCGGGAATTCCCTGGTAAGGTTGCGGCAAAAGCGGGTGCCAAAACGAAGCGGCGAATTCAAACGGAGCTGGATGAAGATGAAGACCTCGATATCCTCTTAGATGAGGGTGAGGAAGAGGATGCTGATGCTCCTATGCAGGTTAGTCTGTCTTTAGTCCGTCCAGCTAAGCCTAAGTCGATGGTGCGCCAGTCGCCTGTCAAGTCACCTGCGGCGGCGCCAATTACGGCGAAGAAGAAAGCAACTAGTTTCCGCGATCGCCGCGATCGGCGAGAACAGGAAGTCAAGGTTGAAAAACCAGAGAAGATTACCCTAACCGGGAACCTGACAGTTCAAGAACTATCTAACCTGATGGCGATTCCGGAGACGGACATCATCAGAACGCTATTCTTTAAAGGAATTGCGGCTACGATTACGCAAACGCTTGATCTAGCAACCGCGACGATGGTGGCTGAGGAACTGGGAGTAGCGGTAGAAACTGGGGAGAAAGCCTCCGAAGCTCGCAAGATCACGGAAATGCTTGATGCGGGTGACTTGGAAAGTCTCCAACGCCGACCGCCTGTGGTTACTATCATGGGGCACGTTGACCATGGTAAGACAACACTGTTGGATTCGATTCGGAAGACTAAGGTAGCTCAGGGTGAAGCTGGCGGGATTACTCAGCACATTGGTGCTTACCATGTGGATATGGAGCACAATGGTGCTGTGCAGCAAGTCGTATTCTTGGATACGCCTGGTCACGAAGCCTTTACAGCTATGCGGGCACGGGGTGCACGGGTAACGGATATTGCCATCCTGGTGGTTGCTGCTGATGATGGGGTTCGACCTCAGACCGTTGAGGCAATCAGTCACGCAAAAGCGGCTGAAGTCCCGATTATTGTGGCAATCAACAAGGTTGATAAGGAAGATTCTCAACCCGATCGAGTGAAGCAGGAGCTGACCGAGTATGGTCTAGTGCCCGAAGAATGGGGCGGTGAGACGATCATGGTTCCTGTCAGCGCTTTAACTGGCGAGAATCTGGATACCTTGCTGGAAATGATTCTGCTGGTTGCTGAAGTTGAAGAACTGTATGCCAACCCTGACCGCCCAGCGAAGGGTACGGTAATTGAGGCTCACCTAGATAAAGCGAAGGGACCTGTAGCTACTCTGTTAGTTCAGAACGGGACGCTCCGGGTAGGCGATGTATTGGTTGCTGGTTCGGTCTTCGGTAAAGTGCGGGCGATGGTGGACGATCGCGGCGATCGCGTGAAGGAAGCGAATCCCTCCTTCGCGGTTGAGGTCTTAGGTCTAGGCGATGTGCCAGCGGCTGGGGACGAATTTGATGTCTTCTATGATGAAAAAGATGCTCGGTCTGTGTCAGCTTCTCGGACTGACGAGCAGCGGCAGTCTCGGCTGTTACAGGCGATGTCATCTCGCCGAGTTAGCCTCAATACCCTCTCGGCACGAGCCCAGGAAGGCGAGCTGAAGGAACTGAATTTGGTGTTAAAAGCCGATGTTCAGGGGTCAGTAGAAGCGATTCTTGGAGCCTTGCGACAACTGCCTCAGAATGAAGTTCAGGTGCGGGTGTTGTATGCAGCCCCAGGCGAGATCACCGAAACCGACGTTGATCTAGCCGCGGCAAGTGATGCTGTCATCATTGGCTTCAATACGACTCTGGCAACTGGTGCTCGGCAAGCCGCTGACCAGGCTGGTGTTGATGTGCGAGATTACAACATCATCTACAAGCTGCTAGATGATATTCAAGCAGCGATGGAAGGTTTGCTAGAACCTGAGCTAATTGAGGAAGCTCTCGGTCAAGCAGAAGTGCGGGCAGTCTTTGCAGTTGGTCGAGGGGCTGTTGCTGGCTGTTATATTCAGTCTGGCAAGATCATTCGTAACTGTAAGATCCGGATTCGGCGAGATGGCAATGTCATCTATGAAGGCAGCCTAGATTCGTTGAAACGGATGCGGGAAGATGCTAAGGAAGTCAATGCTGGGTATGAGTGTGGCGTTGGCATCGACGACTTCAATGATTGGGCAATGGGTGACATTATTGAAGCCTACCGGATGATTACCAAGCGGCGCACGTTGTCTCCTAATAAGTAGGTTGCCGAACTAGCCTCGTTAAGGTTGCTTCCATGACATCAGTGGTCTGACCCGTAACCGTAAATACGAGTGCCTCTCGGTAAATCCGTTGGGCAGCATGATGAAAGTCATTGGCTGCCCCACTAGATACCGTAACAGCGGCATGGGCGCAACGAACGGCTAGTTCGATCGCCCATGCCCTTAATTTTAGTTTTGTCTCATAAGGTTGAGAGGTAGCTGCAAAAATGGCAGATCGACAGGTTTGCCACTCTTGGTGCAGTTGCTCATACGCGGCTTGAATAAAGATAAATGGTTTCTGGTTAGCCGTACTCTGAATGATATCTAGCCCAGCTCTAGCACACCCGATCGCGAAAAAACTGTGGTGTAAAACATTCAGATAGTCAGCTTGTTCAATGGCGGCGATGGGTTTAATGAAAACAACTTGATCGTGAGCTAAAAACCAGTTATTGAACTGGGCAGTAACAGTATTGGTTGCTGTAAGTGCGGCTAACTGCATCGGGGGAGAGAACGCAATGCTGCCCCCCTGAGCCTGAACCGTATGAGTAAACGGTACTAGACCATAAACGGCTTGCTGGTCTGGCAATGTCGCTGCCACGATGAACGTTTGAAAGCAGCCAAAACCGGTAACCCAAGGAACTGTTCCTTGTACTTGGTAGCCACCCACAATAGGTAAGGCTTGGACGGGGGAATTCTTACGGCGACGTAAGTGAGAAAATCCTACACCCACTAAAGCTTGACCATTGCTCATTCGGGGCAAATAGGTTTGCTGAAGTTGGGAATTGTGACTATGGCACAGCATACTTGCCGCACTTTGATGCTGTGCTTGCAGAAAGGCTAAGGCACCGGAGTAGCGGGCGATTAGTTCCTGCACATACCGAAATGTTGTTTCGGAGATTGCCAGACCTTGCCAAATTTCTGGAACGCGCAGCGCTAACCAACCTCGATCGCCGAATCGCTGTAAGGTCGTTCGTAACACTTGAGGATCATGATCTAGAGTAATGGCAAGGGGCGCAACCTCTTGCTGCAAGTAAGCTTCAATCTCTTCCAGCAGCGGCAACATGGGTAGCCGTTGGTTTAGGCGGGTACTTGGACTTTGTGACTACCAGACAGCCCAAAGGCAGTATGAATAGTCTGTAATGCACGTACTCCATCCTCTTCGGCGACCAAGCAACTGATCTTAATTTCCGAAGTGGCAATCATCTGAATGTTAATTTGCTGGTTTGCTAATGCCTCAAACATCCGAGCGGCAACACCGGGTTGATGCACCATGCCAGATCCCACAATGCTGACTTTGGCGATCGCTGAATCAACCACAATTTCACTAAAGCCAAGATCAAGTGCAACGGCTTCCAGGGCTGCTCGAGCGGCTTCAGCATCCATTTGTGCGACGGTAAAGGCAATATCCCGGGTGGTTACCCCATTCAGGACGCGGCAGCGCTGGGATTGAATAATCATATCCACACTAATATTGTGACTTGCTAAAAGTTGAAACACTTGCGCTGCCATCCCAGGACGATCGGGAATATGGCGAATCGCCAGTCGCGCTTGCTTCAAGTCAAGGGCAACTCCACGCACCAGTGGGGGTGGAGTAGGAATGTGTGGCAAATCGGAATTGTGATTGGCAGTAGCTTCGGGCAATTGGGTATGCAAGGCTGATTGTTCTACGTCAAACACCTCACATAGAGCTGCGATCGCGCGATCGCAATCATCTTGAGCAATGACACAACTCACTTTGACTTCCGAAGTAGAGATCATCTGAATATTGATACCTGCCTCGGCTAGAGTGGCGAACATTTGCGCTGCTACACCTGGGCGACCAATCATGCCAGCCCCAGCGATCGCTACTTTGGCGATTTTCTGCTCTACCATTACCTCTGCCCCATCTGGGGAGACAGGCATTCCTCCACAAAGGGCGGGAATAATTGCACTAGCAACGGCTTCGGCACGATTGAGCGAGTCTTTGGTAACAGTAAAAGCGATGTCATTACTGTTCCCTTCATGAATTGATTGGATGATCAAGTCAACGTCCAGATCTTGGGAGGCGATTTCGCCAAACAAACGAGCTGCTACCCCAGGGCGATCGGGCACTCGCAGCAGTGATACTTTCGCTTGATCGGTATCAAACTCAACTCCGTCTACTGCCCGTGTGAGTTCTAATCCTTCTAACGAGCGGGGTTGTGGTGTGGAAGAGATCACCCAGGTTCCAGGCTCATCGCTCCAGCTCGATCGCACGACTAAGGGAACACCGAAGTTGCGGGCAATCTCAACGGCACGGGGATGGAGAACTTTAGCCCCTAAACTAGCCAATTCCAGCATTTCATCTGAGGTGATCTCCGTCATCAGTTGAGCATCGGGCACCAAGCGCGGATCGGTTGTGAGAATGCCAGGAACATCCGTGTAAATTTCACAGAAGTCAGCTTTTAAGGCGGTGGCTAAGGCAACAGCAGAGGTATCCGAGCCACCTCGCCCTAAGGTGGTGATTTCTAAATCGTTAGTGCTACTGATGCCCTGAAATCCAGCAACAACAACAACTTCTCCTTGGTTTAAGTGGCGTTTTAAGCGATCGGTTTCAATGCGTAGAATGCGGGCACGGGTATGTTCTGCTTCAGTCACGATGCCAACCTGTGCCCCCGTTAAGGAGATAGCGGGTTGCCCTGATTCCTGAAGTGCCATGCTCAGCAAGGCAATGGATACCTGTTCTCCGGTAGACAGCAACATATCCATTTCTCGCCGACTGGGATTAGTCGAGATCTCATTGGCTAGCTTAACTAAGCCATCCGTTGTTTTGCCCATGGCTGAAACAACGACAACGACCGTATTGCCTGCCTCTACAGTTCGCCGCACTCGTTGGGCAACTGCCTGAATGCGATCGACTGTACCAACTGATGTGCCCCCGTATTTTTGGACAATTAGCGCCATATCTCACCCACCAACCCCAGAAGCTCAACCTTAACTCTGCCAATAGAAATCCTAAAATTATCGATGCCTTACGGAAAAGCCTCTCACGGCTAAACCTGAGCCAGTTTGGGCTCTGCGATCGCAAAATTAGGCTTACTATTCAATATCAAGTCCAGATTAGTATTAAACATCAACTGGTGGGATCAAACACGTTTCTGTTTCAGAAATCAGCGTTAGTTGACACTGGATGGACGGGTTATTCTGGCTGTTCTGCTTGAGCAGTCACCGTTCGAAGAGAGAGCAGGTCATAAGCCGGGTTCTGTCACCTGACCGCCAGGCAGCCAGGGGACGGTTATCTATCTGGGATACTTGTTACCAAGCACCTCAAGCGGACGCATAGGGGCGAACCCCCATCCAGAGCAGGTAAAAGACCAACCATTGCTCCCACTGCCTTGCTTCCAACCGGGGTTTACCGAGCCAGCACCTCTCGATGCTGCTGGTGCGCTCTTACCGCACCCTTGCACCCTTACCTGAGAGTGAATCACTCCATCGGCGGTATGTTTCTGTGGCACTATCCTCACGTTCACACGCACTGGACGTTATCCAGCAGGTTTGGTCTTTCGGAAGCCCGGACTTTCCTCGAACTAGGTTATAGTTCGCAACCGTCTCGCCTACTCTCTCTTCTACTAGTTTAGTAGCTCATGTCTATTTAGGATTCCAGGGTAATCCGGCTGTCCAGGGCAGCTTGGTGAGAACAAAGCGGCAAAGCAGGTGTGCTCGATCGCCACCTAAGCTTCTTACAGGACCAACTAACCGCAATGCTAGTTCTAGAAAAAACTCTAAATCCTGTTTTTGCTGCATAAAGCGAGCATATCTTCTCTTATTCGTATCAGGTCCTTTAGGATTGTTCAGTGCTTTAATATCCACTAACACTTTGGTAACTTGCAGTTCCAGTGCTACAGGAAGTTTAGGATCAGAATCTCTTCGCTTCAACACATCTTCGGCAGTAATGGTTTCTTTCAGTGTGGTGTTAGGAGCGATCGGACTAAAAACCTGTTCCTGGAATAAATCTAGAGTGCTACCTGGCATTAGTCGAGTGACTCGGCGCGATCGCCCTTCAAAATCTGTTAAAGCACAATAATCCCAATCTACATAAATAGAATGTGATTTAGATTTGTTACTAATATTAATAACTAGCTGTTTCAGCTTATCGAATTCATAGCGTTTTTCGAACTTAAAGCTAACACCTAAAATCTCCTGCAGAGATAAAGCTTCTAATTGCTTTTTGAGCATTTCCTCATCTAAGCGAATTCTATACTCATCATTGAACGCATTAATAATCCGATAAAGGAAATAGGCAATGCAAAGTAAATAAACTGTAAAAATAATCAATTGCATAGGCGTTACCGACGACGAACTGCCTGAATAAACCTTCTTCCCGGTTTTTCATTGTACTCCTCTTTAATAGTAGTAATTGTTGAGAAGTTTTCGAACCAGCCTCTACGCCAAAAGAAGAAAACTAAGAAAATGCCAGTTAAAAACATAATTCCTAAACAGAGTGGATAACCCCAGTACCAATCTAACTCTGGCATATTCAATGGAGATTTCTCAGGGTTGAAATTCATACCGTATACTCCGGCAATGAAAGTAAGAGGAATGAAAATTGATGACATTACTGTGAGAAATTTCATTACCTCATTCATTTTATTGCTGACAGATGATAAGTAGACATCCATGAGGCTAGACGCTAATTCGCGATAAGTCTCTACCATATCTAATACTTGAATTGTATGGTCATAACAGTCTCTAAAGTAAATTCTGACCTCATCACTGATTAGGTTGCTTCCATCTCGAATAAGTGAATTAATGGCGTCACGTTGAGGCCAGATGGCTCGGCGTAACGTGAGCAATTCACGTTTGAGTTCATGGATTCTTTCTAAGGTTTGTCGAGAGGGATTGGCAACAACTTCGTCCTCTAGCTCTTCTAAGCGTTCTCCATAAGATTCTAAAACTGGGAAAAATCCATCAATAATAGAATCTATTAGAGCGTAGGCAAGGTAATCAGAAGCATTTTTGCGAATTAGACCTTTATTAGTACGAATTCGTTCACGAATTAAACCAAAAGAATCATATTCAGCTTCTTCCTGAACGGTTAATAAATATTGCTTCCCTAGAATGAAACTAACTTGTTCACTAATAAAGCCATCATTATTTTTCTTTAACGTTACCATTCGGGTGATAATCAAAAGTTGATTTTCATATTCTTCAACTTTAGGACGCTGGGGTACATTCACAACATCTTCTAGAACAAGAGGATGGAGCGTAAATACTTTTCCAAGGCGCTGCATAATATCTTCACTTCCCAACCCTTTGACATCGACCCATGAAACAGATTCGGTGTCTAGGTGAGGCGCACATTCTTCGGGTGATGCTAGCTCTAATCGAATAGCTTTAGCGTCGTTATAGTCAATCAGAACGATGACTGGAGGAGCGGCATCAGGATCAATGTCTAAGGTTCCAGGAGCACTACCAGGTTCGTCATAGAAGTAATCGACATAGGAATCGTCTTCATCTGATGCCTCTTCCACCATGGGATTTGAGTCAAACCGAAACCGATTTTCAACCATATATACTTTCCTGTAATGTGATTGGAAAACTAACTGTTTCTATGAGTTTAAACTAATAAAATTAGTTTCTGAGTATAAAGAAGGTGAACTTTCAGTATATGCCTGGATACATATCCAATTGCTTCAGGAGACTAACAGATTTTTTAAAAAAGTCAGGACTTAAGAGTATAAATTCTGCTAGACCTCTTGCAGTAAGATATATGACTATTTTCTCTAGCCTTAAGATAATTAAATTTTTGTCAAATATAATTTCTAAAGCTACTCTACTAAATTAAGAATTCTTTGTTCTGTAGCTAATGCTGTTAAAGGAACGATTGTTTTTTTAATTGGATGTTGAATAGGTAAAGTAATCAAGAAAGTTGTTCCTTGACCTGGGCTAGATTCAAGCGTTAGTTGACCACCATGTTTTTCTACTATAATCGCATAGCTGATTGATAATCCCAATCCTGTACCAATACCTCTCGGTTTAGTAGTAAAGAAGGTTTCAAAAATTTTTAGCTGGTGATTGGGTAAAATGCCTCTACCATTATCAGTAATTGCGATCGTCACTGAGTGTTGATCTAATTGTTTAGTTGTAATAATAATTTCTGGTGAAAATGCTGCGAATGAAGTAGGTGTACCCTGCTCATAATCTCGCTGCTGGCTATGCTGGCTAAATTTTTCATCTAGGGTATCAATTGCATTGCTAAGCAGATTCATAAACACTTGATAAAGGGCACCTGTATATCCCTCAATTTGAGGAATATTGCTATAGCTGCGGGTAACTTTGATGCCTTTTTTGATACGATTATTCAGAATTAATAGAGTGCTATCTATACAATCATGTAAATCTACTGGAGAGACTTGAGATTCATCTAATCGAGAAAAGTTCTTAAGGCTGAGGACAATATGTCGAACTCGATCGGCGCCAACTTCCATTGACTTTAAGATTTTTAGTAAATCTTCTTTTAAGAACTCTAGGTCAATCTCATTAACCTTTTCTTGAACTGATATTGGTGGGTTTGGGAGCTCTGTTTCATAGATATTAATTAACGTCAATAAATCATTAATGTAATTATTGGCATACTCTAAATTCCCATAAATAAAATTGACTGGATTGTTAATTTCATGAGCTACTCCAGCAAGCATTCGACCTAAGCTAGACATTTTTTCTGCCTGGAGTAGCTGCTGGGTTGATTCTACTTGCTGCTGCTCCAAGAGGCTTTTTACGCGTTGAATCAGTTGATTTAGTGATGCAGCGAGCTGCCCTACTTCATCATGGCTAGTAATAGAAGCCTGCAAATCAAAATTAGAATTTTGAGTCACTTGTTGAGCAACTTGAGTGACTCCCATTAACGGACGAGCGATCGCTCGGCTTGTATAAATAGCTAACAAAGCTGCACTAATAATTGAAGCTGAAGTACTAACTACTGTAATGATAATACCTAAATTTTTTGCTGCTTGTAGGGCAACCTCTGCATTCTCCTCTTTTTCAAGAGCTACTTTTGATATATTTGTTAAATCGTTAGATAAACTATCGAATCTGAGCGCAATTTCACTATTAGTAAACCTCAGTAATGAAGTTTGGATTTTTGGAATTTGCTCTGGCTGTAAGTTTGATAAATTAATTTGTTTGAGTAATTCGTTAAAACGTTGAAAATATGATTCTGTAACGCCGTCATAGGTATTAACTAATTGGGATAGCTCTGCCACAGATGCTGAAAATTCAGGAGATTTTGCATCCTTAAATAATATATTGACTGTGTTTATATGCTCTAGAAAATGCGTATATTCCTCCTGCCAAGCTGTAGGTTGGGGCAATAAGGAAATCAGTTGTTGCTGATGAGAGCGAGCTTGTAAAATTGCAATTTGTAAATCTTTTAATAGGATACCGGCTATATGAGCCTGTTGCGCCTCTAACTCAGCCTGCCGTTGATAGTAACCACTAATCAGTGTCCCCGCAACTGTTCCTAAAACGGCTACCCCGATCGCTAAGGCATAACCACAACTGATTTTGTTGCTAATACTTAGACGCCGAAACCACTGCTGGGGCCATCTTGCGATCGGGCTGGTTTGTTCTGATTCTGGCTGGCTGGCTGGTAATCCGCTCATATCCTGCTTAGAACGAGTGACTGTTTGAGTCGAAGCAGAATTCAAATTTTGAGGTTGCACAGGTAATGCTCCCAACAGGAACGTCTACTTTATCGATGCACCAGTAGGATCAGGATCCTCAAGCAAATAAATCTAAATTGCTTATCTACAGTTTGCCCAATCTATTACTTAATGTCACGACAAAAATTCCTCTGAGCCACTAATAAACTGGTTTGACCCATGTTATGGCTTCTCAGTGAGGGATTACTCTCCGGCTAGTACTGCTAAAAATTAGGTTGAGGAGAAATGAAGCTGCTTGGTTAAGCTTCTTCGTAGAAGTGTCTATCGCTTGGTTGTTTTGAACAAGATTTCGGGTTCTTCCAAGGCTGAATAATCGATAAACCCTTCCATGCGGGATTCAGAAGCTGTAAAGCGGGCCAGGACCTCTGGATGAATCGGCTCGATCGAGCGAATGCTACGACTGCTAAAAAATGTAAAATCTATGCTACCTACACGAACCCGATCGCCGTCTTTTAAGAGCTGACGCTGTTGAATGCGGCTGCCATTAATAAATGAACCGTTCATGCTATTCAAATCAATCAGATGAAACCCTACATTAGGGACATATAGGATAACGGCATGCCGACGAGACATCGCGCGATCTCGCAACGGTAAAGCTGCATCCCGGTTACGTCCTAAAGTCCAAACCATCTGGGGCTGGACTAAAGTTTGGGATTCCCCCAATAAATTAGTGACTAAGTAAACTCGTTGACCTTGGACTACACCTTGGACATATTTGAGGAATGAAGATTCTACAACTGCACTATAACTGTCACCCTCCGATTTCTCGGGCGGCAAATCAATTAGTAGAGTAGGTGCTTTGGTAAAGGCGATGTCTTCACTATCACTATCCCCACTTTGGAAGGTCAAGGGTGAAACGATGGATGAAGCTTGATCGGGTGCATCTGGAGTTTGGGGAGCGCTTGCCAGTGTCAGCTCACCAGCCAGTTGCCTGTGAAATTCAGTTGAGCTTGAATCTGAGTTCATTGGTTACTCCCAGGACATTTGCATGACGTGACATGTTGCCATTACTCTACGACCATTGCTTGGAATTACTCTGACTTCTAAGGAAATTGATATCTCTTAGTTAGAGCTTATTCGCTTACAAGGGGTCGAGTTTAGAATGCCCTGGGAATAGGGTGTACTAACGTATACTGTTAGGCTACGGAAAAGGAATTCTGGTCTGAGGTGGAATCTGCTTCATGTTACCTATCCAAGTGATTCCAAACCTGCCAGGCTCCCCTACCGTTAGCGCACAGCTTGTTAAGGTGTTCTAGCTCGCGGTAGGTATCCATACACTGCCAGAACCCATTATGTTGATAAACGACTAGCTCGCCTAAAGCCGCCAACGTTTTGAGAGGGGTGGCTTCAAACACGGTGTCATCACCTTCAATTAAGTCCAGTACCTTGCGGTGCATCACAAAATAGCCACCATTAATCCAGCCTTCACTCGTTTGAGGCTTCTCTTTGAATACGTTAACGGCGGCATCTTCAATCACGAGTTCACCAAAACGAGACGGTGGGCGAACGGCTGTGACTGTAGCCAATTTACCGTGGCTGTGATGAAACTTAACTAACTCGTCAATATTGACGTTGCAGACGCCATCGCCGTAAGTAGCCATGAATATGTCACTATCCATCTGCCGTAAGTAGGGAGCCATCCGTTTCAACCGTCCCCCGGTCATGGTTTCCTGCCCGGTATCAATCATCCAAATTTTCCAATCAGCTTCGTCGTTGCCGTTGCCAACTTTCCTCACCTCTTTGCTGCCTAAGTCTAGAACAATGTCGTTATGATTCCAGTCGTAGTTATAGAAATACTCCCGAATCACTTCACCTTTGTAGCCTAGGCATAGCATGAAGTTTTTGTACCCGTAATGCGAGTACGTTTTCATGATGTGCCAGATAATCGGGCGATCGCCGACTTGAATGATCGGTTTCGGACGAAATTCTGTTTCTTCGCGTAGGCGGGTACCCTTACCACCGCAGAGGATCAGCACCGGAATAGATTTGCTCATGAATGCGCCTCAAACTGAGTTAAATGAAGGGGGAAGAACGATTGACCGGATAACAGGATGCATTCTTCCCTTAAGCATCGGACTATTGGACTACAACGTAGCTGCAACGCGACCGCTAGCATCCTCGGATAAGCCAGAACGCATTCGAGCGACCTCTGATTGAATCGAGGGCAGCGTTGCTAGAACATCTAGCAATTCTTCACAATCTTGAGTAGAGACATTACAGTCTTTCAACACATCATTGCTCAGGCGATCGCAAAGACTTTGAACCAAAATCTCGACAATGTCCTGGTAAGCTTCTAGCTTCAGATCCCCTTGCTGGAAGCGTTTTGGATTCACACCCCAACGCAAAATTTGCAGGGCTTTCTTAGGAGAGGCTTCCAGAAAATTAGTTTTGGCAACTTGCCGAATGACTTCTGCCAACCCCTGCTTAATTGCTGGTTCAGGCACAGATAGGTCATCACACAGGGCTTTCAACGTTTGTAATTGGGCGTCCAGGGTGGCAGCGGAGAATGGGACTAAATCAGCAACAATCATGTCACCTGAGGAACTGATCGATGAGTTGTATGCCGTTTCTAAGGCATTAATTAAGGTATTGATGTCGATCTGATCATCCCAATCAACTTGCCCCAGGAAGAACGATTCTTCGTAACCAGGTTGCACTCCCTGGAAGTAAATCGGCAAATCTTGCCCAGATTCCATAATTTTGTAGAGTGCTACTTCCAGGCTTTCGGTGGGCCAACCCAAGTTGCGAACCAGTAAGAATTTCAACCGATCGCGCTCAGAGAGCACCAAGCCGTTTAATAACAGGTGGACGGCTTCACCCACATTTTGTCCTGCCACATAGCGATCGGGAGCATGGATATTAACCGGTAATCCTTGCTCGACCCTGCCACTAATTTGCTCGCACATGGCACTGTTTTCCAGCATATGTGTGAAGCGCACCATACCGTAGCGCACGTGTCCTCGTTGAGTTGCCTGAGCAAATAACCATTCTGCTACCTTCTTAGAAGCTGCATAGACTTCGGCTGTAAAGTAACGGGAGGCTTTGCCAGTTGAGGAGAAGATGCAGTGCTGCACCCCAAATTCCTCACAGAGGCGAATGATGTTAATAGTGCCAAAAATATTGCTGGTTACCGTTTCCCGAATTTGCTTTTCGGCTAGACCCGGATGGCGTTGAGCGGCAACATGAAACACAATCTCTGGCTTTTCCGCCTCAAAGATTTGCTGAGTAGCGTCGTAATCCCGAATATCAGCTGCGTAAAGCACAACATTGTCCGCTTGACCAGCGATCGGCTGACGAACTTCACTGCCAGAACCGCGAGCTTTATCAATGGAAACAATCCGCTTTGGACCTAGTTCTATGAGTTTATTAATTAAATACGTGCCAACACAGCCCTCACCTCCAGTTACCAGCACCACCTTACCCTGTAATTCATGACGAACCTCAGTTTCGTAAAGGTGTAGCGGGCGGGTCCACGCTTCATAAAATGGATCACCCTGCAAGCGTCCAGCTGCCTGATAAGCCTGGATCAAATCTTGAGTTAATTGCCGTAACTGGGCTAAAACGTTCGGGTCTTCGGGAGGAGGTGAACCGGGTGGAACAACCTGCTGCATGCGTTCAATAATATCGCTGATAGTAAGAGGTGAGGTTTCCATGGTTTAAGTCATCCCAAAAATATGGTTTGATGTTCTTCTTTAACAGGCAAGCATCCACCGAATGTATGGGCTTCTACTGAGTCTGAGGTAATATATTCCGGCAGTTTTGTCGAAGTTTTACAAATTTCTGAGATTTTGTAAAATTTCAGTGTTACCACTATCACCTCTTTGCGAACCGTTCCGGGGTTTTACCAGGGTGGTTTACTTGGTCCGCATTCAGTTGCCCTATGACTTGGCTTCACATCCCCTAGACAGATCGCAAACCGTTACAATTTGGCTGAGAAAGAACTAGTTTGGATCAAAGATTCAGATTAGTTCTAGCCATAGAATACCCTCAGATCCTGGCTCTATCACAATATATGTATATAGATGAATAAAAATTTCCGGTTTCTGTCCTATGAACCGACGCGATGGCGGTTGCGGCGAACCAGAAAATCAGGTAAGTCAATTTTGATCCCTCGGTTGATCTGAGGCGCGGTTGGTAGGGGACGGAGGTCTAATTCAGTTGGTTCTGGAGTAATGGCTTGCAGGGCTGCCAGTAGTTCGGTTAGTTCACCTGAAGCCGTCGGCAGTGCTTGCTCAACTAATTCTTTAAGTCTTTGGATCTGAGCCTGATTATTGAAATAACGGTCTTTCCAATGCTGGACGGCAGCTTCGTATTCACTAGCCTGCTGCACTTGTTTAAGAATTTGCTCTTGCATGTCAGCCGTTTGCTGCTCCAGTTCTGCTACTCGCACCTGGCTACGATCGCGCTCTAATTCCAGTTCCTGGCAAGCATGTTGCAACATTGCCTGAGCAGTGGTCTGGCGAGAAACTTGAACTTCTAGCTCTTCTACTTTGAGTTGAGTGGCTGCCAATTCTCGATCGGAGGACGGTTCCCGGTTCGTTCGTTTTGTCGTTTGGGCTTGATGCAGATGATCAATTAATGCTTGTTGCTCTTGGAGGGCTGCATGGGCACGGTGTAGCTCTGTTTCCAGTTGATGAACGGCAGCATTGCGGGCGAGGAGTTGCTGGGTAAGATTGCGAACCTGCTCTTGGGATTGGTTTAACTGAACTTCTAAACTACTCGACTGAGTGCGGGCGGCAATCACCTCTGCCTCTAGCGCCATTAAGCGTTCTTGCTGGGCATCGAACGTGGTTTGTAACTCCTCCAGTTGGTGTTCGAGATGGGTCTGGTGAGCCTGAACCTCTGCCCGATCGCTAGCAATTCGGGTACGCAAATCTTCTAGCTTATTCTGTTGCGCCTGTGCTTGTGCTTCAACGCTAGTGAGGAGATCATGAAGGGATTGATCTCGTTGTTGAGTTTGATTTTGCTGACTCTCTAGGATTTGTTGTTGCTGGGCGAGTTGCCGCTTTAAATGAGCGATCGCCTGTTGTTGAATATTGGCAATTTCCTCAGTTGAGGCTAACTGGTTTTCTAGCAACCGTTGATCGACCATTTGCAATCGGAGTTCATGCAACGACTCCAAGGATTGATCGAGGGCTTGCTCCAAATGCTGAATCCGCTCAACTTGTTCTTGAGCTAAGGACTGTGCCTGAGCTAGCTCTGTCACCAACTGATGATTTTTTTGCTCCCACTCTTGTTCGTGGTGTTGTAGTTCAGCCGCGGCTTCCTGTTCTAAACGATGGATAATCGCCTGCATTGCCTGGTTCACTTCACGCCCACTGCTCGGGGATTGAATGTTCAACCGCTGTTTTAGTTTCGAGAGTCCGCTGAAGTGTGTCGCTTTATCAAACAGGCTAAGTTGGTCAAAACTGACCGCTTCCCCGACAGAACAGGAATTTGCAACAATATCCGGTTCAGACACCAGGAACCTCCCAAGGGTGAGCAGCTACCTACTGCAAGTGGTGCGATCGCCGCATCTGAGATCGCACCTGTAAGTACGTTATCTCAGGCAGTTAACAATCCAAGCAAAACTTGGAATTTTGGATAACCACAGTACGAGAAACTGCGTGAAATTGCAAGTTCCGACTATACGCGGAGAGCAGGATTCTTGGTGCAAACTCAAGAAATCTTTAAGATGCAGCATTTTGATGTTCCGCCTGATTCGGTGCTTCAACCTTGTTCAGCGACCAGCGGTATTCAATCTCCAGATGATGGCGCTCACAGGCTTCTTCAAGTTGTTTCTGTTGAGCAAGAGCTTTCCGTAGAGTAATGATTAATTGCTGCACTTGTTCCTGAATTGCGGACTTGCGGACCACACCAGACATCGTTTGGCGTTCTAGGAGCTGCAGCAGTAACTCGTAATGAATATGAGAGGGTAGAGGAATGGGTTCCATAAAAACTGACCTACCTTAAGTCGAACTCAGAATGATATTGAGATTGCAGAGGGTTGGCAGGGGCGATCAGCTGACTGGCTTTGCTCACCAAGAAATGGCACTGTACCATCCCATTTATCTTCAAAGCCTAGGGGCTTAGCCCACATTAAATAGTTCCTATGGAGAATTGTCTGTTTCTACAGCCGCCGCTGGTGTTGCAGTGAATAATTGGGTTAATGCTAGACCTGGATCAGGTTGTTTGACTAATGATTCACCGATCAGGACAGCTTGGGCACCTGCACTAGCGACCTGCTCTAGATCGGCAGCCGTGAATAATCCAGATTCGCTCACGATCGTAATTCCCCGAGCTTGGATCTGGTCTCGGCGTTCGGTTAACAAGCGGCAGGTGGTTTCTAAGTCAACTGAGAAATCTTCTAGATTTCGGTTGTTAATGCCTACCAGCTTGACATCTTGCAATGCCAACACCCGATCAAACTCCTCCAAAGTATGCACTTCGATTAAGGGGGTGATGCCCAGACCATTGGCAATTTTGATGAAATACTGCAAGTCCTTATCAGATAAAATTGCCGCAATCAGCAGAACCGCATCTGCTCCATGGGTTCGTGCCAGATACATCTGATACGGATAGAGGATAAAGTCCTTGCAGAGTAAGGGCAGATCGGTAACGGTACGAATCCGCGACAGATTTTCAAAGCTACCCTGGAAAAATTCGGTATCGGTGAGTACTGATAGACAAGAGGCTCCCCCCCGATCATAGGCTTGCGCGATCGCCACCGGATCAAAATCTTCCCGAATGACTCCTTTACTGGGAGATGCCTTCTTCACTTCGGCAATTACAGCTGGTTGGGTTCTGCCCGCTTGTAATGCGGCTAAAAAATTGCGGGGTGGTGGTAGATCTCGTATCTGTTTTTGCAGTTCCAACAGGGGCTGGCGCTCCCGCATTTGCTCCACTTCGCCTTCTTTATGCCAGACGATTTTCTCTAGGATATGACGGGGCGCCGCATCAGGGACAGCCACTTGATATCGCAGTTCCTGCACAGACACGACAGGATTCGGGGGACGACGACGAATTTGCATGAGTCACTCAGTGGACAGTGAACGGTGAACTGAAGCTTGAGCAGTAGTGAGGAGCCTAATCCCGGAATCAGCAATTTTGAATCAAATGCCATTTGCAGGCTAGCAGCCATACCCAGCTAGGTATGACTGCTAAATCAAACTACCTGATAGCGTAACGCAGTCTGAGGGATTAATGGGGAGATAATGCCCGTTTATAGGCTTCATCCAAGATTTCTGCCAGGGTAGGATGGGCATGTACCAGGAAGGCTAGATCCTGGATGGACTGACGTTGGGCGATCGCGCTTGCCGCTTCATGAATCAAATCAGAGGCGTGGAGTCCAAATATATGCACTCCTAGCACTTCCCCCGTGTCTTTCCGATAAATCACTTTGGCAATTCCGTCAGTTTCACCTTCCGCGATCGCCTTGGCATTGCCTTTGAAGTAAGTCTGCACGGCAGCGACCTCAAAGCCTTCTGCTTGCCCTTTTTCTTTGGCAGCTGGTTCTGTCATCCCCACAAAGCCAATCTCGGGGTGGGTAAAGGCAGCCGCCGGAATGCTGTGGTAATCGACGGTACGGGGGCGTCCGGCGATCGTTTCAACCACGGCAATCCCTTGGGCAGAAGCCGCGTGAGCCAGCATCATTTTGCCTGTAGCATCTCCAATCGCCCAGAGATGAGGGACTGTTTTCCCGTTCTGGCTTACCCCCAGGTAGTCATCGACAGGGATAAAGCCACGGCGATCGAGTTCAATGCCAACGGACTCCAGTCCTAAGTCTTTGGTTAATGGGACTCGTCCAGTTGCTACCAGGCAGGCATCAACCTCCAATACCTCGACGACTTCTCGCGTTCTGGCATCTGCTAGTTCAATCACGACTGGAGATCCAGGCACCACCCGCTTGGCTAACATGCCGACCTTGGTTTCAATATCCCGAGGCGTAATTAGCACCCGTTTTGCCAGATCGGCAATCCGGGGATCAAACCCTGGCATGAGTTGATCCAAGGCTTCAATTAAGGTGATTTCACTCCCGAGAGCCGAGTAGACATCAGCAAACTCTAAGCCAATATAGCCACTGCCAATAATGGCAATCCATTGAGGTAGAGATTCTAGCCGTACGGCATCGTCACTGGTGAAGACCGTCTTGCCATCAATTTCAATGCCAGGAGGGACAAAGGGGATGGAGCCCGTAGCCAGAATAATGTCTTTTGCCGTAATGATTTTTTCTCCGGCTGAAGTGGCAACTGTAACTTTCTGTTCACCAGCTACCTTCCCCCATCCCTGGATAATATCCACACCAAGACGTTTGAGGCTATTGACCAAACCATCACGCTGCTTGGTGACGATCGCATTGGCATGCTCTGCGATCGCTTGACGGTCAAAGGTCACTTCACTCAGTTGGATGCCCAGTGATTTGAGATGGTGGGCATCCCGTAGTTCGCGTACTCGTCCTGAAGCCGCTAGTAAGGCTTTAGAGGGGATACAGCCGCGATTGACACAAGTGCCACCCATATCACCCGCTTCCACAATGGCTGTCTTTAACCCACAGCTAACAGCGTGGAGTGCCGCTCCATGTCCACCGACACCGGCCCCAATAATCAGCAAATCGTAATCAAATGATTGACTCACAGCATTCTCCTGGCGCGTTCCTCACCTATTTTCGATCGTAGGTGATTGATCAGACAATCTTCTCAGTTATGCAAGTTATTTTCTCAATGAAACTCCAGGTCAAGCTAGAAACTACGGACATGGGGAATAGAGATCTGAGCGGATCCAACCAGTTACCCGGAAGACTTTTGAAATAATTCTGGATAAGATTGGGCATCTTGAGTGTAGAAACCGATTTGAGCAACTTGGGGTGATTTCAAGCAGATTCCTGACCAGAGGGACTTTTCAGCTAAAAACTACCTGCAATCATGTTGGGGGACAGAGGGCAAACCATTAGCTGTAGTGAAGCCTCCAGGATCTGAAATAAGCCAGCCGTGTGAGATTTCTGAACCTTCATTTTGGAGCATTTGGAGTTAGATGCCATGAATCAGCAGCAGCGAAACTTGCGTCATGCCGCCGCCGAAGCGTTTATTGAGTCGCTTGACCAGCTACAACAAACGCTCCAGTCTGCTGACAGTCAGCCAGTAGTACCACCTCGAGCGGCTCCGGTAAAACGTACTGAATCTGCTAGTAGTTCATCAGCTCAATTTGATCTAGGGAGTTTTGAACAAGCTGTAGCTGATATTGAACAATTTATTCAGGCAAGTCAAGCGGCTAAAACACCCAAGAATCAGCAGCTTTAGCGGAACTAACCGGAACCTTGGCTGCACGAGTGGGTCATCCGTTGGCGTTTCGCTTCATACAGGAGGAGGGCAGCCGCGATCGCTACATTCAGCGACTCTACCCCTGAACTCAGCGGAATAGTCACTTGATAGTCCGCCAGCTCTGTCACGGCTTGCGATAGTCCAGCCCCTTCATTGCCTAACAGGATCAATGTCGGCTGACGCCAGTCAATCTCCCAATACGTCAGGCTTGCAGTTGGTAGGGTTGCTACAATCTGCATTCCTTGTTGCTGATACTGACTGAGGCTGGAACAGAGATCAGAGCTAACCGCGATCGGGAGATCAAACCAATGTCCGGCAGAGGCGCGTAGCACCTTAGGATGGTCAGGATCGACACTATCTGCACTGAGTAATAGACCATCTGCACCTACAGCGGCAGCAGTCCGAATCATGGTTCCTAGATTACCTGGATCTTGAATCGTTTCCAATCCTAACCCCAGACTGCGGAACGTTGGGCTTGGCATGGCTGTCCGGTCAATCGTGGCGACTACCCCATCTGGCTCTACAGTTGTAGCGATCGCCCGTAGCACTTCGGGACTGACAACTTCACTCCGATGGGCTGATTGGCTAGCCCGCTGCCATAAATCAGGATAGCGAGCTTGCCAAGCGGGTGTATAGCAGAGCGTGATTAACTGACGTTGCGCGGTGCAAGCGGCTTCCAGTAAATGAGTCCCTTCTAACAAAAAAACTTGTTGTTCTCGCCGCTCTTTTGCCCGATGTAACTTGCGAAGCTGTTTAACTAGTGGATTTTGTAAACTGGTCAGCATACGGGCTGCAATAAATGTTGCGAGTTAGGTTGCAAGAGTTTATGGGAAACTGCCCGAACCTAGACTATCTTTGATTAGAATTTTGTTACATTTTTTAGCAAAATTATAAGAATGTCTGACGAATGAACTTATGCTCTTCATAAAACAAAAGTGTTCACACAGCTTCGTGTAAACACTTTGTGATGATATGCGGAACCCGGGACTTGAACCCGGAAGTCTTTGCAGACACTAGAACCTGAATCTAGCGCGTCTACCAATTCCGCCAGTTCCGCTTGTTGCAGGTGTTTACCCGCGATTTCTTATCCTCGGGCAAGTTCATAGATTTGTCAACCACTTTTGTAAATAATCCCTGAATTTTTTAGCGGTGGTGCTGTAAAAACCAGGAGAGGCAGCTGAGTAAAAAAACTAGACATCTAGAATCTTTCCGGTAGAATCTAAACCGGACTCAGCAAGATGTCCGCATGAGGAACCGAAGTGAATGAGGAGGACAGACCAATTACTCGCTCTCTCAGCCTACCCAATAGCAATTCTTCACCTGAAGAAGATAAGTCTGCCCTGCATCTCTGGGGCGGGCATTCCCTAACTGGACAAGTAACCGTTAGCGGAGCGAAGAACGCGGCGTTAGTTTTAATGGCAGGTGCACTTCTATGCCCAGAAGATTGCCGCCTCCGGAATGTTCCGTCTCTCGTTGATGTCAACCGGATGGGAGAAATCCTGTCCTCCCTTGGCGTAAAACTGGAGCGGCAGGGCGATGTGTTAGAGATTAATGCGTCCCATATTGGTCAATCTAAAGCTCCTTATGAGCTAGTCAGTCAGCTTCGAGCTAGCTTTTTCATTATTGGTCCTCTCCTCGCTCGCTTAGGGGTAGCTAGAGTGCCTTTGCCAGGAGGATGCGCGATCGGGGCTAGACCTGTGGATCTGCATGTGCGGGGATTACAGGCACTGGGTGCGGAAGTGCATATTGATCACGGGATGGTGAATGCCTACGTGAGAGGGCAGAACAAGCGCCTACAGGGAGCCAAAATTTATCTCGATTGTCCCAGTGTGGGGGCAACGGAAACGCTGATGATGGCTGCGACCCTGGCTGAGGGTGAGACGATCATTGAAAATGCGGCTCAGGAACCAGAAGTCGTTGATTTAGCTAACTTCTGTCGAGCGATGGGTGCCAAGATTCGAGGAGCTGGCACTAATACGATCGTGATTTCTGGGGTTCCTCGCTTACACTCAACGGACTACTCCATTATTCCGGATCGGGTAGAAGCTGGAACCTTTTTAGTGGCAGGGGCGATTACCCGTTCCGAAATTATTGTCTCTCCGGTAGTTCCCGAGCATCTGACGGCTGTGATTGCTAAATTGCAGGCGATCGGGGCACAGGTGACTCCTGAAGGCTTAAATAGTTTGCGGATTGCACCAACTGATCGTTTGGTAGCCACTGATATTGAAACGCTACCTTATCCTGGATTTCCAACGGATATGCAGGCGCAGTTCATGTCATTACTGACGGTGAGTGAAGGCAATAGCGTGATTACAGAGAATATCTTTGAAAATCGCTTGCGCCATGTGGCTGAACTGAACCGAATGGGAGCAAATATCCGAGTCAAGGGTAACTGTGCAATCATTCGCGGAGTGCCTGTATTATCGGGTGCACCTGTAGTCGCAACGGATCTGCGGGCATCAGCAGCATTGGTCCTGGCAGGGTTGGCAGCTGAAGGTCAGACGACGATTCAAGGTTTACATCACCTCGATCGCGGATATGAGCAGCTAGAGGTGAAACTGCAAAAACTTGGAGCCCGTCTACAGCGGGTGCAAGATTATACGAGTGCTGATAACAATGCGATGGCATCGCCAGCCGCATCGGTGTTGCCCACTGTAGGAGCAAACTAACTCGGCAGCAGCGGACAAGTCATTCTCGCTATACTGGCGGAAACTAGCACAATCGCAGTTGGGTAATACCCAAATTTAGTAGCTTATTTTGTGGGTAATCGCTCATTGGGCTGGTTGTGTCTGTGCTTGACGATGTTCCTCGGGCTGATGCTATGTCACTTGTTAAGGTCCCGCTAACTGGCTTAAGAGCCGACCATTTTCGTCACCCTTTAGATCTAGAGGCAACTGCGAATTTGAAGCAGTTACCTGGTTTGGATGTAGTGATTCGGAATTTATTGGGTCCGTTAGCGGAACAATTTTTTTACCTTGAAAATATTGCCTCAAGTGTACTGGTTGGAGAACAACAACTTCCTCAGTTACATCAGCTGCTGCTGGAGGCTTGTAAACTGCTGGATCTAGAGCCACCGCAGTTGTATGTACGGCAACATCCTGTCCCGAATGCCTATACCTTTGCGATGCGGGGTAAGCAGCCCTTTATTGTGGTGCATACTTCGCTGATTGATCTGCTGACGCCTGAAGAGATCCAGGCTGTGATTGCCCATGAATTAGGGCATCTCAAGTGTGATCATGGAGTGTATTTAACGCTGGCAAATATTTTGGTGTTAGCGGCTGGGCAACTGCCTTTTGGGGAAGTGTTAGCCCAAAGCTTACAAGCGCAATTAATGGAGTGGGTTCGTTGTGCTGAATTTAGCTGCGATCGTGCAGCCCTGCTAGCCAGCCAAAATCCACGGGTGGTGTCATCGCTGTTGATGAAGTTGGCGGGTGGCTCTCCAACTCTGGCGAGCCAACTGAATTTGGATGCTTTCCTAGCACAAGCCAGAGCCTACGATGAAATTAGCAAAGACCAGATTGGTGAGATCTTGAAGCAAGCTATGACAGCGCAACTGACGCACCCAGTGCCCGTGTTGCGAGCTAGAGAAATCGATCGCTGGGCAAGTAGCCAATCTTATCAAGCTCTTCTCCAAAAGCGCCCAATTGAGTATAATGGGAAAGTTGATGCCAAGGGCGGATGGCGGAATTGGTAGACGCACCGCACTCAAAATGCGGCGGTTTCGGCCTTGCGAGTTCGAGTCTCGCTCCGCCCATAGGAAAAGGGGAATGCTGTTACAGCATTCCCCTTTTTGCATCGTCTATTGATCTCAAAACTGATTGACCTGCTTCAAGCGTTAATTATTGACGTTGCTTGTCTGGATGTAAAAACGTTTTGAGGTGTTGTTTGACCTCTTGTTCTTTGCGGGCGACTGCTGTCCCTGCTTCTGCTAAACGCTCTTCCCAATCTGCTTTGGCTGTTTGCACTGGATCAGGTGCTCCGGCTTCTACCTTAGCCTTGGTTTGGTCGTACCAGGTTTTGACGGATTCTAAATACTGCTCCAGTTGGTGTTTAACCTCTTCGTAGCGATCGCCGTATCGTTCAGTTAGCTGTGTATCGAGTTGATTGAGTTGACTTTGCAGCCTAGCATACTGTTCACGAACTACAGCGAATTGCTGACTTTCTCGAATTGATTTAGCTGCCGCTTCAACCCAAGATTGCGTTTTGTGGGAAGTGGTTCTAGCGGTCGTTTCAATTTCAGTCAGAGCACCATCAACATCAGCTTCCAAGGTTTGTTCATGGGCATCAATTTGCCCTTGGAGGTGATCGAGTTGAGATTGCGCTTGCGCGATCGTGGCTTGACGAGAAGCGGTAATCCCTTCCACTACACCTTCCACAGAAGCAGTTACGGCTTCTTTGGATTCGTGCCCTTTTTCTTTTAGTAAATTGACCACTGCCGCTAAAGCATCTCTAGCAATTAACCGAATTTCGCCTGATCCAGCTTTAACTTCTGCTACAGCTTGAGCTACGGATGCTTTCACAATCTCGCGAATGCGGTCTGCCCGCAAGTTGCCTTCAGCTTTCGCTTTTTCGAGGTCGGCTGTAATGCGATCTTTAACAGAATTTGTCATGATCATCTCCTTAGAGAAAGTAATTGAATGAACTCTTGAATGTAACTATCTTCTGGTAGGTTTTAATCCATTAAGTTTATGGAATTCTACTAAATTTGAAACTGGATTAATATTAGCTACCCAGAAGCAGATCAGATTGAGTATTAGTCTTCATTTAGGATGATTTCATGGCTAATATGGTCGCTCCACTCTATCTTTAGGGCAATTGCTCAATTCACAATCAATTCAGGCGACTCGTCAGAACTGTGAGAATTTATGCTTGCTAACACAATAATCTTGGCAAATTCTGCTACAAAGGTCCGGTGTGGATAACCCATACAATTGCCGTAATACCTCCCAATCTAGATTGGAACTGAATATCTATAGCGAGAATATCTGCTTAGCCACCTGGAGCTTGATCAGCACTATTACTAGCTCAAAGTTTTTCATTTATGGGCTATTTAAAGCAGCTATATATGCCAACGATTTAGCGATCGTTATAGCTAAACTGCTATAGCGAGCTAATAGGTTGACATAAAATTAAACTCATCTAAATGGTGGTAGCCCTAATCATATTTAGGTGCCTGCGGGAAAAAGAGACATCTAACTGAATACATAATTTTCTAATGCTGAGAGTTGAGCTGAGGGCAGCTAGGTGGTAAATGTTTTCTGTACACAACTTTTCTGATTGTTGATGTCAAATCAAACATTTGGGCTGCAACCTCAGTTATATGACTACCTAAAGTCGGTATCGTTGCGAGAGCCAGAGCTGCTGACTCAGTTACGCCAAGAGACTGCCCAACATCCAATGGCTAGTATGCAGATTGCTCCAGAGCAAGGGCAGTTGATGGCATTATTAGTGCAATTGATCGCCGCTAAAAAAACGCTAGAGATTGGTGTATTTACTGGTTATAGTGCGTTAGCGGTTGCCCTGGCTTTACCGCCGGATGGTCGGGTTGTCGCTTGTGATGTTAGTGAAGAGTACACTACGATCGCTCGGTGCTACTGGCAGCAGGCAGGAGTTGCTGACAAAATTGAGCTGCATCTAGCACCAGCCTTGGAAACCCTCGATCGCTTGCTGGCTGAGGGAGCGGCAAACAGCTTTGATTTTGCTTTTATCGATGCGGATAAAAGTAATTATGATGCGTACTACGAACGAACTTTACAACTAGTGCGTCCAGGGGGCTTAATTGCGATCGACAATGTGCTGTGGTCGGGACGCGTGGCGGATCCGACCGTGACAGACAACCGCACTCAACATATTCGAGCGCTCAACCAAAAAATGCATCAAGATTCCCGGGTGCTGATTAGCTTAGTTCCGATCGCGGATGGATTAACTCTGGCACTGAAACGAGCGGATATAACAGCATGATTTAGGGCTAGTTACCTGATATGGATGGATTAGTTTGTTGAATTTGAGCAAACTGGCGCTGTCGTTCTGCCTGACGAATGCGTTTGGCTTCAGTCAGTTCCTCAATACAGTGAGGACAGGAAATCCCTTCCTGATAATTCGGAGAACGCTTATCTTCATCTGAAATGGGATGCCCACAACTGCGGCACATATCATGGGTTCCCAGTTCTAAACCATGCTGAACGGCTACTCGCTGGTCAAACACAAAACATTCTCCCTGCCACAAACTTTCTTCGGGGGGGATAGTCTCCAAGTATTTGAGAATGCCGCCTTTCAGGTGATAAACCTGTTGGAATCCTTGTTTTAACAGGTAAGCAGAGGCCTTCTCACAGCGGATGCCACCTGTGCAAAACATGGCAACTTTTTTATGCTGAGTTGGGTCAAGCTGAGTTTGCACATACTCGGGAAATTGACGAAACGTATCAGTATGAGGGTTCTGGGCTCTCTTAAAGCTACCAATACTGACCTCGTAATCATTCCGTGTATCGATAACGACAACTTCTGGATCAGAGATAATTTGGTTCCAGTCTTGAGGCTCTACGTAAGTTCCAACTTGTTCAGCAGGATTGGCTTCTGGTTGACCTAAAGTAACAATTTCTTGTTTGATTTTGATCTTTAAGCGCTCGAACGGCAGAGTGGCAGCGGTAGACTCCTTAACCTCTAGATCGGTTAGCTGGGGATCAGAGCGCAGAAATGCTAATACCGCATCAATTGCTGACCGGGAGCCTGCGATCGTGCCATTGATTCCTTCTGTCGCCAGCAAAATTGTGCCTTTAATTATGTGCTGAGTGCAAAATGTCAGCAGTGCTGATTGCCGTTGCTCTAAATTAGCCAGTGTTACGAATTTGTAGAATGTGACAACCACTAGAGTCATGTTTCAAGCAATACCTTGTTTAGATCGATAGCAGTCCTAAATATTTGATTCAATGAAGGGGCTGTGTGAAGAACAGTTTAGATAGCACACCGGTTGATCATCTAGAAGGGCTGTATCACGACTTACTGTGTAGAAATTGGTAATTTTAGAGGAATTGATCATATAATCCACGCCATTAAGCAGCGACCTCGTGTGTAGTTAATCATAGGAAGTACTTATGGCACGTAGCAATAGTGGGTTCTGGGCTGACTTTCAAAAATTTATTATGCAGGGCAATGTCATTGATCTAGCAGTGGCTGTCATTATTGGAGCTGCTTTTGGCAAGATCGTTGATTCCTTGGTTAAGGATATTCTTACACCTGCCATTCTTCAACCGGTTTTACAACAGCTCAATCTGCAAAATTTAGAGGAGTTATCCTACTACGGGATCAAGTATGGGTTGTTCCTCTCCAATGTCATTAGTTTTCTGGTGATTGCATTGAGCATTTTTGTAATTATCCGAGCCTTTGAGAAGGCTCAAAGAAAAATCAGCCGCCAGGAAGCAATCGCTGAAGTTCCGATTGAACCAACGGAAGCTGAGAAGTTGATGGAATCGCAGGGACGATTAACAGCTTCGATCGAACGTTTGACCCAAGCCGTGAGTTCAAAAACTCCCTAAAATAGGGCATGTTCTAGGACTTTAGATTTACCGATGAGCAGGGTTTCCCAAAGGTACGATCGAATTTATATTGAGAACTTGACCGAGCCAGTTGAGGGCTCAACTAATAGAAAAAGGACGCGAATGCTCGCGTCCTTTTCGATCACATTGTATTGTTGGGCAACCAATGTTTATAAGCGAGGAGTTCTTCCTTGTTTGAATGAGGATAACCAATCGCGCAACTGATCGGCAGCAACATCCCGACCACCTAAACCAAAGGCAAGGGCGATCGCTACAGCAATAGCTCCTAGGAGTAAGCCAAACGCCAGATTAACGATGTTGGGAGCGATCCCAATTTGTTGCAGCGCCATTGCTGATACCAAAGCGATAATGGCAATCCTGGCAGTTTGCCCCAAAATCCGAGATTGAGCACTACCGGAATCAATTAAGCTGTAGGCGAAGTTTGCCAGGTACAGACCGACCGCAAAGATAATTAACCCCACTAGAACCTGCCCTAGAATCAGCAGCAATGCACTGACGATGTCTGCTAACCGAGGCAGTTGAAGCACAGAGGTTGCAGCAACAGCGGCAAACAAAACAACCGCTACCCAAACAACCGCTCCAACAATGTCAGATGGGCTACGGGTGCTGAGTCCTGCTGTACTTTGGTAGGCTCTCCCTTCAGGAACAACTCCACCGACATTCGGTGGCAATGGCGGCAAATTTGGTTCTAAGGGCGCCGAATCTAATGGTGCAGGCGTAATCGGTTCTGTACCTGCTCTTAACCCCAACCACTGCAGGACGTTGTTGAATCCTAATCCAGTCAGGAGACTACTAACAATCTCACTCAGGAATTTGCCTAGCAGATAGCCAAAGAATAGAATGACGCCAGCGGTAATAATCTGTGGCACCGCATTCAAAATTTGCCGCAACATGGCAACGGCAGGTTCGGTAATCGATTGAATGTTTAAGGCTTCTAATGCCGCGATCGCTACGGGAATAAGAATCAAAACATACACGATTGTGCCAAGTAGCCAAGATAATGATTGCCCACTCGTGGCGCCACCTAACCCGAACTGCCGACCTAAGCGATCCGTTCCCACGGCAGCCAGCAGATTAGTTACAATCCGTCGGACTACGCGAGCAACCAACCAACCGACTAGACCAATGACTACTGCTTTGATGATTTGCGGCAGGGCATTCAAAAAGTCATTCAGTAAACTTTGGACAGGTTGCAAGGGACCTTGCAGTTCCAAAATGCCCAATACCATCGGCAGAAAGAAAAGCAGAACCAGCCAATAGAGGGCGCTGCCTAGCGTATCACTGAGTAGGTATTGCCCCTCGGCAGGGGCACCTTCCGTAGTTTGCATTAATCGCTCATCTAGAGAAAACGATCGTGACAAGCGGATTACGGCAAACCGACTGACACTGGCTAAGATCCAGGCAATCGCAATGACAATGCCTGCCCCACCCAACTTGGGTAAGTAAGCAAAGATTTGATCTAAGAAGGTGTTGAGTGGACGGGAGACGGTCGTTAGATTGAGAACATTTAGGGCTGCTACAATCGCCAGGATCATAATGACCCAAAAGACGATCGTGCCAACTAATTCCTCAACATTAAGATTTTGTGCCTGTTGTGAACCGATACTTTGGGCGATACGGTTATCAATACTGACCCGTTTCAAAATGCCTCGAACTAGCGAGGAAACGACCACAGCGACTAACCAGCCCAACATAAAAATTAGAACCGCCCCCGCCACTGTGCTAAGAACGTTCCACAGATTGGGTGGCAGTTGTAGCCCTAGATAGGGCGATTCCTGTGCCAAAACAGGGGACAACAGTCCCAGCAGACTGCTGCTAAATAAGTGCATAGTACCCTGAGCAACTTCTATCATGGTGCGCTTTTGCCAATTCTCATAGGACAAATCAGCCAGGGGAGCCTGAAAACCGCCCTTAATCGGTGCTAGCGATCGATTTCAGGCGAATCTTAGCTTAAATTCTCCAGACCAGATGACTCAGTGATTATATGTCACCGATCTGTTTCTGACCGTTTTATGCAATAACTTGTACTTTTTTTAGATAAAAAACTTTTTAGTGGCAAGGAAATTTTCTGATTGTCCTACTTGAGTGCTTTGCATTAGCTTTTAAGCCTTTAAGTTGCTGGTGTGATCAAGACAAATTCTAGTCAAATATCCGGGTCAGAGAATTAGCTGAATTCAATTCTGAAGAAAGTTGATCAGGCTCGGGATTTTTCTATCCTCCTGATAAAATTCACTTGAGCAGTTTGCCATTGCTATTACAGGATAGCTTCCAGAAAAGTTTTATCTGGAGATAAAGCTAATTTCTGAATTTAAGACCCTGATGTTACCGAAGGGAGATAAGAGACGATATGCCACTGATAAAACGATGTATTGCAGAGTTCATAGGCACCTTTTGGCTAGTATTTGGTGGGTGTGGTAGCGCCGTGCTAGCCGTTGCCTTTACCGCGGATGGTGCCAAATTAGCTGATGTTGCCAATGCTGCCAGATTTCCTTTAGGGATTGGGCTAGTAGGAGTATCTTTTGCCTTTGGGCTAACGGTATTAACCATGGCATACGCGATCGGGCATATTTCAGGGTGTCATCTTAATCCAGCCGTTTCGTTTGGATTAGCAACCGCAAAACGGTTTCCTTGGTCTGAAGTTTTACCCTATATGGGCGCCCAAGTGATTGGTGCGATCGTTGCTGCTATTGTTATTCGCATTATTGCGGGTGGCAATCCTACTTTTGCGATCGATGCGACTAAAGCTGGTGTCTTTGCTACAAATGGTTATGGGGACTTTTCTCCAGGTGGCTTTTCACTGCTTGCCTGTTTGGTGGCTGAGTTAGTGTTAAGCTTCGTGTTTCTCATGATTATTCTGGGAGCCACTGATCGGCGGGCTCCGGCTGGCTTTGCTCCTCTAGCGATCGGGTTCGGTTTGACATTAGTTCACTTGATTAGCATTCCTGTGACTAATACCTCGGTAAATCCAGCTCGAAGCTTGGGACCTGCCCTGATGGTAGGCGGCACTCCTTTAGCTCAAGTTTGGTTATTTTGGGTTGCTCCGATCATTGGTGCAGTTCTAGCTGGGCTTTGTTACTACAACGTGTTTGAAGAATCTCGGGCGGAGCGGATTCCGGCTGAAACGGCTGACATTCGCTAAGTTGGACGTTGTTATGGCTTGAATCAAACCGGATTTTAGCTAGCGATTGCTAACTGGTGTAGCCATGAGGATAGGCTTTTTAGCCTATCCTTCTTTATGCACAAAAACCAAATAGGGGTGAGTTTCCCCACCCCAAATCTATGAGTCAATCTGACGATCGCTTAGCGCCCTGCCTCTTCTTTCACTAGCTTGTCCCAACCTAGATCCTTGAGGGAATTATTGCGGCGTAAAGGACGAGTAACCAGTTCTAAGATGTCACGGGCATTAGTAAAGCCATGAATCTGGGCAAAGGTAAACTCGACTGACCATTTTGTGTTAATTCCCCGAGCTTCCAGGGGATTGGCATGAGCCATCCCTGTAATCACCAAATCAACTCCTAAATCTTTAATCCGCTGGATTTGATTGTAGTTATCTGGCTTCTCGACGATCGTGGGTAAAGGAACACCCATGTCTTGGCAAGTTTTCTCCAATAAAGCGAGTTCAGCTTGCTGATAGCGCTTGTCCATATAGGGAATGCCAACTTCTGGGCAGGTCATGCCACACCGGATTAAGAAGCGGGCTAAGGAAATTTCCAGCAAGTTATCGCCCATAAAGAAGACAGATTTCCCACGAATGATTTGTAGGTAATCCTCTAAGCCTGCCCAGATTTGCGCTTCCCGTTCGTCTAGCCCTTTAGGTTCAATGCCAAATACCGAGCAAATTTTTTCAATCCAGGCGCGAGTGCCATCGGGACCGATCGGGAATGGTGCCCCAATCAACTTACATTTGCGCCGCCGCATAAAAGTAGTGGCAGTTCGAGACAGGAATGGATTGACGCCCGCCACATAGTAGCCTTCTTCGACGATCGGTAATTCCGTATACCGCTTGGAAGGTAACCAACCCGATACTTTAATGCCCTGCTTTTTCAGCTCTAGAGTCAATTGAGTCACTACAGGATCGGGTAAGGAGCCAAAGAGTACTAGCGGCGGATGGTCTACGTACTCGGATTCTTCTGCCTTCACCTCTTCTTGCTTGCGTCCAAAATTGAGCAGTTTTTGAATGGCATTCCGCTCTTCTTTTTCGGCATCGGGAGCTTTATCGGGGCAACGTTGTACCATGGCTGCTAGGACGGTATCTTCCCCTTGGGTAAAGGCATAGTCCAAGCCATTGGCGCGGGCGACCACGATCGGAATCCCAATTTCGGCTTCCAACTTCGGCGCTAACCCTTCTAGATCCATTTTGATGATCTCGGTGGTGCAAGTGCCAATCCAAACAATCACACTGGGATTACGATCGCGCTTAATCTGAGTACACAGCCGTTTCAGTTCTTCGTAGTCATTTAACTGGGCTGAAATATCGCCTTCTTCCAGTTCTGCCATAGCGTAACGTGGTTCAGCGAAAATCATGACTCCCATCGCGTTTTGCAGAAAGTAGCCACAGGTTTTGGTGCCAATGACTAGGAAGAAACTATCTTCAATTTTTTGGTATAGCCACGCGACACAACTGATCGGGCAAAACGTATGATAATTTCCGGTTTCGCACTCAAATGTGAGAGCTTGGGGTTGAGTATCGGCAAGCGTCATAAATTAGTTTCCTTTTAAGCAAAATGTGGGTAAGTATGGCAGTCACAAACAATGGCGATTAAGAGTAAACCCGCTCAGTCGGAAAAGATTGCCTAACCGGAAATTCAACCTAGGATTAATCGCTTTGCCCACTGATGCCCTGACAGGATTCGTCCATCTTGGCAATCAGGTTGGAGACAGCTGCCGTAGCGATCTCAACTTGCTCAGGGGCAGCTGGTAACATTTTGGCAAGGCTTTCCTGGATAGCTGCCTGTTCGCGTTCTTTTGCGATCGCTGCCAGTTGTTCATCGGGGTTAAAGTTTAGTCCCAATGCAGCCACAATCCGGTCTGGGTTATTGCTGAGTTCTACAATTAAGGGCAGCATTTGCGTCAACTGAGGTTCTAGGATCGAGAGCGTGGCCAAGATGAAACTCGATGATGGTCGACGTTGCTCCCCACAATTGACCCAAACCCCAATTCGTGTTACCCATTCACGGTTCTCAGCGTAATAGTTCAACCACTTGTTCTTTAAAGACTGACGAAGCTGCGGAATATTCACACGACACCTTCAACGTTTTGAGTTATGAGTTTTGAGTTGCAAGCTCCCAAAGATTACTCATAACTCAAAACTCAGTCTCCAAACCGTTTGTTTAGACCATCATCAGATCAAGTTCTTCTTCTGCTGGTTGTACTTTAGGCTGCTGTGGATTCAGGTAGAAGTCAGATAGCAGCGAGAACAGGTCGCGATCGGGGGCATCGTTGGGTACCACACCTTCGGGACGAGATAGAATCTGGTCGGCAATATTCAAGTAGTACTCGCAGACGTAGTTGAGTGATGGATCGGATTCTGCCATTTCAAATAGGGTTTTGCCCTTAACGCGAGATACCCGAATATCCTCAATCAATGGCAGCACTTCCAGAACTGGCATTGGCACAGACTCAATATACTTATCAATCAGATCGCGCTTAGCGGTGCGATTCCCAATTAGTCCTGCTAAGCGGAGGGGATGGGTACGAGCCTTTTCTCGGACGGAGGCGGCAATCCGATTGGCAGCAAATAGGGCATCGAAACCATTGTCAGTGACGATCATGCAGTAGTCGGCATAGTTCAGCGGCGCTGCGAATCCACCGCATACTACGTCACCCAAGACATCAAAGAGGATCACATCATACTCATCAAACGCATTCAGTTCTTTGAGTAACTTGACTGTTTCACCGACGACGTAACCACCACAGCCAGCCCCCGCCGGGGGACCACCTGCTTCCACACAATCAACGCCACCATAGCCCTTATAGATCACATCTTCGGGCCAGACATCTTCGTAGTGATAGTCCTTGGACTGAAGCGTGTCGATGATGGTGGGAATCAAGAAGCCAGTCAGAGTAAATGTACTATCGTGCTTTGGATCGCAACCAATTTGCAGAACTTTTTTCCCACGTCGGGCTAGAGCGACGGAGATGTTGCAGCTAGTCGTAGATTTGCCAATTCCACCTTTTCCGTAAACTGCGAGTTTCACTCTAATCGTCTCCTATGGTTGCATCTAAAAACTATGAGTGTCCCTAAACCTGAAGGTCAATCGATCGCACTAGCCTCCAAGTAGCACCAACCTAAGATCCAGGACGGTTAGCTGAGCCACTGACAGCATTATTGTGGAACTGCGAATGGAAGAAAAGGGGCAATCGAAACGCTTAGGGTACTAAAACAGCTTAATCATTAACTTAGATGCAAAAGGATGTGGATTTAGATTTAGAGTCTATTTAGAAGTCTAAAAAAACTTACTAGAGATTTTTATGTATGCCTTTTAATAAAAAAAGGTACAAAATACAAAAAATCTTCGTCATGAACTAAATTTTAGTGCTGGCTGTAATACAGCCTCTCTGCCAATCGCTACTTGGGCAGGATCGTGATTAACCGCCTCGATCGCGTCTGGGATCAAGGGAATAGGTCGATGATTGGATCAGCTAAGTTGGGCAACATCCGATCCTTAAAGCGGCTCCACAGTCATTTCTCAGGCAGCTCCGCTGTTTTATTAAGAATGATCAATTTTTGGCTCGCTATGGTATCGAAGTGATCCGCTGCGCAAAGAAAAACCACCCTGTTAGAGCAACAGAGTGGTGTCTTGAACAAAATTAGGATAGATAACTGCGAGTGTAAGGCTGCTTCAGGTTAATAAGTTAGCTGCGAGCGATGAGCAAGCTAGTTTAGGCTTCGCTGCCTGCCATCAAGCGTTGCAATGATTCCAGTCCCTTTTTGACCCGCCGAGACACAGTCACTGCACTAATCCCCAGCCGCTCCGCTGTCTCCTTCTGAGTTAGGTCATGCAGGAAAACAAATTCTAGAATTTGCCGCGTCCGGTTTTCTAGCCGAGTTAAGGATTGCTGTAGGCGAATCTGATCTTCTTGAGCTAATTGGAAACTACGATAACGATTATCTGGAACTAACTCGCCTAGAGAAGATGCCCCATTCTCCTCATCTTTAATGGGTGCATCTAGACTTAACAGTGCCCGATTTTGACAAGCGAGCTTAATTTCTTGCCATTCTGCTACCGGAATTTCTAAGACCTCGGCAATCTCAACATCGGTCGGTTGGCGGTTTAGCTTGACCTGTAATTCCCGCATTACCCAAACAGCTTGCCGCTGAAGTGCTTGCCAGCGCCGAGGAATCCGCATGGATGGGCTTTTATCTCGTAGATAATGTTGAATTTCACCTCGGATGTAAGGAATAGCAAACGAGCTAAAGGCATGTCCTTTCGACATATCAAAGCGTTCGATCGCTCGAATCAGACCAATACTACCGACCTGTAACAAGTCTTCGTAGCTCTCGGTGCATTGATTCATCCAATGATGCGCTTCTTTTCTAACCAGCCCAAAGTTCAGTTCTACTAAACGATTACGGACATGGGGGCAAGGTGAATTTTGATATTCTCGCAGTAGTTGTAAGCTTTCGCTTTTCAGTTCGTAGTTAGTCGTGGTAGGCATGACGGTTTTCAGTCGGTAGAGCAGTTAACCTGAGCCGCTTCAATTAAATCTAGATTGATTGAAGATTGATCAAGACGCTGTGATAGTTAGCACACCTGCAAAGAGACAAACAACACTCTAGGAAGCCTAATAGTTCGTAACAAAATACTTTGATGAGATGCACACCCCTAAGAAAGGCTTGATATTAAGCTTGGCTTGATTAGAGGCTTCAAGTTAAACCTATTCGTTACTAAGGATTACCAACAACGGCATTTCCACGGAACATTCATCTGTAAGCATCGATCGCCGCAGCATATTCTACTCGATATCAAGATGAGGATGCCCATTCTAGAAACAATCAGTAAGTGTTTCAGCCTTTGTATCAAATTCTGCGGTCTCGTTAATCATACGGAGATTGCTTTATGAGCTGATATGAAGAAAGCAGGAGCAATTTGCCCCTGCTTGATAAAGTTGACTTTGTTAAAGCGATCGAGATGTCTTAAAGCTGATTAAGCAGCCTGCTCAACTCGAGCGTAGAAGACCCCTTGAATCTTGACATCTTTGGGTTCATGAGAACCCATGTCAGTTTCTGAAGGTTGCTTACTGACAAAGTTGCCTGCAATTTCACCAGTTGCTGCATCTACTCGGGTGACTTGGAGAGAAATTTTCCCTTTGTCTAACTGGAATTGCTTGACATTTTCTTTGACTAGTTCTTCACTATCAGCGGCTGATGGTAAAGCAACAGCATTGTCATAGCCAGCAGTTAAGCCCCGACCTTTAGGATCGAGGAAGTTAGAAGTCCGGTAGGAGGGAACTTTAAAGTCGCCCTCAAAATCTGCCGAAGCATTGACAGCATTCAACCCTGGTTGAGTAGTCGCAACCAGACTCTTGATTGTGAATAAGAAGGGAACACGTTCGCCCCCAGGCAGCTGAACGGTAATGGGTTGGAAGTCCAGCCCATCTTCCTCGATAAATGTCAGGCTCCCATCGGAGTTGACTTTGAGTTGACCTTGAACCGCTTCGATCGAGGAAGTGGCTCGCGTCATCAACTTAGTAGAGACATATTCTGATTTTTGCCGTTTATTGCTGGCTTCTTCCTTGACTAGGAAAGTAGTTGGCTGCAAACACAAGTTTGTGAGTGAGTAAGATTTGCTGGAATCCAGCGGAATTGAGCCTCGGCTAACTTCACTGACTTGGGGGCATAGATTAGCTAGACCAGTGCCTCTAATTTGGTCATAGGTCATCGCTTCTCTGCTCATAGCAGGACTTTCAGCACAGGCGGTCAGGAAGCTAATGCAAACTGCCAGGAGTGCAACGACTAGAGCACGGTACCTCATGAACAACCTCAATATCAACGTAACTTTTCTGCCAGTATGATTCGGAATTCGGCTGTATCCGTACAGTCAAAGACCAGACCTTCCCAGGTTTGAAATGGATCGTCTGCTCCAAAACTGCCCAGAACTTCAACCAAGCGCGGGACACGTTTAAATCCCGAACGAACAGAACCAGGTCTGTCCTCGACCAAATTTTTGTGATTCCCAGAGTGATTTAAGAAGTTCTATCTACAGCATTTTACATGGCAGTGTAGCCTTTTCCTTGACCCAAACTGCAAATTGGTCTTTCGTCGAGTTGATGTACCTAGATTGCTTTTAGGAAATGATGCTGATTAGTCCGTAGGTACATTCCTGTAGCCGCCGCCGCGATCTTGTCATGGCATACCGCGTAATACTATCTAGTGAAGTAATTAATTTGCCTGAAACTTACTGTCAGTAAGTCTAGTGCTAGATTGCCAATGGATGAAGGTAGCTTATAGATATATGCAGGAATTAGCTCGAATGAACAGTGAACATAGCCTTGAAGTAGAGCCTTTAGAGTTACAGCTTCAAGCAATGGCAGATACCGTGCGTCAATTGGCTCAATCTCATCAAGGAGATTGTTTAGCGCTGTTATCGATTCTAAGGATATTAGAAAGTTTGCATGGAGAAGTTCGTGATACTTGGTTTCAACCAGCCCTACCAGATAATCGTCAAGCTCTTTACAACTTGCTGAGGGACATTGAGGCGAGTGGCGGTTGGCCCTACATCTATCGGATGAAGCTACATGAACTGCTGAAAAATTTTCAGGGTGATTTAACGATAGATCCAGCTGCCCACTCGAATCCCAATCAATTGGGTTGAGCTAATTTCGGATCGGAGATCCGGTGAACGATTCTGTAGCTTCGTCAAATCATGGGAATTTAAAAGCTAATTGACGGGTAGAACTATGTGCCCTCCCGTCAATTAGTTTCAAAAAGCGATAAATTTTGTATTTCAGCGGGGAAACGAAAATTCTGATCATTCAAATTGGCACTTGCCAACTCACATTAACTGGCAATTGTACCAAGGATGAAATGTTGAGCAGTTTATTCCTTGTTTGCCTGGCTGCTAGCTGTTTGGATATACAGAATCAGCAGAAAGACGGCTGGAACCAAAACGAACAGAATGCTCGCGACAAACCCTAAATCGTTAACCTGCATAAAACCATCTCCTAACCAATCTCAGACGTTGACAGAACTAGAATACCACTGTGTTTATCCAGTCAAGCACCGGTGGCTTAACTAGCAATAGAGTGAAGCTAGTAGAACATCTGCTTCAGTGAAACAGCCGTTATTCCTAGCTTCAGTTCTATTTTAGGGTTTGGTCTTAATAGTTACGGGTCCTTGTACAAGAGTTTGACAAGCTAACCGGTAATTTTGGGGTTTGCGTTTAAGTTTGCGGTTTTCAGCATCCGTTCGCGGCGATAGATTTTCCATACCGTCTACGACTTCGACGATGCAAGTTCCACATTGACCGTAACCGCCACAGTTCATCACCTTAGCGACCATACGATAGAGGTCGATGCCATTCTCCAGCGCTTTGGTTCTGAGGTTAGCTCCGTTAGCAACAACGACTTCTTTGTTCTCTTGAACAAAATTGATGCTGGCGATCGTTGAAGGTTTGGGGACAACGGGAGATTGGTCTTGAGAATCGGGTTCAGTCACGAGCGGCTTTTGAGTTTCCATAGTAGGTTGACTGGGTATGTCTCTTGAGTTAGGGAGCAGGCGTTATGTCGGCGATCGTACCGTTGAGGTCGGTGCTGAATGCCAATTCACGCGATCGTCAGCGCAGTTACCATGCAAAGAAGCTTCAAGTTGCTTGCAATGGGCTTTAGCACTGGTTACACTTCTTTATACACTTTCATTTTCACGAATGTTTTGCCAATTGGCTAGTGTGAGAGCTCGAAAGTAAGCTGGCAAAGGGTTGGAGGATTTAAGGCAGGCATCAAACCTGTTTGAGTCTGTTTACCAGGGTTCAGCACTTTAATAAAATGCTTACAAAAGGCATCGAGACTAGAGCAAATTCATCAAAGGAGGAGCGTAGTCGATGGGACTACCGTGGTACCGAGTACACACAGTCCTGATTAACGATCCAGGACGATTGATCGCCACTCACCTAATGCACACTGCATTAGTCGCGGGTTGGGCAGGATCTATGGCGCTCTATGAACTGGCTATTTTTGACCCATCTGATCCTGTCCTCAATCCAATGTGGCGGCAGGGGATGTTCGTGTTGCCGTTCATGGCTCGCTTAGGCGTAACTGGCTCTTGGGGCGGATGGAGCGTTACAGGTGAAGCAGGTGCAGATCCCGGATTTTGGTCATTTGAAGGGGTGGCGGCTGCTCACATCATTCTGTCTGGGCTGCTGTTCCTAGCAGCAGTTTGGCACTGGGTCTATTGGGATTTGGAATTGTTCAGAGATCCACGTACGGGTGAACCGGCGTTGGATCTGCCCAAAATGTTTGGGATTCACTTATTTCTGTCAGGGCTTCTCTGCTTCGGCTTTGGAGCATTCCACCTCACCGGTCTATTTGGACCTGGTATGTGGGTTTCTGACCCCTATGGTTTGACGGGTAGTGTTCAACCCGTTGCACCTGAATGGGGTCCGGCTGGCTTTAATCCGTTCAATCCTGGTGGTATTGTGGCTCACCACATTGCCGCTGGTGTGGTTGGGGTAATTGCTGGCTTGTTCCACCTAAGTGTTCGTCCACCTGAACGGCTTTACAGAGCGTTGCGGATGGGGAACATCGAAACAGTGCTTTCCAGCAGTATTGCCGCTGTGTTCTTCTCCGCTTTCGTGGTGGCAGGAACAATGTGGTATGGCAGTGCAGCTACTCCGATCGAACTGTTTGGTCCAACCCGTTATCAATGGGATAGTGGCTATTTCAAACAAGAAATTGCCCGTCGCGTTCAAGCTGATGTGAGTAGCGGGGCAACCCTTTCTCAGGCTTGGTCGGCAATTCCTGAAAAACTAGCCTTCTATGATTACGTTGGCAATAGCCCTGCTAAAGGTGGTCTGTTCCGTACAGGACCGATGGTTAAGGGTGATGGAATTGCTCAGGAATGGTTAGGTCATGCGGTCTTTACCGACAAAGAAGGACGGGAATTGAATGTCCGGCGTTTGCCGAACTTCTTTGAGAACTTCCCGACCGTCTTAACCGATAAAGATGGTGTGGTACGGGCAGATATTCCGTTCCGGCGGGCTGAGTCGAAGTACAGCTTTGAGCAAAATGGCGTGACGGTTAGCTTCTACGGTGGTCAGCTAGATGGTAAGACCTTCTCTGATCCAGCTGTGGTGAAGCGTTATGCTCGTGGGGCTCAGTTAGGGGAAATCTTCTCCTTCGATCGCGAAACCTTAAACTCTGATGGTGTGTTCCGTACAAGCCCCAGAGGTTGGTTTACGTTTGGTCATGCTGTCTTTGCATTGCTCTTCTTCTTCGGTCATATCTGGCATGGTTCTCGGACTCTGTTCCGGGATGTGTTTGCCGGAATTGACCCCGATCTGTCAGAAGAGCAAGTGGAATGGGGCTTCTTCCAGAAATTGGGTGACCCATCCACTCGTCGTTCTGGAGTTTAAACCTCCAATTTTAGAGTCAGAGAGGTCTAGTACTGTCCTTGAATAGAGGGAGTTTTAGACCTCTCTGCCAGTCTTGTAGGCTGTCATAGAGATTCGTCAGGAAACTTTGATATGGAAAGCGTTGCTTACATTTTGATTCTCACTTTGGCGATCGGCGTTCTGTTCTTCGCGATCGCCTTCCGGGAACCCCCCCGCATTGGCAAGTAATTGCCATTGATGTTCAGATCACGTTTCACCACCTGATCCAAATTCAGGCTTGGCACGAAGAGAGCAAGACTAAATTACTAGCATTGTTCAAATTGTCGCCACTTTTAACACAGGCATATTTATGTCTGTGTTTTGCCTTATTCAAGCTCGATCGGGCGTAGCTTAAAATTAAGTCTTGGGGCAGCATTAGGACAGTCTAATTATTCTGTCGTTGTTCCCCTTGTTTGTCTTCTGTCGGCACTTGCAAGGCTTCAATTGTTATGACTAATGCAAGCCTGAACCACCAGGAGCACACTGATTCTAACAGTGCCTGCGAGATCTTAAATCAATTGAATAGTGGCACGTTGCTGATGGTTAATAGCCGCAGGCGGAACGGTTTAATCATTTATAAGCGCTACCATGCGGAGTTCGCTGGTCCAGGAGCGGCGGTGGGCAGTTTTTTTGATGTGGATTGTCAAGCAGTCATCCCAGTGGGTGATCTGTCATTAGTCCACCCAGAAAATCAGGAAGAACGACAAAAGGCTTATTTGATCCGGCGTCAATGGATTCGCCTGACGCATCAACTAACTGATAATCCTGTTTCATTGCAACGGGCACAGATGATTTTGAGCCAGTTTGAAAACTACTTTGATCCGGCAACCGTTGCCCGCTTACCTGATGAGGCGTTTGCGTTAATGGTTGGTGTGTTGCCTCAAACGGTCGGTATTTTGCGTCGAGGGATGGATACGATGAAGGTACGCGCTAAGACCTGATAGTTCAGCGATCGCTTCACTCATCAGCGCTTAAGCTCTAGCGATGTCTGGTAGTACAGTAGGGAGTACCAGTTGTAAATGGGCGATCGTCCGAGCATTTTCTTCAGGGCTACCCACTGTAATCCTCAGTCCACTACAGGTATGGCGAATCAATGTGCCCTGCTGTTTCAACACTACGTGGATTTCTTGTAGCGTGCTGTCGGCTTGTTCGTGTGGTTGGTGCTTCAGGCGCACATAGATAAAATTTGCTGCACTCTGCCAAACTTGAAGTTGGGGTTGCTGTTGCAGTGCATGAGTTAATTGAGTGCGTTGCTCTAACAGGAGAGAAATAGATGACAATAGCTGCTGCCGATGGGTTAGAGCTGTGTAAGCGGCTGCTTGGGAGAAGCTAGGTAAGTTGTACGGGAGCCGAACTTTTTCCAGAGTGGCAATCAGGGTAGGATGAGCGATCGCATAGCCTACCCGATGAGCCGCTAACCGAAATGCTTTGGAAAACGTCCGAAGCACAATCCAATTCGGACGATTCAGCAGTTCGCTGACAACAGTAGTCTGACTAAATTCAAAATACGCCTCATCGATCACAACCAAAATCTCATCTGGCAAGCTTTGCAACCAAGCAATCTCTGCCTGGGTCATAGCATTGCCTGTCGGTGAGTTGGGGTGCACCATGAATACAGCCCGAATGGCTGGGTTGTGTATTTCGCTGATTGCCTGTTGAGCCGCCGGTAAATTTACCTCAAAATTAGCAATTGAGCGATCCACAGACACTACGGGAATGCCTAAAGTCTGCGCCAGAATGCCATACATAGAAAACGTTGGCTCTGCGACCAGAACGGCTCCCTCACCACCCAAACATGTGGCAATGAGGATCGAACGGATTAATTCATCTGAACCATTCCCCACGGTAATGTGATCCGCCGTAAATGGAGTGGATGATAGGGCGGCGGATTCATTGACGTAAGCAGCGATCGCCTGTTTTAGCGCTGCATGCCCCCCATCCGGGTAGCGATTATTCTCCAACGTGTGCTGGTACGTCCAAGCCAGCTTTTGTTTGAGTTCTTCTGGCAGGTCATAGGGGCTTTCATTTGTATCCAACCGATCGACGATCGGCTCAACAGCATCTGCCTGAAAATGGGAATCAGATGGTGCAGCCTCATCGGTGGTGTGAGAGCTATAGGCAGTGAGTTGAGCCAGATCAGAGCGAATGAACGGAAACATGACTAGAACCAGAAATAATGACTAATGACCAATAGCGTATAGCGAATTGCGCTATTAAGCTGGATAAATTCGTAACCGACGATTGGGTTCCTCCCCAAAGCTACGGGATTTCAGATGATAGTGTTCAACTAATTCATGCTGCATTTTTCGCACACTGGCAGAACGGGGTAGAAGTTCTACAGGTTGCCCCTTGGGAATAACGATCTGCTCCACAGCTAGCCGAGCTTCTTCCAACGCTTCAATTTCATCGTCACCGTCACCCCGAATCAATAGCTCCAGATCCGTGCCATCAGGGTTGCCCATCTCATCAATGTTGAGCATGCGGCGTAAACCCCGAGCGATTTGGGGAATACCACTTGCTTTGATCGTGTGGATTGGGACTTGCCGAGCCTTAGCTAAGTGTCGGAGTTTAGTATGGTTTTTGACGTGCGATCGCAAGGCTAATACCGCATCTGCATGATCGATATCCTTCGTTAATATGATCGGGAGCTTAAGGGTCTGAATCACCTGATCAAGCTGATGCCGACTGACGCCATAAGGGTAAATGTACAATACATCTCCCCCTGCCAAACTTTGATGATCGGATTCATCAAGCATCGGGTTGGGTAGGGAAAGTAGCGCATCAGCTGCAGGAGAGGCAACCAAGTCATCATCGATCGCCATATTTCGGAGAGATTCGTCCAGTAATTGCTCAAATTGCTGCTCTTCAGCAGTAGGTAGAGCATTGGATCGAGCCGATACTGGACGCATTTGACCCGACGATCGCCAGCCTCGGCTGGAAGTCGCCCCAACATTTTTACCGAACTGGCTGTCGCGTCCCCCAAATGATGTGGCATCTCGAATCGGAGTTACCCCTTTACTAGAGCGACCTCTTGTTGGCACGAGCTCCGAATCGCTGCTGGAGAGTTCATGGGTAATGATAACTTTGCCGGTTTCTCCGATCGTGCGCACCTGAGGATTCGGCTGCCGTCCTCGCAACATACTATCGATCGTTTCGGCGACATGCTCATGCACAACCCACCGTTGACGCTCTAACATTTCCACTGCAATATCAAACGTGGGAGGAGCCTTGCGTTCCAACACACTTTTTTGACTGCCTCGCCGTCGTGCCTCATCATCTCCCAAGGTGACTGACTGAATTCCACCAATCAAGTCGGACAATGTCGGGTTCTTAATCAGGTTTTCTAACCGATTGCCGTGAGCTGTACCAACCAATTGCACCCCTCGTTCGGCGATCGTCCGGGCGGCTAAGGCTTCTAATTCAGTGCCAATTTCATCAATCACAATCACTTCTGGCATGTGGTTTTCCACCGCCTCAATCATGACTTGATGTTGAAGTTCGGGACGGGCAACTTGCATCCGGCGAGCACGTCCGATCGCCGGGTGAGGCACATCACCATCACCAGCAATTTCATTGGACGTATCAATAATCACAACTCGCTTTTCTAATTCATCTGCTAGAACTCGCGCAATTTCGCGCAGAGCTGTAGTTTTTCCCACACCAGGACGACCTAGCATTAAGATGGAACGTCCACTTTCAACCAGATCACGAATCATCCCGATCGTGCCAAATACGGCTCGACCCACTCGGCAAGTTAAGCCAATAATTTCTCCCCGACGGTTGCGAATCGCACTGATGCGGTGCAGCGTTTGTTCAATCCCTGCCCGATTATCGCCCCCAAAATCTCCCACATTGGCAATGCAAGCATTCAGATCAGCTAAAGTAATCGGCTCTTCTGATAAATACTCGGCTTTGCCTGGAAATCGGGCTTCGGGGCGGCGACCCAAATCCATTACAACTTCAACTAAAGAGTCGCGTTGCGGATGTTGTTCTAGGGGGCGACGAATTGAGGTGGGTAGAATGTGCAGTAATTTCGTCAGGTCGTCTGTCATCTGTATGTTGCTAGAGGCTGAGGAATCAACGGCGATCGCATTCGATTCTGGAGAGGGTGTAGCGTGGCGATCGAGTGCATTTAGATCGGTGTCTGAAGCTAAGGAAGCTGGTGGCTGGTTAGGGGAAATACTGTCGTAGCTCGACATGGGATGAGATAAGGTAGGGTCGTCTGAGAATGGCACAGGGCGATTGCATCGTTACAACTCCAGCCTGGTTAATCACTTTAAGCACAAGTAGAGTGGTTGGCTGGTTCAGGTAACTTTATTTGAGACACTAAGGAGTGGGCCAGAGTGACGGCTCTCCAAAGTAGATCAGGCATAGATTCTGAATCATTAAGGTAGGGCTGGTGTGATGTTAATGGGGTGATGGGTGATGTGACCCAGGATGAAGGCGTTGCATACTGGTTGACTCGGATTCTGGTTCGTTCTAACTGCTCTAACGGCTCCAATACTGACGACAGTAGGCTACGAGCATAACTCCCATAAGCCACACCAGCCACATAACTACTCCCATGACCCTCGTTGGCAGGAGGATGGCGGGGCTTCAATAGTCCCAAGGCACCTAACTTCGGTACGGTATGGTGATTTGTCCCACCAGCCAACTGCACATAGCCAGGTAACTTAGCAGCTAAAACTTTTTGCCCTAATTTAATGGCGGCTTTTGTCGCGCCAATACCAATATCGCCACTCATTGGGCGTCCGTCCGTTTGCCAAATTAACGGGCAAGGCAGTGGGTTCATAATGCTATGGAGGGCTTGCAAATATTCCAGTAACCCTTCCCCATCTGGACAACTGACCGCGACCACTCTTAATCGGCTGAGGTAGGGAGTTATAGCTTCCCATAATCGTCGAAAATCGCCTAAGCGTCCGACTTGAGTATGAATCTCGATCGCATCTACTCCAGCTTGAAGTACTAATGGTGCGATTGCTTGTGGAGTTGAAACATACGAGCGAGCTGAGATGTGCTGGATTGGACAAACAGGTAAACACCGACCACATCCATAGCACCGATCTGCTAATACCCCTGAGAAAGACGGCGATGAAGTGGTTTGGTTAGAAACAGAAGTAATCTGTGGAGTTGATGCGGTTGTATTAAACACAATCGCATTGGCTGGACAAATTGTTTCGCAGGGACGGGGGCAGTGGGTTGGGCAAGCGATCGCATCAAACTCGGCTTTGCGAAAATGCGGGTCTTCGCCATCATTGAAGCTAACCATCAGCCAGGGGCGTCCCTTGACGGCAAATCCTTGCTGCTGAGCAACCTCGAGCATTGGGGTTGCCATGTCGATCCCTGCTTGAGCGGCAGAGATTACAGCTGGATCAGCCGCAACATCAATACAGTCGGCACCAGCCAGGGTATACACAAGCGCTAGAGAGCGAATTGCCGGGAGGTGTTGGAAACTGGCTCCACAAATTAACTTAAACCAGTGCCCCTCCCGTAAGGAGCATAAAGGGTAGTTTTGTTCAGTCACCCTTCCATGCTAATGCGCTCCATAAAAAAAGACGAGTCGTCAACCAAAAACTTCGTGATTTTTTAGTCCAGTAAAGCCTTATGGAGAGGGGCAAATGCTATTTCTGCGGATGGCGATCGCCCCTCTCCTTATCTTGTGACTATGCAGATAATAACGCTTGCTTTAACGGAGTCCATCGGAAGACGCGATCGCCGCCCAATTCCACGACAACTTTGACTCGGGGTTCTACGCTGGGCAGATTGGCTAAGTATTCTAATTCCTGATTCGATAGAATATTTCCTTCGATCACCCAAAGCAGTAGCCCTTTAGATTTAGGCGGTAACTGCTCCAAATGGGTTGCCAAAATTGGGGGAATATAATACGTGTAACCAACGGCAGCGCCTGAAGCCGTACTTTTTTTACCTAAGTGAGGTGGGCGAATCCCGTGAATTCCGGTCAGATACATGGCAATATCGCCCAGTCCTCTAGCGGTAATGCTGAGAGAACCATATCCTGATGCCCGAATCCGCCGCCGATACCGTCCTTCAAACCCGCCTTCTAAAGGCACATAAACGCCTAAAGCTCCCTGTGCTTCTAGATCCCGGATCAGCTGCTTACCAGTAGTAATCAGTGCCATATCAATATAGATTCCTTCGTGCCGTTACCCATTGCTCTAAGGTTAAATGATGCAAGCCAGTCCGGCTATAGATTCTGCTTACATCCCCTATGCTCCCTGAAATAGTGTCTCATATCTAGCCAGCAACCTTCAAAACGGACCATTGATTCTCTGCGAGAGTCATCCTTTAATTTTCTTAAGATTAGATCTAGACAAACCCGAGAAGCTTGTTCTATATTGGATAACTGTCGCTAAAATTTTGAGTTGCTGACAACCCTGTGTATTAGCAAGGTTTGGACAGCTCAAAATTCAAATCAAGCTCTACCCTCGCTATTGGATACTGAGTGGTTCACTGCTTAAGTCCTGATAGGGGTAAACGCCGGGTTCGATCGTTATCTAAAACTTTCTCAGAAGCAAAAAGCTAAATCGAAAGCTTTATAAAAAGACTTTCCGAGGTTCAGCTTCTTAGGAGTGATCTTGAGAGGTTAACTTCGGTTGATTTGTGGCGATGAGAGTGGTCAATCAGAGATCTTGAGAATTTTCATGATCTCTATATTTTGCAGTGTGTAGATAGAGGGAGTCAGTCACCGTGTCCATCGGTATTCTCGGCACCAAACTTGGCATGACCCAGGTGTTTGACGAAGCAGGGAAAGCAGTTCCTGTGACTGTCATTCAAGCCGGTCCATGTACGATCACCCAGATCAAAACCGTTGACACTGATGGCTATTCGGCCATTCAGGTTGGATATGGTGAAGTAACTCAAAAGGCATTAAACAAGCCTGAATTAGGTCATTTGGCAAAGTCCAGCTGTTCACCTGTCCGTCATCTTCATGAGTATCGTTTAGATGATGCAAATCAGTTTGAACTGGGTCAACAGCTTAAAGCAGATACGTTTGCTGCTGGACAGACAGTAGATGTGATCGGCACCAGTATTGGTCGTGGCTTTGCCGGTTACCAGAAGCGGCACAATTTTAAGCGCGGACCGATGGCGCATGGTTCTAAGAACCACCGTCTTCCTGGTTCTACTGGGGCTGGTACAACACCAGGTCGGGTTTATCCGGGTAAGCGGATGGCAGGACGGCTGGGCGGTAGTCAGGTGACTGTCCGTAAATTAACAGTTGTTCGAGTTGATGCGGAGCGGAATCTGCTACTGATTAAAGGTGCTATTCCCGGTAAGCCAGGTGCATTAGTGAATGTTGTGCCTGCCAAAACTGTTGGGTAAGCATTAGTCATTTGCTTAGATTGCCAGGGATATTAGGCTGCTCTGGAGCTAATGCCTAACAGTCGTGACCTGAATCGAGACGGGATTAAAGAGATATGGTTGATTGTGTAGTTCGAGATTGGCAAGGACAAGAAGCTGGAACCGCTTCGTTAGAGTTGCGAGTGGCTAGTGAAGCAAGCGCTGCCCATATTGTTCACCGTGCCTTAGTACGCCAAATGGCAAACGCTCGTCAGGGTACTGCTTCTACAAAAACTCGCGCTGAAGTCAGTGGGGGTGGGCGGAAGCCTTGGCGGCAGAAAGGCACAGGTCGGGCGCGTGCCGGTTCTAATCGGTCTCCGTTATGGCGGGGTGGTGGTGTAGTCTTTGGTCCCAAACCAAGAGATTACGAGAAGAAGATGAATCGTAAGGAGCGGAGGTTGGCTCTACGCACAGCATTGCAAAGTCGGGTTGATGACTTGGTGGTTGTGCAAGATTTTGCCGATCAGCTGCCTCAGCCGAAAACAAAGGAATTAGCCAAAGCGTTAGCAGGTTGGGGAATTCAGCCAGGTGCGAAGGTTCTGTTGATTGTGGCAGAGCGGAATGAGACGGTTTACTTGTCTGCCCGCAACATTGCCAATTTGCGATTAATCTCTGCAAACAACCTGAATGTATTTGATCTGCTGGCTGCGGATCAGATCGTAGCAACCACATCTGCGCTTTCTCAAATCCAGGAGGTCTACGGTGACTGAATATTCCCCACGTGATTTAGTCGATTTGATTCGTCGTCCGCTAATCACCGAAAAAGCAACCCTGTTGCTCGAAAACAATCAATATACCTTTGAGGTTGCTCCCAAGGCAACCAAGCCGCAAATTAGAGCAGCGATCGAAACGCTCTTTGATGTCAAGGTTGTTGGTGTGAAAACCCTGAATCCTCCTCGCAAACAGCGTCGAGTGGGTAAGTTTATTGGCTATCGTCCCCATTACAAGCGGGCGATCGTAACCCTGGCATCTGGGGACTCCATTACCCTCTTCCCCGAGGTTTAGGACTGTTGAGGTTTGGCAAGCATTTAAGAGTGTGAACTATGGGCATCCGCTTATACCGACCATATACCCCTGGAACTCGTGAGCGTAGCGTTTCGGATTTTGCTGAAATTACGCGGAGTGAACCAGAGAAGTCTTTAACAAAATCCCGCCATCGTCCGAAAGGTCGTAACAACCGGGGTGTGGTAACTTGCCGCCATCGGGGTGGTGGGCACAAACGTCTTTATCGCATGGTGGATTTCCGCCGCGATAAGCACAATATCCCCGCTAAAGTAGCCGCAGTTGAGTACGATCCAAACCGGAATGCTCGCATTGCTCTGCTCTATTACCAAGATGGTGAGAAGCGCTACATTCTACACCCAGCTAATCTACAAGTTGGTACTGTAATCGTTGCTGGTCCCAACTCTCCGATCGAAGTGGGAAATGCGTTGCCTCTGGGTAATATCCCATTGGGGACGATCGTTCACAACGTTGAGCTAACTCCTGGCAAAGGTGGTCAAATCGTTCGAGCCGCGGGTGCAAGTGCTCAAGTCGCGGCCAAAGAAGGCAACTTCGTGACGCTGAAGCTACCTTCCGGTGAAGTAAGAATGATCCGCCGCGAGTGCTATGCCACGATCGGTTCTGTCGGTAATGCAGATATTCGCAACACCAGTTTTGGTAAAGCAGGTCGTAAGCGTTGGAAAGGTCGCAGACCGGAAGTTCGAGGCAGTGTAATGAACCCGGTGGATCACCCTCACGGTGGTGGTGAAGGCAGAGCGCCGATCGGTCGTTCTGGGCCTGTCACTCCTTGGGGTAAGCCTGCACTGGGATACAAAACTCGCAAGAAGCGCAAACTCAGTGATGCGTTGATTGTACGTCGCCGTCGTAAATCCTCGAAACGCGGTCGCGGCGGTCGGGATTCATAACTGCAAGCACTAAGAATGGAGTAGGTAGAGCATGGCTCGTTCGCTGAAAAAAGGTCCATTTGTCGCAGATCACTTGCTACGCAAAATCGAGGCAATGCGGGCAAAGGGTGACAATCAGGTGATTAAAACCTGGTCACGTGCGTCCACAATCATGCCTCAAATGATTGGCTTGACCATTGCTGTTCACAACGGACGGCAGCATGTTCCGGTTTACGTTACCGAGCAAATGGTGGGTCACAAGCTAGGTGAATTTGCCCCCACTCGTACCTTTCGGGGTCATGCCGGTGGTGATAAAAAAGCTCGCCGATAAAGAGGGGCGAGTGATGAGCTGCTGGCTCTTAGCGATTAGCTAGAGGAAGAAATTATGGCTGTTGATACTACAGAAGTTAAAGCAATCGCCCGCTACGTTCGGATGTCCCCGCATAAGGTACGTCGGGTTTTGGATCAAATTCGGGGACGCTCCTACCGAGAGGCATTAATCATTTTGGAATTTATGCCTTATCGCTCTTGTGAGCCCATCTTAAAGGTGTTGCGCTCGGCAGCAGCGAATGCTGAACACAATGAGGGAATCGATCGAGCTTCTCTTTTAGTGAGCCAGGCATACGCTGATCAGGGACCAACTCTCAAGCGGTTTAGACCCAGAGCCCAAGGTCGCGCTTACCAAATTCGTAAGCCAACATGCCACATTACTATTGCTGTGGCTCCAGGGGCGGCAGAGTCCTGATCTTTTCAGAACTTTTCCAATCTTGAGCCATCATTTCACTGCTACTGCTTTCATTGAGGACGCCTTCGTGGGACAGAAGATTCATCCAACCGGATTCCGACTGGGGATTATCCAGGATCACCGCTCTCGCTGGTTTGCGGATACAGATCGCTATCCAGAATTGCTGCAAGAAGATTATAAGATTCGTCGTTTTGTCGAGAAAAACCTGAGTAGTGCTGGTATTTCTGAGGTTCGGATCGAGCGTAAAGCTGATCAGATTGATCTAGAAGTTCGCACAGCTCGACCTGGTGTTGTCGTTGGTCGTGGCGGCGCTGGTATTGAATCGTTGCGATCGGGGCTACAAAAAGAATTGGGCGGTAGCGATCGTCAGATTCGGATCAATGTGGTTGAAGTGGCTCGGGTTGATGCCGATGCAGCCCTGATTGCTGAGTACATCGCTCAACAACTGGAGCGTCGGGTATCGTTCCGGCGCGTAGTTCGTCAGGCGATTCAAAGAGCACAGCGGGCAGGCATTGAGGGCATTAAAGTTCAGGTCAGTGGTCGTCTGAATGGGGCTGAAATTGCTCGACCCGAATGGACTCGGGAAGGTCGAGTCCCTCTGCATACGTTGAGAGCCGATATTGACTACGCTTATTGCACCGCTAGTACGATCTACGGCACGTTAGGGATCAAAGTTTGGGTATTCAAGGGCGAAATTATCCCTGGTCAGGAAGAACCCCAAGCGACTACCGCAGCCCAACCTCGTCGTCGCCAGCAACAGCGTCGTCGTCAGCAATTTGAAGACCGATCGAATGAGGGATAGGGCATAGAGCTGAGGGGGTGGTTTCCCTCTCGTTGCTTAAGCTCTCCTGACTTCTGCATTCACAAGGTACTGAGCCATGTTAAGTCCAAGAAGAACTAAATTTCGTAAGCAGCAGCGCGGACGCATGAGAGGCCTGGCAACCCGCGGTAGCGCTCTCAACTTCGGTGAGTTTGGTCTCCAAGCATTGGAACCCTCCTGGATTACCTCTCGTCAAATCGAGGCTAGCCGTCGAGCCATGACTCGGTACATCCGACGGGGTGGCAAAATCTGGATTCGCATTTTCCCCGATAAGCCTGTGACCATGCGTCCGGCGGAAACCCGGATGGGTTCTGGTAAAGGGGCGCCTGAATTCTGGGTAGCGGTGGTAAAACCAGGTCGAGTTTTGTTTGAAATTGCTGGAGTTTCTGAAGAAGTGGCTCGTGAAGCGATTCGCCTGGCATCCTTCAAACTCCCCATTAAAACAAAGTTCATCATGCGTGAAACGGAGGAGTCCTGATTATGCCACTACCCAAAATCGAAGAAGCGCGTAAACTAAGCGACCAGGAACTCGAAGAGCAAATTATTGCAATTAAGCGTGAACTATTTGAACTGCGATTTCAGAAGGGAACACGTCGGTTAGAAAAACCTCACCAATTTAAGCATGCTCGTCATCGTTTAGCGCAGTTAATGACCGTTGAACGGGAAAGACAATTGAAAGCAGGCTCACATTCTGAATCTGAAGCAGCGGAGTAGACCTCAATGGCAGTAAAAGAGAGAGTTGGCTTAGTCGTCAGCGACAAAATGGACAAAACCGTGGTTGTGGCAGTGGAGAATCGGGCTGCTCACCAAAAGTACGGCAAAATTGTGGCGAAAACCCAACGCTACAAGGCGCATGATGAGGAAAATAAATGCCGAGTCGGCGATCGGGTGCGGATTCAAGAAACTCGTCCTCTCAGCCGTACCAAGCGGTGGACTGTGACCGATATTTTAACCACTACAGCAAAAGGCTAGAGGAAGGTTGAGATGATTCAGCAGGAAACCTACCTGAACGTAGCAGATAACAGCGGTGCCCGTAAGCTTATGTGCATTCGTGTGTTAGGGGGCGGTAATCGTCGCTATGGTGGCGTCGGAGATGTCATTGTCGCTGTTGTGAAAGATGCGATTCCTAACATGGCGGTGAAGAAGTCAGATGTTGTCAAAGCAGTGATCGTTCGGACTCGCAAGAGTTTGCGCCGTGAGAGCGGTATGAGCATTCGTTTTGATGATAACGCGGCGGTAATTATCAATAACGATGGTAATCCGAGAGGCACTCGTGTCTTTGGTCCGGTTGCTCGTGAACTGCGCGACAAAAACTTTACTAAGATTGTTTCTCTTGCGCCGGAGGTACTGTAATGGCAACTAGCAAGGCTGGGGCAACTCGGCACAAAATGCATGTCAAAAAAGGCGACACCGTTCAAGTCATTAGTGGCAAGGATAAAGGTAAAGTCGGGGAAGTTCTTCTGACTCTACCGAAACTCAGTAAGGTGGTTGTCAAAGGTGTCAATATTCGGACTAAGCACGTTAAACCTCAACAAGAAGGTGAATCGGGGCAGATCGTTACGAATGAAGCACCCATTCATAGCTCTAATGTCATGCTTTATTCGGAAAAGCAAAAAGTAGCTAGTCGGGTTTGCTACACTTTCGACCCCGATGGTCGTAAGGTCCGAATGCTGAAGAAGACTGGGGAAATCATCGACTAAGACGGTTAGTTGTCGGCTATTCGCGATTATTAGAAATAGAACTTAGCGATCGCTAAATATCTCTAAAACGTTCCGATACAGCTAATCACTAACCCTAACCTTCCTGACCAAGACCAGGGAACTAATTGAAAAGGACGACCAATGGCAACACAGCTGAAGACAACATATCAAGAAAAAATTGTTCCGAAACTCATGGAGCAGTTTGGCTACACCAACATCCATCAAGTTCCTAAGCTTGTCAAAGTAACTGTGAACCGGGGTTTAGGTGAAGCTGCCCAGAATGCTAAGGCATTAGAGGCTTCTTTAGCCGAGATTGGCGTAATCACAGGACAAAAGCCTGTTGTCACCCGTGCTAAGAAAGCGATTGCAGGCTTCAAAATCCGGCAGGGGATGCCTGTAGGGATTATGGTCACTCTCCGTTCGGAACGGATGTATGCTTTTCTCGATCGCCTCATCAACCTCGCTCTACCTCGAATTCGTGACTTTCGCGGTATCAGTCCTAAGAGTTTTGACGGGCGTGGTAACTATACTCTGGGTATTCGAGAGCAACTCATCTTCCCAGAAGTGGACTATGACAGCATTGACCAGATCCGTGGCATGGACATTTCAATCATCACGACTGCAACTACCGATGAGGAAGGTCGTGCTCTATTGAAAGAGATGGGCATGCCCTTCCGGGATAACTAAGGCAGGTTTATCAAGGGAATACTATGGCGGCACACGATACCATTGCAGATATGCTGACGCGAATTCGGAATGCAAACTTGGCGCGTCACCAAACAACTGAGGTTCCCTCTACTAGAATGACTCGCAGTATTGCTAAAGTCTTGAAAGATGAAGGGTTTATTACTGACTACGAGGAAACTGGTGAGGGAGTAAAGCGCCACTTGGTAATTGCGCTTAAGTATAAAGGTAAGGGTAGACAACCGATTATTAATACATTGCGGCGAGTCAGCAAACCGGGATTTCGAGTTTACTCGAACCGGAAAGATTTGCCCCGTGTATTGGGTGGGATTGGCATTGCCATTATTTCAACCTCCAGCGGTATTATGACCGATCGGGAAGCTCGTCGTAGCGGTTTAGGCGGTGAAGTTCTTTGCTATATCTGGTAGTTGAGAGCCGTTAAACGAGCATGGAATTCAGTACGCGGAATTGATAGGAGTAGGCAGGTATGTCGCGCATTGGTAAACGTCCCATTGCTATCCCCGCCAAAGTGACGGTAACGATCGACGGACAATCAGTCACAGTTAAGGGACCAAAAGGTGAGTTGTCTAGAGTTTTGCCCGCTGAAGTTGTTGTAGTTCAGGAAGGCGAGACGTTACTGGTCAACCGGCGGGATGAATCCCGAGTAGCCCGTCAACGCCATGGGTTATGCCGAACTCTGGTTGCCAATATGGTTGAAGGAGTTTCGCAAGGATTTCAGCGTCGCTTGGAGATTCAGGGAGTTGGTTATCGGGCTCAGGTGCAGGGTAAAAACTTGACTCTGAACATGGGTTATAGCCACCCAGTACAAATTGAACCGCCTGACGGCATCCAGTTTGCCGTTGAAAATAACGTCAATGTGATGGTTAGCGGTATCGATAAAGAGATTGTTGGCAATACGGCTGCTCGAATCCGTGCGGTTCGTCCTCCAGAACCTTATAAGGGGAAAGGGATTCGCTATGCCGGTGAAGTGGTCAGACGTAAGGCTGGTAAGGCAGGGAAGAAATAGTCATGAGTCTAAGTCGTAGAGAGTCAACTCGAAATCGCCATCAACGTGTTCGTCGGCGAGTGACGGGGACGGCAGAGCGCCCAAGATTGGCAGTGTTTCGTTCTAATCAGCACATTTATGTCCAGGTGATTGACGATACCCAGCACCATACCTTAGCGTCTGCTTCCACCTTAGAACCAGAATTTAAATCTAATTTAGACTCTGGGGCAAATTGTGATGCGTCTACTCAAGTAGGCAAATTGATTGCTCAACGATCGCTAGAACAGGGCATTCAGCAGGTGGTCTTCGATCGCGGCGGCAATCTTTATCATGGTCGGATCAAAGCCTTGGCAGATGCTGCCCGCGAAGCAGGGCTACAGTTCTAATCCATCATTAGATGTCTTTTAGTTTGCGGAATAGCTTGGAGTAGATCATGGCAAAGGGTCGTAAAAGCAATAAGAGCCGAGAGAAGGAAACCGACTGGCAAGAGCGGGTTGTACAAATCCGTCGGGTCACTAAGGTCGTCAAAGGTGGTAAGAAGTTAAGCTTCCGAGCGATCGTTGTCGTTGGTAATGAACGTGGACAGGTTGGAGTCGGCGTTGGTAAGGCGAGCGATGTGATTGGGGCAGTGAAGAAAGGTGTGGCAGATGGCAAAAAGCACTTAATTGAAGTGCCTTTGACCAAAAACAACTCTATTCCTCATCCGACTACCGGTCAGGGTGGCGGTGCCAAAGTGATGATGCGCCCTGCCGCTCCTGGTACTGGGGTAATTGCTGGAGGAGCTGTGCGTACGGTATTAGAATTGGCAGGAGTGAGAAATATCCTGGCAAAACAGCTTGGTTCTGATAATCCGCTTAACAATGCTAGAGCGGCAGTTGAAGCATTATCTACCTTGCGCACATTTGCTGAAGTTGCTGAGCAACGAGATATTTCCCTTGAGCATCTCTACGCCTAGTTAAGCCTAATTGAGTGGCTAGCTAGCTTAACAAGCGCCCTAATAGGGTGACTGATGCGATTTCGACAATGCTGTTAGTGATTGAGAGCGAAAGCTATGAGATTAAACGATGCTGTGCCCCAGTCTGGTTCTAAAAAGCGCCGTCGCCGCCTGGGTCGAGGAATTGCGGCAGGTCAAGGGGCTAGCTGTGGTTTTGGGATGAGAGGTCAGAAGTCGAGATCGGGTCGCCCGACTCGCCCTGGTTTTGAAGGCGGTCAGACCCCTTTATATCGCCGCTTACCCAAGTTGAAGCACTTCCCAATCATCAACAGATCGCACTACACCATTATCAATGTCGAGGACTTGGCTGCTTTACCTGCTAATACAGCTGTTACCCTCACATCGTTAATGGAGGCAGGGGTTGTGACTACCGATGATGGTCCTCTGAAAGTGCTAGGGAATGGTGAACTCAACATCCCTTTACAAGTGCAAGCAGCCGCCTTTAGTGCATCTGCTCGCGCTAAGATTGAAGCAGCTAAGGGAACTTGCGAACTTCTAGGTGCTGACTCTTCTGAGTCAGAATAATCTTTAGTTCCTCATAATACGTCTCAATCATAGATACTTCGGTAGGCTCTACCGGAGATTTATCTATATAAAACATACGCATGTTAGAGGGTCGCCTTCATGGTTGTTAGCCGAGATAAGACACCAAGTGCTCAGGAAACATTTGCCCAGATGGCTCAAGCGGCTGGGTTAAGAGGTCGCATCCTACTGACGATCGGTATGTTGATCCTGATTCGCCTTGGTATCTTTCTGCCTATCCCAGGAATCGATCGGGCTAGGTTTGCAGAAAATATTCAAAATAATGTAGCTGTCAATTTCCTTGATATTTTCGCTGGGGGTGGGCTGAAAGCCTTGGGCATTTTTGCCTTAGGAATCATCCCGTTTATTAATGCCTCAATTATCTTGCAGCTGTTGACGGCAGCTTTACCTTCTTTAGAAAATTTGCAAAAAAACGAAGGAGAGGCAGGGCGTCGCAAAATCTCGCAAATTACCCGATATGTTGCCTTAGGGTTAGCCCTGGTTCAAAGTATTGGGGTAGCAATTTGGGTGCAGCCCTATGTTCTACCTCAGAGTGCGGGTATTGGATTTATTATCCAAACTGTTTTAGCGCTGACAGCTGGCTCCATGTTTGTGATGTGGGTTGGCGAGCTGGTCACCGAACGAGGCATTGGCAATGGGGCCTCGCTGCTGATCTTCGTTAGTATTGTTTCTGGCTTCCCACGATATTTTGGTCAGACTTTGGAGTTGGCTCAGACCGGCGATCGTAGTGTTGTAGGCGGCATTCTCATCCTCTTATTAGTCTTCCTGGTGATGATCGTTGGGATTGTCTTTGTGCAAGAAGGGACTCGACGTATCCCAATTGTTTCGGCAAAACGCCAGGTGGGGCGGCGGATGTATTTGGAAAAAAGCAGCTATCTGCCCTTGCGTTTGAATCAGGGTGGTGTGATGCCAATTATCTTTGCTTCAACCGTATTGATTCTGCCGGAGTACCTGGCGCAATTTACCAAAAATGACATTGTCATTCAGATTGCGAATTACATGCGGCCTAGTGGTCCAACTCCCTGGGTATATGTAGCGGTCTACTTAACGCTGATTCTGTTCTTCAGCTATTTCTACACCTCACTTGTTGTTAACCCAGTTGATCTGTCGCAAAACTTGAAGAAGATGGGAGCTAGTATTCCAGGAATTCGTCCTGGTAAGGCTACTAGTGACTATGTTGAGCGGGTGTTAAATCGCTTAACTCTGCTTGGTGCAGTTTTCCTCGGTTTAGTGGCAATTGTACCGACGGCAGTTGAGAGTGCGACTCGGGTAACAACATTTCAAGGGCTAGGAGCAACCTCGCTATTAATTTTGGTTGGTGTGGCGATCGACACAGCTAAGCAAATTCAGACATATGTGATTTCCCAACGATACGAAGGAATGGTGAAACAGTAGTGCCACGCTTAATCTTTTTAGGGGCCCCGGGGGCGGGTAAAGGAACTCAAGCCAAAGCACTGGCTGAACTTTATCGCATTCCGCATATTTCTACTGGTGATATTTTGCGTGATGCTGTGGCTCGTCAAACTTCGTTAGGTCAACAAGCTCAAGCCTATATGGATCGAGGCGACCTAGTTCCGGATCAGTTAGTGATTGACTTAATCCGAGAGCGATTGCATCAAGATGATGCTCAGTCGGGATGGATCTTAGATGGGTTTCCTCGGAATGTGACCCAAGCTAGTTTTCTAGATAAGCTGCTGTCCGAGATTGATCAAGTGAGCGATCAGGTCGTTTACTTTGATGTTCCAGATGAAGTGTTGGTTGCCCGCATGTTAGGGCGTGGTCGCAAGGATGATACTAAAGAGGTGATTGAATCTCGCCTAGAGGTTTATCGGCAACAAACTGCTCCATTGATCGATTTTTATAAAGATCGCAATAAATTGCTGGCAGTTAATGGTGATAAAGCGATGGATGAGGTGACAGCGGAACTTGAAAATTTGCTGAAATGAGGTGGATTGGCAGTTTACCAACTCAATAGTTCATACTTTCTGACACAAATACCTGACTATCGGCTTGACCATTTAGTCAGGTATTCCGATGATTACCGATATACTGAATCAGCCGATCGCTGAAGAGATGATCTAGACTCAAAGGGAAGCTGAACTCTAGGTTTTTATTAGTCAAGGCAGCTTGCATACCGTCTAAATAGGAGAGAAACCCAATTGTCAAAACAAGATCTGATTGAAATGGAAGGTACGGTGACTGAATCCCTACCAAATGCCATGTTCCGCGTAAATTTGGATAACGGGTTTAATGTGCTTGCGCATATTTCAGGAAAAATTCGCCGGAACTATATCAAAATCCTGCCTGGTGATCGCGTCAAGGTAGAGTTAACTCCTTATGACCTGACAAAAGGTAGAATCACTTACCGTCTCAGAAACAAGAAGTAACTGTTTACTGCATCCTCAATAAATAGGGTTGTTTTCTTGACAATAAGTTTTCTATTTTGATAAGATGCTAAGTTTGTAAGTGCTGGCAAAGGACATGAAAGTTCGAGCATCGGTTCGTAAAATATGCGAAAAGTGTCGCGTGATTCGGCGTCGTGGCAGAGTCATGGTGATTTGTTCTAATCCTAAGCATAAGCAGCGTCAAGGTTAGAGCTTAGTGAATGCTTGGGCAAGAGTAAGTCTGAGTTTTGTGATTCGTGATTGATAGACGCCATCATGGGCATTTCAGGTTTCTAGCAGAAAGTACAAGCGGGAGAAGAGGGACGTGGCACGGATTGCCGGAGTAGATTTACCTCGGGATAAACGAGTTGAAATTGGGCTGACCTATATATACGGGATTGGCTTGACCCGATCGCGTAGCATTCTGGAGGCAACGGGAGTTAATCCGGATGTTCGGGTTAAAGAGTTGAGTGATGCGGATGTTGCGGCGCTAAGAGCAGAAGTGGAAGAGAATTACCAGGTTGAAGGTGATCTCAGACGCTTAGAGTCCATGAACATCAAGCGATTGATGGACATCGGCACTTATCGGGGTCGCCGTCATCGCTTGGGTTTACCAGTTCGCGGACAGAGAACCCGGACTAATGCTCGAACCCGTCGTGGCGGTCGTCGGACTGTTGCAGGTAAGAAGAAAGCGCCTAGCAAGAAATAGCTTTAGTTGGTTGCTGTTGCGGGTTGTAGACCCCATTGTCGCTTGAGCTTGCAGTTGAGTTTGCTAGTGAGCATAGTTTTGCGGCCGTGTGCTTCTCCCCTCACCAACTAGTTGTTTAGCAGTATTTTTGAAAAACCACACACTGAAACGTTAGGAAACTGACATGGCAAGGCAACCAACCAGGAAGACTGGAGCCCGTAAGCAAAAGAAAAATGTTCCCAATGGAGTCGCTTACATCCAATCCACCTTCAACAACACAATTGTGACGATTGCGGATACCAATGGAGAGGTCATCTCTTGGGCTTCTGCTGGTTCCAGTGGCTTTAAAGGTGCTAAGAAAGGTACTCCTTTTGCGGCTCAAACAGCAGCAGAGAATGCAGCACGGCGGGCATCTGACCAAGGGATGCGCCAAATTGAAGTCATGGTCAGCGGTCCAGGAGCTGGTCGGGAAACAGCGATTCGGGCTCTCCAAGGGGCAGGTCTGGAAATAACTTTAATCCGTGATGTCACTCCAATCCCCCACAATGGCTGCCGTCCTCCCAAGCGGCGCCGAGTTTAAAGGTTGGGATTGTATCGTCTGCTTAAGCTTCTGTAAAGAAATTGATTGGACGAGCCTAAAATCCTGACACAATCTTTGGCAAATTGCAAAGCCAAGATCCCATAGCAGAGCATTTGCCCTGCGTCTTTCATCCGTCAAGAGGGGAGGTTGTTCCGTGGCACAGTTTCAGGTTGAGTGTATAGAGTCAAGATACGAAAGAGATCAAAGTCAAGTTGGCAAATTTGTCATTGAACCACTGGAGCGTGGTCAGGGAACAACTCTTGGCAACGCTCTGAGGCGAGTTTTGCTATCTAACCTGGAAGGCGCAGCGATTACGGCTGTACGGATTGCGGGAGTCAGCCATGAATTTGCCACAATTCCAGGGGTGCGTGAGGATGTTTTAGACATTCTCCTCAACATGAAGAAAGTTGTCCTGAAAAGCTACTCCTCTCAGCCACAAATTGGGCGATTGCTTGTTCAAGGACCTGCAACGGCGACGGCAGGGCAGTTTGACCTACCTTCCGAAGTAGAGTTTGTAGATCAGAATCAGTACATTGCTACTTTGTCGGCAAATGCAACTCTAGAGATGGAGTTCCGAATTGAGAAAGGCAAAGGGTATCGGGCAGTTGAAAAAGGTCGTGATGAAACGGTTGCTCTAGACTTTTTGCAAATTGACTCGATCTTCATGCCGGTTCGGCGGGTTCATTACTCAGTTGAGGATGCTAGAGTCGGCGGTGCTATGGAGAAGGACCGTCTGATTATGGAAATCTGGACCAATGGTAGCCTGAGCCCTCAGGAAGCTCTGAGTCAAGCGGCAAATATCCTAGTTGATCTGTTTAACCCGCTAAAAGAAATTCCATCAGAGTCGGTGGAACCAGATGACTCCGGATCAGAAGATCCGACCAATCAAATTCCGATCGAGGAATTGCAACTCTCGGTACGTGCTTATAACTGCTTGAAGCGAGCTCAAATCAACTCGGTTGCAGATTTGCTGGATTACACCCAAGAAGATCTCTTAGAGATCAAAAACTTTGGTGCCAAGTCAGCTGAAGAAGTGGTTGAAGCATTGCAACAACGTTTAGGGATTACCTTATCCCAGGAGAAATCCTCAAAAACCACTTAGCTGCTCTTCCAGAGGTTGAACTCTGGATTTGATAGCCAATCATGATTTATTACCCTTAACTATGTCTTATGCGTCACCGTTGCCGTGTCCCTCAACTTGGTAAGCCTGCTGATCAACGTCGTGCTTTATTGCGGACGCTGACGACTGAACTAATTCGGAATGGTCGGATTAAAACGACTAAAACCCGGGCTCAGGCGGTTCGTACAGAGGCTGAACGAATGATTACTTTAGCCAAAGACGGTTCTTTGGCAGCTCGTCGGAGAGCATTAGGCTATATGTATGACAAGCAACTAGTCCATGCTCTGTTTGAACAAGCCAGCTCTCGCTATGGCGATCGTCAAGGCGGTTACACCCGGATTCTGCGTACGATTAATCGTCGGGGTGATAATGCTGAAATGGCAATTATCGAATTGACCTAACGATGATTCCTGTTGCCTCTCAGCCGACTCAGCGGATTGCCCTGGTAATTCAATACTTGGGCACTCACTTTCATGGCTGGCAATGGCAGCCCAAGCAACGGACTGTGCAAGAAGAGATCGAAACGGTCCTCAAAGCGGTTTTAGGGTTTCCTGTCAGAATTCATGCGGCAGGGAGGACTGACTCAGGTGTTCATGCCGCCGCTCAGGTTGCTCATTTCGATGCGCCGATGATGGTTCCTGCTCATCGGTGGGCTGACATATTGAATGCCCGCTTGCCAGCAGATGTGCTGATTCGGGCTTCAGCGGCGGTTAGCTCAACCTGGCATGCTCGTTTTTCGGCACTTTGGCGACGCTACCGCTATTTGTTGTATACCGATCCCTGCCCTAACCTGTTTGTCCGACCCTATAGCTGGCACTACTATCACCAGCCACTTGATACTGATGTGATTCAGTCTGCTTTAGATCCTTTAGTTGGACGTCATCATTTAGCCGCGTTTCATCGTGCAGGCTCTAAACGCCCTCATTCTTGGGTGGATGTTCAAGTTGCAGAATGTAGCCGTCAAGGTGCTTTTGTCGCGATCGAAGTGCAGGCAAGTGGCTTTTTATATGGAATGATGCGCCTTCTAGTTGGACTGTTAGTACAGGTAGGACGTGGGTTGCGATCGCCAAACAGCTTTACAGAACTGTGGTTAGCCCAACGCCGCGAAGAGGTAAAGTATGCTGCGCCAGCCCAGGGACTATGCTTGCTCCGGGTCGGCTACCCTGACTTCCCCTTTCCGCCAGAAGTTTGGTTTGATAATCAACCAGCTTTTTGCTTCCCGAGTCTTCCTGAATTCCCTGAAGTGACCTAGTTAATAGAGCATTTATCGCTTTCTTGCACAAGAACTGTCTTAGTCAACCCCTTCCAAGCACAATGTGATTGTCATGAATAAAACCTATCTTCCACCTCAAGATGAGATTGAACGTAATTGGTATCTGATTGATGCCGCTGATCAGCGCCTTGGTCGCCTCGCCAGTGAGGTTGCCAGAGTTTTACGGGGTAAGAACAAAGCTACCTATACGCCTTCAATGGATACAGGTGACTTTGTGATTATTGTTAATGCTGACAAGGTTGCAGTCACTGGTAAGAAACGGACTCAAAAAATCTACCGTCGTAATTCTGGTCGTCCTGGTGGGATGAAGACGGAGACGTTTGCTAAGCTGCAAGCCCGTCTGCCTGAGCGGATCATTGAACATGCTGTGAAAGGGATGTTGCCTAAAAATACGTTAGGGCGGCAGCTGTTTACGAAGCTGAAAGTTTATGCTGGACCGGATCATCCTCATCAGGCACAAAAACCTCAAGTTTTAGAAATTAGTACTATTCCCGGAGGACAAGAGTAATGCAGGCAACGGAGCAAGGTCGAGCTATGTACCTTGGAACAGGTCGTCGTAAGTCCGCGATCGCGCGGGTTCGTTTGGTGCCTGGTAGTGGTCAACTGACAATTAATGGAAAACCGGGTGACCTGTACTTGCAATTCAATCCAGCGTATCTAGCTGTCGTGAAGGCACCTCTGGAAACCCTAGGGTTAGAAGCGGAGTACGATATTTTGGTAAACGCCTGCGGTGGTGGTTTAACAGGGCAAGCTGATGCAGTGCGTTTAGGGGTAGCTCGGGCGCTGTGTCAGTTAGATCCTGATAATCGGAAGCCTTTAAAGGTGGAAGGATACTTAACCCGTGATCCCCGAGCTAAAGAGCGGAAGAAGTACGGTTTACGGAAAGCGCGGAAAGCACCTCAGTACTCGAAGCGTTAAGACATCTCTTGTCTACCTACTGTTTACAACTGCTGGGAGTTTAGTCAGAGCCAGTGTTGGTACGGGTATCCATCTAGCATCAGCAGTTCGTTAGAATCAAGATCAGAGCAATTGTGTTTTTGAGAGTTAGCCATGCCAAAACCTGATATTCATCCCAAGTGGTATCCAGAAGCCAAAGTTTATTGCAATGGCGAAGTGGTCATGACAGTGGGTTCCACTTCCCCAGAGCTGCATGTTGATGTGTGGTCAGGGAACCATCCCTTCTTCACTGGCACCCAAAAGATTATTGATACGGAAGGGCGAGTTGAGCGCTTCCTGCGGAAGTACGGCATGATGGATGGTACTGAAGAAGCGACTCCGGATGCCTCCCAGGGTAAGAAGAAGCGGTAGCAGTGTAGTGTAGTGAGTCCGTTGTTGGCCTTAGAAGCTTGAATGTGGGCGCAGGCTAGTAACTGCGAACACTGCTTACTGAATACAGTTTCAATTGACCCGGGATCGTCATGGCTGAAGCATATCTGCTCGATAAGTTAAACTCTGTTGAACAAACGTTTGGTGAGCTGACTCGACGGTTGGCTGATCCTGATGTTGCTAAAGATCCGAATGAATTTCAGAGAGTTGCCAAGGCGCGCTCTTCGCTGGAAGAGGTAGTAGCCACCTTTGAAACCTGGAAAGCAGCGCAGGATGAGTTAGCTGGGGCAAAGCAGATTTTGAAGGAAGCTGGAGATGACCCAGAGTTGAGAGAAATGGCAGCTCTGGAAGTGGATGAGTTAGAAACCAAGCTAGAACAGTTAGAAACCCGTTTGAAGATTTTGTTACTGCCCAGTGATCCGAATGATGATAAGAACATCATGTTGGAGATCCGGGCAGGTACAGGCGGGGATGAGGCCAGTATCTGGGCAGGGGATTTACTGCGGATGTACTCCCGTTATGCGGAGAGCCAGGGCTGGCGCGTTAAGCTGGTGAGTGAATCGCTAGCTGACATGGGCGGTTTTAAAGAAGCGATTTTAGAAGTTCAGGGCGATCGCGTTTATAGCAAGCTCAAATTTGAGGCTGGAGTTCACCGAGTGCAGCGAGTGCCGGTGACTGAAGCCCAAGGTCGAGTGCACACCTCCACGGCAACGGTGGCAATTATGCCAGAAGTGGATGATGTGGAAATTCACATTGATCCTAAAGATATTGAAATGACCACGATGCGATCGGGCGGTGCTGGTGGTCAAAATGTCAACAAAGTAGAAACAGCCGTAGACTTAACCCACAAGCCGACTGGAATTCGGATTAAGTGTATGGAAGAGCGATCGCAGTTGCAAAACCGGGAACGGGCAATGCAAATTCTGCGCGCTAAGTTGTTTGAGATGAAGCTCCAAGAGCAGCAGGAAGCGGTGATGTCGGCCCGGCGGATGCAGGTGGGTACAGGCTCTCGCTCGGAAAAGATCCGGACTTACAACTACAAAGATAATCGGGTGACGGATCATCGTTTGAATCAAAATTTCTCGTTAGCACCGATCTTAGAGGGCGATATTGATACTCTCATTCAAACCTGTATTTCCCAGGATCAGCAGGAACGCTTGGAGCAATTAGCAGCTGAAACTAGCGGTCAACCCTCATCGGTTTGATTGGTAAGCATCTCCTCAGTCCCATCGCTAAGTGGATTTAGGTCGTGGGCTCGCTAAGTTAGAATCGAAGCAGCTGACTTATTATTGGATTCATGTTGCCACGAGAAGATTTGCTCAAGGGTGTTGAGCATCGTGAAGTTGTAGCTAGGGTAATTGATCAGGCAGAACAAGCGATCAAAACCTGGGAAGTAATTCCAACTGACTTTTTATCTCCACCCGAACTGAATGAAGCTCAACAAGGATTTAGTCGGTTAACCGAAGTGCATCTAGTGGCTTGGGGTGGCTATCCTCAAGCGGAACGCCAACGGCTCGCGATCGCCCGCTCAGAGTTACCATTAGAAGCTAGTCAAGTTGATTTAGCCGCTGTTGAGATTGCAGGAAATTTCCTATTTGATCCAGCGAGCCACCGGGATTTTCTCGGGGCATTGCTAGGGACTGGTATTGTTCGAGAGAAAGCGGGTGACATTATTGTGCTAGGAGAGCGAGGGGCGCAGGCGATCGTTGTGCCTGAAATGGTGGAGTTTTTAGAGTTAAATCTGACTCAGGTGCGCTCTGTGCCAGTGAAAACTCAACGGATTGACCTGGCGGAACTCAAACTCCGAGAGCCGAAGAAAAAAGAATTGACCACTGTGGAAGCGTCGATGCGCTTGGATGCAATTGCTTCGGCGGGATTTAGTATTTCCCGGAGCAAGATGGTAGACCTAATTGCCGCTGGTGATGTGCGGGTAAATTGGAAAGAAATTACTTCTTCTAGTCATCCGTTGAAGTCTGGAGACCTGGTTACTATTCGAGGCAAAGGTCGCCTAGAAGTAGGAGAAGTGGCAGTGACGAAAAAAGACCGTTACCGAGTGCAATTAACTCGATTGATGTAACTGACATAAAAAAATAGAGGTGTAAAAACTGCACCTCTATCAACAAAACGCTAAACAGCTTTAAGAATTGCTAGCTTGAGCAGCGAGTAGCTGTTTGAGCTTTTCTAATTCTTGTGCCCAACGGGGATCCGGTTGTACACTGTCGAGATCGGATGAACCTCCAGAACTCCGACCCTTGGACTTATTATTATTGCCTTTGCGTCCTTTGCTATTTGATGGAGCGCTGCTAGCTGTGATCGGAGCTTCGTCTGCTCCTTTATCTTTGGAGCGGGGTTGAGCTCTCTCTACCTTAAGCGAAGCATCTTTAAGCGCATAACCATTAAATTTTTCAATGATGGCATCTGCTTGTTCTTCATTCTTAACGGTAACAAAACCAAAGCCACGGCATTTATTGGTTTTGCGATCGGTGATAATTTTGGTAGAAACTGAGTCACCTTCTTCCGCAAAAATTGCTTCTAGTTCTTGACGAGTTAACTCTTCGGGCAGATTGCCCACATATAAACGAACGGACATGGGAAGACACCTCCAGGCTATTGGAAACTAAAAAGAAAAATTGTGCTTTAACAATGGCTGAAGTTGTCTAAGCAGACGCCCGTATGCAAAACCAGCCAAACTTTCCCTTCCTGCTAATTTTGATACTCTTGCCTGCCAGTAGAGGGGCAACCTGTCTGCCGATTGTTCAACCCACTGCATCAAATGGCAACCTATAGTCAAATCAGACGGATCGAGGCTGCCAATTGCTGCCAAAGAATTAGAACTGAGCATGTTGCTCTTATACTGCCCTACCAGATTATTCACGCCATTCATTAAGGTATCATGGTCGCTTGAACGCAGCTAGTACAATAGAAAATTTCTGTCCCTGGTAGCAGTGCTCTAGTCTACTAAAAGCTAGGCTGTTCACTCAAGCAATTGGAGTTGTAACGATAGCTCAATCCAAGACGCTGAGATCCAATTGAGCAAGTTGAAACCATTTACAGATGGTTGAGTAAGAAGAGTACGAGGATGCTAAAGCACCGGTTAACTTGATGTTAATAAATATTAACACATCTGGTTGGTGATTTAATACAATTCAGCTGAGCTGAAACAGAATTGAGATTTAAGTTTGACCCAAACTGCGGGATGGTGAGGACTGACCAAGAATCCCCTCATAGTATCGCATGAGTAGCATCATGGTCCGCCTCACGGTGTTTCAGACAGCTTTAAGGTTGCAAAAGTTCCGCTGAAGATAGCAATCAGTGAATTGATTTAGTTAGTCTTCAGCAAATACGTAGCGGTAGAGTTCGCTGGCGTCGGGTTCAGGGCTTTCTAGGGCGAATTTAACGGCATCCTCAATGTCCGCCTGAATCTTCCGGTCGATCTCTTTCAGTTCTTGCTGATTAACCAAATTTTGCTCGATCAAATAAGCGGCTAGCTTTTTGATCGGATCACGGGCTAACCAAGCTTCTTTTTCAGCTTTGGACCGGAGTTCATCGGGATCTGCCAGAGAGTGCCCTCGAAAGCGATAGGTCAAGCATTCAATCAATGTTGGTCCTTCGCCCGCGCGGGCGCGTGCCACGGCCTCTTGAGCAACCGCCCGCACTGCGAGCACATCCATGCCATCTACCTCGACGCCAACCATGCCAAAGCCAGCCGCTTTCCGGTAGATTTCGGGCTGAGAGGTTGCCCGTTCATGCGCCATCCCGATCGCCCATTTGTTGTTTTCTACCACAAACAGGATCGGCAGCTTCCATAGGGCTGCCATATTAAGGCATTCGAAGAATTGCCCGTTGTTGGTCGTGCCATCGCCAAAGAAAGCCGCTGTCACTTGATCTGCAGTTGGATCATTCATGACTTCCCGCCGATATTTGCTTTGGAAAGCGGCACCTGTAGCGACAGGAATCCCTTCTCCAATAAAAGCATAGCCGCCGAGCAGGCGATGCTCGGCTGAGAACAGGTGCATTGAACCACCACGTCCTTTACTGCATCCGGTGGCTTTGCCAAATAACTCTGCCATGACATTCCGGGCGGGCACTCCAGCACTTAAGGCATGGACATGATCGCGGTAGGTACTACAAACGTAGTCTTCACCGGGTCGCATGGCTTGAATCACACCCGTTGAAACGGCTTCCTGTCCGTTATACAGGTGAACGAAACCAAACATTTTGCCGCGATAGTACATTTCGGCGCACTTGTCCTCAAAGAAGCGCCCAAGTACCATATCTTCATACAGCATCAATCCTTCATCTCGGCTGATGTTGGCTTGGGTTGCCGGAAATACCGGAACTGTTCTGTCTTGAACCATTGACCTGTCCTGACCTCAGACTTCTCAAATTTTCTAGAATTTATGTTGCTGACGGGGAGATTTTGCTTATCCTGGGTGTAAACTGCCACTCTGTTATGTAAGCGGTATGATCTGGGCACGTTACAGAACTGCCAAGATCCGATACCATAGCTTAACCTTACTCCTTACCGTTGGGGAAGTGTACCGTGCGTATTCCGCTTGACTATTATCGGATTCTGGGTTTGCCGATTCAGGCGACCACTGAACAACTGAAGCAGGCGCACCGCGATCGTACCCTGCAATTGCCCCGACGCGAGTATTCCGATGCAGCGATCGCGGCGCGTAAACAACTGCTCGATAAAGCGTATGTGCTGTTGTCCAATCCAGAACAGCGCCAGCTTTATGATGCTAACTTTTTAGCTAAAACCTATGACCTGGCATCAGAGTCAGAGTCAGCTACAACGGGAGCTATGGCTACACCCTATGTAGATGATCCTGACTTAGATCCTCACGCACCGAGCATTGAGATTGAGGATCAAGAGTTTATTGGTGCCCTATTAGTCCTGCAAGAGTTGGGCGAGTATGAACTGGTCTTGAAGCTAGGACGACCATTTCTGTCTGGGGGGAGTGCCAGTTTAAAGGGTGGACAGTATGGTGATCCCGCGATCGTCTTTTCGGACATTGTGTTAACTGTGGCGCTTGCCTGCTTGGAGTTGGGGCGAGAACAGTGGCAGCAGGGACAGTACGAAAATGCAGCGGAAGCTTTAGAAACAGGACAGCAATTACTGATGCGGGAAGGCTTGTTTGTTGGAGTACGAGGTGAAATTCAGTCTGATCTCTATAAGCTGCGTCCGTACCGAGTATTAGAGTTATTAGCAGCCCCAGAAGATCGGGTTTCAGACCGACAGCAGGGGATCCAGTTGCTGCAAGACATTTTGAACGATCGTGGTGGGATTGATGGTACTGCCGATGATCAATCGGGCTTAAATATTGATGACTTTCTCCGGTTTATTCAGCAGCTCCGGAGTTATTTAACTGCAGAGGAGCAGCAAACCTTATTTGAGCAGGAGGCGAGTCGCCCGTCTGCCGTAGCCACGTATCTGGCAGTATATGCTTTGCTATCACGTGGATTTGCTTACCGCCAAGCAGAACTGATTTATCGAGCTAAGCGGCTGCTTGCGCGGTTGAGTAGCCGCCAAGACGTTTATCTGGAGAAATCCGTTTGTGCATTGCTCTTGGGACAGACCGATGAAGCGAGTCAGGCACTAGAGTTAAGTCAGGAGCGGGAGCCGATCGCATTTATTCGAGAGCATTCCCAGGGAGCACCAGATTTACTGCCAGGGTTATGTCTCTATACAGAGCGTTGGTTACAGGATGAGGTATTTCCTCACTTCCGCGATCTAGTGGCTCAGTCTGTTTCCTTGAAAGATTATTTTGCCGATCCTCACGTTCAGTCTTATTTAGAAGACTTGCCGAGTGAAGCTGAAATTGATCAGGCGCTGCCACCTTTACGTACCCAAGTCAGTTCTCCTCCAGTCGCTACGCCACGAGTGGTTTCGCCGCCTAATGCACCCGTTGCTTTGCGTTCTAATGCGAATGGCTCTCAGCCCGAGCCGATCCTAACGTCAGGTACTGGGCGCTACCTGAACCGAGATCCAGAAGCAAAAGAAGATCCCCTATTGGAAGTTGCCCGCAGCCAGATCGCTGCACAATCGGTCACGGCAACCTTGGGCACAGGTAATCGTCCTGCTAATGGGGCGGCGATGCCAGAAGCGGAGCGGGTCTCTCCTCCAGTTGTGCAGCCAGAGGTTGAGGTAGCCGCTCGTACAGAACCAGAGCGCTCTCGATCTCGGGCAGAACGCCCATCTGTAGATGTTGCGCAACGGCGGACTAAACCGCCCGCACCGCCACCCAGTAGCGATCGTCCGGCTCGACCTCGCTCCTCTTCACCTGCTCGTTGGATTCTACCTGGACTGATTTTGTTGGGGGTGGCAATTTTAGGGTTTCTAGGAGTGTGGGCATTGCGATCGGGGCAAACTCCAACGGAGCAATCGACTCAAGTCATAGATGATCAACCATTGGTACGCCTGGATCAACCATTGGTTGAGCTTTCCCCAGAAGAATTAGCCGCAACGGCTGATCCAGCTAAGTTTGATAATGCGTCTGCCCAGCAGGTCATCGAGTCTTGGCTGTCAGCGAAAGCGAAAGCAATGGGTTCGACTCATGATGTGACTCAGTTAGAGCAGGTGTTACTGGAGCCAAAGCTGTCGGAATGGCGTGGTAAATCTGAACAGGAAAAGCAGAATAACTCCTACGTAAAATACACTCATACGGTAAAGGTGGAGTCTGTTGAACTCAGCCCAGCCGTTTCAGAGGCAGCAACAGCGGATCCTAATCAGCCGAGTCCGCCCCCAGCCACGTCGGATACCAGCTTGCCTAGCCCAACCCCAATCCTGGCTGGTGAGTCCAGCCCTTCGCCAACAGCCAGCTCAAGTCCCAGTGAGGCGAGCTTGGCTAATTCGCCTGCTCCGAGTCAAGCAACAGTTGTGGCGGAAGTATCTGAGACATCGGAGCCATTTCGTGATGGGCAAGCTGAAGCCGCCCCTGAAACCGATAATTTGCGTGTCCAATATACGTTGGTATTTAAGGATGGCAAGTGGTGGATTCAAGACTGGGCTGTACAATAATTGGCGTTCTTGGAGAAAGCTAGGTCTGTCATGAGGCATCTTCTAAGCACTGGCTCGTTCTCCAAACACCTAGTTTTGTTGACTTAGTCCAAATTGTGAAATTGCGAAAAGGTACTTTGGTCGCAGGGTTTAGAGCTACACTAAATGCTAAGGACCAGTCAGCATATTCATGAGTTTATAGACAGTATCACAGCATACGAAACCTGCTTTGGTGATAAAATTTCTCTGGACAAATAGGAGCCAGCTTAAGTTATGCCGCTTGCGCTGCCGTCAGAACCCCTCAACGCTCAACGTGGGTTGAGAATGGGCTGTATTTTAGTTGTCGAAGACGAAGAACTGATCCGCGATACGATCGCATTGGCATTGTCAGAAGAAGGGTATGAAGTGCTGACGGCTGAGGATGGGCGAACTGCTTTGGAACTCCTGCACCATCCGATTGAAACGGTAAGCTCAAGAGGTGGTAGCTCGGTAACGACTGGCTCGTCGTCTCAGCGTCTGGACTGGGGGTTTGATTTAATCATTCTAGACTTGATGTTGCCCTACATTAATGGCTTAGATCTGTGCCGGTTGATTCGGCGCGAGGGTAATAATGTTCCCATTTTGATGTTGAGTGCTAAAGGGAGCGAAACCGATCGAGTGGTAGGTCTGGAAGTTGGAGCCGATGACTATTTGACTAAACCTTTTGGGATGAGGGAACTGGTTGCTCGCTGCCGGGCATTGCTGCGTCGCCATCACCACTTCCAAATTCAGCCAGAACAGCCCTCACTGAAATTTCAGGATATTGTGCTTTATCCTCAAGAGTGCCGAGTCACCGTTCGGGGGGAAGAAGTTAATTTCTCGCCTAAAGAATTCAAAATTCTAGAACTGTTCATGAGTTATCCCCGGCGAGTATGGTCGCGAGATCAGCTACTAGAGCGGATCTGGGGACCTGATTTTATTGGAGACAGCAAAACCGTAGATGTGCATATCCGGTGGCTGCGGGAAAAGCTAGAACTTGACCCGAGTAATCCAGAATATTTGGTGACAGTGCGTGGATTTGGTTATCGGTTTGGCTAAGCCAGGTGTTCTTGATGCAGGGGGATGACAGGCAGATCTGGGGTAGGACAGGGTTGATTTTATGGAATGCTCACGTCTACCTATGGTTCAGCCTAAAATAGTCCTAGAGTTGCAACTGGTTTGCCAGGTTCGCTGTTTACCACCTATCGCAAATCGCTAAAACCTGTGGATCTTTTGGGGTTTTTCCTAGGACTGTCGCTCGGTCTGATGCTGCTGGGTTGGCAACATGTCCAACAAAAGTTAAAGCTGAAACAGTTAATTCAGCGAGTGAAGGTGGATACGACGTTGTCTTCACTTCCTGTCACGTCTAGGCTAACTCGGGCGATCGCAGCTTACCAAGAGGCTGAACACGGCTTAGAGCAAGAATTGCAAACCTGGAAACAGATGATTCAGATTGCTCCAGTCGGGTTTTTGCAAGTCGATGAAGATAATCAGTTGTTGTGGTGTAACTCGCAAGCTTGTGATTTGCTAAGTGTGCAGCCATTCCAGTTAAGCAAACCCCGTTTACTACTGGAAGTAGTACGCTCCTATGAACTGGATGAATTGATTGAACAAACTCGTCAGGTTAGGAAACCTTGTCAGCGGGACTGGACCTTTTATCCTACCCATTCGGATCCCTCCCGATTGTCACAGCAACAATCTTCTCCGCTCCGAGCCTATGGGCTGCCGATGACGAATGGGTGTGTGGGAGTCTTTTTAGAAAGCCGAGAGGAAGCTCTGTCCTTAATTCAACAGCGCGATCGTTGGATTTCCGATGCTGCCCACGAATTAAAGACCCCCTTAACCTCGATTCGTTTGGTTGCCGAAACCTTGCAATCTCGATTGGAACCCCCACTGCGTGATTGGGTCGATCGCTTGCTGAAAGAAACGATTCGCTTAAGTAGCTTAGTCCAAGATTTATTGGATTTGAGTCAGTTAGAAGCTCAATCTATTCATCAATTGAGCCTGAGTTCCGTTGATCTGACTAAGCTGATCCAATCCACTTGGCTGAGTCTGGAACCTTTAGCCCGCAAGAAAGTGCTGCAACTCGATTATGTAGGTCCTGAGCATTTGCTGACTCAAGTGAATGAAGCCGGGCTGCATCGAGTATTGCTCAATCTTCTAGATAACAGCATTAAATACAGCCCAATGCATCAGCAAATTCGGGTCCAGTTGAGTTTGCAGTCCAACGAGGGGCGATCGACTAAATCCCAAATTTGCTTGGAAGTGATTGATGCAGGATGCGGTTTTCCGGAGGTCGCGTTACCTCACATTTTTGAGCGGTTTTATCGGGTTGATCCCTCGCGAGCCCGGTCTGTTCCTGACCTTTCTGGCTCTCGTATGGATTCAGTTTATGCTACAGGGAAGTCTATCAGTCGGTATGCGACTTCAGCGTTTGATCTCACTACGGATGGTGACTCACTGTATTCGGGAAGTGGCAGTGGTTTAGGGTTGGCGATCGTGCAACAAATTATAGAAGCTCATGGCGGATCTGTTAGAGCCAGTAATCATCCTGAAACGGGAGGGGCTTGGTTACAGGTATTTCTACCCTGGCAACCGGAGCTGGACATCCAGGATATGGGAGTAGAAACAGAGAGCAATAGGGAGAACGGGTGACTGAGCGACTACAAAAAGTCTTGTCCCAATGGGGAATTGCCTCTCGACGGCGCGTGGAAGAATGGGTGAAACAAGGTCGAGTGCAAGTTAATGGCGCGATCGCCCAACTGGGGCAAAAAGTGAACCCGGAACAGGATCAAATCACGGTAGATGGTAGGGTCGTTAATCCTTCACGCCCACCGCAACTGGTTTATTTGCTGCTAAATAAACCAATCGGCTATGTCTCAACCTGCCATGATCCCCAAGGACGAAAAACGGTATTAGATTTACTGCCGCCAGAGTTAAGTCAAGGGCAGGGCATTCATCCCGTTGGACGGTTGGATATAGATTCCACAGGAGCACTATTGCTGACGAATGATGGCAACTTGACCTTTTACTTGACCCACCCTCGCCACCATATTCCCAAAACCTATCAGGTCTGGGTTCAAGGGTATCCCTCTGCCAAGACATTACAGCAATGGCGACAAGGTGTCCTCCTGGAAAAGCAGGTGACCCTTCCGGCTAGAGTGACTATGCGAAAACGGCACCCTGATCACAAAACATTGTTAGAGATTGAGCTACGAGAGGGGCGTAATCGGCAAATTCGGCGCGTGGCTGAACAATTAGGACATCCTGTTTTGCAGCTACACCGAGTTGCGATCGGATCAATTCAGTTGCAAGTTAGCGACCACCCAGAACTGGCGATCGGTCACTATCGTTTCTTAACAGATGCCGAGATCCATTCCCTCAATACTCAATTTGACTTAACATCGGAAAGGGAGTTGGCGGAAAAAGGAGTATAGCCTATGAAAAATCAGGTTCTCCACATGAACGTTGGACAGGTAGAAACGTTGACTGACTTAGGAGAGCGTCTGCGGCAGTTCCGCCAAAACCGGAATTTATCCTTGGAGTATGTGGCTGGCACAACCATGATTCCGGTCCGGCTGTTGCGAGCGATCGAGGAGGGTGACCTATCACGATTGCCTGAGCCTGTGTATATCCAGGGATTTATCCGGCGGTATGCAGATGCGATCGGGATGGATGGACTCGAGTTTGCCAGTGCATTTCCGGCACAGGCACTGCCCAAAGTGGTGAAACATTCCTGGCGAGGTTCAGTAGGAGCGCAGTTGCGTCCCTTACACCTCTACTTGATTTACATGGCATTGGTGGTTGGAGCCGTAAGCGGCTTGTCGTATTTGCTGAATCGTTCCACACCACAGCCGGTACAGTATAACCTGTCTCAAAATCTGAATCCTCCTTCGGCTCTAAACCCGATCGTCGTTTCCAAATCAGGGATAACCCCAAATCATCAGGTCGGGGGAACGACAGCGAACCAATTTACCCCAGCCGCTCCGGCTCCTAAGGATGCTAACAGATCCATTCGGGTAGGATTGACCTTAACTGATCAATCTTGGGTTCGCGTGGTTGCTGACGGCAAGATGGAGTTTGAGGGTGTTTTACCGCAGGGAACTCAACGCATTTGGTCTGCTGACCAGCAGCTGACAGTTCGGGCTGGAAATGCGGGTGGTGTGATGGTTAGCCTGAATGAAAACAATCCCAAACCGATGGGAGTTCCTGGTGCTGTCGAAGAAATGACTTTTGGGGGGGGGGCTGATGCGCATACCGCAACCTCACCTGAATTAACCCCTGATCCAACCTAATCGGCGAATGCTCTAGGACTGAACAATTGCATTACGATCTACTTGTCTGTGGGGCTGGTCCTGCCGGTACGATCGCGGCGGCTCAGGCGGCTCAAGCTGGGCTGAAAGTGGCTCTGTTAGAGAAATATCCCTTACCACGCCATAAAACGTGTGGTGGCGGTATGCCTGTGGCAGTGCAGCACTTTCTGCGTGACCTCGTACCAGAGGCGTTTGTTGAGTCTAATGTGCGGTACATGCGGCATACCTGGAACTTTACTAATCCCTATTTAGGGGCAATTAGTCCTTCAGGTTCGGCTCGAGCATTGTCCCTGTGGATGGTGCGACGCTCGGTTTTTGATCATGCCCTTGCCCAACGAGCGGTGCGGGCTGGAGCTGAGTTGTGGGATGGGTTAGTCGTGCGATCACTCCAGCTCGAATCGCAACAGGTTGTTGTTCGTGCCCAGGCACTGAAAGCAGATGGCGACTTAACGCCAAAATCGGAGTTTGTGGCGACTGCTCCTTATGTGATTGGGGCAGATGGTGCTAATGGGGTGACGGCTAAAGCGACTGGATTACGGCAGAAACGAGCAATCTCACTGGCAATGGAAATTGAGTATCCGTATCAGTGGCATGATCATCCAGAGCTGAAACCTGCCATTGCCCACCTGGAGTATGGTGCTGTGAAGCAGGGCTATGCCTGGATTTTTCCTAAAGCCGATCACCTGAATATTGGTGCTGGAGTATTTCGGTTTGGGCAAGCCGATGCGCGTCGGGAGCCCCAAGTGAAATCGCAGCTACAACAGGCAATTTTGGGCTATCTAGATTTATTTCAGCTGCCCTATGATCCTAGTAGCCTACAGTTTCATGCTCATCCGTTACCCATTTGGAATGGTCGAGAACCGCTACATACCCCGGACGGTCAAGTGCTATTGGCAGGTGATGCAGCAGGGTTAATCAATCCTTTCTTTGGGGATGGCATTCTGCATGCGGTGAAGAGCGGCATCATCGCGGCTGAGTGTGTTGTCAACGGCACAACCCTAACTTACAGCGATCGCATCCACGCTGAATTCGCTGCCAACTTTGATACAGCGCGTACCCTGGCTAGCTGCTTCTATCAATTCCCATCGTTGTTTTACCGCTATGGCATTCGGCAGCCGATGGCCACGTACCTGGCGACCCGGCTGCTCAGTGGTGATCTGCAATTTACAGAGATTATGGGGCGAGCCGTCCGTCGGCTGGGGCGAACCATGACTGGAGGATTTCAGGGGTAAATGGGTGGTTTCTGTCACTCCCGACAGACCACTTTGTAGAATAAAGGGATGAAATCCATCCTGGTTTTTTGCATTCGTGGTTATCGGTCGTTCATCTCTCCCTTGTTTCCACCGACCTGCCGTTATCAGCCGACCTGCTCGCAGTACGCGATCGAGGCAATTATGCGTTTCGGAGCACTTCGAGGCAGTTGGTTAGCTGCCTGTCGCATTGCTCGCTGTCATCCCTTCCATCCAGGCGGGTATGATCCGGTGCCACCAGTGGGGCAGGCATCCCAAAGTCATAACCATACTGAATCTTAAGGACGGTCCGTGTTCTGTGAAGCCTTACCAGCAAATTGCGATCGCTGAATGTGGTGAACCGTTAGTACCAATCCCAGCGGTATTTTCTTTGGTTCAGCCCCATTCTTATATGCAATTAGGCGCTCCCTACGGTCATAAGTCGCCATTTTATGTCCGGCAGGGAGTGTGTGAGCGATTACTGCTAGCTCAGACTTACTTACAGAAACACCGACCTGGCTGGCGAATGCAGATTTTTGATGCCTACCGTCCGATCGCGGTGCAGCAGTTTATGGTGGATTACACCTTTGCGCAAGCTGCGCGATCACAGGGATTGGATCCAATTCAGCTCACTGCAACTCAACGAGAAAACATTTTGTCTCAGGTTTATCAGTTTTGGGCAGTTCCCAGTCCTGATCCGGCGACTCCGCCCCCTCACAGTACTGGAGCGGCGGTTGATCTGACGTTAGTGAATGCTGATGAGCAGATGATTGATATGGGATCACCGATCGATGAATTATCGCCCCGCTCCTATCCAAATCACTTTGCTCAGAGTTCTGATCGCCAGGAACAAGAGTTTCATGCTCACCGCCAACTGCTATTTCACTGCATGACAGCCGCTGGCTTTGCCCAACATCCCAATGAATGGTGGCATTTTTCTTATGGTGATCAAATGTGGGTATGGCAGACCCAGCCAGTACATTCGCCTGCGGCAATTTCGTGTTACGGGTCAGTTTAACAACCCTTACATGACTTAATTCAATCGGGATGACAGGATTTGAACCTGCGGCATCCTGCTCCCAAAGCAGGCGCGCTACCAAGCTGCGCTACATCCCGGTGGTTGTGCTTACCCTTAGTATAACCTGACTTCGTGATCCCTGAGTAAAAATTCCCAACTTGATTTTACTCCGGCGATCGAGGGAAGAACTTGGCACAATCAAGATAGGGACCCGCAATGAACTAGGGTAATTCTGGGTATAACTAACTCTAATGTGAGCTAGTCTGGATACCAAAACATCCCTTTAATCCCTTCTGGGTCAGACATAAAGCCGAGATGGCGATAGAAATCGACAACATGAGGATCGGCAAACAACGTGATGTTACTAATATCTTCGCTCCGTAGTTTTTTAATCATGTGTTTCATTAATGCTTTCCCTAGCCCTCGACCCTGGAAGTCGGGATGAACGACCACATCCCAAATTGTGGCATTAAAGGCATGATCGGAGGTTGCTCGCGAGAAACCAATTAATCGCCGCTGGGTTCCCCGTTGTTCCCACATTGAAACAACCACGAAACTGTACTGAATTGCCTTTTTGACTTTGCGCAAAGGCCGGCGAGACCAGCCAACGGCATCGCACAGTTCCTCTAATTCATATAAGTCAATGTCTCGTTCGGTACTGAAGAAGATGCGAGAGCCACGATCACTGAAACCCTCGGCAACGATTTTCTCGGATGGCATTGTCCCAGGTGTGGGGGGAGCATCGGAGCTACTGAACAGGCTTTTCCAAAAACCCATGCAAGCGTGGTTAAGGTAGTAGAAGTTAGATCACAGTACTAGATAGTATATCGCCCGTACCCTTTCTGCATCGTTCTTCTATTGCAAGTCAACCTTTTGGATGGATATTTTGGTACAAGTTAACTTTTTCATCGGGCAAATGCCAGATCTGCTCAATGGCTGAGGGATTTGCTTCTAAAGTACTAAGTTTCCTTTTGAATCAGGATTTGAATGGTAGAACTGCATCAGGGAGAGAGACGGATCGAAAGTCCCAGGATTTTTGTTGGGCGATCGCTCTATTCCAGATATGCTTTAACCTAAATCAATCAGTTGATCCCAAATTATGGCTTTGGGCTTAAAGTCATCCACATTAGAACTGCTAAAACGCTTCAACCGGGCGTTTCCCCAGTTTTATGAGCAGTTTGTTAGTAGTGAGATCCAGCTGCAGAATCTCAGGTTGGCTTACCACCTCTACAAAACAAAACAGGCTGTAATTGAGCTGAAGCCCGAGGGCAGCAAAAGTGCCCTTCACTTCGCCTATCGCAACCAGTCATTTCTCTTAAGTGACATTTTTGGGGTGTTAGCGGCCTATGGTCTGACGATTCATAGCTTAAGCCTGTATGGTCAGATTTATCCGCCCATGCTGGTGTTTATTAAGCTGATTGTTTCCCGGAGCGGCAAGGCACTCACGGAGAAAACGGCTGAAAATGTCTGTCGAGCAATTCGGGAAGCGCTAGCCGGACGGTTTGAAGTGGAAGAAATGCTGGCGGTTGAGTTCAATCTGGATGCTGGATTAGAGCAGGTTGAAACTGAGTTTTATGTTGATCCGGTCTTCCACTTGCCTGCTTTGTTAATTGAGGCAGATAACCAGCCAGGGCTTTTCTACAAAGTGATGTACGCCATTTGGCAAGAGGACTTACTAGTAGTCAACGCTAATTTATTGGTATGGCGAGGGCGAACCCGATTAATTTTGTATCTTTTGGGACCGAATGAGAGCTTGATTCCAGATTATCTAGGGCAAAAGATTGCCGAAAGCGTAAAGCAACGATTACTAGGACGGAGGTTTTAGCGGGATACCTCGGCAGACTAGGATAGTAAGTATGCCAATGATTAATGTACTGGGTATTCCACACGCTTACGATCTAACGCTGGCGACTGGCTCTACTGATGCTTTAGTCTTCATTCATGGTTGGCTCTTAAGCCGGAGCTATTGGCAACCATTGATTGACCAGTTGTCAACCGACTACCAATGTTTATCCTACGATTTACGTGGCTTTGGGGATTCACAAGGCTCTCCAGGCGCGGCAACCTCCCGATCGTGTGCGGGGTATAGTTTGCTTGACTACGCCAAAGATCTGGCAATTCTCCTGAAGCAACTCAATATTTCTAACGTTTGGCTAGTTGGGCACTCCTTAGGGGGCAGTATTGCTCTGTGGGCAGCGGATCAGTTGCCTCATCTAGTCAAAGGGGTAATTTGTGTTAACGCGGGTGGCGGTATCTATTTGAAAGAAGAATTTGAACGGTTTCGGGCAGCTGGTCAGCAGTTAGCCAAATTTCGTCCCCGATGGCTTCAGTGGTTACCGTTGCTAGATCTCCTGTTTGCCCGAGCGAATGTCGTGCAAAAGCTCGATCGGCATTGGGGGCAAAAACGGTTGCTTGACTTTGTGATGGCGGATGCTGAAGCGGTTGTGGGTAGCTTATTAGCTTCAACTACAGAGGCAGAAGTCCATCGTTTACCCCAAATTGTGGCGCGATTGTCCCAGCCTGTCTACTTTCTTGCCGGGGCACAGGATCGCATCATGGAACCGAAGTATGTGCGGCATTTAGCCAGCTTTCACCCGTTGTTTCGAGACTGTGGGGATAATGTACTGGAAATTCCTGATTGCGGGCATTTAGCAATGCTGGAACAGCCAGAACTGGTCGCAGAAAAAATTCGGTTGATCTTGGCAACCTATTTGCAGTGAGTCTTGGCTAAGCGAGAAGATTTAGTCAACTGTGATCGTGCCAATTACCTTCAGTTTGCCATCGGCTGCGATCGTCCAGATGTCGTAGCTACCAGTTACATCCCCGTCGTGGTTGAGATCCACACTGCCACTCGCCCCTTGATAGTTAATGGGCTGACCAGCACGAACTAGGGCTAGAGCTTGGCAAACATCAGTGACGTCCTGCCCAGAGGGATTAGCTACGTCTCGGATAAATGGCTTCATCGCCTCACCCGTTGGGGTTTTGGCAGCTTCTGCGGCTAGCACGAGTAAAGCAGTCGCATCCCAGGTGTTCGCATCATAAATTTTGGGAGCTTGACCGTATTTGGTGAGAAACCGTTGTTGGAAGTTGGTTAATCCTTGACCACCTGCGCTGGCAGCTGTGCCAATCATGCCTGTTGCAATATAGTCGCCATTGACATTTTTGCCGATGACTGTGGCGATGTCGCTTTCCTTCATGCCATCGGTGGCAATGATTTGCGTTGTCTTGCCTAATAAGCCTTGTTCATAAGCTGTTTTCAGAATTAAGCTGCCGGTTTCGGGGTAAGCAATCAATAGCACTGCGTCTGGGTTCTGGCTAAAAACTGCTTTGACTTCCGAATCAAACGATGAGGCATCGGCAGGATAGCGAAGCGGATTGGCTTGATTGGTAACTCGCCCTCCCATCGTAGTAAAGGCGGGAATAAATGAGTTGAGCAAACCATTGCCATAGTCGTTATTGATCGCCAGAATCGCTACAGACTTGAATCCTTGTGCTATGGCTAACTTTGCGAGGGCCTGACCTTGAAAGGTGTCTGGTGGAGCAGTCCGGAACCAGAAGCCCTGAAATTCTCCTTTACGCGCTCGATCGCTGAAGACGGGGCTAGTACTAGCAGGAGAAATTAAAATAGTTTGATTCCGTACCGCAATATCTACGGCGGCGCTACTTACGGCACTGGAAGCGGCTCCAACTACTCCAGCCACGCGATCGACCTCGATTAACTTGGTGATTGCGGCTACGCCCATACTGGGTTCGGTGTGATCATCTGCTGCAATTAAGGTGACTGGTTGTCCTAAAACTCCCCCACACTGGTTCACGGTATCCACAAGTAAACGGGCACTATTTTCCATAGAGGAGCCATACTGTGCCAGATCGCCTGTAATCGGGAGAAGCGTCCCGATTTTGAGGGCAGTTGAGGGCTGGCTACCTTGGCAGGACGCGATCGTTGTTAAGAGCAATAACAGGCCAGTCAAGGATTTCCAGACCCGTTGAAATCGCGATGTATAGCGCGATCTAGGGTGATGAGAGAATTCTTGCTTGAGGCGTTGGCTGGGGGCAACCCGGCTCCACCAAATCCATTTTTGTTGTGTCATCGTTTAATCTTGAAGGGTGAAGTTGGCATACCAGCGCTGAGCAATCAGCTTGGTAGTTGTCTATTTTTGATAGATGCCTGTATTGCGTTTCGATCGTCCATATCAAAAACCTCAAATGCTTTCAGGATCAGTGGAACTTTCTAGTGAAAGACGAGTCAGCCTACTTGAATACCTGATGAGTTTAACTACACATTGTTTCAAGAGGTGCACGTTTTACCACTGTTCGATACAATCTGGCGATGAATTTACAAGTCAGCTAGAATGCCTCAGAATGGGTAAGTATCTTTACTCAGTCAGAGATTATTCTCTTCAGCAGTAGTTTAGAATTGCCATCCCCTATAGCTTCAGGTTTCGATTACATTTAATCCTTTGCAGCTTTATTGTCAGGAGCAGTCATGAAATCACTCATTCGGCTGGGTGCAACCGCTAGTTTGCTTAGTAGTGCCATTGTTGGTTCACTCTGGCTAGGGGCAACCCAGGCATTGGCATTGACCCAGGAACAGATCATGAAAAAACTGGGACCAGTGCCTGTGTTCACGATCGCGAATGCGCAAGGAGCCCCTCTGGTCGCCGCGCCTAATGGAAAAAATGGACAATCTGTAGCAGGGGTGTTTATCAGTCAGAAGGATGCCCAAGCCTTTTTGGAAGGACTCAAAACTAAAAATCCTGAGTTGGCAAAAGGTGTAAAAGTCGTACCAGTTTCTCTTGCGGAAGTCTATAAGTTAGATCAGGACAATCAAGGCAAACCCCAAGGCTTAGATTTTGCTTATGTCCCGTCGCAGCAGCAGGTGACTTCAGCGGTTGCCCTATTGAAGCAGACTGGACAGCAAGTTCAGCAGTTTAATGGCACTCCATTGTTTGTGGCTCGAGGCGGAGCAGAGAAAGGCTACTTGACTATTCAGCAGGGCAATCAGTCTGTAATTCCGATGTTCTTCAAAAAAGAGGAACTTCAGGCATTGTTAGATCGCTTCAAGCAGCAACAGCCGAATTTGGCAAATTCCCTAGAAATTCAGGTGTTGAACCTGGAAGGATTGATGGAGGTTCTGAAAACCAAGAATGATCCGCAGTTAGATCAGATTGTGTTAATTCCACCCCAAGAATCGATCGAATATGTCCGCTCGATGGCAGGGAACCAACCTAGTCAGGCTAGACCGCAACCCGCACAAAACAAGCCAGCCCCCAATAAGTAGGTGAATTCTGTCGCTGGAGTAGATCTTTGGCAGTGGCGATCGCAGGCATACCAGCAGGCGATCGTCGCTGATATTCCAGTTGCAGAAGTAGACTGGTTGCTGCAACGGGTTTCTGATCTGGATCGGTTATCCCTGCGATTAGATTCTTTTAAACACCGAGCCGCTATTCCGCTGAAATTACCTTTTGCGGAATTGCTGGCTCTTTGGCAGCAGCGGCTTGAGGCAAGAGTGCCGGTTCAGTATTTAATTGGCACGGCTCCCTGGCGGCAGTTTTGGCTGCAGGTATCGCCAGCAGTACTAATTCCACGTCCGGAAACCGAATGTTTAATTGATTTAGCGATCGCGGCTAGGAATGGAACGACATCAGATCATGAGCAGACCGGCGAACATTGGGCGGATTTAGGGACGGGGAGTGGTGCGATCGCCCTAGCCTTAGCGGATGCTTTTCCTCAAGCCATCATTCATGCTGTGGATCGGAGTGAGACCGCATTGGCGATCGCTCAGACTAATGCCCAGATCTATGATTTGAGCGATCGTATTCACTTCTATCACGGTGACTGGCTAGAGCCGCTAGCTGATCTCAAGGGGCGATTACGGGGAATTGTATCCAACCCACCTTATATCCCAAGCCAGATGGTATTGGAATTACAACCAGAGGTGACTCGCCATGAGCCTCATTTAGCATTGGATGGCGGGAGCGATGGGTTGGATTGCATTCGTTATCTCGTCAAGGTTGCGCCGGATTATTTGCAGCCCGGTGGCATTTGGCTGATTGAGATGATGGCTGGACAAGCTGAAGCGGTAATGGAATTGTTGCGATCGCGGGGGAGTTATACCAGGATGGCAATTCATCCAGATTTAGCTGGTATCGATCGCTTTGCTTTGGCTTACCGACAATAGGGTGGCTTGAGACTTTAGCGAGAAAAATCCACCACGCTTGTGGCTTCTGGAGTTGGAGAGTTGGGCACCACTTGCTGAAGCTCAGTGACTTCTTTCAGGGTTTGTTGGTACATGTCTTGATTACCTTGAGCTAAATAGAATTTGGCAGCCGTCTGAAGATCTTGAATTGCCGATCGGGTATTCCCCAGCTTTTGGTAGGCTAATCCTCGATTTCGGTAAGCATCCGCATAGCTTGAATTCAGCTCAATTGCTTGGTTATAGTCTCCGATCGCGGCTTGTGGATCTGATACCGCTAGAGCATTACCACGGTTATTGTAAGCACCAGGTTGATTGGCTGGAGCTGGGCTAAGTTGAATGCCTAACGTGTAGTCCTCTACCGCTCCTTGAGGATTTTTCAAGGCAAGCCGAGCATTAGCGAGATTTAACCGGGCTTCTGCCAAAGTGGATTTTAAGGCAACAGCGGAGTTGGCGTCCTCTAAAGCCGCTTCATATTGTTTTTGCTCAAATCGGACATGGCTACGATTGTTATAGGCTTCTGCTAGTTGCGGATTCAGTGCGATCGCTTTGTCATAATCCTGAGCAGCGGCACCTAAGTCACCCATGCGATGCTGAGCTAATCCACGGTTCACATAAATGGCGGCAGCGTCTGGATCGAGTTGCACGGCTTGAGTAAAATCTTTGACTGCTGCTTCATATTGCCCTTGCTGCATTTTTTGTGTGCCCCAACTGGCATATTGCTTGGCTTCTTCAGGCTTCGCGTTTGATTTGCCGGAATTTGTGCCTGAATTGAACGATGAAAATGCTAACCAAGCCCCGATCGCGGCAGCTAATGTGGCTAAAGCAATAATTAAGGGAAATAAGCCCCGATAGCTATTCACACGCTGAGAGGATTGGCTAGGCTGCTCTGAGGTCTGGGCTAGTTCTACTTCATCTAACTCAGCATCATTCGCCTGTATCGTGGTCTGTTTGAGCGATCGGGCTTTATGACCGGAGTTTTCCTCATTTGACTGCGTGAGTGCGGGCTCGGGAAACTGCTCACTAGCTGTTTTAGTAGGCAGGTGGTGCTCGGATGTTGGACTGGAATCTTCAGATATGAGGTGCGATTGGCTTTTCTCCAGTAAGGCTCTTAGCAGTAAATCCTTGATATTAGGGGGTAAAGCGATCACTTCATCCAGTTGAGCATCCGATGCCTCGGCGGGTGGTATCTCCGGGGATGAAGTGGGGGGTGGTTCTTTAGGATGAGGCTCTGCTTTTAAGAAAACTGGTGGTCGTTTTGGCGGCATCGTTGGCTGGGTAGCAGGATCCGGTGAAGGCGAACTACCAGCCTGAAGTTGGGTGGGGATAGAAGCCGGATCTGGTGTGTTGTCGATCGTTTCGTTTTGGTGGGGAGATTCGTTAGCTGCTGGGTGCTTTGACGCTTTGGCTTGAGGGCGTTCTTGGGCTTCAGCTAAGGTTGTCAAATGCGCTTCAATTGCCTCGACATCCGCTGGCTGGAGTTGCAGTACTTCCTGAAGGTATTGCAGTTCTTGGCGATCGCTTTCTGCTAGAGGAGCCTGTCGCTGTAATGCTTCCAGAAACATTTGCTCATAGATCTTCAGGTCTTCTTGATGTTGCATATGTTGCCGCTGCTGTTGGGCATCCTGAAGGGAGGCTTCAACCTGCTCTATATCTTGGTTGGTTAAGTAAAGCGCTTGTTGTTGCTGCCTGAGTGTTTGCCGTGCTTGAGGGCTAAGAGTCATGATTCCCCTGCGCCAGCTTAGAAAATAGTTCCTGATATAACTCTAGCCGCTGTCTGTATTCCCGCACGGGTCGTAGTACCTCAAATTCGATTTGGTCTGCGATCTGGGGAGATAGCCCTAAGTGATAGCGAAAGTCATCCATCACTTGGCGAGCGACCAATAATCGAGAACCCAGAGTATCTACTCGATCGTCTCTGGCTAACTTCTCGATAAACTGACGGTATTTTAAGGCGGGATCAGATGGGGAAATTCGCCATACGGCTTGTTGGGCGATCGCCTCAGCCCCATATACCGCTGGCTGCATGGCTGGAGCGGCAATGTGTAACTTCCGACTGGCGTACTCATGCAGTTTAGCGATCGTCAGTGAGCCATCATAGTTCGTATCGGCTGCACCGGTTACCAGACCTTCTGCTAAATAGCGAGTATAGCTCCAGGTATCCAGATCATTGGGTGCAGTGATCGGTTGGAGAGTGGTAGATGCTGTTAAGAGCAGCCGATTCTCCCCACCTAAATGTGACCACAGATCGATCGGCTTGACTGCTGCATCAGGAGAATGGATGGGTGGAGCAGATGGCTCAGACAAGAATTGACAAAAGTAGCAATCAAGGATGAGCAGTTGTTGTTGGGCTGGGCTGGAGTGCAGTACTTCTTGAATAAAACTGGCTGGAATGGCTCTAGCTTTAATTAAACTGCCTCGATCGTCGGCAGCCGTAATGGGAGTGGCGAAGTAAAGCTTCCCATCGGCATCTTGGATCCCATAACCAGAGAAAAAAAGGAGGAGAAAATCCTCGGGTTGGCATTGCTCGGCAAAGCGTTCGATCGCTTCTTGAGTCATTTGCGGCGGGTAGCGATCGCGCAAACAGTGAATGGTATCAAACCTCGGTTGAGCTTGTTGTAAAGCCCGTTTCAAGACTTCCACATTTTTCCAAGCTCCTGGTAAGGGATTGAGCCCAAACCGATAACTGGCGATGCCAATCAGTAGCGCGATGTTCCCCATGGATGTGGTGACTCATAAACATCTCAACAACAAAATAGCTCTGTATCTGGAAATCGATACAGAGCTATCTTCAGTCAAGTGGAATAATGAACCGATCGCGCTCAAGTAACTTAGCGAGGCTGACCTTGAGTTTGAGTCACTTCAATCGGCTTCATCAAGTACAGCTTGACAAACTGCCAACCATTCGAGACGTAATGAGGCAGCTTTTGTAGGAACTGGAGCGGTTTCGGGGTGTTGGACTGAGCGATCGCGGTCAGCTTCTCGTTATTCTGCACACACACTTCCAGGCGGTCGTAGAACTCTGGCTTGCTGACATCTAGCACGATAGGGAATACTCGTGCTGCGGTCTCATTGGTCTTCTCGATCACGAGCTTATCGTACTCCCGAGCATCCAACCCGATCGCCCGATAAAAGTCCGATCGCTGCACGTCGTTGAGATACATGGTGGCAAACACCGACAGCAGGAAGAAGCGACTCCAGAGCTTCGCTTTCCAGTCATTCAAAAACTGGGGTTGTGCCCGCATGATGGCATCAAAGAAGTCACCATGCCGGTTTTCATCCTGACACCAATTCTCGAAGAACCGGAAGATCGGATAGACTCGGTCTTCTGGATGTGCCTCCAGATGGCGGTAGATGGTGATATAGCGCCAGTAGCCAATCTTCTCAGATAGGTAGGTCGCGTAGAAGATGAACTTAGGCTGGAAGAAGGTGTAGCTACGGCTCTTGGTCAAGAAACCTAGATCAAGTTGCAGGTTGAAATCGGATAATGCCTTATTCAAAAATCCAGCATGACGCGCTTCATCTCTGGACATCAACGAGAAGCATTCTGCCAACACAGGACTTTTGTCTTTCAGCTTGCGGGCAAGTTCTTTGTAGAGTAGGAATCCCGAAAATTCGGCCGTGCAAGAACGTTCTAGAAATTCAACAAATAGCTTGCGAGTCTCACCGTCAATGTGATCCCATGACTGTTCAAACTCAGCATCCCGCACGAAGTGATGACGATTATAGTCAACCCGAAATTCCTCCAGAATTGCCTGGAGTTCATCTTCGTTGGCCGAGATGTCCATTTGCGCCATGGCGTCAAAGTCGGTTGTATAGAACCGAGGAGTCAAAATTGTCTCCTTGGCAGGAACTTTGATGCCGGGACGCACCTCTTCAAAACCAGGCTTTTTAAGGGAATCTACCATGAGTACTTTATTCTTCTCTAGGATTCTGAGTGAGTGGTGCTACCTGGTCAAATGTATCTGCCCCATTTGAACCAGATGATTCTGCCATTGGTTGCTCCGCTTGACGGAACCGAAGAATAACCACGTCACTCAGTTTACCAAGCTATGTTGCTGCAAATCGCAATCATCCGGTTAAGAGTTGCTACATGAAATCAACTTTTGTAAAAGAGTGGTTAAAACACCTACGTTGAAGCCTGCGATTCCAAAGCAAACTCTTTATCATGAAAGGAACTAAAGCCCTGGAACAACATCGTGGTCATCGTATGAACAATGTTGGTACTGCTTATGTGCTCTGGCTTGGTTGCCTGTTGCAGTTGCACGGACTCCAGCGCCTCTACAATGGCAAGATTGCCACCGGCTTGCTGTGGATGTTCACCTTTGGGCTGTTTGGCTTTGGGCAACTACTGGATCTGGTGTTGATTCCTGGCATGGTGGATGAGCACAATCTAAAATTGCGATCGCGCCAAGGACTACCTGCCCATCTGTCTCCCAACCAACCGGTTGTACAACGAGTGCTGAGTCACGAGGAAGTGCAAGCTTTTCCGCCCCCTACGGCTCAGCAACCAAATCAACTCACGATTCAATTGGTAAAAGCGGCGGCGGCTCGCGGCGGTAGGCTCTCGGTCACTCAAGGAGTATTAGATACTGAAGCCGGATTTGCTGAGGTGGAAACTACTCTGAAAAACTTAGTCAGAACGGGCTACGTCGATCTCACAAATGATCCAGAAACTGGAGTCGTCATGTATGAGTTTCGAGAACTATAAAGGGTGATCGCTACGATTCACAGTTCAATAGGCTGCTCAATGAGCCAATCACAAACTAGGTTAAGCGATCGCTTATTTCCCCGTTATTGCTGAGTTGACCGAGTAAAACGGTTTCAGCTTCTTAAATCTCTGCGTTGGAAAACTTTGAACAGGTTTTGTTGATCTCAGACTAGAGGGGGAAGGAGTTAACATCCGGAATATTAAGCGGTGACCGAGAGACTTACTTGATCGCCGCTCCCGATCACCCCGTTGTTTCGCAAAACCAGTGAAACTTAATTTCTCACTAACCACTTTTGGGCATTCAACCGTTGCAATGTCCAAAATACTAGTAGTCCTAAATCAACTTTCCGTTCATCAATGCGGAAGGACTCTAACGTACTAGCCTTGCCGCCACTTTCAGCGTAGGAAAATCCTTTTTGCCCACTAATACTTTCGTTAAAAAAGTACAAATTGAATTCGCGTGTTTGCTTATAGCCACTGCTCCAGCGACCGATCACTTGCCAGCATGCGGGAGCCTGACTCATACCCACCACATTGACGGGGCGCTTCTCAAACTTAAGTTCAACATCAGCAATTCCCTGTTCACCTAGCCCCTTTTGCAGAGCAGGAATAAAATCTTGCTGAATGAAGTCTGCAAACGGCTTATCTTCTAAGGCGGGAGGTTTCTCTTTCTTCGCGGCAGGCTTTTTGGCAGCTTTGTCCTCTGCCTCCGCTGCATTGGGAGCTGGAGATTCAGCTTGATCGCTAGTTGGATTCGGAGTCGTTTCTTCTGCCATGCCTCAGTTAATCCTTTTAGTATTCAGAATGACCCTATCCACGATCGTCGGGATAACGTCTCTGCCTGTTTATGGTAATGGAATTCGAGGACTCCAAGCTATAGGAGAGTATGGAAGCTGAGAGTAGACAATCTTCAATGTTTCACCGCCTCATCAGGAGCAGGCTTCAACCATGCAGCTCAATGTTTTAGTCCAGGGCAGCGGATTTCCGATTGTGTGTTTACACGGTCATCCCGGCTCAGGTCATAGCTTATCCGTATTTACGCAGCATCTTTCCCAACGCTTTCAAACCTTCGCCCCTGATCTGCGAGGCTATGGCAACAGCCAAACGGCAACTGACTTTGTTATGACTGATCATTTAGTTGATCTAGAGGAATTACTCGATCGTTATCAAATCGATCGCTGCCTTCTGCTGGGCTGGTCCTTAGGTGGCATTCTAGCGATGGAAATGGCTTGGCGGCTGCCGGAGCGCGTCAGTGGTTTAATTTTGATTGCGACAGCCGCGCGACCTTGGGGTAATCATCCACCAATTACCTGGCAGGATAACCTCTATACCGGCGTGGCATCGATTCTGAATTGGGTGCGACCTGGCTGGCAATGGAATATTGATACCTTTGGTCGGCGATCGCTCTATCGTTACTTAATCCAGCAACATACTCCGACGGCTTACCACTATCTAGCGCAGGACGCCTTACCCGCTTATTTAAAAACCTCGCGCCGAGCTACTCGTGCCCTGTTCACGGCTTTACGGCAACGCTATAACCGATTGGAACACTTATCGGCGATTCAATGTCCTTGTTTGGTAATGGCAGGGACTGCTGATCGTCATATTACGGCAGAGTCTAGCCACGAAACTGCTCTTCATTTACCAGATGCTCAATGGCTGTGTTACGCCAATACTGCTCACCTGTTTCCCTGGGAAATCCCCGATCGAGTTCTGCTAGAGATTGATCTTTGGTTACAGCAGCATCCTGAAGCTGTGAATGCTAAAGTAACCTAGCGCCATTAACCGTGAGCGCCGTGTAAATTCCCTACGAAGAAATTCAGCCATTCTTGGCTGAATCAGTAAGAGTTGATGAACCTACTAGTTTTGGCAATGTAAACACGCCAGAATACTGTTTGGAGCGGCTATCGAGCTATTTGTCGCCAAATGGACATCCTGCACAATGAATGACTCTCTGATTACAGCCCTACTTGAAGACCTGAAACATCCAGATGAGATAGTTCGCGATCGCGCAACTCAGGAGCTTTGGCGACTTTGGTTTGGGCAAAAAGGGGTTGTGGGCTTAGATGCACTGCGGCGGGCTCAGATGCTGTTGGAAGCGGGCAACACCAATGAAGCAGAACTTCTGTTAACGGATCTTGTAGATCATCAACCTGATTTTGCAGAAGCCTGGAATCGGCGCGCAGTGCTCTACTATGCTCAAGGGTATTATCGGCAGGCGATTAAAGATTGTGAGCAGGTGCTACAACTGAATCCGATCCACTTTGGGGCGTTACATGGTTTAGGGTTGTGCCACATGGCGTTAGGCAACTATAGAAGTGCAATCCGGGCATTTCGCAAAGCTTTGGATGTTCAGCCTTATGCCCTGGTCAATCAACGCTTTATTTTGGAATGTACAATTAAGTTATAGTTGTCGCCTGGCTTGTGCCATGGTTTTTATGCTCTCACCTCAAAGCTGTGTGAGATGAGTCCATCATCTGATTGGGGATGCATAACATTCAGACTGGTGAAGCCCGAATTTAACGGATGACTGACGCGATAGCACCACTATTGCCGATTATGGTGCGAAGAAACTGACAAATTTCGTTACATCCAAGTGACGAAGTTTTGTAGTATCATGCAAAGTTTTTTAAGGATGAGTGGCACGTTTTCAGGAAGTCTGTAAGATATTTCTGAAAATCGGTGATTTGAATCACATTAAGTAAACGTCCTAGATCACCTATGCTGCCAGATGTTCATTAGACAATTTTCTTGGTGGAGTTCCTGCCATTCCCAATGCAAAACACAAAAATTATTCGACGACTGGTAGAACAAGCTCTGTACATTAAGAAGTTGACTCCAGATATTGAGAATGAGATCAACTACGAACTCACTCGCATGGGGCATATTTCCGATGCAGATTTTGAGGCTCTCGAACTACTGATGGCTGAGATGGATGCTGGGCGGATCCAGCTAGTTCCTAGCCCTTAACTAGATTGGATAAATTCCCCCGCAAGGTTCATTAAAGACCATGGCGACTAGGGCTGCCAGTGCTCAATTTTCCTCTAAAAAATACTTTTAGCTGATAGGACTGTGACTTGAAAAGTAGTGAACGGCTGAACTAAAAAGCCTCGGGATGAGCTTGACAAATCGTTTGGACCAATTGTCGGAGTTGGGTAGGCTCGACCCGCTCAAGCTTTAACGCTAATTCACTAGTCTCTTCTGCATATAGATAGGGCAGAACCGGGATCACCTCTTCATCCAAGGCGGCGCGAAACAGAGTAACTGGTAACAGGAGATCTACCTCTCCACGCAGGTTATATAGCCGAGTCGCTTGGGAAATTCCGTCATACCACCCTAACTCATCTGAGGGCTGTAAAACCAGAATCAGGGGGCGTACCCAACACACTTGCCGAGGTTCCGCTACTTGAACCACTTCGGCATAGAGCCGATTGGCTTCATGCTCTAAGCAAACGATTTGGCAGGATTGAAACGTTGGATGTGGCTGCTGTTCGGAAAGCAGACCCATAGGTTCAGTACAGATATGTAACTACTTTCTTATTCTAAAAGGCGGGATTCTATACGGACTACCGTTATATTGCTGGATTCCAGCGCTAGAGGCAGTGATGCTTAATGATCTTTCGATGAAGTCAGTCATGCAGTCGAGATCTTATTGTTGTCCTAGCTAGTCGCTTGCCTGTTCTAGATCCTGATTGGGCAAGATGACTAGCGTCCAGACGGGATGCTATAAGGAAGAAGGTTAAGCTATGTAAATTATCCAGGCGATCGTGAAGGCAGGCTGCTTTAGACATCAAAAGCTTCCAGCATCTAGCTCAGTAAAACTAGCTAGAGTAGGTAAATAGCCTCACCAAGTTTTTACTTGAGCTAATGATAAACTTTTTGGATCGTTGGAAGTCAGGTCCTGTTTGCTTGCCGCTGTAGCATAAAGCTTCTATGGTCAACCACAATCTGCTAGGAAACTGCAAGTAGTTCACGGAGAGGATGGAAGAGGAATGTCGTCTGTTGAAACTCTAGACAAAAGCTCAACAGTTCGTAAGCTTGCACCCCGTTATCGGGTCTTACTCCACAATGATGACTTTAACGGTATGGAGTATGTTGTCCAAGTTCTGCTAACAACTGTGCCTAGCCTGACTCAACCCCAAGCGGTCGATATCATGATGGAGGCGCATATTAACGGGATTGCGCTAGTCATTACCTGCGCTCTGGAACACGCGGAGTTTTACAGTGAAACCTTGAAGAGTCATGGGCTAACTAGCACGATCGAACCTGATGAATAGAAGCATTTGGCAGCAGTGGCGGCGTTGGTTTGCGAATCTGTACCGTTATCCTGCCCCTATCCGGATACTTGTATTCGTACTAATGCTGCTGCTGTTGTGGTTGCCGTTTGCCTTACCGATTTATCGGTTGCTTACGGATCAGAATCTCGCTGGAATTTTAGCGTTACTGCTGCTCTATAGTGAGTTTCTTTGGTTAGTAGGAGTCTGGGGGCGACGAGTTTATCGACAACCGCAATTACTCTGGCAATATGGGCTGGAGTTTAGCCAACGAAGTGGTTTAGAACTGCTCTCTGGTCTAGGGATCGGACTATTGAGTATTTTGCTGTTGTTTGGGATTGAAGGCAGTTTAGGTTGGTTGGTCTGGAAAGCTCCAGCTATGCCTCTGGTGCGCGTTGTGCTGGAAGGCTTGTTGGTCGCGATCGGGGTCGGGTTTGCCGAAGAGTTGTTCTTCCGGGGGTGGTTACTGGATGAACTGCAACGTGATTATGTCCCTAGTGTGGCGCTGTGGGGGAACGCGAGCGTGTTTGCCGCAATTCACCTACGGCTGATAACCTTGCCCGCCTTGGTGTTGTTGGGAGCTACATTAGTTTGGGCAAAACGTGCCTGTAGCGAGTTACGGATCGGGCGGCGGCGAGAGCGATTAGGGTTGCCGATCGGGCTTCATGCTGGCTTAGTTTGGGGTTACTACATCATCAATGTGGGGCAATTGGTGACTTACACCAACCGTGTCCCTGCCTGGGTAACTGGATTGGAGAATAATCCACTAGCAGGATTGTTGGGATTAATCTTGCTCAGTGGGTTGGCGATCGGGATGTGGCAATTTACCTGCCGCCAGCGAGCCACTGTGAGATGGTAGTTCGGACGCCTTTACTCCACTCGCTGTAACGCACGATCGTGGGGAAATAAAATCTTTTGTCCCATACCGGGTAATCCAGGAAACTGGATCGCGAGAGTAGTTTTAGGACCGCTGCCCAAGACGCGAGTCACTTGCCCGACACCAAATTCTTGATGCACCACGCGATCGCCGACATGCCAGGTTTGAGAGGTAGATCGTTTGACCGGAGCAGCACTGGATTTGGTGCCGCTAGCGATCGGCTTTTTACTTCTGCTGGCAAAGGATTTTGCCGCATTTGATTCGATTAACTCTTTGGGCAATTCTCCCAGGAAGATCGAAGGACTAGCAGGTTCGCGGTTGCCATATAGCCGACGTTCCCTGGCATAGGAAATAAATAGTCGTTCCTGGGCACGAGTAATGCCGACATAACAGAGGCGCCGTTCTTCTTCTAACGCGGCGGCATCATCCATCGATCGGTAGTTGGGGAACAAGCCATGCTCTAGCCCAACCAGAAAGACGACCGGAAACTCTAATCCTTTGGAGGAATGGAGGGTCATGAGGGAAACGCGAGTGGCTTCTTCTTCCAAATTGTCTAAATCCGAAGCTAAAGAAGCATTGGCGAGAAAGGCACTTAAACTGGTATCTTCGCTATCTTCCTGGAATTGCAGTACAGCGTTATAGAGTTCCTGTACGTTTTGCAGGCGATCTTCGGCTTCATCGGTGCCTTGTGTTTTCAAGTCCTGTAGATAACCAGATTCCTCCAGTACCCCCTGAACAATGTCATTGGCAGACTGGCTATCCAGTTCTTGCTGCCATTTTTGCAGCATTTGGGAAAAGTTCAACACTGATTTAGCCGCTCGTCCAGCTAAAGTTTTGACCGAGGTTTCATCGGTCAGAATCTCCCAGAGGGGTACGTTCAGTTGTTGAGAGGCACTGACTAAGGCATCGATCGTGGTTTTGCCAATGCCCCGGCGAGGTGTGTTGATTACCCGTAACAGACTAAGGGTATCCGAGGGATTGGCGATCGCCCGTAAATAGCCCAATACATCTTTAATTTCTTTGCGATCGTAGAATCTCAGACCCCCGACAACCTTATAGGGAATATTCCACCGTACGAGGGAATCCTCAAAGGCGCGGGATTGGGCATTAGTGCGGTACAAAATGGCAAATCTACCCCAGTGCAATTCTGGATTCTGGTGCTCCAGGTTGCGAATTTGCTGCACGACAAACTCAGCTTCTGCCATCTCATCATCAGCCCGATGCAGATAAATCGGTTCCCCGGCCCCCCGTGTGGGTTTGAGAATTTTGTCAATCCGCTCCGTGTTCCTCTCGATTAACTGGTTAGCGACATCCAGAATATTTTCGGTAGAGCGGTAGTTTTCCTCCAGTTTGACCATGGTGTGAGTGGCATCGTCCGGCAACCCATCGCCGAAGTCATGCTGGAACTCCATCAAAATTGTGAAGTCCGCCGATCGAAAAGAGTAGATCGATTGGTCAGCATCACCCACGACAAAAATCGATCGATGATGCCAGTCGGTATAGCGGCGAGAATCTTCGCTATTCGTCACCAGTAAGCGGATCAGGTCGTACTGAGTGCGGTTAGTATCCTGGTATTCGTCTACCAAAATATGGCGGAACTTTTGATGCCAGTAAGCCCGTACCTGTTCATTCTGCCGAAATAGTTTTACGGGCATCAGGATTAAATCATCAAAATCCAACGCATTATTGGCGACCAGGACATCTTGATACACGCTGTAGACATTAGCGATCGTCCGCCCCCGGAAATCCCGTTGTTCCCGCTCCAAATCTTGCGGCGACCAGCCTTTATTTTTGGCACTGCCGATCGCGTAGCGGACCGATCGGGGGTCGAATCGCTTTTCATCCAAGTTCAGCTTATTGATCACAATATCTTTAACCAGAGCTTGGGCATCGGAATCATCAAAAATCGAGAATGCCCGCGTCCAGCGACGTCCTTTTTCGTCTTGATATTTCTCAATGTCAAACCGCAGAATGCGGCAGCACAGCGCATGAAATGTGCCAATCCACAACTCTTTAGTGATATTTTTGTAAACTTTGGATTTGAGCCGCGTTTGTTCATTGGGAGTTAAGGCGTCCAGGGGTTTGCCGAAGTCTGCCTGGGCTTGGCGATCGGCAAATAGGCGCTCAATCCGCTCTTTCATTTCTCTAGCGGCTTTGTTGGTGAACGTGACGGCCAGAATATTTTCCGGGTCAACTTTGTGAGTCAGCACCAGATTGGCGATCCGGTAGGTTAAGGCTCGGGTTTTCCCGGAACCCGCTCCAGCGACCACGAGTAAAGGACCGCAGTGATGCTCAACTGCCTGTCGTTGGGAAGGATTGAGGTGGCTGATAAAGTCGGTGGTCTGAGTCATGGCAGCTAGAGCAGGGCAGCGAATTGAGGCAAGACATAGCGTATTGTATCTTGCTGGTTCCGGTTACAGAGAAATCACGCCATCAACGGGGCGGAGGGTAGTCAATTTTTAGCGATCGATTAAATCTCGCTAAAATGAGATTCGATTCAGGAAAGGAAGTTGGTAACGGTGATTATCGGGCATATCCTGGCACTGCGAATTCAGGAGTTTTTTCCCAATCCATCGGCATTAAACTGGTATTTCTGGCAGGATTGGCTGGATGCTCATCCCACGATCGCCTGGTTAGTACAGAATCCGCTGTGGGCGATCGTCTGTTTGTTATTGGCAATTTTCCTGCTGTGGAAACTGTTGGCAGCCGTTGCCCAACTAGCTGAAAAAATTCTGCTGGCAATTTTGTTATTTCCCTTGAAGTTAGGACAGTGGTTGCTAGCAAAAATGACTCATTTCTTCAAAACCACTGTAGTCGCACGATTTCTACCGTCCAAGTCGCCGGAACCAGAGCCGCCCCCCACGGCTAACCTAACAGTGGCGATGCTCAAACCTACGGATCCTGTTCCGGCACTGAAACCTGCCATTGCCCAAGATTCTAATCAACGATTAACGGATATTGTCAGTCGTTTGGAAGCTCTGCGCCGCGAACAGGATGAGTTGTTGCAAGAAGTGAAAACTATTCTGCTGTCCGATCGGGGCTAATCCCAAATGCTGCTTGCTAGAGCGGACGTGCCTGCATAAGTGGTGGGCTTGAACCTAATAAATGGATAGAGGTTCAGCGAATCTTAGCCTGAGACAACCGCGACCAGGTTCCGCCCCCACGATCGCAGGAGCAACAGAGATGAAGACGCCATGGCAATATGCTCTCACCAAAATCATCATCTGGTTAGCCACTGAAATGCTGTTAACCTGTGTGGGTTTAGATAATATTGCTGATTGTGGCGAATTCGTGTTTGGACAAGAATTTAGTACTACTGGATACTACCAATCGGCAATTACGGTCTGTTTAACGTAGTTCCATTGGTAGGTTTTCCAAACTTTCTCAGAATTTTGTGCTTCCTTGACGGGTATTCCACTGTCCCTCCATGACATAATGGGTTGCATTTGGTTAGCGCTGCTCGGCTCATCACACAGTTCGATCGCACGGTTAGACGGAGTGGAAGGACAACGTGAAGGTTTTGGTAGTTGGTAATGGGGGGCGGGAACATGCCCTGGCTTGGAAACTGCTACAGTCGGGCAAAGTGCAGCAAGTCACTTGTGTTCCTGGTAATGGTGGTACGGCGTTAATGCCGCGCTGCCAAAATTTAGCCATGAATGCTCAAGACTTTGAGGGGATTGGTCGCTTTGCGTTGGTGAACAATATTGCCCTGGTAGTAGTTGGTCCAGAAGCGCCTCTAGCCAATGGCATTACAGATTATCTGCGGCAACAAGGGCTAACTGTCTTTGGTCCAACCCGTTTGGGCGCACAGATTGAAGCCAGTAAGGCTTGGGCGAAAGACTTAATGCTAGAAGCAAAGATTCCTACTGCTCAGTCGGCAGTCTTTACAGAAGCAGCTCCCGCCTTGGCTTATGTGCGATCGCAAGGTGCTCCGATCGTCGTTAAAGCCGATGGTCTGGCATCCGGGAAAGGGGTGACAGTCGCCAGTACGCTAGCAGAAGCTGAAGCGGCAATTCATGAAGCCTTTGAAGGCAAATTTGGCACAGCCGGTCAACGTTTGGTGATTGAAGAATGCTTGACCGGACAGGAAGCCTCGATCCTGGCGCTGACCGATGGCATCACCATCCGACCATTAGTCGCCGCTCAGGATCATAAGCGGATTGGCGATGGTGACACGGGCGCAAATACGGGTGGGATGGGAACTTATGCCCCGGCTCCGATCGTCACGCCAGCCTTAATGGAGCGAATTCAGCAGGAAATTTTGGAACCGGCGATCGCTACTCTGCGGCAGCGCCAAATTGACTACCGAGGGATTCTCTATGCGGGCTTGATGATCACGCCCAATGGGGATCCGAAGGTAATTGAATTTAACTGTCGGTTTGGGGATCCAGAAACCCAAGTAGTGTTACCGCTGCTGGAAACTCCCTTGGAAGATCTCCTACTTGCCTGTGCCCAGCAACGATTAGCTGAGATGCCACCCATAGCTTGGAAGTCGGGAGCGGCGGTCTGTGTCGTACTCGCTTCGGGAGGTTATCCTGAGTCCTTTAAAAAAGGACTACCGATTACTGGCATTGATGCGGCTGAAGTCATGGGAGCTACAGTATTCCATGCTGGAACTCAACTAAAACAAAAAACACTGGTTACAGATGGTGGCAGAGTTTTAGGGGTAACAGCTGTGGGAGATAGCTTTAACGATGCGATCGCCCAAGCGTATGAAGCAGCGGCTTGTATCGAATTTGAAGGGATGTACTATCGGCGGGATATTGGCTATCGCGTGAAAACCGTCGAGTCCTCCTCCAGTTAGCCTATAGTAGTTGTTAGTAACAAGGGTGTTGTTTCAGGCTTCAGTTTGCTACTGGTCTATAGACTGAATCACTGACAATATCTCGCTGCTTCACTAATCACTCAATCCTGCAAAACTGCCTTGTTTGCTCTCCTCAAAAAGATTCAAGAGATTATTGCCAGTTGGTGGTCGGAGTTTACGCTTCAGACCAGATTGATGGCAGCCGCGACGTTGGTTGTGTCTCTGGTCATGAGTGGGTTGACCTTTTGGGCAGTCAATACGATCCAACAAGATGCTCGCATCAACGATACGCGGTTTGGCAGCGACCTAGGATTACTCTTGGCTGCCAACGTTGCTCCTCTTGTAGCTGAAGATAATCGGACAGAGTTAGCCAAATTTTCCCATCGGTTCTATAGCAGTACCTCTAGTATTCGTTACATGCTGTATGCCGATGAGGATGGCGAAATTTTCTTCGGTATCCCGTTTTCGGAATCAGAAGTTCAGAATTCGCTGACGATTCGCCGCCGGATTCAACTGCCCGAGAACTATGCGGAACACATCGATACCCCCATGGTGCGACAGCATCTCACTCCAGATGGTGAGGTGACGGATGTGTTTGTGCCACTGATTTATGAAGGGCAGTATCGGGGTGTATTAGCGATCGGCACCAACCCGAATCCCACGGTGGTTACTTCCTCTCACTTAACAAGGGATGTCACGATCGCCGTCTTCGTCTCGATCTGGGCAATGGTGATTTTGGGGGCAGTCTTTAATGCGTTAACGATTACCAAGCCGATTAAAGAGCTGTTGGTGGGGGTGAAAAATATCAGTTCTGGTAACTTCAAACAGCGAGTTGATTTGCCGTTGGGTGGGGAACTGGGAGAACTGATCGCCAGTTTCAATGAGATGGCAGAGCGATTAGAGCGTTACGAAGAGCAAAATATTGAAGAACTGACCGCAGAAAAAGCCAAATTGGAAACGCTGGTATCGACGATCGCGGATGGCGCTATTCTCTTAGATACCAGTCTGCAAGTAGTGCTGACAAATCCCAATGCCTGTCGCTTATTGGGCTGGGAAGGTAAGCCGATCGAAAATGTCAATGTATTGCATTTGCTCCCTGCTCCAGTGCAAGTCGAAATTACCCGTCCGCTGTACAAAATCGCTCAGGGAGAACTACGGGAAGGGGCAGAATTTCGGATTGCCTTGAGGGAACCAGTTGAGCGGACGGTACGGATTCTTTTAACAACCGTACTAGACCTGTATCGGGAAAATGTTAAGGGCATTGCGATGACGGTGCAAGACATTACCCGCGAAGCAGAACTGAATGAAGCCAAAAGTCAGTTTATTAGTAATGTGTCGCACGAACTGAGAACGCCGCTATTTAATATCAAATCCTTTATTGAAACGCTATACGAGTATGGCGAAGATTTGAGCGAAGAAGAACGGCGGGAATTCTTGGAGACGGCAAATCGGGAGACCGATCGCCTGACTCGATTGGTTAATGATGTCTTAGATTTATCGCGGCTAGAATCCTGTAAGCTATATCACTTTGAAGCGGTAGATTTGATTCAACCGATCGAACAAACGCTACGGACGTATCAACTCAATGCTCGAGATAAGGGCATTGAACTGGTACAGGAAATTGCTCCGCATCTGCCACCGGTATTGGGCAATTACGATCTACTACTGCAAGTATTTACCAATCTGGTTGGTAATTCCCTCAAATTTACCGAATCTGGTGGTACCGTAACGATTCGTGCCTATCTGCCGCCCCATGAGCCTGATAGCGAGGAGCATGCCGATTTGTCAGAGGACACTGTTGGTAAACCCAAACAAGTGCGGGTGGAGGTGGTAGATACTGGCATTGGCATTGCTCCCGAAGATCAGGAAGCTATTTTTGATCGCTTCTTCCGGGTCGAAAATCGAGTTCACACCTTAGAAGGGACGGGTTTAGGCTTATCGATCGTCCGCAACATCGTTGAAAAGCATCGGAGTAGGGTGCATCTCCAAAGTGAAGTTGGGGTAGGAACCACCTTCTGGTTTGATTTATCGGTATTTCAGGAAGCTGTCTCTCAGCATAATGAACCTGTAGAGGAACCTGTTTTGGAGACTGCCTTGCCAGAAGTAAGTTCAGTTCCATCTTGACGCTTGCTCACCGCATGATTGTGACAATCAAGCTAAGGATGATTAGACCAATTAAAACAATCCAGGCTAAGTTGCGTTTCAACCAGGTCTTAATCTGAAACTCGGTTGAGTAGCCTGGAGCGGCATTAGGACTGGATTGGGTGCGATCGCAATATAGCGAGCAATCTCTAGCCTCCGGTCGCTTGGGCAGTGTGCAAGTATCATCCTCGTCATACGCACAAGTGGTGCAGAGTGGTTGATCGCCTGTAGCGTAATGCAGCGGAATCCCTACGTGTCCGTGAGCCTTCAGTGGCATTCGGCAATATGGACAAATAACGGCTTGGCGCTGAATGGCTTGGTGGCATTTAGGGCATTCTGGCATTAGTTAAAGCAGTTGGAAATCAAAGGCTTTATCTATTACAGGCGATCGAGACTGACTTCAGCAACTTTGATGCAGGTAGGAACGGCAATGCCATGGCTACTTGAGTGCTGATGAGTTGGTTAACCCGCTACTGTCATCAACCCCAAGCCTTTGTACAGTAGAGAAAAATTGCGGAGAAGCTATGTACGTATTGATTGGTGGGGCTGGATTAATCGGGTTGACCTTAGCAGAGAACCTGGTCATGTTGGGGCATACTGTGGCTGTAATTGATATTGACCCGACGGCTTGCCGATATGCCCGCGATCGCCTGGGAGTGATGGCATTTGAGGGTAGTGCAGTCAGTACCGACATTTTGAATGAAGCGGGAATTCGGAAAGCGGATGTGGTTTGTGCGGCCTTGCGTCATGATGCGTTAAATTTAGCGATCGTTTCGCTGGCTCGCCACTACAAAGTAGCTCACATCATTTCTCGCATGCGTCATCGGGATTTTGAGCAACCACTCCGTCATGCGGGTGCCCATCGGATTATCAGTACAGTTGATCTTGCTGTATCGACGATGGTTAATGCGGTGGAATATCCTCAGGTGGAATCGATGATGCATTTTGAACAGGGACAAATTGAGGTACTTAAACTCGCGATTCCCTCGAAGTGTCATATTGTTGGTCGGAGCATCGCAGAAATTGCTCAAGATGCCCAATTTCCCGCCAATTCTCTAATTATTGGTTATCAACCGCATCCGCATTTGAATTTGATGATTCCCAATGGCACTACGATTTTGGAACCAGATTCGACTGTGTTGGTGGCAACCAAGCCGGAATCTCTCCATCCTGTGATCGATTTCTTGCAAGAGTGCCACAACGTTTGACTCAGGAATTAATCGGTATGGCAATCGGCTAAAGCTTGAAAAAAAAGACAGACGAGGCACCTAGCGCTACACCCACCTGGTGTACTTTTGGCATGAGGATCTCCGGAGCGGATGGTTGCCTGTCTGTCTTTGCACTTCATTCACCTGTGATTAGCAAAGTAACAAGGCAACGTGTCAATCTCATGTTTCACAGATGAACTTAAAATGACAAATAGAAATTTGCTCGATCAGAGCCTGATTGGGAGCAAGTTGAAGGGATATTGCGTCTACACTACTCAGCCTAAATATTCATCTACCCGTGATAAAAATGCGATTGGAATGTCACACCTGCCTCCTAGATTAATCATTAGGATTCGCTGGGACACGATCGCAACGTTGCAATTCTCCGCAGGATTGCCAGGATATGTCAGACCGAGATTGTTCCAGACTACTCAGAGGACTTAGCGGCATAACGATGAACACTTCACTCGATAAACACAGTAATCGCAAATTCTCTTGGAAGAAGTCAGCTTTGTACCTGACGTTACCCATGGTGGGAGCAGGTGCAGCTTTGATGGGTGGTCATGTCCTATCGAATGCTGGTGTTGGGTCACCTCCCCTCTCTCTTAGTACTAGTCCTGCTAATGCTCAAACTGTGCAGCCGCCGTCAGCTATTGCTCAGGCTCCTAGTAGAAGTAGTGCAATTTATTCTGCTGGCGATTCTAACTTTGTGGTCAATGCGGTCGATCGTACAGGTCCAGCTGTGGTACGGATTGACTCTTCACGAACAGTGAAAAACCGAGTTCCAGCGGTGTTTAATGATCCGTTCTTCCGGCAATTTTTTGGTCAAGATATCCCTAGCCAACCCTCTACCCGAGTAGAGCGCGGCACAGGGTCCGGCTTCATTATTAAATCGGATGGGCTGATTTTGACGAATGCGCATGTGGTGTCGGGAGCCGATACTGTGATGGTGGCGCTGAAAGATGGACGGGAACTGCGCGGTCGAGTTTTGGGTGCCGACTCCTTGACGGATGTGGCTGTCGTTAAAGTAGAGGCGACGAACTTACCAACGGTCGCCATGGGCGATTCAGAAACCTTGCGCCCTGGTGAATGGGCGATCGCGATCGGCAACCCTCTAGGATTAGATAACACGGTCACGGTGGGGATTATCAGTGCCACGGGTCGCCGGAGTTCGGAAGTGCGTGTACCCGATAAGCGGGTCAGCTTTATCCAAACTGATGCAGCGATTAATCCGGGTAACTCGGGTGGTCCTTTGCTGAACCAGCGAGGGGAAGTGATTGGGATGAACACGGCCATCATTGGGGGTGCCCAGGGTTTAGGCTTTGCTATTCCTATCAACACAGCTCAACGGATTGCTGAGCAATTGGTGGCAACAGGTAAGGTAAATCACCCATACCTGGGGATCAACATGGTAGGGCTTTCGCCAGATCTAAAACAGCAAATTAATGCTGATCCAAGTGCCAACATTCGGGTACAGGATGACCGAGGTGTGTTGATTGCTCGGGTGATGCCAAATTCTCCGGCGGCAAAAGCTGGACTGCGGATGGGCGATGTAATTAAGCGGATTAATGGTCAAGAGATGACCAATGCGGATCAAGTTCAGCAAGCTGTTGAAAGTAGTTCTGTCGGGGGCACACTGCAACTGGAAGTCAGCCGTAATGGACAAACTGTAAATCTAGCTGTGCAACCTGGCGCTTTCCCAACGCAAACGGCGCAGAATGAATAGCTAATCAATTTGCACATCACAGTGGATAGCAGGTAGGACAGTGGTTGCTGCCCTACCTTTTTTCTAAATTGGTTCCGTATACTAGACGTATTTGTTGCCAATTGCTTAATTCGATCGCAGTCAACTCTATGGCAAAACAGTTACAAGTAACTGAACTGGGAAACCCCATTCTGCGGCAGGTAGCTCAACCAGTTGAGAATATTCACCACGATCGCATTCAGAAATTAAGTCGGGATCTGCTCCTGACCGTTAAAAAAACGAATGGGGTTGGGATTGCTGCCCCGCAGGTAGCTCACTCCGATCGCCTATTTGTGGTGGCTTCCCGCCCAAATTTGCGCTATCCCCACGCTCCAATCATGGAACCGACCGTGATGATTAATCCACGAATGCTGTCGCACTCCCCAGATGTTGTGAAAGGTTGGGAAGGTTGTTTAAGTGTGCCGGGGATCCGCGGATTAGTGCCTCGCTATCAAGCGATTACTGTGGAATACACTGGGCTAGATGGTCGGTTATATCAACAAGAATTTACCGATTTTATCGCTCGGATTTTTCAACATGAGTTAGATCATCTAGACGGATTAGTCTTTCTCGATCGGGTTGAAACCACCCAAGATTTAATGACTGAACAGGAATATCTGCGGCAAGTAGTTTAATTAATAAATTGCTTATCGGAAGAATAAGTAGCGGAACCCAATGGCTAGCAGGAAAATGCCATATAGCTTTTTCATCATTTCGCTACTTACAAATGTTTGGTTAGCAAATAAAGCACCTAACAAGTTACCGATGACTAACCCGATCGCAATATAAACAGCATCCCGAATGCTGAGATTACCATTGCGGTAATAAACCATTGCTCCCAAAATTCCGATCGGCAAAATTTGGGCAGCTAGCGAGGTGCCGGTCGCAAATTTTTGATCCATTCCCATGAGTAACACCATGGCTGGAACCATAATGGCGCCGCCACCGATCCCAAACATACCACCTGCTACACCGGCTGCGAATCCAATCAGCAACAGCTGGATTACTATACTCGACATAACTCTGCCCCATTCAATCATCTGAAAGTGTTAACGCTAGTGCATTGCAGCCAAAAAGTAAATAGGTTGCTACCGGCGGACCCGATAGCAACCTTGACTCAGACCGCTGAAGCTAAATTTCTACATTCGCTCTAAAACTGGAATTCCGAGCAAGGATAGACCCAGTTTCAAAGTCCGAGCCGTTAAATCACATAAAACTAACCGAGAAGTCCGTAATGGTTCATCGGCTTGCAGGACGGGACAGCGATCGTAGAACTGATTGAATTTTTGGCTTAATTCAAACAGGTATTGGCATAAGCGATTCGGTAGCAAATCAGTTTCTACTGTGCTTAAAATGTGATTTAGTTGCAGCAAATGTTTTGCTAAAGCAAGTTCCGTTTCTTCTTGTAAGGAAATGGGGAGCGCTTCCAGAGTGACTGGCTCTAACGTGTGATGTAAAGGAGCTATATCTGGTAAACTCGCTGATTTTGGTAGTAATGCCACAACAGGTCGATTGGAATTTAGATCCGCTGTTTCTGCCAGTTGATCAACTGTTCCATGCCAAAAAGCTTGGAATTCGGCAAACAACTCTGCGCGATCGCGGGCGAACAATAACCGTTTCATGGCGAATTGTACCGTTGCCCAAATCCCAACTAATTCAAACAGTGGTTGAGCAAGGGGGACGCTATTAATGCCATGAAATAGACCCAGTAACGCCTGGATAAAAATAATGCTGCCATAAATGCCTAACCCAGTCAGGGCAATAGACTTCCAATTGGCTAGCACAGTTGTCAGCAACGGTTGCCAATTCAATCCAAATTGGGATGCGGCTGTGCCTGCTGGGGGGAGTTCAATTAAAGTATGCTCGATCGCATTGGATGAGTCTGGTTTAGCGCTGGGTGGGCTAGATAACTCGGCAATAGGTGCAGTCTCTACAGTCAGATTGTTAAAATCAATCCCGCCTTTGCGGCTAATGCCCTGAATCCGTACATAGGCATAAAGCATATAGGGGGCTGTATTCCCTTGAAGTGCCAGCATTTTGTCATAGCTGAACACATAATCGCTGGTGCGGTTCTGACTGAGATCGGCATATTTCACAGCGCCAACCCCAACGGTCTGAGCAACATGATCGATAAACTCGGTGGTCTCCTGCCGATGTTCTTCCTTTAAGCGCACTTCCAGATCGAAATGGGCGCGAGCGATCGCTTCATCCAACAAATCCCGTAGCCGTACTGTCTCCCCAGAGCGGGTTTTCAGTTTCTTCCCATCTTCCCCTTTGACTAGACCAAACGGTACATGAATCACTTCAACAGTATCGGGTAACCATCCGGCTCGACGGGCAACCTGAAATACTTGGGCAAAATGATTTGCCTGTCCTGCATCCGTGACATAAACTAACCGTTCGGCTTCATCCTGATTAATTCGGTAACGAATCGCGGCTAAATCAGTCGTGGCATAGTTATAGCCCCCATCCGACTTTTGAATAATCAGCGGTAATGGGTTGCCATCTTTATTAGTGAAACCTTCTAGAAATACACATTTGGCACCATTATCTTCAACCAGTAATCCGGCACGTTCCAAATCTTCTACTACTCCAGGTAACAGAGGATTGTAGAATGATTCGCCCCGTTCATTCAGGTGGATGTCCAGCCGATCGTAAATAATTTGAAACTCCCGGCGAGATTGCTCACACAGCAATTCCCAAGCACGACGGCTCTCTTCATCACCAGACTGTAATTTCACGACTTCTTGGCGTGAAGCCTCTTTAAACAGTTCATCTTCGTCAAAGCGCTGCTTGGCCTTCTTATAAAACGCAACCAAGTCTCCTAGGTCCACAGCATCTGCTGTCGTTAATACTTGGGGAGCTACTTCTCTCAGGTAGGTGATTAGCATGCCAAACTGAGTGCCCCAATCCCCAACGTGATTGAGCCGCAGCACGTCGTGTCCCTGAAACTCCAGAATCCGGGCGATGCTGTCTCCGATGATGGTCGATCGCAAATGCCCCACATGCATTTCTTTTGCAATGTTTGGGCTAGAAAAATCGACTATAACTCGCTTTGAGGCTTTGACCATATCCACCCCTAGCCTAGTATCAGTCTGCATTTTCCGCAATTCTGCTTCTAGATAGTCAGACTTCCAAGCGAGATTGATGAACCCCGGTCCCGCGATCGTGGCTGGTTCGCAAAAGTCACTGATATCTAGATGTTGCACCAATTGTTCTGCGATCGCTCTGGGTGGCTGACCTAGCGGTTTGGCTAATGACAACGCCACATTAGACTGGTAATCCCCAAACTTAGGATTGCTCGCTGGCACTAACATCGGGTCGGTGCCCGCATAGCCTGTGCCAAAGGCACTAACTAATGCCTGCTCAAAGCGGGTCTTTAATTGGGCGATCGTTGAATTCATAGCAACCACTTAGCAAGTGCATCTATCTAATTTAACAAGCTAGTTGCTCACTCCCGTTCACTTGATTAACCGAATGTCAACTTTGCCTGGGCAATCATGCCATAGCTTTTACCGTGTATCAATTGGTGAAATTTTACTTTACAAGCAAAATTCACTGGCTAGAATGACCACAAAATAGGCAACCTAACTGCTTTCTTCAGTAGATAACCAGGGAATGATCAATAAAGTAGGGTCTAACGGTCAACCTTAGGGTGCAATGGACCATAAAGCCTGAATTTTCTCCTCTCAACCCAAATCATCAGGGACATAGACGATGCCAAAGGCAATTATTGAAGTCGATACTTTTCTCAAAAAGCGAGTTTTAGGCTCCTCTGACCTAGCTGACTCTGAGAAGATTTTTGTTCGTAAAGGCACCATGTTTGATGTGACGGAATATGCTCCCGATCGCAACCAACATCTTTTCTTGAAATTAGCCGCACCTGTTACAGCGAGAGATGGTAAAACCCAATTGCAGTCAGTCTATGCGTATGATCCCCATATCAGAGTTGAGGGAGAAATTATTAGTCAGTTAATTAAACTAAATGTGCCTTATTTCTCTCAACTCAATAACGATCCAGCAGTCTTTGGTCCTGGTTGGCGACAATGTAATACGACTAGCCATGCCATGCTAGTGGACTTTTTGCTGAAAGGGGAATTAACTCAAAAAGCAAAACAGCAAGGCTATCCAGAACCAGAATCAGTTTACATGCGTATTGTTGGTAAGTATGGCGACACTACTGATATGAATGCTCAAACTCGGGCATTGAAAGATTTAGGTATCGAGTCATATTTTAGTCAAAACTTGTCGTCCAAAGATTTACTCTTATCGCTTAAAGCTGGGATTCCAGTTGTGGTTGGGTTTGCTTATAAATTATCTGGTCACATTTGTCTTGTGGTTGGTCATGACTCGATTCAAAAAGCTTGGTTAGTTCATGACCCCTATGGTACCCGCCTGGGCGCTAGTGATTCCTATGACATTGGCATTGGCGGCGCCTACGATCCGTATACCTATGAAACAATGCAAAAAGTATTTTGGGACATGGGCGGGGAAGCAGGATGGGGCAGGATTATCACAAGTGTGAAGGGGACTCCCACTGGTTTGCCAACTGGACTTTAAGATTAGAGCACGGTGTGGTTCACTAGCTGATCTTCATACTTACATCTAACCAGGTCGATCGCGTTACCGGGGCACTACTGGAAATATAGTCAACCCCGGTTTCTGCTACAGACCGAATCGTTGCCAGTGTAATGTTGCCAGAGGCTTCAATTTTGATCCGATCGCTCGTCTGCCGAATCAATTCAACTGCTTGTTGCATCATCTCAACTGGCATATTATCTAACATAATAATGTCTGCTCTTGCCTCTAGAGCTTCTTGCACCTGGTTCAGCGATTCTGTCTCAACTTCGATGGTTAGAGGATAAGGAATCTGTCGGCGCACTTGTGCGATCGCTTGCCGGATTCCACCTGCTGCCACAATATGATTATCTTTCAGCATTACCGCATCATCTAACCCCATTCGGTGGTTGATCGCCCCACCAACTTGAGTTGCATATTTCTCTAACAACCGTAACCCTGGTGTGGTTTTGCGGGTATCTACTAATTTCGTTGGCAAATCAGCAATCTGCTTGACATACTGGCGCGTCAAGGATGCAATACCACTTAAACGCATCACCAGATTCAAAGCTGTCCGTTCACCAGTCAGTAAAGCCGCTAAGGAACCTCTAATTTCAGCGATTACCTGCCCTTGTTGGCAAACCTCTCCCTCTGTCACTTGCGGAATGAAAACTGTTTCTGGATCGAGTAGCTGAAACACTCTGGCGGCAACTGGCAGCCCGGCAACAATTCCTGCTTCCTTTGCAATCCACTTAGCTTGTCCAATTCTCTTAGCTGACAAGTTTAAGCTTTGAGTTGTGTGATCTCCTCGCCCAATATCTTCTACTAGCCAGCTTTTTAACAGTTCATCTAAGACTAAAAATGGCGGTAAGCCAGCTATTAAGTCGGTCATGTCTATGTTCACTATTAATTTGCTATAGCTTGTCCTTAGCTGTAGCTGAGTTCCATGGGTATCAATGCCAATATCATGCTCTCATAGTGCATCAATCTTCTATCACTGAACTCGCACGAGGAGTAAAAGAAAGCTGAATGATCTGAACAAGATATGCAAGCGGTTTAGCTAGCAGAGCCTATTTTTTCACTATGAAGCGCTAGAATCGCCCCTGTTCAGGAATACACCCAACTTTGAATTCAGTTCTGAAAACTTGTTCGCATCCTTACCTTTGACCAATCCCTTAGACATTAGGCGCGTCATGCTACGGGTTCTAAAAAGCTTGCCAGGTATCAGTTAGAGCGATTGCCCTGAATACTTGCACTTTTTTACAAAACCCAGTTGACAGTTTTTGATGGATTGGCTATGTTAGTAAAGCGGTCGAGGGGGGACGAGCGAAAGCGAGTTGCTCCTGGGTCCGTGAGAACCTAGGAAAGTGAATAGTTTGAAAGCCATTTTAGCACAAAAGCCACGTCAAAGAAACTAAAAGTGGTTAAGTGGATAGATGATGAGTCTAGAAGCTTGACGATGGATAACGAGACTTAGTGAATGCTAGGTCTTATTGAGAGCAAAGAGAACTCTTTTACTATGGAGAGTTTGATCCTGGCTCAGGATGAACGCTGGCGGTATGCTTAACACATGCAAGTCGAACGGTGTCTTCGGACATAGTGGCGGACGGGTGAGTAACGCGTGAGAATCTGCCTTCAGGATGGGG
>VRZD01000015.1 GCA_016743235.1 Pantanalinema sp. GBBB05 | reverse complement strand
CTAAAATGTGCTCAGCCTGCGGTCACGTCTTGGAATCCCTGGACTTGAAAGTTAGAGAGTGGCGTTGTCCCGAATGCCATACATTGCATGACCGGGATGAGAACGCCGCTATCAACATTAAAGTGGGCGGGAGTCCGTCCACAGGCTTAGGAGATGTAAGACTGGCTCAGCCAGCAATCTCTGTTTGAAGCCTGAATTCCACTGGCTTTAGCCGTGGGAGTGGCTCAATAGCTCTTTTAATTGGACTGGATGAGTTCGGGTGCTGATGGGGGAGTTCAGTCAGCTATAGCTACAGTTGAATTGGCAAGCAACAGCGATCGTTGTAGGCAGAAGACTGCAAGCGATGAATTGATTGCCATAGGCTGAGATGATGGGGGTGAAGGTTAGCCGCTGACCACTGTGTAGCTATCCTACAAATGCTCGTCGGGACTCTAAATTTGAGCAACAATATTATTTAGAGGGAGTATCTACCTGCGCTTCGGAGCATAAAGTCTACTTCACAGAGGGTTTTATGGCTAAATTTCCCTTCAAAGCGGCTGCAATCTCTGCTGTTTTAACGACTGGTGCTGCGATCGGAACGGTTCTGGGTTCTCCGCCATCTGCGATCGCCCAATCCTGTAATTACTATGCAGGTCGGGCAGTGGGTGGACAAAGTATTAATGTCGATCTCTGTTCAATTTCGAGAGCTAGCGCCCGTAGTGTTGATTTTGTCTATTACCTGGATAATGAGCGCATCTATAGTCAAGCGAACTGCCAGACTTCCACCTGGACAACGTTTCCAGAACGACAGACCCATCGCCCCCAATCCCAGGCAACTCAAAATATGCTAAATGTTGTTTGCCGTTCGCAAGGCGGCAATCCATCGGATACTAGAGTGGCGACGGTCTTTGATCCACCCTCGAATATTAGATCATCTCCCAATGGCTCTGTCCTCTGTCGCATCAACACACCCACCTCGATTTATATCTATGGCTCGATCGGGGATTGGTATTACACCGATGCCTGTGGCGAAATGGGTGTGATCCATTCAACGCAAATCCGCTTCTAAACTGAACGTTGGGGCACGATCGCCGATCGTGCCCTCAAGGTATTTCTGATCTATGGTCTGCCATCTGGCATTGATGCAAGGGTAGACTTTGTAGCTGCATGGGTAGATTGTCCCTAGCACCACGGATAATGAAGCCAGTGTTGCTATCACCTTTGCCGTTATGCCAGGACTTCCTATTGATCCGATCGTGTACTTGCTCCTAAATTTTCATTGTTTAATGGGTGGAGTGGCAGCGGTCATTGCTGCCCGGAAAGGCTATCGCCTCGGACTCTGGTTAGGTTTGGGGTTAGTCGGTGGCACAGCCGCTTTGATTGCCGCCATTTTCTTGCCCCCCAAGCCCCAAAAGATAGATCCGTAGCAGCATTGGCGGGGACAGGTTTACCCGATAGTTTGCTGCGATCGTAGTCAAAATTGCCGTAGATTCTTTTGAATGGATTCAGTCAATTGCTGTAATAGATCAACGATAAAGATGTTGCTCTAACCACAGTCGGACTTCTATCTCCGAGCCTAATTGAGTGGTACGTCCAGTTTTGGCATCGTAAATATGCCATGACAGGATTTGTCCCTGGCGATCAACCCGATGCCAGACCTGGAATTCATCATTTGCCATTATCTGCATGAATCGCTGCCAAACCTGTTTCAGTCGGAGCTGGACTGGTGCCAGGGAAAACTGTCCTGACTTAGTCTCCGTAGGCAGGATTGCCGGGGAATCAGAAGAATGGAGTGGTTGTGGTTTGATCATGAGTTGTTGTGGAGCAAACAACTCTTTTACCTTGACACTCCTAACCCCGCTTTGAGGAGATACAGATTTGACCAATTTAACTAGTACAGTCAGGATTTTTGCAGAACTGGTCTAGTTAAAATTCACCCAACCGTACCAGGACATCCCCAACAGAATTGCGTATAGTGCGGAATATGAAAATTCCCTTAGACCGCCAAATCACGCAACCGATCTACCTGCAAATTCGCGATCGCGTCAAGCGCTTGATTGTCTCTGGAGCGCTACAACCCGGCGATCGTTTACCCTCGGTGCGGCAAATGGCTAAAGAAACGCAGGTGAATAAACTAACGGTAATTGAAGCCTACGGCACATTAGAGGCAGAAGGCTTAATTCATGCCCGTTTGGGAGCCGGATATTTCGTCAATCGTGGTTCTGCGACTACACCACCGCAGCCTGCCACCTTTGCCCCGGCTCAGAAGGTGATTATTGGGCAGTCCAACACTCATTCCTTTTGTGATTCTTACATCGAATCGCTCAAAGTCTATCGCCAAAACAACATGGTGGACTTTAGCATGGGCTTTCCCCAACTATTTGGTTTAGATGATTTACAACGGTTGGCTCGTCGTGCCATGAATCAGGTGGTCGATCATTTATCCAATTACGACTTTCCCCAGGGACAAGCTGGATTACGCCAACAAATTGCCCAACTCCTGGTGCAACGGGGATTAGTTGTCTCGGCAGATGATCTGATTATTACCAGTGGCTCGATGCAGGGCATTACATTAACCTTACGTTACCTGATCCAACCGGGAGATTGGGTAATTGTCGAAAGCCCAACCTGGTATGGCACATTAACGGTGTTAGAACGGATGGGAGCCAAAATTATTGGCATTCCCATGACACCAGCAGGGATGAATTTGGAACTACTAGAGCAATATCTTAAGAGCCATCGTCCCAAATTAATTTACACCATTAGTACACTCCAGAATCCAACGGGGATTACAACCTCTCAGACTCATCGACAACAACTTCTAGCCCTCGCACAAGCCTATAACTGTCCTGTGTTAGAAGACAATGCCTATGAAGGCTTAAATTTTGAAGCTGTACCGGCTCCAATTAAAGCGATCGACCAGCAAGATCAAGTCATCTACCTGGGCACATTTTCTAAAACTTTGATGCCCGGTTTAAGAATCGGCTACATCGTCGTCACCGGACAACATTATCAACCGCTCCTGGAACAAAAGATTCTTGATGATATTCATACGCCGACTCCGTCACAAGCGATCGTGCAGGAATATCTCGCATCGGGGCATTATCGGCATCGACTTCAGCAGTTGCGATCGTGGCATTTGCAAAGTCGCAACGTGATGTTAGAAGCCATGACCCAGTATTTCCCACCCGAGGCAACCTGGACAGTGCCCAATGGTGGTTTGTTTCTCTGGGTACAACTACCCGAAGCGTTACCATTACACCGAATTTGTCAGGAAGTGCGAGAACAGGGCGTGTTAGTGTTGCCGGGAAGCAGCTATTTTCCCGATCGTCAGGGGTATGCCGCAATGCGGCTGAGTTTCTGCCGACCGACTGAAGCGATTCAATGGGGAATTAAAGTTCTGGGAGAACGCCTTAAGGCGTATAGTTAAACAGTAATTCAGTTAAACTTCAATCATCCCAATCATCCGACGATTGCAACTCCCAATCATCCACTTCCGACTCTAACCTAGCTTGCAGTGGAATCACTTTTCGTTCGACTACTTCCTCAAGTTCATACTCTTCTTCATAGTCATCATCTGCTTCTAGTTGAGGAATCGGTAGTTCCAGTTGTAATGGTTTGACGACGCGAGTAATCGCATCTTGTACAAAGGATTTAACAAACTCATCTTTGCGATTCAGTTGAAATTGGCGCTGCACTACTTCAGTAATCCCGCCATCCCCCCAATCCTGGTCATGGCGGAAGTATTCAATAAAACTCTTTCCGGCAATTCGGGTTAGGTAAGCGGCGGTGACGGCTTGAATTGCCCGACCGACAATAATTCCCCCGATACTCAGTTGTAACGCTGTGGTCAGCATCGTTACTGCCCCTTTGACAACGCCTAATCCTGTTAAGGTTTTTGCCAACGATAAGGCTAAATCTCGCCCCCGATCCATGTTGATCTCACAGCCATACACTCGCCCAATTTCTACCACCATTTGGGCGTTCACGGCTGCCGTTCCCAACATATCAATCACCGGTAAGGGTGTCACCGCCACGACTCCGGCCCCAATCCACTGAAACCGCTCGACAATTTTGTTGGCATCCCGTTTGCGTTGGGCATCAATTAATCGGCGTGCCCGATCGCCCAATTGTTGCGATTGCAGCAAAATATTATCGGCAATTAAATCTTCCCCTTCTGCCCGTAATACAGCTACTAGACGCTGAATTAACGGCATAATATCTGGGTCAGGTCGAAAGACTTCCCCTGTTTCTAACCGCACTGCCTGCGGATTAGCTTCTACCGCAATCACATCGGCAGCAGCGACTAATCCCCGGACTCGTTCCCGCAACTGTGCCAAGATCGTTTTTTTATCCTCGTCGGTATATAAATCGGCTTTGTTGAGGATAATTAGCGATCGCTTGCCAATTTCTGCCAGGGTACGTAACGGGTCATATTCCGATTTGCGCAAATCGTTGTCTAGGACAAACAGGAGGAGATCGGCTTCAGTGGCTAATCGTCGGGCGATTTGTTCCCGCTCTGTTCCAGCAACTCCGGCTTCCAGAATTCCCGGTGTATCAATGATCAGAATGTCTCGATTCACCCCCTTAAGTTTGAGCAAGTAGGTTTCCCCCACCTCCGTCGTGCCCATTGGCGCTCCCACTCTGCCCACCACTCGCCCAATCAGGGCATTGACGATCGAGGTTTTTCCAGCTGATCCGGTGCCAAACACCACCACCTGGAGTTCGCCCCGCGCCAGATTTTGCTCGATCGCCCGCGATCGGCTTAACAACTCTTGCCGTGCCACCTCATCTTGAATTTGGGCAACCTGCTTCCGGACTGCCTTTAACGTTTCTTCCGCCGCCTCCGTCTTCGCCACCGGAATTTTAGGGGCACGCTTCCGCCGTTTCTTCTGACTCTGGGACGGCACAATAAACAAGTAGTAGACCAGCGCTGCAATCAATACCCCAATTAGCACAATCAGCAGCAGGAGTAGCGCCTGAGACAACAACGGGTAATATGCCAGTTGCCAGTACAACCGAGCCAGGGAATCAATCAGCCAGACCATCATGCCGAAGATGACGATCAAGCCAATGATTAACGTGAGCAGACGCGACAGGGGCATGGATTAGATCTAACTTCTGTGCGGTTTCTGCCTTTCATTCTAATTCCCTGGCATAAACTTATTCCCGCTTCAGTCGCGACTCACCTTTTCTCTCGGCTCCGCCTTAAGCTAATAAAGTAGGTTCACCTGAAACCCTTTATGTCTGCTAAAGTTGCGGCTGAAATTATTCAAACCATTATTGCGCCAGCAGTGCTGATTACCGTCTGTGTGATCTTCCTGAATGGCTTACTGGGACGCTACACCGGAGTCGCGGATGCGTTACATGGCATGGCACGCGATCGCCTAGAACTCCTGCAAAACCAGGGCTATAAACAGGAAGTGGGATTGAAACAATTACAGAAAATCGATACCCAGATGCCAATTCTCTCGCGCCGTCATGAGTTACTACAGAAGGCTGTTCAGGCAGTGTATACCGCGATCGTGATTTTTCTGTTCACGATGTTTACGATTGCAGCTTCTACCACTCTCAATTCTCCTTGGTTTGCCTCGGGCGCACTACTATTATTCCTGGTGGGAGTCGGTCTGCTCTTGATCGCCGTAGTGTTTACCTCGCAAGAAATTCGCGTCTCCCATCGAATTATTTGCCGCGAAATCAACGCGACACTTAGCGCCTGCCAAGCCTTTGAGCCTGCGTTGCAGCGCCAGGGAAATTCTTCGGTTCGCTAATTTTTAGCCCTACACGACCACCGATTCTGGATGCAATTCTGGTTTCGCTAATGGCTCAATCCCCGCTAAATCGAGGATTTGCGGAATCAAATCTTCCCGCTTCACCGCCATCAAATGGACGCCCTGACAGAGGTGACGCGCTAATCGCACCTGCTCTGCCGCAATCACCATGCCTTCATGGAGTGGATCTTTTGCCTGCGCTAAGCGATCGATAATGTGATCGGGAATCTGTACCCCCGGCACACAGCGATTAATAAACTGGGCATTCTTCGCCGACTTCAGCAGAAAAATTCCAGCTAGAATCGGGCGATCGCAGCCTGCGGCAATTTGGGTCATGAATTTTTCCAGACGATCGAAATCCGAAATTAACTGACTCTGGAAAAATTGTGCTCCTGCCGCCACTTTGCGTTCAAACCGTTTCTGTAAACCTGACCAACTCCCGGATTGGGGGTCAACCGCCGCACCGACAAACAAATCTGTAGCACCATCCGGCAAGGCTTTATCGTTAAAATCTAAGCCATCATTCAGCTTGCTAATCAAACTCAGCAACCGCACTGATTCCAGTTCAAATACCGGACGAGCGTTGGGATGATCTCCCGCCTTCACCGGATCACCTGTCAGCGCCAGCACATTCCGAATCCCTAACGCCTGCGCTCCCATCAAATCCGCTTGCAATCCGATCGCATTGCGATCGCGGCAAGCTACCTGACAAATTGGTTCAATGCCGTGTTGTAACAGAATCACCGAAGCCGCTAACGACGACATCCGCAACACTGCCCGACTACCATCTGTGATGTTCACGCCATGGACTCGACCCTTCAGCAATTGCGCCATTTGCAACATGTGAGTGGGATCACAACCTTTCGGTGGCGCGACTTCAGCGGTCAGGAGAAAATCGCCTGCCTGCACGGCTTCCCGGAAGGAAGGAACCCTGGGTGGAAGACGGAAATTGGCATTTAAACTGTCAGGCATTGCGAATTTGGGATGGGGACAACAGTTACAGAATAGTTAGGATCAAGCGGTAGGCGAAATTTTACCTCAAAACGCTTACCAGAACTTCAACCAACCTTAAAGAGTTGGTAGCTTGTCCTGAGAATCCTTCTCTTCAGCGTACAGCTTAAATTGAGATTAAGTCTGGCTAACGTGGCAATGAGTACCCTAAGGCTACCTTGACTTTGCGGAGAGTTTCATTGGCGATCGTGCTGGCTTTTTCCCGTCCGTCCTTCAGCACCGACTCTAAATAGCCCTGTTCGTTCATAATCTCGTGATACTTGTCCTGAATTGGTTTCAGGTGGGCGATTGTCGTTTCCGTCAGTAGCGGTTTAAATTGCCCCCAACCCATATCGGCACATTCAGCCGCAACCTCTTCCTTCGACTTACCAGACATCAGCATATAGAGCGTCAGCAAGTTATTACACTCTGGACGGTCTGGATCGCCAAAGGTCAGTCCCCGAACTGGATCGGTTTTACACTTCTTGATCTTGGTCTGGATAGTTTCTGGTGTATCGAGCAGATTAATCCGGCTCAGATCCGAGGGATCGGACTTCGACATCTTTTTCGTGCCATCGGTCAAACTCATCACCCGTGCCCCATCCGTCCGAATTAACGGAGCCGGAGACTTCAACACTGGCTGATCGGGTTTACCAAACAGGTGATTCAAGCGATCGACAATATCGCGGGTCAATTCAATGTGTTGCTTCTGATCCTCACCCACCGGCACTTTATCGGCATCGTAGAGTAAGATATCCGCCGCCATCAGTACCGGGTAATCTAACAGCCCTACACCGACATTCTGCCCTTGCTTGACTGCTTTTTCCTTGAACTGGATCATGTCCTGCAACCAATTCAGGGGCGTGATGCAGTTCAATAGCCAGGTGAGTTCGCTGTGTGCCGACACATGGGACTGCACAAAAATCGTGGAATACTGAAGGTCAATGCCACAGGCGAGATACAAAGCCGCGATCGCATAGGTATCTGCCGCCAGAGTCGCTGGATTGTGAGGGACGGTAATGGCATGCAGATCGACCACACAGAAAAAATTGTCGTACTGGCTCTGATGTTCGACCCAATTGCGGATCGCGCCCAGGTAATTTCCCAGGTGCAAGTTACCCGTTGGTTGAACGCCAGAAAGAACCCGCTGCTTTGCCATACCTATTAGTCCAAGTGGTGGATGAAACGCCTGCGATCGCTTCGCTATAATCAATTAAGAAATGTAACAGCTATCGTACCCGCTTGACCAGAAAACCCGCGAAATCCGCGTAATTTATTATGAGCGACTCTCTCACACCCAACCAAATCAACCAACTTCAAGCTTGTTTTGCCCTGGCTCAAGATCCCCGCACTCATGCAGAGGCTAATCAGGGTTTTACCGAGCTTCTAGATAGTGTAGCGGATGATTCCCCCGCGTTTGAACTGCTAAAACTCTTGTGGAAGGAAGTGTTAACCGCCCGCCGTTCGGCGGCTTTCTGGGAGCAGATTAGCGACGTTGAAAAGGAAATGTCGGAACGAATTACCCAGGATCACTTGCAGTTACACCAGAACTATCTGCGCTTAGTCCAAGAGCAATAAACCCTAACCCTCTAAAGCCCTCAATTCTGGAAGTAGCCACTGTTTAAAGTTCTCCAGAATTGGGGGGCTTTTGCGAACAGACCAAGTTAGGCGATGCCAACTAACGACTGGTCAGCACCTGTTTTGCCGTCTGGATTTGTTCAGCACTAAAGCCCGCTTCATTTAAATAGTCTAAAAAAGCCGCATCTGAGTAACGCCCATCTAGATCGATCGCCTGCTGATAAGCCTGTTGTGCCAAGGTTGTGTCTCGATTGCCCCAATGCGCGATCGCTTCAGCGACCGGAGGATGGGGATTACTCGGTTCTAATTTCGCCGCTTCCTTAGCGGCTACGATCGCCCAGTCATACTGACCAATGCGCTCAAACGCCAAGCTCAGATTGTAGTAAGCAATCTCGTTATCCGGTTTGAGGGTAGCTGCCCAGGTATGCGCGGCGATCGCGTTCGGCAGTTGGTCACTCACCAGATACACAATCCCCAACGCATTCAAGGTCGGCACATCGAATAGGTCACGATAAAAGCCTTGCAGCAACGTTTCGGTCGCTTGAGTATTCTGTCCAGCTTTATGCTGCGTCCATCCCAAGAGAACTCTACCCGACTGGGAATCCGGCTCTAATGCCACCGCTTTCTGTAATGCCGCGATCGCATCGTCATAGCGTCCCTGATCCCGGTAGCTTAAACCAAGTTGCCGATACTCACTAGCCGATTGGGCAAAAGTAGGTTGAGCTATCAGGCTACTCACGCCCAGTCCGAAGCTAACCCCGATCGTGTAAGCCAGCGCTCCTCGCATCAACCTCCAATGCATCCCCACCTCTAGAGTTGGCAAGTCGGACAAAAATGTGCCGATCGTCCTGCCAGTTTTAATCGTTGAATTACCGTACCACACTGGCGACAATCATCCCCATCCCGCCCATAGACCCAGGCAACCCCACCATAATTCCCGTTCACCCCCGCCAGATCCCGAAAGGTGCTGATAGTTGTGCCACCCGCTTCAATACTGGCTTCCAGCACCCGAATAATATTGTCCCGCAGTCGCTCAATCTGCGATCGCGGCAAATCACAACACAGCGTCGTGGGATGAATGCCACTCAGAAATAACGCCTCATCCGCGTAAATATTGCCCACTCCCGCCACTAACGATTGATCCAATAACGCATTTTTGATCGGACGCCGTCGATCGCACAGTTGCTTTATCAGGTAAGCCACCGAAAACTGGTCAGAAAATGGCTCGGGTCCCAAAGCTTGCAAACCAGTAATTACCTGTTCTGGCGGTTGACCCGGTGGCACCCACCACATTTGTCCAAATGTCCGTTGATCGACAAACCGTAACTCGCGATCGTCCCCCATAAACAATCGAACGCGGGTATGTTTCTGGAGTGGTTCAGTGGGCGGCAACCAGAGGAGTTGTCCGGTCATGCGAAGGTGGACACCTAGGTAGCCAGCGGCAGGTGGAGAAGATGAGGAGGATAGGGAAGGTGGGGAGGGTAGAGAAGATGGGGAAGGTGAGGTATTAGCAAGCTTTATGGTTACTTCCTTATCTCCCTCATCTCCGCCATCTCCCCCACCTCTTGTCAATTCCGCCAGCAAATACTTCCCCCGGCGATGCCAGGTCGCGATCGTGGTTCCCTCAAGTCCAGCGAGAAATTCGGAGACGGTCGTTGGGTAGGCGATCGTGCGTTCCAGTAGCACATCTCCACCTTGGATCGGTTGATTTAGGGTCTTGCGGTTTAGTCCCCGGCGGACGGTTTCAACTTCGGGCAGTTCAGGCACAGGTCGTTAGGACGTTAAACTAAAATTTTGCTCAATCTAATTTCAGTCTAGCGTTGTTGACCCTCTACTTATCCATAAACATAACCGAATTGCAAGAGATACTTGTTAAACAAGATTGCCTACAATTCGGTGAGTTAAATATAGTTTAGGTTTAAATTAATGGGTTTAAATGAGTTACCTGCCAATGTTAAATCGACAGGTAAGAACATAGATCAGAAAACACTTTGAGGTGCTGCCAATTGCTCAAAATATTCCCAGCGAAGCTCTTGACCTAGCGGCTTTCAGTTCCCTGGTTGGGCGAACCAGCTACAACATCACTGCCTTCGCCAGACTCTGGTTTAGCGCCACCTTCAGCTCGATCGGGGGCAACGTTGCTACCCGTTTTACGTTGAGATTCATCGATCGGGGTATTGCCGTCTTCCGAACCAGATCTAGGATAAGCTTGCTTGTTTTCAATATCAGACATTGTTGTCACCTCATTACATATCGAATCTGTTTTTACTCGCCGTTGAAGTTGCCTTCAGTGGCTATGTTTACAAGATACTGAGATTAAATCATTGCCACATCTAGCTTCAGCCAGATTCCTAAAGGTAGAGGAAAATTAGCGCTTGCGGAGTCTTGGAAGCGAGGTAAAAATAATCATCTTGCCGGAGGCAGATAATTACGCGATCGCTAAATTGTCAAATGCTGGTCATCTTGCTGTAGGGAGATTCTGCTGATTATTGGTTTAACTTGCCCTCACAATTCGGCTCTTTCCGGCTTGAGTTCACCTCACCCAGCCAATGATGTCAATAAAAAAAGGTGAAAATTCTGAACAGTTGCTCAGAGTTTTCACCTACTGCTTCGCAAAGCAGACTATTTTTTATCCAGTGGTGCTGCCACCCTTTCTTTCATCTGGAAGAGTCTCTAGGTGAGCTGCCTCCTAGAAGTCCTAAGCTCATGATCCGCAAATTAACCGATGAAGTTAGGGACTTTATACTGAATCCAGAGTGACAGTAGCCTTAAGGGTTCAATCAAACAAAAAAGACCTGACACTTCGCCTTTAATTAAGGGCTAGATCAGGCTGCTTCAGTTTTGGCTTTTTTCTTGGGTGCTTCCACTTCTACAACTTCGCTAGGAGCAAAGTTGTTGGTGTTGACACCGGCATAGTTGACCTTGTCAAAGCGGACAATGACAGAATATTTAATGCCGCTCTGGTCTACGGAGGCGACGGTGCCTACGTCTTGGTACCAGTAGGACTCTTTACGAGTAATACGGACTTTAGAACCACGCTGAACCATGAGTGTTTTTCCCTTGTTAATCTTTAACTCAGACAGCTAATGCTCTCCACTTTACTACGGAGGAGGGACACAGACATTCAGCAGTCACCGGGTTGCAACAATCTGAAATATTTGGGCAAGTTCATGCCCCACACGAGGTTACGGGATATGGGTACACAGACAGAGTCACTAACAGTGGAATTTGATTTGGTCAAAGTGGATGCCCTCGGGCAGGAAAGCGATCGTCGTAGCGCCCTAGCCCAGATTCAACGGGAGACTTTGGGGCAGGACATCGCGTTAGATCTAGTAGCAATCCCGGCAGGGACAGTATATATGGGAGCTGCCCGCACGGAAGAAGGTTGGCTTCCCAACCAGAATCCCCAACAGATTGTGACGATTCCTGCCTTTTGGCTGGGTCGTTATCCCGTTACTCAGGGGCAATGGCAGGCAGTGGCACACCTCCCTAAAATTCACTGCCCACTTGATCCCGATCCCTCTAGTTGTAAAGGTCACGATCGCCCGGTGGAGCAGGTGTCTTGGGAGGAAGCGAGCGAATTTTGTGCCCGCCTATCCCAGGCAACCGGACGACACTATCGCTTACCCAGCGAATCTGAATGGGAATATGCCTGTCGAGCGGGGACTCAGACGCCATTTCATTTTGGTAGTACGATTACCACTGAGCTGGCCAACTACTCAGGAGTTGATTGGGAAGTCCAAGGACGTCTCTGTAGCCGAGGGGCGTATGGGGCAGGTCCCAAGGGAGACGATCGTCGCCAAACCACACCTGTAGGATCATTCCAGGTCGCTAACGCCTTTGGGCTATTTGATATGCATGGCAATGTCCGCGAGTGGTGTGCGGATGTATGGCACGACTCCTACGACGGATTACCACGGGATGGCAGTGCTTGGACGATCGCGGCTGATACGACTAAACGGGTCTTGCGGGGTGGTTCCTGGAATATGGGACCTGCCTGTTGCCGTTCGGCGTTCCGCAGTCGTTTTAACGCTGATGGTCGCCTCTATGATATAGGGTTGCGAGTGGTGTGTACTGACGACCCTAGGTGAATGTTTCTCCGCTAAATTGGTCAGTCTAGAGCCTGCCGACCGTGAAACAGCAAGGAGTTCGTCAACTTGCCTGGCACAAGTGCTACAACGGTGAGGACAGGCTCAGAAACAGGTTGTTGGTCTGGCTATTATTCTTCAAAGCGCAATTTAGGCTTCTTTTTTTTCAGAAAACTTTTAAACTGTTAATCTCGGCTGCGATCGCTCTGCCGCGAACTGGGGATTCAGGTATGTTAACTCACCGAACTGTGCTTGTAATTGCTGGCTCTCATGAACAGGAACGCGATTATGAGCATCAGTTACAGCCAGATGACCGTTTTGCGTACAACGTTCTCGTAGAGCGGGATAATGCCCCACTGGTGTCACTGGCTCAGGTGCAGCAGATTGACGGTATTCTTTTAGATCTGCATTCTTCCCCGATCAGTAGTTTGCCAATGCTCAGGCAACTCAGGCAACAGATGGGCGATCGCTGCCCGCCGATCGTCGTCATTGCTGGTAATGATGCCGAAATGGCTGTGCAAGCCTTCAAACATGGGGCAGCAGATTACCTAGTGAGAGAGCGCATGACTGCGGCTGATTTACGCTTCACGATGCAGAATGCGATCGACAATGCCCAGTTGCGGCAGGCACTGGAATGCAGCCAGGAGCAATTTCAAATATCGGTGGAGAACATGCTAGATTGCTTTGGCATTTTTTCCTCGATGCGGGATGCGTCCGGGCAAATTGTTGATTTTCGTATTGACTATCTTAATGCAGCAGCATGTGCAAACAATCGGATGCCAAAGGCGATCCAGATTGGGCGAGGGTTATGTGAATTATTGCCTGCCCACCGAGAATCGGGATTGTTTGATGAGTATTGTCGATTGGTGGAAACGGGAGAGCCATTAATTAAAGATTCCCTGGTTTATGAAGACATCTATGGTGAGCAGACCTTGGTGCGGGCGTTCGACATTCGTGCCACGAAGTTAAATGATGGCTTTGTTGCGTCTTGGCGTGATATTACCGATCGCAAACAGTTGGAGTTGAAGTTAAATCAAACGGTAACAGAGCTGCAACAGCAGCAACGCCAATTGCAGCGACTGATTGATACGGCTCCGATTGGCATTGCCATTGCTTCCCCTCAAGGTGACATGCTCGTGATGAATGATGCCATTTTGCGGTTGCACGGCTGTACCCGAGCAGTGTTTGAGCACCAGGGGTTAAACTGGCGCGACTCTATCCCACCAGAGTTAGCTGAACAGGTTAACCGAAACGTTGAACTGTTGCGACAGCAGGGCTTTCTATCGGCTCAAGAGATAGAATTGCTACATCCGGATGGAGTCCGGATGCCGATTTTGTTCAGTGCCACGCAGTGGATGGATCGGGCGGATGAATATGTGATTTTTGCGATGGATTTAAGTCTGCATAAGCAATCCGAGGCAGCTATCCAACGTCTTAACTGGGATTTGACGAATCGGGTCGTTGAACTGCAAACTTTATTGGATATGATTCCGATCGGGATTGCGATCGCCACTGATCCAACCTGTACTCAGATGCAGAATAATGCCTACCTGCGGCAACTCCTCGGTGTTCACTCGGACAGTAATATCTCGAAAAGTGCACCTGCTGCTCAGCAACCAGCCTATCGGGTTTTGCAGAATGGGCAAGAAATTTCGGCTAACGATTTGCCGATGCAAGCTGCTGCCAGGCTAGGAGTAGACGTGCGCAATGTGGAGTTTGACATTCTCCTACCGGATGGCGCAATCCACCAGATCTTGTCCTATGCCACGCCTCTACGCGATCAGCAGAATCAGATCCGAGGTGCGATCGGTGCTTTTTTAGATATTACAGAGCGGAACCAGGCGGCGGTAGCCCTGCAAGCTAGCCAACAGCGCTATCAAGAGTTAGCCGAAGCCATGCCTCAGATGGTGTGGACGGCTGATGCCACTGGAACTGTCAATTACTGGAACCAACGTTGGTATGAGTACACCGGGTGCAGCAAAGCCGAATCTATGGGGCTAGCCGGAGTTCATACTATTCACCCGGATGATCGCGATCGTACTTTGGAACAGTGGAGCCAGGCGATTATCACCGGGGAAGCGTTTGAAATTGAATATCGCATTCGGCGCTGGGATGGAATATACAACTGGTTCATGAATCGAGCTATCCCGATCCAGAATGCTCACCAGCAAATTACCGGTTGGATTGGCACTATTACTAATATTGATCAGCTCAAGCGCAGTGAAGCCCTGATTCATTACAGTGAACAGCAGCTTCAGCAGCAATTGGCAGAAATTGAAGCTATCTATCAGTCAGCACCGATCGGCTTGAATGTTCTGGATGCGGATCTCCGATTTGTGCGGATTAATCAACGACTGGCAGATATCAATGGATTACCGATCGCTGCTCATTTAGGGCGGAGTGTGCGGGAACTATTTCCTGAACTAGCGGATACTATTGAACACTTGCTGCGTCCTATCCTGGAAACAGGAGAACCTTTGTTGAATGTCGAAGTGCATGGTGAAACTCCGGCTCAGCCTGGTGTGCAGCGGGTTTGGTTGGAACATTTTTTCCCCTTAAAAGATGGCGATCGCGTGATTGGCATCAGCACCGTTTGTGAAGAAATTACCGAGCGAACTCAGATTGAGACGGCTCTGCGCGAGAGCGAAAAGCGCTTCCGCCATATGGCAGATAACGCTCCTATGATGGTTTGGGTGACAGACCAGACTGGCTACTGTACCTACCTGAGTCAGAGCTGGTATGAATTCACGGGACAGACCGAAGCGACGGGACTGGGTAGCGGTTGGTTAGATGCCGTTCATCCCGATGATCGGGAATTGTCTGAATCTGTTTTCTTCAAAGCAACAGAGGATCAAGCTGCGTTTCGGTTGGAGTATCGGTTGCGTCGTCAGGATGGAATTTATCGGTGGATGATTGATGCCGCAAATCCTTGGTTTGGGGAAACTGGAGAGTTTAAGGGTTACATTGGCTCAGTCATTGATATCAGCGATCGCAAACAAATAGAAGAAGCTCTTCGGGTCTCGGAGGAACGCTATCGGACTTTGTTTGAATCGATGAATGAAGGCTTCTGTGTGATTGAAATGGTGTTTGATGCTCAAGCTCAACCGCTGGACTATCGCTTTCTGGAGGTCAATCCCCGATTTGAGCAACAAACCGGTCTCAAACAAGTACAGGGTAAAACAGCCCGTCAACTGCTGCCAGATTTGGAACCACATTGGTTTGAAATTTATGGCAATGTGGCTCTGACTGGCGAACCAGTTCGATTTGAAAGTGGCTCTGATGCCATGCAACGTTGGTTCGATGTTTCTGCGTTTCGAATCGGAACTGCCGAAAGCGGTAGAGTAGCGATCCTCTTCAAAGATATCAGCGATCGTAAACAAATGGAGGAGGCATTACGGCAAAGTGAAGAACGTTACCGTTATCTAGCAGAAGCGATTCCTCAACTAGTCTGGACTTGTGATGCGAACGGTGCATGTGATTATGTGAATCAACGTTTGTGTGACTATACTGGCTTAACGATTAAGCAGATTGTTGACCAAGGTTGGCTCTCAGCAGTTCATCCAGAGGATTGGCAAGCGACTCAAATGGCGTGGTTTGATGCAGTACATCAGAGTCATTTCTATCGTCACGAATATCGGTTTAGACGAGCGGCTGACACTAGCTATCGCTGGCATTTGGTATTGGGATTACCGCTAAAGAATCCGCAGGGACAGGTGGTGAAATGGTTTGGCACCTGCACTGATATTCATGATCAAAAAGAGCTAGAGATTGAACGCGAGCATTTATTCCAGCTAGAACGTACAGCTCGAGAAGCGGCAGAACGGGCTAACCGAATCAAGGATGAATTTCTGGCTGTGCTATCCCATGAGTTACGATCGCCGCTGAATCCGATTCTAGGGTGGTCAAAGTTATTACAAACCCGCAAACTAGATGAGACGAAAACACTGGAAGCCCTTGTGACGATCGAGCGGAATGCCAGAGTTCAGGTGCAACTAATTGATGATTTGCTGGATGTTGCCAAAATTCTGCGGGGTAAGCTGAGCCTGACGATGACCTCAGTGAATCTGGCTTCGGTAATTGCAGCCGCGATTGAAACGGTGAGAACAACAGCCACTGCGAAATCGATTGCGTTTGCTGCCAAGTTACCCAATGTTGGTCAGGTTTCCGGTGATGCTGCTCGCCTCCAGCAGATTGTCTGGAATCTGTTATCTAATGCGATCAAATTCACCCCCAGTGGTGGGCAAGTTATGATCTGTTTGGCGCAGGGCGATAGGCAAGTCCCGGTCTTATCTTCTCCATCTTCCAGTTATGCCTACATTACCGTTACTGATACTGGCAAAGGGATTAGCCCAGACTTTATTCCCTACATTTTTGAATCGTTTCGCCAAGAAGATGCCTCCATCACTCGGAAATATGGCGGGCTTGGTTTGGGGTTGGCGATCGTGCGTCAGTTAGTTGAGGCTCATGGTGGCACAATCAGGGCTGACAGCCCTGGTGAAGGATTGGGTGCTACGTTTACCGTTCGATTGCCCTTACTGAATACAGAGCCAGATATTGAACAGCCAGGTCAGTTACCCCAATCAGCCCTTGATCTTACAGGAATTCGCGTTCTCACCGTTGATGATGATCCTGATGCACGTGAATTGTTATCAGTATTGTTAACCCAATTTGGAGCCGTAGTCTTAGCTGTAGCATCAGCTGTAGAAGTCTTAGCGAATCTCGAAGCATTTCAACCGCATGTGTTAGTCAGCGATATTGGCATGCCGGATGTAGATGGCTATGCTCTGATTCAACAGCTCCGGACATTGCCTCCTGAGCAAGGCGGACTAATTCCAGCGATCGCCTTAACAGCCTATGCTAGAGAAGGTGACCACCAACGAGCGATTACTAGCGGCTATCAACAGCATGTGACTAAGCCGCTTGATCCAGAAGAATTAGTCCAAGCGATCGTCGAGGTTGTTTATCATCGCCGCAGTAATTCCAGTGTTGAGTAATACCGCCATGTTTTATTGTTGAGTGATTGGATTGCTTCAACCCGGTGGTTGGTGATCTAATCTGATGGAAACTACACATTCATTCTAGTAATTTCCGTAAGCTAAACAGGAATGATTGGTTGCAAGGTTAATCGGTTGGCTAATTGCTGTAGATTGTGGCTTCAGGCTGCGATCGCATACGAACACGACCCCTGAGCTAGCTGCCATTTGACCCATTATTCTCTCAATCCTGCATGAACTGCGATCGTCCACCATGTAACTGATTAAGCAGTTGAATGTACCCAATTCAACGGTGGCTCAAGCTTGAGATCGCGCAGTGATAAATCAGTACTGACTCTGAATCTGTCACTAGCGAATGATGGGTTACTTACACACTTGCACTTGAACAACGGAGTAACACAGATGGCAACTTTTTTTGGTACGTCTAACAACGATTCCCTCAATGGCTCGATCGTGAATGATTTGATGCTAGGTGACGCGGGTGATGATACCTTGCGGGGTAACTTGGGTGATGACATCTTGTTAGGCGATTCTGGCAACGATAGTTTATTAGGCGATAGTGGTGCAGATACCTTATTGGGAGGTGAGGGTAACGATACACTCAATGGCGGCAGTGGCAATGACTCTCTCGTTGGTGGCACAGGCAATGACACCTATATTACCGAGGGCAGTGATGTGATTTCGGAAGGAATTGATGCTGGCATTGACACTGTAATTTCTAGCCTCAATTTTGTTTTAGGTGAGAATCTGGAAAACCTAACTCTGCAAGGCTTGGCTAATCGGGGTGAGGGGAATAGCTTAAATAATATCATCACCGCTAATTCCAGCCAAAATAACCTTTTGCTCGGTCAGGGTGGGAATGATCAGTTGATTGGTGGTAACCTCAACGATACTTTGAATGGTGGAATTGGCAGTGATGCTATGCGGGGTGGTTTGGGTAACGATACTTATGTTGTCGATAGTGTTCGCGATCGTGTGACTGAGGATGTTAATGCAGGCATTGATACAGTGCAATCCTCTGTTAGTTTTAACTTAGGTGAGAACGTAGAGAACCTAACGTTACTAGGAACGGAGAATTTAAGTGGGACTGGTAACGCCTTGGATAATATCATCCAAGGGAATTTTGGTAGCAATCAGCTCAATGGTGGAATTGGTAATGACCAACTATTCGGTGATGACGGTGGTGATGTTTTGGATGGTGGCATAGGCAGTGACACAATGCGTGGTGGCGCCCTGAGTGACACTTATATTGTGGATGATGTTGGAGATGTGGTGATTGAGGACTTTAACATTGCGTTTGTCGGTCCTGAACTATCAATTTCTGATGGAGGAATTGATACAGTGCAGTCCAGTGTGAGTTTTACTTTAGGCAACTTTGTCGAAAGACTAGTTCTGACTGGCACAGAAGCCCTTAATGGCACTGGTAATACCCTGGCTAATCTCTTGACTGGTAATAATGCCAACAATACCTTAGATGGTAAGGAAGGTAACGATACCCTGAATGGTGAAGGTGGCAATGATATCTTGATTGGTGGATTGGGTAGCGACACTCTGAATGGTGGAGCTGGCAATGATGTGCTCATTGGTGGAGAGGGGGCTGACCGCTTTGTGTTTAATGCTGGTAGTACCTTTGCCGACCTGGGTGTAGATACGATCAAAGATTTCCAAACTGGGCTCGACAAACTCATTCTGTCGCAGTCTACTTTTGGAGCTATTACCGCTGCCCAAATCGCGATCGTCGCCAGCGATGCTGATGCAGCAACTAGTGCTGGACTAATTACTTACAGTTTGACGAGTGGTAACCTGTTCTTTAATCAAGACGGAGCAACAGCAGGCTTTGGTACAGGTGGACAGTTTGCAGCTCTAGATACCGCGCCTATCCTATCGGTCACAGATTTCCAAATCGTGGCCTAGAGGCTAGATAGAGCCTGGTTTAAGCGGGACGTGCCGGAGCGTCCCGCTCGTATGTTTGACAACTGGAGTATAACCCGCGGTTTCACCTCAGTCGATCGACAACTATCGCCGATCGAACTGAGGTGGAAGTTCGACGGGCGACAGCGTCCCTGGCTCTGATGGGGTTGGAGAGCTGAGACCGGGTGCACCACCGGCTTGTCCCGCCGCATCTTTGGCTGCCCCAGCCTGTTGAGCTTCTGCGATCGCTTTGGCTGCTGCTGCTGCCGCCGCAACGGCTGGATCGGTGGGATCAACTGTTTCAAAGGTGACTGAACGAGTAATTTGCTCACCGGCAGAACTGGTGACTTGCAACACTACGGTGACGCTACCAGGCTGTGAACTTAAAATTAGGGGAATTGCGGCTTTCAAGGGTACATTACCAGGCGCAGGAAGTAGCTCGACTTTGCTGCCTACACTGGCATCAACTTTCCAGGACAGCAGGAGGTCGGGAGGTGGCTGATCGCGAGTAATGGGAATCACATACTTAGGTAAGGCTGGTTTGCCATTCAATGTAAATTCTAGAATGCGAGCTGGCTTGGGCAGAATTTTAATCACATCCGTTTTTTGGGGCACGGGCTTGGTGCTGCTCGCCACTTTAGGAATGGCTGTAAGTTCGAAGATATAGTCTCCCGGCTGTTTGACCTTCGTTGGAATGTTTTGACAAATTAGTTGGGCTTTTAAGTCACAATTATCTTTTAGTGGAGAGGGTAGACCCTCGCTGAGATCGTATTGCTGCGATGGGCTAATCACTACTCCTTCAGTTGTGCGTCCTGTCAGTTGCAGCGATCGCAGTTGAGTAGGGTTGGCGATGACCCAGTTCAAACGAATTTCGCTACTACTTGGCTTTGGCGGTTGGCTGCCTGTTGAGGTTGTGGCTACACCGGTAGGTTCTTGATAGGTTGGCTGGGTTGAAGTAAATGCCAGAATCGTTGGCTGCGGGAGCGGTGCGATCGCGACTGGCTTGGTCATTCCAGTCACAGCCGTTACTCCTCCTCTGCCTGGTTTGGGCTGCACCACGATCTCAAATTGGTAGGTACCGGGTTGACGGGCACTGGTTCGCACATTGCGACAATCCAACTGAGTCACCGTTTGGGTACAAAAAGCTTGCAGAGCGGCGGGAACACCCTGACTCCAGTCATACACCTCAGGTCGGGTGAGTGGAGCTCCTTCCGGGGATAAGCCGGTAATTTTGAGAGATTGCAGTCGTTGGGGTTCGCTGATTTGCCAGCCCAGGCGTACTACATCTTCATTCGTGGCAGTGTAGGTGGTGTCTTCGCTAAAAAATTGCATGATTTGGGGTGAGGGGGGCACTCGAATTAACCACCACCAAAGCCAATAAGCGAGCACCAGAATGCCCAGAATTATCAATATCACCAGGGGTAAAACCTGCCACCAGGGGCGTGACTCCCAGAGCAAAAATCCAGGTAGGTTATCTACGGTCAAAGGTAATTGTCGTGTATCTGCCAAATCAACGCTAAAGTTCAAGACTCGCCCACCACCAAATAGTGGTCGTCGCCACCATTTTTTCGGTTGCACTTGCAAGCCTACCCCCACAGATTCGCGGGGAGCCATCTGGACTTGGGTGTGATCCAATGTATAGGTGCACAGGTCTTCTTCATCCAGGTTTTGGCAGTGTAGCACGACCTCTCGCTGGGTGTTCCCCAGGTTGTTGAGCCGGACCTGGTAAATGCCAGGCTGTTGCCGTACCCGACTAATTAACGTGCGAAGTTCGATCTGTAGCAGGTAAATCGGGGGAACTTGCAAGTACACCAAATCCAGTAGCACCAACTCTGGATTATTGGCAGAATACAACCGTAGCGTTGGGATATAACTTCCTGCCAGAGCATCAATGGGAGGGTTAAACACGAGCGAAATCAGGCTTTGCTCTCCCGGATTCAGGTTAAGACTATCCGCATTCACCACTAACCCCGATCCCTGAACCCCCTGTGGATACACAATTGAGAACCAGGTCGGAGGTAGATCGGTACACACTAGCCGAAATCGATCCACCCGATCGCTGCGATTGTAGACCAAAACCTGGACTGGTAAGGCTCCACCTGGCTGGATGATTGCAGGAGTCTGAGGCGTGGTCATGGGTTGCAACACAAATGTGGGATCACTGGTGTGAACCACATCCTGAGTGCTGGGTAAAACTTGGATTTGCTGAACAAATTGAATCGGGGTGTCTTCGGGATAGTGTTCTTGGGCATCCACGATCATTTGATAGGGGTAAATCCCAGGTAGGGCATTGGTCGGTACCCGAATGGGAAATACCACTTCTCCACTTTGATCTGGTCCCAGAGCAAGGCGTTCGTAACTCGATAGACACCATTGCTGCAATACTGTAGAGCGCGCATCAATTGACACATCAATAATGGCACTCTGCCTACCCTTGTTGGAAATTGTCACACTCAAGCTCAACACCGAACCTGGAGTGATGCTTTCCTTGGCTGAAGCACTCAGAATCACAGCAAGGGGTTTCACAGCTACAACCTGTGAGTTCGGGTCATTCACGCTCACAAGGTCGCTACTGCTTGTCTGCCCAGGTAGCTCTAAATTCGCGATCGAGTCTGGTTCCTGCCGTTCACCCACCATACTATCTACTCTACTCCCAGCCCTACCCCTGGTATTCTACCGTTATCGGCAATCCAGACTGGCATTCCGCTTCCGATATAGTTCTACCTGGGCGTTGTCACCACCATTAATGACTAGAATGTCATCTTTTTGCCGAATTACATCGACGGCATTAACTGAGGAGGGCGATCGGGCAATCTCAATACCCTTCATGGTTTGGTTATGCGGCTTACCATCAGCATCTAACTCCCATAACATGGTACGCCCATCCTGTCCGCCACTAGCGAGGTAACAGCCATCGGCAGTGAATGCCAGACTATGAATGGTTTTGTCAGGTTGCCATTCATTAACCAGTTCGCAGTCTACATCACTGGTCAGGCAGGAGCGTAAATTCCAGATTTTGATTGTACCCTGATTATCAGCGCTGGCAAGGAGATCAGGATGATTGGTTGGCACGGCGAGGCTGAGAATATAACTGGCTTCGCCACCGCCTCCATGACTGACGGAACGGATCTTATCCTCCTGTAAGTCCCAGATCACCAATTGGTTGAATCGACCGGCGATCGCGAGGTAGCGATCGTTGCCACCCACAAGTTTCACCGCATTCACCGCAAACCCCACCTGTTTTTGCCGCTGAATGGTGGGTTGAGTCGTGGCAAGATTTGAGCCTAATTCCCATTGCACGACCAAGCCGCTCCCATGACCGCTGAATAGAGTCCGGGAATCTAGGGTGAAGACCAGATCGAACACGCGATCGTCAGGTTGATTCACCAAGGTTTGCAACTGGCGGTAGCTGGGCAACAAAGACCATAATTGGATTTCCCCATTCTCTAACCCGATCGCAATGGCATCATTGTTCACAGGGCGATAGCGCACTACTCGCACGGCTTTGTCAACCTCAGCGATCTTCCCAAGCTCTTGATTAATCAAAAAATTTTCAAATCCAGCCGTTTGCCACCCAAGCACCTTTTTGTCATTGGCTCCACTGATGGCACGATCGCCAATGCCATTAAATTGTACTGATTTAACCGCATCCTGATGTCCCCACCAGGGATTATCAGGATTGAGCCAAGATAGCCACCACAGTAGAACCAGAAACGCCAGTGTTATTAATCCTTGCACCCACAGAGGCAACACTGGGTGCAAAATTAATCGGAGTAATTGCGTGTCCCCCTGCACATCGATTTGCTCATCTGCTACCCGAGCTTTCGCCTCAAATGAACAGGTTTTGGGGAGCCCCAACCAATGCCGTCGCTTAGTTACGATGACGTCCTGTTGAGCGGTTTGATTCAGGAGTAAATTGACCTGTTCTGGCACGACCTGAAGCTGACAACGGGGCTGTGGCTCTTCAGGGGCCACGATCAGTTCAATGTGCCGAGACAAATTGCTGTGATTGATGAAGTGAATTGGGTAGACCGCTTGATTGACCCGCCAGTTGGGCAACCCGTATCGGGTAGGCATGTGCAGCCGATTTGTTGGGCAATCGACCTCAATATGACCCATGGGTAATACAAATATGCTCCCCAGCACCTGTATTGCTGGTTCGTTGGGACGACTGGCTGTGATGACAAAGTCATAGGTCTGACTGGGTGTTTCCGAGAGACTGGGAATGTGACACAAAAAGTTAGTTTTGACTCTGCCCTGAGACCGAATTTGGAAGCGTTGCTCGCTGCCCTCGGGTAACCAATTAACCGGCAATCCCGTACAACGCACGACTACTTCTGAGGTGGTGTATCCAGGATTTTCCACTTCAACGGGAAGCTCCAACAGGGTCTCTGGCTTTTCCCGAAATTCGTGAATGGGTAGATTCAGCTTGAGTGGAACCAGGCTGTTGCCAGGTTGCAAAATCAGGCGGAGGATCTGGCGTTCTTCTTGCCGCAACTCTAACGAAAAAATTCGCACCGTCAAATTCATTAATCCCACAAATCCTGGTTTGGGGTTATCAATAATCTGAACTGTAAATTGGGTGCGATCGCCGGGGGGATTTTTCGTGGAAACATCGGGTGAAACGACATACCAATGAGCCGGGTCACTGCTTTCAATCCCTGCGGCCTGAATTTCTAGCTGAAATGCCGCAAATTGCTCACTTTGATTCACGACGGCAACCTCAAACGTCGCTGGCATGCCTCCTGGTTGGTAAGCGAGTTCTTTCGTAGACAGTTGTGTAGAGATCAGGTTTTTGAGCATGGTGAGCCTGAGGCAGAGTAGTAAGCGAAAGCCGTTTCCCAATGAGCCAGGTGCGGTGCGCTAGCCCTAACAGCACCTGATGCAGAGCTATGGAGTTACACTCCAAAAACTTGACGCATGCGATCGCGAGCCCAGCCTAAAAAGTTTTGTGAGAATGTTTTCTCATCATGCAGGAGATCGTGCCGACGGAGGATGTCTTTCCGGTGTTCTATTTCAGCTTTATAGGCATTTAATTGATGGGTAATCGTTTCTGCTAAATGACTATATTCTTGTAGTAAAGTTTGTAACCCCGCTTGATTGATGGCAAATAATACTGTCGGCTCCACTGTCCGAGCGGTCGCTGTCCGAGGCATCCCTAGCAATAATGCCAATTCGCCGAAGAAAGCACCTGCATGTTGAGTCCGCAGATGTTTATCGAGGGCAACTACATAAAACTCCACGCTACCCGAGAGGATGATATAAAAAGTATTTCCCAGCTCATCTTCCCGACAGATAATGTCTTGGGCGGGCAATTCAATCTCATAGCCTAATTGAATCAACCGTTCCAGTTCTGCCTCACTGAATTGCTGAAATGCTGGAACGGAATGCAATAAACTCTTTAAATCGGTTTGGCTCCTAAGAGTGGACTGGGAGCGTGATTTCCGCGATCGTTGAATCAGTTCTGTAATATTCATCCCACCCGTGGAGCGGACGGCTGCCATTGCCCGCTTCGCATTGTCGGTTTCATATCTTAGTTTTTGCACCAACTGTTGCATTGACTGTTCTCGATTGGAAATAACACTAGTCATCTGGCGAAATACCTCTGCCAACTGCCCCAACTCATCCGATCGCTGGGCAACCTTATCCAGTTTTCTCAAATCGGCAGCCTCACTCAGGGCGGTGCTACTTTCCTCTAGACTAATTTTGCGGGTAATGCGCGCCATTGGGATCAGGGGCTGAATCACCATGCGGTGTAGAAGGAGATTAATTAACAGCAACATCAGCGCAAAGATGCCAGCAAACGTGCCCAACATTAGCAATAACTGATGCTGATAACTTTGAAATACTTCTTCACCCGTGACATAGACGGTTTGTGCGGCGACAATCTGGTTCATCTCCCAACCAAAGCCCCCCTTGGCACCATAAGTTGCCAGTTGGCTTCTCGGTGCCATATCTGGTGTACTATGGCAGCGCAGGCAGTTTCGTTGTTGAATTTTGAGTGGACGTGCCACATAAAACAATGTTTTGCCCTCCGCTTGCTTAAATCCCGATCGCTCCTTCAGGTCGGGATTCTGCCGAAACTCTCTAACTAAAGCTGTTTCAAACTCGTTGGCCTGATCGCGGGGATTAGTAGGATTCAGGGCAGCATCCTTATAAAAATAGTCACTGTATTGCTTCCGTTTGCGCAAAAACTCAAAGCTTTGCCGTGCGGCATAGGAGGGAATCGCTTCGCGAATAAATTCTTGCGATGAGTCAATTTGGTCAATCAGTAACGGCTGAACCTGAACATTCGTGTAATTCCGCACTGCATCTACCATTTCCATCAGCATAGTCGCATTGGCTGCCACTTGTTCCTCTGCTTGATGATGCGCCGTAGCAGAAAATAAAAAGCCACTCAGCACCATTGATGTGACAAAAACGATCGCTAAGATGACAATAAACTTTAGACCCAACCTAAGCTTTTTGAACATAGTTATAGAACTTTGTATTCATGGTATGGGTTGAGGTGAAGACAGCTAGGAGTAACTGATTACAGCCCAGGGACTTGTTGTAATTGAGTCAGTTGGTGTTGTCGCCACGAATAATGCAATAGATTAATTCCCATTTCTTGTGCGGTCCGAATGGTCTCCCTGGGGAGAATCAGGTCATCATCCAGACCCCACGCTTGGGACAAAGACCCAATACATAAAACGAGACTTCCCCAATTGAATAGTTGCACTGGATACCCCTCAATGCAAGGCAACTGAGCAAAGAGAAACGGGGTATGGCGCAGCGGATGCTCGCGAGATAAGGGGGATGGAGTATCTACTGTAATTCCTAGCGGTGCAACACAGGCTTGCAGAGTTGTCATCAGTGATTGGAGTTGTTCATTTAAAGCAATGTCTACAGCGGCTAATTCAGTGGCTAAATCTCGTCGCATTTCAGCACTATCTGTTGCTTTGGCAACGCTGGCGATCGCCTCCTTCAATTGCTGGCGAATCAAACTTAGTTCTACGATACTCGCTTCTTGGGTGCCTGTTTCGACCAGTAGTACGGTTCCAGCTGCTGCATAGCGTTGTAAGACGAATTTTTCGGAGACCGTTAGTGCCAACAATTGTCGCCAGGTGAGGTACAGCAAATCAATGGGTAGCAGCGGTGTGTCTGAGTGGGTCAAATTCAGAGGTGGCAGCACATCTCCTTGCATCATAGGTGACAGAACTGGTAGGGATTGCAACAAAGATTGCAATCGATCGGTCACTGTTGCATCGAGCCAAGGAGCTGACTCTGATACAGCCTGAGCGATCGCCACCTGCTGTACCGGGCGGGCTTGGGCAATTTGTCGAAAGCGTAGATCGAGACTATTAACTGTTGGATGCCAGATATCTAGAGCTGGGCGTAAATTGATCTCTCCAGGGGGCAAGCAGATGCGGCACAGTTCCACTTCGTTGGGGGTGGGCACCCGCGTGATCTCATCAATTCGAAAGGTTTCCTGAACCAGATCGCGATCGCCCAATCCCTGTAATCGCTCTGGATCGACATACCGCAGGGTGAGATACACCATGAGTTCTCCATCGAGTGGAGCCGGAGAAGCAATGCGAAAGGTAATTGGTTCAGGTACTACAATCGGATTGCCAAACCCATCAATCGCGACTCCCGGCTGAATTTGGAGCCAGCGTCCATCTCGGTGTTCCTGGGCGATCGTCTCCGGAGCTGCGGTGACACAGACCCCCAAGCCGGCGACAATGCCTGCCTGATTGAGAGATTGATAATAAATATTCTGCCGTTTGCGATGATAGTCGTGGGCAATTCGCCATCGTTCTGCTGTCAGCAACAAGCCATCGCTAACACGCAGACGTTGAAACGGTTCGATCGGTAGGGCAGACGGTGGTTGCAGCATTATGCAGACTCCAAAACGTTGGTCGATGGTGTGCTGATCCACAGGTCATAGTTGCAAAAGGCGGGCTTTTCCTGCTCGATAATGCTCCGGACTAACTCCTCATCAATTTGGTTCGGCTGATCGAGGCGTAAATGCACCTTAAAGTAAAATGGTCTGCCTCCGCCTAAAATCGCATCTTCACCCAATCGGGCAGCCCCAGCCACAAACCCCTGATGGAAGGCTTCGGTAATGCTAATGTGTTTTTCGGCTTCGGGTAAATGCTCATCCAGGGGTAACCCAGTCGCCAGATGAAGGTACAGGCGTAACCCTCGCCGCGTCCCTCGCCAACGGTAGATAGTGATCGCATTCCGAATCAGCGATCGTTGCCGCTCCAGACTGAGATAGGGGACTAGCTGCCACCCGACCCAATGGGCTAAAAATGGTAAAAGTGCTGTGGGGGTCGTGAGGGGGTCTAAGTACGCCCACAATGCATCCAGGGTCTGCACAGAGGGTTCAAAACTCTGCTCAAAAATTTTGAGGAACCGCCCAATGAAGTCAATTTCTCCATAGATGGCTGGGAGAAAGGTGGGATATAGGGTATGCGGACGCACCCAGAGATGAAAATCGGCAGTTTCTACTTGTCTGCGTCCAGTCTCTGGTTCCTGTGTCTTTGCTAACAACCGTCCTTGGTAGTTCAGCTTCAAGGTCTCACCAGGACGGAGCGCTTGATGGTGCTCAAAAAAATCTGCGGCTAACTGAAAATACAGAACGGCTTCGGTTTGTTGCCCCGATCTCACCTCGGCTCCCTCGGTACCAATCTGGCACCAAGTTGGGGGAAAATCTCCCTCCACCTGTAAGGCTAGTTGCAGGCTATGGGCACTCAGGTTACGAATTTGTACCAGCATTTCGCTGGCTTCCCCAGGTCGCAGCACCAGGCTGAGCCGGGACACTGCCGCATCATCTGTTTGTTGCCAACGCCCCGATCGCTTGCTGACATCAGCCGTTACCGTGGCTGGAATTTGCATCGGTGTGAGTCGCAAACTAATGGCTTGGCTAGAACGGGGAGACAGCATCGAGCAGCAGAACGAATGGGATAGAAGTTAGCATCGTAACGAGGAATGAGCCGCCAGCCTAGTGAACCATTAGCCCACCAAACTAATAGTGTGGCTCGATCGCAGACGATGATCAGCCCAGGAACAAATCAGACCTAGCGCCCCTGGATCAACCATTCCTAGCGATGACAGCGATCGCACCCAGGTATCTCCTTGCTGACGCAGTTCAAACAAGAGAATCGCGCCCAGGTAACGCACTCCCACCGTTTGCTGAAGCAACTTTACAATATCTGAGGTATAGACGGGGCAACCAAAAGCCCAGCCAGTGCCCTGATGTCCCCCTGTAAGGGGATTGAGAAATCGGTAGAGGGCAACCTGCAAACTGCGTAAAATCACCTGCTGGGCTTGCGGATGATTGTATTCGGGATCGAGTCCTACTTCTGCTTGGACTGCAACACCGACATAATTCGGTTGTTGTAACTGCACATTTACCCCTAATAGACGACGCTCATCAAGATAGGCTAGGACTTGATCTTGCAAGGGTTGAGTGAGTTTTAACTGGTTGGGATGAATGCCCTCTGCTCTCTGCACTCCATCTGTATTCGCTTGGGGCACAACTAACAAATTCACGACTCCCGGTGTGGGATGAGTAGCCGACTGTGGTAAACAACAGGTACGAGCTACTGCCCCGGCTCCCCCTTGGAGGGTTAAGGTTTCAAAATCTTCAGGAGTCACCGCCCGATCGCGGGTGCGCAACAAACGCGGCACTCGAATCACGGCATCTTCCAGTGATTCCGCATCTGCCCCACTGTAAGCCGCAATGTGGTTCGTGACTCGATCGACATAGGGAACAGCCGTCTTGGGAATCTGAAGGGTCCCGCGTTGCACGTTGCCTTTGCGTCCGCCTCCTGTCCGATAAGCGACCATTTTTAACAAAGCACCTCGCGGGGGAACCGCGCCATACTGCCGCTCCATCGTTTGTAGCGCCAGTGCTTGATCCATCACCTGCAAGGCGCTTTCTCCCTGCACCTGAGTTCGGGCGCGAAATTGCGCTTGTTCGCGTAGTTGGGCTGGTTCTCGGATTAAGGGTCCAAATTGCAGCTCACCCGTGAGGGAGTCGAGAGTGTAATGGCGATCGTTGGCTCCAGAATCCGCAAAATCTGTGACTTCTTGCCACACTTCTGGTAAGCCATTGGCTGGAATCACCAGTAAATGTTCGCCGGGTTGGCGGGGCAGAATAGAGCCACTTTGAAGTTGAAAGGTTTGTCCAGGATTACCATCACTGGTGCCAATTAATTCATCATGAATCAACGTACATTGACTGGCTGTGACCGTACCCCCGATCGCCCGAACGCCAAAGCCAATCAGTCGGGGTGAGCGTAGATAACCTGATTGCAGCCCTTCAGGAGGAGTATACACACAGCGCAACCAACGCCCGTGATAGGTAGCAAAGTAAGTGGCTGGGAATTGGAGGGGCAAATGCAGCACCACATCTGCTTCCTGAATCGGGTTTAAAGCTGGCTGACCAATATCATCAAAGCTAAATCCCCGTGTACTATCATCGCCCTCTTGCAGTAAGACAGGTTGCCACTCCTGCCCATTCCACGCCTCCCACCGCCTGGGGGGATGGTCAGGATTGATCCCCGTGGAGGTGGCTGCTTCACCACGCAATTTGAGAGCTAACACATTCCCTGCGATCGGTGATTCTGGATCTAGCACCAAATAAAAACAGTTACCCGGTTGGGGCAATTCTTCAAATACTAATTGATCGCGTCCTTCCCAACTGCCATCGTTTTGTTGTGTCCACAGGTTGGTCAGGCGATCGCGCAGCACTTGGGGTTGCAGGTCGGCTCGTTCAGCAGTGAGGAATTGAGTAATGCGTGGTTTACCGATGGTCAGAGGCTGATCGGTGCTAAACACGATCGCTTCTTCGGTTTCAGTCCGTAATGTGGCTACCTCCGTGCCCGCCGCAATTTGATAGACCTGGGGTAACTCGGCACTGAGATAAAAGGTGAGTTCCGTGTGGGCTGGCGCGGCTGCCTGCAACCGGACTCCTAACATTTCTAGAAAAACCACAAAGTTACGACGTGGCACCTGGTTAAACCGCAGCAACATTTGATCGGTTAACCAGGCGAATAACTCCACCAGCGTCATGCCGGGATCGCTGGGGTTATAGTTTGTCCACTCTGGGCAATAACGGGGAATCCGGAGGATGCACTCATCAACCAGATCTTTAAAGCTGCGATCGTCCAGATTGGATTTCGGTAATTTGGGCAAAAAATCAAATTCCATGCCCGTCATCCTAGCAGGAGAGAAGACGGATTACAGAAAAACTCAGATTTAGTTAAAACTCTCTAACGATAGATCTTTGACTGTCAATTTTAAACAGTTACGAATCATACCAGTTCATGATGATTCTTCTAAGTTCGATACAAGTGTTTATGAAACTTTTTCATCTTGCCCTCTATCCTGGTGGCAACAGGTAAAACGGATAGACTAAGCTGCGGCGATCGTGGCTTTCCTTAGGGTGATAGGTAATCGTTACATCGACTCGTCCCTGCATCGGATCAGGTTCGGTACGAATATCATCGATGACAATCCGGGGTTCCCATTGTTCTAGTGCTTCCCGAATATATAAGCGCACCATCAGCAGGGTTTGGGTATTCATGGGCGCAAAGGTGAGTTCTGCCAAGCGGCAGCCAAAATCAGGACGATATACCCGCTCGCCCGGTTGAGTGCGCAGAATAATTTGAATGGATTCTTCTAGATTGCGATCACCGGGACTGAGTTGTAAGTTGCCCTGTACTGTGAGCCGCAAAGGAAACGCAATTCCTTCTCCGACATGAGATGACTCGGTCATAATTATGTCTCGTTAGGGGAAAATAAGGCGCTTAGAACTATTAGCATTGAAAGTGCACTAATCCACTAAATTTTGGTTGTACTTCAGAAGCTGCAATTTTCGAGCTGAATGAGGCAATTTATGATCCTAAGGATCTCGAATTGTGTCGATAACTTGAATTTTTTCTGGTTCATCGACTATGCTCGTTCGCTAAAGCATCGACGATGTTCGTTCGCTCAAGTATTTGGAATTGCCATGATTCATCGTACACCCTCGGGACAGGTGATTGGGTCAACTAAGCCACGATCGCAAGTGGTTGATCCGGGCTGTTGGCCGATCAAACAACCGCCTGAACCAGCCAGGCAATCGCTGCAACCACCCTTGCGGAATTCACCCACTGGTTTACAGTTGGAGCATTGCCAGCTAGAAACCTTGCCAGGGTTCCCGAGGACATTGTTCGATTGGAAAAAATACGATGGCGCCAAAGCCTTAACAGCGATTTTATTAGCTTTAGCCACCCTCTATTTTCTCACCGGGTTTTTAGGCTTTTTATTTGATCACACTCCCTGGCTGAAACAATTATTGCATCTGACGCCAGCGAAAACCTTGCCTGCGGCTTGGTGGCAAGTTTGGAAGCCGATCGGGGCAACCGTGGGGCACATCGCATCCTATGTTGATCTGGCTTTTCGATTATTTGTGTTTCTTTGTACCTATTGCCTCGCCTGGGCAACCTTCGATCCCAGAAACATCGAAGGCTATGTGATGGGATTTTTTAATACTTGTTTGGGGCTAGCGTATCTGATTTCCCCGATCGATGCGATTCCCGATTTTGTTCCAGTCGCAGGCAATCTGGATGATGCCGTGTTGGGAGTAGGTGTTTTATTGCTTGGCGTGTCGTCCCTTTATCGCAACAAGCTCAGAGATGTGAAAACCAAAACCATTTTAGAACTGATCGATGGTGGCAATCGTCAGAAGGCGTTACAAATGTTGCTGGAAGATAAAGGGATCCAAATTAAGGATCAAGAGACATAATAACTCTGTCAAGCAAATTTAATTGAGAACAGTTTGACTCAATTAAGGTTCCCGCTGGTCTATTCATTATCCACGTTTAACCAATCAGGTAGGTGGTCGAATGTCTAATTCAGTCATCAATAATCCCGCTACTGTGAATTCATCTACTCCGTCATCACCGAGGGTGGACAATGGCAATCGTCCCCTGACCGAACAGGTGGATAAATTGCGGGGAATTTTGCTGAGGAAAGATACAGCCGAAACCCTGGGACAAGGACTCGGGCTGCTGTTCTCAGTGGTGAAGGAAACCATGGTGCTCCTGTGGTTAGCGTTCTGTTGGTGCATTGTCGCGATCGCGTGGCTGGGCAACAAAACGACTCAAGCTGGACAACAAGCCAAACAACAGTGGACAACGTTTCAGGAAAGCACTCAAGACCGTACGCCATCGGATATTGCGGCTGAAACCAGCAAGACCGTACTCAACAGCAGTAAAACCGTGATGGAACAGATCCTCACTACCGCCAAGAAACAAGTTGGAATCCTGGATGACGAAAGCCAGAATTAAAGCAAACGATTTCTAATCCGCGATCGCTCCCGCCTGTTGCTTGTGTTAGAAGGCGAGAGCGATAGCTGTTTGATCGCTATTGCTGCGGGCGATCGATTTCGCTTGCCGCTATTACGATCGCCTGTTTTTTCTCATATGTAGTATGGGATAAGTAACTCGAGGTTCGAGTTAAGAAAACAGACATTATTTATATGAGGAACCAATTGTATTAAAATCCCTCTTCCTTAGCATGAGCAGGTAGTTTAACATTAATAGCATTTCCTCCAGAAGCGCCTCCCCCTTTACTTTTCTTGTAGATACCTTTTGCTCCTGTCATCTTGGCTACTCCTCCGACGGATGCGGCTGCTTTTGTTAGTGCCCAATCAAATAAGTTATCAACAATTAAGAGTTTAAGATTCCAATTCTTTAGGGCAAGATCTTGCCCAAAACCGTTGCCACCTTTGATCTTATCTGGGAAACGACTTCTAATTTGAGCCGTTTCCTCTTCAGCTTTTAATGCCTCTCCGCTAAGAGTTTTATATAGAGAATTTCTAGATAATTCTGAAGTATCCGCCGCATATTTAACTCCACCTTGAGCACCAGCTGTCAACATACTGCGATCGCCATATACTTTGCCTATATGTGTGCCATTGATAGCTACTACATCCAGCCCTTCTAGACAGAACTTATCATGGAATACATTGGTAACAGCTTGGATATAAGTGTTACTCAAAAATGCATTGTAGGCTTGAATATTGAATTCAGAAGCCTGTTCTTCTAAATAGTTCTCATATTCAGGATTTTGTTCCCCGTACTTCTTATCAGTAGCAAAGTCTGGCTTGTAAACCTCTGAAGTATAAGGTCTATTTCTCTTCATCTTGACAGTATCCTGACTAACAACATTTATTTGGGTCTTGTCAAGAGTATATTTGTCATCTCCATTTTTAACTTCCGCTTTTTCAACAAGGTCTTTGCTAACAAGTTCTTCTAGCCAAAGTTGAGCAATTTCTGAGGATACAGGAAAAGGAAAATCTGACTTTTCAATAAATTCCACCAGCTTTGGCACCGTAACCGTTTGCATTTTTCCGTCCTTAGCCGCTTTTTCCCGCCACCACATCATAAAGGTGATGTCTCCTGTTGGTTTCATCCCAATCAGTTCGGCTGATTCAGTATAATTCAGCTGATCCCGAATCATGGCATTATCTAGTGCTTGTGGATCAGATTTTAATCCTCCTGTATTAGCAACCATCTTGGTCATATCCCAACGAGCTTTAGCATCTGGTGCGCCACCCAAATCATCCCCTTTGTTAGCCAGCCACTGCACAAACTTTTGCATAATAAAAGTTTTGTCTATTAAGTGACCAGAAGCAAATGAGTCTTGCAAATAGTGCTCTCCAAAAGCATTTTGCAGCATCGCTTGATTGGACTCTTGTCTAGCCTCTTCTTCTAATTCGGCGATGATAGATTCATCTCCACCTAGCTCTCTCATATCCGCTGCCTGTTGCATTTTTTCTGCGGATTCAGTAGCTAATTTAATTGCTGCTTCATGATATTTTTGCCAAGCATCCCAACTGTAAGGGGCAAAGTGACAGGCATTGCGCTCTAGCGTGGCAGAGAATGCTTCACTTTTCTCTGAACTATCACGCCCTTTCATCGTTTGGGTTTCATGCTGTTGCGTTTCAAATAAACTATTGTTTACATACCGTTCTCCTTGGGCTGACTCAAATTCTTCTGCGTCTCCTTTGCCTTCCCTTCTCAAAACTTTACTTTTAGTTCTACTTTTGTCCTCCCACTGATCCTCTTGCTTATCATCGGGTAAGGCAATCTCGTTATACCAAACAATGAGATTTCTGTAGGCCCGCTGTCGAACTCCTTGGATTAGGCTGACAATCGCACTTTTCTCAGTATTAGCAAGAGCTTCTGGATTGCCTACAAAGTCAGGTAATGTATTGACTTCGCCATACAATAAAACAACAGAGTCACTACTAGGCTTGTCAGTACCATCTTTTCTCACAGGAACTGAAATGTATGGAACCTCCCAAGTACCATCCTCTTTCTTCGCTAAGGTGCCTGTCTTTTTACCACCTCTGTTGCTCTCATCTTCTAAAAAATTAGCGTTCTTTCTAAAGTTTTCTAATAGTTCTAAATGCTGTTTCATTGTATGTCTAGCTTCATCTCGCTTTTGTTTGAGCTCTTTATAGTCCTCCGAATCTAATATTTTAGAGTTGCTGTTATACTCTGCGATCGCTTCTCGAATCAGAGGGATACTCGCAAGCCCATCTGGGTCTGTATTGCCTAACAAATAATGTTCATGAGAGCTGTGGCGCTGAATCACGTTGTCAGTATTGGTTGAGACCTGACTGGCTATTGGTTGGCGCTGGACTATCGACAGCAATTTAGCTTGAAGATGCTCTTCATCATGCTCGTGTCCTCCATGTCGCTGCACGACTTTTGAGTACTCTAACTTTGCTTGAATATTTCCTTTGCAGAGAGGGCAAGGACATTGAGACCCATGCGACACATTATCTTCCTTGCGTTGGAGCTTTAGTTGTCCCCCGTTACAGCAAGGGCAGCCTTGATGATGAGTTTGGCGTTGAATCGCCTCTGTAAGAGTTTGCCCTAAAATTTGAGGTGTTCGCTGAATGGTAGAACACCCAGAACATTGACAACTGGTTGTTGATAGGGAAGTTGTGTTATCGAAGCTACGCTGAATTTCGTCTTCATGCGAATGCCCAGCATGGCGTTGAATCTTATTATGTTGTCGATGCACGGTTGCCCCATTTTGCTGCACAACATGAGTCAATTCGTGTGCCAAGAGCTGCTGTCCACCAGAACTCCCTGGCTGGTATGCTCCCTGGCGAAAGAAAATGTCTTGCCCGGTAGTGAAGGCGAGCGCCTGAATAGAGCGATTCAGTTGATCCGATTTGGCATTGGTGTGAACTTTCACCCCAGTAAAATCAACATTGCCAAAAGCATGTTCCATCGGTTGACGAATGGAGTCTGCTAGGGGTTGTCCACTACCGCGTGATTGTTGAATGGAGTTTTCTAGATCTGTAGATGCGTCTACAGAACCTGCTTCAGTTTTTCGTTGCAGGATAGGTTTCATCTGCAATTCGTCTTCCTCTGTCACCTCTTCCCGTTGCAGCAGGGGTTTTAATTGCAAGTCGTGCTGCATCGGCATAGATTCTCGTTGCACGGCTGAGGTGGGTTGGGTTGAGTCGAGCGGGGGTGCCGAAGGTTTAGGCATCTGTATCTGCTGTACCACCTGTTGCGCGACCCGATCGGCTTCCTGTTCATACTTATCGCCGGGAGCACCGATCGTGAGTTTAGGTTGAATACCAGGAGGTGGGGGTTCGGGCTGAGAGGCGGCAAAGTTTGATAAATGATGTCCGAAGCGTTGAGTATGCTCCAACTGCGATTGGACATCTTCCAGAGTCGGCGCTGAATCTGCTTGTGGGGCAAAAGGGCGCGGTTGCAGGGTATTTTGAGGAGCCGCAGTTGTGGGTTCTGGAGCCGATTTTGATTGATGGTGCGATCGCGTCCCCATACATTCCCCTAACTCTTGGAAACCACTATTCAGTAGTGTATGAGGTGACTCAGCTTAAACCGGCTGCAAATTACAAATTTGTTACGTTTGTCCAAGATTCTTGATTGGAGTATTTGTATTCGTTGACAAGAGCAACTTGAAGGGGCAATTGTGCCGAAGCCTTGCTCAGTAAATTACTGAACTCAACTAATTACTTGAACGCTATCTGGTTCAGGAAGCTTCGTACTAGATCGGAAGCCCTCTGGTATCTCAGGATCTCGCTTAAATGTATAACCTGGTTTTAAGGTATAGGTTCCCATCGCTTTAATTCGATCGTCAGCAAGGTATTGAGAGTAAAGATTGGCGATCTTTTTGTCAAATGCAAAGTATACATGTCCATAGGACATGATCTCGCTCGTATTTGGTGTTTTATCCTTAGACCGAAGTGACCGTGCAGACCTAGGATCGTAGGACGTTATTTTCTTGGGGTCGTCTGTGTTAGCGACTCGATAGGCTGGTGTGTCTTTTGTAATAACATATTCATTACTCTTAACGACTTCCCATTGCACTTTGACATTCGCCCCACTCCCAGACACTGAGTTTGCCCGTTTATCTCGACTCTCTTTGCTTTCGACCTCATGGGCTGCAAAGATGTCTAGTGTTTTCTTCGGAACTTTTGGTAAGCTTTTGGGGTCACTTGCTGTTTGAAGCAGAATTTGATTGACTCTATCGTATTCAGAAATAAATTTTTGGTAGTACCATTTTTCAATCTCGTCAATCTTCTGTTTACGCTGTTCAGTTAATTTACCGTTTTTAATGGTTTCAAGCCAAGTAGTAGCGGTTTGTTGAATCTTGTAGAGATTGTTCATCCCCTCTTGCGCTTTGTCGTGACTACCTGCGTTTTCTTTGACTTCAAAGTTATCTTTAGCCACATCTGTTGCATTGTATTTCGTAGTCAGTTCATTGAGCGTATCTCGCTTACCTCGTCTAAACCAGCCTGAACTTTTGCCACCAATCGGTTCTAGTTGTCGCTGAACTCTCGATGAGCTGCCTGACTGATTGATAGGAACTACGGCTTGCTGTTGCTGACTTTCTAACAGCGGCTCATGATCGATCGCCTCTTGTTGCCTGGTGGGTGGCAATGGCTTCATCTGCAAATCGGTGCTGTGGGAGCGATCGCCAATCAGGATTGATTCAACCGGCGGCTTAAGATTCTCTGCGTCTGGCGGTTTTTCCCATTGCAGAATGTCCGGTTTTGCCTGAAGGTTTTCGTCCTCCTTAGACAATTCTTCTCTCTGCACCATTGGCTTCAGGTGTAGGTCGTGGCTCTTCAGACTCGATTCCTGAGGCACAACTCGTCCGGGCTGGGGACGTTCTAGCTGGGGTACCTTGATTTGCTGCACCACCTGTTGTGCGACCCGATCGGCTTCCTGTTCGTACTTGTCTTCCGGTGCACCGATCGTCAGTTTAGGCTGAATAGTAGAAGGTGGGGGTTCAGGCTGAGACGCAGCAAAGTTAGCGAGATGATGCCCGAATTGCTGGGCGTGTTCTAGCTGAGCTTGGATAGCCTCAAGAGTGGGTTTTGGCTCTGCTGTGGGCTGGGCAAAAGGGCGTGGTTGTAGGGTTGTTTGAGGGACAGCAGCCGTGAGATCCGAAACCGATTTTGCTAAATCGTTTGCTCGCGTCCCCATACATTCCCCTAACTATTGAAAACCACTATTCAGTAGTGTATGAGGTGACTCAACTTAAACTGGCTGCAAATCACAAATCTGTTACGTTTGTCCAAGATTCTTGACTGAAGTAGTCGCATTCGCCAATCAGAGTCTGTTGCGGAACGATTGTACTGAGATTATTGTCCAGCAAATGACTGAAGTAAAGTGGCTAATGGTACTCTACGCATTGCCTTGGAAAATGTGACTTGTTTTAAGCCAGTTTATGCAAGCGATGGGACTCTGACTTGATTTTGATTCGCATTGCTTTTGCAGGCTCAAATTCTGGCTTCAGTTTGAGGGTTTGAGTCATGCATGCCATCGCTTGATCGAGTTGGCGTAAGCGATAGTGACACATGCCCATGTTGTAGATGGTATTGGGGTCATCGCCATAGATGCGGCGGGACTGTTGTAGGTACTCTAAGGCTTCGGGAAAATATTCCATGCTGTAGAGCAACATCCCCAGATAAAAGGCTAAATCGCGCTGTTCCTCGATCGGATAGTACAGTTCCCAGATATTTTGCACTGCCCAAAACAGTTCTTCCTGGAGCGATGAAGGTAACTGTTCCAGGTGCTCCATAATGGCGGGGAAACAGTCGAGGAATGTAGCGGCATCCCAACCACTTAACCGCAAGTAAGACAGGATTTGTTCAGCAGAGAGGGTATCGTAATGACTTTCAATTACCTTCTTTAAGGCAAAGAAGTCATCTGGGCTGTTCTGCACGATCGCTTGGGTAAAGGCCAGATGAGTTTCGGGATGATTTTGTGGATGTGCGCCGAAGATAGCTGCACAAATGTTGAGACTGGTGTGACGGTGCGGGGTAGTGAGATAAACGCCGCCCTGTTGTTGCACGTATTGCCCGATCGCGTGGTAGTTGACCATCAGCGAAAAGCTGCCGTGCAGGGTAATCCCCGGTTCACTCCGAAATAGTAAGTCTTCTTCGCGGCTATAGCCTTTATCACCGGATAGAAACAGGAGGCGATCGCCACACCACTGACGCAGCTGGTTGAGACACCGCAAGGCGACATGGGGGAATAGCAGGTAAGTGTCAGTCAGGGTTTGCTGGTAGTCTTTCAGCAATTGATTGAACCCATCATGGTCGTAGAAATCGCTATTGATGGTTTGTTGGGTATAGTTGATTTCAAGTCGTGTCAGTAGTTCAGGATCGTTGAGGTTCGGTTCTGCTTGCGATGATGTGAGCGTCACCAGGCTCTCAGAAATCTGTCCATTTTCAATCAAAAACAGATCTTGGGGAATCGTATCCAGAACATAATTGGCAATTACAATCAAGGGATTGCTTAAACTCTCAGGACTGAGGGTGTCTCCTGATTGACTGAGGGTAATGCTCTGATCGGTTTCGGCATCAAAGCGGGCAAAATCCAGCAGACCAGTTTCCAAATAGGGTTGTAGGGATGGGTGGGCTTTCCAATAGTTGAGATTCTGTTCTGTGAAGTCCGTGAGAATGTATTTGACTGGTGTTTGACTGAGCGAGGATTGGGTGTAGGAGGCGTGAAATTTCTTGAGGAAGTGATAGGCGAAGCGACCCGAGCCAGAACCCAATTCCAGGATATAAATCGGTTGGCTGGGATCAAGGGCGGGAATCTCAGAATTCTTGCGTTTGGGGATGGCGTGGCAATCTCGGAGAAACCCTAGGACTACTTGAGCGTAGGCATTGGCAATATGGGGATTGCTGGTGATGTAGTGGGGAACTGTGCCCTGACGCCAAGCCTGAATGCCCTGTTGCTCAAAGAAGTGGCGCTGAAGTTGCCAAAGCATGGATTGGGAGAAGCGTTGTTTGTCTTCTAAGACAACAGATTGGGGAGTCGCTGCAACTTCGGTTACTTCCATTGGTGAACACCCTAATTTTTCTCTTTATATCCCCAAATTGAGAGGATATTAAAGAACTTACAGGTTTAATTAAGGTCTCCCTAAGGCTATCTCTGCAAAGAAGACAATAGAGGCATTGTTTATTCCCTTCTAAAAGATAAAAAATGAGTTGCAGATTTTAGCCTGATAATTTAAGGGAGCGATCGCCCTCTATGCAATGCATACGAATGGTTCACTGACCATCCCAACGATCAGGAGATGAATCGCTCCCGGCAATACGACTAAAGACTCACGGCATTAGCATCTGCCATTAAGGACAGCTATTGGCGAGATCAGGTCTACTTTTATCAAAGGCATCCATTGCTTGTCTGAATTGATCTTGGGAAGCTTGCTGAGCTGCCTTAACTGAATCAGGGCTATTTCCATAGCTTTGAATATAGTGTTGTCCGGCTGTGGCGCCTTCGAGCCGCGCGATCGTTCCTTGTCTGGCGCAATCGCGGAGTGTTGGATTAGTGATTGATATATTTTGGTTCAATGCATCTCTATATTCTGAAATTGCCGAATCAAAGTCGCCAATTTGTTCAAAATTCGCCCCATTTGCCCACCGTTCTCCTACGGATCCATACAAATCTTGAGCTGAAATAGGATTGGTTGTGATCACCAAAGCGCCCAAGGCGATCGCGCTATAGTGCAGGAGATACCTCATGTTCATTTCCTCTTTTAAGATCGGCTACTGGATTGAAGACCTTAACTTAAGGGTTCCCTAAGGAAAAAGAAAATAGCAGAGGTGCAGAAACGCCAGTGCGATCGCCCTGATCCTATCGGCGATCGCTTTCAGAATTGAGCTGAGGATGTAGTGGGTGCTTGACCCTATTCTGAAAACACATTCTGCAAATTACGGTAACCGTTGAGAACTCGAAGGATTTCGACATCATCGTCTATCATCCGGTAAAAGATGATGTAATTTGTCAGTAATAATCCACGTAAGCCAGGTCTAAGGTAAGCGTAGGATTTGCCAATGTAGGGATAACGAGCAAGTTGGGTGCATTTTTGGTTGAAGGCTTCCACAAAGCGATCGCCTGCATCAATGCTCTGTGCCAAAAAATAGTCGGAAATTTCGTCGAGATCTTGACTGGCTGGAAGGGTAATTCGCAGGTTTTTCATGCAGAGGCAGTTTTGGCGGCGTTGACCTTTTGACGGAGTCGCGCCAGCACGTCATCTGCGTCTACAACATCACCTTGCTCTGCCGCCTGGATACCTGCATCTAGCTTGAGACGGGTTTGTTCAACCCAGGCTAAGTAGTCTGGATTGGCTTCTGGGTCTGGTTGACTAATCGCCTCGGCAAGCAGGACAAGTGCAGTGTCGATCGCATCTTCCAGTGAGGCATAGCCACCTTGTTGCGAGAGGCGTTCAAGAATTTTGCTTTGCTGGGCACTCAGGGTGATTTGCATGGCAGTTCGGCAGTGGGAAAAGGCTGTTTGGGTGGAGCAGAGGGATCTCTTTTAGATAGAGCAATACTGCAATGATACAGATTTTTGGGTGGGAAAGCAGGGAGTAAATCGCGATCGTACACCGCGAACAAACCTGACTCCAATCGCTCCTCTCGACCAGCAGCCCGATCGCTTTTCTCGACCCACCCACCTGCTTAACCAGAAGCGATCGCACTTATCCCTGGTGGTCGCTTTCAGAATTGAGCTGAGAATATAGCGGAGATAATCGCACAAGAGCCACGATCGCAGTTAGTCAATATCGTAATGTAACTCAACTCCGAAGCCTGTTGCCATTTGTTGGCATTCAATATAGGTAGGTTGCTGAACACCCAGGCTTCCTTCAAATTTAGCGAGAGCTTGATCATAGTTTTTACCGCTTATTGAACAGAGCTGTAGCATCAATTCAGTATCTGGTTGAGGTATCAGTAGCCCTATTTTTATTAACCCTGCATGACCCAGCCAGACCGATAACAACAGACCTAATTTGGCATTGGCAATTAACAAGTCTGTGACCTGTTGGGGTAAAGCGGGTGACTTGAAAGTGGAAAATGCTTCTAGTCCCAGATTTAATTGCTCTATCGCCGTTGAGCCACTGAGCGGGATCAGAAACGTCAGGATGCGGTTACCAGCCCCTAGAGATAAGCCAAACTCAGTGCAATGGTTGCAGTGGGTCTGGTTTGTCCAGGTTTGTAAGGTTTCTCTGGTTTCACCAACACTGGCATAGGCTAAGACTTGCTTGAGCAGTAGAGACCCAGGGAAGAAACACCCAATATCAAGGTTTTTCTGCATCAGTTCGATCCACATACCCACCGTTGCTGGTTGAAGTTGCTCACCAATTTGAGCCAATAACGTGCGTGCCGCATTGGGAATCGAACGATGGGCAAGAAAGCGCTGCATCTTGGGGAAGAACCCAACCGTTTCGCCAGAAGAACGCCAGGTTAACCGTTGCAAATCGGCAGTTAAGGAAGTCTGAAGTTTGGCATCCTGATCATCTGCAAAGTCTCCAACAGTAGGCATAGCTTCTAGCCACTCTTTTAAGGCATTGGCAGCAATGCTTTGCCCAATAGGTAAAGTCTGGCTGGCTAAGTACAGACGTAACCGTTTACCCACTGCCACAGTTATTTGAGTTTCCATAATTACTTGGATTTATCAATATTTTCTTTAGCTTTTTCTATTTTGTCTCTATAAGTATTTTCAGCAAAGCCTCCCTTGTACTTCTCGAGGAAGGATTTCATTATCTGATCAAATTGATTGGCATTACTAAGTTGTGTCTTAAAGTCACCATCCCTTGGAGCCAGGTTGGTAAGTTTACCTCGATCCTCCTGTAGTTTTTCTAATTCGCCTTGAGCTGATTTCACCTTTTCTTTGTTTTTATTTAAGCTTGTGTTCGCTTCTTCTAGCAATTTCTCAGCATCAGTTAGTCTTTGTATAGTAGTATTTGATATTTCCGTGTAACTGGTCCACCATTCTTCTGTGTTATCTGCTTTAGCAATCTTCTCTTGCAATTCTTCATACTTACTACTTATAGCCAATTGATAGCGTTCAACTTCTTTCTTATTTTCAGGAAAATCTGAAGCGATTTTCTTTAATTCAGAAGATTTATTATTAAGGTTTTCACTCGACTCTTTCTTATATTTTTCAAAACTTTCCTTGAGTTTTATTTCAGTTTTGGTTATCTCATTGGGAATAGTTTCAGTAATTTCCTTCTTTGCCTCTTCGTATTTTGATTGTATAGAATTCCAATTTCCTTGTGTGTCACCTCTTACTAACGCAAGCAAGTTTTTAATCTGATTTTTCAATGAGTCAGTTTCACTTTCATTAAATTTTTTGATTTTTTCATCAATTTTTTTTGTCTCATTATCAAAGGTTTTGATTTTTTGCTGAATATCTTCTATCTCCTTTTCTTTAATATCTTGACTCTCCAATTTGCTTCTTTGCTGCTCTAATTTGTTAAAGAATTCGCCAATACTATCAATATTGGAGTCCTTGTCCTTAGCTTCTTGTATAACTTTTATGTCATTTTCTAGCTTACTCTTTTTCTGTTTTAACTCTGTATTTACTGCACTTGTAAATTCATTTTTAAATGTAGAAAAATCAGATATATTTTTATGCTTCATTGCATTCTCAAATATTTTTTTCTTCATTTGAGCATCAAATTTGGATTTACCATATTGCGCTTTCTCGCTAGGAGCTTGGGATGAAGTCCAATTCATAGCTTCAGATACTTTAATATCTGCGATCGCAAATTTTTCCTGTTTTACGGGTGAAGCTGCCGCATCGATCGCAATGTCTTTTCCCTTATCAGCAGCGGTATCTCCAAGTTGTCTAGGTTCAAATGTTGAACGGAACGCTTCGTTTAGCCCACGGTTCTGATTCTCATTCTGTTTGCTCCAGTCATACTGAGGAGATGCAGTAAGTTTATCCACAGCGTCTTTGGATAGTGCTGTATCCTGTACTGCCTGCCGATACTTCTCGACTGTTGTTTTGTTCTGATTTGCTGCGTTTAACTGGTCCTGTGCTTGTGTCACTGAAGCCTGGGCTGTGTTTAACTGGTCCTGTGCTTGTGTCACTGAAGCCTGGGCTGTGTTTAACTGGTCTTGTGCTTGTCTTACTGAAGCAGTTGCCGTAGCACGTTCTGCCTCTGTCTGTGCTTGTGCTACCGAAGCCTGGGCTGTGTTTAACTGGTTCTGTGCTTTGGCAGCCTCTGAATCCACCTTGACAATTTGCTCCGGTGTCAGATTCAGTAAGTCTTGTGCTTGTTTAGTACTCTTCTCTGCCTCTATCTTGTCGTGCCAGTCTTTCCTCAGTCGGCCCTCGTCCTGCCTCTTACTCTTTTCTGTCCACTGATCTTTGATTGTTTCCCCAAGTGTTGTTTTAACAAAAGTTAGGATGGCATCTCTTCCCATATCTACAAAATATGAACCCATTGTCTTGCCAGGATCATGTCTTAACTCCTTAAGCACTTCTTCCTTGGTGGCCAGATCTTGATACAGAGTCGCAGGTGCCTCGAACAGAATTTTACTGACCATCCCTTCTGCAGCAGTTTTCCCGGCCTCAGATGCTACTCCCTTACTTGTAAAGATCCCACCTTGCTTATACCAACTTTGTCCAAGCTTGCTATCATCGCCCACTAGGGTTGCTTTTGCCCAATTTGGGTTGGTGACATGTTCAGTAAAGGCGGCTGAAGCAACTGCCAACCCTCCTTCCACAAGCGTTTGGGCAACGAGTTGCCCAAGTTGGGCTCTGGTCATTCCTTCCCCCGTCAATGCATAACTCACACCAGCACTGAGCGTTTTCTGCGCTAGCGCCATACTGAATTTGATCAGCGCCCCTACCAGCCAAGATGCGCCTCCGGTCAGGAAACCTGTGACAACACCCAATACCGCTCCCAGTACCATGTCAACGATCAGTTTGACTCTGCCATCGTATTTTGCCTTCAGCGCTTCAAAGGCATCTTTGCGGGTCTTCCACTCTCCTTCTGCTGTCTGGATCTCAGTAACTCTTGTTTCAATAATTTTGTTACGATCCTCTTTGTCCTCACCTGTAAACCGGAAGCCCCCATCTTTACTGTGATTCTTCTCTAGCTCATGGCTCATAGCGCGATGTGCTCCCTTATAAGCCCAAGCAGACTCCTGTTGTTCCAGCGAGGTAACCGAGAGAGAACTCCATTGAATCCCTTTGCGGCTCAGGTCTTCTTCATCCAGCAAAGCAAGGGCTCTGATGCGCTCTTGCATGACCTTTTTTTCAGACTCAGTCAAACCGTCGAGCTTAAACACCTCTTTGTCTTTAGAGAGCGCCTCTGCCAACTTCCGCCGCGCCTTAGATACAACCCCTACTAAAGTCTTATTGCGCTTATCTCCCGTTGGAGTCAGTACCAAATCTCCTAATTCCTGCTCAAGTTTGTTCAGGATATTTGGCTTGAGGTCAATGATAAAATTATCTATTTCTTTATTGTTTTTCTTAATTTCATCATTTTTTGCTTGTATACCTTTTTCTTTGTCTGTGATAGCCTTTTGATCGCTATTTTCTTTCGCTTTTTTCAATTCTTTTTGAAGAGCACTTAACTCGTTGTAGCCATCTCCTCTAATCTTCCATTTGCCAGAAAAGTCATCAAAATTGGATAAACCTTTTAACTGCTCACCGGAACTGTCTTCAATGATACGAGTAATTTCTTGCTCATGGGTTTTGCCCCATCGCATTGCCAAGTCAATCCGGTCTTCAGCTTTAATTTCTGTTCCTCCCTCAAACTTCAGACTCAGTTCTTTTAAATAATGAACTGCTTCACGCCGACTTGAACCCTTGAGATAGGCTTTATGTCTATCAGTAACATCTTGCCAAACTTTGTCAGTGAATTCTTTAAAGCCTTTGTTCAAATTTTGGCTGGCAACAACCTTTTTCCCAGCTGTTTGAGCGTGTTGCATTAGCTCAGCCAGGTGACCCGATTTAATGGTAAGAAGGTTCACGTCACCAGCGATATTGGTATGCTTATCAATGGCATAATTGATTAAAGTTGCCCAGTGACTTGGGTTATATTCACCCTTGTTATCTTTTTCATTGCCATCTTTTTTAAGTTCATCGCTCCATTTGCTCAGCCCAAATACGCCTAAAATACTAGGCCCTTTATCTCCTTTTTCACATTTGTTCTTTAAATTCTTCCAAACGTCGGCATCACTTCTTACCTGATAAAGCTCATCTTGGGTTAAGCGAGCGATAATACTAAATGCCTTTTTGGGAAAGCTGCTGCTCTTAAATTCACCAGGATCTCCAATCAGCTTTACCAGATCCCGATAATTAGAACCCAGTTCTTGATCCGGAGTTGTATTAGCAACGCTGAATTGTTTCTTAATATCAGCGACATCTTTTTCCTCAAAGCCAGCTTCTTGCAATTTCTTTTCCAACTCGTCTAGTGGCGAAGTTTCAAGAAATAGTTTTTTCTGCTCTCCAGACATGGCCGCAATTTGCGTCGTTAGCTTTGTGTGTTTATATTGACCACGTCCCAAAATGCCTTTTCTTCTTTGCCTATCCGAAAAAACGCCCTTAAACTTACTTATCTCACGCGTTAAGAGAGCATGCAAGTCGTTAACTGCTGCAAAGTTAGATGCCTTCTTTTGCGTGTCTTGGCTCTCTTTCTTCTTGTCTTCTGTTAAAAACTCCTGCTCTAATTTCCAAGCTTCTTCTGGTTTGTCTACATCTTCTTTATTCAAGTTGACAGTTTTTAGGTTGACAGAATTGCCGCTAATTAAGGCTATCAAATAGTCTTTATCCCACTGTTTAAGTTCGAGTCTGTCCAGCGCATTGTTGACTTCCTTGTTACCTTTGGTTTGTTGACGAGTCTGTGGACTGACTTTAGCAATCCAGCCTTTAACACCATCAATCAACTTTGTGACATTTGTTTTTTGGGCTAGATGATAACGCTGATTAATAATTGAAACTAAATAGTTTATTTCTTTTGCTAGTACTGGATTCTCTTTTGCAGCAAAAAAGTTTTCAATCTGCCTTAATGTTTCTAAGTTAAACGTACTCCTGATTTTATCTTCTATAGCCTTTTTGTTGTCCTTATATTCCTTTTGATCGTTTGTTTCCCACTCCTTCTCTTCAATAATTCTTAATGCCTCTTTTTTATCACCAGAATCTCCAGTCACTAATCCTATTGCTAAGGCGAGTTTCATCGTTCGTGATGGTTGCCCTTTTTCAACAATGGAAGCTAGATATTTTGTTTTCCAAGAGCCATCTCCAAATGTTTTTTTTATGTTTTGATTAAGAGCTTCTTTTTCTTTCTGCTCAAGTCCAACAAGCCCATAAAGCAAATCCGCTACTTTCTTAAAAGACACAGACTTCATTCCGAAAAAGTTTTTTTCCTTGAATGCTCCGTCAAGTTTTCCACGTCTATCTTTTTGGGATTCATCTATATCTGCTATGTGTCTTTTTTTAGCGGTTTCTAAGGCTGTGTCTTGCCTTTGTATCTTTGATTGTTGTTGCTGCACTACATGGGTCAGCTCATGGGCAATCAACTCCTGCCCATCACGGCTGCCTGGGTTGTAGGCTCCGCCTCTAAAGAAAATATCTTGCCCCGTGGTGAAGGCTTTTGCCTGGATCGATTGGTTAAGGCGATCGGCGGTGGCATCCGTATGCACTGTCACCCCCCGAAAATCGGCTCCCATCGCCTGCCCCATCTGCTGTTGAAGTCCAGGATCTAAGGGTTGTCCACTACCTCTGGCGCTGTTAATGGCGGACTCTAAATCGGTAGACGCATCACCCACCATAACACCCCGAGATCGAGCGGGTTTCATTTGCAACTCTTCTTCCTCATCGATCGCCTCTCGCTGGAGCGAGGTTGGTAGGGGCTTCATTTGCAAATCTGTGCTGTGAGGACGATCGCCTACTGCGAGTGATTCAATCTGGGTCTGAACCATCGTATCCGCTAGTTGTGCTGCCCACTGAGATGCTTCGCTCGCCTTAGCTAAACATTCTGCTTGCGGCATTGGCTTCAGTTGCAGATCATAGGTCTTCTGCGGTACTTCCGGGTGAAACTGTGACATCCCTAGGGATTCACTAGTGGTTAATAACCGCTCTCCTGGATACATCGATCGCTGCAACTCATCTTCCTCCTGCTCATCCTCCCGTTGGAGTACAGGCTTGAGTTGCAAATCATGGTGCTTGGCAATTGGTTCTTGTTGGACTACTTGCCCAGACTGGGGGCGATCGAACTTGGGTACTTTGATCTGTTGCACCACTTGTTGAGCGACCCGATCGGCTTCCTGTTCGTACTTGTCGCCGGGAGCCCCAATAGCGAGTTTGGTTTGGATATTAGGAGGTGGAGGTTCCGGCTGAGCGGCGGCGAAATTGCTCAGATGATGCCCGCCGCGTTGGGCCTGTTCCAACTGGATGTGTAGATCTTCCAGCGTAGGAACTGACTCAGCTGGAGCAGGCTGGTTAAAAGAATGCGGTTGCAGAGTAGTTTGAGGAGGAGTAGCGCTGGATTCTGAAGGCGATTTTGCTTGACCGTGCGATCGCGTTCCCATAACCCTTTTACCCTGCTCAGTAGAAAACCCTGTTTAGCAGTGTATGGGCGAACTCATCCTGAATTCACTACTAAGAGCGAATTTTTACGTTTGTCTAAAAATCTTGACCAGAACATTAGCATTTCTGACTGCATTGTCTGGAAGGGGCGGTCTCACGGTCAAGCTAACGATAGTGAGCTCTCTCAAGGTATCAATTAGCTCAGTAATCGCATCATGGGTGACCAAGTGACTGAACGTGCTGCTCAATCCCAATCACATCTAACCTACTTAGACTCATCCTATTGCCACCGATGAGCTGAGATCAGTTAGCGATCGTCCTTGAGAACCAATAACGATTAGACCTAGAGTCACGATCACTTTAACGTGAGTTACCAAGCATCCAACCAAACTAATGTGGATTTGTACTCAAGCTAGAAATGCTGTAAGCCGAGTAACAAACGATCGAGCATTCATAAGAAATGCTTGAGGTTTTATAACTAATGGATAAGCATTTATAGAAAATGCTGGAAGCTTTGCAACAAACGATCGAGCATTCATAAGAAACGCTTGAGGTTTTATAACTAATGGATAAGCATTTATAGAAAATGCTGGAAGCTTTGCAACAAACGATCGAGCATTCATAAGAAATGCTTGAAGCTTTGCAGCAAATATCGAAGTCTACTGATGTATCGTGCGATCGCCCAAAGTATTTTTTGACAAAAGTAGTCTAGAGGAGCGATCGGACTAGATAGGAGCTGATATTAATTTGGGAGACACTTGTTTGTGAAGGTGCGATCGTGCTCCCATACATTCCCCCTAGAGATTGGAAACCACTATCCAGTAGTGTACGAGGTGACTCAACTTAAACTTGTTGCAAATACAGATTTGTTACTTTTATCTAAGGTTCTTGACGGCAACATTTGTATACTTTGAGAGGCGAGATCGCCCCCTCTCTTACATCTCATACCTTTACTATTGTCAACGATCGCCCTTGCCACCAGAGCTCGTCTTGGGTCTGGAATTTGGTAACACACGGTTAAGAATGATCAGAGCAAGATTATGGATAGTGCATTTCCCAAGATGAAGTTGTCAGAGAACAGAAATTGTGACCAAGAATGCACCCGATCAGAGTGGCGATCGCACTGAAATCAGTAAGTAGCTTTTTTCTGAACCTATGCCGGCCGAAGGTTCAGTGTCTATATACTTGTCACTCTGTGTATTTGAGATTTTTCAAACTTTCTTCAGTGCTGGGAAAGCTCCGAAACTCAAATGCTACAGCATTATCTCCCTGGATAGTGAAAAGGGGAATTGGGTGTCCCGCGAGCGCCTGCCCTTGCTGGATAAACTTCCAAACAGAAGCATAGACATTCGCAGGAGCTTTATTTTGGCTGGGGGGAGTACCTACTGCCTGCCGAACTATAGTTTGCCATCCCCCCGGAAGAACCTTTAGCCACTGCATTGGGGATGTCTTGGGCAAAGTTCCAAACGCATTCTTATAGATTGGCAATGATGTATCAAGGATAGGAAAGCCTTCATCGTTGATCACAGTTTTTCCAAGTTCCTCTCCGGTCTTAGGTAGTGGTTTCTCGCTTTCTGAGGATGTACCCTTTTGGATTGACTGTTTCTCAGCCTTCGCGGCAATCTCCATCATCTGATCTGACATGAACATTACTAACTGAGCGAGCAGGTTATAGCAAGCGGCTGCATCGTCCTTACCTTGATTCTCATTCTCTTTGTTGGCCCCTTTGAAGGCTGTCATTAACGGCTCAGAGAGTGGGTATTTGAACCAATTCGCTGCGATAAGTATTAACTTTGCCGCCTGATCTCCTTTAGATTGCTCACCCTCTTTCTTAGTATCTTTAATTGTCACATCCGTCATACTGGGTTTGAAATCTCCAGTAGCCTTCGTCGCTGCTCCTAACAGATCGGTAGATTTGACTCCCATTGTGAGCTGATTGCCAAAACTCATCTTAGATTTCGGATTTATGATAGCGAAGTTGGCTCTATCAACTTTAAGCTCAACTGTGTCCGATGGTTTGTTCTTTAGTTGACCTTTCCCCTTTCCTGCGGCAGCTCGAATCTCAGCAACCAGGAATTTTTGGGCAGCGCTACGGAGTTGCAAACCTTCTGGGTCGTCTAAGGAGCATGGTGTAGTCTTAAATTCGAGCGTATATACATCCTTTTCCGTACTGCTTGCCATGTCCGTCTCAAATTCGACTAACGTTCCCTGATCTCCACCGATTCGGACGACCTTACCTAACCGACCTCTGGCCACCGTATTAACCTTAAAACCACCGGCAGTGATTTCCTGCTCTACTCCAGCCGTAACACCACTGTAGTCTTTTGGTGTTTTCGGTTCTTTCTGCTCCACTGGTGGAGATATAGGTTGTGACTGTCCTTGCGATCCCCAACCATACTCCAGCCATTGCTGATAGGTATGGGGAGTTCCTGCATACTGCTCGATCTGTGTCCTATGTTGCTTATCCTTGACAGTTTTCAATAGGTTGGGCAACGTTTTATAGAACATCATTTGGGTCTGCTGGTTGTAGTACCAGACAAATCCTTTACTTTCGTAGTCATTTGATACCTGAATATTGGAATCTTCGGATGAAGATTCCCATTCTCGCTGGATAACTGTAGAGGCTATGGCGTGTTTGGTCTCTGGCGTCGAGTCTTTAGCTTGGTGTACCTCATCATCCACTAGGGCTGAAGGTGTTTTGACGACCGAGGGTTGCAATAATCGTTTTACTTGCCCATTCGTTTGCTGAACTACGTGGGTCAACTCATGAGCAAGTAGTTGCTGACCCCCTCGGTTCTCTGGCTGGTAGGCTCCTTGGCGAAAGAAGACATCTTGCCCATTGGTAAAAGCTTTTGCCTGGATGGAGCGATTTAACTGATCGGACTGAGCATCCGTGTGGACTTTGACGCCACTAAAATCAACTCCGCCAAAGGCGTGTTCCATCGGTTGACGGATGGATTCTGCCAACGGTTGTCCACTGCTACGGGATTGCTGAATCGCACTTTCTAATTCAGTTGTAGCGGCAACGGCTCCGCCCCCTTGCAGTTGCAACATCGGTTTCATTTGCAGTTCATCTTCTTCGGGCATCTCCTCCCGTTGGATTTGATCTGCCAAGGGTTGCATCTGGAGTTCGTCTTCTTCCGGTGCTGATTCTCGTTGCACCGATCGCTGCCCATGAGGTGACTCTACTTGGGGTGAGTGCAATTGTTGTACGACTTGTCCTGCTACCCGATCGGCTTCCTGTTCGTACTTGTCTCCGGGAGCACCGATCGTGAGTTTGGTTTGGATGATAGGAGTAGACTGAGGCTGAGCATAGTTGGCGAGATGATGCCCGAAGTGTTGAGCATGGTCTAGCTGAGCCTGGACATCGGCAATCGTCGGAGTAGGGTTGGCTTGGGTGGATGGAGCGAAAGGTCGCGATTGCACCACATTCTGGGTCGGAGCTGGCGTAAATTCGGGAGCCACTTTTTTGCGCAGGCGCGATCGCGAAGCCATAGGGAAGTCTCCAACGCAGTCAAGAGATTAAATCATTCTGAAGTCAGTATGGCTGATTTTTTAGAGAGGAACAAATTACGAAATGTATCAGATCGCTTTAGCCCACCCACCCCTTGACTTCGGCATCGGTAAGGGGGCGTTCCAATTTGACGTATTCGCTACGAGCGGCTTGCAACAGGTGCGTCATTTGAATCGGTTGGTTGTCGGCAGCAGCAATAAAGGCGGCATTTAGGGCAATGTTGCGAATGTTGCCTCCAGCAATGTTGAGTTTAGCTAGTTTGACGGGATCTAAGTCTTGAGTGGGCGTTTGTTTGGGGAATACGCGTCTCCAGATTTCGGCGCGTTGAGTGGCATCTGGGAAGGGGAATTGCACAATGAAGCGAATTCGGCGCAGAAATGCCTGGTCGATCGAGCCTTTCAAATTCGTCGTCAGAATCGCTAAACCGCGATAGGCTTCCATCCGTTGCAGGAGATAGCTAACTTCCATATTGGCGTAGCGATCGTGGGAGTCCTTCACCTCCGATCGTTTGCCAAATAGAGAATCGGCTTCATCGAACAACAAAATTACCCCACTGACATCAGCCGCATCAAACACGCGACCTAAGTTTTTCTCGGTTTCGCCAATGTACTTGCTGACAACGGCACTCAAATCAATCCGATATAAATCTAACTGCAATTCATTCGCCAACACTTCGGCAGCCAGCGTTTTACCTGTGCCACTGGCTCCGGCAAACAGGGCGCTAATGCCTAGCCCGCGTTGACCACGATCGCCAAAGCCCCACTGTTCATACACCTGAGTCCGATGCTTGAGTTGAATTGCCACATCCCGTAACACCTGCCGTTCTTGCTCGGGGAGTACCAGATCCTCCCAGGTGACGCTGGCTTCAATCCGTTGCGCTAGCTCATCTAACCGGGGGCGAGATTGAGTCCGACAAATCTGCCAGAGTTGGGTATGAGCAGGTGCGGTCTCATGGGTGGTATGGATATGCAGTTTGAGGCTGGCCGCGTGAATGGCAGCGGCACTGAAGTTAAAATGGGAGACCAGATGTTCAATTTGGCCGTTCAGGGTGGGGGCGATCGGATTGAGTGCCGTTTCCCACAGCGATCGTTGTTCGGCTTTGGTGGGGCTACTAGCTTCAAACGTGACTAAGGGACGATGATGCTGGCGCTGCCGGGTTTGGGTAAGCAGGATGATCGGGGTTGGCGTTAGGTCGATGAATTGGGCGATCGCAGCGGGTAATTTCGGATCAGTGGGTGACAGCTCATCCCATTCCAGTAAGACTGCGACGCGATTCAGCCAATATTCCCGTTCCCACAGACATTGCACCTGTAGCAGGGTAGGGCTATCGGTTGGTAGAGTCGTTACCGAGACTAAATAAGGCTTCAAGTTAAGTTGGGCACAGGCGGCTGCCGCGATCGCCCGTTGGCTGGTGGGATCTTTGCTGCATAGTTGCAGGATCGGCAGGGTAGAGTTACTTTGGGCAGCGAGATACCAGGTATTAGCCAGTTGTTCAGCCAACTGTAGATGAGAGGAAACGAGTGGTGTATTGGGTGGGGCGATCGCTCCGAGTTGTACCAGATGCTGATTTAAGTGAATATCCCCCATCAAATAGTGCAGAATTTGTTCATCCAGGCGCAGGGGACTGCTGGTAAGGGCGTTACCTGCCCCCACTTCCACTAATCGCCATCGTCGTAAAGCGGCTTGCGGGGTAAAGGCATGCCAATGAGCTTCCGGCAACACGACCAATGCCAAACTAAATGTGGCATAAGGTCGCTGGGCATCGGCTTGAGCGATCGCACATAAGGGGGCAAAGTCAGCATCCAGTTCTATCCCAGCACAGAGCAATAGAATATCGCGCTCAAACGGAGACAGGCGGAACTGGTGGCAGAGTTGAGCCAGGGAGGCAGGCAGGGGTAAGGAAAGTGGAGAGGGTAGAGTAACCGGCTCGGGGGAGGTATAGTGTTGCAGTCGTTGGCGGATATAGGCGATCGCATCGGCTAGGGAAGGGGTCGCCGTGGTCGGGGTGATGGCAGGAGAAGAGGTCATAGGATCAAGAGGATGCTTGATTGATCAAGTCTCTGAGATACTGTTCCGCTTCATTCGGGGGCAGCAGTATGAACTCGCCTTGGCGCAGAATTTCGTACTGCCCTCCCCGATACCCATGACCTGCAATTAGCCCCATTTGAATCGCTTGATTCCCTAGCTCATGCAATTGATTGATGCTAATCATTTCCAGTTCCAAATTTAATCGTTGTTCTATCTCATCCTGATTACTCATTGGCTGATTTCTCCCTGTGATTCCTAGCTGCTCACCTTTAATCAATGCTCACTCTCGGGCTGGCATACCAATTGACTGTAGGACTAGTTGGATCGCTATCAATACTGAGGAGACTTTCAGCACCATCAATCTGTAACCGCACCAAATACTCGCTCGGTTTGACCCCATAAACGGACACCGCGATCGCGGTTGTCTCCCCCTGACGCAAATCCGCTTCAAATTGATACCCCATGGGATGATCAATTGACCACTCATTCATCACCAATACCACCCGCTGTTTCACCCCCACCATCACATCCACTTCTACGGTCAGTGTTGCCGAGCGCAACTCATCTCCTTGCCCTTGCACATTCGCTACCTGAATCTGCTGAATGGTTGGACGCAGAATCATGGGCACGGCATTCGATAACACCTGCTGATCGCTGGGATGTCTACCAGAGGGGTCCGTGTACACGGTACTTCTCGATCGCCGATGAACCACTTGGACACCCTGGACACCGGCTCGTAACCCATCAATCGGGAGGGTCGGTAGCGCCAGCGTAATTTGAGTATCACTCACGGTGGTGGGGGTAAAGTCAAACCCAGCAATGCGAACTTGCGTCGTTTGACCCTGAAACTGTTTACCGGAGATCAGGAGGGTACTGGTGGCGAGAATTGGCTCTAGGGGACCAGCCTCAGACACGACCCGATCGACGACGGGTTGGTACGGGAAGGGCGCAATGCCGCCAAAGCTGCGATCTCGCACAGGTAACGCTTTTCTGAGCGACTCTTCCCCCTCAATCGTGACCATTGTGATCTTGTACGTAATCGACAGCAAATAGGGTGCTTGGAAAAACGTAGACCATACTTTCGATAAGTCATCCAAACTCAAATCCATCGGGGTAATTGACACTTGTTGCACCTGTCCTGCCAAATCCGATTCGGCGAGAAACCGAAACCGGGAGTCGGCAATGGTTTCTTGAATTGCCTCTGCCGTTAAGGTAGAGCGATCGCTAAACGTCCGAATTACACTGCCTAACAATCGCTGCGGTTCTAATTCCCCCTCATTGCCGTAGCAGCTAATGATGTAATACAAATCAATCACCGATTGGCGCTTTACCGGATTGCCTTTAGACCGGGCAGACAGCATATCGGAGTTTTTCAACGCCGGATTGCGCGAAACTTGATACAGAAATAGATTGATTCCTGTCTCTGGTGTGCCTCTACCAATTTGCCCCGGTTGCACAGTCGTTACGCGGGCACCATCCACATCAATCTGCACAACTGACTGAAGCATCCGTTGCAACGTTGCAGTGACAGTGGCAACAGCCAGGTAGTTACTCACAGGACACAGAGAGGATAAACAATCCCCTCAATCTAGCCCACAACGGTTGCCCAACCCGTGTTATTTGGCTTTCCTTAACAAGATGGAACAACGATCGTCACCGCAACAACTTTTACGGTTGCACAAAAAATGACATGAACAGATAAATATATTTACAGTTTCATGTTTTCTGATACATTGCTTTGAATTGTTATGACGTTATAAGAACTGAATCAATTTATTTCTTCGGAAATAAATAAAAAATATGAATGATTCTTGGTATCCAGCCTAGACATACTTCAAAATCGAAACGACTAAAAAAATCTCGTCATCTGCCAACTACCTTTAGAGGGGTATCTGGAAAGAATTAGTCCTCAAAACTGAACAATCTTAACTTAATGTAAGGCGGCAACTCCGGATCAGTCTAATTGGTGCCGTCATTGGGCGATCTCACAGAGCGATCGCTCAATCCCGAAAGTTCGCGATCTACTACGTCAGTTCCAGGCTTTGATTTCTACATAAAGGACGGTTACTCATGGCTCTAGACTATTTTGCTCCGGGTGTCTACGTTGAAGAGGTAGACCGGGGGAGTCGCCCGATTGAAGGTGTCAGTTTAAGTGTGGCTGGGTTTGTTGGGTTCACCGAAGATGTGCGGGGCGATGCGGAATTGTTTAAGCCGATGTTGGTCACCAATTGGAGCCAATATTTGGAAATGTTTGCCAAGCCTGGTTCTGATGGCTACACCGACTACAATGCCTATCTCCCCTTTGCCGTTCAAGGCTGGTTCCTCAATGGCGGTGGACGCTGCTGGGTCGTTAGTATCGGCACTAAACTCCCCGGTTCTACGGCTCCCTCGGCTGAGGAAACGGGCAGCCGGCTGTTTACACCCGGTGGCAAACCCTCGTTATTATTCAGCCTCAAACTGCCAGAGGCAGGCGAAGCCCCAGCCCTCCCCTCAAGCAATGGACGGATTATTGTCACCATTTTAGAAGGTGAGCCAAAGCCACTGGCTGAAGATGCTGACGAGGATACAGACCCCCCCATTAATACGGGCGAATACTTCACGGTGATTGTTCGCAGTGGGGATGAGGTTTTGGAGCGGTATGACAACCTGACCATGAATCCTCAGGTCGAAACGGCTGTTGCTGATTATGTCTTAACCGCCTTAGAAGCTTCTGAGTACGTAGAAATTGCTAATATTTCTCAAAGTGGGCAGCCCATTTCTCGTCGTCCGGCTAATGGCTCTTACGAAATCGCTCCGCCGCCCTATATCGCTCGCTTAGAACATTTAGCCCGCGATGTTCAGGGGGCTCGCAATGACAAAACGGGGATGCAGGGCATTTTTGAAGTAGATGAAGTGGCCATGATTGCCTGTCCTGACCTGATGCGAGTCTATGAAGAAGGCTTGATGGATCTGGATCAAGTGCATGGCGTGATGGAAATGATGCTGAGTCTGTGTGAAAACTCGTTCCCCGGTCCAGCGTATCGGATGGCTGTACTGGATGCACCCCCTGTGAAGCCCGGAAAAAATGAGAATCGCGCCGTTTCTCCCGATCAACAAAAGCCGCAGGATGTGTTTAATTGGTTGCGGGAATTCAATCGTCGATCGATGTTTGGCGCTCTGTACTATCCCTGGATTAAAGTCGCTAATCCCCGGAATGGTGGTAGACCCATCCTTGTTCCTCCCTGTGGGCATATGATGGGCATTTGGTGCCGCACCGATGAAACTCGGGGCATTTTCAAGGCTCCGGCGAACGATACGCCGCGCGGGGTTATTGGGTTAGCCTACGAAACGAATATGCGGGAGCAGGAAATGCTGAACCCAGTAGGCATTAACTGTATCCGCAACTTTGCTAACTACAATCGTGGTTATAAGGTCTGGGGGGCGCGGACGTTAGTGGAACCCGATAACGTGCAATGGCGGTATATCAGTGTGCGGCGGTTGATTAGTTACATTGAAAAATCGATCGAAATTGGCACCCAATGGGTCGTGTTTGAACCAAATGATCAGGATTTGTGGGCTCGTGTTAGCCGGACTGTCAGTAACTTCCTAGAGCGACTTTGGCGAGAAGGGGCATTGTTTGGAGCCTCTCCGTCAGAAGCGTTTTATGTCAAGTGTGATGCCGAGTTAAACACCCATGAAACGATGATGCTCGGTCGATTGTATGTAGAAGTCGGTGTGTGTCCAGTCCGTCCGGCGGAATTTGTGATCTTCCGGATTAGTCAATGGGCGCCGAACCAGTAGTGATCTAGTGTTTAAGGGTTTGTCATAGGGGTACAAGGTTTTGTGCTCCTATGGCAAGGATGAAATTTACGAAGCATAGTGTCTGTTGTTAAGGAATTGAGTTATGGCTGATCTCGCTAAACCAATTGCTCCCAGTAGTTTTTATCTGGAGTTTGATGGACTGACGGAATTAGTGTTCAAGAGTGTTAAACTGGCGGATTACAAACCCAAGGTACAGGGCAAAGATGCTGCGATCGGCAGCACCAAAGGCGGCAAGTCAATTCGCCAAATTAACTCATCGGGATTTGAAGGGTTATTTTCGTTTGATTGCGTGTGTATTGCTAGCCCTACCGCTAATAGTGCCAGCAAAAAGATGTATGAGTGGTTTGAAAAGTGTTTGCCGGCCTCTGATGGTGGCAAAAGCAGTTTTTACAGCAGTAAAAAAACTGGCTCAATTACAGCTTATGACAATGATGACAAAGAAGTGGCTAAGTGGGAATTTACTGATGCCTGGCCGTCGAAATATAAGTGTGCAGACTTTGATGTGACGGGAGATACCTATCTAGAGGAAACCTTCACGATTACGTGTGAAAAGTTTAATCGCACCGTGTAGCACGGGTAGCTAGAAACGTGTATCACAGCCTAGAAACCAGGATTTGCTAGGTTTGCTGTTGTCTTAGTATGATCAGGTAGGAGTCTAAAAATGCCAGATGTTGAATATTTGACTAATGCCAAATTTTACTTTGAAATTGATGGAATTACTGATTTGTTAGTGCAGAAAGTGTCAGGTCCCGAAATTGAGCTAACGGTAGCGGGTGGTGATGCCCCGATTGGAGTGACAAAAGGTGGCAAAACTCAAACCCAGTCGGTGATTGGGGGAGTTAAATATAATTCCACCATTACCCTCACTTACGTTGCTGGGAATGAAGGACCACAGAAAAAGCTAGAGGATTGGTATATCCAATGTCATGCTGAATCCTATGCGGGTGGCGAAACTAAAGGGCGATCGAACCGTAAGACTGGCTCACTAGTCGTGTATGACGGGGATGGAGCGGAAGGAATGCGGTTTAACTTTACCGATTTATTTCCGTGTGATATCAGCCAGGCTGGGGGAGATCTGTCGCCTGACAAAGCCGGTGAAATTGCTGTAGATACGTTACAGCTAGGATTTACGAAAGTTGTTCGTGCCGCTTAATCAAGTTCCGAATTCCACCTCATGACTGATTATCCTGAAATTCTCACCAAAGCCCGCTTCTATCTAGAACTTACCCTAGATGGAAGTAAGGATTCAGTGGATGGGTATTTCATGGAATGTAGTGGCTTCAAAGCCACGCAAGAGGTGATTCAGATTGCCGAAGCGACTCCCCAAAAGTGGGGTAAAACCGGTCAATCAGCTGGACGCCTGATTACTACAAAAATTCCTGGAAGTATCTCCTACTCCAACATCACTCTGCGGCGAGGGTTGACCTGTTCAACCGTATTTTGGGACTGGCTCAGTGCAACTGAATCTGGGAATTGGTCAACTCAACGTCGAGACGGATCGTTGGTAATTTACAATCAGGCGGCTGAGGAACAGTTTCGGTTTGAGTTTAAACGAGCTTGGGTGACCGGATACTCGATTTCGGATGTCAATGTCACTGGCGGTGATTTTGAAATTGAGGAGATTGAAGTTACGATCGAGGAACTAAAACGAATTAACGTTGTGTCAACGAATGCAAACTGAGTTTGAGTTTGAGTTACCTAAGGGCTATTTGGACGCAGATGGCAACTTACATCGTAAAGGCGTAATGCGATTGTCACGAGCGATCGATGAGATTGTCCCCCTCCGCGATCCGCGCGTGAAGTCTAACCCTGCTTATGCAACGGTGATTATTTTATCGCGAGTGATCACCAAATTGGGAGCTTTAGATGAAGTGTCACCGATGGTAATTGAGGGGTTGTTTGCCTGCGATCTAAATTATTTGCAAAAGTTTTATCGCCAGATTAATGACCTGGAGGAAGGCTCGACTAAGTTAGCCAATCAGAATCAGTAAGAGGGTTTTATAGCGCAAAATTTGACTTTACCCTGCTATAGTGCAGCACTAAGGTGAAATGCGCTAGATAAGATGATCGATTTGGATCATAGCGATCCCTCTTGCTAAGTTAGCAAGATGAATTAACTAGAACGATCCGAGCATAAAAAATTCAATTTTTAATCACTTCTAATGCCCAACTTTGATCTACATCTTTTAAATCTAAATCCTGAAGACATTCCGCCAAAACTGTTAAAGCAGATTTTGGCGGATACGGCGTTGATCGAAAAAATTAGCGATCGTGTATATGAATTGCTGCGGCATGATCTGAAACAGCAACGGGAGCGTCAACAAGGCTATGGGAGGCGCGGCTAATGGCGAGTAACGGCAACGAAACCTTTGGTCTCAATTATGTGACGACGAATCGCTTTTACGTTGGGCTAGAGACTTCAACGATTTCTGCATCCTTTACCGAATGCCAGGGGTTGGGAGTCACGATTAAATACGAGTCCTTTCATGAAGGGGGGGTAAATGACCAAAAGCGGATTTTATTAGGGCAACCAGACTTCTCGGAAGTGACCCTGAAGCGGGGGTTAACGGATGACCTCGTATTCTGGAATTGGGCTAGCCAGGTGATGAAGACAGATTCGCAAAAAGCGATCGAGCGGCGGAATGTGAATATCCTGGTGTTTAACCAAGCGGGTGAAACAATGCAATGCTGGACGCTGATTGGAGCGATTCCAGTTGGCTGGAAAGCTCCATCACTGACAGCAGATGCCTCTAGTGTCGCGATTGAAGAATTAACGCTAATTTATGAAGGGATGAAAGTGGTCGCGAAGTCGGGAACAGCTTCGGCAACGGCATTGGGTACCCGGCAAAATGGCTATTTTGGTAGTGAATAATGGTTGATCGTCCGCTATCGTCTGCCAATCATACTGACCCAGAGAGCCCACTACCCGATGAGCCTTTGGGGTTGAAACACCCACTGCAACCGGCTCAACCGTTGGGTATTAATCGGCAGTTTCTTGTGCCCTTGGGAGCGCGATCGCTTTCGGTGCTTGACCTCTCCATTTTTCAACCTGATGTGATTCAGGCTGACTTTTTAGATAATCCATTTCTTGACTCTCCTTTTTTTGCTACGGAAGCATTTGGCGCATCAGCATTGCCGATAGGGATAGACTCGCTCCCGGAAGCCATACAGCGTCAACCATCGGAGGTTAAGACTTCTGAGAATAAAGCAGCTCTGCGATCGCTGACGATCAAGCCAGAAGCTGCAACCGAATCACGCCAATCTCAGCCAGAGCAATCATTAGAATTGACGTCGCCTGAACAGCGACCAGCCGAACCTGAGCTGAACCTTAATTTACAGCCAGACTCAGCCAAGACTGAATTAGCTACAGCAGCAGTTGAATTAGAAACAACGCCGCATCAGACTAAATCACTTCAGCGGCAACAGGCTGAACCTAATCAAGATCAGCAGCTAGACGCTGCGGCAGAACAACCTAAATCAGAACCAACTCAAGTTCAACAACCAAGCTTTAACGCTGCTTCAGACCAAAATCCTTCCAGAGATCAAGTTGTATTTACCTCTCCCACCCAATCAACAACCAGTTCACCTACAACTCCAATATCGAGTCAGCAGAATTCGGGCTTGCAACGCCATGTAGAATCTGGCAACAATCAGGATTTACTAGTGCCTCCAGCCACGAACCAGGTTGATCATAGTCATTTTGGTAATGCGATCTCATCGCAGTCTGAAGTTATCCAGGCGCAGAGCATTGAGCAACAGCCAGGTGAAGCGCGATCGGGTGCTTACAGTCAACCTCAGTCGGTTGATATCCCGCCAGTTTATCCTCAAGACAATGTTATCAACCAGCCCTTATCAGAACCGAAAACAGAAGTTCCTTCTAGTTCTAATACCCAGCTTCAACAGACAGTAGAAGGGGCTCAATCAGAGGTTATTCAGGCTCAGCAAAGAAGTGAAATAGGTTCCGAACGTACTGTGAGTTCTGGCATTCCATTTCATAATGCTGAAGCTCAATCTCACTCACCGAGCGCTTCTCAGATTCAGAGGACAGCTGAACCAGCCTCTACCGGAGCGGAATCAGCTCTACAAAATTCGATCGAGATTCCAACCCAACTCACTGCTGATCCTATCGCTTCTCCCATCGAGCAACAGAATCAAGCTCGTATTCAACCTCAACCTAATTCTGAAGCTGGAATTAAACCTGGGGTGCAAAGTGATGCTTCACTGCCATCAGATAGGGTTACAACAACAGGTTCTAAACCATCCATTCATCTCCAAACTCAGTCAGAGTCACAATCTCCTGGTGGTTCAATTGAATTAATTAATGCATCAACTCAGATTCATTCTCAAGCGTCAGAGTTCGAGTCAGCTCCAATTAGTGATCAAGCTCAAATTACTTCTACAGAACAAGTTTCTTTAGAATCTCAAACTGGTTTCCAAATTCAGCCTGCCGTCGAAACCCAGTTTCCTGACACTCAAGTTCAATCTGAACAGCAAACTAGTTTTCAAATTCAACCTGCCATTGAAATACAGCTTCCTGACGCTCAAATTCAATCTGAACAATTATCTGAACAATCATCTGAGCCATCAATTGTCTTAGAGTCGCCGCCTAACACTCAATCAACAAATCCTAGACAATCTAGTTTAAATCTGCAACCCAAATCTCAGTCTGGATTATCTACTCCGCTCTCATTGCAGTTTCCTGCCGAAGCAACGGCTGACTCGATTCAAAATTCTGAGCAAAATCCTGAATCTACTCCAATTCCAGTTCAACCAGCAGCGTCAACTGTTAGTGAGGTTGTTCAGGATATTGAAGTTTTATCCCAATCAGAGAATCAGTCTCAGGTAAATTCTGACCTTCAAAATCTTCAAGCTACTTCTGAGCCAAATCCTTGGATTCAGTCTCAAGCTAATGCTGCCGAAGCGACTCAAGCAGTATCTCAACTCGATACTCAGATTCAGCCTCAGATTGACTTTACTGAAGCTGCTCCAACTGTATCTCGATCGGAGAATCAGATTCATTCTGATATTCAAAACACATCTCAGTTAGATCCCCAGATTCAATCTCAAATTAATTCTACTGAACCGATTCAATCTGTATCTCAATCAGACTATCAGATCCAGCCTCAAGTTAATTCTACTGAAGTTGTTCAACCTAATTCTTTGAGCAATTCTGGTGATCGAGCTGTTCAGTCTATATCTCAGTTAGATCCCCAGATTCAACCTCAAATTAATTCTGCTGAACCGATTCAATCTATATCGCAATCAGAGAAGCAGGTTCAGCCTCAAATAGCTTCGTTTGAAGCTATTCAGTCTAATTCTTTGAGTAATTCTTTCAATCTAAATGTTCAAGCTACATCTCAGTTAGATTCCCAGATTCAACCTCAAATTGCTTTTAACGAAACTAATCAAACTACATCTCGATCGGAGAACCAGATAAATTCGTTGATCAGTTCTGATATTCAGAACGCATCTCAGTTAGATTCCCAGATTCAACCTCAGGTTAATTCTACTGAAGCTATTCAATCTATATCGCGATCGGAGAATCAGATAAATTCGTTGATCAGTTCTGATATTCAGAACGCATCTCAGTTAGATTCCCAGATTCAACCTCAGGTTAATTCTACTGAAGCTATTCAAGCTGCATCCCAATCAGATTCTCAAATTCAAGCTCAAGTTGATTTTACTGAAACTACCCAAGCTGTATCTCAATCTGAAAGTCAGGTCAATTCTTTAATCAGTCCTGCCAGTCAAGATGCACCTAAATTAGATTCCCAGGTTTACCCTCAACCTAATTCTGCTGAAGTTATTCAAGGTACAGCTACTTCTGAACCAAGTAGTTGGATTCAGTCTCAACCTAATGCTGCCGAGGCGGCTCAGGCTGTATCTCAATCAGATCTCCAGAGCCAACCTCAACTTAATTCTGCTGAAGTGGCTCAAACTCTCTCTCAATCAGAGAGTTCAATTAATTCCCTAATCAACCCTGTAATTCAAGATACATCTAAGTTAGATTCGCAAATCCAACTTCAACCTAATTCTGCCGAAGCGGCTCAAGCCGTATCCCAATCAGAGAAGCAGTTTCAGTCTCAAGATCATCCTGACACTCAGTGTATTCAAGCCCCATCTCAATCAAATCTTCAAATTCAACGCCAAGGTGATTCTGGCATCCAGAATACTCAAGCTATACCTGCAGCAGAGGCTCAATTACATCCTTCAGATAGTTCTAGGGCTTTCCCTGACCCTGCAAATCATCCTCCAAACCAAGTTATCCGCCGCGAATCGGTAACTGGTTCTTCTGGCAGTCTACCGGATAGTTTTGCAACTCAAGTTGATCCTTCGGCAAGATTGCAAGCACAGCCCAATCCAGATCCATCCATTTTTGAAGCTTCGGTCACTCCCAGCAATCAAATTGAGATTGAATCTCAACCTAGTTCTAATGATTTGTTTGGTTCTGCGTTTCAAGGTTATGAACCATTCGTCATTAACCCTGGCATAACAACGAATACTTCTATTCAAGCTCAGATGGAGTCAGACTTGGGTGCTCAAACTACTCAAGCCGCTTCTAAGCCAAATGACTGGATTCATAGGTCAAACGATTGGATTCATCAGTCAAATAGTTGGATTAAACCTCAAACTAATTTTGATATTCAAAAAAAGTCAGATACATCTAAAATAGATCCCCAAATTCAACCTCAAATTGGTTCTACTGAGGCTGTTCAAACTGTACCCCACTTAGAAAATCAGATTCAGCCTCAAGTGAGTTCCGATGCTCAGAAAATTCAACCTCCAGCTCAATCAAATCCTCAAATTCAGCGTCAGCTTAATCCTAATTCTCAAACTACACCTGAATCAGAGACTCAACTTCATTCTTCAGCTGATTCTGACTCTCCTCTTAATTCTTCAAATCACTTTTTAGATCAAGTTATCAGCCCTAAATCAGCTACTAATTCTGATGTTTTCCCTCAAACTTTTGTAAATCAAATCGAGCCTGCTGAACGATCGCCAGCACAGCTCGATCCGGATCCACTCGTTTCTGAAGCTTTAGTCAATCTCAACCATCCAGCTGAGGCTCAAGCACCATCTGCTTCTAACGCTATCGTTAGTCCTAAACTTCAAAGTGATGAGCCATTTGTACTAAACCCTCATTCAATAGCTGATGCTGAATTATCTCCCTCTATTCAAACTCAGTCAGAGTTAAGCATTCAAAACACTCAAGTTTCTTCTGAGCCAAATACTCAGATTCAACCTCAAGTTAATTTTGAAATTCAAGCTACCCAAGCTACAACTCAATCAGATACTCAGGCTAATTCTTTTCTTAGTTCTGATATTCAGGCTGAGTCTAAGCTAAATACTCAAATTCAACCTCAAACTCATTCTACTGAAGCTATTCAACCGGTCTTTCAATCAAATCCTCAAATTCAACGTCAAGCTACTCCTGAAGCTCAGGCTACTCAAGCTACCTCTAGCTTAGAGCCTCAAGTTCCTCCCTCAGGCAGTTCTGACATTACCGCTAACTCTGGAGATCAACCTTCAGATCATGTCATTAGTACGGAATTAGTTACTAGTTCTGATGGTTCATCTCATGCTGTTGAATCTCAAGTCGATCCTGCTGAGAGAGTCCAATTACAGCTCGATCCAAATTCATTCAGTTCTCAAGCTTCGGCTACTGCCAACAATCAAATTGAAATTCAAACACAAGCTAATTCTGGCACTGTAATTAGTCCTAAGTCTCAAAGCGATCAGCCATCTTTGCTCACTCCTAGCACGACTGCCGATTCTGGCTATCCTGCATCACCTGCCCCCATTCAAACACAGCAGCCATTGCCCGAAGCCCAAAATGTTCAAGCTGCTTCTGAGTTAAGTAATTGGATTCAACCTCATATCAATTCTGTCGAAGTTATTCAAGCTACACCCCAATTAGAAAATCAGATACAAGCTCCAAGTCATTTTGATAGCACTCATCAAGATACATCTCGATCGAATACTCAGATTAATGATTCGAGCGACTCTAGTATTCAAAATGTTCAAGAGATGCCTTGGCTAGACACTCAGTCTGAATCTCAAATTACTTCTGCTGCAGCTATTCAAGGTGTTGAGCATCAGGCTGAGTCTGAAGGCAGTCCTGACGCTCAAAGTAATCACTTTATATCTCAATCAAATTCTCAAGTTCAACGTCAAGTTCATCCTCATAGTCAAACTACTCAACCCATCATTGACTCAAAGGCTCAAGTTAGTGCTCTAGCTAGTTCTGATACTGATCTTAGTCCTGCGGATAGTTTGCCAAGCCAGACCACCAGTGTCGAATTAGCCGCTAGTCCTGATGTTTCTCCTCAACCTCTTGCTGCTCAAGTTGATCCTGCTCAACGATCGCAAGTGCAGCTCAATTCAGATCCACTGATTTCCGCAGCTTCGATCGATGCTAATCATCCAGCTGAGATTCAAGCTCAGCCTGATTCCGATGCTTTGGTTGGTCCTGAGCTTCCAAGCGATACTGCATCGGGGCTAGATCCGGGTGCAATAGCTCAACCTGTATCACCTGCATCTATTTCAGCTCAGGCAGAATCAAAATTAAGCGTTGATGAGGTCACTTTAGCTAATCGGGCATTACAGGACTCGGCTAACCACTCTGATCTAAAAGTCAGTCATTCAAATGCTCAGCAGATTTCAAGAGCTAAGGATAGTTCGGATGCTCGGCAAGGAACGCAACTTACAGATGATTGGACTGAATCACCACCAGCCTTGCTGGATAGCTCAATAGAAGGGCTTCAACGTTCAGTTGAGTCTAACGACGTAGAGACTGCATCAACGTCTACGGCTGCCTCGGCTCAAGCTGCTCATGTAAATCTATTGCAGAATGACAGCCAAACTCACCTGCTTTCTGAAGCCGCAGTTTCCCTAGAATCACCAACGAGTATCCAACCTCAACCTATTGTTGAAACTCCTGATGCTGGTGCTCGTGCTCCAATGATTGCCGAACCATCACCGATCATACAGACGAGTCATCAACAGCATGATTCTACTGAACAAGCTGTGGATATTGTCTCATCTCAGGGGCAGGAGAACGCACCTAAAGAGATTCAAACTCAGTTAGAGTCAGAGTCTTCTGTTGGAACCGCAGGACTTGAGCGATCGCAGCCTCAAGTTGATCTTGAGCCAAGCGCCTATCTTAATCAAGATTCTGATTTACCTCTAATTCAGACTCAATCTAATACTGAAACAGCAATTGGTTCTAATGCTCCAACAAATGTACAGATTAATTTAGATCAAACTCCGTCTGCTACGCCACCGCTATTAGATATGCAGGTGCAAGCTCAGGTTGATTTAACTAACCAACAGGCATCGCAAGAACATCCTTATTTTCCATCGCACCTCAATTCTGGGTCTACGATCGACTCTAATGTTTCATCTTCCTTTGATGAGCTTCAAAATAGTTCTAGTGTGAGTTCACAGCCTCAAATTAACTCTGAACCAGCTAGTTCTGATTCTCACCCGAATAATAATCCTGAACTTAATTCAGCTTCATTAGATGCCGAAATTGCAATTGCCCCAAATAAGCAGGTTAATCGTCAATGGGAGGGAACTACTGGGCAAATCCTGGACGCCACTTCGTCCCCCGAACCAGATTATGAATCAAAAGAGATTCAAGCTCGATTTGACACGGGGGCTGGAGTTAATCCTCAGATTGACAGTGAGGTTCAAACTGTAGAGCCAACTGTACAGCAAGCTGAAATTAGGGCTACAGCTAATTCTCAGATTGAAAGTGAGGTTCCATCTCGATCGCCTTTAGATAGGATAGCGAATTCTGAATCGCCAACCTATCTTCAAGCTTATCCACAATCTGAATTAACCGGTGACTCAGACTCATTAATTGACGAATCGTCTCGATCGTCTTCTTCTGTCGCAAGTTCTGCATCGTCATCAGTTGGACGCCAAAATCAGATAGTTTCTGAAGCGCCAGCTTTGTTGCAGCCGCACCCTAGCCCGCAATCTAAGGACAATATAGAAGCTGCTAATACTGATATTGTTCCTGAAGCTTCAGTTCATTCGGTAGAACAATCGGGCACTGTATTGCAAGGCAGGATTCAACCTCAGTTGAATTCAATATTCCAGGTCGAAAATCAGTCATTTATTCAACCTCAATCTCAAGTCAATTCTGAAGCCAAAACTGATCCTCAACAATCTGATGAGTCAGCGTTGATTCAGTCACAACAAGCTATTGCAGCTAATGCTACTAGTTCTCCTCATTTACTACCAATAATTCAAGCTAGCTTAGAGCAAGATCAGCCTCCTACAACGCAATCAGATAGCCAGGAGCAGGCTCCTACTAGCTCCGAAGTTCAGGCAAGGGTTGAGCAGTCAAGTGGTCTGATCTCTCCACAATTCAGCTTAGAATCTCAAATTAGTTCTGGTGATCGCTCTCATCCTGTTGAACCTCAACTTAATTCTGAAATTCGATCGCAACCGCCGTTTGGTAGTGACCAAGTTGCGACTGAAAATCTAGTTTATCCACATGGTCAATTCACTATTCAAGCTCAACCCAGTTCTCAACCCATTGGTAGTCCTGAAGAGTCTGAATTAGCAATTCATTCTGAATCATTGATTGATCCATCTGCTCTGTTAAGTTCTCAAGAATCTACGTCAATTCCAGTTGATCTACAAACTCAAATCTCTTCAGCAGCACCGATCGCGATGGGATCGCAAGCTAGTATCCAGCTTCAACCTACTACTGAACCCCAAATTACTGATACTTTAGCTATTCCCCAAAAGCCTGTTGCACTTGAATCCGCATCAGAATCAGTCTCCAATAGCCAAGCCCAAGTATCAACCAATGTTCTAAACAATCTGGAAGCTACCACCTTAGAGCCACCATCTAGCTCTCAGGGGCAAACTAGGATTCAAGCTCAGTTAGAGCCAGAGCTACCCATTCAGCCAACATCCATAATTCATTCTCAATCTGAAGCTGAGTTTGGAGCTACAACTCAACTAAATCAGATGCATAACCAGTTTCTGAGTAGGGCTGAAGCTGAAGTGAAATCCACGTTTCAGGATAGCTCCTCAGCTGAGTTGGAACAGTTTGAGCCAACTATTGTTCAACCTCAATCAGAATCGAATGTTAACCCTAATTTGGATGCAGCACTATTCACAAACCATTCGTTACAGTCTATCCCAGAACCGTTGAATTCTGAGCTACGCTTTAGTGATCAAGAGGAACCTAATTCTACAGCTCAGAGTAATGCTCAAACGGATATTCGTATCCAAGGTAAGCGATCGGGCAGTATCGGGAGTAGCTCAACCGCCGGAAGAGATATACAGGCACAATTTGAGTCTGAGCAGGTGAGTCAATCATCACCAATTAATGCCGATCATGATACGCATCTAACTCAACAGATCTCATCCGATTCTAGGACACAGCCCGATACAGCATCGATGCCCCAATTCCAACCTGATTCTGAGGTGCGTAAGCCGGATGAATTATTATCGGCTAACTCTCCCACAGACTTAAACCGTTCTCATGATGCTGATTTAGAAACTGCTGACGCCACAATTCAACGATCGCTACAATCTACCTCAACGGATGAAATTAATCATTCACCTGAAACTGCCAGTGTTCAATCTAGTGATGTTCAACCATTACCTCAGGTTTGGCAAGATCTGACAGTGCTGCGTCCATTGATTCAGCCAGCCACTACCCGACACCCCACGATCGCAACTCAACCTGAGTCTTTGCAAAGGAGACAGCCTCCAAGGAAGCCATCTACTGGAGTTGCTGTAAACTTACAGCGCTCGTCTAATGCCGCGATCGAGTTAGATCAATCAACTAGGAGCGATCGAATTCCTGAACAATGGTCGAGTTTAGCAGACTTAGTTGAACCAGAAACGGTTCCTTCTATACAATCAACATCATCTCCACGAAAGTCCGGTGGACGCAAAACGGCATCTGCCGGGGCAGCTCAGCAACTTGCTAACTCTTCCAACTCAATGATTCAAGCCCAGTTTATTGAAACTGCACCTATCCGGGTTACCCGCCATCAACCTCCAACCCCAGTAATTAATAGGCAAGATGACGATCCGGCAGTTGAAGATCCAGCAGATGATGTTGATTATTTAGAAGTAGTTGCCCAAGCTATTTATCATCGTTTACGGCAACGAATGCGAGTAGAACAAGAACGGCATGGGCGCGGCTATTTTGGGCGTTTACCCTGGTAATAAATCTGTGAGAGGCTCCTACAATGACTCTGGTGAAAGCAAAACTTGTTTCAACGGATGGCGGTGGCACCATTGAGTTTATGTTTAATCCAACTCAACTAGCATTCCGGCAGCGAATTAATTTGACCAAAAATAGTGGGGCACGTACCGGACGAGGGTTACCTAAAGTGAACTTTGCCTATCCTGATCCGTGCACCCTTAGTATTCGAGACATCATGCTGGATACCTATGAGGAGAGTGGTGGTAAAAGTGTGTTGACTCATATTCAACAATTTGAGAAAGCGGTTAATTTTGCTGAAAGCGGTGAAGGTAAAGAAAAACGTCCACCCACTTATGTCTTTACTTGGGGGAGCCAGCAGTATATTCGATGCTTTATTGTTGAATTTACTTATACCCTTACTCTGTTTTTACCCGATGGCACTCCGGTGCGAGCCAAGCTAGATTTGGAACTGGAAGAAGTAGATGAATCAACGTCTCAACCTGGTATGAGCACATCGGGTAGCGTAGATCGTAATGGTGATAGCCGCGCAAGTCGTAAATAAAGGTTGAGCAATGCCAGCAACTTACGTTTCCACACCTACCTTAAAAATCAATAATCAATCTGCTTCTGCCAGTTTGATGGAAGATATTCTAGAAATCATCGTAGAAGAAAGCTTGCACCTTCCTGGAATGTTTACGCTGGTGATTCGGAATGATTACTTCCCAGCCCGAACTGGAGAAAGTCCCTGGCTTTACGACACTACTTTGACAATTGGGACATCAATTGAGATTGCTCTTAAAGCCAGTACAACTGAAGATACAGCGTTTCAAGAAGTCAAGGATAATACCCTAATCAAGGGTGAAATTACCGCGATCGAAGCTCACTTTACTCCCAACTCACAAGCACCCATTATCATTCGCGGATATGATGAGAGTCATCGGCTCCATCGAGGGCGATATAACCGCTCGTTTCAAAACAAGAAAGACTCAGATATTGTCAAACAAGTTATCAAAGAAGCTGGAATCACGGCTGGAACAGTTGATGATACAGGTGGTCCTTATGGCTATGGTGATCCGGTAGGCTATGTCTTTCAGGAAAATCAGACCAATATGGAGTTTCTGCGGGAACGGGCTGCCCGCAATGGCTTTGAGCTATTTGTGCAAGATGGCAAATTTAACTTTCGGAAACCGACCGCAGGCTCTACTCTTAACCTCGTATGGCTGAAAGATATTATTAGTTTTCAAGTTCAAGTGAGTAGTGCCGAACAAGTGTCCTCGGTAGAGGTACGTGCCTGGGATTATCAAAATAAACAAGCGATCGTTTCTACCAAATCAGCACAAACCAGTCAGGTGGTTACCGCCACGGGTCAGGGTCAAGGAAAAACCCAAAGCACAGCATTTAACAGTAGTCCTAAAATGATTGTGGTGAATCAACCGGTCTCATCCAGTACAGAGTCGGACGTGGTTGCCCAAGCACTTTTCAATGAATTATCTGGTGAATTTGTCCAAGCAGATGCTAAAGCCGAAGGAAATCCTGAAATTCGTCCAGGTAAGCTGATTAAGCTCACAGAAATGGGCAAATATAGTGGTAGCTATTATGTGACCGATACCCGCCACGTGTTTCAGCAGCGAGTGTATGTAACAGAATTTAGCGTCCGAGGATTGCGAGATGGAGACTTACTAACCACCATCCAACCACAAACTCGATTGCAACCAGGACAAACACTCTTGGTGGGCATTGTCACCAATAACAAAGACCCAAAAAAGTGGGGTAGAGTGCGAGTTAAATTTCCGACCTTGACTGAAGACCATGAAAGTGATTGGGCTCGCGTAGTTGCGATCGGTGCTGGGAGTAGTCGGGGCTTTGACTGTTTGCCGGAAGTTAATGATGAAGTGTTAGTTGGGTTTGAACATGGTGATATTCACCGTCCCTTTGTGATTGGTGGGATGTGGAATGGAAAAGATGCTCCACCGACTAGTGTTGATAATTCGGTTGTCGATGGAAAAGTCCGGTTACGCACTGTTAAGACTCGGACTGGTCATACCCTTCAATTTGTCGAAGAAGATAAAGATACCAGCAAAAAAGGCATCTATTTAGACTCTGTATATGGGCATAAACTATATCTGAATGACACGGATAAAAAAATTGAACTCAAAACAAGTGGTAACCACCACCTTTTAGTTGATGATACAAATAAGAAAATCCAAATCACCACATCTGGTGGGCATACTGTAACACTAGATGATCAGGCTCGGAAAATTACCATGAGTGCCACTAGTGAAATTGAGTTAACTGCCCCACAAAAGATATTGCTTAAAGTAGGAACAAATAGTATTGAAATTTCAATTACGAATGTGACGCTGAAAACTAGCACAGGTACGGTTGACCTTGGTCCTAGCGGGATTAATGTGAATTCAACTGCCCTAGCCACTGTGAAAGGAGTGACAACAACTGTGAAAGGGGATGCTGCCGTTACTGTATCTGCACCAATAATTTCACTAGGATAATAGTGCTCAGGAGATAAGCTATGCCGCTACAAACCTGTATGACTGCTACCTTACAATGTGTGCCCTTTGGGATGACTCCCAGTGCTTTAATTGTTATCCCCAAAGGTACGCCGGTGATGGTAAATGGTCTCCTAGCTGCCACCATTATGGATTTTGCTCCTACGGTCAATATTTTGCCCTTTGGGATGTGCAGCTCGATCGCCAATCCGACTGTTGCTGCTGCCACGGCTGCTGCCTCGGGTGTGTTAACTCCTATGCCTTGTGTTCCTGTGACTACACCTTGGTCACCTGGTGCTCTGAAGGTCAAGATTGGTGTCTTTCCAGCCTTAACTAATACGTCTGTGTGTAATTGTGCCTGGGGTGGCGTCATTAAAATCACTGCGCCTGGACAGTTTACTGTTAATGTCACTTAGGCGCGATCGCCGGATGACGATAATAACAAATGTATCCTCTCGTTCTGCTCCTCAGTTCAAATTCATTAGGAATTAATCTGTTAAAGGAACTAATCCTGTTTGGCGGAGGAGAGTTTGCCCTTCCTGAGTTTTGAGCATTTCGGCAAATTTTTCGCCCATGGGCGGACGATCATTGCGACGCGGAAAGACGATCGCGATGGGATAAGCTAGGGGATACTGTCCACTCTGAATCAACTCGACACTGGGTCGATAGCTACCTTTGCGGTCGCACAGATCTGTACTTGGATTAATCGCCTGGTGATTACTCAACACGACTGCCTGTATAGGGGGATTGTTAGCTGTTTTGATTGCAAGGGGATACACCGAACATTGCCCCACTACTTTACTTAAAGAACTAAAGCCAATGCCGCCAATTTGACGTGCTTCAAAATCCCGAATAATGCTGCGGAATAGCTCAAACTCGGGCAGTGTATTGATTAATGGCTGGCGATCGCTGAATATCAAGGCGTCATTGGGAAACACACGCTGCTGAAAGACACTGACTGCCTCCCGATTTTGAGGTTGGTAGAGATTTACCGGCAGTACTGTTACTCCCAGTTCTTTCCAGTTTGTTACTTTTGCTTGATAAAGCTGTTGCAGTTGATCGAGCGAAATCATACCCTTGAGTTCTGTGGGCAGCCCTTTGTCGCGATTGGAGTAGTTATAGGAAACGATGACGGCCAAGCCATCATGGGCAATCGTTACGGCTTCTAGATCATCGGGTAGTCGAGTCACAAGGGGGACAACTGCGAAGGCTGCGATCCCTGACTGCACCTGCGAGATCGCGGCTTCAGGAGACTCGGCGGGTTGAAAGTTGAGTTGGAGCTTGGGTTGAGCTAATTGCAGCCGTTGCTCCAAGGTTTCGCCTTTTTGAATCAAGTTGGGTTGTTGAAGCACATAATGCCAAATCCCATCCTTGGCGGCTGTATAGCGGAATGTGCCAGGAGGAATACCGCCGACATCTTGCAATCGCGTGACCTGGTGCGCGATCGTGGGTTTAGGTCGTGTGTTAGAGGATGCCAGCCAGATTAACCAAGCCAACAGCACTAACCCCAGTACACTCAACAACGCCCAGAGCCAGCGAAGGGTCCGCGCCTTGGTTTTGACTGATGCGTCCTGCTCACGGAGGGGTAGGGCAGTGAGCGACAGTGGGGGCGATTGGGCTAATTCTCGCCGGGCAACCTCTGCACTTTCAAAGGGTGCTTCTAACTGCATCAACCGCAAGATGAAATGTTTTAGAAAGGGATCGGTTGTTTGCCAGTGGCTGGCTTCTCTAGGATCGAGACGTTCTCCAGTTGGGGTATGTACTCTACCTGCCAGTAAGTAAAAGGCAACATAGCCCAAATCCACTAAATCTTGAGCAATTAATCGGGGTGACGCATTGGATTGTACAGGCACAAACAACCGCTCCCACAATGCCAGATCACAAAGATAGATGAAATAAGCGGTATCGAAAATGGGGAAAGCCGATCGTCGGCTCGTTGGCAGGGCACTTAGCACACCACGATCGTCGCTAACCACGCTAGATGGATGAGCAATGGGCAAACTTTCTGATTGTAAGGCGGCAGTTTGTAAGCTGAGATCTGGTGCCGTGGGGCTACCGAGCAGGAGGCTGTGTAGACTCACATTACCGTGAGCGATGCCCGTTTGCATCAGACCGGACGGTAAACGATACTTTTGTCCATGCAAAAACTCTAATGTTTGTAGGACTTGATTGAGCACCCACCGCACTTCGGGGTTAGTGAATGCTCCCTGGCGTAAATACTGGCTTAACGTGGGGTAAGCGCCTGACTCATCCATGATCAGATAACAGCGATTCTCTAAATCATCCGTGATGGCGTCAATCGGTGACACCAACCGGGCATCCTGTACCCGCCCATCTGCTAAACTCAGTCCTGCCAGATTCTCAAAAGCGGCTTTATTTTGTCGCGTCATGGCGGTATCAAAATAAAGCGAGGGCAAAATATATTCCTTAATGACTACAGGCTGATTACTACCCAGTTGGATTGCCCGATATAAGCGCCCATTCCCACGCTGTCCTAGCCAACTTTCAATGCGATAGTAACCACGCTGCCCTTGCAATGCGGCTTTAGGGGGAAGCAACGTAGGAAACCCGCAGATCGAACATTGCTTAATGTGGACGCCTTCTGGGGAAGTAGGCTGACATAGGGTACAGCTTAACGGTTCACCTTGCTGACAGGCATAGCGTGGGTAGAGCGAACTGAATACCCGTAGGTGAGTGGGATTGGTAACAGGGGTTGCGATCGCCAAGGGGGGATAGAGTTCCAGTTGCACTTCTTCCACAGTTGGTTGCAACCACTGCCAGCGACGCAATGCCTGCATCCGCTGTTGCCGTATATCTAGTGAATAGCGTCTGAGAAAGACGCCATATCGTTTTACTCCCGCTTTGGCAACCTTGCGTGGCAAGTGTTTAAGAAACATGAATCGTCTTACCCGACAACATGAAAAACCCATTTTACTGAATGAGTCTTCTCTACTGTCCCTCAAACTTTCAACCATTATGAGGAATTGCTGCAAATTTTTAATACACGGTGTTCTCCAGAATCTGTCTGTTATCCTAAGGCAAGCGACATTGTTCAAAGGACGCAAAAATCTTATGGCGCAACAAGAAGTGACTCGCTTGTTCAGGGCAGTACAAGGGAATGCTGAGTTACGTGATCGCCTCAATACCGCACCTGATTTGGAGACGCTTGTGCGGCTAGCAGAGCGACATGGATATTGCTTCACCATAGAAGAATGGCAAGCTGCCACCAATTTCTCGGTTGAAGAATACGAGTGCGAATTGTCTGAGATCCCAGGTATTTAATAGCTCCAAGGCACTGTATACAGCGCTGCCTGGATACGCCTAGGTGTGTATGGAATCTTGGGTTCTGCTGCCTATCCAGGTAGGTTGCCGAAGATATCTCTAACCCTTAATACATTGCTTTTGAGGTTTGGATCTTGAGGTTCCAAGCTTTGGAGCTGTTTCTCTGCTGAGCTGCTCAATAGGAGCAGTTCTACTGCTAACGCTTACGAGCAACGATTTGGAAAATGTGCCAGTGCTTTTCTTCACCCAACGCGGTTTTGCCGGGGTGATTCTCTTCCTCAAAGTGTTCTAATGCAAAGGGAGCTAAGTACGCTTCTACCTGTTCTCGCGGCAGGTGTGTCATTGTCGGATACATCGCCCAAGAATCATGATTGCCCAACAACTGCCCACAAAATCTTCCCCCCGATCGCAAGGCTCTCACAATCTGACTCCAAAAGCTGGGGAAGTGGTCAGGTGGACAAAACTGAAGCGAAAAACTGGCGTTGATCAAATCAACACGACCATTGGGAAAATCAGTGATCTCTTCGAACCGGACAACTTTAGTGTCCAGTTGGGTTAAATCCACATCGGTTCGGCTGCGGAGCCGCTCGATCGCTTCGGGTTGAGCATCAATCCCTAACACTCGCCAACCCCGCCGTAACAACTCCACCGTATCTCGTCCATCGCCACAGCCTAAATCGATCGCCCAGCGAGGTTCTAAAGGGGTAGGTTCGGCATCAAATTGGGTCAATGCGGTTAATAGGGTTTCGCGAGGGGGACGACCTTCAACCGCTTGATAGTAGGCAACAAAATCATGGTTAGACCGATGCCCAAACATGGGAGTTTCTGTAGCGTCTGACATAGGCTCAGCGATCGCGTGGGGTGAATGAAGAGAAATGAGGACTCAAAGTAGGAATCGCTTGAGTCCTCATTAGGTTAACTTAGAATCAAGGCGTTAATAAATTGTAGGGGTTTGGCATTCGGTCAATAGTCCTCCCGATCGGTCAGAAGATGATCTACCGAATGCTAAACCTGTACAGGGATAATGGCTTTAGAAGATTTTTGATAAAGCCATTTCCAGCAGAATTTATTCCTACAAATGGTCGAGATTTGGCATTCGGTCAATAGTCCTCCCGATCGGTCAGAGATGATCTACCGAATGCTAAACCCGTACAGGGGTAATCCCTTGCTCAGAAAGCTCCTAAGCTGTGGCTAGTTCAGCCGCTAGCTGAGGATCGCCATACTGCTCGAAAGCAGTCTTGGCAGGTGTTTCACCTTTGCAAAATGCCAATTCGGCTTCGATTTCGTTCACAGCTTCCCAAGCCGCTTGGGTCGCTTCTGCAGCTACGCCTTGAGCGGCTAATACAGCCCGAGCTTCGGCGATCGCTTTCTGCAAAGCAGTCTCTAACACTCGCACTCTGGGATTTTCCAGGAAATCAGCTTTCAGCAGAATGTCAGTCACAGAGATAATGCCGACCAGATCACCTTGAATGACTGGAGCGCGATCGATGCCGGTTTGGGCAAACAAGCGAGCCACATATTCAACTGCTAAATCAGGATTGACCACCACGCAGGGTTTCGTCATCACTTCATAGACCCGCACCTGCTTCGGATCTTTGCCATAGGCAACTACTTTGCTGGCAATATCCGTGTCAGTGACGATTCCATAGGCATCATCATCGGAACGGCGATCGACAATCAGGGAATGTAAGCCTTTAAGCTTCATTAAATGCACCGCTTCAGCGACTGTGGCTGATCCTCGAACAGTGGCTACATCTTCGGTCATAATATCGCTTGCCTTAGCCATTTGGGAGTTCCTCCTCAAACTAGTGAAATTAGTAATTAAGCCAGGACAAAATTTGCATGAATGGGTGACAGGGTTAGGCAGAAGCATGAGAGCAACAGGATTGGTCATGAGTGATCAAATAACTCACCGAAGATCACCTCATTCCAGTGATGAAAAAAAGTAATTAGTCATTGGCAATCCCCGATCGTAACGGAGTCACAGGGAGTCGCCCCTAACTAATTACTCCAAGTGTCATCAACTCTCATCCAACAGCTAGAGCGACGTGGGTATAGCAATTCTTCGGACATACCCGCGAACAAGCTTGACAGCCAATACATTTGGCTTGATCAACAATGGTCATGACTTTGCGTTCAATTTCTTCGTCATCTTCATCCTCGACGAATTCACCCTCTTCATTCAACGCTCGTAGGTGCAAAACATCTCGACCGCACACCTTAAAACATCTGCCACAACCAATACATTTGGTTAGGTCAATGTTAGCCACAAATTGTGGGATCCACTCTAATTTGCCAAAGGTTAAACCCGTTAGTGTCGTCATAGTGTTCTCCAATCCTCTTCTGAGAAAGATACTGGACTAATTCACAGCAGTCATTGTCATGCGGCGATTTCCACTGACTTGGGGACTACTGATTCGCACATAAACTGCATTAATCACCGTTTCACTTAACGTCAAGCGATTGCCACCAATCCGCACTACAAAGCGAGGAAAGCGTTGTTCAACAGTAATTGACGTTCCTGGAGTTATGCCGATCGCCCGGAGCTTTTGAGCGGCTACATCATTTGTTGCTTTTAACCGAGTCACAACACCGCGTTCTCCTGGTTTCAGCAATCGCAGTGAGGAACCTGCCACCGTAAAAGTTTGATTGAACATCGGGCGATCGACCTCCGTAGTAAGTGAGTGAGTATCAGTAGAGATTCATCAAACTAAATAGGCTTCCTGATGCGTCCGAATCGTGCAATCTGATTTAGGATACGCCACACAAAGGAGAGCAAAGCCTTTCGCTACCTGCTCATCATCTAGAAAGGTTTGATCGGATTGATCAATTTCCCCTTCCATTACCTTGCCAACACAACTGGAACACGCCCCAGAATGGCAGGAAAACGGTAGATCGATACCTGCATCTTCAGCGGCTTCTAGGATTGTTGTTTCCTCATCGATCGCCAGAGTGGTATCGAGATTGTATTTCTTACTGATCAAGCGCACATTATACGTTGCCATCGTTATTGCCTTTGAGAGAGTAATTGTGAATTTTTGAGGATTAAGCTGTCAGTTACCAACTACAAGGTTTACTAGTGGGAGTACCTGAACTGACATCAGAACTAGTTACGCTAGCTACAGGGCACAGCCGTTGGAGTACAATCCCCTGCCTGGAAGGATTTGCCACAACCACAGGTATCCGTTGCATTGGGGTTGCTAAACTTGAACCCACTTTCTAACATGCTGTCTACAAAGTCCACCACTACTCCTTCCAATAGTGCCGCACTTTGAGGATCAATAAAGATTCGGACTTTGCCGTGTTGCTGAATCACATCATCAGGCTTCGATTGATTCGCTACATCCAGAGTGTACTGATAGCCATTACAGCCACCATCGCTCACACCTAAACGAATCCCTTTATCTGTATCACTTGGACTAGAGCCTTGTAAGAAACTCCGGAGTCGGAACTCAGCTTTTTCAGTTAAAAAGACAGTCATTGAACCTCCTGAAGGTGATGTTGTTTACAAATCAATTGGCAATTAGCACTGCTCAATTAGCAAAAGAGTAAATAGCGATCGCTGGCAGCCGTGTGATCAAGCACAGTGGCATAATGATGTTCGCGATGGTGCGTTAGCTCCCTGGGGGCAAATCCTTGGCGCGAAAAGGTTCGCCAAGGTGCATTTTTGCCACAGACGGGACAATTCGGATCACGATAGGCATGGCGTTTAGCAAACTCTAACCGTCCCAGATCCATTGTTAGTAGTTGGGAGAGTAAGGGACGATCGAGCCCGGTAATCAGCTTGATCGCTTCTAAGGCAGTCAAACAGGCTAATGTCCCCGAAACGGCTCCCAGGACGCCAAACCCCCGTCGATCCCAGTCTGGTTTTTCAGGAAATAAACAGGATAGACAACCTGTTTGCCCAGGGACGATCGTCGTCAGATAGGCTTGCATCCCATCCATTGCCGCCTCGATCATTGGTTTGCGCCACCGCACACAGGCATCATTGAGTAAATTCCGCTCTGTGAAGTTATGGGCACAATCCAATGCCAAATCCGCCGAAGCTAGCAACGAGTCCACATTTTCTGATGTGACATAATCCAGCACCGCTTCGATTTGCACATCGGGGTTAATGGCGGCTAGGGTTTCCTTGGCTTTTAAGACTCGCGGTTGCCCCACCCAATCGTCAGTCATCAGCACCTGACGGTTCATGTCATCCAATCGCAACTCTCCTCCCCGCACCAGAATCAACCGACCAATTCCGGCCACAGCCAGATAAAGGGCAGCGGTTCCGCCTAAGCCACCTACTCCAGTTACTACAGCAGTCACGGACTTCAAGCGACGCTGCGCCTCTTCCCCAAAGCCCGGAAGCATGATTTGGCGGCGGTAGCGTTCTAATTCGATCGGACTTAGGTTGATCACAATCATTTCCTCGCATGCAAGCAACGGCTCATAGCACAGCCGTTATTCCGTTTGAATATCAGTCAGTAACACCACATTTTTGGGCTTCTCATTGAAGACTTTGAATAGCTTCGTTTGCAACGGGCTGGTTGTCAGAAACACGTTATAGGATTGCACTAACGCTTCCTGATAACAATTGAGTCGTTCAACTTCCGTTAGTTCCGTTGCTTCTGCATCAATTTCAGCAATCAGTTGCGAAAACTTTTTGAGAATGTGCAGACGATTCACATTCACAACTGTGGGATCATATTCGAGTTGAAAGAACTCAAAATACGCCTCAGCATCAGTGATGGCTTTGAACTCTGCCAGAGTGGTCATGGGGCTTGCTCCTGGGCTTTCAGTTGTTGTTTCAAGTCATCCAACTGGTGAAAAATATCATAAGTTTGCTGCGCTAAATCCATTAATTGGTCATAGTTAGTCGGCAACCCTTCTGCTAAATCATGCAGATCCATCTTGATTTGACCTGCTTTACTGTTGAGGCGCTTGATTTGAGTTTTCAACTCTTCAATGCGAGCGATCGTGTCTTGAGCCATAAATGTCCTGAGAGAGTAGTCTTTGAACATAGCCTGGGGGCAGTTGTCGTCTTTCCCAATTAAGCTTTGGCTGCGTCTGGGAAGCGTTTGATGTACTCAATGCCGCTTTGCGTGATCTTGTCTCCTTCGGCAGCCAGCTTTTCTAGCGAATCAAATCCGAACCGTTGAGCATCCCGCAACGTTCTAGCCACTACCAACAATCGCCCCGAGAAGACTAATGCCCAACCGAAGCCTTCATGACTCAGATCAATCACGACTTGAGAGAGCTGACCCGTTTCTGCTTCTACACAGGTTGCGATCGCCCGATAGAATGCCAGAATCCGCCCTTTGGTAATCGGATCGACATCGCCATCAACGGAGATCGCTCGTTTCTGAGCTTTCGTCACCACATACGGTTTCAGCAATAATTCATCAGACCAAGAGCGAAATGTGCCATACGGATCATTGACTCGAATTTGCTGCACGATCGCTTTTAGAAAGGGAGATTCTAGAATTTCAGTTGGAGTGGTTTCCGGTGCCGTTGTACTCATACAGTGACTTCTTCCTCAGTTTCAAGTTGATCAAAATCAGCGGTGCTTCGTTGTTTCAACGCTTTGCGTAACCAGGGCGGGGGGCTGCCATTTAATGTTTGAACTAATCGATCCAAAACGTCAGTAATTTCGTCTTCCTCCGATCGTGCTTTCACCGGAGTAATCTTCTGCTTAATCAAGCGAGCGGCTGCACTCCCACCGATCGACGAGACATAAACGATCGTGCAGTCATGGAGTGCGGCAATTTTGGGTAATAACTTATCCTCATTACCATCCTCTTTCAGATCACCTTCAAAGGTGAGGGTTTCGAGGAATTGATGTCCCGTTTGAGATACCTCATAAACATCAATCTTTTTTGCCCAACCAAAGTGAGCATTAATATGAACGCGATCGTTGGTTGTAAACGCAATTTTCATTCTGTCCTCCTCGTCAGTAGCGACATCAGTAGCGAGTTAATGGGTTGCGTTTTTCTCTTCTTGCTCCAAAAATAGATTGCCAATATCAAACAACACTCGCATCGTGCCGCGATATCCCACCTTGGTAAATAATCCATTGCCAACGCGATCGAAGATCGGCATTCCCATCCGATAGAGTGGGATGTTGAGCTTCCGGGACACTCTAGCTCCATTTGAATTGGCAATTAGTAGATCTGCCCCGATCGCCAACTGTTCTAGATCTTCCAAATCACCCAAGGTCACCGAAGGAATCGGTAGCTTCTCTAACAAGGGAGATTTTGTCGTTGTCACGGCTGCCTGAATTTCGGCGCCCATCGATTGTAGGAAAGCGACGACTGAAGCCAGTAGATCCGGTTCCAGGGCTAGCGCCACTCGCTTGCGTCCAAAGAAAAAGTGCGTATCTAGCATGGCATCCTGAAGTTGGCAACGTTGATGCCGATATGACTCCGGCACTTTCATCTCGCTTAGATTTGCCAGTAGTTGCATCAAGTTATCCACAGCACTTAATCCTGTGACTTGATTCATCACCTTGTAAGGTGTACCAAAGCGCTCCTGAAGAATCGCCGCCGCATTCCGCATACTTTCACCCAGGGCAAGCGTGAAGCGGGATCTGCCAACATCACAGAGTTGTGTGTAGCTAGTACCTCCTGTAGTGACGGCACTATAGGAATCTGAAAGATGTCCATCTAAAGAGGTCGAGTGATCGGGAACGACGATCGGCTCTAAGCCAAACGCTTTGACCATCTCTTTAATTTCCTCCGTATCACCGGGTGTAAACGCCGAACCCATTAACACTGTGATTTGTTCGGGTTTAACTTGCTCCGATCGCGGTACCGTCTTCACCATACTTTCAACGGCAGCGGCATAACCATCCTGTAACGCTCCACGAAAGTCGGGAGTGGAAGCAAAGATAATCGGCAGTCCGTCTAACTGCGGATTGCGTTGGCGAATAGTGCGGAGAATGCCTTCCATATCATCTCCCCGCGTTTCGGTTAGCCCAGTCGTACAGAGTCCAATCATTTCCGGCTTGGACTTTTCCACTAACGTCAGAATCGCTTGTTCCACGTTATCTTCACCACCGAGAATTGTCGTGACTTCCGTCATCGCCGTCGTAGATAGAGGAATGGCTTCCCGGAAGTGGCGGACTAACATCACTTTAGCGAAGGCAGTACATCCTTGCGAGCCATGAAATAACGGCATTAAGCCCTTGAGTCCTAGAAACGCTAACGCGGCTCCTAACGGTTGACTTTGCTTGAGCGGATTGACGGCAACCGCTTTTTTCGGATTGACGATCGTCGCCATTACAGCACCTCCACGAGTGATTGTTCCGCTTGTTCCCAGGGAGCCGGTTGTCGTACCTGTGCCCAGACTGGACTATATAAGGCTTCTTCTAGCTCTTTCGCCATCTCGATCATGCCGACATACCCCGCATAGGGGTGATGGCGTTCCTGGTTAATGTCGAGGAAGGGAATGCGGGCTTTCAGTGCCGTGTATTGGTTCCGTCCACCCGCAATCAACATGTCAGCCTTTGTCTGCTCAATCACCCGTAATAGTTCCTGAGCATTGCCTTTTTCCATCATGATGCCATCAGCACCCAACAGCTCCCGAATTCGCGCTTTGTCCTCCTCAGTGCTTTTCTTGGTACTGGTCGCCACCACTTCCATGCCCAAATCCTTCGCGGCAGAAATGATCGACCAACTTTTCACACCACCCGTATAAAGCACGACTCGCTTACCGTTTAATCTGGCTCGATAGGGAGCCAAGGCGCGATCGAGATTCGCCGTCTCTTCAATAATTAATTGTTCAACCCGCTCTTGCAGCTCTGGATCACCGAATTTTGCCGCAATATTGCGGAGGCAGCGATTCATATCTTCTACCCCATAAAACGACTCTTCCACATAGGGAATGCCGTAACGCTCCTCCATCTTTCTCGCCATATTGATCAGGGCTTTCGAGCAGATCATCACATTCAGTTTGGCGCGATGAGCCGTACAAATTTCCTGATACTTGGCATCTCCAGTGATCTTCGCTAACACTCGGATGCCTAACTTTTCAAATAGGGGTAACACGCCCCACAATTCCCCGGCAATATTATATTCACCAATCAAGTTAATGTCGTAAGGCGTGGTAAATTCTGGTTCGGCACTACCGATGACATACTCTAGTAAGCTCTCACCGCCGACTCGATTACCTAAGTTTTTGCTACCAATAAATCCCGGCGAGTTGACTGGCACAACGGGGATGCCAGTTTTTTCTGCCGCCTTTTGGCAAATTGCATCCAGATCATCCCCAATTAAAGCGGTGACACACGTTGAGTAGACAAATACAGCAGCAGGTTGATAGCGTTGCTGGACTTCTAGAATTGCCTTATATAACCGCTTTTCGCCACCAAAAATTACATCATTCTCATTCAGATCGGTGGTGAAGCCCATCTTATACAGTTTGGCATCGGACGATAAACTACCTCGGCTGCCCCAGGAATTACCCGCGCAAGCGATCGGACCATGCACTAAATGCGCCACATCGGTAATGGGGACTAATGCAATCATTGCGCCATCAAAGGCACAGCCACCCTGTGCGGCTCCTGGTTGTGCTTGTTGAGTACAGGATTTATTCTTGCCCTTCGATTCCTTATTGTGATTGTGTTCACAGGCTGACTCATTTAAGAGTTCGTTAATCTTGCCTTGGGTGATTTTCATGGTTGAGAGCTTTGAGTGATGAGTTTTGAGCAAACAGATGGCAATGAACTGTTAGGAATAATTTCCGCTGAGTGATGAGAGAATCAAAATTCTGGCTCAAAACTCTAAACTGACAACTCAAACAACTAATTTAGAATGACAATCTGCATAACTTGAGAGATAGATAAGAATTCAGATTTAGCAAGTATATAGATATCAATCATTTAGAATACATCTACTAAATCAATCTATTCTCAATTAACTTACATTTTACTCACTTAATTTTCTAGCAAATGTATCTGGTGATATCTTCTTGGCAAACATCTGTGAGATAGGTTAAGGCACGAAATCGCAAATAGATAAACTCATTGTATAGAGGATTTAGTTTACACATGGGAGGAATATGTAATTGCAATCTTAGCAGATGAATATCTCGCTCAAATGGACACTCGCAAGGAATCAACCAGCAAATCAAGTGAGCCATTTGACGATCGCTAACTTCTAGCTGATCAACCCATTGGCGCAGCGGTTGTAACAGATCGACCTTAGGGATTCCTTTCAGGCGAGATGATCGGTTGGACTCGGTAGCGTGAGTGATAGTAGCCATAAGTATTAGAATTCATGAGTGAGGGATAAAAACAAAGCAACGAAAGAAGAAAAGGGATGAAAGGGCAAGTAGGTAAGAACTTCATCCCTTGAGTTAACTTGTGAGCCGTAGACTTACCGCAATTCTTCTTTGGGCGGTTTTTTCGCGTCTTCTAACATGTGCTTGAGCATGTAATCGTGTACTAGTGTGTAGAGAAACACAATGCCAAAACCAGTCAGTATCGGTTCAATCATATTGACCTCTCAAGGGCTTGCGAAGCATCCATCAGATTTACAAGAGATGAGGCTACCAAAAACTGTTCACGATCGCGGATTGATTCAACTGTGCCAACAGCGCTCTAACCAATCCACTAAGTCCTGGCGCGGACAGACAAATTGTTTCATCGCGGTGTGCAGTAAGACTGCAGCTAGACAAGTGTTAATTTCAACTTGTAAGGAACCATCTGCCAGACATTGGCAGGGAATCATCAGTTCTTGTAGCCGTTGATGGACACACCAGCGATCGATGCGGGAAACCTGAATTGTTTGGGGAACGGGTGAATCGAAAAGCATGGCTGTCACCTTACTGGCATTCGGAGTTAGGGTTACTGGTTCTTCAAGTCTTTTAGCTCTTGTTCTAACCGTTCAATGCGATCGAGTAATAAGCGGACAGCATCGGCTTGTACATCTGGGATTTTGCCATGATCGAGAGGGCAGACATGCTGATCACGGCGGCAGATGTTCCGACCTGGAATACCGACTACGGTGCAGGTAGAAGGCACGTCGCGGAGGACAATTGACCCTGCTCCTACCCGGACATAATCACCGACTTGGATATTCCCCAGTACCTTTGCTCCAGCTCCCACAACCACGTGGTTTCCTAGAGTGGGATGGCGCTTACCACTTTCCTTCCCCGTACCACCTAATGTCACACCTTGGTAGATCAAGGCATAATCACCCACGATCGCCGTTTCGCCAATCACAACTCCCATGCCATGATCGATAAACATTCCTTTGCCGATCGTGGCACCTGGATGAATTTCGATTCCGGTAAATAATCGAGCGACATGAGCGATTAGACGAGGGAAGAAAGAAACCCGGCGAACATGCAGCCAGTGGGCGAGCCGATGCAGCACTAGAGCGTGCCAGCCGGGATAGCAAACCAACACCTCTAACCAGTTACGAGCGGCTGGATCACGTTCAAAGATGATTGAGAAATCAATTTGGAGTGTCTGCCAAGCCCTGGCAATGGGGTGGGTGACGTGGGTGACTAAAGGTAGATCTGGCACGGTATCCGCAGCGATCGTGCTGGGATGAGGCTCAGCTATCTCTGCCAAAGAACGGGACGGACGGGTTAGGGATAAACGGGGAGATTGACGCATTGCTTTCCGGGAGTAGTCAAGCTGTGTCTTATTCCCTTTGCTTATATCAGGTGCTTCTACCTGGAGCAGGGCAACTTTCCCGGATAAGATTATTGGATTGATTAGTGATGTACTCAACCCTCAAAAGCCCAACCAGTACCCACTACAAAAAAACTTTTGGGGTACGGGTACAGGTATTTTCAACTAGGGGTATGAGTATTTTAGGGGGTAGGGAATTAGTATTTCTGGACTCAGAATAAACTCCCAAGCTATCAGGATTACAGGCAATTTAGAGCTAGATTTTCTATTACTTAAACCTGTACTCACCTGCACTCAATCAGCGGGATTTAAGGGATGTAAACGAAATTTCTGTATCTACAGCTACGGTTCCTTATCCTATATATAGGGCTGAAAAAATTCAAGTCAACGCGACATAACTTATATATTGATCTGTAGTGGTCATTACAGATCAGAATCTGCTAGACCGATGATAGGATCAGCCCATCCTTAAACGCATCAATTTATTCCCGGTCATGGCTCAAGAAACCAACGAATCCTTACAGATCCAGCAAGTAACTGGACTCCAACCCAAACATTTTGCTGACTTAATCCGAGCCGCTCAGCTCATATTTGACCCCTCTGGGGGTGTTTCTGGTAGAAGTGTCAAAGTGAACTGGCAGCAATTTGGCATTTCTCCCAGCGTCCTCGGCAATCTTCAAACATTGGGTAAGCAGTATCAGTACGCCTCACCCTATGTCGAGATCGAGGTCGTTTGGGCACAACTGACTCCAGAAACGCGCAGTTGGCTGATTGAAAATAAACGCGAACTATGGTGCCTGGAAGAAATTTTCCCCGCTCTGGATGAAGACTAAACTAACGGCTAGACATAAGAAATCGGCGATCGAGAAGTATCCCGATCGCCGCCTGTGCTGGAGATGGAGCGGATGTTAACTCTGACGTTCAGTTGCGATCGTGGTAGCGATCGTTTCCGGTAATTCCTCCAAGTCACTGCAATCTACCGCAGACATGGGGGAAGCAAACGTATAATTTGGGTCGCAAACTCCAGTGTCATAGACTTGGAGTACCCATTTATCGGGCAACCCTTCTATACCGATTTCTACAACATACCAGGCATCTTTAATCCAGCGAGAGCCGAGCACAGTAAACCAATCTTGATCCTCGGCAGGAATGTTTAGATCTTCTAGCAAAAAGCTGTGTGCCAGTCGTTCAGCTTCTGCTGCCGTCATCATTTCAGCCATTGGCGCTATGTTTCCTTTCCAAAGTCTTATAGCTGCGGATATAGCCCTAATTCTTTCGCCAGTTCCCGCGCCACATGCACGAGAAATTTAGCTGCATCAGGATTATCGTTATGAGCAAAGTATGCCGCTACCTGGGTCATTGCTTGCACTAGTCCCGCATCGATTAGATCACGATGAGCATCTAATACATCGGGTTCCTGCCCATTCGGACAATGCAGCAATTGATCAATCAGGTTCATATACAGCGTTTGGCGTTCTTCGGTCAGTTGTTCCGTCATAAGAGGATTCGGTGGAACAGCAAGTTGATGTGACTCGATCGAACCATAATTAATGGTGCAGAAAGGTATCCAACGGTACTGAGCGATTTACCCAAAATTGTCTCTGCGGCTACTTTTTGCACCGATCATATGTCGATCGTTAAAGAATCATTAACGCAGATTTTTCGCCCATAAAAATGATATTTTAGATACAGAATTGAATTTCGGAGATGACTGGGGTAACTCCAATCTAAGTTGCTCCAGTTTTTACCCCCTTTCTGGCTGAAGATTGAACCCATTCAGCAGCTTTTGAGTACAGATTAAAGAACTCAAAAAAATACTCAAATCATAGTCAAAAGCCTGGTATTACGTGGTTTAGATTGAGTACAGAAAAGCCTGTTCCCTCACCCCGTAAATACTCGTACCCTGATTTAGAAATACTCACCCCCTTACCCCTAAAAAAGTTTTAAAGCCCTGCAAAATCAGGATTTAGAACGGTTGAGTACAAACTTAATCAATTCAATAATTCTATCTGCGATGCCCCTAAAAACTGTTTTAGGGTAGCTGATATAACTTCCTTAACGCCAAACACAAACCGCTCTTTCAGGAACTGAACTGTTTTGATTCCAACGAGAGCTTGAGTGTGTGGAGGGATGTGCTACCACTAAACCCTGTGCATCGAAGTCGTCTACGAAGCTACATTACCCGCGTCCACAAGTGGACATTCACGAACTGGGAATTCTAATCTGTGTAGGCAGATTCGCTGGTATTGCGGCTTCGACACCAGGTTTCGTTAGTAGTAAGCTGTCCACGGCAACTAGTCCACCCAGCCCCTTCCGAAATTCAATTCAATGACACCACCACCAGCTACAGGACTTTTGATTTCTCCGACCACAAGTTCTCCTGCCTCGGTTACGGAATCGGTTACGGACATTGCAGTGACTAAAAATACGGTTACAACCACATCGAGTTCAAGTAGTTGTGGATGTAGCAGTACTAAGCCTGCACCGACTATGGATGAACGGCTTCGAGAGCGCATTGAAAAGCATCCTTGTTACAGCGAGGAAGCCCATCACCACTATGCTCGGATGCACGTTGCCGTCGCCCCAGCTTGCAACATCCAGTGCAACTACTGCAACCGTAAATATGACTGTGCCAATGAAAGCCGTCCCGGTGTAGTGAGTGAACTATTAACACCCGAAGAAGCCGCTCATAAGGTTTTAGTGATTGCCGGTAAAATTCCCCAGATGACGGTATTAGGGATTGCCGGTCCTGGTGATCCGTTGGCAAATCCCGAAAAAACCTTCCGTACTTTTGAACTGATTGCTGACAAAGCCCCCGATATTAAATTATGTCTGTCTACCAATGGCTTGATGTTGCCAGATCACGTCGATCGCATTAAACAATTGAATGTCGATCACGTCACCATTACCATTAACATGGTTGATCCCGAAATCGGCACTAAGATTTATCCTTGGGTGCATTATCGCCGCCGCCGCTATAAAGGCTTAGAAGCGGCTCGTATCCTGCACGAACGGCAAATGGAAGGCTTACAAGCCCTCAAAGAAGCCGATATTTTGTGCAAAGTTAACTCCGTGATGATTCCCGGTATTAATGATCAACACTTAGTCGAAGTGGATCAAGTGATTCGGGAAAACGGTGCCTTCTTGCACAACATCATGCCCCTGATTTCTGCTCCCGAACATGGCACTCACTTTGGCTTAACCGGACAACGGGGACCGAACCCCAAAGAACTGAAAGCCCTCCAGGATCAGTGTGCCGACAGCAACATGAAAATGATGCGTCACTGCCGCCAATGTCGAGCGGATGCGGTGGGTTTATTAGGTGAAGATCGATCGCAGGAATTCACCAAAGACAAGTTCATGGAGATGGCTCCAGAATACGATCTAGAAACCCGCCAAGAAGTTCATGCTGGCATTGATAAATTCAAGCAAGAGTTGAAGTCAGCCAAAGCGAAAGTTAAACCTAGCCAAAGGATTGCGAACAGTCCGAAAGTCCTTGTAGCGGTTGCCACGAAAGGAGGTGGATTAGTTAATCAACACTTCGGTCATGCGAGAGAATTCATGATCTACGAAGTGGATGCTAATGAAGCGAAGTTTGTCGGACACCGGAAGGTCGAAAACTACTGCCAGGGGGGCTATGGGGAAGAAGATTCCCTCGATACCATTATTAAGGCTGTGGCTGACTGCAAAGCGGTACTGGCATCTAAAGTCGGTAGCTGTCCTCAGGTCGAGCTGAAAAAAGCCGGGTTGATAGTGGTTGAGGCATACGATGTGATCGAAACCGTTGCCCGTCAGTTCTACAACGAGTATGTCTTGAACGCCACTTAGAACTAAGGACTGGATTTTGAGAACTGAGTTGGTCAAGTTTAATCTTAGTGATTCGCTCAGTTCTCACTCCTCAATCACTGGCACTGCATTAAGGAGTAGCACAATGACTTATACCATCACTCATCAGTGTATTGGCTGCGATCGTTGTCTTTCAGTTTGCCCGACTGGTGCCGTTCAATCCGATGACAATCGCTACTGGATTGAGTCTGATTTATGTAATCACTGCCTTGGCTACTACAACGTGGCGCAATGTGCGGCAATCTGCCCAACTAACTCTGGTTGTATCGCCGTTACGGCTCAAATTCCAACTTCCACTAAACCTTTAAGTTCTAACGATTACTGGGAACACTGGTTTGCCACCTACAACTATCGCATTACTCAGTTGCAGTCCCAGCCACGAAACCCTTACTGGGAACGTTGGTTTGACACTTATTCCAAGCAATTAACTCAGCTATTCGCCACACATTCTTCTCAGCTTGCCGAGGTTTAATCCATGACTGTAATCTATTTAGACAATAACGCAACGACCAAGGTGGATTCGGCTGTCCTAGAGGCAATGCTGCCCTATCTGACCGAATACTATGGCAATCCTTCCTCAATGCATTCCTTTGGTGGGCAGGTTGGCAAAGCCGTTAAGCAAGCACGAGAACATGTGGCTGCCCTCCTGGGTGCTGAAGAATCTGAAATTGTATTCAACAGTTGCGGGACAGAAGGAAATAATACCGCGATTCGAGCTGCTCTAGCTGCTCAACCCGATCGTCGCCACATCATCACCACCCAAGTTGAACATCCGGCGATCCTGAATGTCTGTAAGCAACTGGAAAAACAGGGTTACACGGTGACTTACTTATCCGTGAATCGCCAAGGACAACTGGATTTGATGGAACTGGAAGCCGCCATTACTGGCAACACCGCTCTGGTTTCCACCATGTATGCCAACAATGAAACGGGGGTGATTTTCCCAATTGAGCAGATCGGGGCGATCGCGAAAGAATATGGAGCCGCTTTCCATGTCGATGCCGTACAAGTAGCTGGTAAGCTCAACCTCAACATGAAAACCAGCACGATCGATTTGCTGACGATCTCTGGTCACAAACTCCATGCTCCAAAAGGAATTGGAGTCTTATATGTACGGCGTGGGTTCCGCTTCCGTCCCTTACTGCTTGGGGGGCATCAGGAGCGGGGTCGCCGGGCGGGTACTGAGAATGTCCCTGGCATGATTGCGATGGGTAAAGCTGCCGAGATCGCGAATTTTGAACTCAAATACATGCAGCGGGAAACTCGGCTCCGCGATCGCCTGGAACGGGGATTATTAGCCGCTATCTCCGACTGTGAAGTTAACGGGCATCTCACCGAACGCCTACCCAATACCAGCAACATTGGGTTTAAGTACATTGAAGGTGAAGCCATTCTGCTGTTGTTGAACCAATATGGCATTTGCGCCTCCTCCGGTTCCGCCTGCACCTCTGGCTCATTAGAACCCTCCCATGTGTTGCGAGCCATGGGTTTGCCCTACACCACCCTACACGGTTCGATCCGGTTCAGCTTATCGAGATACACCACGGATGCCGAAGTCGATCGCGTCCTAGAGGTGATGCCGGGAATCGTCAAACGGTTACGCGAAATCTCGCCTTTCAATAATGACCAGGCAGAATGGCTGCAAGACCGCGAAACTGCCACTGTTGGCGCCAAAGCCTAAACCCGCTTCCCCTGTCTGCCCACGCTTTTAGTTGTACCCTTTATTCTTCAGAGAACTTGCCATGTGGGACTACACCGATAAAGTATTAGACCTGTTCTACAATCCCAAAAATCAGGGAGCGATCGACGATCCGAATGAAGCTGGCGTTGCTGTTGTGTTTGGTGAAGTCGGAAGTATTGCCTGCGGTGATGCCTTAAGATTGCACCTGAAGATTAATATCGAACAGGATACAATTCTCGATTCGCGGTTTCAAACCTTTGGTTGTACCAGCGCGATCGCATCTTCTTCAGCGTTGACCGAAATGATTAAAGGGTTAACCTTAGATCAAGCTCTAAACTTGAGTAACAAAGATATTGCCGAATACCTGGGCGGATTGCCGGAAGCGAAAATGCACTGCTCTGTCATGGGTCAGGAAGCCTTAGAAGCGGCAATTTATAAATACCGTGGCATTGAAATTGAACACCATGACGAAGATGAAGGTGCACTCGTTTGTACTTGCTTTGGCATCAGTGATAATAAAATTCGTCGAGTGATCATTGAGAATGATTTAAGCACAGCTGAACAAGTGACGAACTATATTAAAGCCGGTGGTGGTTGTGGTTCTTGTTTAGCCAATATTGAAGACATCATTGCCGCTGTCCAAGCAGAAACCGCTACTACCTCCGCTAGAGTCGCGGCTGAACTAGAACGCGCCAATCAACCCCTAACCACCATTCAGAAAATTAATCTGATTCAGCAAGTGCTGACCGAAGAAGTTCGTCCCGTCTTAATGGCAGATGGCGGTGATGTCGAACTGTATGACCTGGAAGGCGATATTGTCAAAGTCGTATTGAAGGGAGCCTGTGGCTCTTGCTCCAGCAGTACCGCTACCCTCAAAGTCGCGATCGAAGCTCGATTACAAGAACGAGTTTTACCCAGCCTGACGGTTCAAGCGGTCTAAACCAGGATTGAGTTCTGAGTGAAGTCTTTCTACTACTTCATGCCCTAAAATTTTCCACCTACGACTAAATTCATGAACACTGATTCACTATCGCTGTCCCCAGCGGCTTGGGGCGAACGATCACCACCGATGTGCCAACTGCGAACGCCTCCGGCACACTGATCGAAATCGCTCCGAGTGCGTTAATCCGCACAACTCTCTCTGAGATTCCCACCGACACCCGTAGGGGCGGGTATCGCAAACTATTGGGAAGGCTATTATACCCCCCCTATATGCCCGACCCTGCTAAACCTATCCATTAAGGAGACAAGTTCCATGACTGACGAACAAATTAGACAGATTGCGTTCTACGGCAAAGGTGGTATCGGTAAGTCCACGACTTCACAGAACACGATCGCTGGTATGGCTGAACTGGGTCAGCGCGTTATGATCGTTGGTTGCGACCCTAAAGCAGACTCCACTCGTCTGATGCTGCACAGTAAAGCGCAAACTACCGTTCTTCACCTCGCGGCTGAACGGGGTGCGGTGGAAGATGTGGAACTCGAAGAAGTGCTACTGACTGGTTATCGCGATGTCCGTTGCGTTGAATCCGGTGGTCCTGAACCCGGTGTCGGTTGTGCGGGACGCGGTATTATCACTGCCATCAACTTCCTGGAAGAAAATGGGGCTTATGAAGATCTCGACTTCGTCTCTTACGACGTATTAGGCGACGTAGTTTGTGGTGGTTTTGCCATGCCGATTCGGGAAGGTAAAGCCCAGGAAATCTACATTGTCACCTCGGGTGAAATGATGGCAATGTATGCCGCTAACAACATTGCTCGGGGGGTTCTGAAGTATGCTCACTCTGGTGGAGTGCGTTTGGGTGGTTTGATTTGTAACTCCAGAAAGGTCGATCGGGAACTCGAGCTGATCGAAACGCTAGCGAAGCGCCTGAACACCCAGTTGTTACACTTCGTTCCTCGCGATAACATCGTTCAACACGCTGAACTCCGCCGGATGACGGTGATCGAGTATGCGCCCGATAGCCAACAGGCTGAAGAGTACCGCACCTTGGCTAAGAAGATTATCGACAACAAGGACCTGTGCATCCCCACACCAATTTCAATGGATGAACTGGAAGATCTGTTAGTTGAATTCGGCATTCTGGGTGGTGAAGAAGAGTACGAGAAAGCCATCAAGGAAGGTACTAAAGCTCCAGCAAGTATTGCCTAGCTAATCCATAGGGGATGGAGTGAATATAATGACCATCCCCTCCTCTCCCTTTCTCTTCATCTGCCCATTCTCTACTCACTCAGAGAGGCAAAACATGACACCTCCCGAATCTGCTACATTAGAAGAAACTACTGCTGTTAATCAGGCACTATCCGTTGCAGACACAAAAGAACTGATCAAAGAAGTTCTGGAAGTATATCCCGACAAAGCTAAGAAAAAGCGGGAAAAGCACTTAAATGTGTACGAAGCAGGCAAATCAGACTGCGGCGTTAAATCCAACATCAAATCAGTTCCCGGTTCCATGACTACCCGTGGTTGCGCTTATGCGGGTTCTAAGGGTGTGGTGTGGGGTCCAATCAAGGACATGATCCACATCAGTCACGGTCCCGTTGGCTGTGGGTATTATTCCTGGTCTGGTCGCCGTAATTACTACATTGGCACCACTGGCATTGACACCTTTGGGACAATGCAATTCACCTCTGACTTCCAAGAGCGTGATATTGTGTTTGGTGGTGACAAGAAACTCGCTCAACTAATCACCGAACTGGAAGAACTATTCCCCTTAAATCGGGGTGTTTCGATTCAATCGGAATGCCCGATCGGTTTAATTGGGGATGACATCGAAGCCGTTGCTAAAAAGTCCGCTAAAGAAATTGGCAAAACCGTTGTACCCGTGCGGTGCGAAGGGTTCCGGGGTGTATCCCAATCCTTAGGTCACCACATTGCCAACGATGCCGTGCGGGACTGGGTATTTCCCCAATATGACAAAGCCAAGAAAGAAGGTAACGTTCCTGAAGGCACTCCCTATGATGTTGCCATCATTGGAGACTACAACATTGGGGGAGATGCCTGGTCTAGCCGCATCCTGCTCGAAGAAATTGGCTTGCGGGTTGTGGCGCAGTGGTCAGGCGATGGCACACTGCATGAAATGATCAACACTCCTTCCGTGAAGCTGAATTTGGTTCACTGCTATCGCTCCATGAACTACATCAGCCGTCACATGGAAGAAGCCTATGGGATTCCTTGGTTAGAATATAACTTCTTCGGACCGACCAAGATTGCTGAATCATTGCGCGAAATCGCTGCCAAGTTCGATGCAACCATCCAGCAAAAAGCGGAAGAAGTGATCGCCAAGTATGAAGCCCAAACCCAAGCCGTGATCGAAAAATATCGCCCTCGGCTGGAAGGTAAAACCGTTGCTCTGATGGTGGGTGGCTTACGTCCCCGTCACGTTGTTCCTGCCTTTTATGACCTGGGCATGAAGCTGATCGGCACAGGCTATGAGTTCGGACATAACGACGACTACAAACGTACCACTCACTATGTGGAAAACGGTACCCTGATTTACGATGACGTTTCTGCCTATGAGTTTGAGGAATTTGTCAAACAACTGAAACCCGATCTGATTGCTTCTGGGATTAAAGAAAAATATGTCTTCCAGAAAATGGCACTGCCCTTCCGGCAAATGCACTCCTGGGATTACTCTGGTCCCTACCACGGTTACGACGGATTTGCCATCTTCGCCCGTGACATGGATCTGGCACTCAACAGCCCAACCTGGAGCCTGATTGGCGCTCCCTGGAAGCAAGCTGAGGCAACGGCATAACTGGGATAGGGGATGAGGAGATAGGGAAAATGGGGAGATAGGGAAGCAAGCATCGTCTTTTGCCTCCCTCACCTCCCTCACCCTCCTTACCTTCCCCACCTCTCTCATCCTTCCCACCCGAATCACTGACCTCACTCCTCCTTCACCTCACTCATACTTGGAGACTCATCATGGCTCAGAACAATATCGACAACATTAAGGATCACGCTGAACTATTCCACCAGGACGAATATCAGGAATTATTTCAAGCCAAAAAAGAATTTGAAGGCGGACATGCTTCGGAAGAAGTCCAACGGATTGCGGAATGGACAAAGACTTGGGAGTATCGGGAAAAGAACTTTGCTCGAGAGGCGTTGACCGTTAACCCCGCTAAAGCCTGCCAACCTCTAGGGGCAATTCTCGCCGCCGTTGGGTTTGAAGGCACACTGCCCTTCGTGCATGGTTCTCAAGGTTGTGTGGCGTACTTCCGATCGCACTTTACCCGCCACTTCAAAGAACCGTTCTCAGCCGTATCCTCCTCCATGACTGAGGATGCGGCGGTGTTCGGGGGGCTGAACAACATGATTGATGGTTTGGCAACCTCCTACAATCTCTACAAGCCCAAAATGATTGCTGTGTGTACCACTTGCATGGCAGAAGTGATTGGAGATGACCTGCAAGCCTTCATCAAAACCTCGAAAGAAAAAGGTTCCGTCCCAGAAGAGTTCCCCGTTCCCTTTGCTCATACGCCTAGCTTTGTCGGTTCCCACATCACGGGCTACGACAACATGATGAAAGGGATTCTGACGAATCTAACCGCCGGTAAGAAAACCGAAACGAAGAACGGCAAAATCAACTTTATCCCTGGGTTTGAAACCTACATTGGCAACCTGCGGGAAATCAAGCGGATTGCTAATCTGATGGGGGTAGATTACACCTTACTAGCAGACAATTCCGAATACCTGGATTCACCCAACACTGGGGAATACAACATGTATCCTGGTGGCACTCCGCTAGACGTCGCGGCAGATTCGATTAATGCTGAAGCCACGATCGCCTTCCAAGCCTACTCCACGACCAAAACTCGGGAGTACATCCAAAAGGATTGGCAGCAACCGACCTATGTGACTCGTCCTGTTGGCATTCGCGGTACGGATGAGTTCTTGATGAAGTTGTCTGCACTAACGGGCAAGCCAATTCCCAAGGAACTGGAAGAAGAGCGGGGTCGTGCCGTTGATGCCTTAACCGATTCCCAAGCATGGCTACATGGCAAGCGGGTATCCATGTATGGCGATCCCGATTTAGTGATTGGTTTAGTGCAATTTCTGTTAGAAGTGGGTGCAGAACCAATTCATATTGTTGTCACCAATAGCAATGATGTCTTTGAAACTGAACTGAGAGCATTGCTAGATTCTAGCCCCTTTGGTCAGAATGCCGTGATCTACGGTGGTAAGGATCTGTGGCACATGCGCTCCTTGCTGTTCACTGAACCCGTTGACTTCTTCATCGGTAACTCCTACGGCAAGTACCTCTGGCGTGACACCCACACCCCGATCGTGCGGATTGGCTATCCCATCTTCGATCGCCATCACCTGCACCGTTACGCGACCTACGGCTACAGTGGCACGATCAATTTACTCAACTGGATTGTCAACACGATTCTGGATGAGTTAGATCGCAACACGATCGTTCCAGCGAAGACGGACATCTCCTACGACCTGATTCGCTAATCACTGGAAAGCATTGGTAATGGTTGATTCCCTTCGACTATTACCAATGACCAAGCTAGTCAACGCAAGTTAGAGATCACTCTTCCAAGAACTTCGTTAATTGTTGTGGTTGTGTAGGTGAGGCATTGACAATGAATCCAATTCAGATCAACGACACAACCCTACGGGATGGCGAACAGGCGGCAGGAGTCGCCTTTACTGTAGAAGAAAAAGTCGCGATCGCCCAATTGCTGGATGCGATGGGTGTGCAAGAACTGGAAGTCGGGATTCCGGCAATGGGAGAGGCAGAAGTTCGAGCGATCGCCACCATCAACGATTTGGGACTGAAAGCTCAATTATTGGGTTGGAATCGAGCCGTTATCTCTGATATTTCTGCTTCGCTTTCCTGCGGTCTGAAGCGAGTTCACATCTCCGTTCCAGTATCCGCTATCCAAATTGAAACTAAGTTTCAAGGGCAATGCCAAACTATGCTGGAGCGGTTACGCAGCACTATCAGCTACGCCTGCGATCGGGGGTTATATGTGGCGGTTGGGGGTGAAGATTCCTCCCGCGCTGACGCATCCTTTTTGTTAGATGTCGTCGGCTATGCCCAGGAATGGGGCGCGTCCCGGTTTCGTTTCTGTGATACCGTTGGCATCCTTGATCCCTTCAGCACCTACCAGAAAGTGCGGCGGTTAGTGGAGTCGGTGTCAATTCCGATCGAGATGCACACTCACAACGATTTAGGGTTAGCCACGGCTAATGCTCTAGCCGGAGTCAAAGCTGGAGCAACGTCCGTTAACACCACTGTCAATGGTTTAGGGGAACGAGCGGGTAACGCGGCATTGGAAGAAGTGGTGATGGGGCTAAAGCAAATTTATGGCATCAAGGTAGGTATCGCCACCCAGCGCTTTCTAGAATTATCGCGCCTGGTAATTCAAGCTTCCGGATGTGGTATGCCTCCCTGGAAAGCGATCGTTGGGGATAATGCCTTTGCCCATGAGTCCGGCATTCATGCGGCAGGAGTGTTGAAAAATCCTACTACTTACGAACCCTTTGCGCCTGAGGAAGTCGGCTTACAACGGCGACTTGTGGCGGGTAAGCATTCAGGGCGGCACTTGGTGATGGCGATGCTTCAACAACATGGCATTACTTTAGGACAGCAGGAAGCCCAAGGGGTACTGGATGCCGTCCGCCAACGATCGACCGAAATGAAACGGAATCTGACAGCCGACGAACTATTAACGTTAGTAGAAGAGCGGAGATTAAGCCATGCAATCTAGTGAAGTTGAACTCGATGCTCCACCCATTTTTGAGATTGGCGAAAAAGTCCGATCGCGGAAATTAATTCGCAATGATGGCACATTCCCTGGCAAGGATATCGGTGAGACATTAGCCAAAAAAGGAGATGTGGGGTATGTCGTCACGATCGGCACATTCCTGCAAACCTCTTACATTTACGCGGTACATTTTATGACCACTGGCTATATCGTGGGTTGTCGTGGCAAGGAGTTAGAGTCAGCAGAAGTCTCTGAATAGTTAAAAGACTTGTTACGATCGTGTGAATTTTTGAGGAATTTAATTGTATGAAAGTGATGTTACGTCAGAATTCTCTAGGGCATTTAGTGGTATATGTGGCAAAGAAAGATTTAGAAGAAGAAGTGGTAAAACAAGAAGATACAGCGGAAGGTAGGTTGATGACATTAGCCAATGATTGGCAATTGGTATTTACAGATTTAGAAGAACCGATGAAATTACCAAAAACGGTGGAAGCTCGACGAGTAGCTTAGGTAATTCTTCATCTGCACAACTACAGATCTTTATAGGGGTGAATTTTGCCAATTAGCAAACGGCACAGTCGATCACGTATCTACTAAATCCGCCCCTACGATCGTCCATTAATTTTCAACAACTTTTGCAAGGCATTCTCTATCATTCTTGTTCCTCATTGGCTTGGTGTTATGAGCAGTTCTCGCCCCGATCGTCAGTCTTCCTTCCAACTGGAAGGAGAATTTTTGACCTTTGTTGCTGAAGCAGGCAAGATCAAATACCTGCGACTAATTGTTGCCAATGATGAGGTACAGATCAAATTATCTAAAGCTGCCCGTGCCTCGTTATTTCAACAGCAACAGCAGAGTTTAGAGTTAGTTTTACGACCTTGGGATCGGATTCAAATTATAGGAGAACAAAAGCTCGATCGTCACAGTAACATTAAGCTTAAAGCTCATGATGTTGTCAAGCTCAATCAAAACTGTTCTCTAGCTTGTAGGGATAATTCTGATAGCACTAGAACTTCAATGGTAGATCTAGAGGTTCCTAGTGAATTGGCGAAATCTTCTGTTAAGTTGCCATCAAAACTAAAGGCAAGGTTATTGATTTGCCAGAAATCAGGTTGTCAGAAACGGGGAGGTAATAAACAACATCAAAAACTCGAAGCTTTGTTACACGATCGCGGGATTCAGCATCTTGTCAGGATTGAAACTACGGGATGTTTAGGTAAATGTTCAATGGCTCCAAACATTATGTTGATGCCAGGAAAACAACGCTTAAGCGGCATGAAGCCAGAAGCGATCGTTGAGTTATTGGAAATGCTGAAGTAACTGATTATTCTAGTTCTAGCACTTTTCGTAGCATCGCCTGATCTTCTAACTTTGCCTGGAACCGACCATTTTCAATATCTCGAATCCAACTTTGACTTTTACCAGCCCGTTCTGCCAGTTGTCGTTGGCTCCAGCCCCGTTCTTTCCTCGCTAACACGACCTGTTCACCCGATAGAGTGGGTAACGAGTTAATTTTGATCTTCTTGCGGGTTGCTCTAGTGCTAGTTTGTTTATTGCCAGAGCTCGTCGATCGCTGACTTTTTCTAGATACAGGTTGAGTCCAATCCGTCGGCAACTCGAAATGTAAAATCCGGGCATTCATCAACAAATTCCATTTACCCCGTGGTCCCGCATCCGTTAACCGCGTATCATTATTGGCGTCATTCATCCAAAATTCTAGTGCGGCCTCGGCATCGTCTGGAATATCCTGGAGCTTTGCCCATAAAGGTTGGATTTCGGTTGGGTAACTCATTGGATCAAATACGGGTTTCAGTCCATAGCTATTCAGCACAGCCAGATCACTTTCAAAGGTTCGCATCAGGCGCTTCCGTTCATCTCGCTGAGTTGCCACATGCATCATCCGGGCTTCACCATAGGCAATTCGCATCAACGTTGGAACTGTCACCCGTTGTTCATTGCCAATTCGCGCTTTAAACAACAACCACAACATCATCCGCACAGCCCCTTCATGTTGCTGCCAGATACTCATCACAGTTGTCAACAGAGATTTAGGCAAATTGCCATATTGATATAACGCTGATTTTTCTTTCGATCGCTGCTGGTTTAGAAAATACTTTGCCCAAGCCCCCGCTCGAATTCGGAATGTTAGCCCAACTAAATGCTTGCACCCTAATTCATCTTCCTGAAAATGATGGTGTGTTTCTAACAGATGCCAGAGGCGATTTTCCTCCAAGTAAAACGCGGGAATACGCCCTTGCTGTGCCCAATTCATCGAAACTGTAATCAAACACGGCTGTTGTGCCAACGCTTTAATCAAAGTCAGCTTTGCTGGTTTAGTTAAATCCTTGCGTTTGTCTAGCCCTAAGTATTCTTCAATCTGTCGATCGCTGATGACAAACTCTTCTTGCCAAGGTTTTTCTAAGGTCGCCGCGTGAGCCGCATAGACTAAATGTAGACAAGTTGACCGAATATCCAATGCTTGTAGCACTGTTTCAGCTTGAGCGGGTGGTAACGCGATCGGATGATCTGGATCAAGCGAATTGGTAATCCGTAGCGTAATCGATCCCCGACCCTGATTGACCGTTCGTTGATAAGCCAGTTTCCCATCTTCATCTTCCTTCCAGGGTAACGATTGGCGTTGCGCTAACAGATTACACAGTTCCCAAATCGCGATCGCGGAGGCAAACGGACTCGTTTTACCATTAGAAAACAAATCCAGGCTCGTAGCAGGTCGCGTCTCAATTAACTTTGCTCTACCCTTCTTCGCTTGAAACGGTACTGGGGCCCCGACCGGACAATGCACCAGACACTGCGGCTCTGGGAAAAACCCCTCACAGTTGTTACATAACACGGGGTTGATCCAAAAATTACCATCATCGACACAGATCGCATTTGTAGGACATTGTGGACGACAGTTATCACATCCCACGCAATCATCAGGAATCTTGTAAGCCATAGGATTTCACAGGGAGTCCAAACTAAGGGAAGCCAACCTAAATCGCCGATGAACCAATTTCCCGATCTAGTGTGAGTGCCGACATGCTCAAATCTGGAACTAACACAAGGTACGAGAAATAATGGATATGCCTGAGTTACTACCAAACTGTTCACAGATCTCGATATAGGTATTTTTTCTAATTAAAAAATGCGAACAAATATGTTCATTTTGAGCGTTTAAATAGGTCTTAACTCTGTGCAATAAATTTTAACATGCTGATTGCACAAGCTATCCAGATAAATCTTGGTTAAAGTTGAAAAAAATAGTTGTTTTTGATACAGTTTTGTACGGAAAAACAGTTCCGTTAATTACTTTTGCGGGTTTGAAGTAGGATAAATGTTCATTGCAATAAACGATTGAACTAGAAAAAAGTTATTTGTAAGCATTTTGATAAAAGTGATTTGTAACTATAATTACAGTTTATTTTTTCGGGTATTCTAGTGCGGCTATGACAAGGTTAAAATTCAGTTTTTTCAGTAAAAAATCTTAATTGCTTAGAGCGATCGCTCTAGGTCTTGATATTTGAATATCTTCGAAATGCCTTCTAGATTAGTAATTTGATTGATCGCAGGGTTTAGTTAATGCGAATTTATTAAATTAGGAATAGATAAAGATTATGACCTTGGATTAAGTTGTAGATTGATGATCATGATTGTCACTAAACCTCAGATTTTTTTAATCTGGTTGTGCTGAAAATTGGTTTAATATTTCTCTAGAACTTGTATTTTCATATGAAAACTGACGAGAGTACTTTATCTTGGTATCCTGTGCCAGCAGACACTAAACGCTTATTGCAAGCTGCTGCTGCTGCCTGGGAAGATACTGCCAGTTCCGAAGCATTAATTCACCAAGCGATCGCTCAAACTCAAACCGATCTTAATGTCTTGGTCGCCGCCTATCGTTACTTCTTCTACAAGAACAATAATTCCATGGCACTTCAGATGGCTCATCAAGTGCTAGAACAAGTGCAGATAGTCGAACAATTACCAATGGATTGGGAACAGCTCAAACCAATCTTGATCAGCCGGAAAGAAGACCCCAATATTCGGCTGTACCTGAATGCCTATGCCGCTTCTGGACTAGTATTAGCTCGCTTAGGTGATCTGGAAACAGCCAAGGTGATTACGACCAGAGTCAGTGAAATTGACGATCGCAAAGAATTTGGGGCATCCACTATCCTGGACGTGTTAACTCGACCACTAGAAGACGATGAGTAATCCTTGGTCAATATCTGCAAGTGCTGGAATGGCTATGAATGTGAAAGACTGGCTAGTCAATGATGATGGCATTTGTGCAGCTCGTCCCTCGGCTCGTGAATGGGACTTGATCCGAGATCATTACTATTTCCATCGGTTCCTCACGGAAATCGTTGATTTGTTAGACCAGGCGGCTCATGAAACAGAAGAGTGGGATTTTCTGCCCCAGATTCGGATGAAAGTGCGACAACTGATGACCAATTCCTACTGGCTCCACACTCAATATCTAGAGCCTGATCCTAAACTGGGGTTTGCCATTCTGCCGTTGTATGACGAAATCGGTTATCCGCTTACCGTGCAAACCGTTACCTTTGCACCTGGAGTGACATCACCGATTCATAATCACGGGACTTGGGGAGTTGTAGCGGTCCTCAAGGGAGAGGAACAACATACCTTCTGGCAACGTACGCCTAATCCAGATTTTCCTGATCAAATTCAACTTGTAGGCACTAAGATTGTCACGGCTGGAGAAATCATCAGTTTCACCCCTCAAGCTATTCATTAAATCATGGCTGTTGGTGATACACCCGTCATCACTTTTCATCTATATGGTGACACCCAGCCCCGATCGCGATTTGAGTTTGAGCTAACAACGCACACCGCTAAACAGTTTTAACCCTATCTCGTTTAGGTCCATGGCAACGGTCATTTTTTACGAAAAACCCGGTTGTATCAATAACACCAAGCAAAAGCTGCTTTTGCAAGCGGCTGGACATCAGCTAGAAGTCCATAATCTTCTGACGGAAACTTGGACACCAGAGGCTCTCCGACCATTTTTTGGTGATTTGCCAGTTACCGCATGGTTTAATTACACCGCTCCACTGATTAAGTCAGGTGAGGTTGACCCTAAAATGCTGGATGAATCTGCTGCCTTGACTTTGATGGTTCAATATCCTTTACTAATTCGTCGCCCTCTGATGCAGGTAGACGATCGCTACTCAGTTGGCTTTGACCAAGCTGAAATCAATGCTTGGATTGGCTTACAGCCATTAGGTGTCATCCAAAAGGAGACTGTAGCATCGTTAAGAAATCAGGATTTACAAAGCTGTCCACGTCAGTCCTAGCTGATTACTGATGACATGTTAGCTGCCCTCTGCAACCAGCTAACGTGCCAAGTGAACGATCTAGTTTAGTACAAGCCTAATCTGAAGGAAGCTACTTCACTGCAATGATCCAGCAGAAGTTGCCCTAGGGTGCATCTAGAGGTTGAGGGAGACTAAAAGTCACAAATTGCCATACCAGCGGGATTCGCAATAACGGACCGACGGTGCCAGAACCACCGGAAGAGAAACAGCTGCATCCAAGCTGAAGTAAAACATCGACTATATTCTCTCTTTGTAGCCATTTTAACATCGTTAAATAACGATTTGGAGCGCGAACTCTATCGTCCGGTAGATTGGATTTTTCTAATCTCTCTAGAAAGGTATAAAGATAAAGAACTTTATACTTGAGTGCCTAATGCTCTCCCAGCCAAACCCTCTAGCTCTGCAACAGCCAGTTGTTGGACACCTGGTTCAAGAACTCCGGCAAGTACTCGGGCTCACTCAAAAGAAGTTTGCCGCTCAACTGGGAGTGACCTTTCCCACGCTCAATCGCTGGGAAAACGGTCATGCTACACCCTCGCCGCTTGCCCTCAAACAAATTGAGACGTTGTTGAACCAGTTATCTGAGTCATCCGACCCGGTTTTGCGGGAACACAGCCAGGCAATTTGAGACAAGTATTTTCCATAATCAGCGTCGCCAGTATGAGTAATGAGTTCACACATACTGATGGCTTTAAATGCCTGCGCTGGAGAATATGATCGCCAACCGCCATTAAAGCTAGATTTCAAAGACCTTTGGTAGTCCTTGTGGAGTCAGAACGGTTCGTTGAGGCAATGGTCTGTTTCTGAGGGAGTCAGCCAGAATGAATTATCAGCAAGCGATTCAGGCAGGATACCAGCATCATCTCGCTAAACCGATCGAGCCAGAGTGTTAATTCAAGCGGTTGCAGAAGTAGCGGCTGATCTGGCGGATGGCAATGATCGTGGTAATGCCATGAGAACCCGGATGCAGGAAATTTAGAAGCGACAAAGGCATTGGCATCAAAGCGTTATAGAACTCATAAGTAGAAAATAACTAGTCGCAAAGAAATTAAATAGGGAGTTCACCTTACCTCGTATGCACACTGTGATTTATACGGGAGAGTGCGATCGATTTCCTAGCCGTAGGGTAGGTGGCAGCACTCGCCAGGATCGCTAGAATACGAAGTACAGGTAGCCAAGCAAAGCCATTTATTTAGCCTGAAAGGTGCTAAGTGAATGGTTTTCAGGTCTTTCAGCAAGCAATCGGCAAGAAAGAAAAATGCAAATCTGGAGGTGGCTTGGCTCAGCTATTTCAGAGTTTATTGAATGGAATATAAGACAAAATGAATCACGCTTCTAGCTGCCCGTTCTGCTCTCATGTATTGCTGCGGCATATTCGATCGGGTAGCGTATATTGGCTGTGTAGAAGGTGTCGCGAAGAAATTGTATTACCGCCAACATTATTAGAAGCTAGGCATCATCCTAAGGTAGTAGAGTCCGATCGTTACTCTGAATGGGAACGTGCATCGTTGCCTCATAAATTGCCATCTCCAGCGGAATACACCATTCCAACGGTAGATTTTAAATCACCATTGACAGTTGCCCATGCGCTGGCGTATGGCTATCAAACACGCTAGCAATGGTTCGCGCGAATAAGTGTCCGACTGAAGTGACTTCGATCGAGTCAGCAAGAAGCTTAACTAAGCTATCCATTTCTAGGGCTTTTAGTGCCTCTAGTTCGGGAGCAAAGTAAGTGTCAAAGATAATGCCATAGCAATCGGCAAACTCAGATTTGATCAGATACCCATGCGACATCAACTGCATGATGACATCTCGCCGTAACAGATCAGCCCGACTCAGTTTGATGCCTTGACTCACGGGTGAACAGCCCGTATCGATCGCCTGATAGTAATCGCCCAACTGGGTATGGTTTTGGCTGTAGGTATCCTCTAACAAGCTAATCGCAGTCAGACCAAATCCCAATAACTCAGTGTTTAGCTGCGTCGTATAACCCTGCAAGTTCTGGGTTAAGCTACGGTGCTGGTGCGCTAATGCGAGATCGTCGCTTGATTTAGCAAAATACTCTGTGCCGATCGATTGGTACTGATGTTGCGCTAGTTCCGCGATCGTCATTTGCAACATTGCCAGTTTTTTTGTTGGTGATGGTAGAGTTGCTGGATCAAGCTGCCGCTGGACTGGCTTTAACCAAGGGACATAGGCAAAATTGAAGATAGCAATCCGATCCGGGTCGAGCGCGATCGTTTTCTGGATAGTATCCCGGAAACTGGATAAGGTTTGGTACGGTAACCCATACATCAGGTCTACATTCACGCTAGTAAAGTTAGCTGCCTTCGCCCAGTTCATCACATTATTGAGCATCGTGGCAGACTGAATCCGATTGACTGCTGCTTGGACTTGCGGATCAAAATCCTGAAGTCCAAAACTGATGCGATTAAACCCGATGGCTCGTAAGGCTTGAATATAGTTGCGATCGACATAACGAGGATGAATCTCGATCGAGACTTCAGCGGCTGGATCGAGGGTAAACTGCTGCTCGATCGTCTGCCAAAGCAACTTTACTTGTTCTAAGGTCAAATAGTTCGGCGTACCGCCGCCCCAGTGCATTTGAGTGACTGGACGCTTGCGATCGATTAACGCTGCCGTTTGCTGAATCTCTTGAACCAAATATTCTAAATAGGGAATGGCAATCCGGTGATCTGGGGAAACGATCACATGACAGTTGCAGTAATAACAGGCACTTTGACAGAACGGAATGTGAACGTACAGCGATAAAGGTGTTTTTCGGTAATTTGATGCTGCGATCGCACTGCGAAAATCCAGTTCAGAAAACTCGGTGGTGAGTTGGCTGACTGAGGGATAGCTGGTGTAGCGCGGTAAGGGACGGTTGTACTTTTGGAGTAGGGCGGGATCGAATTGCTCTAGCTCAGTCAAAATTCTCATGCAGCATACTCCTGGCAGGCAAACCGCAATCATTAAAATTATATAACCATAAAGAGATTGAACGATTGAGTCTATCTGAGATAAATAAACCTTAACAAAGCTTTATAGTAAAGTTACCGCTTGTATCGTTCACAAAAAGGTTCTAGCCAAAGTGTCAATCTTGGTATAGCTTAATAGCTATTCGGTTATAAAAAGCGATAACTCATGGTCAATACTCTACCGGCACCCGAGCACCTACAAACTGGCAAAAAAGCTGCCATCAAAGAGAATTTGCTCACGCCCCGGTTCTATACCACCGACTTTGACACGGCTGCCAAACTTGATCTTTCAGCGCAGGAAACCGAGCTACAAGCCATGCTGGAAGAAATGCGGGCAGACTACAATCGCCATCACTTTGTCCGCAATGAGGAATTTGAGCAGTCTTGGGCGCATATTGATGGGGCGTCGCGCCAAGCGTTTATTGATTATTTGGAACGTTCCTGCGTCTCGGAATTTTCTGGCTTCCTGCTGTTTAAGGAACTGTCGCGGCGGCTGAAAGGCCATAGCCCCTTGCTGACCGAAATGTTTCAACTGATGGCACGGGATGAAGCCCGCCATGCGGGATTTCTGAATAAAGCGATGGGTGATTTCAATCTCACGCTGGATTTAGGTCAGTTAACTAAGAGCCGAAATTACACCTTCTTCCCGCTGGAATGGGTGCTATATACCGTTTATCTCTCGGAAAAAATTGGTTATTGGCGCTATATCATTATCTACCACCACTTACAGAAGCATCCTGAGCACCAGTTTTATCCGCTATTCAAATATTTTGAAAGTTGGTGTCAAGACGAAAATCGCCATGGTGATATCTTCAAAGCTCTGATTCGATCGCAGCCGCAACTGTGGCAAACTTGGAAATCCAGATTATGGAGCCGCTTTTTCCTATTAACGGTGTTTGTTACCCATAGTTTGACCGTACATGAGCGATCGGGCTTCTATCACTTGTTGGGGATTGATCCAACAGAGTTTGACAAAGAAGTGATTCGTCAAACTAATGACACCTCGGCTCGGGCTTTCCCTGCCGTGTTAAATACTGAGCATCCCGAATTTTACCCTCGGTTACAAGCTTGTTCTAAGCTGAACCTGAAAATGTCTGAGATCAACAAATCTCAGCAACCCAAGCTAGTGAAAGTCCTGCGTAAGTTGCCGCTGCAACTGGGTATTTTTGGACACTTCATCCGGTTATATCTGATCAAACCGATCGATGCTGAAGCCTTACGGGGAACGGTACGGTGATGCTGTTTTGAAACGCTTGCTCATAAAATCCATCTATTGCAGCCGTCTTTAACTGTTGGAAACACCTGTTGGAGGCGGTTTTTCTTGGCAGAGAGAGGATTTTAAGGTGCTGGATTTTGCTCCCCTAGCCCCTAATTCTGGGGAACTAACCTGCTAAAGTTCCTTCGCATTGGTAGCCTACAGCCCTGCGGTTATCCCAGAATCAGGGGCGAGTGTAAATGACCTTAATCCTGCCTACCCGATCTCCACCAGCTGAATATCAAAAGTCAGATCTTCTCCAGCTAAGGGATGATTAGCATCTAGGGTAACGGCAGAACCGGAAACGTCGGTAATGACTACGGGAATCAACTGTCCAGTCGAGTCGTGCTGGATATGAAGTTGTTGCCCAACCTCTGGCTCAATTTCATCGGGAATTTGGGCACGATCGACCACAACCACCATTTCTTGTAGGTAGGGACCATACGCCATATCCGGCGCAATCACTTGGGTTTTCGATTCTCCGGGACTCATGCCTAATACGGCTTGCTCAAATCCAGGAATAATCATGCCTGTGCCAAGCGTGAACTCTAACGGATCGCGATCGCTAGAAGAATCAAACACGGTGCCATCCTCTAGCTTACCGGTGTAATGCACTTTCACCGTATCGCCCTGTTTTGCTGTGGTCATGGATATCTCCTTATCTTTTGTTTCAACTAAGGATGGTGCTGAGTTACCTCAGTAAGTTTGATGAATTATACGTTGCACCGATCAAGGATTTCATTGGTCAACAGCATGATTTAAACAATGAGTTGCAAGCAAGGGCAACCTAAACCCTAGGCAGGAGCCTACAATGCCAGATATTCCCAGGAAAAACCTGATTTTGCCAAATATTAACTATTAACTGGTGATTACAGATTATTTATGTTTGAGTTTCGGGGTGAATTCGCTGCCCTTAGTGCGGCATTAATCTGGGCAGTCGCTTCGGTGATCTACACCCAGCTTGGACGGCAACTGACGCCGTTAATGCTGAATTTAGCCAAAGGGATGATCGCGATCGGGCTACTCATCCTCACCCTATTGCTCCGTAGCAGTTTATTTCCTACCGTACCCCTGCCTGCTGTAGGTCTATTACTGCTCAGTGGTGCTATTGGCATTGGGTTTGGTGATACCGCTTACTTTGCGGCTCTGAACCATTTGGGGACTAGACGGGCATTAGTACTAGAATCGTTAGCTCCCCCTCTAGCCGCCCTGTTAGCGCTAGTTGGATTACAAGAACAGTTGTCCACGATCGCGTGGATTGGTATTCTCCTGACTGTTTCAGGAGTGACCTGGGTGGTCCTCGAACGCAGCCCAGCTTCTGCCCCGTCTTCATCTCCCAGTTCTCTGGGTCCAGGCATTATTTGGGGAACTCTCGCTGCCCTGGGGCAGGCAGGAGGAGGAGTTCTATCTCGTGCGGCTCTGGCAGGAAGTGAAATTGATCCATTATGGAGTACATTGGTGCGCTTACTAGGCGGGCAATTCGTGCTACTCCTATGGGCAATCTGGCAACGTCGATCGTGGCAAGAATTTCAGCCCTTAAGCAATCGCCGATTTTTACTGACGTTAATCGGCACCGCTTTTGCCAGCACCTATTTAGCTTTATGGTTACAGCAAATCGCATTCAAATATACCGCGACAGGCGTTGCCCAATCCTTGCTAGCGATTAGCCCCGTGTTTGTGTTGCCGATCGCGATAGTAATGGGGGAAAAGGTTAGCTTGCGAGCAATCCTAGGGGTTTTAGTCGCGATCGCTGGAGTCTGGTTATTATTTAACCGTTGACTGCAAGGGGCAAGGTAAACCAAAACGTGGCTCCCTGTCCCGCTTCACTAATGACCCCAATCTGTCCGCCATGCGCAGTAATAATCTGCCGACAAAGATACAGTCCTAAGCCAATTCCTGATGAGCGGCGGGCACGGGAGCCGCGAACATAGCGATCGAACAAAGACTCTTGCTCCGGTTGACTAATGCCCATCCCCGTATCCTGAATGCTGCACCGGATCCATTCATCTTCAACTCTGGCGCTTAAAGTTACCGTTAGCCCAACCGGATTATGTTTGAGGGCATTAGTAATTAGGTTCTCGAACACTCGCTGAATTTGAGCGGGATCTGCCGTAACGACTGGGAGATCGGCTGGAAAGAGATTGATTAGAGTGGTCTGATTTTCTGCCAATAAAGGTTCTAAGTCAGCCGCGATCGTCTGAGTTAGCCTCCCCAGATTGACCAACTCGTAGTTTAAAGTGACTCCACGAGTTTCGCTGGAATGGGCTTCTAACAGCGAGTTGATCATGGCAAGCTGCCGATCGCAACTCTGGACCATTCGATCCAGAATCGATCGGGACAAGGTAATCGTATCGTGGCATTTATTCTGAAGGTTTTTGAGCACCAGCGCCATACCCATAACGGGAGTCCGCAAATCATGGGAAACCGCGTGGAGGAAGTCGTCTTTTAAGTGATCCAGGTCTTGCAATTCCAGCATTTTCTGTTGCAGTTGCGCAGTTCGTTCCTGCACCTGGTATTCCAAATTGGCATTGAGAGTCTGCACCTGTTGGTAAAGCTCTGCTTGCTGGATGGCGATCGCCACCTGAGTGGCTAACTGGGCAAGCAATTCAACCTCAAAGACTTGCCAGTGGCGGGGAGTTGAGCATTGGTTGGCAATTAGCACTCCAAAGAACTCGTCGCCTAGGGTAATCGGTACTCCCAAACTGGCTTTAATCTGACAACGAGCATAGTATTCTGCCAGCAACGGTGATACGTCGGCAGCGGTTGTATCATCGATCGCTTGTACTTGCCCTTGCTCAAATAAGACCCGGATCTCCCGCAGGTAAATGTCATCCGCGATCCAGGCTAGAATCGATCCCCATTCGGGAGCCGCTGATTCTGCCACAACTCGCCCCTGCCAGGTTTGATCAATCTGACCAATAAATACGCGATCGGCTTGCAGAAACTGCCGCACTTCCGCCACAGTGGTGGTGAGGATTTGGTCCAGATTCAGTGATCGGTGAATCCGGAGGGCAATTTGCCCCAGTAAGCGATCGCGTTCGGTATTGATCCGTAACTGGGCTTCAGTGCGTTTGCGATCGGTGATGTCGCGCATGATTGCCAGGACTTCATCCTCGCCACTGACCACAATCCGACCTTCATAGTCACGCATTTCCCCATGATGTAGCAGCGGATACTCAAAAACTTGGGTGTCTCCTGTCTGTAAGGCTTGTTCAATGTAGTACATGCGCTGTTGTGCAATGTCTAGAGGCAGCACATCATACACCGTGCGTCCCAGCATTTCTTCGGGGGTGAAGGCAAAATCTTGTTCTTGATCGGCTTTGAAATCGAGATAAGTGCCATCCCGAGCAATCCGAAACATCAGGTCGGGAATGGCATTTAAAAAGGCTCGATTCCGTTCCTCACTCCGACGTAATGCTGTCTCTGCCCGTTTACGCTCGGTAATGTCGCGTTCGATCGCCAGCACTTCTTCGGCACCACTGACCACCACTCGTACCTCATAATCCCGCAGCTCTCCAGCATTGGGTTCCCAGGCTTTGGGGATCTGATACTCAAATACTTGCAGAGTTCTAGTTTCTAAAGCCCGAGCGATCGCACTTAAACAGCGTTCTGCGACGTCTGGGGGAACGAACTGGCGGAGATTACTGCCAATCACTGTCTCCCGCACCACCCCATGCTCAGTATCTTCCTGAGTACCCTTAAAATCTAGATTGTCCCCATCACGGCTCACTCGGAATACGCGATCGGGCATCAGATTCAGCATGGCTTCATACCGGGCTTGACTTTGGCTGGAGCCTGGATGGCAAGCTGGGGGGTTCAGTAAGGGTTCCAGAATCCCCAATAGTTGCTGAAACGCGGCATCATCTCGACAACACTCCCGGATTGCACCTAACTGCTCCGACCCCAACATCTTGCCCTCATCCCTACAAGTGTAGTAACCGCCCAATTCGGTTGCTAACGCCATCTTCCGATTTAAACCAGCTTGCACCAGAGTTACTACGAAAGAATTTAAGTTAAATCGTTATTTAGTAGTCAGAGGTTAGTAATTAGTTGTCAATAGATTAATCGTTCATCTCGAAAAGAAGCGAGTATCATCAAGGGCGAGAGCTAGGGATAGCCCTCCTGGGTAACGGTTTCCAGCACCTTTTTCATCTGTGTGCATCCCTCCAGGCGGCAATTCATGGCTAATGCAGCGATCGCAGCCAGATATGGTAAAAATACCATTTCAATTCAGGTTGTGGCGTTAGCATATCGCCTGAATGACTAAGTTTGCTGTGTTTGTAGGAGAACTAATTGACTCATGCTACGTCTTTAGAATCAACGGTGGGAAGATAGGACGGTATCAATTCCCTAATTTGGTAGAAATCTGCCAAAAATTTTCGTTTTTACGGTGATATTACGTAGGAACCTTTTAGCTTATACAAGGTCTACATAACTAACGAATAGTCGATGTTTCTTTGGAGAACTCTCTCATGGTGTACTCTCGTGCATGGAAATCTGGAGCAGCTTTACTACTAACATTTGGTGTAGCAACCGGCACTGTTGCCCCGATGCTCATGAATCCTGCTCCAGCCGTTGCCCAATCTGCCTTCCCTGACGTTCCTTCTAGCTATTGGGCTAATGGGTTTATTAATGCTCTTGTTTCGGCAGGGGTGATTTCAGGTTTTCCAGATGGCACATTCCGTCCTGAAGAGCCAGTGACTCGTGCTCAATATGCCTCCATGATTGCTAAGGCATTCGGAGGGCGGACAGCGGTTCGCAGCCCAATTAACTTTGTTGATGTCCCATCGGGCTACTGGGCCTCGAATCAAATTCAGCGAGCCTATGCACTGGGCTTTATGACGGGCTATCCCGGTAATCAATTCCGTCCCGACGAAAATATTCCGCGGACGCAGATTCCGGTTTCATTAACGGATGGGTTAGGCTATACCGCTACTGCCAATGCTGAGACTATCTTGGCCTCTGCCTATAGCGATGCGGCTGCCATTCCTGCCTATGCTCGTCCTGGTGTTGCGGCTGCTACCCAACGGCAGATGATTGTCAACTACCCGGATGTCAAATTCTTCAACCCGAATCGGGCAGCCACTAGAGCTGAAGTGGCAGCGCTAATCTACCAGGCATTGGTCAGCACTGGGCAGGTTGCTGCGATTAATTCTCCTTACATTGTGGGTGCTCAGGCGCCTCAACCTTCTGCCATCCGAATTCCAGCCGGAACAGCAATTCCCATTCGCTATGAAGGGGCTGAAAAGATTCTGCTGTCGCAAGATGAGCCTTCGCCTATTCCCTTAGTGCTGAAAGTGGCTCAGAATGTGGTTACCTCCAGTGGTCGAGTGCTAATTCCAGCGGGTAGTGATGTGATTGGACAGCTCCAAGTTGTTCAAGGTGGCACAGGGGCGCAGTTTGTGGCTAGTGAAATCGTTTTGCCTTCGAACGATCGGCTAGCAGTTAATGCTACCTCGGAAGTTATTACTAGAACTGAAACAGTCACTCAGGGGGTTTCTGTCGGTAAGCTCTTAGCGGGTGCTGCGGTTGGTAGTGGGGCAGCGGCTGGGATTGCAGCCGTTACGGGTGATAAGAAAATCCAAGCCTGGGAAGTGTTGACAGGGACAGCGGCTGGTACTTTGTTAGGGGCAGTTGTTGGTCGGGATAAAGTGACGTTGATTTCGGTAGAACCGAACAGCGACCTTAGCCTGACGTTGAATTCTGACTTAACCATTCCAGTTAGTGCTAGCGGCCAGTAGGCTGGCTAGTAGCATGGGCTGCGACCGGGCGTAGAGGCATGACATCAACCCATGTCTCTACCCGCATCTTCCTTGGTCTGGATACTGATATGAGCGACAGCAAATCAGGGCGTAGGATGGCTTGAAGCCGATCTAACTATGCCCCTTGCTTATGGTGCAGCTTGGATTTTAGCTGGAGAGGCTTCTGATGGTGGCACGATCGCTAACCGCACAATCAAGGTGGTTCCGGCTCCCTGGTTGGCAGGTGGAGAGATGGCAGTTCTAGGAATGAGGTGGCTTGCTCGCGCTGGACTGAAGACTTGGATTTCACCGTGCATTTGCTCGACTAGAGTTTGGGCGATCGCGAGACCTAACCCGCTACCTGGAATATCTGTCTGTGCCTGTACTCCTCGATAGTGTCGCTGAAAGATATGCGGCAAATCTTTAGCAGGAATCCCACAGCCAGTATCGGTCACGGCAATTTCTAGCCAGGATTGAGACGGTAGAGCTGCTACCGTTACTAGAACGCTTCCCCCGCGGGGGGTGTATTTCAGGGCATTCTCGATCAGATTATTCAACACTTCTCGGAGCGCTTGGGGGCTTGCCCAAACTAGCGGTAAATCCGAAGGAATGCTTGCCTGTAGGATTAACTCTTGGTCTTGAGCGATCGTGGTAGCGGATGCCAGCAGCGGTTTCAGGATCTCTTCTACAGCACAAGGTTCTAGAGTGAAGCTAGAACCGGCTAAAAGACTGGGAGTCAACGGTACACCAGGAACTTCAGCTGCACGATCCTGGGTCTCCGCTGTGGTTACAGAGGGTAATAAGGGGGCAGCTTGACTGCCCGATAGCAATTCGATTTGTTGGGATAGTTCTCGTAGTCGAGTCGCCTCCCGCACAATACTATTGGCAATATCCCGATTTGCATCTTCCGGCAGCAAGCGCTTGAGAATTAATTTGCCAAAGGTCTGCAATGCCATCAGGGAATTGCGAAATTGATGCAGCAGGTTATCCATCATGTCATGCTGCTGTTCCTGGAATAACTGCTGCTGTTGGCGATCACGTTCCAGCCATTGATAACGTTGATCCAACACACAGGCGAGCGCCAGGGTATTAGCAATCTGACGAATTTGTGATTGTTCCCAACTGCTCCAAGCGCGATCGTTGCGCCCAGTCACTAGCAAGCCCAGCATTGCTTCGTCATGTAATAGCGGTAACACAATCTGCCGTTGAGTCGCCATCAAGGCAGGCAGTTCAGCTGACTGAAGCAGCTGACTCGGTGCAGTGATGCCAGGATAGTCACTAGAAGTGACTGGTTTTGCAGGCAGCGCAACATCCGCAGAGGCGGCATCCGCTGGCAGCTGCGGCGTTGTAGAGGTAATTGTAGGGGCAGCAGATAACCGCGATAGCACCCAATCGGCTTCCCAGTGAACGGCAGCTTCGGGATAGGTGACGATCGGCACTAGCCGCGACTGCGCATCTTCGATTAAATCTGAGGTTAAATAAATTGCACTAAACGATGCTCCTAACCCTTGGGTCAGGAGATTGACCTGTGCCCGGCAAAGGGCAACAAATTCGGAACTGGTCGGCAACAACATCAAATTTTCTTGGAGGCAATAATGCCCTAACGCCGGTTGAAACTGTCCTAATAGCAATCCTACCCGAAGGATGAAGCTTGCTTTTGATGTTAAGACGTTCTATCCCTAATGGTGGAGCCTCTAACTAGATGATCCACTTAACAATTGACTGTTTTATCTCGTCAACTAATTTAAGTTTAATAAATTTTTTATAAGTAAGCGGCTGGTGACAGATTGCTAAAACCCTGAAGAAATCGAACTTACGACCTCCGAAGGATTTAAAGTTTGTATCAATCGTTTAAAAGAAGTTGAATTTTTGCTGCCAAGCCGATATACTTAGCGACGGCTTTTGTAACTATCACTACACTTATTCGCTAGAAAAGGGGGTAAGGGGATTGGCAAGGAGACGCAAGCGTAAAAGCCGTCGGCGGCAGGAGGGGCGTCGGATTCTTGAGAACGTGCCTCAGTTCAGCATCGAGTGTGGAGAGGATAAACCCGTTACCGCAGCTCGTAAGTTTATCCATTCCGAAGGTATTCTTCCACCTGCGCTTTTACTAGTGAAGCGGAACGAGCATACCACGGATCGGTACTTCTGGGCAGAGAAGGGGTTGTTTGGGGCACAATACGTCGAAGAGAATCATTTTCTATTTCCTAGTCTGCGTTTATCAGACGAAGTACCCGAGAGCATGGTGGTTACCCGCGCTCGGTAAACGTTTGACGATCGCAAATTAGCTCAATCGCAATAGCTCTCCTACCCTGGAAAATTCTGCTTCCACTGATAGAGAGAGTACTAAAAAAACTCCACCTGGGTCATCAGCCTCGGTGGAGTTTCTCTAATGAATAAGTTTTAGTTCACACTTGAGGTGGCACTAGTGATGGCTTGGTTCATCAATCGGCTTAAGCGATAAAAGCCGTTGTAGTGCCAAAATCTCATCTCGATGGGCTGTCACTGTAATCCGGCTCTGCATCGTTGCCGTAGGGACAGTGGGCTCGACCGTGAGTAGCACTTGCTCAGGACGAGCCGCACCTCGCCAGTAAAATACACCAGCTAACGGTGCTAGCAGCACTAGGAACCATAGCCCGGTTGACCAAGCGGGAGATAGCATAGATAAAACTAGAATCAGGCAAAGAATGCCAATTGCTGCCAGCAGAGATAGAAATATCGCTAGAAACAAGCTAGGACGCACCTGACCCTCAAATGCCACCTGGGTTTGCTCAGGATTTACGGCTGTAACCCGATAGGCACGTTGAGCAAAATACTGTTGCAATTGCTCTACTAAGGACGCTTCCGATTGCTCAGAAGCAAGCGTCACAAGCTGTGTTCGATCCTTGACAGAGGCTCGAATAAAGAAAAACAGTCCGATCGCCATAAGGAGCGTCAGAAAAAACGTTGAGGACAAAATCGGATTGTTCATGATTGCCAGCTTCATAAGAGTGAATTGCCATAGTTTAAGTTTAGTAAACATGACCACTCTTTAGAATTAATGGAAGTCACTACGATCGCTAATTTTGTCCTAAACGAGTTAAAAATACTGAAGCAACTGTCAACTATATGTAAAAATCTGCTGCTACGAACGGTTCTCAATCATGTACCGTCAGCTAACAACATCCTAATACAACACTTGAGCGCTAACCTGGAGTTTGAACTAATCCCGTCACCGGAGGTAAGCTGTGATAGTCCTTCACATAATTAGACCAAAGGTTAGATAGCTCTTGTGAACGTTGCAGACCTTCTGGCTTGATTTGATACATGCGGCGTGGACGCCCCCGTCCCTCAACCTTTTTCCAATACCCAGTAATCATTTCCTCTTCTTCAAGGAATTTCAGGGCACTATAGAGTACGGTGTCAGAGAGGCGATAGGTTGGGTAATCCGTCTCTAAAAGCTGAATTAACTCAGTTCCATAGGAATCGCCTCGGGATAAGACCGCGAGTACGTAGCAGACCGCTAGTTCTTTGTTGAGATAGAAAGGCGGTGGAGCTTGAAAGAAGTTATAGATATCGTCGAACGTCATCTTTCCCATCCAGGCAAACAGTCAAACAGTTTAGTGGAGTTGCAAGGAATGAACTCTCCCTGCAAAAGTTTCTACATCAACCTAACAACAACACTCTAGTTCTTGACATCAACCTAAAGCATTAGATTTGCCTTATAAGGAAAAAATTCCTGGCTGCTTTAGATTTGTACAGCGTTAATTGCTCGGTGGATCAATTAACCTGCCGTGAGAGCTTAGTCGTCTGCTCATTTATAACGTTGCTAAACAACAGCTCGAATCAGCAGTAGACAGTTTCTCTGATGGCTCGAACAGGGGTCGAGAATATTCTTGCCACAAGTGTTGGTTAGGCTACCCCAACCAGAGAATCTTTTGGGATAGCGTGTGAATCTTACCTTTCCATCTTAAGTTTGACGGCAAAAAAAGAGCAAATTTTTTTGCCGTCAAAACATTATTGGCTAAAACCCTTTCAGAGAGAGGGTTTTAGCGTTTTAAAGCCTGGTTTTGGCTCAAAATACATAGATTCAAAGAAAAAAAATCTACCTTAAGTTAGACAAGTCCAGCGCGCAGCGCCACAACTGCGGCTTGCACCCGATCGTCTACGGCTAGCTTGTTCATAATCCCACGAATATGGGTTTTAACGGTGTTGGGGCTCAGATAAAGGGCAGCTGCAATCTCGGGATTACTGTATCCCTCTACCATCAGCTTTAAAACCTCCATCTCTCGCTGTGACAACTGCCCTACTGTTGGAGCGGTAGCTGGAGCTTTCAAATGGTCAATAACTCGACGGGCAATTTGGGGATCCAGATAGGTAGCGCCTTCTTGAGCGGCGGCGATCGCGGCAATTAAGCGATCGACATTAGTACCCTTAATACAATAGGCGTCGGCTCCGCTGGATAGAGCTGCAATGACTTCATTCTCAGTGGTATGGGAAGTCAACATTACCACCCTGACCTCAGGCAAAGCGGCTTTAATCTGTTGCGTGGCGGCAATGCCATCCTGCCGTGGTAAGCCAATATCCATCACGACGATATCGGGCTTTAACCGTTGAGCAGCTTCCACCGCCATGTACCCATCAGAAGCCTGACCCACTATCTTTAAGTGAGGATAGTCTTCAAGGGATTGTTCTAAGCCCAATTGCATCATGGGGTCGTCTTCAACGAGCAACAAGCGTAATGCCGGTAGCGCTGAAGCAGGATCGGGAGACACAGTAGCATCAGACATAGGGAACAGCCATGTACGTCTGACTTATACTACTGCAAGGTTCTCTTACCTGAGACTGGAACATCAAGTTATGAGCAATATCCTTCCGGAGGATTCTTCCGTTAATCTGCAACAAATAGCCAAAACGTTTCGCCAAACTGGCTGGATCAGTTTTTGGGTGCAGTTAGTTTTAACAGTAATTTCGGCGATCACGTTAATCTTTGCCGCTGCCTCGGGCAGCAATCCTAATCCGGCTACCGGTAATGCCAGCACGAACCCTGGCACAGGCGTAGGTGGCTTACTAACCGTTCTAGGTATTGCTGTACTGGCGTTTAATATGTATTGGGCACTGACTCGCTATGTTTCTTTCGGTAGACGGTTAAGCAGTGGTAGCAAATCAGTGCGGCCTCGTAAATCAGAGACGATTCAAGCCATTCGGTTTGGATTGTTTGTCAGCTTGATCGGTATGCTGTTGGCGATCCTGGGTGCCGAAACGATCGTGGGGCTACTGGTAGGTAAAGCCTTAAGCCAGGGCATCGGTGGTCTAGTAGCGGTTGATCCCAGTCGGTTTATTCAACCTGCGGATACCTTTGTTGTGCAAGCCAGTATTAACGTGATCCTGGCCCAATTTGCCGGAATCGTGGCGGCATTATGGTTATTAAATCGGATGAGTAAGTAAGGTGTAAATGGCTAAACACGAAAAAACAGCGATCGATGAAGCGTTTGGCATTGTGCCAATCCTCAGGCAGGATGGGGTCGATCTCTTTTTATTGATTCAACATCACGCGGGGCATTGGGGCTTTCCCAAAGGTCATGCAGAGCCGGGTGAGACGGCGATCGCGGCGGCTTGTCGGGAGTTTGTGGAAGAAACGGGGATTACAGAATATCAAGTCTTAGCGGATAGGTCGTTTGTGGAGCAGTATGCTTTCACCAACAATGGCACTCGGTATGAGAAAACGGTGGTGTATTTTCCTGCCTGGGTGCAGTCGGCTGTGGTGACGCATCAGGAAGCCGAAATTCAAGCCTCAACCTGGGCGGATTATCAAACGGCGATCGGACAATTAACCTTCAACGGCTCGAAGCAAATCTTGACTCAGGTGTATGAGTATTTGCAACAACAGGAGGGGAAGGGCTAGGACGGTGAGGAGATGAGGTGGGTGAGGGAGATGGGGAGGAAGCCATGAGCAAAATTTCTACCTTGAGAAAGTTCTTGTTGATTTAGGAGGTGGCTTAAGCTGAGGGTCGATAACGCAGTATGAGGTGGTCATGGAAGCGCTGTTGACGCGAGCGAAGGAACTCCGAGAGGCAGTAGTTGATTTTGTTTTGGATGCAGAAGGTGACTTGGCAGTAGCGTTAGAGTCCTATAGCGCTGCCAAACTAGCTCAAATCTCAAAACTACAGCAGCAACCGGGTAATCTGAATGAGCTGGTGGTGGTGTTATTCCTGATGGAAGGACGGGTCGGAGAGCAGACCCCCCTAGATAGGTTTGTGCAAGAACAGCCTGCGCTAGCCGATCGCGATCGCCACTTAATTCAAAACTGGTCCCAGGCGTTTATGGGCTTGTTTGAAGTCAAGCAGGTAGAACCGGATGGGTTTGAGGTAATGAGTTGGACAACGGCCAAGCACTATCAGGTCAAACTCCAAGACCCCCGTGAACAAGAACGATTAGCCCGGTTAAAAGCGGGGGATATTGTGTTGGCTCCGATCGCGCCGGTCACTCAGAATGAGTGGATGTTCTTTAATCCCCCAGCTCTGCTCGGCAAGCTAGGGAAACCGAAGCTGGCAGTGGCGGTCGGGAACTTCAAGGATAGTTACAAAAACTATCTCTATAGCGATGCACCAGAGCTACTCGCGGAAGCGTGGAACTCTGTCACGCGCTATCACGATGAATTTGTTGAGTTCTTTGGTGGTGACGAGTTAACGCTACCCGGCTATCAACTTGACAAGAAGCTGACCGAATTTCAAACGGTGCTTGCCGATCGGCGGTTTGAGGCGGCGGGGATTGATCGATCGAAATCCTTAGAAGAATTGGCAACTGAAGCCGGTTTATCAGACGATGAGATTGCCGAAGCCGCGGCAGCCATGGGTACAGATGCGAAAGCCCTGGCTGAATTAAAGGCAGGGAAGCAACCGGAAATGGTAGCTCCTAAAGTTGCCCTGCCAGATGCCTTGAAAAAGGCTGAGCAGGTAACGATGCTATCCCATCCCCATTGGGGACAACTGTTTTTACCTCGTTATCCGGCGCTTAAAGCCCTGTTGATGGTTGAGGATTGGCAAAGCACTCCCAATGCCGACAAACTAGTGCGACAGGCATTAGAAGACCCACAAATGAATGCCTTTGTTTGGCATCGTTTGGCGGAGCAGTTTCCTCAACAGTTAGAGCGGGTATTACAGACAGTACTCGATCGCCCCAGCTTGAATCTGGCGACTGACTTAGATGATGTATTACAGGAATTTGGTAAACCGATTAAACCGGAATTGCCAGAGATTGCCAGTGTTCCCGTGCATTTGAATGATTTGTTCCAAGACGCACTACTAGAGGTTCACAAAAATAAGAAGGATAGTCAATCGAAAGAGAAGCCTAAACGTAAAGCGGCTGGATTTAGTCAGAAATGAAGGTTGTTGCCTATTTGTACTATGACCCATTACTGGAATCGACCCCCAGTCCAGCGATTTGGGGAGAGTGGCAGATAGAGCAAACCTATCAAGACATCGCGACAGAAATTGGCAGCAAACCGCGATCGAGTGGGGACCGATCCCAGTGGCAGCAACTCCTGCAAGACTGTGAGCAGGGTGACATTGACGCGGTGTTAGTCCGGCAGCTTGAAGATTTGGGGGGGGCGGTTCAGGTTGTTGGCGATCGACTAGCTGCCTTAGAAAAGCTAGGCGTACAACTGATTGCTTTGGATCAACCCAATGTGCGAGCAGAGTTACTGACGTTACTGCATCAGCTGCAGTATCACCAACGCAGCCAACGGATTCGCCAGGGACATGCTCGTAATCGGGTTAAAGCCTTGCCTCCACCGGGTAAAGCGCCTTATGGCTACCGTCGGGGAAGGAGTGGCTATATCCTCGATCGCAGTACAGCTCCAGTGGTGAAAGAGTTTTTTGAGCAATTTCTGTTGTTTGGCTCTTTACGAGGAGCAGTCAGGCATCTAGCCAAAAAATATGGCAAGAAAATAGCGGTGTCTACGGGACAACGGTGGCTGACCAATCCTACCTACCGAGGTGATTTAGCATACCAGACCGGACAGCTTATCCGGGATACCCATATGCCGATCATTTCGCGGGAAGAGGCAGCCCAAGTCGATCGCCTGCTACGTCGGAATCGACAGTTGCCCTCCCGAACGGCTAGTGCGCCTCGATCCTTGGCTGGATTGGTTGTTTGTAGTGAATGTCAGTCCGCGATGACTGTTGCTAGCGTATCGGCGCCGCGACGAGAGCAGGCATATTTGTATCTACGCCCGCGTACTTGTCCAAAACGCCCGAAGTGTCCAGCGATCGCCTATAACCAAATTCTGCAAACCACAATTCAGCGAATTTGTGAGGATTTACCTCGTGCTGTTGCAGGGATGGATTTACCCGATGTTGATCAAATCAAACAAGGGATTGCTGGAGCGATCGCAGCTAAACAAGCCGTGCTTGACCAACTACCAACGTTAATTACTAATGGCATTTTGGATCAAGAAACAGTCGATCTGCGTAGTTACAAATTACGTACTGAAATGGCGGTATTAGAAACTAAACTAGCTGAATTACCACCTGTTAATCTCCAGTCGATCGCGCAAGCGGTATCCATTCCCCAGTTTTGGTTAGATTTATCGGAATCAGAACGACGGTTTTATTTTCGTGAATTTATTCGTCAGATTGAGTTAAGCCGAAATGAGACAGATGTAAGTTGGCAGTTAAAGCTAATCTTTATTTTTGAATTTTAATTTCACAATTAATCAGGGCATCTAATCCAATGCCCTGACAAATTATAGTTATTTGGTATCCGGTTAAGCGCGGCTTTGGATATTCAGCTCTGGCTTTTTCTCGGCAAAGTATTTGCTCAGAAAAGTGTTGATAAAGGAAAGGACAACTGGACCGAGGATGAATGCGAGTAAGCCATCAACTCTAAAGCCTGGCACTAGGACAGCTGCCAACCAAAAGCAAAGACCATTGACAACTAGAGAGAATAAACCCAGACTCAGAAAGTTAATTGGCATCGTTAGGACAGATAGAGTTGGTCTGACTGAAGAGTTAATTAAACCAACTGCAATCGCGGCGATTATGGCAGCGGGAAAAGTGGCAATGTCCACTCCTGGAATTACCAGATCCACAACTAAAAGGCTTAATGCTGTTGCCAAGGTTGTAAAGAAAAATCCGATCATATTGCTTTCCTCAAAAGCTGAATAAATGTTCAGTTTCAATATCACTATTCAATCTTGTAACTTCTGATCAAATTAAACTTCTATAAAAAGATAGATTCATTCTCTACGGCTTGGATCGACCCAAAGAGGGACGATGATTCTAACTATCACTGCCCAAAATAGAAGTAATAGATATTCAGGAGATAGAATCATAATGGCTGTAAATAATACCGTTTCAACTTCAAGACTACTGCGATTGATTCTGGCAGTTTTTCTACCACCGTTGGGCGTATTTCTGACCTTTGGTTTTAGTGTGACGCTGCTAATTAATATTGGACTAACCTTATTAGGCTGGTTACCTGGTAGTATTCATGCACTGTGGGCGATCGCTAAGCATGAAGAATTTAACCGGCAGCTGGGATAAATTTTAGGTCTAGAGCCAGTGGTTGCTGGCAAATTATCGGTTGACAGCAGCAGGAGTCACCATCTGGAGTATTGTGGAGTATGCCGTATGATGGCGATCGCCGCCATTTAGTTACTCTCAATCAGCCAGTCAATGACAGCAGCAACCCTTCCAGCGTTAATTCAGCAAATGACTCAGCCGGAGTTCTACCCACATCCGGTAGTAGAGCCAATTCAACTGATTCAGACCCACGTTTCTTATGTGTTATTGACAGGCGATTTTGCGTACAAAGTCAAAAAGCCTGTCAATTTTGGTTTTTTGGATTTCTCAACCCTGGAAAAACGGCATCACTTTTGTGATGAAGAACTGCGCTTGAACCAGCGGGGAGCGGCTGAACTGTATTTAGCGGTCTTACAGATCGTCCAAACAGGCGATCAGTTCCAGCTAGATGGCAGTGGGGAAGCGGTAGAATACGCGGTCAAAATGCAGCAGTTTCCCCAATCAGCTTTATTTACTGAAGTTTACGATCGCGGCGAACTTACGGAAACTCTGCTGGAAGAACTCGCCCAAGAACTCGCCGAGTTTCACCGGAAAGCCGCAATTAACGACTATATTCGCAGCTTTGGCGAAGTGGCTCAAATCCGGCAGGCGATCGACGAGAACTATGAGCAAACTCAAGGTTATATTGGTCGCGCCCAAACGCAATCCCAGTTTGATCAGACTCGCCAATATACTGATCGCTTATTCGCAGAACAAGAAGCCTTATTTAAGCAACGGATTCAGCACAACTGGATTCGCGAATGCCACGGAGATGTGCATTTACGCAATATCGCTCTATGGCAAAACCGGATTTATCTATTCGATTGCATTGAGTTTAATGAGTTTTTCCGATTTGTTGATGTCATGTTTGACATTGCCTACATCATCATGGATTTGGATGTGCGCGATCGTCACGATTTAAGCAATCGCTTTATGAATGCTTATGTCGAACAAATGGGCGACTGGGAAGGTTTACAAGTTTTACCGCTTTACCTCAGTCGGCAATCCTATGTGCGGGCAAAAGTTACTTCGTTTTTGCTGGACGATCCCTCCATTGATCAAGCGGCTAAACAAGAAATTGCTGAATCCGCTGCTCGCTATTACCGTCTGGCATGGGAGTATACCCGTCCTCGGGAAGGACGTTTAATTCTGATGTCTGGTTTGTCAGGGTCGGGTAAAAGTACCTTGGCTCGGCAGTTAGCCGCACAAATGGGTGGTGTCCATCTGCGATCGGATGCGGTTCGCAAGCATTTGGCAGGTTTACCTCTAGAAGCGACTGGTAGTGGCGAGCTTTACAGTCCAGAGATGACTCAAAAAACCTACGACCGCTTGTTACAGTTGGGAATTACCTTGGCAAAGCAAGGCTATCCAGTCATCTTGGATGCCAAATACGATCGACAAGCACTTCGCCAACCTGCGATCGAACAGGCGGAAGCCCTTACCTTGCCATTACAAATTATCCACTGCACTGCCCCGATCGAAGTTCTGCAAGACCGATTGCGTCAACGGCAGGGTGATATTTCTGATGCCAATGTTGACGTTTTACTCAAGCAATCGATGGAACCATTCAGCGATCGTGAGCAAGCTTATCTCACCACGGTGGATACAACCCAGTAGTAGGGAAAAATGACCAATTAGCTATCAACGGTAAATAATGGTTAGCCTGATGGCTTAAATCACTTCGAAGCATCTAAGCTGGCAGCATGGGTATCTGTGTGCGCATCGCCAGATTGAGAAGTGGCTCATGATCAATTGTTGACGGCTAATTGCTTATTACTCTATGGCTCAACGACCTGATAGTTCAGCAGGGACATCAACTGGATTTAAACTCTGGTTATTTTTCATGATCTCGTTTGCGTTGTTGAAGTATCCACCGCCATTGAGTGTCTTTTTAGGTGCAGTGGCAGGCGTAGCGGGTGGGCTGATTGCAGCTTGGTGGAATGCTAAGGAAGACTATTTGGTAGACGAACCATCCCGCAAAACCGAACAGGCGGAAGTTCGCTTGGCAGAAACTCCGCCGTCACGCCCATTAGCCATTCGCCGACCGGGATTTGGTGTGAAGCCAGTTCGTCGGAAAACCCGTGCCAACCGGCGATTTGGCTGGTTCTTCCGGCGCAGAAAATAATGAATTTACCCAAAAACAACGGTGCGATTGCCATAGACGAGAACGCGGTTTTGTAAATGCAATCGTACGGCTCGTGCCAGTACTACCCGCTCCAAATCTTTGCCTTTACGAATTAAATCTTCAACATTATCGCGGTGGCTGACTCGCACAACATCCTGCTCAATGATTGGTCCTTCATCAAGATCGGCAGTGGCATAGTGAGCTGTTGCCCCAATAATTTTGACTCCCCGCTCAAAGGCGCGATGGTAGGGGTTAGCTCCAGCAAAGGCAGGAAGAAATGAATGATGAATATTGATCACACGGGAAAACTGCCGAATAAAGTCAGCACTTAATACCTGCATATACTTGGCTAATACCACCAGGTCAATGTTGTATTGTTGCAAGACCTCTAACTGTTTAGCTTCCTGCGCGGCTTTAGTCTCTTTAGTCATCGGGATGTAGTGATAATCGCTGCCAAACTGGTGAGCGATCGCTTCTAAATCGGGATGATTGCTTAAAATTAATGGAATTTCGGCATGAAATTCCTTGGCGCGTTGCCGCCACAGCAAGTCAAATAAACAATGGTCTTGTTTGCTGACCCAAATGGCAATTCGAGGAATCGCATCCGAAAAGTGCAGTTCCCAATTCGCTTGCAGGGGTTGGGCGATCGCGTTAAATGCCGGTCCAATAATCTCACGGGGTAGATTAAAGCCTTCTAGCAACCACTCTAGACGGGTGAGAAATAAGCCTGCTGCTATATCAGTGTGTTGATCGGCATGAATAATATTACCGCCATTAGAATAAATAAAATTAGCAAATTTTGCTACTAAGCCCCGTTGGTCGGGGCAAGAGATCAATAAGGTTGCAGTTGGGCTACTCATCACTACATAGTTTGTGGGTGATAAAAACTCAAGGATAGAAAGACAGCGTCATCTTTTTATCCTTGAGTTGGTGAACTATCTCTCTAATTCTTTTATTAGGCTTAACCTATCAGTTTTATGCACTACTGATTCGCTTCTTCACGCGGATTTACTGTTTCTTCAGAATCTTGAGCGTTTTTACTGGATTGATCAGCTGGTAAGGGGCTTGGCTGGGTCGATTTAGTCGATTGCTGAGAACTTTGCCATTCTGATAACGGTCGAGTTACGGCACTCTCAAAATCGATCGGGACGATCGCGAGAGTCAAATTCTGGGTAGACGTCATTGGCGGATCAATCTGGGCATATAACCCACTACGATCGAAATTTGGTTTGCCTAAAATCAAGCGATGAATCTGTTGGTTTTGCAGTTTGACTTCGATGCTAGCCAAGGGTTTATCTAAGCCAAATTCAGCTTGGCGAGCGATCGGAACGGTTACACTCTGTTGTTTTTTCCCAGTGGTGATTAGATTGACCAAAAACGCGATCGAGGCCTCGTTTGCCAGTTGCTTTTTGGGAGCAGTCATCATCCACACACGGGGAAGCGGTTGAGTGATTGCCGTTGGGGTAGGAGTTGGAGATGGGCTTGGTTTAGGTTGAGCGGCAGGAACTTTATCAAAAGTAAGAGCCTGCTGGGGGGTAGTCAAGCTTAAGGATTGCACTTGGCTCTCCTCAAAGCTAAAGATTCGCTGTCCTGGATTGTTGGCGATTGCTTCCTGTTGAGCCGTGCGTTGGCTTTCTAGCAAGTAGACTACGCCACCCAATAGAACCGCGATCGCCAACAAGATTAAAGGAGTTCGTTGCAGTTTCATTGTTTCAAACTAATTTTTATCAGGTAAATCAAGGGATTTCCAGGGAACGAATCGTTAAAACTTGGGGTGGAGTGGCATCGGGAGGATAGAGAAAATCGACCTGGACTAATCGCCGATCGCCCGGTTTCATCATCATCGTGATTAAGGGTTCACCCTGTTGTCCTCGACGCTGTACCAGATGAACATACCGGGTCTGTGGCAATCCTTGGTCATCGTTATATCGCAAGCGTACCGTTCCCCGGAAAAACACCTGGCGAGGCAAGGGTTGGAAAAACCGGAGTGTATTATCTTTGGGTTTATCTTCTTTAATGGGAGTTTCTATGGCAATTTGTACCGCTTGCGTCGCTTGCGTAGTGTTATGCAGTGGCAAGGTGAGATTATATTCGATCGCATAGTTGCCGTGGGTCTGATAAGCGGTATCTGGGTAGCGAGCCAGTAATGGTGCTGTTTGTACCTGTCCAGTTCCCAATGTGCCACCGATTAAAGTACTGAGTCCATAGGAGAAGGCTTGCCCGGCAGGGGGGATACTGAGATACCAGGTTGCCAGGTTATCCAGTTGGGCAGTGGGATCAACAACTTGTCCTGTCCACTGGGAGCCTCTAGCCACTCCAGCCACCCGTCCATAGACAATTTGTCCTACTTTCTGATCTGGAGGAGTAGGCGTACGATCGCGCGGACCTGATAATTTTCCTGTTTCTAGCAAGCGTTGCCATTCTTCTAGCGTGGGTGCTCGTTCACTCCCGTCGGCTTCTGGCTTGGCAAACATGGCGAGGCTAGCCGCATAGATTGGCGCGCTACTGTTGAGTCGGATTAAGGTCGATCGTCCATTCAGTGGTGGAGTCAGCGGTTTAACGGGAATCGGTAGATTCATTAACATCCGACTTTCTCCAGGTGGAATCTGAATCTGAGCCGGAAATCCATCCTGACGCTTACCCCGCAAAATATCGTTCATGGCTCGGCTACCAGGTCCCGCGTACACTAACCCTGCTGGATTATCAACATAGGGGGGCAAATCAATAAACGGAGCATCTGGCTGACTCAAGTAACTAGCGGCTTGCAGAATATCCACCGTCACAGGCTGAGTGCCAGGGTTGTGCAGAATCACCCCTAAATATAGCGTCCGTAAGTCTTCGGGTGGGTCAGCTTTGGCAATATGGTGAGCAAAGACATCGAACCGCCCCTGTAATGGCACATTCAAATGGGCCTCAGGCGTTTGTTTACCTTTTGGGGGAAAGGTGGAGAGTAAAATTCCTTCTTTTAATACCAGTTCGGGGCTATTGCTGTTGAAAACGAGGACTTCATCTAACTGTCCTGGTAAAGCCCGCACTGGTTGGGTGACTCTCACCTCTTGGGGCGTGGGGGTCGGGCTAGGAGTGGGGGTCGGAGTTTGAGCCAAAGGTACGATCGGCAGAAACGATAGCATGAGTATCTAATACCAATTCAGAATTTGCTGGCGCTAGCGGACTGATCATAGCGAGTTCTGACCTAAATTAGGGCTGAACCTGATTAAACGGTGTTGAGGCTAAGTTTGGGACGATCGTGGAGGTGGGTTAGCTTAATGTATGACTGAAGACCAAGCCGACCTTGACAGACCTTGACTATTGATGTTGGCAGGAATGCAGCAGCGATCGAAAATCCTGCAAAATCGGTTCCTGGTTGCCTGGATGTAATAGGGGCACATGCACAAATAGACTTCGGCTGACCGTTGGTAAGGTTTGGGTGTGCTTAAGGATAGCGTAATAGAGATAGTTGCAAACAAAATTGCCAGCATCATGGCTAACCTCGGTGACGGTCAAGGTTGCCACCAGCGTTTCCAGGTCGATCGTGGTTTTTAGTACCTCTCCCTGGTGTTTGCCGTTGGATTCTACGGTTAACTGTTGGCGAGTCTCCGCCATGCCACAGCAAATGATCAGGTCTGGTTGCAGTTCTGTGATTTTGCTAATCACTTGCTCCGGGGCTGTTTGAAAACAAACGGGGAGCTTCCGTAGTAAATGAGTCGTTTCAGACAACCAACCCCGTTGCTGTATTGCCGCAACTAAGTCGTCGGACGAGTTGGAAATATGATGCGATTTCCAAATATCAAAGGATGTCAGGAGTACGGTAGAAGCCATAGCCAATTGCCGATTTTCCAGAGTCTTGAGATTCAAATTACAATGCTACACAATAGGAATTAATCAAGCGAGGACGAGGGATGCCAGTCATTGCAGTAGTGGACTATGACCTGGGGAATTTGCATTCTGCCTGTAAGGGACTGGAGAAGGCGGGTGCAACGCCTCACATTACCGATTCTCCAGCAGAACTGGAACGCGCCGATGCGATCGTACTTCCCGGTGTGGGGGCATTTGATCCCGCTGTGCAACATTTACGATCGCGCCAGCTCGAAGCGCCGATTAAACAGGCGATCGCCAGTGGTAAACCTTTTCTGGGCATTTGTTTAGGGTTGCAAATCTTGTTTGATTCAAGTGAAGAAGGACAGGAACCTGGTCTAGGGATTATTCCGGGGACAGTGAAGCGGTTTCGCCATGAGCCGGGTATCACGATTCCGCATATGGGCTGGAACCAGTTACAGTTAACTCAACCTAACTCAGCGTTGTGGCAACAGCTGCCAGTAGATCCCTGGGTCTATTTCGTCCATTCATACTATGTTGAGCCGCTTGATCCGATGGTTCGAGCCGCAACGATTACCCATGGGAGCCAGACGGTTACTGCGGCGGTTGCTCGGGATAATTTGATGGCAGTGCAGTTTCACCCAGAGAAGTCTTCGGATGCAGGCTTACGCATTTTGGCGAATTTTGTCCAGTTTGCGACTAGTCGTCAGCTCTCAAGGGTGTAATCGGCAGGAATGAGCCTGAGAATTTACGGTAATCGGCAACTGAAGACCTTACCGGGACTGGATACTCGTCCCACACCCGCGATCGTTCGGCAAGCGGTGTTTAACATTTGGCAGGGAACGATCGCGGGCTGCCGCTGGCTGGATTTGTGTACGGGGAGTGGGGCGATGGGGGCAGAAGCCTTATGCCGGGGAGCCATTGTGGTGATTGGAATTGAGCAATCTGGACGCGCCTGTGGCATCATTCAGCAAAACTGGCAGCAGGTGGCTCAACCTGACCAACAATTTCAAGTCTTGCGGGGTGATGTCGTGAAACGTTTGTCTACCTTGACAGGGCAACAATTTGATCGCATTTATTTTGATCCACCCTATGCTGGTCAATTGTATCAACCTGTATTAGACGCGATTGCAGCCGCCCATCTCCTCACGCTCACAGGCGAATTGGCCGTTGAACATAGCCCCGATCGCACGGATTTTGCTACTCCAGAAGCCTTAGAAATTTGTCGGCAAAAAAATTATGGTAGTACGGCTTTAACGTTTTATCGCCGCATTAATTCAGACCTATAAGTATTAAGGGTTGACGATCTATCTTTCAGCAGAGTTAATCTCCTCCATAAGGTAGTCAACTGAGAGCAGAGTTGCTTTGTAAATTAGAAATGTATCGAGGCAAACATCGATACAACATTAAAGCAACTATTTCAGTGTTCGGTTAGAACAGGAGATTTAACAATGGGTATTTTAGCTTGGATTGTTTTGGGTCTACTGGCAGGCGCGATCGCAAAAGCAATTTATCCTGGGTATCAAGACAGTAACATTTTGGGAACGATGCTCTTGGGGATTATCGGTGCGTTTCTAGGTGGCACTCTGTATACTTTGCTCACTACGGGTTCCCTTGTGTTAACCGGGGTAGGATTCTCGTTTGGTGGACTTTTGATTGCAGTAATTGGTGCAGTGATTGCCCTATGGTTATACTATGCGGTCATGAGCCGGAGAGTCTATTAATAGGATTGGTTTAGAGAACGCGATTTGAGTGTGTAACCTGAAAAAGCCTTCATTATAATGGAGGCTTTTAGGTTTTTCTAAGGGATAAATTGGCGTTTTTAAAGGCTAAATATTCAACCTATACCAATGCAAGAATTTAATTATTCCCTTGATTTCAAAACGATCGACTTTCGGCAGCATCCAGAACTCTACCGCGTTGGTCGGGGAGAACAGGGCGTATTGCTAGTCGAACCCTACAAAAGTGAGATCTTGCCCTACTGGAAATTCAAAACACCAGAGATTGCGCGTCAATCTGCTGACAAGATTTATGAGCTATTTCTGGCTTACAAAATGCAGCAAGATTTTGTCGGTATGGATATGGCGCGAAAGTTTTTGCAAATGGGCTATACCCGCTCCCGGCGCTATGCCAACCATAAGTCAGGACGGAAATACGAAAAAGACACTAGGACTATCCTGCCGCGAGAGGAAGACCAGACTAAAGCTGAGTCCGCTAAAATTTTTTATCAGAAGTGGCAATTAGTTAGGAATGATGCCGAGTATTTAAAGCTGAGAGAGCAGCATCAGCTCCATGTTGCCCTATGAATTAGCTAGCTTTCAAGAAGTAGTTAGTTGGGCAATTTCTTCAGGATCAGGTGTACTTAAGTGCGATTGTACTGCTAATCTGGAATCAGGCGGTTTTTGTAAGCTCCATGATTCCTCAGCGCCTAATACTAAAAAATTTTTTGAGCTACCAGGAAGCCAATTTGGATTTCCAGGGGCTACATACGGCTTGCATTTGTGGAGCTAACGGGGCGGGTAAATCGTCTTTATTAGAAGCGATCGCCTGGGCGGTTTGGGGAGAAAGTCGGGCGGTATCCGAAGACGATGTGATTCATACGGGTGCTGCAGAAGCTCAGGTCGATTTCATCTTTACCATTCATCAACGGACCTATCGCATTCTCCGGAGTCGGCAACGGGGACAAACCACTACGTTAGAATTTCAGGTCGCGATCGAGACGGCTAATGAGCTACCACAGGTTGAGCAACTTGATCCTCCTCGATCGACTGCCTCTTTGGCAACTCAATCCCTGATGAACTTTCGCAGTTTGACGGCAAAAGGAGTTCGGGCAACTCAGCAGTTGATTCTAGAGCACCTGAAACTAGACTTTGAAACGTTCGTTAATTCCGCATATCTGCGTCAGGGACGGGCAGATGAATTTATGCTGAAGCGACCCAATGAACGTAAGCAAATTCTGGCTGATTTACTGAAATTATCCCACTACGATGAATTAGCTGAACGAGCTAAAGACCAATCTCGTCAGTTCAAAGGTCAGGTGGAACTGTTAGACAATCAGCTGGAAGCCATTCAAGCTCAACTGCTGCACCGTGAAGCGATCGCGACCGAGCAAACAGCTCTAGAAGTGACATTGACAGAGATGCAACAGCAGCAAACAGCTGATATGCAACAACTGCAAGCGCTTCAAGCCGCTCAACACCAACATCATACCTGGCAACAACAATTAAGCTGGCAGCAGCAGCAACACCGAATGTTGGAGCAGGATGGTCGGCGGTTACAGCAAGAGCTGATCACTGCCCAACAGCAGCAACAAGAATTAGAGCACTTATTGCAGCAGGAACACACAATTGCGGCAGGCTATGCCCATTGGCAAACGTTGCAAACTCAAGAAGAACAGTTAGCAACACGATTCAAAACTTATCAGTCCGTGCAGATGCAACGCCAGCAGTATCAAGAGCAGCAGGGTGAGCGGGCAGCAGAAGTTGAGCGGCAGATTCAGCAAATTCATGCGCAGTTAGAAGCATTAACGCAGCAAGAGCAAGAGATTCAACAGATTCTTCAGCGATCGCCAGAAGTAGAAGGAGCATTACAAAAACTGCATCAAGCGCGAGTGCAATTACAGCATCTAGATCAGTTACAAACTCAAGTTTCTCCTTTGCACCAACGACGACAACATCTCCAAAGCCAACTTGATCGTTCCCAGACTCGCTTATTAGCTCGCTTGGAAGAGTTGCATACCTCAGCAAAACAGCTACGGGCACAGCAAGACCACCAACCCCAGTTGCAACAGGCAATTGTGCAGGTCAGCGATCGGATTGCCGCTTTAGAGCAGCAACGAGTGTATCAGCAGAAAGTGCGCGATCGTGGTTTGGAACGCCGAGATTTCATGGAACGGCTTCAGGCGCACCAGCGCAACTACGAAATTCAATTAGCAGAAGTAGAGCAAAAAATTCAATTACTGAAACAGGAGGTCGAAACAGAAGTAGAAGTAGCTGATCTCGCCACTGTTCCAGAGGTGGAAGTCGGTAGCCAAGAGTCGGAGATCGTAAACTACCGAAGCTGGAGAGTTGCGGAATCGGAATCGTCAGTCGATTATCCCCATGTTGCCAATTATCCGCCTTGCCCATTGTGCGATCGCCCCTTGGATGAACAGCACTGGCATTTGGTGATGGAAAAACACCAGCAGCAAAAACAAGAGATTCTCAACCAGATCTGGGTGATTCGAGAACAACTCTCTGCCTCGGAACGAGAGATTCAAATTCTACGTCAGGAATATCGGGAACTAGAGCATGAACTAGCGGGATATGGCGCTGTACTGGAGCGTCGGGGGCAACTTCAGGAACAATTGCAAATGACTGCCAGTTTACAAGCAACATTACTCCAAGTAATGGCAGAAACGGCGAAGTTAGAACAGACGTTGCAATCTGGTCACTATGCTCAGGAAGTGCAGGAAGAAATTCAGTTGCTCGATCGCCGCTTGGAACAACTGAATTACGATGAGAAAACCCATGCTCTGATTCGGGGAGATGTCGATCGCTGGCGGTGGGCAGAGATTAAGCAGGCAGAAATTAAACAAGCTCAACGGCGACAAGAACAAATAGACCAACGGCAGCCTGAACTAATTGCTCAACTCGTAGAGCTAGAAGCCCAGTTAGAACTGTATCAACAAGAGGCTATGGCAGCCTTAGTTGCCTTTGATCAACAAATGGCAACGATCGACTATGACCTGGAACAGCATAATGCCCTCCGGATTGCCCTCCGAGAAGCGCAGTCCTGGCAACTGCACTATCAAGAACTCCATCAGGCACAGCAGAAGTATCCTCAAGTGCGGCAACGGGTAGAAGAGTTGACCCATGTATTGCACGATCGCCAACAGAATCAACAAGCTGTTCAAGCTCAGATTGAAGCTCTAGTAAAACGTTTACAGCAAACTCCTGATTTAAGGTTGCAAATTCAGGAATTAGATCAGCAGATTCAGCAACAACGTGCCCAATTAGATACGCAATTCGCTTATTTAGGACGCTTACAACAACAGCAACAGCAGCTCACTTTGCTCAGTACTCAATACACAACTCTGAACACTCACCTCCAAACAGCTCAACGTCAATATCGCGTTTATCAAGAACTGGCTCAAGCATTTGGTAAAAATGGTATTCAGGCATTGATGATTGAAAATGTATTGCCACAATTAGAAGCTGAAACAAATCGCATCCTCAATCGTTTAAGTGGCAATCAACTTCATGTGCAATTTATCACGCAACGATCGCATCGGCGAGATCAATCGCGGAGTGCTAAAGCCAAAGGGCTTCAAGCTAAATTCATTGAAACTCTGGATATTCTGATTGCCGATCCACAGGGTACGCGTCCCTATGAAACGTATTCTGGTGGAGAAGCCTTCCGGGTAAATTTTGCCATTCGCTTAGCCCTGTCCCGCCTACTAGCACAGAGATCGGGTACAGCGCTACAAATGCTGATTATTGATGAAGGCTTTGGGACCCAAGATGCCGAAGGCTGCGATCGCTTGATTGCTGCCATTACTGCGATCGCTCCTGATTTCGCTTGTATTCTCACAGTTACCCATGTTCCTCACTTTAAGGAAGCATTTCAAACTCGAATTGAGGTAATTAAAACTGAAACGGGATCACAATTGAGTTTGTCCCATTAGTGGTGAGCGAAGAATTATTTGGGGAATGCTAAAACGCAGATGGTTTTGCCAAGCTGCATAAAGTTTGAGCTGGCTACATATAAGTAGTTTGTAGTCCGTGAAACCAATTAATCCTACTAGCCTCTATTCACAGGAGAAGCCTTATGGGTCTGTTCGACAAAATGTTTGGGGTGCAGAGTAAAGTTCAGGAAGTTATGAGTCCGGCAGAAGCTTATGCTGCCATTACCCTTGCCGCGATCGCCTCAGATGGTTACCTGGCAGATGAGGAGGTTGAAGGCTTCATCACAACCCTGAATCGGATGCAACTGTTCAAAAGCTATCCAGCCGATGTGATGCGGCGTATGATTGATAGATTGTTTGGTATGCTCAAGCGCGATGGAGTCGGAGCCTTATTTAATACTGCCAAAGAGTCTTTGCCTCATGAACTCCAGGAATCCGCATTTGCAGTAGCAACAGATTTGGTGTTGGCAGATGGTATTGTGACTGATCAAGAACGAGATTTTCTCAACCAGCTTTATAGTGCTTTGAATATTCCTGATGAAACGGCAATGAAAATTGTCGAAGTTATGATGATTAAAAATCGTGGTTGAGGCATGAAACTAATTAGATCTCTGTAGAGCAACATCAGGCAAGGGGCAGAACCCCTTACCTGATGTTGGAGTCATTCTTCTGGTAGATCCTAAAACACTTCTAGTGGTAGACGACTATACAAGACTTTCTGAATAAATTAATAGCTATCGGGCAATCTAGTTTAGAACTCATTGTTCAGTTAGCACAGTAATAATCTTGGTGTTACTAATTAGGTAAAACTCAATATTATTCACTTTGTTCGCTAACTAGATCGTCTAATCGATAAATTATCAAAATTAGGAGAACATCATGAGTATTGAAAATCGAGCCAAAGCAGTGGCTAAAAATGTGGAAGGGAAAATCCAAGAAGCAGTTGGTGAAGTAACGGGTAATCCTGAAGACAAAGCTGAAGGAAAAGCCAAGCAAGTCGAATCTCAAATCCGTCATCAAACCGAAAACATTAAAGATGATGTTAAAAGAGCGATCGACTAACTCCATAAGTTGAGTAATTAACTCAATTGTTTTTGAAAAAGCCTGAGTAGATGCGTGGGACTACTCAGGCTTTTTAAGCATTTGCCAATCTCTGTGCTATCGCTCGCTAGGCTGACTTGGACTTTATTCCTTCAGGTGGAAGTTTATTTTTTCAACTCAAGGCATTCTGGTAGCAATGATAACGATTTCAGGAAAACAACCATGACTAACGAACGAGTTTCTACAGATACTTATGATCGCGGTATTGTTCCCGCTGAAACCGCGGCTCGTAAAGAACGGGAAGGCGAAGAATACAAACATACTCCTGAAAGAGCAGAAGACATTGATACAACAGGTGGCTTTACTGTCGATCGAGAAGGGTTACTGAATAACTACGCGATCGAGCCAGAAATGTACTATGAAGAGCCTGGTGATTTGAGAGCGAAGGAAGAAGCAGAAGCAGCTGCTAGAGAGGCAGAACTTGCAGATATTAATGATAACGATGAGACGGGTAAGCTAACGATGGAAGATGATACCCGTGGTAAAGGTAGCGGTATCGTTTAGCCTGATGTTTGGGTTTGGTACCTGATTTCCCTTCTATGCTCTAGTTGGCAGCTCCCCTCTATGCTTAGATGAACAGCAGCATAGGGGGGATTTTGTTTATGTCCCACAAGCTCGTAACCGGGCGATCGTTAGCACCATATCATCGACATCTTGCCGAACGTTGGCGGCGGAATCGTTCCCGTAGTTCCCAATGATACTTAAGACAACCGGAGAGTAGTTAGGGGGAGTGAGATAGCCGGAGAGCGATACGACACCGCCGATCGTCCCTGTTTTTGCCTGCAACCGTCCCTGGACTGGCGTATTCCGAAATCGGTTTTTTAAAGTTCCGCTCACTCCGGCTACAGGTAAGGAAGCTTGAAAAACCGTGGCATAGGGAGATTGCGCCATTGCTTGCAGAGTTTGCACAAAGGCTTCGGCACTAGCACGGTTTCGGGCAGCTAACCCAGAACCATCAACCATATTGTAACGATTAGGATTTACTCCTAAGGGAGTCAAGACGGCTTTAATTGCAGCAACTCCAGCGGCAGTGGCATCCTGGTTTATCGGGGATTGTATTCTACCCACTGTTTTTAATAAGGCTTCAGCATAAGTATTGTTACTTTCTCGATTGGTTTCTTGCAGCAATTGGGAGAGTGGCGGAGACTCGATCGCGGCTAATTCCGTTTCTCCAGGAGGTGCTGAACTTGATTTGACAACGGTGGCTTGGTTGACCTGAATATTGGCTTTAGCCAATGCACTCCGGAACTTCTGGATCAGATAATTGCCGGGATTAGGAATTGATGCCGCTACCAATTCAGAGGCGGAGCCTGCTCGCAATTGTCCTTCAACCGTCACCACCCAGGCATTCCCAGTCCGATAGGCATCGACATACTCGCCTTGACTGGCAGACACAGTAGTCGTGCGATTATTAATCCGCCAATCACTGGCATCGGTTGGATCGTCCCACTGAATTCGTAACGGCTGTCCAACTCGTTGGGGAAATAGGGTTAATCCGATCGAGTTTTGGTTGAGCATCAAGCTATTTACGGGGGCTCCGTATCCTGCTAGCGTGTCATCTGCTTGCCAATTGGGATTGATCGCAGCACCACGGAAATAAGTATCATCGCCAATCAACTGAGTAACTTGCCGAATGCCTTTGCGACTTAATTGCTGCACTAAGTTATTCAATTGTATCGTCGTTAAACTTGGGTCACCCTGACCAATAATGCGTAAGGTGTTTAAGTTAGCACCATTACCCGATCCCGTAACTACAGTCCGCAAGCGGTACTGCGGACCCAATTTAGTTAAAGCTGCGGCGGTGGTCAGTAACTTGTTATTGGAGGCAGGAGCCAGTAGCGCTGCTGCATTGCGGTTATAAAGATTTGTCCGATTGCCTGCTGCACCTTGGCTCTGTACTAACACACTCCACTGCACGGACGATCGAGTGGCAATTCGATTTAGGGCCGCTGGTAATTGGGCTGGACAAACTCCAGCAGTGGTCTGAGCGATTGTGATGGGTGGTATTGGCGCCGCTTGCCCAACCTCAAAACTGGCAGCTGACAATAATGCGATAGGGGTGGTCAGAATGGTCGCCAGTGATTTGCCTATAGGCTGATGACAGATAACCTGAATCAAGCTTGATAAATCCAACATTGTGATCAGTGATGACTCCTCAAGATAGTTTAAACTGAGTCCTCTTCCAAGCTAAGAGTTAACTCGATTAGCCAAGAAGTAACGACAATAGTTTGGCTACGATCGGGATACCTAATTCTAGGGGGAGACTATTTAAGACTCAGGTTCCGAGATGATGTTCCGCTAACGGTTAGCAGAGCTGTAAATCAGGCTGTTCAATCATAGATCCTGTTAGCTGAATCACTTGCCAAACATTTGTTCAGTAGGTTTGCCGCTAAACCCAGATGACAGGAAGGGTAATAGCTAAATGCATGTTTTCAACAGTGCGATCGCATAGGAATATTCGTTCTTCAAGCGATATTGTTTCCCTATTTTTAGATAAAAATCTGTTCTTCCATACAAATAGTTGGTTTTGTTAACAATTTATTAAGAGTCAATCCGCAAATCCCGATCCCTCTTATGGCTGCTGGATATAAAGCAGTTGTGCCAGAGCAATTCCACAGATATGGGAAAAAGTGCCAGGTTTTTCTGATCAGTAAGTTCTCCCTTATTGCCTGAAAGTGCTTATGTGAAAATAGAGTAAAGAACGGCTTCAGGCCTCAAGTGTTATTGTTATGAAAAGTAGTCTGAGCCATAGCCAGACGATGAGTGATTCTAATCTGGTTGACACAGAAGTTCATAATCTCAACCAGCGATTACACCATCTCATTCAAGTTATTCAACAACTAACCGTTGCTCGTGATTTGGATACTATCATGGCGGCTGTAAGAACGGCAGCCCGCCAACTAACCGGTGCTGATGGCGCAACGTTCGTCCTCCGTGATCAAGACCAATGTTACTATGCCGACGAAGATGCCATTAGTCCCCTGTGGAAGGGTGGACGGTTTCCGATGAGTGCCTGTATTAGCGGTTGGGTGATGTTAAATCAACAGTCCGTAGTCATTGAGGACATTTATGCGGATCCCCGTATCCCAGCGGATGCCTATCGCCCTACATTTGTTAAAAGTTTAGCTATGGTGCCAATCCGTACCCGTGATCCGATCGGGGCAATTGGTAACTACTGGGCAACCCACCACACTCCCACTTCTGAACAACTGGAGTTACTTCAAACCTTGGCGGATACGGCTGCCATTGCTCTAGAAAATGTTCAACTGTATGCAGAACAAGAGCAACGGATTCAGGAGCACACTGCTCAACTTCAGAAGGCATTGGACTTTGAGGCGTTACTCAAGCGAATTACAGACAAGGTCCGCGATAGCCTTGACGAGCATCAAATTCTCGCGACCGTTGTGCAAGAACTTGCTCAAGGATTAGACGCTAGGCGATGTAGCACTAGCCTGTACAATCTAGCTCAAGCGACTGCCACTGTTGGTTATGAGTATGCTCAGGCTCAGGTGACTGTGGCGGCTGATAAGGTTATACCGATGGCTGAATCTCCGGAGCTGTATGACCAGCTTTTGCAGGGTAAAACGTTTCAATTTTGTTGTTTACATCCGTCTCACTGCTTACCTGATATACAAGCTGCGGCTCTGGTTTTGGCTTGCCCGATCGTCGATGATCAACGTGTCCTGGGAGATATTCGACTTTATCGAACAGCCGCACCATTTACGGATCTGGAAGTTCGGCTAGTGCAGCAAGTTGCCAATCAGTGTGCGATCGCGCTGCGGCAAGCTCGATTACATGAAGCTGTACAAGCCCAAGTCCATGAATTAGAACGGTTAAATCAGCTTAAAGATGATTTTCTCAGCACCATTTCACATGAGCTGCGCTCACCGATGGCAACCATCAAAATGGCAGTACAGATGCTAAAAACAGTGTTAGGTGTCGCTAACGTGGGAGTGCGCTCAGAGCTTGAGCGAGAGGTTATTTTAAGCCATTTGAGTTTCTCTAAAGCTATTCACTATTTACAAATTTTGGGTCATGAATGTCAGCGGGAAACTAGCTTGATCAATAACTTGCTAGATTTTGTTCGACTTGAGGAAGAAACACCACCCAGTGTTTTAACTGATGTGGTGCTACAAGAATGGGTTCCTCAGGTGGCAGAATCGTTTAGAGAACGAGTTCAGCAGCAACAACAACAGTTACACATTCATATCCCCACTTGGGTTCCTCCATTGAGGACAGACCTGGCACTTTTGAACCGGATTTTGACTGAATTAGTCCAGAATGCTTGTAAATATACGCCGGCAGGAGAAACGATCACGATCGCCGTAACCACCTTAGAAGTAGAACAAGAGCCACTAGAGGCAGTTCCCCCCTCTCCGACGTTTTTATTGATGGTTAGTAATTCTGGAATAGAAATTTCTGACCGTGATCGCGAGCATATCTTTGATAAGTTTTATCGAATCCCTAATAGTGATCCCTGGAAGTATGGTGGAACTGGTCTAGGGTTGGCATTAGTCAAACGCTTGGTTGAATACTTGGCTGGCTCGATCGAGGTAACTAGTAGCAACAATCACGTCTACTTTACGGTCAAGTTAGCCAATTTAGAGGACTGTTAACGCGCCTTGAACCAGCCCACTCGCTTACTGTCCTTAGGGATGACCCAGTGCCTATACCCGACTAGAAGCAGTGCTCCGTTCTAGTAGGGAATATATATTATTGGCGATCAGTCTTGTTTGATTGTTGACCGTGACATAATCAGAGAGATGGTGAATCACATGAGCAACCCCAGTTTGTTGTCTATTCTCGAACGGGGCATCTGTAATATCTTGAATTAGCCCTAACACTTGTAACGGCAACCCATTGCTTGCTTGGACAAATACTGTTTCCTGAGAATGGAGCCAGCGCCACTCACCATTCGATCGCAGCATTCGATACTCCACCTCAATTACTTTGCCAGCGGTGAGAGTGGCAAATTTTTGAAAATGCGCAGCGACCTGCTCTAAATCATCTGGATGGATTAAATGGGCACATCCCATCTCTTCCATAACCTGAGGATGATTGGGGGCATAGCCTAATAGGCTGGTGATCGATTGACTGGAACAAATGTTACATTGATCGACCAGATCGTAGATGTAGATACTGCTGAGAGTTTGGCTACTGGATTGTCGCTGAAGATGAGTCAACTCTTCAAGTACCTGTAATGGAGAGGCGACAGCAATAGGCTTAGTAGACCCCGCATTAGAAGTCATGTTTGGCATGTTTAATCCTCCCCATCGGTGGATAGATTGACTTTGCAGCAAAACCGTACTGAATCTCTGCCTATTGTCGTGGGTAAGTTGTAAAGGAACTGTGAGACTGCCAGTTGGCTTCAACGATTGTTCATCAAAATTCACTGGTTTGATGAAATTATGGTTAGGAATGGTGAATGCCTACCCGTAGCAGGGATGAGAATATCCCCATAATGGCTATCGTGTGCATCTCTCGGTCATTAACGGTTAATCTACGATGGGGGGATGTCAGTTTGCTCAGCAGGCAAATACACTTTGAATTGGCTACCTTGCCCAATCTGGCTAGTGACCTGTAAGAACCCACCATGGTTTTTGACAATCCCTAGGACGGTTGCCAGCCCTAACCCTGTGCCTTTACCAGGTTCTTTGGTGGTAAAAAATGGATCAAAAATACGATCGACCAGTTCTGGGGTCATACCCACTCCGGTATCAGTGACTGTAATTAAGACATAGTTTCCAACCTGCGCATCCAGGTTTAAGCGGGCTAGTTGCTCGTGGATATAGTGGTCTTCGGCTGACAGGGTGAGAGTTCCACCATTGGGCATGGCATCACGGGCATTAATACACAGATTCATGATGACTTGGTGCAGTTGAGTTGGATCCGCCTCGATCGCCCGTAGCCCTGAGGCAGGAATATGTTTACAAATTGCAATTGATTTGGGAAAGGTTTGTTCAATGACTTTTGCTATCTCTAGCAATAATTGGCTAGCTTGTACCAGAATGCGATCGCCTTCAGTGCCACGGGTAAACGTCAAAATTTGATGAATTAACCCAGCTCCATGTCTAGCACTATCTTGCAAGGTATCTAAGATCTCCCGCGATCGGGTGTCTAGCGCTGGCAATTTCTGCGCCAGAAGTTGGGAAAGCACCAGAATTGGGGTGAACACATTATTCAAGTCATGAGCAATGCCACTCGCTAACGTGCCTAGACTTTCCAACCGTTGGGCACGATAGAACTGGGCCTCTAGTTGCTTTTTCTCCTGAAGTGCTACCTCTGCCTGTTTGCGCTCGGTAATATCGATTTGTGTACTGACATAACCGATGATCTCACCAGCGCTCGATCGCATGGGAGCTGCATGCGCTGCTATCCACCGGATCTGTTGTTTGGGGGCTAATAAGCGAAACTCCCAAGACCATTCCTGGTGTTGCTGAAGCAGCATTTCCCAGACTACTGCGACCGCTTGTTGATCTGCTGGATGAATGGTTTGCATCCAACCATTGCCTAAACAATCTCCTTGTTTGAGTCCAGCCATTTCTTGCCAACGGGCATTGGCATATAAGCAGATGCCATCTGCATTCATCTGCAAAATTCCCACGGGTGCAGAGGTACTCAGGGAGCGAAAGCGTTCTTCACTTTCCTGAAGAGCATCCTGGATGCGTTGCCGCTCTAATAGTTCATGGCAAGTTTGCTGATATAGTTCAGACTGGTAAATGGCAATGCCCACTTGATCTGCAAGCTGCCGCAGCAATTCAATTTCTTCGTAATGCCATTGTCGAGGGCTGATACAGTGATGGGCAATCAACAAACCCCACAACTGGTTGCCTTGCCGAATTGGCACGACTAGATGAGCTTGCACCTGAAAATGCCCTAGCAATTCGACATAACACGCTTCAAGCTGCTCAGCCTGTAGATCACAAATGGTCGATATGCGTCCCTGACGATAGGGTTCAATGTAGCGATCGCTAAAACAAGGATCAGAGAAAGTAGTCGAGAGGATGGGCGTCCATTGGGGATCCACTGATTCGGTTACGACCGTACCCTGCCAATTGGGTTGAAAGCGAAAGATCACGACGCGATCGGTATGGAGGATTTGCCGAACTTGATCCACCGTTCGTTGTAAAACTTCATCCACATCCAGGGTTTGTCGAATGGAATGAGTCATTTCGGCAATGAGCTGATCCCGAACCAATTGTTGTTGCAAACTCATCTCAGCATGTTTGCGATCGTTAATATCTTCAACCATGACGATCGCCAGTTGAAGTTGCCCGGTCGGATCGCGCAAAATTGTGGCAGTTAGTCTGCCCCAAACACATTTGTTATCTTTGCGAATAAACCGTTTTTCAATTTGGTAACCGCTGCGGTTGCCAGTTCTACACTCTTCAACTAGAAGTGCCTCTTGCGCGAGATCCTCTGGATGCGTAAAATCCGTGAAATCCAGCTCAGCCAACTCTGTGGCACTGTAGCCTAAAAACTGTTGGAACGATCGATTACTGGGGGTCGCTTTAAAGTTGGGTGGAGAGGCAACCACAATGCCGATGCCAGCATTCTCAAAAATGCTGCGGAACCGGGCTTCACTGTGGCGCAGGTCAGCTGCGATTTGCTGCCGATCGCTCATATCCCGCAAAATAGAAAGATGGCGATGGGGGATGAAATGAGCCACGGCATTAAATTCTACTTCCCGTACCGTTCCATCTCGACGATATAGGCAAAACTGTCCCGACATGGCTCCCTGTTGCAGGAAAGTTTGCCAGACTTGCTCAAAGTCCATCTCAGGAGCGGAAAAGTCGGCGATGCTCAGACCCAAAAGATCTGCTTTAGCCACTCCAAATAAGGCACAGGCGGCTGGATTGGCATCGATATAGCGGCCTGCATCATCTGTAATCGCGATCGCATCTAGGGCGTTGTCAAATAATCCCTGCCACTGGGTTTCCCGTTGTCGTAAATAGGCGTTAGCTAACACTAGCTCAGCCGTTCGCTTGGCGACCCGTTGCTCCAGTTCGTCTTGGGTGCTCCGCCATACCATTTGCTTCTGTGCCAATCCTTGCAGTGCTTGTAGGCTTTCTACCCATCTCACTGGATCGAATGCTTGCAATAAGCTGTTTTGGGTAATTAATCCGATAGGGGTTCCCGACTCATCAATGACTGGCAAGTGACGAATCCGTTGTTGTTGCATTAACGATAGGGCGGCTAGGGCTGGAGTTGGGGTTGAGAGTGGCAAGGTAATCACGGGTTGAACCATGACCTCAGACACATGCAATGAGGGGTAATCTGTCCGGGTTGCCATTAACCGCACAACGTCATGAGCCGTTAAAATCCCGACTAACCGCTGCTGTTCCGTCACCAAGACACAACTCCTAGACTTGGTATAGCTGACTGTACTGGTGCATCTGGCTGCGTTACCCATTAAGTCAAGGATGTCTAATACCAAGGTTTCGGCTGTCACCTTGAGCGGTGCACGATCGAGAACTTGCTCTAACGTCGGCAACTCAACGAGCGGAGAGGGCTGCATGATAAACTCAATCTGGGGCAACGCTGGCTAGGAGGGGGCGAGGTAACGCGAATCAAACTTGAACGGCTATCGTTCAAATTTTAAATCGACCGGTCGTCGTATCAATTTTACTACCACAAAAATATATCTTGTAGGCTTAGGGCTACGCTATCACTAAATTCCTTTAATGCAGGAACACCGGATCATTCACCTCTGCTAACGAATGCTATGAGAATGTGGACTCGAATTGTGGCGATTGGGGCGATCGTGCTGGCACTTAGTGTTATAGGATCACCTATGGCTATGGCTGACTCCACTGAACTCCCAGCTCATTCCGCTGCCGCTGCTACAGTTTCCCCTGTGCCCAATTCGCCATTAGATCCTTTCTGGGTAAAGTGGGAACGCTTACGAGACGATCGCCACCTGCAAGATTTGGTCGAAGATGACATTAATCGGAGTATCGCGATTCGGGCACAGATTCAAGCCGAAGTCGATCGGGCGTTTGGGCATACCACGACCTTATTAAATGTGTTGTTGGGTGTACTGACGGCTTTACCGATCCTGGCGGCTGTCAGCATCTGGTTCATTCGTCGGAGTGTGATCAACCAGATCATTGGTGAAACTAAACGGCAAATTCAGGAAGAAGTTGATCAACAACTGGAGGCGGAAGTTGCCATAGAGCTGAAGCAACAAACGGCAGCCTTTCAACAGCGAGTTGAGCAGCTTGAGGTCGAATTTCAGGCGCAACTGTCCCAGTTAAAAAGCCTATTTTCCGATGCGCAACGGGAAAAAGATCAAATTATTCAAGAATTGGCTCAAATTACGCCTTCACCCATCCGCGATTCGGCAACACCGGAAGCGAAGGAAAAAATTCATGCCCTGACTCGCCAATTAGAACAATTAAAATCTACAAATTCTCAATTGTCGTTTACTGCCAACGACTATGTCGAACAAGGGAAAGCGCTGTATTTTGAAAATCGTTATGAAGAGGCGATCGCTTGTTATGACAAAGCTATTCAAATGGAACCAGAGAATGCCAAAGCCTGGTTAAGCCGTGGCGCCATTTTGGCAAAGCTGCAGCAATATGAACCAGCGATCGCTGCCTACGATCGCGCCCTCCAAGTTAAACCTGATGGCTCGGAAGCCTGGTTTGGTCGTGGTACAGTGCTAGCTAAACTGCAACGGTTTGATGAGGCAATCGCCGCCTATGATAAAGCCATCCAACTCAAACCAGACTCCTCTCTGGCATGGTTTGGTAAAGCTCGCTGTCAGGCAATTCAGGGACACCATGAGCTGAGTTTAGCGGCCCTGCAACAGGCGATTCACTTTAATTGCGATCGCTGTAAAGAAATGGCAAAAACAGATACAGCCTTTGAACCGTTGCGTGACCAAGCTGCCTTTCAGGAATTAGTCGGCTGAAAACTAGCCAGTCTAACTCTGAGTCTGATTAGGTCAATTGGAGAAAGGGCACGAACGGTGCGCCTATGTTACACCTTGCTAGTTAATCAAGCTAGTTCTTTATGCACTTTCTAGTTCTTTGAGGGCAGTCTGCACATCTTTTTGTCCACTCGCAACTGCATCAATTAAATCAACAAACATATCCTGGGTATAAACAAACAGCAGCACAGTTTCGGTGAACGCTGCCTGGTTCAATAATTCATTTTTAGGAGCAATATAAATGTAGCGGTAGAATAATTCGTTGTTGGGTTTGAGGTTATAGTGACCGATCGCCAATACGCCATTGATTGCCATTAATAGTTTTTCCAATGCGTCCCGGTAGGCGAGATTGAAGTCGTAGGGCACTGATGTGTAAAGTTGTAACAGGTTAATGACTTCTAAATCGTCGTCTGAGGTGGGGAGGTAGGAGAAATTGATCGCTCGCTCTCTACCCTTTTTGTCTTTGGCGACCGAGGTGAGTAAGACGTTGATGGGAACTTCGGGCGATCGCTCTACTAGCTTCGATTCCAACCCGATCTCATCCATGTAACGCTTGAGGACATCAAGTTCAGCCAAATTTTTGGCGTGAGTGGCTTCGGAAATCATCAGTTATGTGGGGTGAAAATTACAAGAGACTTATATCTAGTTGATTCCTGCGGTTTCATTCGTTCAGTTAGCCTGTTTGTTCGAGGCTGAAGTGGTTCCAGTTCACTACTTGGGGCAGCTATGCCCAGTTGCTATAAATCTCCCTAGGAAGTTTTACGAAATATACATCTTTTTACAGAGAGAAAAAAGAGGATCAGAAAAATCTGCTCTCTTCATCGGTTCCTTAGATTTCTTCTTTATGACTGAGGTATGAGGATATGACTAGTTTAAGTCTATGTCTTATCTTCTCTCCGTCAATCGATCCTCTACTGCTTACCCAGTAGGGGATTTTTCATATTCATTTCAACATAAAAACTCATTGTGCGATCGCGCAATGAGCCGTTGTTTGAGCTGTTAAAGAAAAATCAATGGATTACTCAGTTAAGTTACAAAACTCGTCAACATGCAACATAATTTCGCCATAATCAGGAATCCAGGCAAGCCAGTTGTGCTCGGAGCATTGACAGAGTAACCAGGCTTCATCAAAGCTGAAGGCCGTAGGAGGATGCAATACCTTTACCCAGGTAGACGGCTCAAACTGAGGGATAGCCGACAGATGGGATGATTTCTCCCAAACATAGGAAGTTCGGATATGGGTAGGTGATGGTAGCGACTGATTAGCACTTGTATAGGACTGGAGTGTCATAAGTTCATCCTGGACAGCGAAAAAAATGCGCCCGAACAAAATTGAGTCCTTCGATGTGGTGGTTCAGGCGCAAGATAAATTCTGTAGTTTATGCTACAGAACTCTGAGGATGAACGTGAGCGATCGTCTTACTTCTTAACGATCCGTCGCTGGCACTGTTTTAACCTGGATAACAAATCCATTAGTTGTGGATCTTTTTGGGCTAGTAAAGTGGGCAGACATGCCTTCTTCCGACTACAACAGTCACAAAGCATAACAAACTCATTCCTCAAAAGACCGCCTCGGAGACTGAAGGGGAGTGTCTGAGCGGACTAACCCCGCTTGCAATTAGTAAGCATTTCAGTCTCCTCTTGATATTTTTGCGGATTTAACTAATTTTGCGGTTGTAATTTGGTTAAAAGAAGCCTAAGATTCACCCTTGAGATAGATGTTATTGTCTCCATTTAGATAGCTTTTTAGTCTTAAATTGAGAATCCTAAAGCAAAAGCTTGCCTACTCCTCAGTTCCGCTCTAGATAAATTTGTAGACTGTTGAACTGGCCTTAAACTTAGAGATCTCAATTCATCGGTCAAAGGGATAAAACGAAATACGCTGGAATAGCTATATAACCAGGATTCCATACCTTTTGTACCAATGGGGTGTTAGTTGAACTGCCCGAGTTTTAATCAGGCACTTGGTGAGGACATACCCTGCTTGGCTGACAAAACTTGAAAAGGAGGGAGGTTTAGCCGTTGGAAACAGGGCATTCGCAGTTTAGTGTAAAAGTTACCACACAAACACAACTGAATCATGCGAACCTCCCGTCTCTATGATCAACGATGTGACTTATTGGGTCAATCAAGCCATTGGGTAGATCGACGGCATCTGCAAACCCTAGTCTGGATGGTGATTGGAGTGATTTGTAGTGAATGCATTAGCCTGACGAAGTGGGGTGTCTACGTGCAGAGTCGAGCGACGTTTGCCCAAAGCCATCAACGTCGCTTCAGTCGCTGGTTGCACAACAGTCGAATTCATGTATACAGGGTCTATAGTCCGTTGATTAAAGCAGCATTGGCGCAATGGGGTGTCAGCGAAATCACCTTAATTGAAGACACGACAATGCTGTGGGATGAATCCTGCCTGATTCGCCTCTCAATTCAGTATCGAGGACGCGCGATTCCCCTAACCTGGCGGGTATGGCGACACGGCAGTAGTAGTGTTCGCTTTAAGGTCACGGATGAACTTGCTTCCGTGCAAACGTTTCGCGAATCCGGCGAACGATTTCAACTGGAAGAGGCACTGCTCGACGAGAAATCGCATGGATTTCAACTGGAACGTTCCGAAATTTGCTCTGTCCCAGCATTGTCACGTCTATGCCTGGTAATGGCGCTAACCACTCTACTGTTGAGTACCCAAGGACAGCAGGGGGTTGCAACGGGCAAACGGCGTTGGGTTGATGCCCACTGGAACCGGGGCAATAGTTATTTTCGGATTGGCTGGAATTGGCTCAAGGGATGCTTGCACCAAAACTGGAAGCTGTTTCCCTCAATTCTCTTGCATGGTGGCGTTGATCCTGCTCCTGCAATCGCCTCTATAAAACAAGCTCAACAGCAATTTAAACGTGAGTTTACAGTCAAATCTTATCGATTTGCTGCCTGAGATTTGTCAGTCAACCAGGGACATACCTCTATCCTAAATTTGATTAAAACTTCTAGATGAAATAGGTTGCTATGAGCAAGAGGGCAGTAGGGTAAGGAAGCTTATACTTCTTTGGCATTTCTTGGATCTGTGACGGTTGCTCAACGATTTTCCCTGCTTGACCAAATGGCGATGTTACATCGTTGTTTGACTCAACAATTGGATTTGCATCAGGAATTACAGCGATTAGGACTAACCTATGACGACTTGAAGTATAGAATCTCCCCCTCGATCGTAGCCGCTGATTCCTCTCCCTATCTACCTCTTGAGCACTTTAATGCTTGTAGCCACGGAGTTCCAGTTGTGAGTTTTTTTGCTGGGGCTGGCGGATTAGATCTGGGATTTACAGCCGCAGGATTTCAGCACTTAGCCGCGATCGAAATTAACCCGTTGTGCTGTCAAACCTTACGCTTGAATTATCCAACTTGGCGAATTATTGGACCTCCTCAACATAGTGGAGATGTACGAGATCGAGAAACGATCGCTACCCTGCTCCAAGCCATCCCTGGAATGACGATACCTTTTGCCGGGGTATTCGTTGGTGGACCTCCTTGCCAACCGTTTAGTGTGGCAGCCAATCAACGGTTCTCTAAACAAGGATTGCACTTTAAGCGAGTTGGATTTGCGGATCAGGACTATGGTAATTTACTCTTCGATTTTGTTTGGTATATCGAAGTATTTAAGCCAAAAGTATTTTTACTGGAAAATGTTGCTGGATTATTGAAAATTGATCATGGTCAACAGTTATCAGCGGCATTAACTCATTTAGTGGCAGCGGGATATACCATTACACAACCAAGGGTGATTAATGCCGCTGATTATGGCGTACCCCAAAATCGTTCGCGGCTATTTATTGTGGGGCAACGCTCATCTCATACTTTCAGCTTTCCGCCTGCTTGCTCTCCACCCGTATCCTGTGGGCAAGTTCTGCAATCACCAGTTCAGGGCTTAACGAATCATGTTACGCGTACCCATCATGCCGCTTCTATCTTACGCTATATGGAACTTGCCTATGGAGAACGAGATCAGTTGGGTCGGGTCGATCGTCTGCATCCCCATTTACCTGCTAAAACGGTGATTAGTGGGGGTAGTACTGGCGGTGGGCGATCTCATTTGCATCCATTCGTTCCCCGGACCCTTTCAGTCCGAGAATCTGCCCGCTTACAAACTTTCCCAGATTCCTTTGTTTTTTGTGGACCTTCGTCCCGGCAATTTACTCAAGTAGGTAATGCTGTACCACCATTATTGGCATTTCATTGCGCTCGGGCTATTTACACTCAGCTTTATGCAAGTGGCGATCGTTCAACTTGCCACTAAAGCTTAATGCACACTAGACTGTGGATTGCATTCAATCTAGAACTGTGTTGAACCGTTATCCCTGTTTCCTCTCCTCACTGACACTACTGTTGATTACTGTTGGGTGTACATCAACGGTCACTCAGAACTCTCCTGCACCCTTACCCTCATCACCGCAAGTTGAGACTTCGACTCCTAGTCCAACACCCAGCACTCCCCTGCTGGCAACGGGACAACCGAGTTCAGCCACGAATGCCCAAATGCAAGCGTATGTGAATCAATTGACGGCACAGGGATTTGCGGCGGCTAGTCAGGGTGTTTGGATGCAGACAGACACGAGCCTCCTAGCAAATTACCAAGGTACTGTGCCGCTATCAGCTGCTTCATTGACCAAGGTGGCGACATCCTTAGCGGCCCTACATACTTTGACTCCTAATCATCGCTTTGTGACTGAAATTAGTACCACTGGAACAATTCAGAATGGGGTATTGCAAGGGGATTTAATCATTCAAGGAGGCGAAGATCCATTTTTTGTGTGGGAAGAGGCGATCGCCGTGGGAAATGCCCTGAATCAACTGAAGATTCAGCAGGTGACCGGTAGCTTGATCATTGTTGGCAAGTTCTACATGAACTTTGAAGTTGATCCGCTCCAATCTGGCAGGTTATTGAAGCAGGCAATTAATGCGGCTAGTTGGTCTGGAGAAGTGACTACCCAGTATCAAACCTTACCGGCTGGAACGCCGAAACCCCGAGTTTCGATCGTGGGTGGTGTTAAGCGGTTAGCGACTAAGCCAGCAGGAGCCAAACCTATGTTACGCCATGCCTCGTTGCCACTGGCGGAACTGCTCAAGAAGATGAACCGTTACAGCAATAATGCTATGGCGGAAATGATAGCGGATGCGGTGGGTGGAGCACCAGTGGTCGCCCAAAAGGTAGTAGCAGTGACTAGAGTTCCAGCTTCTGAAGTGCAATTAGTTAATGGTTCAGGCTTAAGTGTCGAGAATCGTCTCTCTCCCCGAAGCGTTTGTGCGATGTTCCGGGCGATCGCGCGTTATTTGCAACCCTATGAAATGACGATCGCAGATATTTTTACCCAAATCGGTCAGGATGAAGGCATTTTGGATCAACGCTCCCTTCCTAGCCTAGCCGTGGTCAAATCTGGCAGTTTGGATGCTGTTAGTGCTTTAGCAGGAGCATTACCTACCGAAAACCAAGGACTCGTTTGGTTTGTGATCATGAATGGGGGAACTAACCTGGAGGGATTTCGGGCAAGTCAGGAAGCTTTATTGCAACAACTGGTAAATCAATGGGGGGCGGCTCGATCGTTGCCAGCGACCTTAACCCCCAATCCTAAACGCGAAAAGCTGACGGCTCAAATTGAAATTGTTCAGTAGTCCTGTTGGTCTAGGAATGACAACAAGCGGCGGCAAATCTCCAATTTTGCAGGCAGTGATCCACCTGTCCTGTGAATAAGAGGGTGATGGCTGTTATGTCTTTAGTGTTTTACCTAATCATTAGAAAAGGGTGACGCGATCGCGCCACCCTAACTTTTACACGACTATTTGAGCCGACCTTAACCCTCGATGTAAGTAGACCAACTCGGATCAGCGGCTGGGACAGCAGCATTACCACTATAGTTAACGCCGTCCATTCGCCAGATTCCATTTGCTCCTAAGGTCAGGTGTCGCCAGAAGATTTCCAGCTTGCCATCACCTTCGACATCAATAATGCCTCGGATGCGCCAGCCTGGGTCACTCATTAACCTGGGTAGAGCCAAGTATCCTCCGGGAGCTACGCTGCTGTTATTCATTTTCCAAATACCAACATCAGCAGTAGTGGTGTTATGCCAGAGGATGTCAAGGTCACCATCAGCATCTAGATCAGCCACATCAGCCACAGTCCAACCGGGGGTTGCCGTTGCCAGAGCTGTTGCACTACTGAAAGATGTATTGTTAAGGTGCCAGATCCCATTTGCACCGGTCACAGTATTGCGCCAGAGAATATCGAGGTTTTTATCCCCGTCAAAGTCGCCTACCGCCGCTATTTCCCAGCTCGAGTCGGCTTTCAATAGTGCCACACTAGTGCTGTAGGTTGTGCCGTTCATCAACCAGATCCCATTGTCTCCAGTACTAGCGTTACGCCAGAGCATATCGACTTTATTGTCGCCATTAAAGTCACCAACCTCCTCAAGGCGCCAATCTGCGGATACAGTCAGTGAACTGACAATTGAAGCAATGCCTCCCGTCTGATTCATTAACCAGATGCCTGTCTGCCCAGTGGCGGTATTGTGCCAGAAGAAGTCATCGATACCGTCATCATTGAAATCACCTGTTTCTTCCATCCGCCAATCTGAGTTGACGCTAGGCAGTGCGGCGGTTGAAGCCAGAGAGGTTCCGTTCATGAACCAAATACCGCTAACACCAGCTGATTCATTCCGCCAGAAACTGTCTACCGTACCATCTAGATTAATATCAAGCCCGTTACCATCATCGTCGCCAATGATGCCTAGCGCTGTGGTGTTAGCGATCGTGGCAGTACCTGATACTAGGGATAGATTGATCTGGAAGTTTTCGGTGGCTTCTAGTTTGCTGTCCCCATTAACTGTGACGGTGAACGTTTTAGTTAATGGATCGCCTGGGTTAAAGGTTAAAGTCCCGTTGGCAACGACATAATCATTGTCTGAGACCTTAGCTGTTCCATCAGCGGTAGCGTAATTAATAGTGATAGTTTGGTTAGAAGCCTTAGACAAAGCCACTGTGAACGTATACGTCTTGTTACCACGAGTCCCTTCACTATGACTGACATTGCTGATGCTAACAGCAGGTGGTTGTGGAGTCACTGGCAAATTAATCGTAGTATTTGCAGTCAACGAACCACCAATGCCTCCAGTCCCGTTATCGTTAATGGTGACATTAAGCGTTTGGGCTGTGAGCGAGTTGGTCGCAGTGGTATATTTCAGACTACCAGCGGTGATAAAGGCGTTAATGTTAGCAAGGGTACCACTCAAAGTCAGGTTGGTGGCTGTGCCACCGACGGTAACCCCATTGCCAGAAATGGCTGCCAAAGTTCCTGCTGGAATAGTGAATGTAGCGGTTAACGTCCCTGTACCAGCATCAACATCACTGAAAATAATACCGGTGATAGCTGTCGGTGTGTTTTCGGTAACGTTAATACTGGTAGGTCCGTTAAGTGTAGGAGCGTCATTGACTCCAGTGATCGACGCTGTAGGGTCACTAAAGACGGACTCCGCAGTTCCCTGACCATCGGTGTAAGAGATTTGTGCTCGTAACTGTTTGCCAACCTGAGCATCATCTGGAGTGAAGTTAACGTTGGTCGCTCCGGTGACGTTGGTCCAGTTGACACCATCACTCGACTGCTGCCACTGATAGTTGAAGCTTCCCAACCCATCGCCATCACTCAGCCCACTGGTATTAGCTGTGAGTGTTTGGTTTTCTTGCGCGGTACCTGTGATGGAAATCGTGCCAGTCGGTACATCATTGACATTGCTTACCGCTGTGGCGGTCGCGGTGCTGGAAATTGGACCTTCTGCAGTTCCTTGCCCGTCGGTGTAAGAGACTTGGACTCGCAGGCGTTGCCCGACTTGAGCATCACCGGGGGTGAAGTTAACGTTGGTCGCTCCGGTGACATTGGTCCAGTTGATGCCATCACTCGACTGTTGCCATTGATAGTTGAAGGCTCCCAACCCGTCTGCATCACTCAGCCCACTGGTGTCAGCTGTGAGTGCTTGGTTTTCTTGGACGGTACCCGTGATGGCAATCGTGCCGGTCGGTGCATCATTGACATTGGTCACTGCTGTGGCGGTCGCTGTGCTGGAGAGTGGACCTTCTGCGGTGCCCTGCCCATCGGTATAGGAAACCTGCACCCGCAAGCGTTGCCCAACTTGAGCATCACCGGGGGTGAAGTTAACGTTAGTCGCTCCGGTGACATTGGTCCAGTTCACACCATCACTCGACTGCTGCCACTGATAGTTGAAGCTTCCCAACCCATCGCCATCACTCAGCCCACTGGTATTAGCTGTGAGTGTTTGGTTTTCTTGCGCGGTACCCGTGATGGAAATCGTGCCAGTCGGTACATCATTGACATTGCTTACCGCTGTGGCGGTCGCCGTGCTGGAGAGTGGACCTTCTGTGGTTCCCTGTCCATCGGTATAGGAAACCTGGACTCGCAGGCGTTGCCCGACTTGAGCATCACCGGGGGTGAAGTTAACGTTGGTCGCTCCGGTGACATTGGTCCAGTTCACACCATCACTCGACTGTTGCCACTGGTAGCTGAAGGCTCCTAACCCATCGGCATCACTGAGCCCACTGGTATCCGCTGTGAGTGTTTGGTTTTCTTGGACGGTACCTGTGATGGCAATCGTGCCGGTCGGTGCATCATTGACATTGGTCACTGCCGTGGCGGTCGCCGTGCTAGAGAGTGGACCTTCTGCGGTTCCCTGTCCATCGGTATAGGAAACCTGCACCCGCAAGCGTTGCCCAACTTGAGCATCACCGGGGGTGAAGTTAACGTTAGTCGCTCCGGTGACATTGGTCCAGTTCACACCATCACTCGACTGTTGCCATTGGTAGCTGAAGGTTCCTAACCCATCGGCATCACTCAGCCCACTGGTATCCGCTGTGAGTGTTTGGTTTTCTTGGACGGTACCTGTGATGGAAATCGTGCCAGTCGGTACATCATTGACATTGCTTACCGCTGTGGCGGTCGCGG
>VRZD01000014.1 GCA_016743235.1 Pantanalinema sp. GBBB05 | reverse complement strand
ATTCATAGGGGATTGCCTCGCGATCGCGAGGCAATCCCCTATAGTTCATTGTCGAATTACCGAACTATCGACCGATAGTTCCTGGCGTTGGAATCCGGTCAGGAATGATTTGTGTTGTTCCAGGTTGAGTTGTGGTGGGTTGGGTTGTCGTTGGTGAAGTCGTGGTAGCGGGTTGGGTTGTTGTCCCAGGTTGTGTGGTGGTCGGTTGAATCGCTCCAGGTTGGGTTGTGGTTCCTGGTTGAATGGGTGTTGTGTTCTGAGGAACAGTTCCGGCGGGAACCGCAACGGGCACTGGAACGGCGACCGGAACAGGGATAACTGGAATGGCTCCAGGGTTAGTTACGGTTGGCGTTGGTGGAGTTGCAATCCGCTGTGGTGATGTATCCATACCTAAGAGACTCTTGGCAGACGGATAGTACGTTGCCCAACGCTTGGCATCGGGGCGACTACGCCATTGCAGCCGACTAGCTTCTAGGGTCAAAATCGGGGCGATCGCCCCTGCATTTTGGGCAGAAACAAATATGGTGACATCGGAGATCAAAATATCGCGATCAAAGCTCCGTTGAGCCGCCGCTCTAGCAACGGCTTCGGCACGTCGTAACACAGTCTCAAAACTTTCTCCAGCCCCCACATCAATCAACACATTCACTTTGGAATCATACGCATGGGCGCTGGGCGGAGTAATCAGAGATGGTAAGAACCATCCTCCGGTCAGACATAGTAACCCTACCGTGCTGAGCGATAAAATCTGCTGAGGCAAAGTGTTGTGTAGATGGTATCTCGGGCGATCGCGGTTACTGCCTTGCTCTGGCTCTACTTGCCGCTGGTTTTGTAACAATTTATTAGCAGTTTGCACCATTCTTCCTCCTGGCTCTGACTCAATTATTGGCTGGGCAAAACGACCTTAATTAACGGCTGGTTTTCTATGCTCTGTACGAGCAACGGTACGCTGGGTATTTATTTAAGAATTAGGGTAGATGAAAAATTCAGCATCCATCACAAGGAGAATAACTGTTAGTAACTCCCTACTTATATGCCCTTATAGTAGGAATAGGGTAGCAATCTGTTCTTACTGCCTAAATCCGCGATTTATTGTGTCCATTCTCCCTTGAATCAATGATTGGTTTTAGAAAAAGTTTGTTGACATCAAGTGATTCATAAGTTAGGCGGCTAGGGATAGAGGAAAGCCACCAAAATTGGATTCATTAGGCTGAGAGAATAAACTACGCATCTGGGCATATTAATTAGTGATAGACGTGGGGCATCTCGTATGAAACAGTGGGCGATCGCGATCGGGATTAATCAATATCAATTCTTTCAACCGTTAACCTACGCTCAGCGAGATGCTCAGGCGTTGCGCCACATTCTGGCAAGTGAGGCTGGATTTTCGCCAGAGCGGTGCATTCTGCTGAGTGACAATTCTCCACCTGTGCGGGGTAAATCGACCTATCCCAACCGTGAGAATATTTTGGATTGGCTCGATCGCATCTGTCGAGAACTTGTGCAGCCTGGTGATGTTCTTTGGTTGTTCTTCAGTGGTTATGGTGCTTGCTATCAAGGTCAAGATTATCTGATGCCGTTGGAAGGCAATCCAGCCGCGATCACCTCTACGGGGATTCCAGTCACGGCTCTGTTTGAACGGATTCAAGCGAGTACAGCCATCACACTGGTTCTGTTGGATATTAACCGTAGTCAGGGAGCTGTTTCCTATGAAGAAGTAGGCAAACAGACAGCGCAATTAGCTCAACAAACTGGCATCGCCACCATCCTGTCTTGCCAACCAGGACAGTTTTCGCATGAAGTGGCAACCTTACGGCAGGGATTATTTACGGCGACCTTAGTTGAGTGCTTACGGCATCAACAATGCACAACACTAGCCAGCCTCGATCGCTATCTGAATCATCGCCTGCCCGAACTGAGTGAACATTCCTGGCAACCTATTCAGCAACCTTTAACCATCTGCCAACCAGGGCAATTACACCAGGTAATTCTGCCTCAGGTGGCATTGCCCTCTACCAATGGCACAGTAGGGACTGAGAGTGAATTGCCCTCTAATTTCAGTACTACCATGAATAGTGTGAAATCAGGGCAACCGAATGCGGCCGCGATCGCTACGGCGCTGGACTCTACAACAAACGGTAAGGTTTGGACCAATGGCTCTGCTCCGGTAGAGGCTAATACGGCTTCACCGCCGATCGCCTCCTTAGGGAATGGCAAAGTGAATGGGTATCATGCCAATGGCTCTGGATCCCCTACTGGGTATAGTCCGGCAACATCAACTGTCAATCCTTCCTTATTGCCAAATGGCAATGGGCATGGCATGAACCAACTTATAGATGAGAACCTCATGACTAAGCCGAACAACAATCCGCCTTCGCCATCCACAATATCAGCTAATTCTCATACCAGCCCTGCGGCTGTGGAAGAACCAGAGGTTCCAGATGCTAAGTTTTGGCCTCCCATGTTGCTTTGGGGTGGGTTACTAACCGCTTTTCTCCTGGTTGGGGTTTTTTGGCGTAATTGGTCAACTTTTTTTCCTACTCAAGCGGTTATGGCGCAGTCCCCGAACCCAGCACAGCCCATACTGCCACCAGTTAGCTCTACTGCGCCTAAGAACGGGACGATCGTGGCATCAAATCAGACGATCGCGGCGGCTCCCCAATCAGTTCCACCAGCAACAACTCCAGTGGAATTCTCCCCGCAACCGTCACCGCTTGCGAGCAATTCTCCTATTAGCCCCTCGATCGATGTACAAAGTTTGGATGGTAGCTTGATGCAAGCTTTGGTGCGTAACGACCATGCCTCGCCCTTCTCCTCGGCGATTCAAGATGCAGGGAAGATCCAGCCTGGGCAACCTGGATATGAGCAGGCACAACAAAATATAGCCCTATGGAGTCAAGCTATTTACACGATCGCGCTCCAACGAGCACAGCGACAACATTACGATACAGCAGTACAAGCAGCCGTTTTAGTTCCACCCAGTCAGGCTGAACTCTATGCACAAGCTAGGACGGCTGTGGCTCAGGAGTGGTGTCCGTCTTTAAGCAAAGGCTCAGCCGGACCTCTAACGTTGCAAGAAGCGAAAAAACTTTGTGGACAAAAATCCTAACGGTTAATGACTCCCTGACTCATCTAAGTGCAGCCTAATTCAATCGGCTCCTAGAAGAAATTTATGCTTCCTCAGGGGGCTGGGGTTCCACTTCTGTAACCGAAGCAGTGAGTGGTTCAGGAAGAGTAGTTGAGGTGTTCGCCGGGGCTGGTTGCGTGTCCGACCGCGCCAGGGATGGCGTAGGCATAGGTTCAGCTTCAATCCCTAATTGGGCTTTAGCGGCATTTAGCGCTTTAATTACTCCAGTTTTTCCCACTGTGACCAGTGATTCACCGGTGGAGCTTAGCATTCGGTTAGGATCAGGTTCTTCCATATTACTAACCCAATTTCGCAGGTCACTCCCCGATCGATAGCCCAACCGCCAGAACCAATCAACAAAAACTAAGCCTAAGCACAGTACGAGCCAGAACAGGTAAGCGGCTTCCTGCACAATTGTCCAGGTAACGGATAGGACATTGCGATAGGTGGTAGCGGTCTCCGGAGCCGCGATCGTTTGCCAAAGCTTTGTAGCTTGAGCCTGAATCCGAGTGCTCATCGATCCTCTCTCCTCAACAACACAAGGCAATCTTAACGCCCATTGCTATTTCTCTCCAGAGGCTACTGTATATCCTAAGGTCACACTGGTGCTCCCTAAATCTCCTTGACACAAGGGAACGGAGCCAAAAATGCTCAAAGTTCCTGTTTTAAGGAGATTTAGGGAGATCGATGCTAGCTTTCGCTGTCGCAAACTGATCTGAATAGTAGTCTCCGGTAGTCAATTGATGACTAGTCAGAGAGGGTGAATGATTGCACTTGCTGAAGTTGCTTCTATTTAGTGCTTCTTCAGCCAGCTAAACATGGCACGCAAGTCCTTACCCACTTCCTCGATCGGATGTTCAGCTTCCCGTCGCCGCATGGCTGTAAATCCAGGCTTACCAGATTGATTTTCCAATACAAACTCACGCGCAAATTGACCCGTTTGAATCTCGGTCAGGATCTGCTTCATTTCTGCCCGGGTTTCGTCAGTGACGATGCGAGGACCACGAGTCAGATCCCCATATTCAGCTGTGTTGGAAATGCTATCCCGCATTTTAGCTAGACCGCCTTCCACAATCAGATCGACAATCAGTTTCACTTCATGCAGACACTCAAAGTAAGCCAGTTCGGGCTGATAACCGGCGGCAACCAGGGTTTCAAATCCCGCTTTGATCAAGGCGCTTAAGCCACCGCAAAGCACCACCTGTTCCCCAAACAAGTCGGTTTCGGTTTCTTCCCGGAAGGTGGTTTCCAGAATTCCGGCGCGAGTCCCGCCAACGCCTTTAGCATAGGCCATCGCCCGATCGCGGGCTTGTCCTGTGGCGTCCTGGTAAACCGCGAATAGGCAGGGTACTCCTTCGCCCTGTTCATAAGTCCGGCGAACCAGATGACCAGGTCCCTTAGGCGCCACCATGATTACATCCACATCGCTGGGAGGAACGACTTGAGCAAAGTGGATATTAAAGCCGTGAGCGAAAGCTAGCACTTTACCGGCTGACAGGTATGGGGCAATTTCGTTGGCGTAGACAGTCTTTTGGACTTCATCCGGCAGTAGGATCATGATCAGATCTGCTTTCTGAGCCGCTTCTGCAACGGGAAGTACAGTCAGACCAGCATCTTTGGCTTTTTGAGCCGACTTGCTGCCTGGATATAACCCCACTACGACATTCATCCCACTGTCTTTCAGATTGAGAGCATGGGCATGACCCTGGGAACCGTAACCGACGATCGCGATCGTCTTGCCTGCCAATAGATCTAAATTGGCATCTGCGTCATAATACATCCGCGCCATAGTGGGCTATCTCCTTGCAGCATCGAGTCCTTTGCAAACTCTTTATCTTATCAGAGATTCTGTAGCGTCCTACACCTGGTGACGATGGAATTACCGGAGCATTTTGATTATGGCTACTTCTTCCCTGTTGTTGACCCTGGCTGATTACCTGGCAGGCGAATTTGATAACCGTGACCAGGCGATCGCGGAACCTACCTGGTATGTGCCTCTACGGCTATGGCAGCGTCCTGTCTCCCTGTTTAGTGAAGATAGCCTAACCTTGTTTGCCGAACAAGCCAATGTGGTTAATCCAGACTATCCTTACCGACAACGCCTCCTACGGCTGTGTCAAGCTGAGGATCAGAATCAATCAACGTTACAGGTTCAATACTATGCCTTCAATGACCCAGGCTCCTTTAAAGGGGCGGGTGAAAAACCAGAACGGCTGAGGCATTTGACTACCGACCAAATTGAACGGCTTCCGGGTTGCCGCCTAAATGTGGTGGTGGAATCCTTATCGCCAACGACTTATCGATTTACAGCCTCTTTGCTACCTGAATCACGGTGCTGCTTTAGTGATCACGGAAAGATCCGCCAGGTGTCTTTAGGATTTGCCGCCAGCCCCGAGATTTTATTGAGTTATGACAAAGGGATTGATCCAGAGACAGGGCAAGGATTGTGGGGGGCGTTAATGGGACCTTACCGTTTCATCAAACGCCAAAACTTTACCTGGTAATGCCATTGATTCAGAATGGATTAGTTAACCTGAATCCTCTAAAAAGTAGATGGGAGAGGCTACTACAAAAGTTACCTCTCCTAGTGCTCAATTTGTCCAATGAGCATTGACGAGTTGCGGGTCGCCACGGAACAATTTTGAAGTCAAACTTTGGCGGATCAATTGATCCGCCAAAGTCTGCTGATCAAACACCACATGGCTTAGCCAAGAGTGTTGACAACGAAGGACGTAATTGCTATCTAGCTAGCAATCCCTCGCGGTACCCCTTCTAGGGCCTCCTCTTCAGTGTCAAAAATCTCGAAGACCGAGTCCATCATGGTCACTTCAAATACTAGTCTGGCTTCTGGATGGACGCTACAAATGCGGAAACTGCCGCGAACTTTGTCCGCATCCCGCATCCCGGCAACCAGCGAAGTTAGACCTGAGCTATCAATGAAGTTCACCTGACCCAGATTGACCACCACATGGTGGCTCAGTTTCGAGATGCACTCTTGGAGCTTGAGCCGAAACTGCCAGGCAGTTGTGATGTCTAACCGCCCAGACGGAGTTAGGACAATCACTGTTGTCCCGTCCTGGGTGGTATAGGTTTTTTGCTCCATGTGAATTGATTTCTGCTCCATAGGGATCAACTACCCTCTCCTAGAAACTGTGGATATTTGGGGTGATGTTTTTGAAAAAGGATCCGCAATGAGCCTCAACCCTGTGCATCTGGGACAAACGTTGTCCAACTGAGTCGCCGTGTCATTGAGACTAGCTCCGTAAGTTCCAACCATCATGAGTGAGTAAGCCTCGCCCGTGAGGGCTACTGAATATAACTCAACTTAGTTTTGACACAAAATGGAAAATTCCAACACTTTTCAAGAATTACAAAGCAATTCCTATCCCAGTAGTCTAACTCAGACTTCCGAGGTTGGTGGTGTCCAGTTCAGCCAGTCTTGAGGTTTAAGAAAGGTTTCATACAGTTGGGCTTCAGGAGTATTTGGTTCTGGCTGATAGCCGTATTCCCAGCGCACCAAGGGAGGAAGGGACATCAGTATCGACTCAGTGCGACCATTTGTTTGCAGCCCAAAAATCGTCCCTCGATCGTAGACGAGGTTGAACTCAACATAACGTCCCCGGCGATAAAGTTGGAAATTCCGCTCTCGATCGCCATATTCCTGCGATCGCCGCCGTTCAATAATCGGTAGGTAAGCGGGTAGGAAGGCATTGCCACAAGATTGAATAAAGGCAAACAGTTGTTCCCAGGTGCGTTCACCCACATCCCCGACCTGTTGGCTGTGTTGCGCTGCTAGCCCTTTAGCATCTGGACCATGATACAGATTGCCTCGATTGTCTTGATAGTCGAAGAAAATGCCTCCAACTCCCCGAGTCTCCTGCCGATGTTTCAGATAGAAATATTCATCGCACCATAGCTTAAAGGTGGGGTAGTACTCCGGATGATGGGCATCACAAGCTTGCTTCAGCGTACTGTGGAAATGGATCACATCTTCCACAAAGGGATAATACGGAGTTAGGTCAATACCACCGCCAAACCACCAGACGGGACCAGCTTCAAAATAGCGATAGTTTAAATGAACCGTTGGGATATAGGGATTGTGGGGATGCAGTACCATCGAAGTTCCAGTGGCATAGAATCCATGCCCAGCGGCTTCTGGACGTTGGACCAGGATAGAGGGAGGTAAATCTTTGCCCCAAACCTCTGAAAAATTAACGCCACCTTGCTCAAACACGCCCCCTTCCCGAATGACGCGCGATCGACCACCCCCCCCTTCTTCTCGTTCCCAGCTATCTTCTTGGAATTGCCCAACTCCATCTGCCTGAGCTAATCCTTCACAAATCCGATCCTGCATGTCCTGCAAAAACTGGCTGACTCGCTGCCGGGAGTCGGAGGGAGGAATTAAGGGATTTGATGAAGCTGTTTCAGAAGTGGAAAATGCCGTCATAATTACTGTTCCAGAGACACGCTAGAGATTAGAGGACAATGGTTGATCGGTAGCCAGCGCCCAAAGCCGAGCTGCAAATAGCCAGAATCAGAAACCGATTTTCTTAAAAAACCTACGGTTTATTATTATCGATGAGATCTGGAGCCAGCAGATGGATTTTCCGAAAATTATCTCAACCCTGATTGGCAGCTACTCATTGCGATACACGACGAAAAGATAAAAATAGTAAACCCAAAGGCTAGCCAACTGAAGGACACTTGCCCTGAAAAAGGTCAGCTTCCCTAGCCTATCGCGAATTGTCCTTCCAACCAACCTGATTCATCGGTTGGATGAACACGGGCTATTCTAATTGCCATGAGAACGTTAGTCTAGAAGCAGTCTCAATGACGGTGTCAGGTCGTCAGATCGGGTGCTTTGTCAGGAGAAAAACCTTTCTCAAGGATTGCTTAAGTCCCTGACACAGGTGAGGTGGATTGAGCCGATATGAGAGAGTAAGTCTTGAGGCGAATTTCTCAATAGGATAGGGAATCTCAACAGGGCCGATAGGGCAGAGGTGTGGTGATGTTTAACACTCTAACCAGACTAATTAATTATCGGAAACGGCGGTTTCAGTGTTCTTTAGCCAGAACCTATCGAGCCATTAGTTCTGCTTCGGTTGATGATCTATGGCAGAAAATCATTGATTTAGCAGATGTGTCCTGGCATCCAACTTTAGGTAGCACGAATGTCCCAAATGGGTTAGTGGCTAAACCAGGGTTGATTTATCAGGCATTTACCCGACGGGTGCCCATCCCAATTCAAATTTTTGTGGAGCGAGTTCGACCAGGAGAATTACTGAGTGTGCGCATTCTCGTCATGCCCGGTTTAGAAGAACAAATTACCTATCAGTTAGAATCAACGGTTTGCGGCGCCTGTGTCTCCTATTCGGTAACCCTACGAGGTTGGCTATCCCCAATTTTCTGGTCTTTCATTCGTCCCCATGCTGCTCGTGTGGCATCTAATTTGGTGCAAGCTGTAGAGCAGGCAGTGCCAGGTCAATTAAAACCGACGAAGCGGGGATGTTGGGATTTTTAACTGGTTTCGATCGCGCGGACGGGGATTTCAATAATAAATTCGGCTCCTTGACCAGGGGCTGAAATACAGTGTAATCGACCTCGATGCCGTTCAGTGATTACCTGATGGCTAATTGACATGCCCATACCAGTGCCTTTACCAACTGGTTTAGTGGTAAAGAAGGGATCAAATAAGCGTTGCTGGACTATCTCTGGCATCCCAGGTCCATTATCAGTGATATGAATGGCGACCTGCTCATCTCCGAGCATCGTAGTGCGAATCTGGATAGTTGGGGTGGGCAGCAGTTTTTCATGGCGGTGTGGCACCAGTTGATTGCTTGGAGCTTTGGCTAACTTGCGTCCCATATCCTCTTCTAGGGCATCGATCGCATTACTGAGAATATTCATAAATACTTGATTCAGTTGTCCGGCATAGCATTCGATCGGAGGCAGGAAACCATACTGTTTAATTACTTGAATCTCTGGGTAGTGATACTCTTTTCCTTGAATGCGCACAACTTTTGGCTTCATCCGGTTTTGCAGAATCATAAGGGTACTGTCAATCCCTTCATGAATATCTACTCGTTTAACTTCTGCCTCATCTAACCGGGAGAAGGAGCGCAGCGATTTGACAATTTCCCGAATTCGTTCCGCTCCCACTTTCATTGAGGTGAGTAATTTCGGCAAATCGGATTGGAGAAATTCCAAATCGATCGCAGCAGCTTTATGGGCAATTACCGGAATGGGGGCTGGATAGGCTTGTTGGTATAGGTGGATCAATTCCAGCAAGTCCTGGGTGTATTGGTCGGCATGGAGCACATTGCCGTGAATAAAGTTCACAGGATTGTTAATTTCGTGGGCAACTCCAGCGACCAATTGCCCCAAGCTGGACATTTTTTCACTTTGGATCAGATGAGTCTGGGCTTGTTTCAGTTCTTGTAAGGCTTGCTCTAACTGTTGTGATTTGGTGCGTTCTCTGGCTTCACTGGCTCGCAAGGTTGCTTCTACCTGCCGCCGTTGGGTAATTTCTGCCTGTAATTGTTCATAAGCTTCTAGTTGCTGAAATACATCATCGAAGGTGCTGGCCAGAAACCGAATTTCATTGGCAGGTAGACCTTTCGGCATGTAAAAAGCACCGATCTGCTTGCTGCGAGCTACGGCGTCATTTACTGCCTTTAACGGGCTTAACAGGTTGTGCTGAATCAGGGCAGTCATCAGCAACAAAATGACGACAATGCCAGCCGATAGGGTTAACGATGAGGTGAGTAGCGTTTTGCCAGCTTCTTGCTGCATCTGGTCCAGATCAATCATGGCGATCGCCAATCCCCGTTTACCAGATGGACCAAACAGCACACTACTGAATGGCATGACATTGACTAACGTCGGCTTCCCATTAACGACCATCTCCCAATTCGTTTCTTTGCCCGTTTTTGCTGCCTGTTCCAGTGCTTCTGCCAATTCGGGATGCACTGTTTGGTAGGAACGCTGAATAATCTGTTCTGAACTGTGTGCCAGAGTGAGTCCATCAGAGCCAATGATCGCAATTTCCATGACCGCCGGTAAGGTGGCATAGTTTTGCACGACTCGCCGTAATAGGCTTTTATTCTCTACTTCCAGCAAGCCCTCGGTAGAAAACTCTAGAGAACGAGTAATGGATTGGGCCCGCTCCCGCATCTGGTTCTCCATTCCCGTATGGATCAGATAATAGTTGACTCCTAGGGTGCTAACTCCTGCGGTTGCCAGAGCTACTGCTAGTCCCAATAGGAGTTGTGTGGACAAACTTTGCTTGTTTAACCAATGCAGTAAAGACATTTGTGCTTAAGATTTCCAGGTTGAAATCGCGCTTGTCACTAATTCAGCGTTAATTTCCACATCTTCACGCGGTGTTCGCCCTGAGCGCGGATCCGCCTTCAGTAATTCGGTCATTTGGGCGATCGCGGCTCGCAATCGGCTATCCGACTGAAACATGCGTTGCTGCATCGCCACATCGCCTTTCTTCAGTCCCGCATAATCTTGACCAAACGATGCCCCGGTTTGCCCTAACGCCTGACCGACTCGATCGTAAACTTCGGTTGGTTTGGTATCGACTGCCTGCATCACATCAAACCAACTCTGAATGAATTGAATTAATTCGGCTGATTTGTTCCTGACGACACTCGAACGGGACATTAAGGTGTCGATGACTAAACTATCAACTTCTTGGGTGGTGAAAACAATCTTGCCTTTGATCGCTGTTGCCGTTTCTCCTAATACGGGTTGCCAGACTACAGCTGCATCTAGCTTACCTTTCCGGAGTAATTCCACGGCTGTTTCATTTGATACATCCTCGATCGTGACTGCTTCCGGTTTGATTTGATGAAGCTTTAGAGCTTCCAGCAAAATTAAATGGTTGACAGTCCCTAGCTTTGCCCCGACGCGTTTGCCCTGTAAATCTTTCATGGTCTGGATACCCGATCGAGCGACGATGCCATCGGAACCATGCGAAATATTGGACACGAGCAGTACTTCTGGTTTGTCTTCACCGGGATCAACTTGTACTACATCCCATAAGGAAGTAAATGCACCATCCAATGCCCCACGTAAGACTGCTCGCGAAGAATCTTGCTGATTCTCGAACCGAACTAGCTCAACGTTTAGACCATGCTGCTTGAAGATGCCAGTCGTCTGGGCATACAACACGATATCGAAACCTGGCCAAGTTGTAATGCCAATTTTGAGTGGTTGTAAAGATTGGGATTGACTACAGGCGTTCAGGCTAATGACAGCTAGCAGTGCCAGGGCAAATAAAGCCTGAAACGATTTCCAGAACCGGAACGGTGGATGAGATTTGCGGTCGAACGATCGTAGTTGGGGGTCAACCATAGGAGATTTTGAATCGTCAACATGCACTCAAAATACCCAAATTTGATTGACTATTCTATGCGGCAAAAATTAATCGTGTTATCAACACACAGCCGTGCCATACCAGTGGGGGCGCGGTGCCTCAGTTCGGGCTAACAATTTACCTTGAGCAATCACATAACAAACGGTAGAACGCCGACAAATTGCGTCGTAGCGATCCTTCGCATCTAGCACAATTAAGTTAGCTGGTTTACCAATCTCTACGCCATACTCTGCTTCGACGTTTAAGGTTTTGGCACCATTCCGGGTGATCATGTCATAACAAGCATCAATTTCGGCAATTCCGGTCATTTGACAGACATGTAGACCCATGAATGCCACATCTAGCATATTTCCTCGCCCGAAAGAGTACCAGGGATCCTGGACACAGTCATGCCCGAAGCTGACATTGAGTCCTTGTTGCCATAGTTCCTTAACGCGGGTAATACCTCGCCGTTTTGGGTAGGTATCGGTACGACCTTGCAGAGTAATGTTAATCAGGGGATTGGCGATGAAATTGATCTGAGTCCGCTGCAAGAAGCCCATCAGCTTGGTGGCATAGGCATTGTTATAAGAGCCAAAAGCTGTGGTGTGGCTAGCAGAGACCCGTGACCCTAAGCCACTCCGAATTGCACAGGCAGCGACAACTTCTAAAAATCGGGATTGCTCGTCGTCGATCTCATCGCAGTGAATATCGATCAGCCGATCGTATTTTTGCGCGAGGGCAAAGATCTGATGGACGGAGTTCACACCATCTTCACGCGTCAACTCGTAATGAGGAATACCACCAACGACGTCTGCCCCCAGATCAAGTGCCTTCTCCACCAAAATCTCAGTTTGGGAGCTGCCATAAAAACCATCTTGCGGAAAAGCTACAATCTGGAGGGTGATCCAGCTTTTAACGGCTTCCCGGATTTCTAACAATGCCTGCAGCGCGGTCAAACTTGCTTCACTGACATCAACATGGCTACGGACAAATAACACCCCTTGAGTTGCCTGCTGCTTCAAGGTCGCGATCGCTCGTTGCTTGACATCTTCCAGTGACAAGTTTTGTTTGCGTTCCCGCCAAATCTCAATCCCCTCAAATAGTGTGCCGCTTTGGTTCCAGCGCGGTTCCCCCGCTGTTAGGGCAGAGTCCAGGTGGAGATGAGATTCGACAAACGGTGGACTCACTAGATGCTTATGGATATCTAAGGTGATTTTGGCGTTACCAGGCAGATGGGGCGCGATCGCCGAAATCTTACCCTGTTCAACCGCAATATCTACCTCTGCGATCGTCTGGTCAGTTTGCAATAAGCGACAATGACGCAGCAGCAAATCGTACATAGATTTAAACCTTCACTTCATCGGCAAAGCTCGCCCAGCGCACAAAATGAAACGGACCGGCAATCGCACCCCAGACCAGTTCATCCGTTTCGGGATCACGTCCGCGATCGTAGCTGATCATGCGTTCTGCATTAATATCAAATTCATTATCAAGATAGGTCGTCCGGTCTTTTCGCACAACAACACAGCCCTTACCGGGTTCTACTCGACCTTTAAAGCTTTGCCCCGTCCATTCCACGTGCATATTGCACCCTGGCATATGTTCTAACTGGTCCAGGCTGAGTTGGACTAATCGTTCGGGATTGCGAGACGCCCCATAGAACTTTTCCTCTTCATGTACCTTATAGTTCTCTAGCTCAATTCGTCCGTCTTTGGCAAATAGTTTCAACACCCTAATCCGGTAGGGGTCGTTTAAGGCATAGTCATAGGCTTGTTCTAAAAACAGACCCACTCCAGACAAAAGATCGACGGGTAAAGGCCGCATACAAACCCGGATGTGGGCAAAAAAAGGAGGATTTTCAAATGCCTGCTCTTGGTTACTAAAATCCGCTGCCATCCAGCGAGCCAGAGTTCCAACGTCGGTTGCGTGAGTCATGCGTAATTAGGAAAATGGATCAAGTTTAAAGACTTGAAACCATTCTAAAGGGTGAAGGATGGGCAATGAACAATGATTAGAGATCTATGAACCCCAAACCATCAGCGATGATTGAGCATCTGTCTTACCCGATCTTTCTCCGCTCTGTCCTTCGCTCATTTCCGCCTGTTAGCCTACATCCACTTTTGGCTGAACGGCATCTGGAGTTCGACACAGCAATACCGGACAAGGGGCATAGTGGATGACATAGTCTTCAGTCACGCTCAGTCGAGTATTTCTTAACGCTCGCCGGGATTTGGCAGGGACTCCTTCAAGATTACGTTTACCGGGACGGAGGACTTGTAAAGGAGAGAGGAGCGATCGCCGAGTGGGATCACTGCCCAAGATAATCAGGTTCGCGCCCTGTTCCTGAGCGACTTGGCAAATTAAGGGAGCTGGATCGCCTGTCTGCATCCGGGTTTGGATGTCAAGCTTAACTCCTGCTAAGGCTCCTTTAGCCCGTTTGAGTAAGTGTTCTCCCTGTTCTTTTTGGGCGGTTTGCAGAGATTGGTTGAGTTGCCAACTCAGAGTCGGAGAGCCAAAAGCCCCAAATAAGTTTTTGTTGACACCAATGGGAGATTGGACACATAGCAGCGTGACCCGCTCAATCCCGATCGGGGCGAGTTGCAGCACTGTGGCGATCGCCTGTCGGGAAGCTAACGACCCATCCACCAGCAGTAACACATGATTTAAGCGGGGAGTGAGCGGCAATTCGGCTGGCTGACTGCTTCTGGCGACTAGTACACTGCAAAAGGCATAGCGAGCAATCACGGTAGAAACACTACCTAGTAGCAATTCCCGCATTCCTCCTGTGCCTCGATGCCCGACAGCAATTAATCCGGCTTGGATAGTCCGAGCATAATTCAAGATTTCGGTGGCAGGACGACCTTGGCGCACTTGCAAGGACAGCGACAGCCCAGCGGGAACATCACCCTCGATCAAGGTCGTCAGTTGTTCTAGGGCAAGAGTTGGTGGTTGAGTGGCAACGGTGGCAGGTGTAATTGTGGTGACTTCAGGAGTAGCTGTCTCGGTTGCTACTGCCACACTGTTGACTTTCCGGCTGAAGCGATCGCCGCGTTTCGACGATCGCGGTTGTACAGTAACAGCAATGAGCAGGGCAGAATCATCTAAGGCAGGTGCGGCATCAGTTGCGTCTTCGGTAATCTGAGCTTTGAGTAATTTAGCGATTGGATAGAGCAACCGCTGCGCTAGACGGGCACTAGGAGAGCCATCGGTTGCTAGGAGCAACGGCGGAAACAAAGTAGGGGAAAGCGGCGGAGTCATGATATTTGTTACCTACCCCACAAATCTAGCAAACAACCTCACTAGATTCCCCGAATAGATAAGGGCTGTAACAGTAACAGAGAGATTTTTCTGGGTAACATCTCTACTGAACTGTACTGAGCAGCTATGTAAAGTAAAAATAGGTCAAGTAGCAAGATGGAATGCCGATGAAGGTTTTAGTTCTGACCTGGGAATTTCCTCCCCGTATCGTGGGGGGGATCGCTCGGCATGTGGCGGAACTATACCCAGAACTGGTGAAGTTGGGGCATGACATCCATCTGATTACGATCGAGTTTGGACAGGCTCCCCGCTATGAACTGGTAGATGGGGTGCATGTGCATCGGGTAAGTGTTGAACCCAGTAATGATTTTTTTCACTGGATCGTCAACATGAATCAAAGTATGGGGCGGCATGGCGGCAAACTGCTGCTAGAAGACGGACCCTTTGATTTGATCCATGCCCATGATTGGCTAGTTGGTGATGCCGCGATCGCCCTCAAGCATATTTTTCGGCTGCCGTTGGTGGCTACGATTCATGCGACTGAACATGGTCGTCACAATGGCATCCATACTGAAACTCAGCGCTATATCAGCGAGATGGAATGCCAGTTAACTCATGACGCTTGGCGGGTGATTGTCTGTACCAATTACATGCGGCAGGAGGTGGAGCGGGCGTTAGGGGTGAGATGGGACAAAATTGATGTAATTCCGAATGGAGTCTGCCCTGAAAAGCTGGTCTCTGAAATGAACTTTAACTCGATCGAGTTCCGCCGTCGCTTTGCCCACGATCACGAAAAAATCATTTATTACGTGGGTCGCATGACCTATGAAAAAGGAGTTTCGGTGCTGTTACGAGCGGCTCCGAGAGTGATTTGGGAAATGGGAGGTTATGCCAAACTGGTGCTCATTGGCACTGGGAATACGGATGACCTGAAACGGCTGGCGTGGGAATTGGGCATTTGGGATAAGTGCTACTTTACGGGCTTCATGTCGGATGAGGAGTTGAATAAATTTCGCACGATCGCAGACTGCGCAGTGTTTCCCAGCCTCTACGAACCGTTTGGGATTGTGGCGTTAGAAAATTTTGCCGTCCAAGTTCCGGTGGTGGTTTCCGATACAGGGGGATTGCCCGAAGTCGTGCGGCACAATAAAACTGGAATTGTGACCTGGACAAATAATCCAGATTCCCTGGCTTGGGGCATCCTAGAGGTATTAAAAAACCCTAGTTATGCCCGTTGGCTAACAAATAATGCTTATGCCGAACTGGCTCAACGGTTTAACTGGGCAAAATTGGCTCATCAGACTGCCATAGTTTACGATCGAGTAATTCAGGAGCACATTACGACTAATTGGTAAATTAACCGCTGCATCGGGTGAAGAGCGCCTTCCTCTCTTGCTCCAAGTATTCCCTAGTGGCTAAATTACTGATTAAGATTCCTCATTTCGCTCATCTAAACACTGGCTTAGATTGGCAAAACAGTGTAGAAATAAAGGAGCAACTAAGGTAGCGCTAGATTTACCCCCTCACCTTTGGTTGTAGTTACTGTGGTTATGCCAGTTGTGGCTACCGTGGTTACGGTTGTTAATGAGGAGTTGGATTGAATATGAAAACACGCGTCCTGTCTATTCTTGGTGCTGCCAGTGCTGTGGCAAGCTTAGCGCTTCCCGCTTCCGCTCAATACACAGCGGTGACTGAAGTTCTGCCTAAGGAAACTCTCACGACTGTTACCGAACTTGCCTTGCCTACCCCTCCGGTACAGCCTTATTTCTACACCCTGCCCAATGTGATCGTTCTCGATAAAGATACCAGCGTGACCACCAACACGCCGATCACTGACAAATATGCACCCACCCTGCCAAACATTGACTATAGTGCTTGGGCAGAACAAGTTAGATCTTGCCTGTATGGTAAGCCCGTTCTCAGACGAGTGGTGGGCGATCAAGCTGTGCCCTTTGTAGTTAATGGTGCCGAAGGTGTAATTAAGCTGAATGCTAACGATCGCGCTGTTTGCCCCGGTTAGTTGAATTAAGCTGCAAGCACCGAACTGAATTCCTACCTAATTAAACGTTCGCCAAGTGGCGACGGTATAATGGCATGTTTTGTTAGCGCAACCTGCGATAGGTGGCTAACGAAATGTGCCATTTATTTATTTCGTTATGCTGAAAGGTGGAAGATAGACGGGCGCAATCATGCCAATAGGGCAGATGAGAAAGGCATCATTTAGCCCCCAACGTTTGCCACTTGATTCTCTGCACATCGGTATTGCGGATTGTTTATTGCTTAAGCTTATGGAAGCCAATAATCGTGCACTCTGGCTAAAAGAAAATACGGTATTAGGGGCTTTGTCTGAGAAGACATTAGCGGCGATCGCGGCAGTCGTTGAGGAAATTGCTGTTCAGGAAAATCATCGCCTGATTTTGGAAGACACTCCACCAACAGCGTTGTATATTCTGCGATCGGGGCGGTTGGAGAGCTATCATACCAGTCAAGTTACAGTGGCTAAAGCGGTAGGATTGTTGCCGGGGGCGATCCTGCATATTAAGGAATTACTACTGGATCAACTGGCTGAGCAAACTGTTGTCACGTTGAGTGATTGTGTGCTCTGGACGATCCCACGTGAGCAAGTCCTGACCCTAATACAGCAATTTCCCGAAATTAGTCAAATCTTTTCTCGCTACCTGGCAACTGAGTTAGATCAAGTTTCGGCCCAACTGGTGTATGAACGAGAACGGCAGACTGCGTTACGACCCTATTTGCTGCCAAAGGTGAGGCGAGGCATTGTTGGTTCCAGTCGCTATGCGGTGCGGTTACGTCAGGATATTAAGAAGGCGACTCGCGATCGCCGATCGGTGTTGATCTTTGGTGAACCGGGGTTAGGGAAAGATAACATTGCTGCCCTCATCCACTTTGGTTCGGACAGTCGCCATGAGCCGATGATTAAAATCAACTGTGACGCTTTACAGTCCAGTGGGGCAGAGTTATTTGGGCGAGCTGGTGGCAAACCGGGATTACTGGAATGGCTGGGAACGGGAACCTTACTCCTGAACAACATTCAGGAATTGCATCCCGACTTACAGCCCAAACTGGTTCAACTGCTAGAGACCGGGGAGTATGAACCTATTAGCCGAGAGGGAGAATCAACCTCCGCCCCTCGCACTTCAGCTGCCCGAATCATGATGACTTCGGAAAAAAGCTTGCTGCCACTAGAGCAAAAACCTTTAATTGGGCATGAAATTAAAGTGCCACCGTTGCGGGTGCGGAAGGCAGATATTCAAGCTCAGGTGGAATACTACATCAGCTTATTTTGTCGATCGCGAGGCATTGCTAAACCTGGCGTGACGCCGGAGGCACTGCGGCGGCTCCAAGGCTATGATTTTCCGGGGAATTTTGCCGAGTTTGAAAGTTTGGTAGAGCGGGCGATCCTGCAATCGAATGGTGCTAGCGAACTCACGGAGGAAGTATTCTGGCCAGCTAGCACTAAAGGCAAGCGATTCCGAATTAATTTACTGAATGCGGATCCTCGCCTCCGCCAGTTTCTCCGCAGCCCCTGGTTCCCCGATCGGATTAACTATGGCTTCACATTGGGATTCTTTGCCGTAGTGGTTGCTGTACTGATGTTAGGACCGCAAAGCCGGGAGCGGAACGTTGCCCTCAATTTCTTTTGGGCATGGTGGTGGATGTTGATCCTGGTGGCATTTCCGTTTGTGGGGCGGCTGTGGTGCGCCGTCTGTCCATTCATGATCTATGGTGAACTAGCCCAAAAAGTTTCCCTCTGGCTCTATCCTCGTCAACTACAGCCCTGGCCCCGGCAGCAAGCGGAAAAGGTGGGGGGCTGGTTTCTATTTGGACTGTTCACCTTAATTCTGCTGTGGGAAGAGTTGTGGAATCTGGAAAATACCGCCTATCTGTCCGGCTGTTTGCTGCTGCTGATTACCGCTGGAGCTGTGATTTTTTCCGTGTTATTTGAGCGGCGCTTCTGGTGTCGCTACCTTTGTCCGATCGGCGGTATGAATGGCTTGTTTGCCAAACTGTCGATCGTGGAATTACGCGCGCAGCAGGGGATTTGTTCAGCGACCTGTACCACCTATCAGTGTTATAAAGGTGGTCCGCAAAAAGGGGAAGGACAGGAAACAAATGGTTGTCCGCTCTACTCCCATCCCGCCCAATTGCAAGACAACCGGGATTGCGTGTTGTGTATGACCTGTCTGAAAGCCTGTCCGCATCGATCGGTGGAATTAAATCTGCGACCACCGGGAATTGATTTGTGGACAACGCATACGCCAACCTGGTACGAGGTTTGCCTGTTATTCCTGTTATTTGGCGCGGTATTTCTGCACCGACTGCCTGAAATCACTGCTGAACTAGGCTGGAATTTACCGCTAGCTCACTTTGGCATTCATGCCGGATTGTCGATCGTCGTGATGTTAATTCCAGTGACGATCGCCCTCTTGGCTCATAGCATCATTCGGTTACTGAACCGCTCTTGTAAGCCGCGATCGTTTGTGGAATTAGCGTATGGTTATCTGCCATTAGTGTTGGGTGGCAATCTAGCACATTTCTTGCGGTTAGGATTGACGGAAGCCGGACGGGTAATTCCTGTGACCTTTGCGACCTTTGGGCTGTCAACTGGAACAGCAGATTCCCTAATTGCTGTAGCTCATCCGGCAGTAATTGCATTTCTGCAAGCCGTCACGTTAGTTGGTACAGTCTGGTTGAGTGTGTTCTTAACCCAGAGGATTGCGCGTCAGCCGTTTTTAAAGCTGCTGCCCCAACATTTAGCCACATTTGCGATCGGCTCATTAATGTGGAAAGTGATTGTTGGGTGGTAGGTTAGTCAACGACTTTCAGCAGACCCATTTGCAGCCGATCGAACACATGGTTGATTTGATTCATTTCTTCTGAGTTGAGGGGATGGTCATTTACCATTGCTCTCAAAAAGACGCTTTCATCAGCACGGGTGATTTTGCCAGAGGTTAGAACTCGATCGATCACCTGACTAATGCCAGTAGACTTGGGACGGTTATGGTTAGGAGTTTGCATAACGTAGACGATTGCAGGGCTGAATAAATATACCTTCGCCGATCGCACTCAGCTTTAACTCCCTCTACATGGCGAGTCCTTTGTCACCCGTCTGGATGATTTAAAGCTTTGATGAACTTCCTCTCTATGAAGTTAAAGAAATTAGTAAGTTGTTTAACAAGAATAAGAATAAACCTCTATCTTTAGATGGTTTTACTATGTAGAGACTTATCTAATTACAAGGTTAGTAAATTGATTACTTGACTTTTTTGGTGTTCTAGACAAGAATGGAAGCAAGGTTTTCTTGGCATACTTATTTCTATCTATCTAGATAGGCATAAGTATTTTAAGAAGCAGCTCAATCTAGGTACTTTTGCCTTTGGCAGAGATCTATCTCCATTTTGCTATGGGGTAAACTCGTTATCTTTCGTTATCTTTCTTGGCATACTTATTTCTATCTATCTAGATAGAAATAAGTATTTTAAGAAGGTGTATCTGTAACAGAGTCAGTGGCTAACTCTTTAATGAGTTATCACAATATTCTGCTGCACTTAAATAATGAAGTTTGCCCCTCTAATTCACCTTTTTAGGAATTTTAGAGATGGCAATGAATTCAAAACGGAAACAACGCAAGAAGCAAAAGCTTGTAAAAATGTATGGAGATTGTTGTTGTTGGTGTGGACAAAAGCTGAGTTGGAAACAGATGACAATTGAACATATAAAACATAAAAGTAAAGGAGGAGGGAATGATATAGGCAATCTACGCATTGCTTGTTCTCCATGTAACAACTCAAGAGGGAATCGCCTTTATCCTCCTGGTTTTCTTCCTGTAGAATGGAGATTTATTGAATAGGTGTAAGAAGCTGAAAAATGCCCCCTTCCCTTACTTTGCCAAAGTTTCACGATCGCTCTCTGTTAGAACGCGCTTTAACCCATCGATCGTTTGCCAATGAAAATTCCAGTGCTGGCAAACATAATGAGCGGTTAGAATTTTTGGGCGATGCGGTGTTGAATTTTCTCAGTGGTGAGTTTTTATATAAACGCTATCCCAATAAAAGTGAGGGAGAATTAACTCCCTTGCGATCGGCATTAGTGGATGCCAAACAACTCGCTAAGTTTGCTGAAGCCCTGAACTTGGGTCAGCAGATCAAGTTAGGGAAAGGAGCCGATCGCGAAGGGGGACGGCAAAATGTTCGTTTGCTTAGTAGTACGTTTGAAGCCTTAATTGGTGCTTATTTTCTAGACACCAATTCTGATATTAATCAGGTGCGATCGTATGTCGAGCCATTTTTTAATTCGGTGGTGAATCATTTAGTTGTTGTAGCACCAAATATTAACTTCAAAAGTCGGTTTCAGGAATGGGCATTAGCCAACCCAAAAGAGAATCCACAGTATGTGATTGTGTCAGAATCGGGTCCCGATCACGCTAAACATTTTGTTGCGGAAGTGCAGGTTGCCAACAAAACCTATGGGCGAGGTAATGGACATAAAAAACAAGAAGCTGAGAAAGATGCCGCGCGAGATGCGCTCGATCGCTTAGGATTGATTTAAATAGGAAAAGACTGGGTCATTGAACCATCTGCTCAATCCCCAGTCGTCATCACTCAGCCCAATACAGGAAACTTTTAATTCAATTTATCCTTGGTGATTCGCGATCGCTCCCAACAATCTCATCATCAATGGCTACTTGTAGTGAGTGACTCAGTGGCTTTCGGTTCAGCCACATTGCCTTTGCCTTGGATGGTTAATACCGAACAGGGGGCATGGTGCAATACATAGTTGCTGACGCTACCTAATAACATTTCACTTAACCCAGAGTGTCCCCGTCGTCCTAAGACAATCAAATCAGCGCCCCAGGTATTGGCGATCGCGCAAATGGTTCGACCCGGAACGCCATTATTTTGAGTATATTCAGCCGTCACTCCAGTCGCAGTCGCTCGTTCGGCTAGGGTTTGTAACCACTGTAATCCTTCCCGCTCATGGGCTTCCCACTGTCGTGCATAGGTTTTAATCGCTTCTTCATAAATCCCCGGATAAACGCCATCGGGTCGGGGATACATCATCGGTGGCGCTTCCCCATCCATCGGCGACATCACATGCAACAACATTAGCCGAGCCTGTTGAGCCTGTGCCAGGATAACGGCTCGCTCAAACACTTGTTGACCCATATCGGAGCGATCGAGGGCGACCAGAATTTTTTGAAAGGGTGAAAACATGGTCAGGCTCCTTAAAGGAAAAGGGTACAGGATACAACGAGGGCTTCTTGCAGAAGTGGGTGGTGGTCAGACCGCCATTGAGTCTTCGTGATCAAGAAGTGTTAGGCAGTAGAGGGTTGCTAGAGAGAACACAAACTGTAATCTGTATCCTGTACCCCAATCCCTCTACTCCCTAAATCTGGAGGCTAGAACTTCTCAGCTTCAGCAATTTCCAGAATGGTCTTCAGCACCGAGTCGGGGTTGAGGCTGATGGAATGAATCCCTTGCTCAACTAGGAAGCGGGCGAATTCGGGATAGTCGCTTGGCGCTTGACCGCAGATGCCAATCTTGCGACCTTTTTCCTTGGCGGTGCGGATCACATCGCCGACCAACCGTTTAACCGCTGTATTGCGTTCGTCAAACAGGTGGGCAACCAGAGCGGAATCGCGATCGAGTCCCAGCGTTAACTGAGTCAGGTCATTCGAGCCGATCGAGAAGCCATCGAAGACTTCCGCGAATTCATCGGCTAACACGACGTTACTGGGAATTTCGCACATCACATAGACCTGCAACCCATTCACACCGCGCTTCAGACCGTTGCGTTCCATTTCCGCGAGTACCCGCCGACCTTCGTTGGGAGTGCGGCAGAACGGGATCATTAAGATGACGTTGGTTAAGCCCATGTCATCCCGTACCCGTTTCATGGCTTTGCATTCCAGAGCATAGCCTTCGCGATATTTCTCGTCATAGTAGCGAGAGGCTCCCCGCCAACCAATCATCGGGTTTTCTTCATGCGGCTCAAATTCGCGCCCACCCAGCAGGTTCGCGTATTCATTGCTCTTGAAGTCCGACATCCGCACGATCACAGGTTTGGGATAGAAGGCAGCGGCGATCGCGCCCACGCCTTGAGCCAATTTGTCCACAAAGAATTCGGGTTTGTCATCGTACTGCTTGGTGATATCGGCGATCTTGTACTTCGCTAATTCATCCTTCAGTTCTTTGTAGTGGATCAGCGCTAAGGGGTGCGCTTGAATCTGGTTGGCAATGATGAACTCTAACCGGGCTAGACCTACACCATCATTCGGAATGGCACAGAGACTAAAGGCTTCATCCGGATTGCCCACATTCATCAAGATTTGGGTGCGCGTCCGAGGCAGGTTATCGAGGGCAACTTCCTTAATTTCAAATGGGAGTAAGCCTTCGTAGACCTTGCCATCTTCCCCTTCACAGCAGGAGATCGTGACTTCCTGCCCGGTTTGGAGTTTTTCGGTGGCATCCCCACAACCGACGATCGCGGGAATCCCCAACTCACGAGCAATAATCGCCGCGTGGCACGTCCGTCCACCCTGGTTGGTGACGATCGCGCTGGCTTTCTTCATGATTGGTTCCCAATCGGGATCGGTGCGGTTGGTAACTAAGACTTCTCCCGGTTTGAATTCGTCAATCCGGTGGACATCCATGATCACGCGCGCCGTACCCTGTCCGACCATTTCACCCACCGCCCGACCGAGGACGAGCACTTTGCCTTTTTCGGTCATGGAATAGGACTTAAGGATATTGCCCGACTTCTGGGACTGTACCGTTTCGGGACGGGCTTGGACGATAAACAGTTGTTCTGTCAGCCCATCTTTGGCCCACTCAATATCCATTGGGCTATAGCTGCCGCGAATTTGGGTATAGTGGTCTTCAATAATGCAGGCCCATTTCGCCAGTTGGATCACTTCATCGTCAGTGATGGAGTATTTGTCGCGTTCGCTATCGGGCACAGGGACGTTTTTGGTTAGCTTAGAGCCACCCACGTCATAGATCATCTTGATCTCTTTAGTCCCGACCCGTTTTTTGACGATCGGTTTGTAGCCTTGCTTCAAGGTGGGTTTAAACACAAAGAATTCATCCGGGTTAACCGCCCCTTGCACCACATTTTCCCCTAATCCATAGGCAGAGGTAATAAAGGCGGCATCTTTGAAGCCAGTCTCGGTATCGATCGAGAACATGACGCCAGACGCGGCTAAGTCAGACCGCACCATCTTTTGCACACCGACTGAGAGGGCAACTTCAAAGTGATCGAAGCCTTTAATCGTGCGATAGGAAATGGCGCGATCGGTGAAGATGGAGGCAAAGCACTTGTGGCAGGACTCTAACACCCCTTGCAGCCCGTGGACGTTTAAATAGGTCTCTTGTTGTCCAGCAAAACTGGCATCTGGCAGGTCTTCGGCGGTGGCACTGGAACGAACCGCTACGTCGGTGTCAGCGCCATATTGTTGGCACAATTCGGTATAGCCAGCGGCGATCGCATCTTGTAAATCTTGTGGAAATGGTGTTTGCATCATCAACAAGCGGGCTTGTTTCCCCACCTGCCGCAAACTGTTCATATCTTCGACATCGAGATCGGCAAACAGCAAACGAAGTTTTTCTTCTAAACCAGCCGTTTCGATGAAATAACGATAGGCGTAAGCTGTAGTCGCAAACCCGTTGGGAACATTGACACCTTTGCTGGTTAGTTGTTGAATCATTTCACCGAGCGAGGCATTCTTACCGCCGACTAGGGGAATGTCACTTAAACCAACCTGTTCAAATTTGAGTACAAAAGCCGTTTCTCTATTTGCTTGCGGGTCTACGTTGGAATCAATCGTAGTATTCAGCATGTGCCTAGTCCTCTTAAAACGTTGGCTGAACCTGGACGTTCAACCGTTCTGCTTAGAACTCAGCGGATAGACCTTGTCTGAAGCGTGAATTTAAAACTGGCTCTAATAGCTTCGGCTATTGGTCTGATGGTTTTCTGAGTCCCACATCCCTAGTTGTAGGAAAAGAATCTGAGGAACTTGTGAGGACAAATCAGGTGTCTCAGGAGCTGTAATTTTTAGCAATATAACGGTTTGTTTAGAGTTAGAGATTCAAGATTACAGATTGCAGAATTTCTACAAATTACCTGCTTCATGGTTGATGCCCTGTTGCTACTACCGCATCATTTGTAAGCGTTTATCACTGTTTAATAAGGCCACAAAATCCGATGAACTTAACGGACGGCTAAATAGATAGCCCTGCATGGCATTACAACCATTGTGACGGAGAAATTCGTATTGTTCCTGGGTTTCTACGCCCTCCGCAATCACCTTTAATTGCAAGCTTTGAGCCATGGCAATAATTGCTTTGGCGATCGCCGCATCGTTGGTATCTGTAGTAATGTCTTGCACAAACGATTGATCAATTTTCAAGACATCGATCGGAAACCGCTTGAGGTAATTGAGTGAGGAATAGCCCGTGCCAAAATCATCGATCGAAATCTGAACCCCCATGCGCTTCAGCTCTTGCAAGATCGAAATGGTAGTTTCGACATCCTCCATCACTGAGGTTTCGGTTAATTCGATCACGAGCAATGTTGGGTCTAATTGGGTTTCTCGTAGCACTTGAGCGACCATACCCGACAAATTAGCTTGCTTGAACTGACGGGCAGATAAATTGACGGAGACGCGGATTGGCATTTGGCTGGCATTTTGCCACGACTGGGCCTGAATGCAAGCTGTGCGTAAGACCCATTCTCCGATCGAGACAATCAAGCCAGTTTCTTCAGCTACCGGAATAAATTTGGCTGGTGAAACGGTGCCTAAGTCAGCCTGCTTCCATCGCAGCAATGCCTCAGCACCAATAATCCGCCCGGTGACTAAGTTCACTTGGGGTTGATAGTGCAGTTCCAATTCTTGATTGCTTTGAGCCGATCGTAGGCGGCTTTCAATCATCCGCCGTTCTGAGATCTGCAAATCCATTTGCACATCGTAAAATGCATACTGACTACCACCCAAGGTTTTAGCTTGACGCATGGCGGTATCGGCTCGGCTTAGTAATGTATCAGGAGTATTGCCATCCTGTGGAAATAGGGCAATCCCCAAACTGCCATGAATTTGCACATACTGATCAAATAGCTCATAAGGTTCGGCTAAAAACACCAAAACCCGTTTAGCAAACTCAGCTACAGCTTCCTGGTTGCTGGCATGGGTTAACAGCAATCCGAACTCATCTCCACTTAAACGTGCAATCTGCCCTTCGGTGGGAAAGAGTTGGCGTAAGCGGTCGGCAACCGTTTGGAGAAGTTGATCCCCACCGGAGTAACCCAAGTTGAGATTCACTGCTTTAAAGCGATTCAAATTCAAGTACATCACCGCAATGAGTTGCCGCGATCGCCCAGCTTCCAGCAGCAATTCTTGCATCTGATGATGTAATAGAATGCGATTTGGTAAGTTGGTGAGAGGATCGCGGTATGCCAGTTGGTTCAGGCTACGGGCAGCCCGCTTCATCTCATCAATATAAGGTTGGGTAATGGATGCCTGTTTATCTAATCGAGCGGCGATCGCACCTAACAATTCAGCGCGAGTAAAGGGCTTAGTGAGATAATCATCCGCTCCTAACTCCATACCCTGACGTAAAGCCGCTCGATCGGCTTTAGCACTCAGAAAAATAAACGGAATTCGCGCGGTCGTGGGATATTCCCGTAGAGTTTCTAACACTTCATAGCCGTTACACTCCGGCATCATGATGTCGCAGATAATTAAATCAGGCTCATGCTGCTGTGCCATGACGATCCCCGATCGCCCATCTGAACTGCTTATTGTAGTGAAGCCTTCAGCTTGTAGCAGTTTGAGAATTAAACTCTGAACTGTCGAATCGTCCTCAATGACGAGAATTCGCGTCATTCCTATGGCACTCCACCTGATTTAGCAGTTGCTCCAATCATTACTATGCCCATCCATTCAAAAGGGCTAACATCAATCCACCACTGTAGCAGCGACTTAGCCGCTAAGTAAATTAACGTGATTTTCTCACTCAAAAAGTTTATATCTCGGAGCAGAGCTACCCCCTGCGCCTGAGCTTAAGCAGAACATTGCTCTGGTAGTTTGGTATCCCAGACCACTCCTATACCCCGAAATATTGAGTTTTGTGAAAAAACTCAATCTCTTTGAAAACGAGAAAACCGTTTAAGGCACAAGTTTGGGTTCTTTAGCCCAAAAAAACCTTGACTAACTGATTGCATCGCTCTGAGTCCGCAGCGCATACAATAACTACCAAATCTACTGTAAGTCAGGGTTGGCAAGGTTCGCTAACCCTCTGTTTGTCGTCTATCTGCCCCAAAATGGTTTACAGATCGAAGTAAATCAGGTAATTATCTATCTTGCTGACGATAAAACCAAGTTTTAGCGTTGGTATGCTGGAAGGCTCATCGAATGGTTCCGCTACTCTATAGTGTTTTGTTGCTGGTGTGATTTTTATTCACCAGCTTTGCCCAGGTCGTTACTCCCAGGTTATGCATTATGAACCCTGAAGTGAAAGAATCCGAATTCTCTGCGAGCGCAGACATCAATGGTGATGATCCGCTGCTGTTGCCTGCTTCCACTAGCGACGCTAGCCAACAATGGCGACAGGTGGGCGAAAAAGTTTATTCCTTCCTGTCGGGTCTGCCTGAGTATCTCTCTGAGTTCTTTGGAGAGTACAAGCGACCCATTATTACGCTGGGACTGATCTTTGGTGGCATCGTCGGTGTCAAGCTAGTGCTAGCTGTTTTAGATGCCCTGAACGATATTCCGCTATTGGCTCCAACGTTTGAATTGGTTGGCTTTGGCTACACTGCCTGGTTTGTGTATCGCTACTTGCTGCGGGCATCTAACCGTCAGGAGTTAGTCCAGGATATCGAAACCCTGAAGGATCAAGTAGTCGGTAGCATTAACTCAACGACAAAGAGCTAAATTGTCTGCCACTTGATTGGTTGTAAAGGCGCGATCGATCGCGCCTTTGCTTTGGTTCAGTGGGAGAATTTGCGGCTCCGATCGACCAATGGCGATCCCCACGCTAAACTAGCAGGGGAATTCAGGCTCAATGCTCAAACGAATTCTTGTAAGCATTGAGCCTTTGAGCGTTTATCGTCGATGTCTCAGGTGTTGTATGCCCAACCGTCTTGCCACTGCTAAAAGCCTTTATCTCCGTAAACATGCCGAAAACCCGATCGCTTGGTGGGATTGGTCTGAGGAGGCTTTAGCGACAGCACAACGGGACAATAAGCCAATCTTTCTCTCAGTAGGTTATTCCAGTTGTCACTGGTGTACGGTGATGGAGGGGGAAGCCTTTTCTGATCCCACGATCGCCGAGTATATGAATGCCAACTTCTTGCCGATCAAGGTCGATCGGGAAGAACGCCCTGATCTGGATAGTATCTATATGCAAGCCCTCCAGATGATGGTGGGTCAGGGGGGATGGCCGCTGAATATTTTTCTCACGCCTGGGGATTTAGTGCCGTTTTATGGGGGTACCTACTTCCCGGTGGAGCCCCGTTATGGGCGACCTGGCTTCCTTCAGGTACTGCAAGCTGTTCGCCGCTACTACGATACTGAAACGGACAAGTTGCAAGCGATCAAAACTGAAATTTTGAGCAATTTGCAAGGAGTGGCAACGCTGCAACCAGCCGCACAGATTGGTCAGGATGTATTACGCCAGGGCTTGGAGTATAACACTGGTGTAGTTTCTGGTAGTTCACCGGGACCCAGCTTCCCCATGATTCCCTATGCTGATGTGGCACTGCGGACAATGCGATTTCGTTTCGACTGCCGCTATGATGCCAAAGCCACCAGTAACCAACGGGGGCTAGACCTGGCTTTGGGTGGGATTTTTGATCATGTTGGGGGTGGCTTCCATCGCTATACAGTGGATTCAACTTGGACAGTGCCCCACTTTGAAAAAATGTTGTACGACAATGGGCAGATTACCGAGTATCTGGCAAACTTGTGGGTATCCGGGCTGCGGGAACCTGCTTTTGAACGCGCGATCGACCTGACGGTCAGCTGGTTAAAGCGCGAGATGACTGCTCCTACAGGATACTTTTATGCTGCCCAGGATGCGGATACTTTTCTAACGCCCGAGGCAGTAGAGCCTGAAGAAGGGGCATTTTATGTTTGGAGTTATTCTGAGTTACAACAGCTATTGTCGCCCCAGGAATTAGCCGAACTTGCCCGCTATTTTACAGTTTCAGCCAATGGCAATTTTGAAGGCAAGAATGTTTTGCAGCGACGGACATCCGAAGCGATCGCCAGTACGGCTGTAACCACTAGCCTGGTTAAGTTGTTTGAGGCGCGTTATGGACAGGCAACCAAGAATACGGTGTCTCCTGCCCGTACCAGCCAGGAGGCAAAAACGGGAAATTGGTCGGGGCGGATTCCACCAGTCACCGATACCAAAATGATTGTTGCCTGGAATAGTTTAATGATTTCTGGATTGGCACGAGCAGCAAGTGCGCTTCAGCGATCGGATTACCTGCAACTAGCGACCCAGGCGGCGCAATTTATTCTGGAGCATCAATGGGTAAAACATCGGTTGCATCGCCTCAATTATGACGGTCAGGTCAGTATCCTAGCCCAGTCAGAAGACTATGCGTTGTTGATTAAGGCGTTACTTGATTTGCATCAGACCTGTTTGGGATTTGCTGCCAGTGCTCAAGAGATGGTGGCGATCGCTCAATCCTGGCTTGATCAGGCGATCCGGGCACAGGAAGAGTTTGACGAGTTTCTCTGGAGCCTAGAGTTAGGCGGTTACTACAATACTGATGCCAGTGATGATTTATTAGTGCGAGAACGCAGTTACATCGATAATGCGACTCCTGCGGCTAATGGAGTGGCAGCCGCCAATTTAATTCGGCTGGCGCTCTTAACAGCTGATCTCAGCTATTTTGATCGAGCTGAACAAACGTTACGGGCCTTTGCCACGGTAATGGAGCAATCCCCTCAAGCCTGTCCTAGTTTGTTTTCTGCGCTTGACTGGTGGCAACACCATACATTGATCCAAACTACGTCTCCCACGATCGCTACCTTAGCTACTCACTATCTGCCTACCGCTGTTTATCAACTGGCTACCGAGCTACCCAATGGGGTAGTAGGTTTAGTTTGCCAAGGCTTGAGTTGTCAGGAGCCAGCTCGAAGTCTGGAACAAGTGCTAACTCAAGTGCAGGCAAGTCAGACAAGGGGGTAAGGCATAGGACTCGCCTTGGTGAGGAGATGGCGGTCATTGCTTAATAGTCCTCTTCGGAGCTATCGGCTGCCTCGCCTTTAGGAATAGCACTAGGAGGCAAACCCCCTAAAGTGACCAGTTCTTCCATGATGGTTTTGACGATTGGGGCAGCAACTGTCCCCCCATAGACATTATCGCCTTGGGGTTCGTCAATCACTGCCACAATCACGTAGCGGGGATCCTCGATCGGCAGCACTCCCACAAAACTTGTAATGAAAGCATGTTCTGAATAGCCGCCGCCAGCAGTGGCTTTTTGGGCAGTTCCGGTCTTCCCCCCGACCCGATAGCCATCGAGTTGGGCAGCTTTCCCAGTGCCTTCATCAACGACACGTTCCATCATGGGCAACAGAGCTTTAGACGTTTTGGCAGAAAACACTTGTTTAACAGGTAATTTCGGTTGCCAATACAGCCGACCTTTGCTGTCATATAAGCCCTGCACCAAATGAGGAGTCATTAACTTGCCACCATTGGCGATCGCGCTAGTGAGTTGAGCAAGTTGGACCGGAGTCAGCGAAAACCCCTGCCCAAATGACACCGTAGCAGGCACGATACTAGAGGCGACAAACGACTGTTGATCCGCAAATTGCCCTGCCGTTTCCGAAGGGAGGTCGATCCCAGTCAGTTCACCAATACCAATCCGCTTCAACCCTTTGTAGTATGCTTCTGGCTTCATTGTTTCAGTAATGAAGACCATACCCACGTTGTTGGACAGTGCCACAATGTCACCTACAGACATACTGCCACCACCCGCTCCTCCAACAATGGGCCATCCTTCGCGGGAAATTTCTCCAGGTACATCGAAGACGGTGTCAGGATTGATTGTTCCGGCTTCCAGAGCCACCGCAACATTGATCGGCTTAAAGGTTGACCCGGGTTCATATAGGTCAGAAATTGCCCAGTTTTTCAGTCGTTCGATCGGCGCTTTGTAGTACTGGTTTGGATCAAACGTCGGTGTATTCACCAATGCCAGTAACGAACCATCACGGACATCCATGATGATGACCGTGCCCCGCTTGGCATTAAATGCTTGAACTTGCTGCTTTAAAGCCCGTTCCACAATGCGTTGTAGGCGGCTATCGATCGTCAGTTGTAAATGTAAGTCGTCAACGCTGAGAAATCCTCCTGGCACCAGATCGGGCATGATGGAGCCATCTCCCATCCGTCGCAGTTGCATAGCCTTCTCGGTGCGATCGAGGAGGGTTTGTTGACTCAGTTCAATGCCAGCCTGTCCCCGATGCTCATCATTGACATAGCCAATAATGTCCGCGGCTAACTCTTGATGAGGATAAAGCCGCTCTTGGTGCTGAAGCATTTCCAAGCCATCCAGGCGCAAGTCATCGATCCGGTCAGCCACATCTTCAGTCAGAGCATATTCCAGCCGAATGCCGCTTTCTTGCTGATCAAATTTCTTGACTAGCTCTGCGACGGGATGCCCCAAAATGGGTGCTAACTTTTCTGCGATCGCGGTCTTTGATTCTTGAAATAATTTGGGATGGGCAAATAGCGTAAATACAGGACGATCCAATGCCAGAACTGTGCCGACGCGATCGACAATGGAACGACGGGGAATAAACGGACGAACCTGAATGACCTGTTGTTGTTGCGCTATTGCTTTTAGTACTGGAGCCTTAATCACCTGCAAATGGAACAAGTTGATGGCTAATAGTCCAGTACTGGCCATCAGCAATCCCCAAACTAACACGGCTCGAAAGCGTGGTGTTTCTGCCCAAGGCGGTGCTTTAACCTGATTCAGGCGGGCGAGCCAACGGCGGAACTGCCGCGATCGTGCTGTATATGAAGAGCCAGCCATCCCATTTCCCCCTTAGTACCCCAATGGGCTATTGGTCGCCGTTGGTTCTGACTTCGGTAAACTTGGCATTGTGGGTGTTTGGGCTGGACGAGCCGGAGCGGGTTCTAAAAAGATCGCCATATCTTTAGTCCGTCGAACCAACCCAGAGCCGGGTCGTTCTGCCTGTTGGACAATTTGTTCTTTAATGACATCGCTCGCTGCTACCATCTGCCGCTCGCTCCGCTCTAAGGTCTTCAACTGCCGATATTCCTTACTCCATAGCTGCTGCATGTAGACGGTACTGCCATAGACGACCAGGGCGGCTGTTACTAGCACAAAGGCGACAGCGACCGAACCCCGTTGAATCTGAATAAGTAACCGAACCGAAGTGGGTAATTGTTGTTCTGCTCGTAAGCGCCGCACTCCCAGGGGAGCGGCTGGCATTCTATCCCGTGGTTGCAGCCTTACGGGTTGATCAGTCGGTGAGCTAATGGCGTAACGATCGAGGGGAGGGCGTCTGACAGCGGACGGTCGAGTCGGTAACTCCCGTTCTGGTCGCTGCCTGCCTAAAGTCTGGCGCCTTTGTCCCCGCCCCTGCCGGGAAGCCCCACTGGGCTGCGATGGTTGTCCCACAGGGCCAGATCGCCTGCGAGGCGACGGCGGTTGCGATCGAGCTGGAGGTTTAAATGCCATTGCCATCCGCTTCACTTCACTCCTATTACACAAACCAGGGACATGGGTGGAAACAAAATTGGTTGGGGATCAATGGGATCAAATTAAATTGCCCCTTAGAGCCACCCATCGTTCCTCTAGCATTAGTTATAGTGCCAGATTGCCCACTGTAAGGAATTCATCGGCTAAGAATAGCAGGAATTTTTCCTGTTAGCACATTGAATTTTGTAATGCGCCGATCGCATGATTCCGCAACCACGACAATTAACCACTACTATCTAAAAACTAAACCTTGTATTGTTAACCCGGATTATGGCAGCGGAATTACCGGAATCAAAAGAACAGCAACATCCTTTGTGGAGTAGCGATCGCGCGATCGTCAACTCTCTACTAAATGCTGACCCAACCGATTACAATCTGGCAGAACTGGCTCGCCTACGCATTCGCTATCACGGCTTTCCGGGTGCTAGAGATATTCAGTCAGATTTGGACAAACTCCTAAAGCAATGGAATTTAACGGAAGCGGCGTTGTTTGAAAAAACTCGGCAGATTCATGCGGCGGCTCAAGTCTATAAAGGGCGTGGCAGCCGACGGGATGATTGGAGCTAAGCGGTTCGTTAGGGAGGGCAACGGAACTATTACTGGGATGGTTGCTGCTCTTTCACCGCTGGTTCATTACTTAGAGTGGTAGGTGGCTGGTTCACTAGTGAGTTAGGGCGGCTTCCGGTTTCTGCGATGTTCCGCTGCTCCGCCAGCTCTCTTCCCTGGCTCGCAGTCTCCGGGTGGCTCTGTTCTGCTTGAATCTGTCTTTGTTCGGCGGCGATCGGCGACAGAATTTGAGAGATTTGGGTTTGCTGATGCAGTTGTTGAGTAGAGGAGACTAATCCGCTGAGACCATTAACCAAATTTCGCAGATTATCCCGGAATCGCGGATCACCAGTTAATTCATCCAAATCGGAAGTGATCTTTTCTGCATTTTGGAATGTCACTCTGGCAGAATCTAGCGTTTGTTGAAGGACGGTCAGATTTTCCGGGCTATTAACAGCCGCCGATAAATCTCGCAAATTTGCCGAAGCTTGCGCTACATTTGCCGATAATGTTTCTAAGTTTTGTAGAAACTCTCCCTGTTCTGCCTGAGACAGGATGGTATTGAAGCTGCCAACGGTCGTTCGGAGTTGGGCGCTGGTTTGGTTCAGATTATTTAGAGTCGCGATCAGTGTAGCCCGGTTGGCTGTCAGTAAGTTGTTAAGCTCCGTCGTCGTGAGGCTGGCTTGGGTCGCCACCGTCCGAATTGGCGTAGAAACGCTTTTGACTTCTTGGCGCAGATCCTTAGCTAAAGACGTAAATTCGCGCCCCAGTTCAGCAATCTCAGCGGCAGCTTGCGAGCCATTCTTGACCACCGAATTGACATTTTCAAAGAAGCGCGGATCGGTATAAGTATTGGCAAAGCGGATGACGGCTCCAAAGGCTTCCTCAGGGCTGAGTCCCACTTCACCCGTGAGCTGCGATTTGTTGCAGAGAATAACGTTAGGGTCACAAGCTCGATCAAGGGGATTAGCGGTTACTGCGGCGGTCAGTGGTTTGAGGGGCACAATGTCGATCGCCGTTTCACCCAGTAGACCGGATGAATTCACCTGGACTTTGACCGTTCTGGGAATGACTAAATCGGCAGGCGTGATATCTACACTCACCTCAACGCCGTTTGGACCAGGGCGAATCTCAGTAATTTTGCCGACCCCCACTCCCCGATAACGGACAACAGACCCAATTTGCATGCCTGCCACGTTGGCAAAGCCGACGACGATTCGATAACTCCGCTGGGCTGGATTTAAACCCCGCAGCCACAAAATTAATCCCGCAAACAGCGTTAGCCCCAGCAAAATTAGTAAGCCAACTGAACCCTCTCGAATTGTCCGCGATCGCATAAACCCCTATCTCACTCCTTATAGAGCTATTTCGTCATCAGTTGAATATCCTCAACCCAGCATTGTTCATTACTTATTGTTTACAGTTCATTGCTCATTAGCCTGCTACCTGAATTGGACCTTCGACACTGCCACTAAAAAACTGACGAATTAAAGGGTTTTCTGTGCGATCGATATCCTCTACTGTGCCTTCCCATTGCACTTTGCCGCTATATAGCATGATGACGCGATCGGCGGTTCGGCGAATGGTACTTTCCTGATGGGTCACCATGACATAGGTACTACACCCTGCCTCGGCTCGTTGCAGTTGGCGCACCAGATCTTCAATCAAAGTAGAGGCGATTGGGTCTAGTCCGGCTGTTGGCTCATCATAAAGCAATACCTCTGGAGTACTGGTGGGATTTTCCGGGTTTGCCATAATCGCTCGGGCAAAGCTAACCCGTTTGCGCATACCACCCGAGAGCTGGGCTGGATAGCGATTGCCAATGTCCGATAAACCCACCATTTCTAACCGTTGATGGACTAACTCCCGGATCCGTCGTCGGGGCAGTTTGGAATGTTCATACAGGAGAAACCCTACATTCTCTGCCACCGTCAACGAGTCAAATAAAGCAGACTGCTGAAATACCATCCCAATCCCGATCGGATCTTCAGCATCCTCAATTAAACCCAGTCGTCGTTGTCCTTGCACATAGATTTCTCCTGCGTCTGGGGCTAATAACCCTGCGATAATCCGCAGGATTGTAGATTTTCCTGTCCCTGAAGGACCCACGATTACCAAGGCCTCTCCCCGGTAAATTGTTAGATCAACAGAGTCTAGAACGACGCTGTTGCCAAATGATTTACAGATGCCCTTCAACTCAATCAATGGCTCAACCATCAGAATGTGAACTCAAAATCCCTATCACCAATCAACCTAAGTCCAGGAATCAATCTCCTCAGCTAGAGATTAAAGACGCTATGCGAGTTTAAAACAGCCCTTCACAAAATCCTTACAGGTGGAAGCAGCAATCATAACAAAGCCGTACGCTTGCAGAGAGATGATGTATCACAGGCTTCAGAACGCCTTCCCATGAATAGCTCAACTTAGCTCGCTCTGCAACATCTGTTTATGGCACAAATTGTCGTGGATGGGCTACGTTAAACCCTGTAAACTAACTACCGTTTCCGTTTCCTCCCCAAGTTATAGAGGTTCCTCTGAGAAAATCCGCTCAAAGCCTGTTGCGTATCAGTCCAAAACCACCGATTCTGCAATCATTAATTATTCAGTCGAGATTTATAAAGGAACACTCTCATCATCAAGGTTAGTGCTTGAATAAATCAGCAATTTTATTGATTAGAACTGAGACTTGCCTGGAGACTTCTCCCCACCCATGAAAAAGAGAATGTATTGTTCAATCAGCACTGAGTGTTAACTCTTCTGCCAGTTCCATCTCTAAATCTCGGTTCGTCAGTCTTTCCCTACCCCTTACCTTTCCATTTGTAATGACCATCGGCTTATTAAAACAAGCACTCCATGTGTTCAAGCATGAGTCTCGCAGTCGGACTACCTATCGAGTTAACCAATGGTTTAAGTGGCTGGCTCCCGGTTTATTTGTCAAGCGTTGGCTGTTGCTAAGTGCAGGCGGGGTTCTCCTCACAACCCTAGGGTTTGCCATCTGGATGAAGCTCACTCCTGTGTTTTATACGACGCAGCTAATTGGACGGCTGCTAGATATCATTGCGGATGTGATTCCCAGCCAGGTCAGTGGTCCTTTAGCCATGGCAGGTGGTCTCTTATTGGTGTGGTGGGGGCAGACTCGCACATTAGGGTCAATTACTGAAGTGCTGATGCCCGATGGGGATGAAGAACTCATTGATGTGTTGCTGACCCATCGTCGGTTACATCGCGGACCTCGGATTGTGGTGATTGGCGGTGGAACTGGACTTTCGACGCTATTACGGGGACTGAAAGAGTATAGCGCTAACATTACTGCGATCGTCACGGTCGCTGACGATGGGGGATCTTCGGGACGACTGCGCCGCGAAATTGGTGTGTTGCCCCCTGGTGACATTCGGAACTGCTTGGCAGCCCTAGCCGATGAAGAAAAACTGATGACGGAGTTATTCCAGTATCGCTTTCGAGCCGGGGATGGACTAATAGGACATAGCTTTGGCAATCTGTTCCTGACGGCTATGAGCGAAATTACGGGTGATTTGGAGCAGGCGATCGCGGCGAGTTCGCGGGTGTTAGCCGTGCGAGGCGAAGTGCTGCCTGCTACCCTAAGTGATGTGCGCTTATGGGCAGAGTTGACTGATGGTCGCCGGATTGAGGGTGAATCGCAAATTACGGAGGCCAGAGGCACGATTGCTCAGATTGGTTGTATCCCAGCCAATCCGCCTGCCTTACCTAAAGCTGTGAAGGCAATTGAGGAAGCGGATTATATTGTTATTGGACCTGGTAGTCTCTATACCAGCATTATTCCAAACCTGCTAGTGCCAGAAATCGCCGAAGCGATTGCCCAGTCTCCGGCTCCCAGTATTTATGTCTGTAACATCATGACTCAGGAAGGGGAAACTCAGGGCTATAGTGTGGGCGATCATATTCAAGCGATCGACCTCGCCTGTGGCAAGCACTTGTTTGAGGCTGTTTTGGTGCAGAAAAAATCACCTTCTGCCAAAGCCTTAATGCGTTATGCCCAAGAAAGTTCCAATCCTGTTCCCCTGGATCGCGAGCGGATTGGACGATTAGGGCGACGAGTGATTCTGGCGAATGTGCTTGATGAAGAGGAACACACCGGCGTTGTGCGGCATGATCCCCAGCGGTTAGCTCGGGTGCTAGTGCGGTGGTATACCCGAACGCAAGGATTATCATGACCGCAGACTGTATTCAAATTCATCTACCCGATGCGATCGCCACACGGGAATTCGGCATCCGGTTAGGACAACTTCTGCCCGCTGGAACGGTATTACTGCTAGAAGGAGATTTAGGCAGCGGCAAGACGACCCTTGTCCAAGGGATCGGAGCCGGATTAGAAATTACGGATGCGATCGACAGTCCTACTTTTACCCTGATCAACGAGTATTTGGGGGGACGGTTGCCGCTCTATCACCTGGATCTGTACCGTTTGCAGCCTCACGAAGCGGCTGCCCTCTATCCAGAAACCTACTGGGAGGGGATAGAAGTGGAACCAGGAATTGTCGCGATCGAGTGGTCAGAACGCTTACTCTATTACCCTTTGGATTATTTGCACCTACGGCTAACCTATGACCCTAATGTCGGTCGGCAGGTAGAACTACGAGCGATCGGACAGTCCAATAGCTTCACGACAATCATGGCTCGGCTTGCTCACTAGCAGTTCTACCTACTACTCTGTTTGCAGTTAGGCGTCAAAGCGGAGGGCTTGTCCACGCACATTGGTGTTTAAAGTGCCGTGGTCATAGACGACTTGCCCCCCCACGATCGTCACCACTGGAAAGCCCGTCAGGTTCCAGCCTTCAAATGGACTCCAGCCGCATTTCGTTTGCAGGTCAGCCCGCTGGACGGGATAGTAATTGTTTAAGTCAACCAGCACCAGATCGGCATCATAGCCCGGCGCGATCGCCCCTTTATTGGGAATACGGTAGGCTTGGGCAACGGCGGTAGACATCCAATTGGCGACCTGAGCCACGGTACAACGTCCCCGCATGGCTTGAGTTAGCATCAGCGGCAAGGAGGTTTCCACACCTGGCATACCCGAGGGGGAATTGGGGTAAGGCTGGGCTTTTTCCTCTAACGTATGGGGAGCATGATCGGTGGCAATGAAGTCAATCACACCATCGAGTAGCGCTTGCCAGAGAACTTCGTTGTCATGTGCCGATCGCAGGGGCGGATTCATCTGGGCTAAAGTCCCGATCGTTTGGTAAGCCTCAGTATTCAATAGCAAATGTTGGGGCGTGACTTCTGCGGTCACCCAGGCTGGCTTATCCTGACGCAATAACTCAGCTTCTTCGGCAGTAGACATATGCAAGATATGCAGCCGGCGCTGATACTGCTTGGATAGGCGTAACGCTAGTTTTGTGGCATTTAACGCGGCTTGGTTATCCTGAATTGTGGAATGTATGGCGGGATCTGTGCTACCAGCAAACTCCTGACGGCGTTGGGCAATACGCTCCTGATCTTCGGCATGAACCGCAATTAAGCGATCGCCGTAGGCAAAAATCTTTTCCAATACAGCTTCTTGATCGACCAGTAGCGCTCCATGCATGGAACCCATGAAAATTTTAATCCCAGGGGTAGGGTTTGCCTGGATCAAATCTGGTAACCGATCTGCCGTTGCCCCGATAAAGAAGCCGTAATTGACCAGAGATTTTTGGGCAGCTCGCTGGAGTTTGTCATCTAACGCTGCTTGAGTCGTGGTTAAGGGGCGGGTATTGGGCATTTCCAAAAATGAAGTGACACCGCCTTTGGCACAGGCACAACTAGCGGTAAATAAGTCTTCTTTATGTTCCAGACCCGGTTCGCGAAAATGTACTTGTGGATCGATCACTCCCGGCAACAAAGTTAGCCCAGTTGCGTCTACTTCTTTATCGATCGAGGCGGCGGAGAGATCGGCAGCCACTTGCACAATACTGCCATTCTGGAGCAGGACATCTCCAACCAGAAATTCTCCGTTAGGTAATAGAATCTGAGCTTGACGAATCCGTAGGGAGGAATTGATAGACATGGTGTGGCGATCGCAGTGAGATAAGGTAACGGTAACAATCTGGCAGGAGTTGTTACCCCAAATTCAAAGAATATTTGTACAGTTGTCATTATCCAGAATTAGGATGGATGGTGACATGTCTGAATCCTAGTTCATCAAGCTTCAGACTGGAATTGACCGCTTAATCCTAGTATTTACGACTGATCTTCCCATTTCTCCTATGACACAAGCAGAAGGTAAAGCACCGGACGAGAAGGACCAACCGCAGAATAAGCTGCCTCAGAAATCCCCAGAAAATCTCTGGATGGAAGTTCTGAAAACTTTAGGGCTAAGTGCAATTCTGGCGTTTGGCATTCGGACATTTGTAGCAGAAGCTCGCTACATTCCTTCGGGATCCATGCTCCCAACCCTTCAAATTGACGATCGCTTAATCGTTGATAAAGTCAGTTATCACTTTAAAGCGCCTCAGCGGGGAGACATTGTTGTCTTTATGCCCCCCGACCAGTCTTCCGTCTGTACCAGCGGTACGAGTGCCCGGATTAACGCGACTACGCCCTCCCCAACTGTATCTGTAGCACCCACTCAGCACCCTAAAGATGCCTTCATTAAACGGGTGATTGGTCTACCAGGAGACAAGGTGGAAATTCGGCAGGGACAGGTTTACATCAACAGTAAACCACTGCAAGAAGGATATATCAAGGATGCGCCGGAGTATCAGTATGGGCCGGTCACCGTGCCCCAAAGTTCCTATCTGGTGCTAGGCGATAACCGGAACAATAGCTGCGATAGCCATTACTGGGGGTTTGTCCCTCGGGATAATATTATCGGTCGGGCAGTGGTACGGTTCTGGCCAATGAATCGGTTGGGGGAAATCACTCCAGAACCTAATTATTAATTGTGTCACTTGCACCCTCTCATCCAACCGTTCTGCTGAGGAAGAACGGTTAGATGATGCTAGTAACACTTGTTGCAGACCGGGCTAAAGACCGCTGCTTAACGGCTAACGGATAGATGAGCTGCTGTCACCTTCTGATTTTCCTATCCACCTGTTGACCACTCGACCTTGAATCGTTTGTCCCAACCAAGGGGTATTCATCGATCGTGATTGCAGCGAACTAGCCTCTACTTTCCAGGACTGATGCGGATCAAACAAGATCAGTTCGGCAGGTTGGTTGAGGGCGATCGTGGGGGGTGGTTGCTGCAAACACTGAGCTGGACGAGAACTCAAGGCCTGCCAGAGTTCCAATGCCGACCATTTACCGCTAGCCACTAACGCCTGCCAAAGTAGGGGTAACGCCAGTTCTAAACCGATCGCCCCTGTTGGGGCTTCAGCAAAAGCGACCGTTTTTTCTTCGTAACTATAGGGGGTGTGATCAATCGCGATCGCATCTATAATCCCTGTCTGCACACCGTGCAGAAGTGCCTCTTGGTCGGCGGGATTCCCTAATGGTGGGGCTAACCGCAAATTCGGGTCATAGTTCCCCACAGTCTGACTATTGAGTAATAAATGCATCCAGGTGGTACTGGCAGTCACCGGTATACCCTGAGCCTTAGCGGCTTGAATCAGTTGGACACTCCGGGCTGTAGATACTCGCATCAGATGCACAGGTGTTTTGATAGCAGCAATGCATTCCAGTAAAGCCGCGAGCGGAGCCGTTTCAGCAAACGCTGGGATGCCAGGTAACCCGAATAGAATCGACTCATACCCTTCTCGCATCACCCCACTACCCGCCAAATTCGGATCACATGCCCACAGCGCGATCGGTTTTTGCAACGGTTGCCCATATTCCAATAAGCGGCGAATCAGCAATAAATGATTCAGTGCTCGACCATCGGCAAATCCCACGATTCCAGTTGTGGCTAACTCTGCCAGTTCGGTCATTTGCTGTCCCTGAGCCTCCTGGGTGAGGGCTGCCCAACAGTGCAGGGAGGGAAGATAGGGAGATGGCGCAGGTGAGGAAGATGGGGCGGATAGGTCGGGCGATCGCTGTAAGGTCTGGTAGCGGTCTTTGATCCAGGCGACCATGGCTGGATTGTCGATCGCCGGTTGGGTGCTAGGCAGAATAGCGAGCCGGGTAAAGCCACCAACGGTAGCCGCTTGGAGAAGAGACGCTAAGGTTTCTCGTTCTTCAAAACCTGGTTCGCCAGATTGACTATATAAGTCCACCAGTCCAGGAGCGGCGATTTGCCCCCGGCAGTCATGCTGGATGGTTTCTGCGGGATAGTCGCTGATGGTATCTGCGATCGCTCGGATCACACCATCAGTAATGAGCAAGTCGGCGATCCGATCCGTTTGAGTGACCGGATCGATCATCCGTACTTGCTGGAGCAATTCACTGACCAATCCTCTGCTCCTTTACAGCGCACCCGCTGCCGTTTTGTCCAGAACTCCTCCTGCCAAATGGTTGGTGATATTCATCGCCATCATCACGGGTTGGCTAGGACTCGCTTGGGGGTAATCAATCACGCTAACGGCTCCATTCCCTTGTTTGAAGCTCCAGAATTGCTCAGGTCCAAACCCCATCACATAACAGAGAATGGCTTTGTTAATGGCATCATGGGCAACAACCATGGTAATTCCAGGCTCAGGACGGTTTAGCGCCGTTTGAACAATCTCATCCCAAGCTGCGATCGCCCGATCCCAGACTTGCTGTAGATTTTCACCTTCGGGCATTTGTACTGTGGCGGGAGCCAGTTGCCATCGTTGTAATTCTCCCGGAAATTCCTGCTCAATTTCCGCTTCTAGTTTGCCCTCCCATAGACCATGGCTGATTTCCCGTAGGTGATCATTTAGCTCCAACTCCACTTCGGGGTGGTGTTGCAGAATGATTTCAGCCGTTTCTTTGGGTCGTAGCATGGGGCTGGTGACGGCATAGCGAATGGGAATCGCCTGGAGGAAGTTAGCGGCCTGCTGAGACTGCATCTGTCCCATATCGTTCAGCGGGACATCGATCTGTCCCTGGAAGCGCTTCTGCCGATTCCAATCAGTTTCGCCATGGCGTACGAGTAACAAGCGAGCCCCCTGGAAACCTTTACGGGGTTTGGGTAAGGGGTCACCTAAGTGGGCTGTTTGGTTGAGGGATTCGATTTGTACTTGCTCACCCAGACGACCAGAGAAATTCAGTACTGTGATGCCACAGTTCGACTGGTGTAAATTCTGGAATTGCTCGATCGGCAATCCAATCGCGGTACTAATTAAGGCGCGGTTAATGGCGCTGTGGGCAACCAGTAAAACGGTTTTACCCTCATGCTGAGGCAGAAAATCTTGCCAAAATGCCTTGGCTCGATCGTATAGAGCGACGATCGGGAAGTAGTCGGTGGGTTGCCCATCATCTCCTGGCACAACCATCCGGAGCAGATGAGGTTGTTCCCGCCAATTGAGGTAATCTTGGGGATACTTCTCTTCTACCTCTTTAAATAGCAATCCTTCCCACAGCATCAAGTTGACTTCTTTCAACTGATCGAGGGTTTGCAAAGGTGCTTTGGGCGACTGTTTCAAATGAGAGAGAATAATCTCTACCGTATCCTTAGCTCGTCTAAGCGGACTGCTATAAACGGCATCGAATTCCAGATCGCTCAGGGCTTTCCCGACTAGCTGAGCTGTTGCTTGTCCGGTTTCCGTCAGCGTGGACTTATCGGTATAGCCTTGAATTCGCCGTTCCACGTTAAAACTGCTCTCGCCGTGTCTTACGAGAATAACCCGAGTAGCCAGATGCGTATCCTCCTTGGTAGTCAGTGGGCAGTGAACAATTGATCATAAATAGTAAACAATCCAAAATCTTTTGCTTGCTAATTATTGTTGTTGCTCACTATTGTTGTTGCTCACTGGAGTCAGATGCATTTTACCCTGTCTCAAGGACGGACTTGACCGTGGTAACCCCTGATATTCCATCAAAGCTGTAGGATGGGTTAGCGATCGCCTGCTCGATCGCCGGAATAGTTCGTGACCTAACGAGAGGATGCATGACGATCAAGCGTTTGGTTTTGGTAGTCCTGACCGCCGTGGCAATCTGCCTCATCGGGCTGGATTTATTAAGTAGCTTTAACCGATTGCAGATCCAAAGCCAGCTAGAGCTGTATCAAACCAACCTTGTGCTGCAAGCCACTGAATTGCAGGGAGATCAATCGGGGCTAGCTTCTGCCCGGCAGGTTCTACTTCAAGGTGAACCGCTGAAGAGTGCGGCAGACCAGTATGAAGAAGCGCGGCAATCGGCTCAAAAAAGCCTTAAGCAAACTCAGCTTCTGTTAGAGTCAGCAGATTCCTCCCAGGTGGCGACCTTGCAGCAGTCAGCGCTAGAACTGCAACGATTGCTCACCCAGCTAGACCTAAATTTGGGCATTTTGCAAGTCGAGCAGGCACAGGTCGAAGCCGCTCAACAAACCTGGGCAGAAGCCAAACAGCAGGCTGACCTCGCTGCGCTAGAACCATGGAGTCAAACGGCTGATGTTCTGGCTGGATTATGGAGTCGTCCGGCGCAGTTGATGCCTGAGGCTGAACCCTTATTGAAAAAACAGTTGAACGGCTGGTTTCGCTACCGGGGATTAACTCAGTTGTACCAGCTTCAGCAACGGCAAACCTCCCTGGCTGAATTGCAGGTGGCTGAGCAGCAAACCGCTGAACGATCACTCCGCAGCCTGGCAATTACAGGAGGCATGCCGGTCTTAGGGTGTCTGCTGGGAGTGGGGATTCTTCTCTTTCTTTTAGCCCAGTGGGGGATCCAGAAAAAACAAGCACTCCTGTCGCCCAGCGGGATGCCTGCCTGGTCAACTCCCTGGGGTGGAGAAGTCATTTGGGAAGTGTTGATTTTTGGGTTTTTCCTGGCTAGTCAATTGTTACTGCCCCTGGGACTGGGGCTATTACGATCAGCTCAAATCATTCCCACGAATCTGGATGATCGGGCGATCGCCATTTCAGCCTTAGTCACGTATGTGGTGGCGGCGATCTGGAGTTTAGGAATTTTATTCTTGGCAATCAAGCCATTTTTACCGTTGCCAGACGGTTGGTTTCGAGTCACCCTTCAAGGGCGATGGTGGTTTTGGGGGGTAGGCGGCTATTTAGCGGCTTTGCCATTAGTGATTTTAGTGTCATTGATTAACCAACAAATTTGGCAGGGGAAGGGAGGCAGTAATCCAATTCTGTCGATCGCCCTGGAAAACAAAGATGGGATAGCCTTAGCCATCTTTTTCCTCACCGCTAGTATTGCGGCACCAATTTTTGAAGAACTGTTATTCCGGGGATTCCTACTACCTTCTCTAAGTCGCTACTTTCCCATGTGGGGGGCGATTGCGCTCAGCAGTTTCATTTTTGCGATCGCCCACCTAAATTTGTCAGAAGTCCTGCCCCTAACTACATTGGGGATGGTCTTGGGATTTGTTTATGTGCGATCGCGCAACCTGCTATCGTCCATGCTGCTGCATGGGATTTGGAACAGTGGCACGTTACTCAGTCTGTTGATTCTGGGCAGTGCGACTAGCTCATCTTAAGCATGGACTAGAAATGTTTCAGTTTTGCCACCATCTTATGGTGCGATCATTTACCCTCAAAACAGAGAAGAGTTCACGACTGTGTCCCAGGTGATTTCAAATCCGACTCAACCCCTCCCTAACGTCGTTGTCCCCAAGGCAAACTCCACCCTGGATGTAGTCACGATCGATGTGACTGGCATGAAGTGTGCTGGCTGTGTCAAGGCAGTCGAACAAGAGTTGAGCCAATGTCAGGGCGTTGTGACCGCGATCGTCAATCTAGTCACCGAAGTCGCTACTGTTGAGTACGAAGTTAGTCAAGTTGAACCAACGCTGCTGGCAGAGAAGCTGACCGAAGCAGGTTTTCCCTCGCAGGTCCGGCAACCTCTTGATCAACTCTCAACAGCAACGGGTTTCCTAGATATTCAGGCACAACGACGCTTAGAGGCAAACGCTCAACGGCAACGGTTAGCGATCGCTATCCTGCTGCTAGTACTCTCGGCGATCGGTCACCTGGGACAGTTCACGGAACTGACCATTCCAGGTCTAAGTAATATCTGGTTTCACTGTGGGTTAGCCACGATCGCCCTATTCTTGCCTGGACGCTCCATGTTAGTAGATGGCTGGCGGGGCTGGCGGCGGAATGCACCCAACATGAATACATTGGTCAGCCTGGGGACTTTGACGGCCTACATCACTAGCCTGATCGCTCTACTCTTGCCGCAGCTGGGCTGGGATTGCTTTTTTGACGAACCCGTAATGCTGGTTGGCTTTATTCTCCTAGGTCGCACCTTAGAACAGCAGGCAAGACATCGAGCCGGAGCCGCTTTTCAAGCGCTGCTGGCATTGCAACCTACGGTAGCGCGATTAATTCCAGTCGGAGTATGGCAGCCGCAAGACGAGGAAAATGGCACCAGTGGGGCAGATTTCGCGACCGCGATCGAAGTTCCAGTTACAGCCGTACAGATTGATGAATGGCTTCAGGTGCTGCCTGGTGATCAAATTCCGGTAGATGGCGAAGTGGTTGCTGGACAGACGACGGTAGACGAGTCAATGTTGACTGGGGAAGCGATGCCAGTAATCAAGCAACCAGGCGATCCGGTAGCCGCGGGCACCTTAAATCAATCAGGGGTGATTGCGCTGCGGGCAACTCGGACTGGTAAGGATACAACCCTAGCCCAAATTATTGCGATGGTTGAAGCGGCTCAAACTCGTAAAGCCCCGATCCAAAAGCTAGCGGATACCGTAGCGGGATATTTTACCTATGGGGTAATAGCGATCGCTACACTCACCTTCTGTTTCTGGTATTTCATTGGTACCCATCTCTGGTCAGATCGGCTGATGGCTCAGGGCTCAGGGATGGCAGAGCATGGGCATACTCTCTTCCACCATTTCGTCTCCAGTGTTCACACATCTCATCCGTCTCCTCTGCTTCTAAGCCTGAAGCTGGCGATCGCGGTTCTGGTAGTTGCCTGCCCTTGTGCGTTAGGCTTAGCTACCCCAACGGCGATTTTGGTGGGTTCGGGGATTGGTGCCGAACGGGGACTGTTAATTCGAGGTGGCGATATTCTGGAGCAAGTCCACCACCTGGATACCGTCATTCTAGATAAGACTGGCACATTGACCACGGGAAAACCTCAGGTTACGGATTGTTTGCCTTTATGGGATCGCTCAGGATTCTGGTCAGGTCAGGCGGTTGGGGAAGGTGAAGCAACTAATTCAACCTCGCTGGTATCCTCGCCTATCTCTCCCTCTCTGCTCCTGCAACTTGCGGCTACCGTTGAAAGCGGAACTCGGCATCCTTTGGCGATCGCTATTCAACAACAGGCTCACCAGCAGGAACTAGCGGTGCTACCTGCCCAATCATTTGTGACTCAGCCGGGAGCCGGTGTGATGGCAACAGTGACTGGGAGCATTGCTGAACTCGGCTGGGATCAACCGGTTCAGGTGGTCTTAGGAACACCGTCTTGGCTAGAGCAGCAAGGAATTGCTATCAGTGAAGCAACCCTTGCTCAGGCAACGCAGTTATACCAAATGGGTAAAACCGTTGTTTATTTAGGCTTGATCACCGACAACCGTCGGCAATCAACCGTAGCTGGCTTAATTGCGATTACAGATACTTTAAGGGCTGATGCGGCGAGCACAATTGCGACTTTGCAACACATGGGACTACAGGTCATGCTGTTAACGGGCGATCGCCAGGAAGTGGCAGATGCCATCGCTCAGCCGTTAGGCATTAGTCCAGAGCAAACTCTGGCAGAAATAAAACCAGACTTGAAAGCCCAGACGATCGCCCAGCTGCAAGCCAGTGGGCATCGGGTAGCAATGGTAGGAGATGGCATTAACGATGCTCCTGCCCTGGCACAGGCGGATGTGGGCATTGCGCTGCATTCCGGCACGGATGTGGCAGTAGAAACGGCAGGAATTATTTTGATGCGCGATCGCTTGGCAGATGTCGTGGAAGCGATTCGGTTAGGGCAAGCAACATTTCGTAAAATTCGTCAAAATCTGTTTTGGGCATTTGCTTACAATATTTTGGGGATTCCCTTAGCCGCTGGTATTTTGTTACCAACGATCGGTTTCTCGCTCAGTCCCGCCGCCGCAGGCGCTATGATGGCGTTTAGTTCTGTTAGTGTTGTTACCAGTTCCCTGTTGCTGTATCTGACTGTTTCTCCATCAACGCCTATGCGCTCCTCCCACCCGTAACTATGGTGGAGTAGTTTGCGATCGACCTGATTTTTCTGAAGCGGCTACTATCTCTATGTTTGTAGAATTGGCCTGGTTAGATCCCTGAATACAGTTGCGCAACTGAACGTTCAATGTCCTCAGAACCCCAGCAAACTCACCTGCTAATTATTGAAGATGATAAGGGACGACGTGGCTTCATTCTGGATGGTCCCAAATATTCCATTGGTCGTGATCCCAACTGTGACATTCGCCTAGTGTCCCAATTTGTCTCTCGCCGACATGCCACGCTGGTTAAAAAAACCAACGAGGATGGAACTTACTATTACCGGATCGTAGACGGTAATTTGAAAGGGCAAAAAAGTTCTAATGGTTTATTGATTAATAGCCGTAAACGCTACAAACACAATCTTCAAGATCAGGATGAGGTGGTGTTTGGTCCTAAAGTTTCAGCCACCTATCGGTTGTTGAAGCGGGATGCGATGCCCACAATCCCCCCTGAACCCGATGAATTTGATATCACCCTGATTAGTCCTAATATGGTCGGTTATCCAGAAGATGAACCCCTAGATGATGATCTGCTGGAAGATGAGCCATTGGAGGATGATCCGCCCAAGTCATCATTAGCGGATGAGGCTGTATCAGATGGATGATTCGAGCCGTTCTTATCCACTCAGCTAAAGTTTGGCTTGAGCTGAGACATCACGATGCTGCGGTCATACCGCAACTCACGGGATTATGCCGATGCGCGATCGCTCGGGGAACAGGGTAGAATGTGAATCTTGCCAAGCTTTGCTTTTGTGTAGAATGGTCAGCAATCTGATTTATGATTCCCAGCCGAAAGCTTGATTCTTGTCAGCAGTTTGGTTTTACCCCAAGGTAATGGCTTTCATTCAATCGCGATCGGATTTGGCAAATCTGTCAAAACTTATTTTGCTAGTCGAATACAATGTTTGGGGAATTCTATTGATAGTTGGTGTTTCCTTACCTAATTTTCACATCCAATTTAGTCCTGCCTTTACTAGCAGGGACTCAGAGTTTGGTTGCCTTAGGGGTATCGCGGGTTGTCCCGATCGTTCATCATCTCGTGCATCCACCTGAGGTATCTGAGTCGTATATGCTTTTTGTTTAGCCCTTGAATCTAAATCGCCAGTTATAACGTTCAATGCCTTCAGAACCGCAGCAAAACCACCTACTGATTATTGAAGACGATAAAGGACGGCGTGAGTTTATCCTAGATGGACCTGTCTATTCCATTGGACGTGATCCCAAATGCGATATTCGGCTAGTGTCCCAATTCGTTTCCCGTCGGCACGCTACGTTAGTGCAATTACCTAATGACGACGGTACCTACTACTACAGAATTGTTGATGGCAATCTTAAAGGTAAGCCCAGTGCGAATGGCTTATTGATTAATGGTCGCAAACTACAAGCCCATGACCTTCAGAATGAGGATGAAGTGGTATTTGGACCCCAGGTGCGGGCAATTTACTATTTGTTAAAGCGGGATACAATTGCGACACAGCCGCCCGATGACTTTGACATTACCTTAATTAGTCCTGGCATGGTCGGTGATCCAGAGGACTAACTCGAATATCCACAGCTCGGCAAGCAGAGCAATAGTAGGTTATGCCCTACCATTGCTGAAGGCTGTGGTTAACCCCAAAGTGAGTCTTCATTTTGCTCAACCAGCTACAGCTTCAATCAGCTTCCAGTGGTGGCTTGTAGAGATTGCTTCGCTGACCTGATTAAACACTTGGCGGCAATGGTTGTCCACTTGTAAGGGCAACTCTTCATTCTTAATGACAAACTTCATCCGCACCTCTCGATCGGTAGCGGTGGTTTTATCAATTAACACTTCGACCACAACCAGCTGGTTAAAGGCAACGCGACCGGGGATTTCCCGCGCCATTAAGTAGTCCCCGGTCTCGTAGATCACATCGAAGTTACAGGATGCCAAAACCTCATTCAGCATTTGCTGAAGATTGTTTACAGAAACTGCAACCCTAAATAAACCAATGTAACGAGCCATGACTATTCCCGGACAAATGACATTCAGATGAACATTGCCATGATACTGCTAGCAAACACGACAAGGTTGTTCACAGTCTAGTGCATCGTGGTACATCTTGCTTGCGATCGATAGCCAGACAAAAAAGTTCCCACTAGAGGTGACAATTGATCGAAGCTTGATGCATGGATTTCAGACACCGTTAATTATGGGGCAGGTATGCAAGGTCGGTTCATTGTTTTTGAGGGAGTAGAAGGGGGTGGAAAAACCACTCAACTCCAGCGGATATGCCAGTGGTTTCAGGATAGTGGCTGGTTATCCCATTTACAAGCACAAGGGTTTGTCCGCCATTTGGATATCACCCGTGAACCAGGCGGTACAGAGTTGGGGGTAGGGTTGCGCCAGTTACTGCTAGAGCCGCCTACTCAAGAAGTGATTCACGATCGCGCCGAGTTATTAATGTATGCCGCCGATCGGGCTCAACATGTCGAAACCTACCTGCGACCTCGATTGGCAGCCGGAGATCTGATTCTCTGCGATCGCTATACCGATTCCACGATCGCTTACCAAGGCTACGGACGCGAACTTGATTTAGATCTGATCGACCGACTGAATCAAATTGCGACGAATGGCTTGACCAGTGACCTAACTCTCTGGCTGGATTTGGATGCTAAAACGGGATTAGCCCGGACCCAGCAACGCGGCAAACGCGATCGCATTGAACAAGCCGATCTGGCATTTCACCAACGGGTGCAACATGGGTTTGCCACCCTGGCGAAAACGTATCCCGATCGCATCGTCGCCATTGATGCCCACCAACCCGAAGATCAAGTCGCCTCCCAGATCCAAGCTATTCTCGATCGCTCCCTTACCCAATGGTACGGAGCCAAATAACCGTTTATTACTCTGCTGTATCTTCCTTACCCTCCTCATCTCCCCCACCTGTCTCATCTCCTCATGTCTCCCTTCGCGCCGTTAATTGGTCAACCCCAAGCTATTAGCCTCCTGACCCAAGCTGTTGCCAAACATCGGATCGCCCCAGCTTACCTATTTGCTGGAGCTGTTGGGGTAGGTCGTAGTCTAGCGGCTCGTTGCTTTGTCGAACTCGTCTTAAGCCACACCACTACACCCGTTAACCTAGAAGGCTTACAACAGCGGTTGAAGCATCATAATCACCCAGATTTATTATGGGTAGAACCAACTTACTTACACCAGGGCAAGCGGCTAACGGCGGCAGCAGCCGAGGAGGCAGGCGTAAAACGTAAGTCTCCTCCGATGATTCGGTTAGAACAGGTGAGAGAAATTGCTCAATTCCTCTCGCGTCCACCTTTGGAAGCTTCGCGCTCGATTGTCGTGCTGGATCAAGCTGAAACGATGGCAGAAGCTGCTGCGAATGGCTTGCTGAAAACTCTGGAAGAACCGGGGCAAGCTACCCTAATCTTGATTGCCCCAAGCGTAGAGTCTTTACTGCCAACATTAGTCTCTCGCTGCCAAAAAACTCCGTTTTATCGTCTGTCCTCTGAAGCAATGGCTCAGGTTTTGCAACAGGCGGGACAGGCAGAAATTCTGCAACAGCCCCAAATTTTACAATTAGCCCAGGGCAGCCCTGGAGCCGCGATCGCTCACTGGCAACAATTGCAGACGATTCCCGCCGACCTTTTACAAGCGCTGGGTCAACCGCCCCGATCTCCCCGAGCCGCCCTTACTCTGGCTCGCCAAATCGCTAGCACTCTGGAATCAGAAACCCAGATCTGGTTGCTAGATTATTTGCAGCAGTGGTATTGGCAGACTTTGCCTGTTACTCCTGCGACCCAATCGATCGTGCAGCAGTTAGAAAAAGCCCGCCGATACTTACAGCAATTTGTCCAACCGCGACTGACTTGGGAGGTGACGCTATTAAATATGGTGCAATCTTAGTACCTGTAAATAATGTTGGGATAAACTTCGATCGCTGGATAACGAATAACTGAGCGACCAGAGCCATAGTAGGGAGCCGCGCGATAAACCGCCGGACGCTGAGGTGTGACGCTTGCCGGGTTGACAACTACCCCATTGTTGCTCGATCGCCCATGCCCCCCGTAGCCCCTTGATCTCCTCACTGGATAATCACCACGGTAGCGGACTGGATAACCATACCTGGGATAAATGGTGATCGAGGAACTGACCCCAGATGTACTGCGCTCAATTGGTTGTGCTTCCACAGGTGGTCTTTCTTGGGCACTAGCTGAAGTTGAACCAAAAGCTACAGCAGCTATGCTTAATAAGGTTGCGACTGGTAATACCAAAGACAGCGGTTGGTAACAAGGAGAGCAGAATTTAACCATACGAGGTGACCTACACATCTAAGACATCGATTTAGGTAGATGACTGCCTCGGACTGATGGATATCAATTAGAACACTGACGCTACAACTACCATAGCCTGTTTTTAGGCTAGTAGTGTAACGTAGCTGTTAACATAGCTCGTCCAATCATTTTTATCGTGAGTTCAGAGAATTCCAACACGGTGCAAGCCGAATACCAGGCCGGAAAAGCTGCTTTTGAACGGGGAGACTATCGTAAGTCCGTTCAGCATTTAGAGAAAGCAGTTGCTTTAGCTGAGAGCAATACTTCTCTAGGTGGAGAAATTCAAATCTGGTTAGTGACTGCTTATGAGGCAGCCGGAAAACAACCTGAAGCGATCGCACTTTGTAAACAAATCATTCGCCATCCCGATTTAAAAACGCGGAAACAAAGTCGTCGGCTGCTGTATATACTGGAAGCCCCCAAACTGAAAACTCGTCCTGAATGGGTGACGCAAATTCCCGATTTAACTGGGCTGAGTGATAGTGAAGTGCGCGATCGCAAAGGATCTGCTGCCATTTCCACCAAACCAACTGAAAAACCAGCGTTTCAGTTAGAACCGGAGGATCTCAGTCAGGTCAATACGCAGGATAATCGCTTTATCTGGTTCGCTTTGTTAGCAGGTTTGCTAATCATTGGTGGATTAGTGTGGTTAATGTAGGCGAACTGATCTGTGCAATCTTAAATTAAGCAAGCAATTTGTCATTCGTATGCCATCTCCTTCCCTCCACCCTTGCCTTCGTTGGCTGTTTCAGTGGCGCATGGGCTTAGTCCTGTTATTCGCTCCCTTGTTACTAACTGGCTGTGTAGACTACGGCATTAACATCCATTTCCATCATCCCAATCGGGGTGAAATTGTTCAGCATATTCAACTGGGCGAACGGTTAAGTAGTTTGGGGGGAGTCGCCATTCAGGACTGGCTCCAAACGATCGAACACCGAAGTCGATCGCTGGGCGGTAAGGTTAAACGGCTGTCGGATCAAGAGATGATTGTCCAGATTCCGTTTGGTAGCAGTGATGAACTGGCAACTAAATTTAATCAGTTCTTTCATCCCGCGGCTCAGGACCGTTCGAACGCTGAGGGCACAACGCTGCCAGAAATCGATTCTCATCTCAGCGTCAGCCATAGTAACTTTCTGCTGCTGGAACGCGACCATCTTACCTATGACCTGGATGTGCGATCGCTAGGAGTGACGGCTGCCGATGGTAATGTCTTGGTCAGCCCGACTTCTTTAATCGCTCTAGAGTTCAGGCTGAATACGCCTTGGGGGGCTCAAAGTTCGATCGCTGCCCCAGATGTCTTGCAGCCTATTGCTTCTCCTGACGGCACTCAGCTACTCTGGCGGTTAGTTCCTGGTGACAAAAACCACCTGGAAGCTACGTTCTGGATGCCTAACTGGCTTGGCATTGGGACGGTAATCATTCTGCTTGTGGTCGGGCTTGGGATTTATCTCAAGTACCCCCGTGGCGCGAACAAACCAGTCGCCACTCCTGGCTAACTGTCATTTACTCACTACGCGATCGCGACAGGGTCTACGATGAACCGTTCACCCGATCTACAACGACTGCTGATCATTGGTTTGAGTGGACCGATCATCGCCCTCAATCTTTGGCTCTTGAGTCAGATCTATCGCTACTTCGAGAATTTAATTACTGTTCTGCTTGCCTCAGCTTTGCTGGCGTTGTTGCTCAACTATCCAGTACGGTTGTTTGAGCGGACCGGTGTGCCCCGAACTCGGGCAGTGATTGTCGTTTTGTTTCTGACTTTAACCTTGTTACTGTTTTTAGGAGTGACGCTACTCCCCAGTGTGATTGATCAAACTGGGCAAGTTTTACAAAAAATTCCTGCCTGGTTAGAGACCAGCCGCCAAAATCTAGAAGCGCTGGATAATTTTGCCAAACAGCGAAATCTACCCCTGGACTTGAAGGGGTTCAGTGGTCGGATCAATAACCAAATTGAACAGCAACTCCCAACTTTGCCCAGCCAGGCCCTAGTCCTAGCCTTAGGAACGCTGGGTGGTCTGCTCAATGTCATTCTGATCTTGGTACTGGCGTTCTATATGTTGGTCTATGGCGATCGCCTTTGGAATGGCTTGATTAATCTATTGCCCGCCCGATACGGCATCCCTTTTAGTCAGTCACTTTGGCTAAATTTTCATAATTTTTTTATTAGCCAATTACTGCTGGCGCTGTTTGTAACGGCTGTGCTCATTCCCATTTTTCTTGCCTTACGGGTTCCCTATGCCTTGTTGTTTGCGATCGTGATTGGGGTTTCTGAACTGATTCCATTTATTGGTGCTGCATTGGGGATTGCCTTAGTCACTGTTCTGGTGCTGTTTCAAAATGTGGGGCTGGCATTTTGGGTTGCCGTCTTGGCGACGGGAGTGCATCAGGTCAGAGATAATGTGCTGGCTCCTAAGATGATGGGCAGTTTCACTGGACTCAACCCGATCTGGATTTTTGTTGCCCTCCTGACCGGACTTCAGGTGGCTGGATTTCTAGGCATCGTGATTGCTGTGCCGATCGCAGGCACGATTAAAACTACCTTAGATATTGTGCGGGGAATCAATCAGTTGGATGAGGAACGGTGGGAGGATGAGGAGTTAAGTGGATGAGGCAGTAGGGGAGATGAGGAGAAACGATCGTTGAAGTTTAATGTCACCCAGCTCGAAACGGTCTGAATACCCGACAATAGCTATAATAAACTGCTGCTTTCTGGTGGTTGACGGTTGAATTTATAGATAAAGATGGCTGGCATATGAAACAAATTAACTTTTTGATCCTGTTTGTGATTTGTTTAGCATTGGTCATGTTTGCGATCCAGAATGACCAACCGACCTTGATTCGGGTGGTGAAAGATATTCAGGTAGAAGCGCCGCTATCGGTCGAATTGATGCTGGCAATGGGAACGGGAGCAGTGTTGGCCTGGGTGTTTAGTGTCTGGAGCCAGGTTCAGAATGCGCTGGCAATGCGCAAGGAACTTAAGGCAAGAGATAAGCGGATTCAGGAGTTGGAAGAAAGCTTGAAGCGGTTTGAGGTCGAGTTGCAACAACAATCCCAGCCCCTGCTATCGGCAGCCTCGGAGCTGGCGCCAACGACCGATGCAGAACTAGTCACTCAATAAGCGATCGCGGTGAGAATATGTGGCGATCGAGAACAAATCAGCTAGGATCCAGGCATGTCAGCTGTTAATTTAATTACTCCACTCAATCCCTGGAGCCTGTGGGTTCCACTGGGGCTGTTGTTGCTAATTGTATTGGCAGCGATTTATTTTGTCCGGCTTACTCACCGATAGGTTGCCTCGCTATGACGGCCTCTTTAGCACAGGACGCGATCGCGCTGCTAATTGATCTAGCAGAACGGGGAGAAATTGATCCCTGGGATGTCAAAGTGATTGATGTCATTGATCGGTTTTTGACCGAGCTAGCTCCAGCGTTAAATGGACGGGAGGCTTACGACAAAAGCTTGTCTCAGTCGGGGCAGGCATTTTTGTATGCGTCGATGCTGGTACTCCTGAAAGCAGATAGCTTGGTCCAGGCAGAAGTTCAAGCGGAGGAAGAGATTTTAGGGGAGGCGGATCTCTTTGACTTCCATAGTTCTGATCAGACCGCCTTACCGCCAAACCTGGAGAAGCGCCTCAGCCGCCGGGCTACAGCTCAACCGCCCCAACGGCGACGAGTAACGTTAAATGATTTAATTGCCCAACTTCAGGCGATCGCGGCAACGCTAGAAGATCCGGCTCCTCGCAAACGGCTAGCTCGCCCTCGCCCTCAGGCGCGTAGCCAAGCAGTTCGGGCGATCGCGCAATTGGCGCACCAAGAAAACTTGTCGGAAATGGCCGTTGCCCTAGAACAATTTTTTGCTGACCATGAAGCGGAGTTAGGGGTTGACCAGCATTGGTTGGACTTTGAGCACCTGCTCGAGCTATGGGCAAATACAGAAGGACCCAAGTTTCTCCACTCTCACTCCAGCTATGCGGCGGAACATCGCGATCGAGTTGGGGTGTTTTGGGCCTTGCTCTTGCTCTCGGCGCAGTCCAAAGTAGAGCTGAGCCAGGATGAATTTTATCAAGATCTGAAAATCCGTCCTTTGGTAGTAGCGCCAGAAGCTAACTTGGGCTAAGTCAACTAGAAGAGTTAAGCAACTGAATATGTAGGGAAATTTGGAGAAAAACTCCGTAAAGTTTATGTGGAGATGCCGTGAAGAATGGGCATCTTTCTGGCAAAGTTTTAGGTAAGGGTATGCCAGCTTACTGTCAGTAGCCCAACTTACATCTAGCATCAGTAACAATGATAGAGATCAGTCGTGGGGGCAGTTTGGTTGCCTGACCTCGATTGATTAAAATTTAATGGCTGAGGATTGAGAGATTACATATATGAAAGCCATGATTCTGGCGGCAGGTAAGGGAACGCGGGTACGCCCCATCACTTACACCATTCCCAAACCGATGATTCCCATCCTGCAAAAACCGGTGATGGAGTTTTTGCTGGAACTGCTACGGCAGCACGGGTTTGACCAGATTATGGTCAATGTTAGCCACCTGGCGAACGAAATTGAGAGCTATTTTCGGGATGGTCAACGGTTTGGAGTCCAAATTGCTTACTCCTTTGAGGGGCGAGTGGTTGATGGAGAATTGGTGGGAGAAGCGGTTGGGTCTGCGGGGGGAATGCGCCGCATTCAGGACTTCTCGCCCTTTTTCGATGATACTTTTGTCGTACTTTGTGGGGATGCGCTAATCGACCTGGATCTAACGGCAGCAGTGAAATTGCACCGGGAAAAAGGCTCGATCGCTACAGTGATTATGAAAGAAGTACCACGGGAAGAAGTCTCCAGTTATGGAGTTGTGGTAACTGATGAAGATGGCAGAATCAAAGCATTTCAGGAAAAGCCATCGGTAGAAGAAGCGCTGAGTACTTGCATTAACACCGGGATTTACATTTTTGAGCCGGAAGTGTTGAACTATATTCCTTCCGGAGTTGAATATGACATCGGTGGTCAACTATTCCCTAAGCTAGTAGAAATGGGTGCACCATTCTACGGCATCTCGATGGATTTTGAGTGGGTTGATATTGGTAAAGTTCCAGACTACTGGCACGCGATTCGCTCAGTATTGCGGGGGGATATTAAAAATGTTCAGATTCCCGGTCATCAAGCGGCTCCTGGCATCTATACAGGACTAAATGTGGCGGTGAACTGGGATAAGGTGGACATCCAAGGACCAGTTTATATCGGTGGCATGACGCATATTGAGGATGGTGCCAAGATTATTGGACCGACGATGATTGGTCCTAACTGTTGGGTTTGTAGTGGAGCTACGGTTGATAATAGCGTGATCTTTGAATATTCCCGCTTAGGTCCAGGAGTGCGGCTAGTCGATAAGCTGGTGTTTGGTCGCTATTGCGTAGATAAGACTGGGGCCACGATCGATGTTCAAGCTGCCTCGCTAGATTGGTTGATTACTGACGCTCGCCAAGAATTACCATCCCAACCGCCAGCCGAACGTCAGGCGATCGCCGAACTCCTGAATGTTGACCTCAAATCTTAAGCTGGAACAGGTTGCCAGGTGCCATGAAACCCCGGTGGGATGATTTCTGGCAGTGCTAGGCGACATACAGGTTCAGCATCGAGGCGATTGGCGGCGTAGATCCAGAGTTCACTATGCTGTTGATCGCCGTCATAGACCACCGTTAGGATCCAACCTTGCTCAGATTGATCGGCATCGGGCGCATAGATCGGCTCTGTGGGATAGCGATGTTCTCCCATATCTGCTTCTACTAAGGCGCCAGTTTGGTGATCGAAGCGGGCGATCGTTCCATAGAGTTCTCGCTGTTGATCGGCGTCTTGGCGATGCATCGAGAGATAGGTATAGCGCGATGGTTGCCCAATTTCTTGCGGATTGACGGTGGGAAACTCACAGCTACGATTCAAGACCTGCTGCATGGTGAGTACCTGACTGGATTGCACATTCAGTCGCAACTGCCAAAGCGTTGAAGTCGCTAAAGTTTCGATCTGACCTGTCGCCACTTCCCGTAAGCGCTGGTTGGTTTGAAAGTCTTCATAGTGGGCAATTTCGACGATCGCTGAACCATCACTGAGCTCATAACCGTTGCCAAAATGCCACTGAAACCAGGGATCGGTTTCCAGCCAACATACAACTTCTAATGAGTCCCGATCGATCACAATCACCTCAGTGCCATTGGCGGGTTGCCAATGCATGGCATCACTGAAAGATTGCCATTGCAGCAGGACCGGTAAGGGCTGAATCCGGAGCGGTGGGATACAGAAAATCAAATATCGCCCTGCTAAGACAAAATCATGAATTAAGGAGATCCCTGGTAAAGGAATGGCATTGGTTTGGCGAATGCGTCCAGTGGCATCGCTGCGATACACATGCAACTGCACTTTTGCGCCTAAGCTAACCCCAAAATTAAAAATTTCTCCTGTTTTGGCATCTCGCTTGGGATGAGCCGAATATGGCTTGCCCTGCAGCCCTTCTAAGTCATCCAATCCAAGCGTTGCTAATGTGTCGAGCGTTAAGGCATGCGGTTCGCCCCCTTCCCACAATGCCAACAGGCGATCGGGCAACGCTAACACCGATGTATTGGCGACATTCTTCAAAGGTTTGCCCCACCGTTGCCACCAGTGTCCTGGAGTGACCATACCGTAATTAGGAAACAAATATCGTCCAGCCTGATCTTCAGCTTGATAGCCTTTGGTTTGGACATAGCGATACGTTCCGATCGCATCACTGCCGGTAAACTGCACTCCTAGAACTGCTCCATCGCCATCAAACCAGTGACCAACGTGCTGCTGACCTCGTTGGAGGCGAGCTGGTCCATTGCGATATAAGGCTCCCCGTAGTCCAGATGGGATGGCTCCTGACAAAATTGGTAGTGATGTGGGTGGAAATTCCCTTGCCGGATGGCGTAGGGCGGATGCCCAAGTTGCAGTCTGTCTCATTGAAACTACGGAATCAATCATCCTAGTGCATTCCTGTCTGTTACAATAGCTGGGTTGTAGCGCCTGATAACGACCGTTGAGCCAATCTTTAGACATTCCAAAGGTTGATGATTTCCTCCAAGAGCTAGCGACTATCCAGCAGACTGGCTCTAAGCGTATTGCCTTATTAGGGTCGCGGCATGTGCCGATTACCCACCAGAATTTGATTGAGATGATGAGTTATGCCCTGGTGCTGGAGGGTAACCGATTGATGACCTCTGGCTCAACAGGGACAAACTTTGCTGCCATTCGGGGGGCATTACGAGCGGATCCGTCTCTGCTGACCGTCATCTTACCGCAAAGCCTTGATCGGCAGCCGCGAGAATCCCGTGAACAACTCGAACAGGTGATGCACCTGGTAGAAAACCCAGAGAACGATAACCTATCTCTGGCTGAAGCCAGCGCTCTGTGTAACCAAGAAATTATTTCCCGGTGCCAGCAATTGATTTGCTTTGCATTCCATGACAGTCATACGTTGCTGAAAACCTGTCAAGATGCTGAAGAACAGCGCAAGATTATTACACTGTTCTATTTCGACTAAAACATATCCTTCATGCCCCGTAGGCGAGAAAAGGTTTGAATGTCATTGCTGGCTTTGACCTTAGCTCTGATTTCGCGATCGTCCCAGCGTAGGAATGGATTGGTGCGCTTCTCAACTCCCAGAACTGAAGGAACGGTTGCTTCTGACCGTTGACGAGCCGCCTCTACGATCGCGAGTCGATGTTGTAAATCGGGATTTTGCTGGTCTACGGTTAAGGCAAATTGCAGATTTTTTAAGGTGTACTCATGGGCACACCAAACGCGAGTATTGTCTGGTAATTGTCGCAATTTACTAAGTGAGTCGATCATTTGGGCGGGTGTGCCCTCAAATAATCTGCCGCACCCCCCTGCGAATAACGTATCGCCACAAAACAACTCTCCTGTATCGTTAGGCTTGACTGGAGGGAAATAGTAAGCGATGTGAGCTTTTGTATGACCTGGAATAAAAAACACTTGGGCACTGCGATCGCCAAAGGTAACATGATCGCCTTCCTGTAAAGACACAGTCTGCCCTGGAATTCTGCCCTGATCGTTGATGCCACCATAGACGATTGCGGCAGGGAAGTGCTGCAATAATCGGGCATTCCCACCCACATGATCGTGATGGTGATGGGTATTAAAAATCGCTACTAGCTTTGCGCCTAATTGTTCTAGTCGCCGTAACACTGGCGTCGCATCAGCAGGATCAACGACGGCTGCCTCCTGTCGAGTTGGATCATGAAGGAGAAAAATATAGTTGTCGGATAGGGCGGGTAGGCGATCGATCTGCATAGGAGAAGCATCAGTAATGAATGTTTAATCGACTCTTTATCGAAATCCCTGCAACTTTGTCAATTCATCATCCCGGCGCGGGAAATTTAAATGTGAAAGGATCTTTAAACTATCTCTAATCTATCGTTCGGTGCAGGCTACATCATGCGGAATGTCCAGGCTAAAGCAAACTATGTGGTTAAACAGTTAGTGAATCGAGTGTTGGTTGCCAAACAAGTGACTCGCGAAGAACATCTGCAACTGACTTCCAGCTTGTTATCTGAGCAGCGCGTTACCGATGATGATCGCCATCAAATTAGTCATATCTTGGATGAGATCCGGTTAGGGCGGTTAAAGGTTATTGATTAACCACGCCACGATTCACCACATCAATCAATTCCTCTGGCTGATGAATCAGGACATCGGGATGATGGCTGGCTAACGCTTGACTGGAGTTATATCCCCAACTCACTGCGATCGCGGGAATCCCAATTTTTCTGGCTGCTTCAATATCGCGAGTTTCATCTCCCACATAGATGACGGTCGCTGGATCAAGCTGGTATTGCCGTAAAGCGGCTTGAATCACCCGCCCTTTACCAAATACAGTCAGCCCGGAGCCAATGAAGTCAAACAAATCACTTAGACCATGGGTTGCCAAAAACGCCGCTACGTTTTCCTGCGAGTTAGAGGTGACGATGCCTAAATGATTGCCTTGTTGATGGAGGGTTTGTAAGGCTGCTTTTATCCCCGGAATCGGATGTAAATGCTGAATTTCATGATGGAGTTCTGATCTCAACCGCTTGAGTAAGAACGGAATTTGCCAGAATGCCACCTGCGATTGGCGAATAATCTCTCTTGAACTTAAATTTTTTAGATGCTTGGCAGTTTCCGGTGAGGTGGATGGATAGCCAAACTCATCGGCTAGACGGTTCGCAATGCCTAAAACAGTGTCAAATGAGTCGGCGATCGTCCCGTCAAAGTCAAAAATCAAAACCTTCACAGTATTTTCAAACTTGGGCTGCTAGTGAATAGTCAGCGATCCTCCCTAATTTCAGCATAAAGGAGACTCAGGATAGTTTTCTATGAGCGTTTCATCTAGAATTGTCATGAAAACTGTATAAACCTTTCTTAAGGGCGATTTATTCCCCTAAATCGTAAAGTATGATACAGACATAAACTAAAAACGTTCATCTCTTTGGAGCTTCAGGAACTATTTGGGGATTAATGACCAAATAAGGAGCCTGGGGAGACGGAAGTAAGGATCTATCCTGAAGGAACGCGCCTCTTTTCACTGAACTCATTGTTTGATCGAGGCGAGACTATGAAACTCTCTTATCGTGGTGCTACGTATGACTATAACCCTCCTTCCTTGGAAGTGACGGAAAGCGAGGTTTTGAGCCAGCATCGGTATGCTAGCCGAAATTGTCATACGCTGCGAGAAAACACCATTCCCAACCCTGACTTACCGTTGACCTATCGGGGCGTAACCTATACGCGTGGGGAATTAGCGACGGCTGAACGTAGCTTGGGACATTCTAACGTGACGCTTACCTATCGGGGAGCTAGCTATAGAACCCATGCCGCTAATGCGATGTCGTCGGTTACGGTTGCCAAAACTGAAAAGCCAGTTGTGATTCCCGATCGAGTGCCGGTACTAAAGGAAGTTGGTAAGATCCATCAAGCCAATCTACGGCGGAACCTGGAACGACGGTTACAAGTGGCAAAAGCTGAGGGCAATTTTAGTCTGATTCCACTGTTAGAAGCGGAATTCAGACAGCTTGCGCTCTAAACTCTTAGTTTCCTAGCTCAAGAGTAGCTTCAATCAAGGATGTAAAAAAAGTGGGGTGAAAAGCTTTCATCCCACTTTTTTAGTCAAATTTTGGTCGTTATTCTAATCCCAGTTCTCGCTTCAGTAAGTTGATCGACTTAGTAATAATAAAATTCTCGCAACAAACCAACTGGGGTGGACGAATAATATCATTGCGGGCGGCACTAATGGCAGCTTTAACCGCAGCACAGCTTGCCTGATCACTAATAATGGTATGGGCACTCCGGACAATGGCATTTAACTTGTAAGAGTCACCCAATTGACAGGTCATGACAAGCAGTTCATCGCCTCGCAAGCTATGGACGATCACTTCCGCCACTCCGACTGTGCCAGAACTTAAGCTAACTAAACCAACACAGGTTCCCTTGGCTAATTTTCTGATTAGTTTGATTTCGGCATCAAAATCATAAATATCGATCGGGATCACTCGCACTGATTTAGGTGCAGCGATCGCCTCCGCTTGGGCAATAAAGTAGCGACTGGTTACAACCGTGCCAGACCGAGTTTGATCCAAAACTTGTGCCAGCTCCTCTAAGGGCACAAGTTGAACAGGGATGTTTAAAGCTCGTTCTAATTCCCGCATAATGACCTCTCCAGCCCCAATATCATGATTAGGAGCTGTAACTAAAACCTGAGCGCTACACCGCAGTCGCCAATCAATTTCTGCTAGAAATAACTCGCGGGCTTGACTGAGGGAACAGCCTTGTTTCAGCAATTCATCCAGGCTAGATTGCACTAATGTATAAGCTTCAGGATGTTGATCGAGGATAGGTGATTTAACTTTGGCATTTCCTTCATTCGTTTGATCACGGACGTAAATTCCCGAACCTGCCTGAGCATCAACGACACCCGCTTCTTCAAGTTGGCGATAGACTTTGCTAATTGTGTTACGGTGTAGCCCAGTTTGCATGGCAAGTTGGCGGGTACTAGGTAAGCGTTGCCCTGGTGGATATTGCCTTGAGGCAATGGCAAATAAAATCTGGTTATACAGTTGGGTTGAAGCCGGGATATCACTATCTGACTGAATGTGAAACTGAACCATGATGAAACCTCCGAATTGCCCCCAAGCCGCGTCAAGTCAGCGTCGAAAATGCTAACAGATTTCTTTCATCTGAGCATTATGCTCCTATCTATCCATAAAAGCACTTCTATTGGCAAAGTGTTGCTAAATAGATGGTAACTGCAACCCTGAAGAAATCACTGAGGGTTCCTGATTGAGCAATGACATGCTAATCCTGACTAACGATCGCTTTTTTGCTTAGATACCAGCTTCCGATCATAATTTCCTAACTTAATCATAATCTGATCAGTAAAGATTAATCATTACTTCTTTCCCCAAGCTTAATGCTTTGTGATTTGAGCAGTTTTTAATCATCAACTAATGATGCCGAAAACTATCTAGAAAGATAGTCGTCAACTAGATAATATATAGTTTAACCAGAGTAAAACATTTGTTATGAATAAAGCTTTCTTGAATTCAAATATTTTTACTCCCTAAATGGGCTTGTTTTTCATCAGCTTTTTATATGCTTCTAGCTCGTAGATTCTTTCCGTATTAAACAACACGCTGCAGCTCTTTTATCGATTCAGCCAAAGGCAAGGTTAACTTCCTAAATAGATTGATTAAGGTTTGTAAGGGATACAAAAATCCCGCAAACAAATATGACGGAGAGTTGAGAGAATTTATGACTTACGCAACTGATAAAACAACTGAAGAAGCGTTGAAGGAGTTTCGTAGTTTTGATGCGGATACTCAACTTGCTTTGTTGTGGTATGGCTATCTAGATCTGAAGGATCAGTTGAATCCAACTAATGATCCTTCGACTACAGAACCAGCAACAGCTCTATATCACCAAATTGCTGACCTACCACAAGACCAACAATTGCAAGCCCAACGAGACATTGTTAGCGGCAAAGCATCTGCCTTTACCCGAACCTATGACGCACTATCATCCAGTGGTCGCCTTGAAGTCTGGCTACTGTTGGCTCAAGGTATGGAACAAGGCAATGTTATTCAGGTACCGTCTGGCTACAAATTACCTGAATCAACTACTAATTTCGCCAGCCGGATTAAACAGCTTGAGTTTGAACAACGGCTTAATTTTATGCGGAGCGCAGTGGTGAATATGGGGACTGTAAAACAAGAGGGAAAGCGCGTTTAAACCCATGTTAGTAGTTTCTTTAAAGAACTACTGATTGCTGTTTCTTAAAAGATCAAATAATGATCGCTCCACTCAGAATAATGAATGGAGCGATCGTGCTTTTAGGAAGATTTGGCTAAATTAAGCCTGGTTCCAAATATCCTGTACTTTATCGGGTAGCCAGGGGGCGATTTCTCGGATTCGGTCTTCAGATAGCTCATCTTTAGTTGCCGAAAACACGGCTTTAACTACCCGCTCGGCGCTTAAGGTCGGTGGTAATCCACCTTCATTAGCAACACGAGTGAGGAATAAGTCGGAAGTAATTCCAGACAGCCCTGGTCCCTTCAGGGGAGGACGGACTCGACTTAAGAAACCAACGATCGGATTAGTATCTTTCCATAGCTCAGCAATATCCATTTGTAAGGCTTTCTCGTTAGTATGCATGACTTCCTCATGCAATTCTGACTCAACCCGATTAATCGTATCTGTGGTTAGCAGATCACGCATGATCCGAAATACAATTTCGGTGATGTCCCGGGCATCATATGGATCGGCAAGCCCACCTTCAACCATGACTTTTTCTAGAAATGAGCGATGTTCATCTGCGATCGCTTCTCTAATTCTGGAATCTTCCACTTCGGTTGGATCAACTTCTGGCAGGTTGATGTTCCGTGATTCATCTGGCATGTTTTTTCTCCGTATCAGATTATTCTTAGCGATTCCCTCGGCTATAAAGGTCGCATAAACAATTAACAAGTACACCGCCCTCAGGTTTGAGATATTTAACTACCAAAAGGCATAGACAATATAAAAGTGAACAGTTCATTTACAACTAGGTTTACTAACCATAGGCAGGGTTTAAAGACATGCTGTAGTTAGAAGGGAGGAAGTTAATTACGAATGCTTGCAATAAAAAAGACGAACAAATGTCCGTCTTATCTAATGATTAAGTTGGCTTTAGTAAACACTCAAAGTCTTAGCTAAGATTAGTCTTTTGTGGCAGGCTGATAGTAAACCTTTGTGCCTTGGTTTGGTACAAAGTGACAAGTTCTATAAGACTGCACAAAACTTTTCCAAATTGGTTCATTGGAGTAGCGATAGTAGTCACCCAAAATCGGTTTGAGTGCTTCTGTGGCCGTTTTAAGATGGTAATGAGGCATGTTCAAGAAAATATGGTGGGCCACATGCGTACCGATGTTGTGATGAATGGGATTAATCAGCCCGTAATCACGATCGATGGTCGAAAGCGCCCCTTTCAAGAAATACCAATCATCATTGTAGTACCAGGGAATATCTGCTTCGGTGTGATGGAGATAGGTAACTAAATCCAACCAAATTACAAATACGAGGTAGGGCATGAGGTAATAATTCACTAGAAATCCCCAACCAAATTGATAGGTGAGGAAGCCTAAAAAGCCCACCATTAATCCCCATAAAACAGAACTAGTGATGATATCCCATTTTTCTGAAGGGCGGAATAAGGGACTGTTGGGTAAAAAGTGAGAGCCTTTGCGACCCGGCGATCGCTTAAACAGATAAATTGGATAGGCCAACAACGGTAAGTTAAAGCGAAATAACTTTTCATACCAGGGCATTGCATTGTATTTCGATTCTGTTACTGGATACCAACTTTCGTCGGTATCAATGTTTCCTGTGTTGGCGTGGTGAGTTCGGTGACTAATGCGCCAGCCGTGATAGGGCACTAAAATTGGAATATGAGCTAGGTGGCCAATGAGGTTATTCAGCCACTTGAGCTTAGAAAAAGAGCCATGCCCACAGTCATGACCCACTACAAATAGCGCCCAGAACATTGTTCCCTGTGCTACCCAAAATAAGGGAAAAAATAGCCAGGAATTGAGGCTAGCGGCGAGCGCATAAAGACCAGCAATGATACCAATATCGAGAAAGAAGTAAGCCAGAGACCGACCGATCGAAGGTTCAAAACAATAGGCGGGGATTGCTGCCTTCAGATCTTGAAGGGTAAACGGTATTTCTGATGATGGCTTCGATGGGACTGTAGTTCCAGGCGAGTTGAGAAGAGTATTTGATTGCACGAAGTTTCCAGTTGACCTAGTTGAAGAATTGACATTTCGCTCATGACAGGACATCCTCAGTTGTTAACTCGCTGAGATTCCTACCCGGTAAGGGTGCCAAAGTGGCTTGGTTCCCGTAAATAGGCGTTCTGTAATGCTCAATTTTGTGGATCGAGCATATCTGGGGAAAAGCTGTCTACCTGCATAGTTTCAGGCGTTCTTACTCATGTCCACCTTCGCAGGGCGAAATGTAAATCCGATACGTAAGGTATTTTACTCGTTTATGTCCAAAAAAATACCGTAAATTCCCTCTATTTAATTGAAAAAAGATTTGAAATTTCAATCTTGTTATTCAAATTGTTTGATTGATGTGGAAAAATAAGCATTTTATCAGCTAAAAAACACATTTTATGGTATTGAATTACTGCACTCTCGGTCTGTGAGCGATCGGGCAGGACGCTGCTACTTGGTTGAAGTGCTGGCAACAATAGGCTTTGGTGTAGAATATACGAGCAAACCAATCAATTTTAGGTTCTAAATATGGATTTAACTCTTGCCGCCTGTAAATGTTACTCCCTGAATGAAGTAGCGGTTAAAAAAGATATAAAGCCCTAATACTGGCATTGTGAAAATCATAGAGGCTGCCATAATAATGTTCCAGTAGCTAATATATTGACCCTTAAATGTATTAAGTCCTAAAGGAAGAGTGAACATCTCTGGATCAAACAGAATCACCACAGGAAGTAGAAAGTTATTCCAACTACCCATAAAAATTAGAATAGTTTGTGCGGCTAAAGCGGGCTTAGCTAGAGGTAAGACGATATGCCAAAAGGTTTCTAATCGATTGAGTCCATCTAGAGCCGCAGCTTCTTCCAATTCCAAGGGAAAATTGACAAAAAACTGTCGCATCATAAAAATAAACGTGGCATTGACCATAGATGGCACGATCATACCCTGATAAGAATTTAGCCAACCTAGGCTTTTGAGAATGAGAAAGGTGGGAATGAGCGTAACTTGAGCTGGAACAGCTAAAACCGCCAGCACTAGGAAAAACCAAAATTGCTTGCCATGAAACTGGAGTCGTGCAAGTGCATATCCAGCTAGAGAATTACAGATTAAATTGAGGATTGTTACACTGACGGCAATAATCAGACTGTTGAGTAACCAGCGGGGAAATAAGGGCTCTTCTAGAAAGATTTGTTTGTAATTTTCTAATGTAAATTGATGAGGAAGCAGATTAATCGTACCACTGGCAATTTCTGATAGAGATTTAAAGGATGCGGATAAAGCCCACAGAAATGGGATTAGCGTAATTATGGCGTAAAAACAGAGTAGTAAATAAAGTAGTCCTTTTAGCCAGGGGATTTTTAATTTAGTCATACTGGTAGAAAGTTGACGAATTTGATTGTTTACAGGTTGTTGGAATCGGTAAATAGTCGTTGTTGTATCAACGTAACTAGGATAATAATCGCGGCAAGAACAAAGGCGATCGCAGCAGCATAGCCCATTTGTAAATCTCGGAACACATACTGATAAATTAATAATACTAAGGTGAGCGTGGCATTATTGGGACCACCTGAGCCATTTGAGAAAATATAGGATTGATCAAATAATTGAAACGTCCCAATGATTCCCATAGCTACAACAAAGAAGGTAACTGGCTTCAGCAGCGGTAAAGTAATAAACAAAAATTGTTCCCACTGACTCGCCCCATCAATTTTGGCAGCTTCATACAATGACTGGGGAATATCTTGAAGCGCGGCTAAATAAATTACCATAAAAAATGGTGCCGTTGACCAGATATTCATCAGCATAATGCCTTTAAGGGCAACCGCAGGATCGCCTAGCCAGTTATAAGTTGGTAAACCGATCGCCGCTAACCCATGATTCAGTAAACCATTAGTGTTATAAATCCACATAAAAATTAGGGTTAATACTGCCGACGAGGTAATGGTTGGTAGAAAGTAAATAATCCGCCACCAATTTTTTCCTTTAATTCCGGCATTTAAGGTAGTGGCTAATAGTAAGGCTAATAGGGTTTGGGCGGGCACGACGATCGCCACATATTCAGCTGTATTCTTTAAGGCGATCCAGACTCGTTCATCTTGCCAAAGGCGGGAGAAATTACGAAAACCCACAAATTCATATTCAATTCCTCCCAACAATTGCACCTTCTGTAACGATAGAAATACGGCATAAAGAATCGGTAGCATAACAAACGTTCCCAACACCAAAATTGTTGGCAACATGAATAAATAGCCAGTCAGATTTGCTCGAAGTAATTCTTGATACCGTTGCGATCGCGTCATAAGAGTTCGTCATTATCCTAGTACTAAAGTTTGAATTACAAAACCTGACAGTGAAAGTCAACTCCCAACAGGCAGGGGCGATCGTCCAGTCAACAAAGTGTTGCAATCATGGCATGAAATTCTCAGGTATCCGCCATGATGGTGAAGCGTTTGCTGGAAATCGACTATGACGGATCAACCGAATCGATCGGTGCGCATTGAGGTAACAGTTTCAGCCCATCAGCCGGAGCTATTGCCAGGATTGGACGCCTGGCTGCAATTAGGACTGATTTCCGACATTGAGGTGCGACGAATCGCCCGCTCGCAGTTGACCTGTCCTCTCCCTCAACCGGTTGTGCGATCGACGCCTTCCAGCAATACGTCGGATGATTTTCTGCCTCCTACAGCGACCCCCACTCCCCAGGATTTTTTACCTCCTCGCCCTCGACCAGAACGAGAACGACCTGCCACTCCCAAAGCCTCTACTCAGCTGGTACCGCAACTTCTGAGTTCCTTAATGGCAGAGATCAGTGTGATCTGGCTGCTGTTTCTGGGCGTGTTTATGGTGGTGGTGTCATCGGGAGTGTTGGCGGCAACCCAATGGCAGAATTTTTCGGCGATCGGGCAGTACGGTATTTTATTGGTTTATACGATTATTTTTTGGGTAGCCAGTAGCTGGACAGGGCGACAAGAAAACTTGCGGGTGACGAGTCGGATGTTACAGATCACCACGCTGCTGATCATCCCAGTCAACTTTTGGATGATGGATGGCTTTCAGCTTTGGCAATCTCCGGTGGGAATTGTTGTCGCTGTGGTTGCGGGTCTGATGTTGTCCGCAATTATGTTTTGGCTATTGCGAACTAGCCCCCGCCGTAATTTGCTGAACTACTGGGGATTGAACTGGTTGCAGTGGGGTTGGGCAATTCCCGGTTTTCCCTTAATAGCGACCTACATTGGCAGTATTGGCACGGCAGCTTTCCTATTTCACTGGCAGCAATCCTCAGATAACGAATCCCAAGAACGGGTTGATGTCGGGATTGTAGCGATCGCCTTTGCCAGTTTGCTCCTGATTGGGCGGGCAATTTTCCGAGCCGGTGTCCCGGTTAACCAACTGGGATTAGCGCTGGGAATTTCCGGTTGGTTGCTGTGTTGGTTGAGTCGGCAGCGTCCCCGTTTCGGTTGGTCGCAAGCTGGAGTGGGATTGCTGGCGATCGGCTGGCTAGTGGCGATTCCTGCCAATCCTCCTTGGCAGGCGATCGCAGTTAGTGGTTTGGGCTTGTGGCTATTGGGCGATCGGATACAGCGACACTGGCGAATTGAGGATTTAATCGCATTCTGGCTCGTTGGATTGCAAGCGTTTTTTCTATTGTGGCTGTTGATGCCGCTACCGGAACGCTTACAAGTGGTGGCAGTAACTAGCCAGATAGCGCGAGAATCCTTGCTACCGTGGCAATTGATTGGACTGCGACTATTTCCCTATGTGGTGGTGATGGTTGGGTCTGCGTTCTGGCTGCGGCGACGAGAGCATGTCATGTTAGCGGATACGACTGAACGACTAGCTCTCCTATTAGGTTTAACATTAGCGGCGGTCGGCATTCTGAGCCCATGGGTGCGATCGGTCTATTTAGTGCTCTCTGCCTGCACTCTGACCGGAGTGTTGCTGAAACGGCAACCGGGTGATCGAGCGTTAGTCTACCTAACTCATATCACAGGCGTACTCACGGTGCTTTCCTGGGTGGACTGGGTCTATCCCCGGTTGGGTAGTCTTTATTGGGCATTGGTTTTGCTGGCTGGAGTGGTTTTAGAGTGGGGTCTATGTGTCCTGGCGAGAAATAGTTTCTGGCAGCAAAGTAGCTGGTATTTGGGATTGGGGTTAGCGGGAATTAGTTACCCGCTCTTCCTCAATGCCCTCAATCCGATTTATGACTGGTCTAGCAATCAAGTGAAGCCTGGAATGAATGCTGGTTGGGGCTTATTCTGGTTGCTTGTGCCGTTGCTACTAACAGGATTAAGTCGCTTTCCCCGGTTCGCTCAACCCAGATTAGCCAGTGGATTAGCCGTAACGGCAATCTTCATGGCACAGTTTCTCACCTACGCCCAGATTCATCCGCTCTTAATCAGCCTGGGAGCCGGAACTGGATTAATGGTCATCAATGCGCAGCGGCTACGCCACTGGTTAGTTGTTGTTTTAACGGTAGGTGTGGGATTAGCGTTTGCGAGTACGATCGCCTGGCAATACTTCCGTCCCACAATTGATGCGGCGACCTGGCTGGCAATTGTTCTATGGTCACTTTGGCTATTACGGTTTTGGGCAAAGCGGCAACAGCCTGAGCTACTTCAGCTTTATGCTCTGGCGTTTGATGCTTGGGCTAGTGTACTGACAACAGTTAGTCTGTTGATTCTGACCTTTGGGACAGCGTTAACCTTTGTGGCGTGGAATCTTGGCTTTCCCAACCTCCTACGATCGCTGACCTTAACCACGAGTGCGATTCTGTTTCGCCTTTGGCAACGCCCGACTGACTTCGGATTTATGGGCTTGGCTTGGGGTACAGAATTACTGGTAGCGGGTGGCATTGCTTTGACCAGTCGATCATGGGAACATTTGGCGATCACCAATGCGGCTTTAGGTTTAGCGACTCAGTTTGCAGGGGATTGGTACAGTGTTCGCGTACTGACTGGAGAATCCTCTGAACAACGAGTGACTCCTTATGGAAGCTGGCATATTATCCCGATCGTGTATGCCGGACTCACTGTGGTTCTGATCCATCAACCCTTCACAGCCACAACTGGACTCTATACTCTGGCAGCTGCTTTGACAGGAATTGGCATTGGTCGGCGGCAGCCCAGCTTTAAACCATTGATCCTATTGGCTCTAGCCATTTTCACGACTGGAGCCTATGAACTGCTGATTTATCAGTTAATGCAGGCAACGGGAGGACAGGCAGGTGATGGGTTAACCCTGCTAGCCGCATTAGCCGCGGCGATCGCCGTTGTTTACCAAGTGTGTCGTCGGTGGCTGTTCCCGTACTTACGCTTGAGTGATGGGGAATTCTCCGCGATCGCGGAGCTGCATTGGGCGGGTGGCAGTGTACTGGCATTATCCGCCCCATTGGCGCTGTTAAGTGACAATGGCATTCCGGTTTGGACTACTGTCATGGTTGTCCTAGCAATCTATGCCCTTTGGCAAGGTCGCCATCATGAGAATTGGATTTATGCCGGAGTTTTGGAGATTATTTGGACAATTTCATACTTACTCAATCACTCGCTCTCAAATCAGTTTCTACTATTGTGGGGAGCCACGATCTCGAGTGGATTTAGCCTACTGCTGTATCACTTGCCGTGGCGATCGTGGGGGTGGTCGGCTCGTCCCTGGCAACAATCCGCCATTCTATTACCGGGAGCAATTATTTGTATAACGTCAGTCGGAATTGGCATTCCCAGTTTGCTAATTACAGCGGGATTCTATGCCTGGATTGCCAAGTCGGAATTACAAGTGCGTCTTAGCTATTTAAGTGTTTTATTAGCCGATTGGGCATTTGTGCGATTTTTTGCCGAACGATCGCTGACTGATCCCCTTTGGTATGTCACGTTACTTACCGGCTCGTTGCTATATGTGGCTGAAGTCGACCCAGATTTGCGATCGCCCTCGGCTAAAGAACAACGCCATCTTTTACGGTGTTTAGCAACGGGAATGTTTTGTTTAACCGCACTCTATCAATCCGATTTCAGCCTTTGGCAAGGATTTCTGACCATTCTACTAAGCATTGGACTGGTCATGGCTGGATTAGTCTTAAGAGTTCGGGCTTTTCTATATATTGGGACGCTAACCTTCCTATTTAGAGTGCTGCGCCAACTCTGGTTATTTATTAATAACTATTCTCTGTTACTGTGGGCACTGGGAATTGTGTTGGGATTGCTATTAATTTGGGTCGCTGCTACGTTTGAAGCTCGGCGGAGTCAGGCGATCGCCTTAGTTCAATATTGGGTGAATGAATTGGAAGCTTGGGAATAAAACCGGCTGTGTAGCCGTTCTCATTGATCGGTTGCTCCCAATTCCTCAGGTACATTGAGATAATTTTCCCAATCAACGTCGGGCATTCGTTCAAAGGCTTCATTCAGCGAAATTTCCCATAATCGCCGAATTTTAGCGAGGTAAGGGGCACCCAGCTTGAGCTTCAATTCATAGCGAACTTTGAAGCTATCTTTCTCATACATCATTAAGTTAATCGGTGGTCCCACGGAAATATTTGATTTCATTGTGGAATCGATCGACAGCAACGCACATTTGGCGGCTGCTTCTAACGGAGTTTCAAACGTCAGAATCCGATCGAGAATTGGCTTACCATATTTAGCTTCGCCAATTTGTAAAAATGGCGTGTCTTTTGATGCCTGAATACAGTTACCTTGGCTATAGATTAGATATAGCATAGGTTCTTCTCCGGGTAACTGACCTCCCAGCAAGAAACTACATTGAAAATCAATATGATCTTTCTCTAACCAGGGACGATCTTGTTCTTGAATTTCGCGAGCTTTAGCGCCAATATAACGAGCAATCTCATATAAAGTGGGCAATGTATGGAGATTAGGCTCGGCTTTCGCAATTAAATCTCGCCGCAGTAAGGTTAAGGTTCCCTGAGTTACTGAGAGGTTCCCAGCGGTGGAAATTAAAATCACTCGTTCCCCTGGTTGCGAGAAATCGAATAGCTTTTGGTGGGTGGAAATATAATCAACTCCAGCATTTGTGCGGGAGTCCGCTGCCATCACTAAACCGTGGGTCGTGACGATTCCGAGGCAATAGGTCATGAACAAGGATCACGATAAATCAGCATCTCGATTCTACGGTGCTTCGTTGGGAATGTTGGAGATAAATTCTTGGTTCAGAGGGTACATAAACCTGATAGATTGAGCGAGTATCTGCAAGCAAGCATGATTTGGCAAGATGAAAGTCCTAGTTATTGGTGGTGACGGCTATTGCGGTTGGGCAACTGCACTCTATCTGTCAAATAAAGGTTACGAAGTTGGAATTTTAGACAGCTTGGTGCGTCGGCACTGGGATGCGGAGTTATGTGTAGACACCTTAACCCCGATCGCGCCAATCCAAAAACGGTTGCAACGCTGGCATGATCTGACTGGCAAGACTATTGATCTCTTCATTGGCGACATTACCAACTACGACTTTCTCAGCAAAGCGCTGCATCAGTTTGAGCCAGAGGCGATCGTCCACTTTGGTGAACAACGATCAGCTCCCTTCTCCATGATCGATCGCGAGCACGCGGTACTCACCCAGGTGAATAACGTTGTGGGGACGCTGAACCTGCTCTACATCATGAAAGAGAGCTTCCCCGACTGTCATCTGGTCAAACTGGGGACGATGGGTGAATACGGTACACCCAATATTGATATTGAAGAAGGCTACATCACGATCGAACATAATGGTCGTAAGGATACTCTGCCCTATCCGAAACAGCCGGGTAGCATGTATCACCTGAGTAAAGTACATGACTCCCACAATATTCATTTTGCCTGCCGGATTTGGGGACTACGGGCAACGGATTTGAATCAGGGTGTGGTTTATGGCGTTCTGACCGATGAAACTGGGATGGACGAACTCCTAATTAACCGGTTGGATTATGACGGTGTATTCGGTACAGCGCTGAACCGCTTCTGTATTCAAGCTGCGGTCGGACATCCCCTGACGGTCTACGGTAAGGGTGGTCAAACTCGTGGCTTCTTAGACATCCGGGATACGGTACGGTGCATTGAGTTGGCGATCGCTACCCCTGCTAATCCTGGTGAGTTCCGGGTGTTCAACCAGTTCACAGAGCAGTTCAGTGTTGGCGATTTAGCGCTGATGGTAGAGAAGGCTGGCGGTGCGATGGGCTTGAAGGTGGAAGTGAAACACCTGGAAAACCCACGGATTGAGAAGGAAGAGCATTACTTCAATGCCAAGAACACCAATTTGTTGAACTTGGGACTGCAACCGCACTATCTCTCCGATTCTCTACTCGATTCTTTGCTGAACTTTGCGATTAAATATAAGCAACGTGTGGATGAAACTCAAATTCTGCCGAAGGTCACCTGGAGCAGATAACCTTTAGGAGCTAGATATCAGGAGCTAGGGACGAATAACGCCAGTACGTTAACGGTATCCCTAGCTCTTGCTGATCAACTCCTGCCCCTTACTCCCTGGATTTTCAATCTGTTTATGCGAATTGCCCTATTTACTGAAACCTTTTTGCCTAAGGTTGATGGCATTGTCACGCGCCTAAAACATACCGTTGATCACCTACAACGATTAGGGGATCAAGTGTTGGTCGTGTCGCCCGATGGCGGATTGAAGGAATATAAAGGAGCCAAAATCTATGGAGTTTCTGGGTTTCCGTTACCGTTATATCCAGAGTTAAAGCTGGCATTACCCCGTCCCTCGATCGGGCGGGCGTTAGATCGATTTCAACCCGATCTTGTCCATATTGTGAATCCGGCTGTTTTAGGACTCTCCGGTTTGCTGTATAGCAAAACTCGTAATCTTCCTTTGGTAGCTTCCTACCACACCCATTTGCCGGAGTACCTGCAACATTACGGCTTGGGAATGTTAGAAGGCTTGCTATGGGAGTTACTCAAAGCGGCGCATAATCAGGCGGCTCTCAATCTCTGTACTTCGACGGCAATGGTACAAACGCTGTCTGAACGGGGAATTGAACGAACGGATCTTTGGCAACGGGGAGTCGATACGGAATTATTCCAACCCCACTTGGCGAGTCAAGAAATGCGATCGCGCCTGAGCCAGGGACATCCCGAGCAACCGTTATTGTTGTATGTGGGGCGGTTGTCAGCCGAGAAAGAAGTCGATCGGATTAAACCTGTTCTAGAGGCAATTCCCGGTGCTAGGTTGGCACTCGTTGGAGATGGACCGCATCGTCAAGCCTTAGAAAAACATTTTGCTGATACACCGACTCACTTCGTGGGCTACCTGCAAGGACAAGAATTAGCCTCTGCCTTTGCCTCTGCGGATGCCTTTGTGTTTCCTTCCCGCACCGAAACTCTAGGCTTAGTGCTACTAGAAGCCATGGCAGCTGGGTGCCCAGTCGTCGCCGCTCGTTCCGGTGGCATCCCTGACATCGTGGAAGATGGGGTAAATGGTTATTTGTTTGATCCTGCCGATGACCTTGGGGCGATCGCGGCAACCCAACGATTATTAGCCCGAGCAGATGAACGTGAAACATTACGGCGCAATGCTCGCCAGGAAGCTGAACGCTGGGGCTGGTCCGCTGCAACCCGGCAATTACGGCACTATTATCAAAAGGTCATGGCGACAGCGTTGTCCTCTGCGGCATAGCCACGGTTACAGCGGACTTCAAGCGATCGAGTTTCCTATTGGTGAGACAACTTTACCAGTCTTCGGTCTGACAAAATTGATTGAACAGCACCCTAAGCTGGTCCTCCATCAAAGGGAGAGTGCCCAATGCCCAACTCTTTCTTGCTACGTTTGAGTTGTTTCCATAGAGCTTTAATCTGTTTGTAGGATTCTTCAGGGGTCAGCTTGCCGCCTGTCTCCAAGCAAGTGATGTAGCTGACTCGCTGGGAAAACTCTTGCAGATTGGCATTAAACACCAAATTTTCTGGTTTGACGTCACCCCGGTAGCGGGAACGGGGAAACAAAAAATCAGTACGCTCCATCTAATCCCTCTCCCTCAAACTGAGTTTTTAATACTGCTAAGGATTAACAATCTTAACCTGGAATTAACCTTGAAGCGTCTACCTTAAAGCAGGATTGAATTTGTCTTAATCTTAAATTAACCTTAGCATTTCCGATGTTTTGTTGCGAAGGGTACAGTTACGCACTGCTGGGACCAGAGTTTGACCAGACCCAGGAAAAAATACGGTTAGGGAAACATCCTGTGGTTAAGTTTTAAATCCTTTTTAGCCGATTGGGGGTGATCAGCCTCACTTATCCCCTGTAATCTGGAGCGGACCCAGCAGATGGGGGTGATGGCACGACTGCCTTGGCACTACCCCATCCCGTGAGACTGTATAAATAAATGATTCCGATCGTGCCGAGAAATAAGACATAACCAATTGCCTGCATCAGAAACAAATGATCCTCATACCCAAATAAGGTATGAAAGACAATACCAGGAAATTGGCGCTCTGGTAGGAGATAGCCGGTGTCCCATAATAGCGGACCCAGGATACAGGAAGGTGGATCAGCGAGGCGATCGCTAAAAATACAAAAATTGGCAGTAGGGTGAATAGTGGTGAGGCGATCAAGGGCTAGATCCAGATGTCCCAGGGCAGAAACCACCAGTCCAGCCACAATCAGCAGCAGAAATATGCCCATGACCTGGAAGAACTGACGCAGGTTAATCTTGATCCCTAACCGAAAGAGTAAAATCCCAATGCCGACGGCACCCAGTAGACCCGTCACCGCTCCCAATAATGGCATCCAGCCCTGCTGAAACTTAGCAGCCAGAAAGAGCACAGTTTCAAAGCCTTCTCTTAATACGGCAATAAAGATCAAGCCAAAAATTCCCCAACCTGCCCGATCACCACTGGTCAGGGTGTAACTAATACTGCCCTCAACCTGGCTTTTCAATAGCCGTGCCTGCTGTGTCATCCAGATCAGCATCCAGCTCAACATGGCGATCGCGGCTAGTCCAAACCCCACTTGTAGCAAGGGTTTGAACACTGGTGCATAGACCTGATTGGTCGAACCCAATAGTTGAAACAGCCATGCAAACACACTACCGACACCAATACTGGCCAACAGCCCACTGCCAATCCCGCTATAGACCCAAGGATTCAGTTGGGTTTGTTCTGCTTTTTGCAAATAAGCCAACACAATCCCCACAACCAGCGCAGCTTCTACCCCTTCTCGCAAGGTAATGACAAAGGTTGGTAAGGCAGGAGTTAAATCAAGCATGGGAGTTATCGTTAGCACGTTCCAATTCTAAAATTTCCGGCTCAAACTCTAGTCACTTTTGTCAATCAGGAAAGTACACCTATAAAAGTTCGGCTTTCCATTCTGCGATCGATCTTCGCGCTTGTGAAGTTAAGCCTATGTTGACTTTAGAACATATCGGCTAGTTGAGGATGACAAGATGAATAGTAAGGGCACCTCTTATCTACTGTGGCTCTCGATTTTCCTGGGCATTGGTGGGCTGCATCGGTTCTACAACGGCAAGATGATATCTGGATTTCTCTGGTTACTCACAGGGGGATTCTTTGGCATTGGGCAGTTGATCGATTTGTTTCTGATTCCTGAAATGGTTGATGAACATAACATCAAAACTAGTCGGCGCTTGGGTAGTGCTTATGCATACGATCAGCCAGCGATCGCGCGTGTGTATCAACCGTCGTCATCGAAGCTAACAGTGGAACAACTGAGAATGAAACTCCTTAAAGCAGCTCAGGTAAGGGGCGGTAAAATTTCTGTGACCCAAGGAGTTGCAGATACGGGAGCGGATTTTGCAGATGTGGAAGCGACACTATTAGGTATGGCGAAAAAAGGTCATGCGGATATCCAAAACGACTCTAAAACGGGGGCTGTGATGTATGCCTTTCCTGAGTTGTAAGGCTTGATTGAGGTGAGTTTGCTTCAACATGACTGATGAAAAAACCTCTCGATCGCTAGTTGGATCGAGAGGTTGCCGTTTTAGCATCTCAAGGTGTGAACATGGGGTTGACCTGCCTAAGTTGAATTAGATAGATCAACCCTGAATAATTACTGCACTAGATCAGTATCCTGCTTAACACTACCCAAGTAGTTTCCAGCTGGTAGGGTAGGAATGCGCTTGTATGGCACAACGTCTTCGCCAAAGTAACGAATGTATTCAGCGCTGTTTACCATGGCATCCACTGTTGCTTTTAGCCCTTGACCAATCAGTAGATCGTTGTACTGTTGCAGTTCAGCTTGGGTCGCTGGGGCGCGTCCCAACAGATGGCGGAACATGAGTTCAACCACCTTCTGGCTGGGATAAGGCATGTAAAAGCGACGGCTGTAGGTTTCGGAGCTTGCCAAAGTCCGGACAAATTCTCGCACTGAGATTTCACCCAGCCGCAGCTTGGCTTCTAACTCAGCACTACGGAACTGTTCGGGTACTTGCCCACCAAATACATCTAGCACTTGACAGTACAGGGCATTAATCACAGGTTCTAGTTCAACCTGAGTCATTCCCTGAGTCACCCGATGAATCCGAGCGGTTTGCCGGCTTGTGGCGGCTTCGGCTTCAACGGATACAGCGAGGTTGCCGTAGGAGCGACCAACTTCCACGTAAGATTGGCTCGCCCGAGACTGAGCCGCTAAGTCCGCGATCGCTTTACCCGTTAAAGGCATTTTCGCTACATCCAACCGGGAATTGGTTGGCTCAAAGCTAGGCACAACAAGGCTGCGATTTTGCTTGGTCAGTCGGTTGTACAGCGTTTGTGTATTGGGGTAGTTTGCGGCAGGCAGTGTTAGGTAGCGGTTGTAAGGAACGGTGTCCTCTCCAAATGCTTGACCGTACTCTGCACTCGTTACCATGTTGTTGATGAAGCCACGCAAGCCTTGGGTAGCCAGGATTTGGTTGTACTTGCGGATTTCAGTTTGATCCAGTGGCGCCCGACCCAGGAAGTGCTTCGTTCCTAACTCAATCACCTTGGTGTTGGGGTAGGGAGCATAGAATTCCCGAATGTACAAGCTGGACGTTCCCAGAGCTTCGATGAACTCCTTCACACTGATGTCGCCGTTGCTGAGTTTAGTCTCTAGCACCGAGAACTCATTCTTAATAATGTAAGGAGCGACATCCCGCTCGAAGATTTGACGATAGGCAGCGCCAACGACGATCTTCAGATTTGCCTTGTCGTTCAAACCAGTGAGCTTGAAGACCTTCGTTTGTTCGCGCTTCCGGGTCACACCCTGGTTAATCCGGAATTGAATGTCGGGTTCAGTCCGAATTTCGGAAACAGCACCCAGTTCAATAAAGCGAGTCGCTTCTTCCTTCGCAACTTTGGCACCTTTATCCGCGATCGCGCCGACTCGGGTAGTCCGTAAGGCTAAACCGGCGGGGGTCAGGTAGCGCTCGTAAGGAACGGTGTCCTCCCCAAATGCTTCGCTATACTCTGGGCTATCCAGAATGGCATCGATCAAGGCATAGAAACCTTTCTTGGCACAAATATCAAAGTATTTGTTGGTTTCCTGCCGACCATAGGTCGGACGACCCAACAACCGCCGATGAATGTACTCTACCGCTTTCATGATGTAGAGCGGCGTCCAGTACATGCTGCGGAAGGTATTCGATTTCGCCAACTGACGAATGAATTCCCGCACAGTGATTTCGCCGTTTTCCAGCTTGATTTCAGCTACCGATAGCCGTTGACCGGAATACACTTCCCGCCCAAAAACTTGGATATAAGCTGCCCGGATCACCGCTTGGGTAGAACTTTCCGAGAACTTGGTGCTAATCCCTTTCAGGCTAGAGCTGGAGCTAGATTCCCCAAACAGACCCCGACGGGCGATGCCAGTAAAGTTCGGTAACTGGTCAAGTTTGAACACCTTGGGTCCTAGGGTTCCTGGAGCCACGCCCCGAGAACCGGGATTGGAAACCTGGCTGTTCACAGCAGGACCCCGATTGATCAGAATCCGGCGAGTATCCTTACCAAAGGGTGCAGGTCTGGAGTTGGGGTTGCGAGTTTCTTTCGGGAAGATGGCGCCAAACTGAATCTCCAGGGAATCGTTACCCGCCCCGTAAGGATGTTGATCGGGTAGCGGGCGATCGTAAGCCGCAAACGTGGTGATGAACTGAGGAACTTTGCGGAATGGCGCACTGTAGTTAAACAGGTCTTGCTGCGGTCCCCAGTTCCGGCATTCCTGAGCTTCCTGACCTAAACCACGCAGGTAAGGAACGGTTTCTTCCCCGAAGTAATCGGCGTATTCCTGAGAATCGATCAGGGCATCAACCAATTTCGGTAGACCACCGTTGGAAACGATCGAGAAGTACTTCTGCACTTCCTCACGGGAACCGGGACCACGACCTAAGATGTGGCGGAATGCCAGTTCCAGTGCTCGGCTATTGATATAGGGTTCAAAGAAGTTCTTGCGGTACAGCGGTGACTTGGCAAGACGACGAATAAACTCCTTCATGGAGATTTCGTTGTTCTTGACCTTAGATTCCAGATCAGAAATCCCTAAGGAGTAAGCTCGGGTAATATCGCGCTCAAACACTTGGCGATAAGCCGCTTTGACCGCTTCATTCTTTTCGGTTGCCGATAGCCCTGGCTTCATCACAAACTTAGGACGACGCTCAGCTGCAACGGCATAGATCTGAGGTAGCTGTAAGCCTTGCAGGTCGGCAGAAGGACGCTGACGTAGCTTGGTTGAAGGCGTGGGTGCTTTAAATTCAGTCAGTGTGACATCAAAATATTGACCCACAACCGTTTGCGCTTCTGGATCATCCCGGAAGTAGCCCAACGCGGCTGCCTTCATTTTTTGTAGCGCGACGATCGTGGCTTCGCCAGAGCAAGCCCGTTCAATGATTTCCCGTAAACCGCGCACGTTGACCGACAGAATATTAGGATCTCCTGCCACGATCGCATAGGTGGTGTAGCGCAGGAACCAACTCAGGTCACGTAACGATTTCGCCATGTTACTCGGACCATAGCGAGAGACGTTAATCGGGCGGAAACCAGGCGGAGTTGGACCACCATCTCCAGTGGTACTGAAGATTGAGCGCAAACCTCCCAAAATGCCACCACCGCCGCCGCCACCTTTCGCATCCACGTAGGTCACGGTGCCCAGTTTCATGCCTTCTTGCGCCGTCATGACGACGCCCCCCCCGGTTTTTACAGGGGCTTCAGCTGGTTTTTCTAAAAATGACATGGGAGAGCCACCCACAAAGATGCTGTTGGCAGCTCTCGAGACAATAATTTCCGAATTGCGAGTCAGCGTTTCTGCGATCGCCAATCGCTTTGCGCCGGAACTGAAGTAGCGTGCTAGCTCATCTAGCTCACCCCGTCCCAGGAACCGATCTTGTTGTTCAGCCTGGGAAATTGTTGCGACTGGCAGGGTCTGATAAAGATTTGGGCGTGCAACCGAGCTTCCACCACTTGCTTTAACACTCATTGGATTTCAAAAGCTCCCTATGCGGATCGTTTAAGTGCGTTAAGTGCGTTAAATCTGACCAGCGTGTCACCTGACAACCATTCAGAAACCTTATTCAACCATGGACAAGGCTCCTATCAAGACCTCCAGGGGTAACGGTGCAGGGTCAACCAGCTCAATAATTAGATTAGAACGATTCAGGCACAACGACTTTTTTATTAAAAAGTATGTAGAACCCGAACGCTCGATTTATCGTCAGATCATAGAAGATTTAGGTAACTTAACTGAGAAGCCAGAAATGTTTTGTTACAAAAGGACATAACCGCCAGAAATGAACGCACGAAGGGATCCGGAAATAGTAGATAGTGGAGAGTGCGCAAGTGACGAACCTACCGACAATTAATCCATGACTGACGCTCAACGCATTAGCACTGCTGTTGCAAAACTTTACGATACTTATCCTTTCCCGCCTGAACCGTTACAGGATGAACCGCCACTGGGTTATAACTGGCGCTGGAATTGGTTAGCCGCTTATAGCTTTTGTACTGGACGGAAACCCGAAACCCAGGCGATTCGCATTCTGGATGCTGGGTGTGGGACTGGCTGTGGCACAGAATATTTAGTCTATTTAAATCCCCAGGCACAAGTAACGGCGATCGACCTGAGTGCCGGAGCCTTAGCGGTGGCAAAAGAACGGTGTCAGCGCTCTGGTTGTAGCGATCGGGTGGAATTTCATCACCTCAGTCTATTTGAGGTCGATCAACTTCCGGGTGAATTTGATCTGATTAACTGTGTCGGCGTACTGCACCATACCCCTGATCCGATTCGAGGAATTCAGGCCTTGGCTCGGAAGCTGGCTCCTGGTGGCATCATGCATATTTTCGTCTACGGCGAATTAGGACGCTGGGAAATTAAGTTGATGCAAGAAGCGATCGGGCTACTTCAGGGCGATCGGCAAGGGGACTATCAGGATGGGGTCAAAGTCGGACGGCAAATTTTTGCTTCGTTGCCCGAAACTAACCGATTGCTGAAGCGTGAGAATGAACGCTGGGCACTCGATAACCATCGGGATGAATGTTTTGCGGATATGTATGTCCATCCCCAAGAGATTGATTACAACGTCAATACGCTGTTTGAGTTAATTGATGCTTCGGGACTGGAGTTCCTCGGGTTTTCGAATCCCCGTTCCTGGCAACTAGAACCGTTAATCGGCAAAGAAACGGAATTGCTAGAACGGGCAAGCCAGTTAAGCGATCGCCAACGTTACCGCCTGGCAGAATTGTTAAATCCAGACGCGATCACCCATTATGAGTTTTTCCTGGGGCGACCTCCCTTGCCTCGTTATGACTGGAAAAACGATACGGAACTGCTGCAAGCCATTCCCGATCGCAATCCTTGTATGGAGAGTTGGCCTAGCCAATGCCTGTTTAACTATGAGTATCAGGTGATCAACTTATCGGCAGAGGAGTTGGCGTTTCTACAAGCCTGTGACCAAAACCAGGAGCGGCAATCTGTTCAGGCTCTCCTAACAACAGTGGGAATTGATCTGGCTCAAGTCAGAGGGTTGTTTGAGCAAGGATTAATTCTATTGACTCCTCATTCACGTTAAGTATTATTACTCGCTGCGTGATATGATTTCTCAGGGTCTGAAACGTGCAAGATTCTCGCCTGAAACTTTTAGCAAGTTTCGGTCGCTTGCCGTGACAGCACCCCAGCCTTTACTGATTGCTGAGCCGTACCTGTAATGAGTGATGAACCTCAAGTCAGTTCCCTGTCAGAGGAACCGAACGATTCTATGCAGGAGTTTTACCAACTTCAGCAGGAATTGATTATCATCACGCTAGTTCTAATAGGGGTGATCTTTGCCTCTGTATGGATTTTCTACTCTCTCAACATCGCTCTGAATTATTTACTTGGAGCGTGCACAGGTGTGGTTTACTTGAAAGTATTGGCTAGAAACGTTGAGCAACTGGGTAAGCAAAAGCAGCAAATTGGTAAGTCTCATTTAGCGATTTTTATTGGGCTGATTATAGTGGCAACTCAGTGGAATCAGCTACATGTCCTACCAGTTTTTTTAGGTTTTCTTACCTACAAAGCCACGCTCATCGTTTACATGTTCCGAAGCTTGATGCCTTCTGACTCTCACTAGTCAAGCAACGCCAGACCTTTCCACTCCCTGAACCATCTGGGAAAACCGCTCAGAGTCAAATGCTAAGTTTTCTCACTACTTCGATTCCTCATCTTGCCAGTTTAGAAGTTGGTCAACACTTCTATTGGCACATTGGCAATCTCAAAGTTCACGGACAAGTGTTTCTCGTGTCGTGGATTGTGATCGGGCTATTACTGATTGCCTCGATCGCAGCGACACGTAACATTCAACGGGTTCCTCAAGGGATTCAAAACTTGATGGAGTATGCCCTTGAATTTGTCCGAGATTTGGCGAAAAACCAGCTGGGTGAAAAAGAATATCGCCCCTGGGTTCCGTTTATTGGCACCCTGTTCCTATTCATCTTTGTCTCCAATTGGTCGGGTGCGCTAGTGCCCTGGAAGCTGTTTAAGATCCCGGAAGGTGAGTTGGCAGCTCCAACCAATGACATTAATACGACGGTCGCGCTGGCATTGCTGGTATCTCTGGCATACTTTTATGCCGGATTCAGCAAAAAGGGACTCGGTTACTTTGCCAAATATGTGCAGCCCACTCCTGTCCTGTTGCCGATCGCGATTCTAGAAGACTTCACCAAGCCGCTGTCCCTCAGTTTCCGTTTGTTTGGTAACATCCTGGCGGATGAATTGGTGGTAGCGGTGCTGGTTCTCCTGGTGCCTCTGTTTGTGCCGCTCCCTGTCATGTTATTGGGGCTATTTACCAGTGCCATCCAAGCGCTAGTATTTGCAACCCTGGCAGGTGCTTACATTCATGAAGCCCTAGAGGGTCACGGAGAAGAGCATGGGGAGCATTAGTTAAGTTCCTCGATTAACGCTGGAATTTTGGAATGAGTTCAGAGTGCGGCTTTCGCTTCCTGACTGTCCAAGTCTAGAGTTCAACGTTGTTTGTCGTCTGTTTATTCAGTTCTACAAGGATAGTCATTATGAACCCAATGATTGCTTCTGCTTCTGTGTTGGCTGCTGCTCTAGCGATCGGTCTCGCTGCGATCGGTCCTGGTATCGGTCAAGGTAATGCGTCCGGTTCTGCGGTTGAAGGGATTGCTCGTCAGCCCGAAGCAGAAGGCAAAATTCGCGGTACACTGCTGCTCACCCTGGCGTTCATGGAATCCCTCACCATCTATGGTCTGGTGATCGCTCTGGTGTTGCTGTTCGCTAACCCCTTCGCGTAAGTCTTCAGCAGTCCGGTTTCAGGCATCAAGCTGCGGTTTGATTGCCTGAAACCAGAATTCTGGCCCCTAGAAACCTAATCGAACACAGTAATGTTTGACTTTGATGCCACCCTGCCCTTGATGGCAGTTCAGTTCCTGCTCTTGACCGTTGTTTTGAACATTGTGTTCTACAAGCCGCTGACCAAAGCGCTTGAGGATCGGAGTGAATATATCCGCTCGAATGAAGCGGATGCCCGTGAGCGGTTGGCGAAGGCAGAAACTCTTGCTCAACAATATGAGCGAGAACTCGCTGAGGCCCGGAAGCAATACCAGGCAACGATCGCGGCTGCTCAAGCCGAAGCTCAAAAACTCTCGGCTCAAAAGATTGCCGCCGCTCAACAAGAAGCCCAAGCTCAGCGCGAACAAACTCAGCGAGAGCTAGATCAGCAGAAGCAAGCAGCGATGCAGGCACTAGAGCAGCAGGTCGAAGAACTGAGCCATCAGATTTTGGGCAAGCTGTTGGTGGGTGTTTAGTCGCTGATAGCGAAATTGTGAAGAGCGCAGTCGTGGATGTAGTGATATGGGAATTTTCATAGAGCTGGCAACAGGAGCTAGTCTACTGGCTTCTGAGGCGGCAGAGGGCGGCGGTTGGGGGCTGGATCTCAATATCCTGGAAACCAACTTGATCAACTTAGCGATCGTCAACGCCATTGTGTTCTACTTCGGACGCAAGTTCTTGGGCAAGAGCCTGGGCGATCGTAAAGAATCGATTCAAACAGCAATCCAAGAAGCCGAGGCCCGAAAGAAAACGGCAGCGGCTGCATTAGCTGATCAACAGCAGAAGTTAGCCCAAGCTCAGGCAGAAGTGCAGAAGATTACAGCGGCAGCAGAGGCAGCGGCAAGGACGGCTAGCGCCGAAATTCTAGCGAAGGCAGAGCAGGATATCCAGCGCATGCGGGAAGTTGCGGCTCAAGACCTCAGCACTGAACAAGATCGAATTATGAACGAGTTGCGTCAACGGGTGGTGGCTCTGGCACTGCAACGCGTCGAATCAGAACTGCCTAACCGCCTGAATGATGATAGCCAGCGGCATTTGGTGGATCGCAGTATTTCGTTGTTAGGAGGTTCCTGATGAGTATGGGTGGAATTACCTCAAGAATCTCCGAGCCTTATGCTGAGGCCTTAATGTCGATCGCAAAATCGCAGGATTTGGTGGACAAATTTGGTGAAGATGTCAGTGAACTGCTCCGGATCCTGAATGAATCAGCGGATCTGAGCCAGTTTCTCGCCAATCCTACTATCAAGGGCGATAGTAAGAAGGATGTTCTACAGCAGGTTGTAGGCGATCAGATCCATCCCTTGATGAAAAACTTTTTGATGTTGCTGGTTGACCATCACCGCATTGCCTTTCTGGGTAGCATCTGTAAGCAGTATCAGGTGCTGTTACGGGAACTCCGGCAAACTGTGCTGGCAGAAGTGACATCTGCTGTTGAGCTCACAGAAGAGCAAAAACAAGCGGTGCGGGAACGGGTCATCGGTATGACCGGATCCCATCAAGTGGAACTAGAAACTAAGATTCAACCGGATCTGTTAGGTGGCGTGATTATTAAAGTTGGTTCTCAAGTTATCGATGCTAGCTTGAGAGGTCAACTGCGGCGGATCTCTGTCCGGCTCAGCAATGCTTAGTTCTACATTATGAGTGGCTTTTAGATGTTCTAGAGCCAATCGTTTAAGACTGACAAACTTCAACATTCAACCCTCTAAAGAGCAACTCCCATGGTAAGCATCAGACCTGACGAAATTAGTAGCATTATTCGCCAGCAGATTGAGCAGTACAACCAGGATGTCAAAGTCTCCAACGTTGGTACTGTGCTACAAGTTGGTGACGGGATCGCCCGTGTCTATGGTTTAGATAAGGCGATGTCCAGCGAATTGCTGGAATTTGAAGATGGCACCGTTGGTATCGCGCTTAACCTGGAAGAGGACAGCGTTGGTGCGGTGTTAATGGGTGGTGGCAGACAGATTCAAGAAGGTAGCACCGTAACGGCTACCGGACGAGTCGCTCAAATCCCCGTTGGGGATGCCATGATCGGACGGGTTGTAGACGCACTGGCTCGCCCGATCGATGGCAAAGGTGATATTCCCACCACTGCAACCCGCTTGCTAGAATCTCCGGCTCCTGGAATTATTTCCCGGAAATCGGTATACGAACCCATGCAAACCGGAATTACTGCGATCGACTCGATGATTCCAGTGGGTCGGGGTCAGCGGGAACTGATCATTGGTGACCGTCAAACGGGTAAAACCGCGATCGCCGTGGATACGATCCTGAACCAGAAAGGCGAAGACGTGATCTGCGTGTATGTCGCGATCGGTCAAAAAGCTTCTACTGTGGCTAACGTGATCAACGTGTTACGTGAGCGTGGTGCGTTGGATTACACGATCGTCGTGGCTGCTAACGCCAGTGATGCCGCTGCTCTGCAATACCTGGCTCCCTATACTGGAGCAACCCTGGCTGAGTACTTCATGTACAAAGGCAAGCATACGCTAGTGGTATACGATGATCTGTCGAAGCAAGCGCAAGCCTATCGACAAATGTCCTTGCTGCTGCGTCGTCCGCCCGGTCGGGAAGCGTATCCTGGGGATGTGTTTTATCTCCACTCTCGTCTGCTGGAACGGGCAGCAAAACTTAGCCCAGAATTGGGTGAAGGCAGCATGACCGCTCTGCCGATCGTCGAAACCCAAGCGGGTGACGTGTCTGCCTACATTCCTACCAACGTAATTTCGATTACCGATGGTCAAATCTTCCTGTCTTCTGACCTGTTCAACTCCGGTCTACGTCCAGCCGTAAACCCAGGGATTTCCGTCTCCCGTGTGGGTTCAGCCGCTCAAACTAAGGCGATGAAGAAAGTGGCGGGTAAGGTGAAGCTGGAACTGGCGCAGTACGATGACCTGCAAGCATTTGCTCAGTTTGCTTCCGACCTAGACCAAGTGACCAAGAACCAGTTGGCTCGGGGTCAACGCTTACGCGAAATTCTGAAGCAGCCTCAGTATGCACCGTTGTCTGTCGCTGAACAGGTGGCGGCGATCTACGCCGGAATTAATGGTCATTTGGATGACATTGCTCCAGAGAAAGTCACTGATTACCTGAAAGGTTTACGCGACTATCTGAAGAATAGTGCTCCTCAGTATGGTGAGATTATTCGTCAGAAGAAAGAGCTGAACGAGGAAGCCGAGGGCATCTTAAAAGGTGCGATCGTCGAGTACAAGAAGACCTTCATGGCCGCGTAGAACGCCGCACTGAGCTATCAGCCGTCAGTAATCAGTCTGACTAACGGCTGATAGCTGTTGGCTGACAGCTTAAGGAGATAACACTATGGCAAACCTTAAAGGGATTCGCGATCGCATCCAATCCGTTAAAAACACTCAGAAGATCACCGAAGCGATGCGCTTGGTGGCAGCCGCCAAGGTTCGCCGTGCCCAAGAACAGGTGATTGCAACTCGACCGTTTGCCGATCGACTGGCGCAAGTGCTCTATGGCTTGCAGGCTCGTCTCCGCTTCTCAGAAGCAAATCTGCCGCTGTTGAAGGAGCGTCAGGTGAAGCGTGTCGGATTGTTAGTGGTATCTGGCGATCGTGGTTTATGCGGTGCCTATAACACCAACATTATTCGGCGGGCGGAAAACCGTGCTAAGGAACTGCAAGCGGAAGGGCTAGAATATCGGTTTATTCTGGTAGGTCGGAAGGCAACCCAATACTTCCAGCGCCGGGAACAACCGATTGAACTCACTTACACCGGCTTAGAACAAATTCCGACAGCGGCGGAAGCTTCTCAGATTGCGGATGGTCTACTATCGCTGTTCTTATCTGAGGAAGTAGACAAGATTGAACTGGTCTACACTCGATTTGTGTCCTTGATTAGTTCTCGTCCGGTAATTCAAACCTTGTTACCACTTGATCCGCAAGGTTTAGTGGCTGAGGATGATGAGATTTTCCGGCTAACCACACGAGGTGGGCAGTTTGAAGTAGAGCGTTCTAAGAGAGCGACCCCTGAAGTGCGAGCATATCCTCAGGACATGATCTTTGAACAGGATCCAGTGCAAATTCTGGATGCTCTGCTTCCCCTTTACCTGAATAACCAGCTGCTTCGCGCGATGCAAGAATCGGCAGCTAGCGAATTAGCGGCTCGGATGACCGCCATGAACAACGCTAGCGATAACGCGAAGGAACTGATTTCGAGTTTGACGTTGACCTACAACAAAGCCCGTCAGGCTGCCATTACTCAGGAAATCCTGGAAGTAGTCGGTGGTGCTGAGGCGTTGAAGTAAATCAATGCTCTGAATTAAATTCTTAAAAGCGTCTGAACTTCAGGCGCTTTTTTATTAGGTAGTTATTTGTAATTGAGGGCAGCGATCGCTAAGCAAGCCCAACCCAGGATAAAGGCAACGCCACCTAAGGGCGTGATGGCTCCTAACCACTTAATCCCGCTTAGGCTGAGGACATAGAGGCTACCGGAAAAAATGGCAACTCCAGCTATAAAGGCGTAGCCTGCGATTGTCAATGATAGGGGCGGCAGTTCGGCTCGGCTGAGGAGCAGGGCGACTAGCAGTAATGCCAGTGCATGATACATCTGGTAGCGGATGCCCGTTTCAAAAATGGCTAAAGAGCGATCGCTAAGATGATCTCGCAAAGCATGGGCAGCAAACGCTCCGCCCGCCACTGCAATTCCGGCTAGAACTGCGCCGATCGCGAGAAAAAATTGAGTTAAAGCCATGGGTTTACTGTCCTAAGTATGCTTCTAATACTTGCGGATTGGCTTGGATTTCAGCCGGAGTGCCAGCCGCAAGATTGCGACCTTCTGCCAAGACCCAGACGCGATCGCAAAGGGACATGACGACATCCATATTGTGCTCAATGACCAGAAAACTCATGCCTTCGCGATTCCAAGTTAGAATGCGATCGCAGATTTGATTAATCAGGGTTGGGTTTACACCCGCAGCGGGTTCATCTAGCAAAATCAACTTGGGATTGCTCATTAAAGCTCGTCCCATTTCCAGTAATTTTCGTTGTCCGCCGGATAATGCTCCGGCATATTCGTGTGCCATATGCAGCAAGCCGATCGACTCTAAAATCGTCATGGCTCGTTCTCTCTGCTGGCGTTCTTCTTGAGCAATTTGTTTTTGCTTAAACCAGGTATTCCAAAACTTTTCCCCCGTTTGATGCTGGGTGGCTAATAGCATATTTTCCAGCACAGAGAGACGAGACAGTACCCGTGCTACCTGAAAGGTGCGTACCATTCCCATCTGGGCGATCTGATGCGATTGCAGTTGTTGAATCTGTTCGCCATCAAATAGCACCCGTCCCTGATCAGGTCGGATAAAGCTAGATAGCAGATTAAATAACGTGGTTTTGCCTGCTCCATTCGGACCGATTAGCCCGGTGATGCTACCCTTGGCTACTTCGATCGTCGCATCATCAACAGCCCGAATCCCACCAAAGTTTTTTACTAGTCCATTAGCAACGAGGATGGGAAGTTCGGGGCGGGTTGTCGGCGTCTGCTCTTTTTGACCTGCTGGATCTAGTGGTGGTAACGGGTTAAGCCTAGCGGAGGTCTGCTCAGGATGGGGAAACTCAGGAGTGTTTGACGGTTTATCGACCAAGGGTAAGTTCCTCCTTTTTGCCTAAAATGCCTTGTGGTCGCGCCATCATCAGCACTATTAACAATAATCCAATTACCATCAGCCGTAAGGCACCTAACCGAGCATCATCTAATGGGACTAACGCAGGTAAGGCAAAGCGAGTGACAGTGAAATAAATTTGGAAAATGGCGGCTCCCAGTAAAGTGCCAGCATTGTTGCCCGAACCGCCTAATACCACCATGACCCAGGCATAAAAGGTAATTAACGGAATAAAGCCGTCTGGGTTAATAAAGGTAAGATTCCAGGCATAGAAGGCTCCTGCAACTCCAGCGATCGCTCCGCCAATCATCAAGGACTGAATCTTGTACCAAAACACATTCTTCCCTAAAGCTTTGGCTACTTCTTCGTCTTCCCGAATTGCCTTGAGTACCCGGCCCCAAGGGGATTTTACTAATACCTCTAATCGCCAATACACTAAGGCGACTACCAAGACTACCAGCAACATTAAGCCAGATTTATAGGAGTAGTTGAACAGGAGGCTAGAGGCTCCAGCTTGGTAAAGCAGCACTCCAGTTAAGCCAACTCCTATCCCCCAAAGCCATTTTGCTGGAGGGATAGCCGGAGGGGAAGTTGTTTCTATCGGTTTGCCCCGATCGTCGGGGGGGCGTCGCATCCACTGCCAAAGCTGCCAGCTGCCCACAGCAAAAATCGCTGTCCAAATTGCCACCATAAATAACCGACTGGCAAAGTTAGGAGCCGTCAGTTCTCCGAGCGGCAATAAATCGTTAGGGATGGGAATTCCCAAGGCTCCTCGGGTTAACCACTCCTCGTTCAGCGCCACTAATCGAATTACTTCGGAAACCCCGATCGTCACGATCGCGAGATAGTCTTCACGTAACCGTAAGGTGGAGATGCCGATTCCTAACCCTAATCCGGCAGCTAGGAGTGCCCCAACAACGACGGCTAAGATCAACGGTAGTCCTTTTAGGCTAAGCAGGATGGTGGTGTAGGCTCCCAGAGTTAAGAACGCCACATGCCCAAAGTTAATCAGTCCTGTGAAGCCCCATTGCAAATTCAGCCCTAAACTGAACAGGGCATAAATGGCAGTTAGGGTAATTAACACCACTAGATTGCCAGGCGTAAAAAAGGCGAGAAAGTCTGCCAACGAGAAACCAGTCATGGGCTTAAGGGTCAAAGGCGATCGGAATTGTATCCTATCAGGCAACCCTCACTTGTAGCTATCTGTTCACTTCGGAATTTATTTTTGAGATAGCAAAAAACCCTTGAGTAATTCATCTAAACTTCATTGCCGAGAAGATGATTCCAGCCCAATTTTGGGCACGTTAACCATAACAGAGGTGTCTATCTAACCACTGCCATGTCTTCTAGCTGAAAGCAGCAGTTTTAGCGTTATGGTCAATAGTCTTAGACCCAGAATCCATCAGCTAATTGATCAACTATCTGATGAAGACCTTGTCGATATCTGGTCAGTGCTTTCAGAGCTTTATCTGGATGCCTTTATGATTCAGGCAATTCAAGCTTCCAAGCAAAGCTTAAAACCTGGAGATACCTTTACCCGTGAAGAAGCCCTCCGAGTGTTGCCCCATTTATAGCGATGCCCGCTTGTTTGAGAGGGCTGGGATTGTTGTACCGCTATTCTGTTCACCATTCTCCATCAGTTGCTTATGAACACATTAGAGCAGCAGACTCCTATTCGGAGAATGCACCTCCCTCAAGGGCTAGAAATTCGCTACGAACGGGCATTTTTACGAGATCTGAAACATATAGAACCAGCCGCTGCTTATCAACTGCAAAAATTTGTCTTTGAAGACTTCTACCTGATTAACCAGCTACAGGAATTACCTGAGTTTCGCCAACTTGGTTCCAGTGGAATTTTTTATCGATTTACCCTGGATCAGCACTTAATTAGTTTGGAAATTACTGGACAAATCGTTAAATTTCTGCGGCTATTGCCTAAACCGAAGATTTAGTCATGGAATGTTGGTTGCGATCGGCTGAATTGTTGCCCATTGAACGGTCAATCAGATGGTTACTGATCGCCGCTAGCAGGAATACAAGCCCATTTTCGCTCAGGATTTCTGTGAGTCGGTGGGCTTAAAACTTGGCAAACTCCGCATCAAACGCGAGAATGGAGGATATGTCTGCCATCCCAAATCCTATTGTGAATAACGTCCGCACTGTTTCCGACACCAAGCGAGCCTTTTATAACATCCACACTCGCCCCATTAACTCGATTTATCGCCGGATTGTCGAGGAGCTGATGGTAGAAATGCATTTGCTTGCGGTCAATGTGGACTTCCGCTACGACCCACTTTATGCATTAGGCGTTGTGACTTCGTTCGATCGCTTTATGCAAGGGTATCGTCCTGAGCAGGATAAAGCCTCGATTTTTGAAGGTCTGTGTCAAGCTTTACAGGATGATCCGTACCGCTATCGCGCCGATGCTGATCGGTTGCGGTCAATGGCAAACTCCAAGTCAGCCCAAGATTTGTTAGCCTGGTTTGAACAGGCTGCCGCTGCCCCTATGGATGACCTCCAGGGAGCTATTCACGCGAGCGTGAGTAATGCTAACTATAAATATAGTCGGTTGGGAGCTGTGGGCTTATTTACCTTGCTAGAACTGGTTGACCCAGAGCTGGTGAAGGATGAAGCTCAGCGAGAAGCCGCCTTAAAACAAGCGTCTACAGCTTTAAAGCTGCCAGAAGATAAGGTGCAGAAAGATCTGGAATTGTACCGAGGCAATCTGGATAAGCTAGCTCAAGCCCAAGCGGTGATGGAAGATATCCTGAAAGCCGATCGCAAAAAGCGTGAACAACAGGCCAACGCTGCGAATCAAGCCACTCCCTCGGAAGCCCCTAAAGATGAAGCCCCCTCTGGTTCTTAAGGTAACGAATGGGTAGCCATTTACCACCCACTGAACAACAAGGTCAATATCGTTACGATCCGCGATCGCTGCATCAAGCAGGTCCAGCGCGGATCTTTCCATATATTGGTGATGAAGGCATCTGGCAATATCTCCTGACGGGATTACCACGCCAATTGGTTAAGCAGGGACGGGTGTCCCAGCCTTGGAGCTTGTTATGGCGACAAGTGGAAGCAACGTCTCAATCGTTGAGTGAAGGTTGGGCTCAACTCTCAACCTTGCTAGCGGATGTGGAAATCTTCCAATCGGGTTGGTTTAATTTCCATCTGCCACCCAATGAGCAGTTTGATGCCGATTTTGTCCGACAACGGCGCTCTATGATGCTGGCTATGCTAGCGGCGAAGCGGTCTGTGCAGGCGGTACAGTTCAAGGACAATCTGACTCAGACCGAAGTGGCAGGTCAACAACGAACTCAATTCTACCAAGCTCTAAAACAGCACGGGCGAGCCAAGCCAGTTGTCGCTCAGCTCTATGAACGTGATCATGGCTTAAGCGATCGGGAATTTGCCCGTCAGCGGTTAGCTGGACAAAACCCCATGGTGATCCGACAAGTGCAGCGATCGGATCAACCCTACCTGCAAAGTTGGCAAGCCCAATCCTGTACACTGTCGGACGGCACACCGATTGATCTGGTTGAGGCAACCACTACCCAGCGATTATTTGTTGCAGACTATCCGTGTCTCCAGGGTCTGACTCCAGCTCAATTGCAAGCTGGTCGGTATGTGGGCAGCCCGATCGCGATATTTCATCGATCGTCCCAGGGATTGGAACCCATCCTGATTCAGGTTGAACCAGGGCGAGTGGTTCTACCGCCACCTGTGGGAACTGATGCCGATGCTTGGATGCGAGCAAAACTCTACGTTCAGGTGGCAGATGTTACCCATCATGAATTGATTTCACATTTAAGTGATACTCACCTAGGCATGGAGGCGTTTGCGATCGCCACCTGTCGGCAACTGCCAGCCAATCACCCCCTGTATCAACTCCTGCGACCCCACTTTCGCTTTCTGTTAGCGATTAATACCCGGGGGAATGAGGTGTTATTAGGTGAAAGTGGCGCGATCGATCAACTAATGGCTCCAACGCGGGCAGCCTCTCTGGAATTAATTAATCAGGCTTATCGAAATTGTGCGTTTCAAGATCACGCCCTGCCTCAAAATATTCAGCATCGGGGCGTAGATGCTGATGTGCTGCCAGAGTTTCCTTACCGAGATGATGCCAAGCTGTTATGGCATGCCATTACACGATACGTCAGCCGTTATTTACAACGCTACTATCCTGACGATCATGCCCTTCAGCAAGATCCTTATTTATTGGGCTGGATCGGTGAGTTAGGTGATCCCCTGAATACCCGTCCCTGGCATGAATTTGCGCAAGCCCCTAGCTGGCTCCCCTCGAAGATGCTGGCACAGTTTGGGCTATATTCTGAAACGCTACCTACCTATGCCCGAGTCCCAGGCTTTCCCACCTCAAAGGACCCGATCGACTTACAGCAACTGATTGATATTGTCACTCAGATTATTTTCACTTGCGGTCCCCAACATGCCGCTGTGAACTTCAGTCAGTTTGATTATGTGGGTTACCCACCCAACGCGCCTCTTGCTGCGTACTGCCGCCCCGATAGCTGTACATCTCTGGAAGATTTGTTACCCCCACCAACTCAGGATTTAGGGCAGATAGAACTGAGTTTTGCCCTCAGTGGGATTCGTTGGGGAACGCTAGGCAGCTCTGAGTTAATTCAGTTTGCTGAGCGGGGCGATCGTCAAATTCTGGCGCAATTGCAGGCAGATTTGCAGGAGACTGAACGCACCATTTGTGCTCGTAACCAACAGCGTTTGGCAAATACAGGCGTAGATTATCCCTACTTGCTACCGTCTCATATCCCTAATAGTATTAATATTTAATATAGGGACAAGCAGGGGCGGCTTGATCTTTTGTTTACACCAGCAATACTACCCCTGCCGGAGAGAACTACCTCGTCTATTGGGATTTAGAGAAAACCCTCGCGCTCTAGCTCCTCAATCAGCTGCAAGCCACGAGGATCACCGAGTTTCAGTAGGGCAGAGCGGGCATCTTCCCGCACCCCTAACTCCTCATCTTCCACAAAGGTTTCTAATAAAGCATCGATCGCAGTGGCATAGACCACATTCGACGGTAATTCCCGGCACAGTTGTCCGACTGACCAGGCACAGTTACTGCGAACGGCGGCTACCGGATCCCGTCGTAATCCTTCAATCAGGGGTGGAATTGCGGCAATCACCGCGTCATAGCCGACAGCTGCCATTTGTGCCAGAGAACTCGCAGCCCACAACCGGACGGCTGAAATATCAGTCTTTAGGGCTTCAATCAAGGTTGGCAACGAACGGCGATCGCGACAATTGCCTAATGCCCACACAACCCCTTTGCGAACATAACCATTCCAGTCTTCGTTATAGCGGGTGATTAAGGATGCGACTGCATCAATGCTAGGGTTGCGCCCCAATCCGTAGGCTGCACTGACCCGGACTAAAGGACAGGGGTCAGTCAGTAAGTGGATTAGCTGGGGAATGGCGCGATCATCTTGCAGTTCACAAAAGGCTCGTGCTGCCAGCATGCGCTGATTGGTGTCGGGTGACTCCAGCAACGGCAACATTTCTTCAGGATCAGGCTTAGGTTCCGCTGATTCCGTATCAACGGCTGCCATGTGATCTAAGGGGCTTTCTAGGTCGTCCTCAATATCGAGGATACTTAGCTCATCGTCATCATACATAACTGTAACTTTACCGCACTGAGCGACCCTGTTTAGAACGGGATAGCAAAATGGCAAGGTAGGTGTGTAAGGCAATAGAGAAATGAGGACAAGAAACTTTACTTAACACATTTCAACGGTTGTCGCAAATATTAATCCTGTCGCTGTAATGCAACTTCATTTTTGTTGGCAAATTGTTACATTTGCGTGACCAATAATCATGAGATCTAAGCAAATTGGATTTCTAGTAGTACTAGGCTAAATTAGGGATAACGTATGGCGTTGCTTGGTCAATCTTGAGTAATCGCTAACTTCAAGAAAGATAGCAAACAATGATCTCGCATGACTAACTGGTTATTCTGGATCTGCCTTAGTATAGAAGCTTGTTTCTCTACTAAGTTTCAATCTTAAGAGTTAAGAAGACGTAATCTACACTACTAAGAGTTAACTCCGAAGGTAGATTTACGAATTTACAGTTTCCTAATTAAATATTGACTAGTTAAAAATGATTGCCGATTTACTGCTATGACAGGCTCAACTCCTACATTTGGTCAGGTAGAACGAACTTTATCGCAACGAATTCTAGCGTTGTATCGCGCTCAGACTGGACACCGTTTGGAGCGAGTTACCAGTCAAATTGTTGACCATAAAATTGTGATTGTCTTGGAAAATTCAGTTACCCAACCGGAACAATTATTGCTAGGGAATGGCAAAGAAGAGTTGGCAGAAGAAATTCATGAAAATCTCAATGCAGTCATTCAACCTCAAATTCGAGAACTGATTGAGGAGGTGGTTGGTGTTTCAGTCATTGATCTGTTAAGTGATGCCAAACTTGATACAGAACGAACTGGCTTTATTGCCTTACTAGCGGAAGCACCTCGGTTAGGCGATCGCTCTGGAGCCAACAAAAACCACGAGAGCCGCAAGGTCTCATAAGCACCATAAAATAACTTCCTTGTGGGATGAGGATCTTACCTCTCTGAATGGCAAACATGCTCATCCCCCAAAATAAATAGTAGGTAGTCCAATTCCTGTGTCTTAGACGCTCTCGGCGCGATCGGGGGTATACACGGGCTTACCATCTACCCCGACGATCGCGCGGCTTCTACGTTGGTTGCTACTGCAAGCCGGATTGTAACTGCTGTTTAGCGGCGGCTAGTGCCTCAGGCAGTTTACTAGCATCTCGACCTCCTGCTTGAGCCAGATTGGGTCGCCCACCACCACCACCACCACAAAGCTTGGCGATCGCCCCGATCAATTTCCCTGCCTGTAAGCCTTGTTTGACTACGGTAGGACTAAAGGATGCCACTAAGCTGACCTTGCCCTCTTCCGGGATTGAACCCAGGACAACGGCTCCATTCGTCAGCTTTTGCTGAAGTTGTTCGGCAGCGGTTGTTAAGGCCGTGGCATCAATGCCATCGATCTGAGCCACAAGAATTTGAAAATCGCCTACGGATTCGGCTTGGGTGAGCAAGCTATCCGCTTTGGCTAGCGCCAGTTGACCCTTGAGCGTATCCAACTGCTTTTGGTTAGACTTCAGTTCATTTTGCAAAGCCGTAATCCGATCGGGAATGTCTTCGGGCTTGACTTTGAAGCGATCGCTGAGATCTCTGACCACGCTATCGCGGAGATTGAGATATTCCAGCACCGCAGGTCCTGCTACTGCTTCAATCCGCCGGATGCCAGCTGCCACCCCAGTTTCGGAAACAATCTTGAATAGTCCAATTTCAGCCGTATTCCGCACATGAGTGCCACCGCAGAGTTCGATCGACACGCCGGCCACATCTAGCACCCGGACCTCACTGCCATACTTTTCGCCGAACATGGCGATTGCTCCACGCGCTTTAGCTTCAGCTAACGGCAGGACATAGGTTTGGGCATCATGGGCTTCAGCAATCCAGGTATTCACCTGTTCTTCGATTTGCTGGAGTTCTTTCGTGGTTAAGGGGCGGGGGCAATGATAGTCGAACCGCAGGCGATCGAAGGCAACCAGGGAGCCAGCCTGGGAAATATTGTCATCGACAATTTGCTTCAGGGCAGATTGTAATAAGTGGGTAGCCGTATGGTGTGCCTGTGCCCGCCGCCGGCAGGCTAAGTCAATTTGCGCCGTCACCACATCCGCAACATGGAGGGTTCCTCGTTCGACCCGTCCGTGGTGAACAAAGAACCCGGCTTGTTTCTGGACATCTTCCACTCGCACCAGAACATCACTACCCGATAGATAGCCACGATCGCCAATTTGCCCTCCAGATTCAGCATAGAACGGGGTTTGATCTAGCACCACTTGAACTGGAGTGCCTGCCTCAACCTGCTGTACCAGTTGCCCATTCACTAACAGTGCTTTAACTTCGGCTTCACTCGAAGGCTGGGTATAACCGAGAAACTCAGTTTCCGAAATATGGTTAACCAGTTGGTTCAACCCGTTCTGAACTGTTAAATCTACGGTCTCATGAGCTTGCTGAGAGCGAATACGATCGCGTTCTTGTTCAACCTCGAATCCTTCCAGATCGACTGTTAATCCCTGTTCAGCCGCAATTTCCTGGGTCATCTCCAGGGGGAAACCATAAGTAGCATACAGATCGTAGGCATCCTTGCCAGAAATTTGTCCACCTGTGCCGAGACGCTCGGTGATGTCTGCCAGAATTTTTTCGCCCCGTTCCAAGGTCTTGAGAAAGTTAATTTCCTCACGCTGTAGGGCTAGTTTGATGGTGGCTTCCATCTTCCGAACATGAGGATAGGTCGCTTCTGCTAATGCGATCGCGGTTTCGGCAACTTGTGGGGTGAACTCTTGCTGAATGCCAATTTGCCGCCCGTAGCGGATCACCCGCCGGATTAAACGCCGTAATACATATCCCCGACCCAAATTAGAGACGGTAATGCCATCGGCAATCATATGGACAACGGCTCGAATATGATCGCCAATCACCTTTAAAGCAATTTTGGTAGCATCATCGGCTTGGGCATAGTCAATTCCCGCAATTGCTGCGGCGCTCTTAACGATCGGGAAGATTAGATCCGTTTCGTAGTTATTCGGGACTTTTTGCAGGACTTGTGCCATGCGTTCCAGCCCTAAGCCGGTGTCAATATTTTTGTTTTGGAGCGGAGTCAGGTTGCCGTCGGCATCTCGGTTGTATTGCATGAATACCAGGTTATACACCTCGATAAACCGAGTGTCATCCTCCAGATCGATCGTGTCCTCCCCTTGTTCGGGATGGAAATCGTAGTAAATCTCAGAGCAGGGACCACAAGGACCAGTTGGTCCCGATGCCCAAAAGTTATCCTTGGCGCCCATCCGCTGAATCCGATGTTCCGGTAGACCCACCTCGTCCCGCCAGATCGCAAAGGCTTCGTCATCTTCCTCGAATACACTGACTACTAAGCGGTCTGGTGGTAACTGGTAAACCTGGGTGCAGAGTTCCCATGCCCACGCGATCGCTTGGGACTTAAAGTAATCCCCAAAGCTAAAGTTACCCAGCATCTCAAAGAAGGTGTGATGCCGAGCGGTGCGTCCGACATTTTCGATGTCATTGGTCCGCAAGCATTTTTGGGCAGTGGTAGCACGGGGAAATTCTGCTGGTTGCTGTCCCAAAAAGATCGGCTTAAAGGGCAGCATTCCCGCGATCGTCAGTAATACGGTTGGATCTTCGGGAATCAAAGAGGCACTAGGCAGGATTTTGTGCCCTTTTGCTGCATAAAAGTCGAGAAACGCTTGCCGAATTTGCGCACCGCTCAAAGGAGTAGCCATGAGGTTCTGTCTAGGGAATTAAGAGAACGAGGGGGAAGGGATGGAAATCCAAAAATTACCGTGATCAAACCGAAACACTTCAGGCTTGCGGTAGATCAGGCGACTGAATTGTCGCGTGAGTCATCTTTCTTAATCATGCCGCATGATCTGGCAAACTAGACGACCCCAACTCGCAATCCCTCATTTGCTTCCCAAGAGTTTCCGATTGATTTCGAGGATGGGACAAAATAGACTTGCCTGCACAGGAGTCAGGTGCTGTTTGACTACTGCTTGCATCGCTGTATAGGTGAGGTGGCAACTGCGTTGTGCCCCAAAGGCTTTCATGATGCTTTGGAACCAGAACAATAGCCGTTCTTGCAAGGTGGTTGGGTCATCGAGCAGCATGGCGATCGCGGAATACCGTAGCACCCGGATGGTGTCCCGTTTCCACTTGGCACTCAAATCATTTGGCTGACCTTGAAACAAAGTGGGATCTAGCGCTTGTAGCCCGACATAAACCTGCTGCACGATGACAGCTTCTGCTGCCTGAAGTTTTTGGTAAGTTTGTAGCCTTAAGCCAAACGATCGAGCGTATTGATTAACGAATTGCAGCTCTTCATCTGTAGCAAACCGACCATCAGTCTCAACACTTAATTTTTGTAGTTGGCTCAACATGTTTGATTCCTTTGGTAGGTCGATCTGGGCTTAATATTCCCTTTCTTCAAAGAAATGTAACATTTAATTAAGTTTGTTGAACTAATAAAACCTCAAGGGGCTGACTCTAGCGAGATAACTAGTGGTCACTTACACATCTGTGGACTGAGCAAAGAACTCTCCCATCTTAAAGCTGGTCGTATCTTCGATCTGTTTCATGGTTGATCGGGTGATTAACTTACCTGCCTCGACTAAGACCTGTCCTGTGATGGGATGTAACAGATCCTGTTCAGCGCGCCTCCCGATTAATGCCTCAATATCTTTAATTGAATTAATATACATCCCAGGCGGTAGCTCAACAATGACCCCGTCTTGTAAGACGCGGGCTTGACAGGCTAGGCGAGAGTTGGTCTTACAAGTGGTGATGACTTCCAGGGTGCGCTGTTCCCGGCGGTTAATGGGCGAAAGTGATTGCATGCCTTCCCGCACATAGACATGGCAGGTCGCACACATTCCCCGACCACCACATTCTTTCAACACATCCAGGTCTTTGTTGATCAAAACCGAAAGTAAATTGCCATTGGTTTCGATCGAGGTTTCCTGGGCGATCGGTTCAAGCCTGACAATCTTTGCCATTGAAGTAAAACTCCTTTAGAGATGAGGGGTCGAGAAAAGTTGGCAGGTGAGGCGGAGCGAGCAGCTAGAAAAGGCGAGAGACTAAACTACTATGCACTCCCCTATTGTTCATGGCTGACTGGTCATAGTTTATGATTCATCACCTAATAGCAGTGCCTTTTGCTCCGCTGTCAGAGCTTTTTGTTCAATTAGCTGGGGAAAGTCGCGGATAACTTGGGAGCAGCGCTTAATAAAGGCAGTAATCCATTCTCGGATCCAATTTTGTTGCTCGTGGCTCAAGGTTTGCAGCAACTCCTGTGGGATAGAACTGCTGAAGCTGAGTTGAGCAGAGCGGTCAACTTGAAAGTTGTTGAGCCACTCATGGTTAGGACGGGTCGATTTCCAGTAATTCACAATGACATGAGTGCCCAGGAATTGCGTTGTGAATTTACTTAAGTGATTCAGGGCTGCAATCAAATCCTTGATGGTAACTTCTGGGGCGATCGCGGCGACCACGGGAACCTGCGTGACGACAGGACTGGGAGGGGCTGTGGGCGGAGCAGTCGGTAAAGGGGTGACCGGTGGAGCGAGAGTCTCTGTAGGAGGTGGTGGGGCAGATGTAGCCATGCTGGCAGGAGGGGATGGGGCAGGCAGGGGGGAATTGTGGGAAGAAGAGATTGTTGTGCTGGGGTCAAGCGCTCTGCTGCCATTCGGGGTCGTTTTGCGATAGCTGATGCCAGATAACGTAATGTTGCCAGCAATGAGACGGAAAGTAGCGATCGCATTAGCAATGTCTTCTCGTAAAGAAGCCTTGAGGTTTTTAATTATTTGTAAATAATCTGAATAAACTAAATCATCTCGCGTCAAAACCAACAAGATAATGCCTCGATCGAGTTTATAAATATGCACCTGATGACCCGTAAATTGAAACTCAAAGGATTCAAATCCTTCGGGAATGGTTTCAACCACCTGCAAGATTCCTTGAGCTAAGGCTTCTTTTTGCTGAAAGTTCAGGGTTTGATCCACACCACAAAAGTACGGTCGGGAGCGCCCATCCATTAGGGCAACACCCGCAATTCCTGGTAAATTCAGAAAGTCCTGGATAACTTCCTGTTTCATAGATTCCTAAGTTTACGTTTCGATACAATGCCCGCCCTGATTTACGTTTCTACACAATACATGCCTGAACGCATTTCCAGAGGCTTGATCAACTATTTATGGTACGGTTTTGATTCTAGAAGCCCCTGAATTTGTTGATGCATTTTCCTTTGTTATTCAGTACTTTGCTCCCTAATTCTGTTCAGGCTCCTTTCATAACTTCAGGTTTAGCTGTTATGTCTGACCTTCCTTTTACTCTGGATCAACTCCGCATTCTTAAAGCGATCGCCGCTGAGGGGAGCTTCAAGCGTGCTGCTGATAGTCTTTATGTGTCTCAACCTGCTGTGAGCTTGCAGGTTCAGAACCTGGAGCGTCAGTTAGACGTACCCCTGTTCGATCGTGGGGGCAGACGGGCACAACTGACAGAAGCAGGTCATCTTCTCCTTAGCTACGGTGAGAAAATTTTGACGCTCTGTCAAGAGACCTGTCGGGCTTTAGAAGATCTGCAAAATCTGCAAGGGGGGACTTTAATCATTGGAGCCAGCCAGACAACTGGAACCTACCTCCTTCCCCGGATGATTGGGATGTTTCGGCAAAAATATCCTGATGTTGCCGTACAACTGCATGTACACTCGACGCGGCGCACCTCCTGGAGTGTGGCGAATGGACAAATTGATTTAGCCATTATTGGTGGTGAAATCTCCCCTGAACTCCAAGACTCCTTAGAAATTATTCCCTATGCTGAGGATGAACTAGCATTGATTTTGCCTGTCTTCCATTCTCTCGCAAAAGAGGAGGTGATTCAGAAAGACGATTTGTATAAGTTGCAATTTATTGCTCTAGATTCGCAATCAACCATTCGCAAGGTGATCGATCAAGTATTAACCAAATGTGGCATTGAGACGCGGCGGCTAAAGATTGAAATGGAACTTAATTCGATCGAGGCCATTAAAAATGCGGTACAGTCCGGTTTAGGTGCTGCATTTGTTTCTATTTCCGCGATCGAGAAAGAGTTGCAAATGGGGGTATTACATCGGTCAAAAATTCAGGATGTTGTCGTCAAGCGAATGTTGTCAGTGATCGTGAATCCCAATCGCTATCGCTCCAAAGCTGCTGAAGCATTCTGTCGGGAAATTTTACCCCGATTCGCTTCTTACACGGCTGAGTTACAACGGTATACAGCAGGACATCCTGATACCTTAATCAAGGCAATTCCTGCGACGTTAGAGAATCCTCTCGTTGTGCCGGATATTGACTCATAATTGCTTATGAACCTGCATTGCACCCGTTCAGGCTGCTCACGACCCCTAAACTCGTTTGCCGACCTGGATGATTTAGCGACCTTAAAAACGGTATCCCAAAAATACTGCTCTAATTGCGGGATGCCATTAATTTTGCTGGGTCGTTATTTGCCCCTGAAATTGTTAGGTAGGGGAGGGTTTGGTGCAGCTTTTTTATCTCTCGATCGTTATACTCCCGGGCTGCGGCAGTGTGTAGTGAAACAGTTTCAACCGGCTGTTAGCCTTACACCAGAACAACTAAAAGCTGCCAAAGAGCTGTTTGAACGTGAAGGAGAAGCGCTAGAAACATTGGGCAATGCTCACCCTTTGATTCCTGATCTTTATGCCTTTTTTGAACTGACTGTTCCAGGGCTGCAACCTAACCAAGAAGAAAAGCTGTTCTACCTTGTCCAAGAGTTTATTGATGGGCAAACGATGGAAGAGGAAGTTGCTTGCAGAGGGCTGCTGGCTTCAGACGAGGTGCAGGATATGTTGGCCCAAGTGCTACCCATTCTGACGTTTATTCATGAGCATGGGACAATCCATCAAGATATCAAGCCATCTAATATCATGCGCCATCGTAATGGGCAGTTTTACTTATTGGATTTTGGTTCAGTCTACCAAGTCACGACTCAAAATCCAGCAATTCCAACTCCGGGAGTTTATTCGTTAGGCTTTGCTCCACCTGAACAGCTGGCAGGAGAAACCGTTTGTCCGGCTTCTGATCTGTATGCGCTGGCTGTGACTTGCATTGTGATCCTGACTGGTAAATTGCCGAATCAGTTATTTGATAGTGCTCACAATGCTTGGGTTTGGGAAAAGTATGCGCATCAGGTTGAGCCACTGTTAGCTACTGTGTTGAACCAAATGCTAGCCCTGCCAATTCACCAGCGGTTTCAGTCAGCTGCCGAAGTATTGCAAGTCTTGCAGCAGGAACGTTCTGTCAAGGTTGTTTCTGCCATTAAACCTATATCGAATCGGGTAGGAATAGAGTTGCAAATCCCTCCTACAGCACCACCTCCCCTCTCAACACCGACTGAGTTGCAATTTCCTTAACCAATTTAGCTGCTGCGATCGCCGGTAAATGCTGCTGTTTAGCATAGCTATACTCCCTTAATCAGGCTAGAGCCACTCTCCTAAAGCGGTTCCACCGCTTGCTCAAGCGGATGGGACTAATCACTGGTTGATTTGAATCTCTAGACATAATGCTGGGCTCAAGCTACGGGAAACCTTGGCTTAAAAGTTGGCTCGAATAAATATATTCCTGGATAACACTGAAAGTTTAATTACAAATGTGTCATTTTATACCTGCTAAAATTATCTTGTTCTATTACTTAATTACGTCTGAATCACGCTTAAATTATTGTTTACTAACTGGCTGAAATATTCTTGTGTTGTTAATTCACTCGGAATACTTAGGGCTACAATCCAAGCGACTGAAATAATGAAGTATTAACAAATTATAAAGATATGAATTTTTATATATTCATTCATAGAGAGTTTGAATGCGATGGGCAAAATAATAATAGAGAATGATTGAGATCTTAATGTTGCGCTAGAAGCATCCTGAGCTTGCTGAAGGATTGTCTTCACATGGACCTTCTCAAAATTAGACATGGCTTGAGTGGCTCATGGCTGACATTTCTTTGGCTATATGATTTTGCCTTTAGTCTGCTTTACATATTCAACTGAAGTTTAGTGGACTATTTGTTCGGGGACTTGCCAGACCTTGAAGTTGACAAATTTACGTTTCTGAAACTCGTTATTGTACATAGCCTGAATGAATCACTTGATACTACCGGGTCACGTTATTTGGCAACTGCCCTGGTCAGACCTGATTTCTTTACTGTATCGACTGCCTGAAGCGGTTGCCACAAGCAGTGAATTTCAGGCAGTAGTCATTGGAGGCGAAGATAGTGCCCTGTGCCAAACTCTACAGCAAAGCTGGCAGCAAGCTGTAGCAGCTTTTTGGAAAAATCCCCATCAATCTGTGCGGTCTCTAATCCATGGGAGCGATCGGCTACCGCTTGAGCAGTTGTCCCAAGTCGCCCATTCCCCACGGCGAAGACGCTACCAACGGCGCTTAATCGCTAAATCACCTCGGGCAAAGGCTCTTTCCGTGTTCTCTGACCCTCAGGTGCAGTCAGCTACTGCTGATTCATCTACCTATCCTAATGCTCATCACTCCACATCTCCTTTAGGAGTTCAGCGGATTCCTCAAGCCATGCTCTGCAACCATGTGGTTGGCTTGGATGGGGTAGAAGCTGGCATTTTGCTGATAGCAACGCATTTTCAGGTGTGGATTGAACTGCGATCGCCAGTAACAGCCCATGCGATCGCCCCAGTCAGAATGCTGCCGGACCAGTTTCTGGTTGCCCCAAGTGAACCGCCCGTTGCCCATTCAGAGCTATGGCAAGTCGAATTAAATTGTGATTCACAAATTTTGGCTACTCTGCTAGTGAATCCCGCGATCGCGGCGATTATCCCTCAGAGTGGCTCTGCCATCATCAATCCTACTGACCAGACGATCGCCCTGAGGCTCTTTTGGGCACACTTGCTAAAACTATCTCAGGCAACAGCTCTATTCCCTGCTCAGGGTTCGTCCACTCTACCTAATTCTTATTCAACTCTGCCTCCTGCTGGTATGCAACCTGCTTTGGTTGATGAACTATTTTTAGCCGCTCCCGTTGGGATTGTACAGCTAGCGCTAGACGGCAGTATCATCCGGGCAAATCCAGCCTTTTGCCAACTTACAGGCTATAGAGAGGCACAACTGCGGCATTTAGATAATCGAGCAATTTCCTATCCAGAAGACTTTGCGATGGAATTGCGGGTCATCCAACAGTTGATTGATCATCAAGTCCATCAACCTGTCTTACAGAAGCGCTACTGGTGTAGTGACGGATCTATGCTATGGACAGAGGTGAAACTAACGTTGGTTGGTGAACCAGAGGCGGAGAACAGTTATTTACTTAGCTTTGTCACGGATCTCAGTATTCAGAAGCGGGCTGAAAAAGAAATTCACCAACGCCGCGAGTGGGAAGGTTTGCTGAATGATATTTCAGCCCAGATCCGAACCACTCTAGATTTGCAAGTGATTTTACAGGGAGCCGTGACTCACCTGCGGCAAATTTTAAACACCGATCGAGTGCTGGTTTATCAAATGGCAATCGATGGTAGTGGCACTTGTACCGCCGAAGCGGTGGATTCCAGTTATCCATCCATGCTGGGGCAGTCTTTTCCAGGCGATTGTATTCCACCTCCCTCCCTCGCAGCCTATCGCCAAGGTCGTCTGTGGAGTATGACCGATTTGCAGGGGGAAGGATTAGCGGACTGTCATCGCACCATGTTGGAACAAGTGCATGTCCGCAGCATGATTGCGACGGCAATTCTGAGTATGGATGAAACGCTGGAGCCGGAGAAGCGCACATTATGGGGGCTATTGGTTGTGCATCACTGCCGGGTACCCAGAACCTGGACAACGGATGAACAACAGCTCGTCCAGGCGGTAGCGAATCAAATCGCGATCGCATTAGAACAAACTCGGTTGTTACAACATTTGAAAGCCCAGACTCAAGAGTTGGAAGATCGGGTGCGTCAGCGAACGCGATCGCTCGAACAGTCCCTACAATTTGAGCAACTAATTCGGGTTCTCACAGAATTCTTAAGACAGGATTTGGACGAAAACCAAATCTTTAAAGCAGCCGTTGAAGGGTTACAGGCTACTTTGAATTTAGATAGTTGCTGTCTTGTTCTGCTCCAGCCTCAACCGGGTCAGTTAGCAGAACGCTACTTAGCCTTTAGCCCCCACAGTTTGCCAATGAATTTAGGCTCTGGTGAACGACTAGCTCTAGCTGATTTACCGTCGGCTTGTCAAGAACGGTTACGGACAGGTCAACTGGCGGAGTATGTTTGTGCGATCGAGCAAGCCCAATTCCTGTCATCGGCTTATTCCGCGTTTGTGCAGGCTACAGCCATCGCCTCACCACCATTAAGCCTGCTCATGAGTCCGATTATGGGAGCACAGGGGCTAGAAGGGGTAATGGTTCTGGCGCAATTTCAAGCTCGTCAGTTTGAGCCGTCCGAAATTAAGTTACTGGAACAGGTGACGCAGTACTGTGCAATTGCTCTGCGCCAGAATCGGTTGTACCACCAAGAACATGAACAACGGCTAAGTGCTCAATACTTTCGGCTGTTCCTGGAAAAGTCGATCGACATGTTTGTAGAGTACGACTCAGATTTGCGCTACATCTCGATTAATCCGGCTGGCAGTACTTTGCTAGGACGATCGCAGGCGGAAATTATTGGCAAAACTAATCGAGAGTTGTTGGGTAGTGCCGCTGACGCTGTAGAACCGTTAATTTGGCAAGTGTTTGAAACGGGTGAGAAAGTCTTCGTCAATCATGAAGTTAACTTACTTCAGGGATCGCGGGTCTTTGAAACCATTTATGCCCCAATTCTTAACCCCGTTGGCATTGTGCAGCGAGTGATTGGGGTATCACGAGATGTAACTGAATTAAAGCAACAATGGCAATTGTTGGAACATCAAAACCACCAATTGACTGAAACGACTCGGTTAAAACAGGAATTTGTAGCGACAACGAGCCATGAGCTTCGGACTCCTCTAACAGCTATTTTGGGATTTTCTAACGTTTTGCTGCAAGAATTTTTTGGTGAACTAAACCTCAAACAAAAGGATTATATTGAACGCATTCATGCCAGTGGTCAGCACTTACTAGATTTAATCAACGATATTTTGGATCTGTCACGTTTAGAGGCTGAACGTTTAGAACTGGAACTGCAAACGATCTTTGTGCCCGATGTTTGTGAAGGGGTGATGAGTTTAATTCAGGAACGGGCGCTTCATCAGGGAGTAACACTCCAGCTTGATATTGCCTCTGATATTGAATGGATGGTGGCAGATCCGCGACGACTGAAACAAATGCTGCTAAATTTAATCACCAATGCCGTTAAGTTTACGCCAAAAGGTTCAGTTGGGTTGAAAGTATATCGCCGATCGCGTTCTGAGCTCGAGCCTACCGCTATGACTTGTTCAACTACTTTTGGATTAGACACCCAGGAAGCTGGAACGATTCATTTTTTAGTTTGGGATACGGGAATTGGCATTGATGAAGCTGATCAACGCTTATTATTTGCCCCTTTTTCTCAAATTGATAGTTCTCTGGCTCGCAAGCATCAGGGTAGTGGCTTGGGGTTAGTAATTACGCGGAAATTAGCGGAATTGCATGGTGGTACAGTTACATTACAATCTAGTAGCGGTCAAGGGGCCCACTTTACTGTATCTTTACCCCTATACCAATCTATATAAAGGCATAAAATTTTCCGAGAAAACTGAATCAGACAAATGGCGGAGCGGGTTCCGTCAGGTCGCTCTTTGGTGACTCCAGATTCTGTTCTTAGGATAGAAGTAGATCTGGAAGTTGTCGCCGAACATGATCAAAGCGGTTGGAATTCTTCAGCTCACTCGCTGTATTCAGTTGGAAATTTATGCCACAGTTAACAGAGTTTCATCGGGGTTGGATGATCGAAATCACTCACATTGAGGGGCGGTTTCAAACAATTTGTTATTCTCCGAATGGCAGTCGTTTATACGATCGCACAGGCTATCTCAGTTCTACGGTCGCCTGGCAGGTCGCTATGGAGCTAATCGATCAATACTTCGTTCGGATAGCGTTAAAACGGTTTTTACGTGAGCAGTATGAAATTGAACGGCTAACTTTTGAGGAATGGCAACAATTGCATCAATCCCTAGATAAATTTACCTGGGAAGGTACGCCTCTATAAAGAGCAGGAGGCGCGTAAGTCTGGAGCTAGGCTGCCTTTCTTACCAAAATCACTGTACAGTCTGACTGCCGAGCGATCGTTTCTGGAATGTTGCCTTGAATGGCTTGTTGAAGTAAGCCCTCGCGACTGGCTCCCAACATAATCACATCACAGGAGGTTTTCTGGGCCATATCCACGACGGCTTCAGCGACCGAATGGGCACAGACTAAAGTCGTGATGATCGAGACCCGAGGTAACCGTTGCCGGAGAAAAGCGGCTTCTTCTTCTAGTAATTGGCTACTATGACTGTCATCCGACGTATGAAAAATTTGACATAAGCGGATTTCGGCTTGAGGATGGAGGGCGGCTAGGGCAGGAAGTAATTTGATCGCATAGCGAGCATTGGGTCCCCCCGCGATCGGAATTAACCAGCGCGAAAAGGAACTCTTACCAAATTTGACTAATACAACATCACAGGCAGCTTGACGGATGGCTGTATCGACAGTATCCCCAAAAATTCGCCCTGGCGTAGATGTACTCCCTTTCCAGCCCATCAGTAGTAAATCGATATGGCGTTCCTTCACTGTTTCTAATACCGCTTGAGCGATCGTGTGTGAAAGGCGGATCTGGGTATGGGTGGGGATATGCCAGTGCTGTCCCTGGCGATCGACCCGTTTTAGCAACCGTCGGCTCAGGGTCGTATTCATCGTGGTTTCAGCAGGAGAACTATGACGGGGGACAGGAATGACCTGCAAACACTCGATCTCAAATTGATGGTCACGGGCGATCGCGCCAGCGAGTTGCACCAGGCGATCCACCGTTTGGGGATTACTGATTGGCACCAATAATCGTCCCTGTCCGGTAGCGGGCGATCTCGTTTGATAAACCACATAGGAGGGTTCGGGTCGTGGTCCTGGCTGGTCATCTTCCCGACGGAGCTTGTCTGATTCGACTTGGAGAATGTCACTCCGGGTAATAATGCCAACTAATTTGCGATGTTCCACAACCGGGAGTCGGGATAGTTTGTACCGGGAGAGCAGATAGAGCACCTGAGTCAGAGTGTCATAGGGGCTGACTGTAATCGGGTGGGGAGTCATAATTTCATGCAGACAAGCAGTGCCCGATAACTGCCGTTGCCCGATTTTGTCTAAGTCTGTCTGGGTAACGATGCCCACGAGTCGTCCCTGATCCAATACTGGAAAGCCCCGATGGTGCGATCGCGCAAAAGCTTGCATTACCTCATCTAAGGTCATCTGACTCTTGAGAATTTCTACCTTGGTCTGCATAACTTCAGCTGCCGTTAACCGTGCCCAGAGTCCATCATTAGGGGTATCGGATTCTAAATGAATTCCCTTTAATGCCAGGAGGTTAGTGTATAGAGAACCGGGCGCTAACTGTTCAGTTACTAGATAAGCTGTGACTGAGCTAATCATTAAGGGCAGCACCAATTTGAAGCTAGTAGTCATTTCAAACACAATCACGATCGCCGTGATTGGGACTTTCGCCACAGCACCAAAGAAAGCGCCCATCCCGGTTAAGGCATAAATGACGGGATCTCCGCCGGAGACAGGGCTGGCAACTAAACCTACTAAATGTCCCAAAGCCGCTCCCAAGACTAAACTAGGAACAAATAAGCCACCGGGTGTCTCTACACTACATGCCACGATCGTGAGGATAAATTGCACGATAAATGCCCCAGCAATCATTTGCCAGTTGCCCTGATCGGCTGTCAAAAAAATTTGCACACTCGTGGTGTCTCGAAAGTCGATGGGTAATAAGCCCGTGACTAGACCAGAAATCAACCCTACTAACCCAATTTTCCAAGGTAGCCTTAATGGCAACATGCGGCGGTTAAACTGCAAACTGGCAATGATGCTGCGATTAAATAAAGCGGCTAGAATTCCCACTAGAATCCCTAGCAGGAGAAAGAAAGGGGTTTCTGGTAAAGAAAAGCTATTTTGGGTAGCAGCTGGGTTAATTCCCAAACGGATACTGGGTCCACCCAATAACCTGGAAATCACACCTCCGGTAAACGACGCCAAAATGGCTGTTCCTAGGGTGACGTTAGACAAATCCCGCAGCAATTCTTCAATTACAAACATTACTCCTGCGATCGGAGCATCAAATCCAGCGGCTAAACCAGCGGCGGCTCCAGCCGCAATCAATTGCCGTTGATGATCAGGTGATGTAGGTACCCAACGACTCAGTTGGGCGGCTAATGCTGCCCCAATTTGCACAGTGGGTCCCTGCCGTCCTAAGACAAAGCCAGAACTGAGCGTGAGTGTCGTGCTAATTAATTTGACGATCGCGACCCGCAAATTCAATGCGATCGGGATATAGGCTAATGCCGCTTTTACTTGTGGCACCCCACTACCCGCCGCCTCTGGGGCGACCCGTTCAATCAGCCATCCGGCTAAATAGCCGCCCCCTAAGCCCATGCCAGGGAGTAAAGCCCACGCTGGTAGCCCAAGGGATTCCTGTATCCGCCATGCCCCTAACCAATTAACACTTTGCTTTAATAAAACGGCGGCTAGTGCTGCAACTAAACCAATGACAACGGCTTCCAGGATGGCAAGCCGTTTTGCTGTTAACAGAGGGTAAAAGGATCTGAACAAACGGGTAGGGTAGTGTTAGGTTGAGCGAAATTCAACTGATAAAAATGGTTGGAAACAAGTCATAAACAGGTTGAATCTAAAGAAAACTCTGCCTGTTTTACGGATACTTCACCGAAACTTCGTGACGATGCGAGCGCATAATCTGTGTCGATCGGGTGGAGCTAGTTGATAAGCATCAATAGATAGAATTTGGTCGCAAAAAATTAGTAGATATCCTTTTGGAAAAATCCTGCTATCAGTGTAGTATGATCTCAGATGCCGATACGAACTATTGTGATTTGATCGATAGGTCAGTATCAGTAATCTTCAAGTCCATTGCCATTGTTCTAAGTTAAGTTAATGACCAAAAAGAAGAAGATCGAACCCCTGACTGGTGAACCCTTACTAAAAAAGGTTAAAGAGCTAGGTAATCTTAGCAAAGAAGAAAAAGCGAGAGAGTGTGGCTACTATACCGTTACAAAGAATGGTGTAGAGCGAGTTAATATGATGAAGTTTCTAAATGCTCTGATTGATGCTGAAGGCATTGAATTAGATGGCAAAGTTGGACCGAATGGACGGGGTGGTCGAAGTGCCAGCTATCGCATTAGTGTGCAGTCAAATGGTAATTTGTTGATTGGTTCTGCTTATACCAAGCAAATGGATCTGCAACCTGGAGATGAATTTGAAATTTCGTTAGGACGGAAGCATATTCAATTGAAGCAGGTTGATCAAGTTGGAGAAGATGCTTAATCAGTTCCGGACTCTCTATTACCTGCTTCTGTCCGGCTCGGATGAAGCGGCAAAAAGAGAATAGCAGATTGCATAGCTGCCTGAAGCTGAAAAAGATAAGGGATATCGATGTTTATTCACGATACCCAATGAGATTTATTCCCGTTTTGGGCTGAGTTATGGATCTGAAAACAATTGATTGGATGACAGTCGGCATTGTCGGGTTTGCTGCCGTAATCTTTATTGGTGGAATGTTAATGATGTTTACGGGAATTTGGACCAGTCGCGATCGCTGAGCCAGTGCCAATCTATGCTGACTGCTGCACAGTTGGCAGACTAATGGGTTCAGAAGTCATGCCAACTGTTAAATAAGGTCGCAATGCCTTGCGAGTGACAGCAAGACTATAGATTAACTGAATCTTTTCCTGTTCTAGTACTCCGACAATATGACAGGAATTGTTGCGATCGACAACAGGTAATTGGCGTAATCCTCTGGCTGCCATCCGCGTCATCGCTTCGGCAATCGATTCATCTTCGTAAACTGAAAGCACATCTTTAGTACAAATATCGCCTAGTTTTTGGTTCAAAAAACTAGTTAAAGGCGACTCTGGAGCGGTTGTATGATCCGTTTGTTCCCAACCTGCGATCGCGCGATTGATATCTTGTAGAGTGACAATCCCCACTAATTGGTTCGTTTCATCGATGACCAAGGCACTATGAGTTTGATGCCGAGTTAGAGCTAATCCAGCCTCTAAAACAGATAGAGAACTAGGCAAAGCCAGAAAGTTTTGATGCATTGCTTGTAAGACTGGAAGCTGATGCATTAATTCGGTTGGTTGGTTGGGATCTTCGTTCAACCCGATCGATTGAATGGCTGGAGTACTTTGAGCGATCGGCTTTAACCGTTCGATCAACCATACACTTAGACCAACGGCTGCCATTAATGGCAGGATAATTCGGTAATCCCGAGTTAGCTCAAACAATAGCAAGATGGCAGTAAGCGGAGCGCGGGCACTGGCGGCTAAAACGGCTGCCATACCGACCATGGCATAGGCAGGTGGCGCCGCAATACTTTCTGGTGCCAGCGGTAATACTAAGGGCAAAACTTTACCATAGGCAGCTCCTAAGGATGCCCCTAAAAACATGGCTGGGGCAAATAGTCCACCAACTAAACCACTCCCCAAACTAACCGCTGTCATCGCTAACTTTACGACTAACAGACTGAGCAATAATAGTAATGAAAAGTCGGCGTCTCGCAGCATCGCTTCTACGGTTTCGTAGCCAATGCCTAAGATTTGGGGAAACTGTAAGGCAACAATGCCAACAATCAAACCGCCAATGACTGGGCGCAGCACTAAGGGAATCCGTCCCATCCAACTGAAGCAGGGAATCTCACCTTGAAAGCTGCGTTGGGTCAATTGAATGGCTTGGGTATAGGCGATCGAGACTAAGCAGGCGAATAATCCTAATCCTAAATATAACGGGAGTTCCCAAGGGCTGCGGACTTCATAACTGGGTAAGGTAAAGGCTGGCTGTCCCCCTAACCCAATTTGGGAAATTAATGCTGCCACGACGGCGGATAGCAACACTACACTCACGGCAGATGTCGCAAATGTTGTGCCTAGAACTACTTCTAAGGCAAAAAATACGCCCGCGATCGGGGCATTAAATCCGGCGGCTAGTCCAGCGGCAGCGCCAGCGCCTAATAACAACCGTTGCCGTTCCTGCGATACCTGTAATGCCTGCCCGAGTAACACGCCAATGTTGCCACCTAACTCGACGCTGGGCCCTTCAGGACCTAACGATGCGCCAGTGCCTAAGGACACCGATGCCGCGATCGCCTTTGCCGAAAACTTAATGGGGGAAACTCGCTGAAAAGCTTGTGGGGCAGAAATGAGGGATGAAAGACTAGGACCAAAGTCTTGCAACCAACCCCGGATGATGCCAACAAATAGTCCCCCCAGGCAAGGAACCCAAGCCAGAGTCCAAGCTCCCCATCCGGCAATGATTCCCATCAAATCTTCTAGCATCAAGCTGCGGATCTGATGGATCAACCAGTGAAATAGCACAACGGCTAATCCTGTTCCACCACCAATGACTACGGCTAATAGAAGGACAACGGTTTCCGGAGAAGGTTGTAAGCGATTGAGGGTGCCAGTCAGAAAGGAAGTCGGAGAAGAGTGCAGAGAGGTTCCAGCGCTAGCTGGAGGTGAAGGAGAGCTGGCGTTCATTAATGTAGAGCCGGATAAAAATTGAAATATAGCTTAAACTTTTATTTCTTATTTCTATTTTGCGCGATGATGCGGCTTGGCGACAAGTCCTCAAGGGCTTATCCTGTAAGGAATTTAGCGTTTTCTAGGTCAGCTTGGCTTAACTGAGTATATAGTTAACAAAATTTGACGATTCTGAGAGCTCCAGGCGATCGTTACGGTCTACTCATCGTCAAAGCCGAGATGAACTCCAACGTTTCTGATTAATGGAATTCGATCTTCACAGTGTTCTCATAAGTTGCAGTCATGATGGATTTAGTCTTGATCTAGAGGACTAGGTTTAAATTAGAGCTATGAGATTAATTTGCTCTGCCTTCTCGATATCTTGCCTAATATCCGCTTCCTAGGGGGACACGTTGCGGTAAGATAGCGCCTTGGGGTGAGTAACGTTAAAAAAGGTAAATGTTACTTGGGAAGGTAGCCTGGATTCTAGGTAGACTAGGGCAGCTTAGTATGAAGCTATTCCTTTTGGTAGAGTGCTGATAACCTGACCGCAACGTTGAACGACTCTAATGGATGCTCACACTTTTGATACTCCTTCTTTTACCTGTCCGATCTGTAACCACACTCAGACAGTAAAACCTCACAAATTGTTCACTGGGCTGTTAACATGCCAGCACTGCCGGGAGCGTCTTGTAGTCAGTTGGAGCGGTCATTATGTCCGTGATCCGTTTACCTTGAAACAGTTTGCCACTCGGCGCAGACTCCGGTTAGAGAGTCGTCCGCTTGCTCGGATTCGGCGAGATTTATGGGTGGCTGGACAACCTGTTTTGTTAGCGGTATTAGGTAGTGCCGCCTTCTTAGGGGTATTGCTGTTATTCCAACGAGGGCTAATCTGGGGGGAGGGTTCGACGATGCCAGAATCATCGCAGATTGTGGAAACCTATCCTTCTACCGACCCACCTAATTAGAACTGATTGAGAACACTGATTTGAACCTGTGAGTCATCCTACACCTTTCCTGCTCAAGCAACAGTTAGGTCTCCCAGGGGCAGTATTTATGGGCTTGGGATCGATCGTCGGTACGGGAGTCTTTGTCAGTATCGGCATTGCCACTGGAATTGCTGGCTCGGCTGTCGTGTTGGCGGTGGCAATTGCGGCGATCGTAGCAATGTGTAATGGATTGAGCGCTGCCCAACTGGCTGCCAATCACCCGGTTAGTGGTGGCACCTATGAATATGGCTATCGCTATCTCAATCCCTGGCTGGGATTCACGGCAGGTTGGCTATTTTTACTGGCTAAAACGGCTTCAGCGGCTACCGCTGCCCTAGGGTTCGCTGGCTATTTACTGGCCGCGATCGGCGTCACATCCTCAACCTGGCTGGTTGCTGTAGCGCTGCTGGCGGTACTGCTGCTGACGCTACTAGCTTTAAGTGGGTTGCAGCGCTCTAACACCGCAAACGTGGTAATTGTCTCAATCACATTACTGGCGCTAGGGGCATTTATCTTAGCCGGGCTGCCTGTTCTGGTGGCTAAGGGGACAACGCATTTAATACCTTTCTTTCCGGCTGAACACCCGGTAAAAGCAGTCCTTCATGCCAGTGCCCTTATGTTTGTGGCTTACACAGGCTACGGGCGAATTGCCACGATGGGTGAAGAAGCCCGGAATCCCCGCCTTACTATTCCACGAGCCATTGTGATCACCATGGGATTAACCATGTTTCTCTATCTGGCGATCGCGGTGGTTGGCGTTGGTGCGGTGGGAACTGAGTCATTAAGTAACTTTAGCCAAGCAGCAGCTCCGTTAGAAATAGCGGCTCGTCAGTTTCCTACGCCGGGTGTGGCAATGATGGTTGCGATCGGGGCAATGACGGCCATGTTAGGAGTATTACTAAATTTAATTTTGGGATTGTCGCGAGTGTTGCTAGCCATGGGGCGGCGGCGAGATATGCCCGAAATTGTGGCACGGCTGAACCGAGCGAGAACTGCTCCAGTTGTCGCGGTGTTAGTGATTAGCGGCGCGATCGCTCTCTTAGTTTGTACTGGCAATGTTAAAACAACCTGGTCATTTAGCGCGTTTACGGTATTGGTTTACTATGCGCTAACTAATTTAGCGGCGTTACGGTTAGCGCCAGCAGAACGGTTGTATCCCCAATGGATTGCCTGGACTGGATTAGTCTCCTGTTTGCTCCTGTCATTTTGGGTCGAACCAGAAATCTGGTTTGTCGGGGTTGGGTTGATTCTCACTGGGTTGGTTTGGAAGATTGCGATCGGTCGATTAATGCCAACTCAGAAAAACGGTGGCTAAACCAAGGAATGAATCCAATAAAGGATAAAGTAATGAACTAGGTATTTTGCCGTTATCCTTTCTGGTGCCGTGCCATTATGCAGCTTGAGTTTGTTCCCGTTGAGGAGTTTTATTTTGCCCTGACGCTAGCCGTAAAAACGCTAGAAGAATTAACTGTGCCGGGCTTATCTGAACAAGTCCGAGTGCGTCTGGAACAGGAATGTGGTCAGCCCTCGACTGTGGCGGCTGCCAGTCAGAATTCCTATAACTATGTATTTCGCGTCAAAGATATAGATAATAGTCCAGCAAATCAACTGATTGTGTCGATCGCCGATTGGCAAGGTAATTTGCGGCTGAGTAGTGATTATGGCTGGACCCTAGACGAGCAACGGCGACCTGTTCGTACGGAGAAATTTGAGCAGCGATCGCAGTTCTGCCAACAAGTACAAGCCTATTTGCAGGAATGGTTGCAAATTCCCGTGCTGCAATCTCAAGAACAACTCTGAACGGTGATTGGGTTGGGGCGAACCCGGGTTCGCCCCTCTAGTTCTACTGAATGGCTGAGGGCTGGCGATTGAGCGCTGTCTCAATTTGAACCACCTCTAGAGCGCGACCGATAAACACTAAGCGAGTTTGACGTGGCTCCTCGGGTTGCCAGGGACGATCGTAGAAGGAGTCAAATCGATTGCCAACTCCCTGCAAGACTAAACGCATCGCTTTATTCGGAACAGCGACAAAGCCTTTAATGCGATAGATCTCTTGGTGTTGAACCAGATCCTTCAGGCGATCGATTAATTCAGTTGGCTCAAATGCGCGATCGAAGCAGAGATGTACCGAGTTAATGTCGTCATCATGGTCATGGTCTGCGTCCATATCATGGTGACTGGGACGACTATCTAAATTATCTTCGACAGCTGCATTAAAGCCTAGTAGGACATCGGGACTGATTTCGCCGTGTAAACAGGGCAGAATTTTTACCCCCGGCGCCACTTCCTGTTCCAACCACTGCTGGACTCGGTTTAAAGTCGTCTCATCCAGGTGATCGGCTTTGGTCAGTAACACTAGATCGGCACAGGCAAGCTGGTCTTCAAACAATTCTTCGATCGGGGTTTCGTGATCCAAACTGTCGTCTGCTTGCCGTTGGGCTTCGAGTGCCGCTAAATCCCCTACAAGTTGACCATTGGCTAGGGCTTCACTATCCACAACCGTAATCACACCATCCACGGTTGCCGCTGTGCGAATTTCGTTCCAGCGAAAGGCTTGAACTAAAGGTTTTGGCAAGGCTAACCCAGAGGTTTCAATTACCATGCAATCAATTTGATCGCGGCGCTCCAATAAGGTCTGCATCGTGGGTAGAAATTCTTCCTGGACGGTGCAGCACAGGCAACCATTGGTCAATTCCACAATCTCCGGAGTGCCGTTGCTGTCGGTTTCGTCATCGCAAACCTGACACGATCGCAGCAGATCACCATCAATTCCCACTTCACCAAATTCATTCACTAAAACGGCGATCCGTCGTCCCTGGTTGTTCTGGAGCAACTGCCGGATCAGTGTAGTTTTTCCGGCTCCTAAAAAGCCTGTGATGATTGTGACAGGAATTTTGTGCATGGGTTCTTGTTCTGGCTTAACAGTCTTAAATCCTTGGTGACTCTAGCACAGGATGGGGAAGGAAGGAGATGGAGAAGAAGGGAAAGATGAGGGAGCGGGAAAGGTGAGGAGATAAAGGAGCGGGGACAGATGTGATGAAGATCACGTCATGGCTTGAACCAGATCGCAGTGAATCCGGGTGATTGACAATATCCTAAGAACTGTGAAGAAGTATGTGTTTGTCAGTCTCAACAGTCGCTCGCCGTTCCGTCGTCATGAGTTACTCTTCCTCTCTCCTGGTTGCTCAAATATCGGATATTCACCTGTTTGCTGATGCCAGTAAACGGTTGTTGGGGTTGCCAACATTGGAATCATTTCAGGCGATCGTCACCCAACTGCAAGCGCTGGATCCACAACCGGATCTATTGCTGCTAACAGGGGATTTATCTCAGGATGGCAGAGCAGATGCCTATGAGTTGCTGCAGGACATGTTGTGTCCGCTGGGAATTCCCACCTACTGGCTACCTGGAAATCATGACAAAGCGGATGTGATGGCGGAGGTGCTGGTGAGATCGCCGTTTTCGCCACAAAAATCATTTCAGGCGGGTGGTTGGCACTTTCTATTGCTCAACTCTGGTGTCCCAGGTTGTGTTCATGGTTATTTAACTGCCGCTAGCCTGAACTGGCTGGAGCGGGAGTTATCGCAAATTGGTGATTTGCCGACGATCGTAGCCTTACATCATCCACCATTTCTGCTGGGGTCGGAGTGGTTGGATACCAGCACATTGCAGAATTCAGAGGCGTTGTTTGCTGTGCTCGATCGCTATCCCCAAGTCAGGCTGGTGCTATTTGGGCATGTGCATCAGGAATATGCTTGTCAGCGTCGGCAGGTGCATTATCTTGGATCACCATCGACCTGCATTCAGTTTGAACCGGGAAGTGAGCAGTTTGCCTTGGACCAGCAAACCCCTGGATTCCGGTTGCTGCGCTTGTACCCGAATGGTACTTATTTCACCCAAGTTGAGCGATCGACCTATTGCTATCAGCCCGATTTTGCTGCAACTGGCTATTAAATACCAAATTTGCTTAGAAGTGATTTAGACTAACGCCGGGAGCTTGGCAGCGGCAGCTAAAGTTCGATCGCCAATGTAGATGCCCAGAGCTTCAGCTGTTTGGACTAAATAACTGTTTGGGTCTACAGAACGCGGACTTTGTGCCAGCACTTCCGCCATTGGGACGGGAACGACCCGTGATCCTTGCCAAGTCACCATTTGATCCGTCTTGCCTTCGGCTACCAGATCAACAGCAGTCTTGCCAAAGGCAGCTGCCATCAAGCGATCGAGGGCTAAGGGCATTCCTCCTCGTTGGATATGTCCTAATACAGAGACTCGGACATCGAGATGAGGATCGGCTTCCAGAATGTGATCGGCAATATATTGCCCCATACCATGCCGGGGTGGTTGGGCGATCGGAGTGCCATCGGGAGTAAACCCCAGTCCAATCGGTTCAATTCCCTCTGCCACCAGTACGATCGCGGATTTGCGATGCCAGCGTTCTCGCAGTTCCCGCAGATGCTGACAAACTCCAGTAATCGAGTAGGGAATTTCGGGGATGAGAATCGCATCTGCTCCGCCAGCAATCCCCACATGCAGAGCGAGATGTCCGGCTTTCCGTCCCATTACTTCCACGACCATGACGCGATCGTGACTGGCTGCCGTAAAACTCAACCGATTCAAAGCATCAATAATTGTATTGACCGCCGTATCAAAGCCGATCGCTCGTTCGGTCACAGCGACATCATTGTCGATCGTCTTGGGGATGCCAATCAATTCCCAGCCACCTCGCAGTGCCAGCGTATGGAGAATCGCTAAACTACCATCGCCCCCGATCGCGATCAAGGCATCTAATCCTAAGGTTTTGTACCCCGCCAGAATGGCATCGGTGTTGTTTAGGGTGTCTCCTTTATTGATCGTGCCTAAAATGGTGCCTCCCATACAGAGCAGCGGATCAATCCCACACAGATCTAAGCTGTGCATGGTTAAAGGAATTGCTTTGCCCTCTTGCAATCCCTGAGTAGCGTAGGGAATGCCCACGACATCCCAGCCATAGGTCAGAGTTGCATGACTAACCACCGTGCGGATGACTGGATTCAGACCGGGACAATCGCCACCACTGGTCAGAATCCCAATTCGCTTTTTCGTGTTCATAGCAATTACCCCTATTTCGCTTGCTCTCTAGCACTGAGGTAAACCGAATACTTGGTTTTGCAGTAGGTAGGTGGACTGGTGTTGCCTGCGATCGCAATCCTGTCAACCTGCCTGGCAAGAACACTCTAACCACTCAGAAAGTCCCAGGAGCAGGAGTTGTCTTCACTTTCAGGGTAGGGAAGAAATTTGAGGAACTTGTGAGGATGCCAGCCTAGGGATTCACCGCTTGCATTGACCAGTTTCCGGCAGCATCGCGGTGATACAACCCCCGATTTTGCGGATCTCCGCGCAATTCCAGGTGATCGACGCGATCGGGGTCCAGTAGCAGGAGGCAAAAAGTGGGTAACGGAGTAGTGGCATCCGGGGAAGGAACTGCAAATCCCACGTCATCGTTTCTTGGCTGACCTGGATCTGCCCAGGCGAATTGAGTCCGAGCTGGATCAGACAATGCCTGCCAAAGCCGTTGCCTTGCTGCTAACAAATCTGCGTGAGGACAATTGGCTGGCACTAAGGTTAATTGCCCTGCCAAGCGAAACTGTTCGCGAGTATTGGGAAAGTACCAACATGCCTCGGCGGCTGAGATGTGTTCAATCTGCTCGACTTTCTGACTGCGAGCGTCGGTGACAAATTGTAACTGGTTAGTTTCCTCTAGAAAGCCTCGGAATACCACAGTCCGATTCGCTGGACGACCATCCGATCGCACCGTTGCCAGTTGCAAATAGCGGCTATAAACCAACGATCGATTCCGGTGTAGCGCCCGGGCTAACGGCGATCGCCAAGATGCAAGACTCATAAATCAGTTAACAATTTTCTCTACTCTACTCTCTCCCACTTTCCTACTCTCCCCTATTCCATCCAAGGTGGCACTAAGTACCGAGCATCCCGCAGGCTGGCATCTAATGCAGCATAGTCAGGCTCATAGCGCTCTACTAGGGCCCAAAACTCGGCGGAATGATTCAGGTGAATCGTATGGCAGAGTTCATGCAATAGCACATAGCGGACTAACGTATCCGGCAGGAACAGCAGTTTGCAGTTGAGGCTGATCGTTTTCCGAGCTGAACAACTGCCCCACAGGGTTTTCTGCTGTCGAATGGTGGCTTGTTTGTAGGGTAGCTGGTATTCCTGACTAAGGTGACGCAACCAGGGTAATAGATGTAGGCGGGCTTTGTGCACAACCCATTGCCGTAAGGCGATTTTGCAAATTTCGGCATCCTGAGTGTTGCCCTGAAGCCGCAGGCGCAGTCGGGAGTGCTCGATCGCCCGAATGCCTGCTTGATGGTTAGGATGATAGTCAATCTGCCAGTCTTCGGCGATCGCGGATAACACCACGCGATCGGGATATTCTTCAGAGGCATCTACACCGACTAGTGCCCGTTGGGTTTCCATCCGTCGGGTAACGCGATCGATCCAGCGGCGTTTCTTCTGCAAAATTTCTGGAATGTTCTTGGGATTGAATCCTTGGGGAACTATAATTTCTAGCTCACCCGTAATGGATATCTTCAGGGAGACGTGCTTGGCTCGATGGCTTTCCCGGACGGTGTAATTTAACGACATCTCACATCTGCTAGCGTCGCCAACCCCTTATTAACGCACTAAAATGACAGCCTGTCATCCTTAAATCAAGGCGACTTTAGCCACTATTTTATCAATGGTGACTGCCCCGAATGGGACAAAAGCCTTTAGACTTTAGGGAGGAATTATCATTTGAATTCAGTTACCTTTAGAGAAAGCCTGTCATAGCCCTGGATAATGGTGATTTCGGGTTGATGGTTCGCCCTTCAAGCCTTGAATCACTGGAATGACAATAAGTGGTTTTGTACAGGATGGGGTGGTGATATGGTGTCTCAGCTTTCAGTGCAAAATGTAACGTTACGTCCGGCGATCGCAGCCGATGTCGATTGGGCGGCTCCGCTGCTGTTTGCGGCAGGTCCAGCATTGTTTAGCTATGTGTTTGCCTCACCGCCTGAGCAGTCTCAAAGAATTCTGCAACAAGCTTTTGTCTGTCCCCGGCATTCCTTTAGCTACGAATTTACCCAGGTGGTAGAGGTGGGGCAGCAGCCCGCCGGCATGATGTTGAGCTATTCGGGTAGTCGCAAGCGACAGGCTGATGAAAAAGTGCAATCGGTGATGGCACGGTTCTTGCCGTTACGGAAGCTGCCCAAAATTTTGGTGAATGTCGCAGACTTGACCCGGATTAAGCAGGATGTGTTGCCAGAAGACTATTACATCTTTAGCCTGAGTGTGCTGCCCGAATTTCGCAATCAGGGAGTGGGAACGTATTTACTCCATCAAGCCGAGCGCCAAGCCGCAGACAGTGGTTGCCGGGCGATTGGTTTGGATGTGGCTTACATCAATACTCGCGCTCGGGCTTTATTTGAGCGCCACGACTATCGAGTTACCTGTAGCAAAACTACTGATCGCTTCGAGCAAATGACCCGCGCGGGCGGGCTGCATCGGATGGTCAAACTGCTGTGAACCCTTTTTGGTCTGCCTCAGTCTTATAGTTATAACCAACTCAGTGAACGAGGATGCCATATCCGGTGGGCGTTGTGCCAAACGTGTCAACCGATGAGTCATTTAACCTGGATGATGATGTACTGGTGCAGCGTTGCCTCCAGGGAGACAGCCAGAGCTTTCGTCTCCTCTATCGTCGCCATCAGCATCGGGTGAAAGCCATTCTTTACCAACTTTGTGATCCTACCGCTTTGGATGATCTGGTGCAGGAGGTATTTCTGAGAGCTTGGAGGGGATTGCCGAAGTTTCGGCGATCGGCAAAATTTTCTACCTGGCTATACCGAATTACCTGGAATCTAGCGTCGGATCAACGGCAGGCAGCTGCCCGGGGACGATCGCAACTGCAAACTCTCAGCAAACAAGCCCCAACCTATCAAGATGCCCCCGATGTGATGCATCTACATTATCAAGACCTGGTGCACCGGGGGTTAGCTCAACTGAGTGCGGAGCATCGCATGATTTTAGTGCTGCATGATCTCGAAGATCTACCGCAAAAAGAGGTCGCAGAAATCCTCAGTATTCCAGTCGGAACGGTTAAGTCCCGTTTATTTCATGCCCGTGCGGCTATGCGCGAGTTTTTGCACCACCAAGGAGTTCAGTTATGAAACCTGCCCCCGATGATGATCCCCGGTTATCAGAATTTTTACGTCAGTATCGTCCACCGTTACCACCAGAGTCCCCGGAATTAGAGGAAGAACTGATGGCGGCGATCGCGGCGACTCCTCACGAGATGCAGATGCCCAAATTACGGATTATGCCTCGGCGATCGCCCCTATGGTTAATTCCCCCCGTGGTCGCAGCAGGACTAGTAGGCACGGTGATCAGCGCTCGATTATTTGCTCCACCATCGAATCCAGAATTTGCCAACCTAGAAACCTTTATTGAAGATAGCTATGCGCCGGTTAGCGAGCAGTCAACTGACGATGATCTGTTTTGGCTAGAAGAGGTTGCCTGGAATGATTGAATCATGCAGCTAGGACGGATTTCGTTGTCAACGTCTTTAATGATCGATGCAACGATCGTCTAAACCTGCTCTCCATCCTCCTCATCTGCTGTATCCTATCCTCCCCATCTCTCCTCCTGTCCTATGTCTCCCCGCCTCTCTCTCTTCATCACCGCTTTAATCCTGGTATTGGGAGCGACTGTTACCTTTGCCACAGCGCCATCGTTGTCACCCCAGCCGATCGCTCAACAATCGGCAGACCCGACGATCGAACGTGGACAACGGGGTTGGCTGCGACAGTTAAACCTGACCCCCGAGCAACTGAAGCAGATCCGGACAATTCGTGGTCGTTATAAAGCCCAACTGGAGGAGACGCGGCAAGCTGTACGGCAGGCGCGCCAAGAGTTACAAACTCTCATGCGTAGTAGTGCTTCAACCGAGGAGATTCGGAAAAAGTTCGATCAGATCCAGCCGCTCAGACAGGAATTGATGCGGATTCAATTCAATAGTTTGCTGGAGATTCGATCGATATTGACGGTAGAACAACGGCAAAAAATTGGCGACATTCAGCAGCGCCGCCATGGTAACGTCAGAAATCGATTACGGGAACGGTTAGACGAGGAACTGTAATTTGCCCCATCAGTATCTTTATTTACATGGCTTTGCCTCTAGCCCACAATCCACAAAAGCCCGAGAACTGGCAAGTCGGTTTGCACAGTTGGGTCTTGACCTCGATCGCTTAGATCTGAACCAGGATGACTTTACTCACCTAACTCTGACTCGGCAACTCCAGCAAGTCGCAGACGCTTTACCTCCTGCATCGGCTCCAGTCACTATTATTGGCTCTAGTTTTGGGGGACTGACAGCGGCTTGGGCAGGTGAACGCCACCCCCAAATTCAACGCTTGGTGCTGATGGCGCCTGCCTTTGGATTTCTATCGCACTGGTTGCCGCGATTGGGAGAGGCACAACTACACCAGTGGCAAACTGAAGGTTATTTATCGGTATATCACTACAGTGCCGAACAGAGGTTGCCGCTCCATTATCAGTTTGTTGAGGATGCTATGCAGTATGAAGATGTGCGGATTCAGCGTCCGATCCCGACCTTAATCCTGCATGGTCGGCGCGATGATGTGATTCCGATCGCGGCTAGTGCTGACTTTGCTCGATCGCGCCCCTGGGTGAGGTTGATTGAACTGGATAGTGATCACGCTCTTACAGATGTGAGTGACCAAATCTGGCAGGAAATCAGCACATTCTGCAATCTCTAAAGGCTGTCTTTCCTATCTTCCTATTTTCCCTATCCTCCAGATGTCACACCCGAAACACTGGTAGGGTGAAATGAAAACAACTGCCCTGATTCAGTGTGGAATCGACCCAAATTTGACCATAGTGGGCACGAATAATTCGTTGACAGAGCGATAAGCCAATACCATAGCCGTCCTTCGCTTCATCTCGCTGGAGTCGAAATCGTTCCTCAAAAATTTGCTCTCGGTTTTCGTCTGGAATGCCAGGTCCGTTATCGCAGATGGTGACCTGAACTTTTTGGGTAGTGCGGTGCAGAATTGAGGCTTCGATCGTGCCTCCAACCGGAGTGTATTTGATCGCATTATCTAATAAGTTAATAAATACCTGACGCACCCGTTCCCCATCTGCTAACACGAGGGGTAAGTCACTTGGAATATCTTTTTTCAAATGCAGAGATTTTGCTTCTAATTGTTCGCGCAAATAATCTAAAACATCTAGACAAAGCGCTCCCAAATTCAGCTTTTGGGGTTGAATGCGTAACTCTGAATTTGCGCCTTTAGCTGCCTGCAGGATATCCGTGATCATGTGGTCGATCGCCCGGGTCTGCGTCCGGGCATGTTTCAGTAGTTGGGCAGTTAGGGCAGGAGTTAAACGAGCCGCAGCAGCCTCTTGAGCGCTGTACCCCATTTCTAAGGTTTCTAAGGCGAGAGAGGCCGCTGTCAAGGGATTGCGTAAATCGTGCGCTAGCATCGACAGAATTTGATCCTTGAAGTGCAATTGATGCTCTAGTTCTTCTTTTTCCCGTTTAAGGCGAAAGACCTCATCGGCTAGCTGAAGCAACTCTGCCGATCGGGCGATCGCCCCAGGAACTCGTTGAATGGCGGCTGGTTGTGAAGGATGGGCAATAGCCGACTGGTTGGTTACGATGCCAGGAGCATTGAGATTGACTGTGGCGGCTCGACTAATCTCGGTCACTAGTGCGGATTGCTTTGGCTCCTCCAGTGATGGGGCGGTTTCAGTACTGGTCTCAGAACGCTGAATTTTGTCCAGGTAGTCTTCTACCGATCGCTGCCAGTGGGGCCACCAATGTTCCAATTGGGCGACTAAATTCATTCCTGCCAGTGTTTGACGAGGTTCAGGATGAATCTTAACCAAGGCTGGAGTGGCAATCAGGCGGAAATGTTCTGCCAGGTAGGGCTGCTCCCCCACATCAATCACCTGAAGCTCAAAATCATATTCCGCCCGCAGTTGTTTAAGTGAACTATGAACCTGACGGATCTGTTCTCTAGAACTAGGGCGTTTATCCACAAACAGCAAAAGCTGTAAGGGAACGTCGGCGTTGGTGGGTGTTTCTGGAGATACCTGCATGCAGAACTTCAACGCGTCGTAACCTGTTGTAGTTTAAACCACTGTTAATTTATACGTCTCGATCGAGGGAACTACACCCCTAAATTTTCTTGACACTTATAACCTACTCTGTTTTGGTAACCTGCGGCAGAGGGATCCTACGAGTTTCTGATCCTTCCGATTTTCTGTATCTCTACTTATCTGGCTTATTTCAATCCTTGCAACCGAAATAGCAGTAATTGCGTAATTTGCAGAGTATTGAAGTTATTATCACTGAGTAAGAGCAGACTTTGGCTGCCATCTGGTAAGCGGGGACCTAAGGTCATCCCTTCTAAGTTGTCGAGCCGGATATTGAGTTGATTCAAGTCCAACAGCAATTTCTTCTGAACCGGGTCAATGCTACTGCTACCTTGAAAGCTAGCCATACGCGAGGTATCTGTAGCACTACCCATTGCCACCTGAAACAGGTTGATCTGAAATCCTTTAGTTCCAAATGACCGTTCTAGACTGAGGAAGTGCCCCCCTTGATCGATCGCCAAAAGTTCCGTCAGCCCGTGAAACTTCGCGCCTTCAGGTACAGCCGCCATCGGATAGAGATGTTCAGAAATCAGCAATGAGCGATCGGCTTCCACAATATAGTGCAGTACTCGGTTACGGCTAGCTCCCTGTTGAGGATGTGCGGCATCCGCATCCTGAACTAAAGCAGATTCAGTGGCGGTAAAGAGACGGAATGGTTCGATCGCAGTGCCGCCCGGGCTTAGGGTTAATGACTCAAAGCCCAGATTATCGCCAACCCCTTGGACTTGTTGCTCAGCTTCCAGTATAGGGACATATCGCTGAGGGATCGTCAAGTTGCGCTGCCATTGTCCGGTCTTAAGATTAAATTCCTGAATGGTTGGTGGTATCCCTTGTGAGGCTATTCCTTCGCTAGAAATAAATACTGTGCCTAATGGTGATAACGCGATACCTTCTGGATCGATTGCTCCGGCAGGGTAAGGTTGTCCATCTGCATTTGTGATCGTCGTTACTGCTTCAATGGCAGTTTGTTTGATTTTGGCAGCATGGGGATCAGTGGCATCAAGCGTCAGATTTAATGTATAAAAGCGGGCAGGTGCAAATTCACTGCGATCGTCAGACAGTGCATACAAACGATTGCGAGCGCGATCGTAGGTAATTGCTGATAAGCCACCCACGGTTGTGCCGGCAAACTCCTTGGTTGGTATGGGATAAGCGTCCAGAAATTCCACGGACAGGGGTAAAAATACCCGGTCTTCAGCACTAACCTGGGGCAGATCACAACTGGTCAACAGGGTGGTTAGGGCAATCAGTCCGGCGAGTAGCCAGGAATGAAGCTTGAATTTACCGCTTAACACGTTTAGTCCTTTGTCTATGCACATGCCACCCCGATTATCAGCGATCGTAGCCATTCTGAGCCTGAACCTCTATGGTAATGCGACTAATTTACTGCCTGCCCTAGCTACGGAGTGGGGGCGCAAGCCCGTGAATCTAATAGGTGCTCAACTATCGACCTCGCAATCTATGACCCCTGAAGCGGCGATCGCTCGATTATTTACGCAGGCAACTCTTGAGAACGACTGGTTCGCGCCAGAATTTTTGCGCCAAGTGCCGCTGGCTCAGGTGCAGCTAATTATTGACAGTATGCAAACTGAGCTGGGCAAGTTTCAGGAGGTTGTTCCCAATGGGCAAAATTTTCTTGTGGTGATGGAGAAGGGTACTGTTCCCACTCAAATTACCCTCAATCAGAGTGGGCAAATTATTGGACTATTATTCCAACCGCCCCGCCTAAAGATTAAAAGTCTGGCAGAAGCGGTCAGCCAGCTACAACAACTGCCTGGGCAAGTGAGCCTTTTGGTGCTAGAGGGGGATACTGCAACAGAGCTGGCAGCTTTGAATCCAGATTTACCGTTAGCAGTTGGTTCAACCTTTAAGTTAGCTGTCTTGCAAGCCCTACGCACACAAATAGAGACGGGACAGCAATCCTGGCGATCGGTGGTGGAGCTACGCCCTGAATGGAAAAGTTTGCCCTCCGGTGTGTTGCAAACCTGGGCAGATGGCTCTTGGCTAACGATTCAATCCCTAGCCGCATTAATGATTTCGCAGAGTGATAATACTGCAACGGATGCTTTGATGCGGATTGTGGGTCGGGATAGCGTAGAAGCAGTAGCTCCAGAACGGAATCGTCCGTTTTTGACCACCCGCGAAGCTTTTCTGCTGAAAAGTCCGAGCCATAAGGCGTTATATCAGCGCTATCGCCTGGGGAATCTGGCTCAACGGCGATCGCTGCTAACCGAATTGACGGCACTCCCCTTACCTGATGTTAGTGAATTCACAACTGAGCCAAGAGCGATCGATGTGGAATGGTTTTTTACCACCCGGGAATTGTGCCAATTGATGCAGCAGGTGCGAGATCTACCCGTGATGCGGATCAATCCTGGCGTGGCGAGTTCCACGGATTGGCAGCGAGTTGCATTTAAGGGCGGCTCCGAACCTGGAGTGCTCAACTTAACGACCTGGGTAGAAGCTAAGACGGGTCAGCAGTACTGTATCTCGGCAACCTGGAATCATACAGCCAACTTGGATGATTATCAGTTTCAAGGGCTGTATAGCACCATTTTAGACCTGGTAAAGGCGAAGGCGAAATGATTTCGTTTAAGATAGGAGGTAATCATTGCCCAGTGTTGCCTACAACAAAGGAGTTCGATCGTGGTTCAATCTGCTACCAATGTCGCTCAACTCAATGCCCCGCCCGAGTGGAACCTGTCTGATCTGTATCACAGTTTTGAGGATCCCAAGCTTCAGCAAGATTTAGAGCAGCTTCAGCAAACAACCACTCAATTTCGAGAGCAGTATCGTGGCAAGGTGAGCAATTTAACCCCAGAGCAGATTGCCGATTGCCTGAAGCAGTTGGAAGCCTTTGCTGAAACCTCTGGCTTTTTATATGCCTATCCATCGCTAATTTTTGCTGCCGATACCCGGAATACCGCTGCAAAACAAATGCAGGATAAGGTGTTAGAGATTTTAACCGGAATTGAAAATCAACTCCTGTTCTTTGATTTAGAGCTAAAAAATCTGAATGAGTCGAAATTAGCTGCGTTACAGGCATCACCTGCTCTGCAAACTTATCAGCATTATCTATATAACGTTGCCAAATTTCGTCCTTATACCTTAGCAGAAGCGGTAGAACAAACGCGTAATCAAGATAGCCTCACGGGTCGGCAGGCATTTATTAATTTGCGATCGGTCCATCTAGGTGAACAGGATTACCAACCTGTGACGACACCAGACGGCAAAACAGCCAGTACCGAAGCGGAATTAAGTGCGTTGCTATTTCACCCGGATCCAGAGGTGCGGTTGCATTCCTATCAATCCATTCGCCAGGTGATGCAGCAGCATAATTCGTTGTACTCCTACATTCTGAATACGCTAGCTCAGGATCATAAGCTAGAAAATCAGATGCGAAAGTATTCCTCAACGCTGCATAAACAACTGTTGTCTGATGAAGTTTCAGAGCCAGTGTTTCGAGCGATTATGGATGGCACTCGCGATCGCTTTGATTTGTGGCAACGCTATTACCAACTGAAAGGGCAAGCGTTAGGACAAAAAATTCGGACTTGCGACGTTTATGCACCTTGGGCGCAGGAACCTGTTGCTCCTCTTCCTTACCAGGCTGGTGTGGAAACTCTACTGGCTGCCTTGGAGCAGTTTGACCTCAACTATGCTCACCGAGCCGAAGAGTTTTTCATCAAAAATTGGGTAGATGCAAAAGTCCGTCCAGGTAAGCGAGGTGGTGCTTTCTGCTGGTATGCTCACGGTAAACACAGTTACTTGTTATTGTCCTATACGGATGACTACAATTCGTTGTTTACGTTGGCACATGAGATGGGACACGGGTTACATTTTGCCTGGATTGGCGATCGCCAATCTTATTTCAATAGTAATCCACCTATGGTGTTAGCAGAAATTGCCTCGACGTTTAATGAACTATTGTTGCTCGACTATTTACTCAAACAAGCAGGTGATAATCCAGCCTTGAAGAAGGTATTGCTCACCCGTCAGTTAGAGGATCAGTTGAATCTCTTGTTCCGTCAAAGTACGATTAGTCGGTTAGAATTAGCTGTTCACGATCGGGCGACGCAGGGCAGCTTCGATCATAGTTTTGTGAATGAACAATGGCAATCTCTTTATCACGAGCTGTGTGGTGATGCGGTGGAGATCCTGCCAGAACATCAATATGACTGGGCGCGTATTGGGCATATCTACTTCAAGCCCTTCTACTGCTATCAGTACACCGCTTCTAATATCGTCAGCTTGGCGTGTTATCAGAAATATCGGGAAGTCGGTAAAGACTTTATTCCAGGCTATATGGAGTTACTGGCTGCTGGTGGTAGTCAAGATCAAGTAGCAGCGCTACGAAAATATGTAGATGTGGACCTTGAAAACCCTACCACAATTAACGGGGCACTCAAGTATGTGGAAGGGCTGTTAGATCAATTACAAGCCACTTTATAACCAATAGACTTGAAAACGGCTTAGTTGGGCAAGAAAGTTTTCTTACCCAACTAAGCCGCTACGGTCTATGCCGTCTCATTAACCTCAAGCCTCTGTAGAGCTGCCGTAGGGTTAAGGTGTCTTTTGCCACCCTAACCCACCTTAAAAAGGCGGAAATTATCCAAATTCTGCCTCTCTAAATTGAGTTAAGGATGTTCAGCTTACCGCCACTATTCCTGTAACAATGAGCTGAGCAACGATCGCGCTGCTTCTAGCGATAGGTGTCTAGGTTTTCCTTGCCAAACAATTTGATATTGGTCAGCATATTCGCTATCTCCGTAGCCAGAAATTAAATGGCGGTGATACGCATCTTCAGCAATCTTATTCACTTCGTCCCTGAGGTCAGGATGTAGTCGGTTCATGAGCGACTGACTCCATACGATCGACAAATTAGTCCTAGCTGCATATCAGCAGACTAGTTATATTTTACTTTTAACAAAATCGGTGCTAAATCTCACCCATCACAGGTTCTATTGTCAAGGTCATAAAGTTCTCCCTAAATTCACTGCCAAATTCACTGAACAGTAACCTGGGATAGAGGCGTACTGAATCAATAGAAGACTAAGGTCGGAATTGGCATTAAAACAATTATTGATCTTGACGTAAACAAGTGGTGCTACATCATGGTTTTGGATAGCCGCCTTCAGACAACTCCAGTCAATGCAAAAAAAACAGACGCGTTTGATCTGTTTAACTTTCGGTGTTACAGCGGACCAAATCCCTATCTGAAAACCGCCGCGATCGTGTTTGACTTTGCCTTGACCAGCAATAATTCCCCCTTAGAACTTGAGGATTATCGGGCGGTCATTGGCGATCGTTATCCTCAGCTAAACCACGATAGCTATGAATCCTATGCCCATCTATTTGCTCAAACTGTGTTAGCTGTGAGCAACTTAGATATGGATCTGCACTTTCAACATTGCCAAGTGATGCCCCAGCCACAGGGGATGAGAATCGCCGTGCAATCGCTTCATCCTCGTACCAGCCGAGCGATCGTGTATGCCGTTTGGGATTGGTTTGAGGCAATTACTCAGGATCGTCAGTTCTGGATTGACGATCAAATTGAAGTTTTACAAGGATTATTCCGGGACTCGGTTTACGGCGGTCCGACAATTTATGCTTTATTAAAAACTGCCATACAGCAAGCGATTCCTGTTTTTTATCTGTGGGATGAGGGCTTGATGCAATATGGCTATGGCAAAAATCAAGTGCGCGGATTTGCGACCACTTTTGATACCGATAGCCATCTGGATTCCGACTTCACAACTCGCAAAGATGACTGTAAGCAATTCCTCGATACTTTAGGCTTTCCATCTCCCCAAGGTCGGGTTGTTTATAGCTTGAAGGAAGCGTTAAATGCAGCTGATCGCATTGGCTATCCGGTTGCGGTTAAGCCCGTTTCAGGACATAAGGGCAATGGTGTCACTGCTGCTGTGCAGGATGCAGACGAATTGGAATTAGCCTTCGATCGAGCTGTTCAATCCATTCCACCCGAACAATCTTTGCGGATTATTGTGGAACAAAGTATTGCTGGTAAAGATTTCCGCTTGTTGTGTGTGAATGGTCGGTTTGTGGCTGCCACAGAACGTCGTCCGGCTTCGGTAGTTGGCGATGGTGATTCCACGATTCAAGAACTGATCGATCGCGAAAACCGTAGCTCCGATCGGAGTGATACGCCAACCTCCCCTCTAGGCAAAATTAAGTGTGATGATGCGATGGAGCGGTATTTGGAAGAACAAGGGTTATCGTTAGGGAGTGTCCTGGAACGCGATCGTACTGTTTATCTGCGTAAGGTAGCGAACCTCTCCTCCGGTGGGTTAAGTATTGATGCCACTCGCACCATTCATCCCGACAACATTATTCTGGCGCAAGATGTGGCTCAACATTTTCGGCTTACCTGTCTTGGCATTGATGTGATTGCTCGGGATTTATCTCAATCCTGGCGAGAAGGTGGTTTTAGCATCATTGAGATTAATGCTGCCCCCGGAATTTATATGCACCTGAAGCCCGCTGTTGGCGAAAGTGTAGATGTTCCAGCAGAGATTCTCAAGACATTTTTTGAATCAGAACAGGATGCCCGGATCCCGGTTATTAGCTTTAACCAAGTTTCGGTTGAACAATTACAAGAGCTGATTGATCATGTCCTGCTCCAACATCCAACTTGGACGATCGGGGCAGTGTGTCGAGAAGCTGTGTTAATCAATCGCTCTCGTAAAAACCTTCATCCTGATTACAACACGAATGTTCAGAACTTACTCCGTAATCCCAAACTTGATTTGTTGATCACTGAGTACTCAGAGGAAATGCTGAATCAGTCTGGTATGTTCTACTACGGGAGCAATTTAGTTGTCTTAGACAATCCCAGCGACGTTGAATTGACCTTGGCGAGAGATGTGTTTGACCACTCTACGATCGTGACCAGGCAAGCAAACAATATTACAATTCAGCGACACGGCTTAATCGAACAATACGAACTAGGGCAGCACGAACCCTTCAGCCGGGTTTACCTGAAAGAACTAGCGACTATTTTTGACCTGTAGTCTGAGGTCTGGGGCTGATTTGGGGTTGGGCAAATTGCTCGATTCACTCTGACGATCGCTCACAGTGGGTGGCAAAAGTACGGCGATCGCTGGGATTGGTGGATCTTCAAGCCAGATAATCTTAAGGCATAGAAAAAAACTGTATCAAAATCTACCAACTGGACGTTATCGATCGTCGCTAGGTCAATGAATTATGGAGGTAATGGATTGAAACAACGAGGCTGAGCAGCAACATGGTAGCGAATCAGGAAGGGGTAGTAGAAACAGACGCAGTCCCCAGTGTGGCACTGCCGGAAACGCATGGGAAACTGATTATTATTGGTGGTGCAGAGGACAAAGAAGGGGACTGCCGTATTCTCCGAGAATTTGTTCGGCAGGCTGGAGGTTTACAAGCTCGGATTGCCGTCATGACCGTTGCAACGGGATTACCTGGGGAAGTCGGCGCCCAATATATGGGAGTTTTTGAACGGCTAGGTGTAGAGAGTGTGCGGGTTGTGGACACCGATCGCCGGGAAGATGCCAGCGATCCTAAAGCCTTAGAAACTATTGCTCAAGCTACAGGAATCTTCTTCACGGGGGGGAATCAAGCCCGGATTACTGAATTATTGAAAGATACCGAATTAGATACGGCGCTGCATCAACGGTTTGCCGAAGGTGTCGTGATTGCGGGAACTAGTGCGGGTGCCGCCATGATGCCCGATATGATGATTGTCGAAGGCGAGTCGGAAACTAATCCGCGTCCAGAAACTGTGAAGATGGATCAGGGGATGGGCTTTCTGCCGGGTGTCGTCATTGACCAACACTTTGCTCAACGCGGACGGCTCGGTCGCTTGCTTTCTGCGGTAGCCCAACAACCTGTCGTATTAGGCTTTGGCATTGACGAAAATACGGCGATCGTCGTTGACGGCTCTGAAGTCGAGATTATTGGGGAAAGTTCTGTCACGATCGTCGATGTGTCAAATTTAACTCATAATAATGTTGAGGAATTACTTAAAGACGAACCCTTGGCATTGTGTGGAGTGAAGCTACACATTCTGCCCCATGGCTATCGATTTGACCTGGACACTCGTTCTTGTATTAGTGGGTAAATGACTCCAGGCTAAAAAAGTCCCCTCAATTCTTTACCTCAATTCCCCTATTGAGGGGACTTTGATAGTTACCAAAATGCCGGGGAGAATCGCAACATCCATCCAAGATTACCTCGGCTTGAATTTAAGCTTATGCCTCTAAGCAAATAAGATAATTTGCTCTCAAGCCGTTAGGGGTGCTACTGGAGGTACGATATAATGCCTCTTCGATATTCCATTTCTTTGATTCAGGACGAAGCTCGCTATCTGTTGCAACAGGGCATTGTTAGTCGCCAACAACCAATTTACACGTTGGGTAAATACATTCCTGCCCGAGAATGGCACAGTATGGAACAGGCTTTGGCTGAACATGACTTTTTGCTCCGCGATCGGATTGGCGATCTGGTGGCAGCCGAAGAATGGTCAAATGACTAGAGCTAAAGGTCGAAACAGGTCTTACGATCGTAGTCAGCAGGGTCTTGCCCGCTCCAGAGCAGAGGAGGTGGATCGTTGGAACACCGCTTCGATGGGGCTTAGTTTACGAGCCGCTAAAGGGTATTTCAGCTACGCTTAAGGAGTAGGTGTTGAGCGAAAGATGCCCCCTTCATGAAGATCCTGCTGGTTGAAGATGATCCATCTACTGTTGAGTTTCTCTCAGCAATTTTGATGGCCCATCGCTATGCCGTTGATATCGCCACAGATGGTCAGACTGGGTTTGACTTGGCTAGCCTCTGGACCTATGACCTCATCCTCCTGGATGTAGAGCTACCGAAATTGGATGGGGTCACACTTTGTCATCGGTTGCGATCGCAGGGAAATAACACGCCGATTTTAATTTTGACCGCTAAAGGCTCCAACACTGATATGGTGGCTGGGCTAGATGCTGGAGCCGATGATTATGTAGCTAAACCGTGCGAGCCATCCCAACTCTTAGCCCGCATTCGGGCATTGCTGCGACGAGGGAGCGATATACCAACCACTGTTCTAACGTGGGGGGAATTATGTTTAGATCCGGTTTCCGCCAAAGTCACCTATCGCAATCAAAATGTTGCTCTGCGCTCTAAAGAATACAACCTATTAGAACTGTTTCTGCGGCATCCGCAACGGGTATTTAGCCGTAGTGCTATTTTGGATCATCTGTGGTCAGCCGATGACTTTCCCACAGAAAATGCAGTCACAAACTTAATTAAGGATTTGCGGCGGCGCTTGGCAAGTGCAGGCATGTCCGAAAATTTGATCGAGACGTTGTATGGTTTGGGGTATCGGTTAAGAATGTCGCCGAACGGGCAATTAGAAGCCGGACGAAAGGAACAAGTGCATGAGGGAGAGCCGGGAGATGGAGCAGTTGAGCCGGTTAGAGACAAGCGGGAAGAGCAGGAAATTGTTGGAAAAGAAGACGGTTTATTTGAGCAGTTGGCAGAACGGTTTCGGAGTTCATTAGATCAGCGCTTGGCCCTGCTGGAATCAGCTATTACAACGCCTCAAGCGGGGGAATTGCCACGATCGCAGCGCCAACAGGCTAGAGAGGAAGCCCATCGGTTAGCCGGTAGCTTGGGGATCTATGGCTATACTAAAGCCTCGGAATTAGCCCGCGCGATCGAACATCTGTTGTTAGGGGAGGCTGCCCTAGGGGAACCACAAAGTACTCGACTAGCACAATTACTGACTGACCTGAAACAGGCAATAGTTAAACCGATTCAGTCTGCCAGTTCCCCAACGCCAGAATCACTCCCCGCCTCTAACCTGCCAGCTCCGGCTCCTTTAGTTCTAGTGATTAGTGAAGATGATGCTCTGGCAGAGGCACTACACCAGGAAGCGATGAATTGGTCGTTAAGAGTGGAAACGGTGCCAGATTGGTCGGTTGCTCAACAGCAACTCTTGCCAGAGACCCCCACTGTCATTCTGCTGGAATTAAGGGCAGCCGTTCCCGATGAAGCAGGACTAGACTTGCTGCGAGCCTTGAAACAGCAATTTCCCACTGTTCCGGTGGCGGCATTAGCAGAACAAGATAATTTGGTGAATCGGATTGCCGCGTCTCGGTTAGGGAGTACCCGCTACTTAACTAAATCGACATCTCCCAACCAAATTTTTAAGCAAGTTGTGCAATTGCTGCCGCAACCCACTGCCTTACAAGCCAGGGTCTTGTTAGTAGACGACGATCGCATGATGCATAGCATTGTGACTAAATTGCTCCAACCCTGGGGATTGCAAGTGACATGTTTATCAGAACCTGAGCAATTCTGGGATGTATTAATTAAAACCGATCCAGATTTACTGTTACTGGATGTAGAAATGCCAACATTCAATGGGATTGAGCTGTGCCGAGTTGTACGCCAAGATGCACAGTATGGTAATTTGCCGATCCTAATTGTAACGGCTTATTCTGATATGGAATATATGCAACAGGTGTTTGAGGCAGGAGCCGATGACCTGATTACTAAGCCGATCGTCGGTCCTGAATTAGTCACCCGGGTGATTAGTCGGATTGAGCGCTGGCGGCATTTGACTCCTAGCGAATTACGTCTAGATCCCTAACAACTCGGGGTGTTGATTGGCTGCATCGACTAAGAGTTCAGATCGCCTGCTAATTTCTCAATTATTCTCTGAATAAATATTGGTTGACACCTGTCATTTCTATGCCCTTTCCTCGCTTCCAGTGTTCCCTGCCAAAAGTTTCCCTGCATTGGGTGCTTGTTGTCCCCTTTGTGGTGCAAATTGTTGGGGCTGTTGGCTTGGTGGGTTATCTGTCTTACCGCAGTGGACAACAGGTTGTCAGCAATTTAGCCCATCACTTATTAGAAGAAGTGACTAAACGCATCAGCGATCGATTGGATCAGGATGTGCTAATACCCCTTTCCGTGACGGCTCCTAGACGGCTGGAACTCGCCCAAACTACCCGGATAAGTCATTTTTTAGCTCAACTGAATTTCTCGGCATCCGGTCAGGCGCTAGTGGTGGAGCGTTCTGGAAAAATTGTGATTACTTCATTCACAACCTCTCCAATATCACAGTCTGCTCAACCCATGACTCGCTTGCCCTCCTTACCTGCTCAATCGCTGCACTCCCGCGAAGTGGTTCAGCGCGTCGTCAATCAATTGGGTAACCTACACCATATCCAAACCACTCAATACTTACAGCTACTGGTTAATCAACAACGACAATTTGTTCTGCTGACTCCCTATGCCAATCAACCTGAATTGAACTGGTTAATTGTTACTGTTGTTCCCGAATCCGATTTTATTGGTGAGATTCATACCAATGCTTGGCGTACCATTCTCCTGTGTGGAATCACGCTTCTCGGTGCAACAGCCACGGGGATCCTAACAGCATATTGGATTGCTAGACCGATGCAACGCTTAAGCCGTGCTAGTCAAGCACTAGCTACTGGTAATTGGCAGCAAGCGTTAAAAGAAGACAGCCGGATCAGTGAATTTTCAGATTTAGCTAAATCATTTAATCGCACAGCCGAACAACTTCAATCGTCCTTCGATCGCATTAAAGTGGCTCTACAAGAGTCTGAATCTAAGTTCACTAAAATATTTCGCAATAGCCCCGATCCGATCGCGATTACCAGCGTTGGTGATAACGGTCAGTATTTGGAGGTGAATGATAGTTTCTTAGCCTTTAGTGAATATAGCCGCGAAGAAGTGCTCGGTCGTACGAGTGCAGAGTTAGGTCTGAGTCTCTATCCTCAACAAGAGTCAGAACTGATAGTTCAACTGATGCAGCAAGGCAGAGTCAAAAGCTTTGAATATTATTACCGCACCAAGTCGGGTAGGTTGGGTACGACCCTGCTCTCGATCGAACTGATTGAACTAGAGGGGCAACTCCGAGCGTTAACTGTAGCAAAGGATATTAGTGAGCGCCAGCAATCGGAACAAGCGTTACGCGATAGTGAAACTCGTTTCCAGAAAGTTGTGGATGCTGCCCCCGGTGAAATCTATATCCTCGTACAGCATCAGGATGGGACTTACGAGTTTGAGTATATGAGTCAGGGTTGCCAGGAAATTCAAGAATTGACTCCAGAAGCAATCTTGGCAAATCCCCAACTTTCTTTTGAACAAGTGCATCCCGACGATCGCGCCATGATGTATGCGGCAGCGGCTCGCAGCGCCGAAACCCTGGAACCTTTCACTCAGGAGTGGCGGATTATTACGCCTTCTGGCAAGGTGAAATGGGTACAACTGTCATCCCGCCCCGAGCGTCGAACCAATGGCGATACCGTTTGGTATGGGGTGTTACAGGATATTACTAAACGGAAGCAAGCCGAAGCTGCCCGGCGGGAAAGTGAAGAACGATTTCAAGAGATTGCCCATGCCGTTAACCAATTTTTCTTTGTTCGGTCAGCTGTAACTCAGGAGTACCTCTATGTCAGTCCAGCCTATGAAAGGATTTGGGGGCGATCGTGCGAGAGCCTCTATCATCAGCCGCAATCCTGGCTAGAGACGGTGCATCCCGACGATCGGGAATTTGTGCAGTTATCTTTGCACCAGCAACAGCGAGGGCATAATACCAAGCGAGAGTATCGGATTATTCGCCCTGATGGGGTAGTGCGGTGGATTTCGGCGGAAGTTACAGTGATTCGAGATGCTGAGGGACAACCGTTACGCCTGGTAGGATTGGCAAAAGATATCACCGATCGCAAACAGGCAGAACTGGAGCTACAACACCAACAAGCTCTCCGCCATGCGATTTTTAATGAATCGACTGACGCAATTTTTCTGGTTGATCCCGACACGTTGCTGATCACAGACTGTAATCGTCAAGCCATAGAGCTGTTTGAAGTAGATAGTAAAGCAGATTTGATTGGTATTGAAGGGCGTACCTTACAGCGACGCCCATTTACAGCCGCCGAACTCGATGAGATTAATCTGGAGATGCGGCAAAAGGGGGTTTGGAGCCTGGAGTTGGAATATATCACCCGGAAGGGCAATTCCTTTTGGGGCAATTTAGCTGCAAAAACGGTACGGATTGCTGATCAAGCGATCAATCTGGTGCGAGTTACTGATATTACCGATCGCAAACGAGCAGAAGAAATCATGCAACGTCAGCTAACCGCGATTGAATCTGCTATTGAAGGGATTGCGATTTTGGAGCATGAAACTTACATTTACTTAAATCAGGCACACCTAGAGCTATTTGGCTACCACCACCCCGATGAACTGTTAGGTAAAAGTTGGCGACAGTTATATGCTGACGAGGAGATCCAGCAATTTGCCCAAGAGATTTTTCCCAGTCTAAGGCAGCAACGTTCTTGGCAGGGAGAGGTGACCGCGATACGTCGTGATGGCAGCACCTTTGCCCAAGGCTTGTCCCTGACTTTAACTGAAGATGACACCCTGATTTGTGTCTGTCGGGATGTCAGCGATCGCCACCGTTTAGATCGGATTAAAGATGAATTTATTTCGATCGTCAGTCATGAACTGCGGACTCCGCTCACTGCCATTCATGGTTCTCTTGGCATCCTAGAAACCGGAGTATTGGATGGTGAACCGGAGACCGCCAAACGGATGGTGCAAGTTGCCCTCAAAAATAGCGATCGTCTGGTTCGCCTGGTGAATGACATTCTTGACTTGGAGCGGCTAGAGTCTGGAACTGTTCAACTGGAGATGCTTCCTTGTGAGGTGACTGAACTTTTGGAACACGCTGTGGAATCTGTGCAAACGATCGCAGCTCAAGCCCAGATTACGATTTACCTATTGCCCATTACTGCCCAAGTGTGGGCAGCCCCGGATGCGATCGTGCAAATGTTGACTAATCTTTTAAGCAATGCGATTAAGTTTTCCCCCCAAGGTAGTACAGTTTGGGTCAAAGCCACTGTTATCGCTAGTGAGTCAGAGTCCCATCTCAAGCAGGATAGCCATGATCCCAACCTCCTGGCTCTAGCCGCTAATGCGGTTGTCCAAATTTCGATCCAGGATCAGGGACGAGGCATTCCAGCTGAAAAGCTCGAAAATATTTTTGGGCGCTTTCAGCAGGTAGATGTCTCCGATTCCCGCCAAAAAGGGGGAACTGGCTTAGGATTAGCGATTTGCCGCAGTATTATTCAACAACATGGCGGTAAAATCTGGGCAGAAAGTAGTCTGGATGTTGGGAGTATCTTCTACTTCACTTTACCGATGATTAACAATTTATGACTTATTATTTTCTCTTGAAAAAGTGCTTTTATTTTCGCCTTAGAAAGAATTTTGTCTATGACTAAACACATTCTTCTGATTGATGATGACCAGGATATTCGAGATGTGGCTCAACTGGCTCTACAAAAGTTTTCTAAATGGCAGGTTGTGGTTGCCGCCTCTGGATTAGAAGGATTAGATTACGCCAAAACTCAGGCATTTGATGCTATTCTTCTCGATGTTTCGATGCCCGATATGGATGGCTTCTCTGTGTTTGAACATCTTCAGGCTGACCCTGACACGCAGGCAATTCCAGTTGTATTATTGACCGCCAAAGTATTACCGAGCTATCGTCGCCGCTTTGCTGAAATGGGGGTTTCAGGTGTCATTAGTAAGCCGTTTAATCCTGTCAGCGTAGGAAATCAGGTTGCCCAACTGTTAAATTGGTAAATGAAATCACCCAGAAGATAGATTTCTTATATTTTTCTTAGATTTCTCGCTTACTTTCAGAGTAGACAACTCTGATACTGCTTGTAAGTAAGGAAGATTTAAGCCCATGACTAGGGATGATTCGCCTAGAACCGCCTCTGTAAAACATACGGTGAGTATTCTTAACCAAGTTGCTGACAAGCTACATGACAATGACCCCGTTTCTGCACAAGTTATGGTGGGAGTGGCAATTCAGATTTTAGAAAACCTGAAGACAGATTTAGAAAGTCATCTCGCTACGGAAAAAATGTTAAGACAACTGATGAGCCAGAAATCCTCTTATTAATAGCTGGGTTTCTTAGCGATCTCCTCCTTGCATCATATTTTTTGTCGGGATATTATCTTCTCCCTTAACAAGTTCTACTTTTAAATCCAGTGACGGTATAAAATCACGCCTTCGGCAGAAAATCTGATGTCTGAAGGCGTAGTGTACTAGCTAGGTTTTGTGACCATAGATTGTAACTGTAGAGAGCCTTCAGTTATGTCTAGTAAGCTAATCCTACTCATTGACCAGGATGAGGGAACGCGTGAGGTTCTGCATATTTGTTTACAACGGTTAGCTGGTTGGCATGTTGTTTCGATCGATGGTTATCCGTTCGAACTCAAAGCCTTGCTGGTTGGGCAACCCGATGTCATTCTTCTGAATGCCTTAATGCCCAAATTTGATGGGTTAGGATTTATTCAAAAATTTATTGTTAAGAAACTAAAAGAGCATCCACTGACTCACTCGATTCCCATTTTACTGATTACGGATCAAGCAAATTGGTTTACGTCTGAGCAACTGCGATCGCTAGGTATAGAAGGCGCGATTGCGAAACCGTTTAATCCTATTACTTTACCGACTCAAATTGCCCACATTTTAAACTGGCAGCCAGAACCTCGATCATGACCCTTGGTCAAGAGGTCGTTCGGGAAACGGTAAGAATTTTTTCGGGTAGAAAGGTGATGTTTATGGCGATTTTGATGACTGCTTCAGAACATCTTCATGTTTTGCTTTTAAGCTAAGACCATACCTGATTTAGGTTCAGGGAAGAATGGTCATTGTGATAGCGACATGGTTTGCTCCCAGCTAATGTTGCTACGCATGTTAATAACGGCAAACTATTGCTGCTCCTGCCCCATTAATTGCCCACACTAGAAGTAGGACTGGAACCCTTGCCACCCAGGTGCTAGTCGAGCCCATCAGTCACTTGCCCGAATATTGGGATGGTCGCCTGTTATGAGTGTGATTCCACCCTCGGAACCCTCTGCCACCACTTCAGCTGAAGCGGGTATTCCGACTGTTCATAAAGGATTAGCCGATATTTCTCCAGTCGGCATTCTCTACACGGATGTGAATGGGAACTGCCGGTATGCCAATCCCTGGTGGTGCCGCGTTGCGGGGATTGCAGAAATTGATGCACAAGGGCAGGGATGGGTTAATTGTTTGCATCCTGACGATCGCCAGCGTCTTGTGACCCAATGGCAGCAAGCAGGGCAATGCTATGAATCTTTCCAATCGGAATATCGGCTGCTGCATCCTGATGGCAAAGTAACCTGGGTATTGGGACAAACCGTGGTTGATTGCGATGCGGCAGGAGTTATCCAGGGCTACGTTAGCACGGTGACTGATATTAGCGATCGTAAGCAGATGGAGGAAGCCCTGCAACGATCGCAGCAACGGTTTGAAATGTTAGTCAATGACATCGAAGGGATTGTTTGGGAACTGGATCCAGCTACGTTTCAATTTACCTTTGTCAGCCAAAAGGCAGAAGCGCTGCTGGGCTACCCGCTTGAGCAGTGGTTAACAGAGCCAAACTTTTGGCAAAACCATCTTCATCCGGATGATCATGATTGGGTGACTCAGCGTTGCTACACCACGATCCAAAACCAGCAAGATCACGAGATCGAATATCGCATGATGACCCAGGATGGGCAAATTGTCTGGTTATGGGATTTAGTGAAGGTGATTAGCGATGGCGATCGCCTGATTCGCCTGCAAGGGGTGATGGTGGACATTACCAACCGTAAGCAGGTGGAAGTGGCATTAGCTGAAAGTGAAGGACGGTATCGCCAACTGATTAATCACTTAAATGCTGGTCTTGTGGTTCATGCTCCTGATACCAGGATTTTGCTATGTAATGCGACAGCCTATGACTTACTCGGGCTATCGATGGAGCAACTATTGGGCAAAACAGCGATCGATCCGTCCTGGCATTTCCTCCGAGAAAATGGCACAATCATGCCGCCCGAAGAATTTCCGGTGAATCAGGTATTACAAACCCAAGCGGCGTTAAACAATTATGTTTTAGGCATTAGCCGCCGTGGTCACCCCAAAACCTGGGTGTTAGTGACTGCTTTTCCAGAGTGCGATCGCCAAGGGCAACTGCAACAGATCGTTGTCACCTTTATTGACATTAGTGGTTTGAAGCAGGCAGAAGCTGCCCGGCGAGAAATGAGCCAGGTGCTGGAAAATGCCGTCTCAGGTATTTCTCAGTTAGATGCTCAAGGTCGTTATCTGTATGTGAATAAAGCGTATGCCGATATTTCAGGTTACCCACCTGAAGCCATGATTGGTATGCCTTGGCAACAGACTGTGCATCCAGATGACTTAGAAAAACTGCTAGCGGCATACGCTCAAATGCAGCGAGATGACAGAGTGGATGTGGAAGCCAGAGGCATACGGCAGGATGGCTCGGTTTTTTATAAACAACTGGTGCTGATTGCGGCTTACAACGAAGCACACCAGTTTGTTGGGCACTACTGCTTTATGAAGGACATTAGTGACCGTGAACTGGCAAAAGCAGCTTTGGAGCGAGAACTACTTCGGAGCCAAACGTTGTTTAATATCTCGATCGATGGCGTAGTGATGATGAATCAGTATGGGGATGTGGTGCAATCTAGCCTTAGTTTTGCTCACATGCTGGGTTACACCTTAGAAGACACCTTGATGCTAAATGTGGCAGATTGGGATGCCCAGTGGACAAAGGCAGAACTCCAACACATGCTCACCAACCCTCAGTTCATCCCACTGTTTGAAACCCAGCATCGTCGGCAAGATGGCTCAGTGTATGACGTAGAAATTAGCTGGAACCGGGTTGAGCTAGAAGGGGAAATCATGAACTTCTGCATCTGTCGGGATATCAGCGATCGTAAACAGATGGAAGCTGAACGTCAGCAAGCAGAAGTGGCATTACGGCACAGTGAAGCCACTAAGCAAGGCATTATTCAAGCGATTCCTGATTTATTGATTCAGATGCAAACGGACGGAACCTATGTCGATTTTATGTCGAATAGTGAGTTCAACGTTGTGAATCCTGAGCAAATCCGACAAGGCGTTAATGTGTGTGATATTCTGCCACCCGATTTAGCCCAAATCCGGCTACGTTATGCTCAACAAGCATTGGCATCTAGCACAATCCAAATCTATGAACAGGCAATTAGCATCCAAGGCAAACTGTGTTATGAAGAGGTGCGGGTCGTTCCCTTCCTTCAGGATCAAGTGTTAGTCATGGTGCGTGACATCACTGACCGTAAACAAGCGGAAGCTGCACTTCGCCACCAAAAGGAGATGTTTCAAGCGATCGTTGATCATATTCCGGCAATGATTGCTTTGTTCAATCATCAGGCGCAGCTAGAATTCATTAATCCCGAATTAGAACGGACGATTGGTTGGTCGCTGGCAGACTGGCAGCAACGAGAGGTATTCAGTCGCTGTTATCCTGATCTGGTGTATCGCCAGAAGGTTGTCGATCACATGCTGGCAGCGACGGGCAAGTGGCAAGATTTCACAATGATTACCGCGATAGAACAGCAAATAGAAACGACCTGGGCAAATGTGCGACTTTCGAATGGGCAATTTCTGGGGATTGGACAGGATATTAGCGATCGTAAGCAGAGGGAAGTAGCACTCCAGCAAGCGATCGAAGCCGCTGAAGCCGCTAATCTGGCAAAAAGTATTTTTCTCGCCAATATGAGTCATGAACTCCGAACTCCCTTAAATGTGATTTTGGGATTTACACAGGTTATGGCTCATGACGTGTCCCTGACCTCAACGCAACAAGATGACCTCCAAACGATTCGTCGTAGTGGAGATCATCTTTTGAATTTGATTAATGATGTTTTAGATCTCTCTAAAATTGAAGCTGGTCATTGTGTGGTTGAGGTAACTGGATTTGACTTAATTGCTTTGCTTCACTCTCTCCGGACTATGTTGGCAGAACGCGCCAACTTCAAAGGAATCGATCTACATTTTGATATTGCGCCAGAAGTCCCTCAATTTGTGCTAGCCGATTCGCAAAAGCTACGGCAGATTTTATTAAATTTGTTAAGTAATGCGATTAAATTTACTGATCAAGGTGGGGTTGTCTTAAGAGTCCATCAGAGAGGTGAAATTAATTGGAATCAATCGGTCATTTCATCTTCAGCCTGGTCATCTCCACCGATGGTCTTAGTGTTTGAAGTAGAAGATACTGGTGTGGGAATTGCTCCAGCAGAAATTACCCCCATTTTCGATGCATTTGTTCAAGCGCAAGCTGGCAAGCGATCGCCAAGCGGCACCGGATTAGGGCTGACGATTAGCCGCAAATTGCTGGAACTAATGGGGGGTGAGATCTCAGTCCATAGCCTGTTAGGACAGGGGAGTACGTTTACCTTTACGCTGCCAGTTCGTCCTACTAGTGGTGTTAATGTGCAACCCGAGCAGAGCGATCGTCTGGTGATTGGCTTGGCGCCAGGTCAACGGCATTACCGGATTTTAGTGGTAGATGATCAATCAGAAAATCGCTCGTTATTAGTCCGCTTGCTAACTCAGTTGGGATTAGAGGTGAGAGAAGCCAGCAACGGACAGGATGCGATTCAAATCTGGCAAGCCTGGCAGCCTGACCTCACCTGGATGGATATTCGGATGCCGGGGATGGATGGGTATGAAGTGACCAAACAAATTCGAGCCATGGCTCAGGGGCAAGCTAGCATCATTATTGCATTAACCGCCCAAGCTTCTCAGAGCGATCGTAGCCTTGCCTTAGCCGCTGGCTGTAACGATTACATCAGTAAGCCATTCCGGGAAGCCACCCTATTCCTGAAAATGGCAGAATACTTGAATTTGCAGTATCAGTATGCAGAATCAGGTGTTTTACTAGAAACATTGTCGGTCACAACTCCAACTTCTCAGCCAGTAACCAGATTTGAGCTTGATCCAGTCATGCTGACCGCAGTATCAAAGCCATGGCTTGAGCAACTAGAAGATGCGGCAATTTGTGGGTATGACCATGTGATTTTTGAACTGATCATGCAACTACCACCTGAACTAGCCACCCTGGCTGATGATCTGCGAGACCTAGCTCACCAGTATCGCTTTGAGCAGATTCTCCAATGGTTGCATCAACAGACGGTATGAGTTGATGCTGCTGTTTAGGCAACATGCAACAACGATAGAACGCAGGATTTATCACCAATTTGCATTGCCATTGCTTCTACCTGGCAATCTACTATGCCCCAACCCAAATCAATCTGTTCGTTGCCTGTCTGCGATCGTCCAGTGCTATAGGCGAGGAAAATGAGCGACTTCGAGCCGATCGATTTGTTTTTAGGAATGAAGCCACCTAGCCAATCTTTGGTGCGAGTCCGCCACCAGATGCGGAGTTTCTTGGGCTGGGGTCGATCTCGATTGGCTTCTTCCTGCTTTAAAGCTCGATGCCACATGACCAGCGCGTGACTGCCAGAACCTAGCTGCATCATCCGAATTAAGGTGGCTAGCAACGAGGTTTGATAAAGATGAGCGAGAGTACGTCCGGTGGTGAATGAAATTCCCAGTTGGCTCACATAGGTGGCGAAGGACGACTCGGGCATGAGCAAATCGGCAGCACCCTGGTCACAAAGTTGTTCTTTGCGAGGTTCGCTCCAGTGAGGTAGGACACTACTGGTTCTAGTCTGAGTTTGGGCATCAAACAGTAGTTCCATGAGTTCGTGCCCTTCCGTGAAGCGCTGCCGCACGATCGGATCATTTTCTTTAATCAAAATGATACCCGTGGCGCTATCAACCAGAATGCCTTGTTGTTCATCCAACGGTGCCCGGAGGGGGGTAGGCATGCCAAAGTGGTGGTAGATGCGAGATAAATCGATCGGGGGTTGATCGCTCAATCCCGATGACTGCCGCAGAAATTCGACGTACTGGGCGACATCGGTTTCGCTCTGCAACATGCCATATCGAGACAGGAAGGCTTCTCCGGGATGCCTGTACTGCATCTATTTGTTAGATCTATTTGTTAACAGTCATTTTGATCACGTTATACAGCAGCTCCCATTTTTCGGGGGAGGTCGGTTGCTGCCCTCGGTATTTTAACCGGGCCAGCATTAACACGTCATCGGGGGGGAGTTGAGCAGTTTGGGCAAAATCTGCCAGGCTGGGAGGCAATTCTGCCAACTCGAATTCTGGGAGCGGATGCTGTTCACCTTGCAGCCCCAAGGTAGACGTTAACCGCTCCATAACTTGCCAGGAAAGGTTTGTAGATTGTCCTCGCTCAATCTGGGACAGATAGTTGCGGGAAATCCCAACTTTTTGGGCAAGTTCTTCCTGGCTCAAGCCCTCCTGTAGACGGCGATCGCGCACTTTCTTGCCAAAGTTGTCCATGATCATTCACTCTGAGATTCAGTTCGGCTCAGACCCTTTAGCGCAAAGGTACTGTAACCCCTAGTTTGCATTCTACTCCCACTTGAATGGATTTGGCTGACTAATTACCAATCTAATCGCAGTCCTTGGCTGACTAGGTGGCGCCGTAATGCGGTGATCTTGCCTTGGGGCACAATATCAGCCGGAGTAGTAGTCGCAGGATTTTGTTTCAGTAGCCAGGCGGCGGTGGCGCCAGCAGCAGATCCGACACTCCATTCGCCATAGTGGACTCGGGTCGCTGCATTGGTAATGTGGGTGACAGCGATCGCTTTGCCGCCCACCAGCATATTATTGACGCCTTGGGGCACCAAACTTTCGATCGGGATGTGAATGGGGCGAACTTTGGCTTCATCCGCCGGAGCACCAGTGGCTTCCCAAGAAGGTCCCCAGTTGCGGTAACGGCAGCCGTGAATGTCAATGTCATAGTGGGCGAGGGCGATCGCCGTCTGACTAAAATCCCGACCCCCTTCCATATCGGTACGAATATCGTTTTCCCGCACCGCAAACCGGCGTTGTCCGTAGGCAGGGCGTCCGACAATTCGCCGTCCTTCGCGGAAATACGGAATCATGCTGAGACCCGAAGCCGTTCGCATGGGTGAGTCAGCTCCCGATAAATAACTGAGTGGCAGCTCTGGTTTGGGATAGCGATTGAGCAGCCAGCGGGCAAACAAGAGGGCATGGTTCTCGGCATGACGCAGTGCCACGACTGACATGCCACCTAACCAGTTTTGGCGTTGACCGGAAATATCGAGTTGATCATCAGTCAGCAGTAACGGGGGATCCATCCAGCCCCAGTCATTGCCGCGATTCCAGTTAATCACCGTCATATCACCGGCAGAGGGAACGCCCTTGTCTGAGGGATCGTTGCGGGTTGTGCTAAGAATGCGACGATAGTGAAACAAGCTATGTCCGGCAAACATTGGAAATCCTTCTAAGTCATATTCCTGCTCATGTTCTGTCACGGCGTAATCGGATTTGACCTTGGCGAGCGCAGCTTTGCTGGCTCCCTGATCGTCCCGGATTGCCAACACAAAGGGGAAGGTAAACGCTTGGGTACAACTGGGATTATCCCGTTTGGGGGCATGGATTTCGCCTGAGGTTGCTTGCGATTCTGCACCTAACCGATAGGGAATATTAGCCCAACCAATCAGTTCTCCAGTATCTGTCGCGTCAATCACGATTAAGCGTTTGCCGGGAGGAGCCTGAAGCCGCAGGGGAGTTTTCTCAAAGGTGGCATCGCTCGACCAGGCATACCAGGTCGCAATTTCCTTGGATAGTCTGCCTTCTGGCATGTAGTTGGGTTGGCGCGGGGTGCGCTGCACGGCATAAATCGCTGTAATGTCATGCCCTGTAGCATCAAATTCTGCCCCTTTAAAAGCGGTTTGGGTTGCCCAGCGACTACCAGCAGCATGCCGAGCCGCAGATTGCAGCAAGCGATCGGAGGCTAGTGCTCCCGCTTCTGGCAAGAAACAGAGTCCACTGACCCAGCAGCTATTCAGATCTGCCATACGTTGCTTCGGGGGCAGACTTTCCCAGGCTGGCAGTTTAATCTCCTGCTCGGCAATCAACTGTTTGAATGTCATCCAGCTTTTAGAAAAGTTTTGCTCGGCTTGCATGGTTTCCGATTCATCGATCGCCGAAACCCCTTGGGCGCTGATCTGTCCACCTAGCCACGGCGATAGCTCAATCAGGCAGGTCTTTGCTCCTGACTGCATAGCATGGGCTGCTGCGGCTACCCCGCCTAGCGAACCACCGACGACAACGACTTCACAATCCCAAACTTCCTTGGCTTTGGGTAAGGGGGACAGTTGGGGGCGGGTAATCGGGGGTAGGGACGCGATCGCTTGCCCGGTTCCGGCTGATTTTGTAGTAGTGTCCTTTGCCCCTAAGGCATTAACGGGTTGTTGCTGGGCACCTGCCAGTAATGTGCCAAGGATATGTCCAGCCGTAAAACTAACAATATATAAACCAATTAGAACCAAGAACAACCGACGGCGAGAAGCCTTACGGCGGGGAGGTGTACGTCGTTTCACATGCGATCTGCTATATCTGACTCAAAGGTTGTAGCACAGAGATCAACGTTTGCCGCAAAATTTCGGTCTGAAAACACCCGATCGGCAATTGAAGTTGAAGAATAATCACGTTTTCGTCAATCTCTAGCTGATGCTCTTAGGAGTGATCGATGCCACTTAAGCGAGCCATAATCCAACACTGTTTAGCCATGTTTTTGTGGGGATGCTTGCTGCTCGGTTTTGCCCAACCAGCGATCGCGATTCCGATCCAGCAAGTACCGAATCCCCGGCAGGTTTATGGCGGCTGGGTAACTGATATGGCGCATTTACTGAATCCAGAGACCCAACGGACTCTGAACCAAATAATCGCCAAATTAGAGCGAGAGAACGGGACAGAAATTGCGATCGTGACGGTTGCCGATACTACTCCGGCGGCGACTCCTAAACAATTTGCAACGGAGTTATTTAAGTACTGGGGGATTGGTAAACGTAATCAGAACAATGGTGTGTTGGTTTTAATTTCACAGGACGATCGTCGCGTAGAGATTGAAACGGGCTATGGAATTGAGCCAATTTTATCGAATGCTCAAGTGGGTCAGATCATTCAACAGAACATCCTCCCTCACTTCCGCCATCAAGATTTTCCTGCTGGAGTGCTATCCGGTACACAGGCATTAGTAACAGCGCTCAAACAACCCGTAGCCGCCCCGGCGATCACACTGACCACACCCACTAGTCATTCAATTCAACGGATATATCACACGAATTTGACGGGGTTGTTTTGGGTACTAGCCGCCTTAGGATTTGGCTTGGTCGGTATTGTTGGACGATCGCTCGTATTTTGGCGACCAACGTTTGTGCTGCCTGAAGGCAGATCTCGGACTCGGTTAGGTCGGGACCATATCATTTGCTGTCAAGTTTGTCGTCAAGCCATGACTGCCTTGCCACCAGAGTCGGTTCTAGAGCATCTCACCCTGCCGGAGCAGATTGCTCAAAAGCTAGGCAGCATCCGCGTTGATGGCTGGCAGTGTTTGACTTGTCAACCTCAGTTCAGTGGCTCAGGCTTGCATTTGCGAGTTCAGGTTATAGATGACTATCACTTTTGCCTATGTCCCATCTGTGCCGAATTAACCGTCGAGCAGACATCCAACCTGGTGCAATCTCCCACATTGCAACTCCCGGGCTTACGGCGGATTACTGAACAATGCCATTGTTGCGACTATTGGGATGAACGGGAAGAAACCGTACCCTATAGGACTTCCTATAGTGAGACTTGGGGAGACGGTAGTAGTGATTTCGGTGGTGGGGGAGGTGGTAGTGACTTCGGTGGGGGTGACAGTGGGGGTGGGGGCGATGGTGGCAGTTGGTAAGGTTGATACGTTAAGCGCGCATCTCCTATCTCAATCATCCACTCAACGGAATTTTGCGAACCCGTTGAGGGAAACATCATGCACCGCTCAGGCAAGTAGGGGGCTGAATTTTGAGCGTCGATCGCGAAATTGCCAGCGGAAATTGACTCAGATCACTGACAAAAGGCATTACAGCGTTGAAGTTGCGGCACTACTGGTAGTAGATGCTCCTGGTAGGATAAATTGTCATCTACCAGTTGACGTAGATCACAGACAACGAAGGCTTTGATCACTGATAACTAAAAATACCAGCATGATGTACGGTTATCCGCCCATCCAGTTGGTCGAAACAGTTGGGTGATCAGAGTGTGTCTATCTAGAGGGTGCGTGAATACCGTGAAATAGCGGACTCTATAGGTACATTGCTTCACAGGTTGACTAGGGGAACGTCAGAGATGAAACCGATTTCTAGTACCAGTATTCGATCAGCGATCGCATTAAGACAGATCATGCGTCAAGTGATTGCATCTGGAAAAATTACTCGCGCCGATGAACTGGTCTTTTTTCAGGCTTTGGCATCGGATGAATCATTTACGGATGAAGACATGGCATTGCTGCAACAAGTGATGAAACGAATGGATATGGGGATTATCAAGGTTGTGAAGGACTAACAGGTTGGCTCTAGAGAGATTGATAAGTCAGTAGCTTTACAGTTAGTCGCAGTATTTAATGTTGAAGTATTGGTATTTATAGTCAGCTAATTTGGATGATGCTCCTAATGGCTGAGCGGTTATCAAATCACGCCCCAGATGGAGCTAGATTATCATTACGGACTAATCTCGTCCTCCCTATGGTTTCTTTAATTGGGTAAATTGGCGGGAGGGTTGAAATAAATAGTCACTAGTTGGGTTAATAACGAGACTTGATCTGCAAAAGCCACCTGATCGCCTAAATACATTCGGCGGATCAACATCCCTTCCATCACATGCAAAACCAACCTGGCTAAATTAGGATCATCCGTTTCGAGGACTCGCATAATTGTCTGTTCATAGCGCTGTCCTGCCTGACTTAAGATCTGGTTCTGGTTAATTTCCGATCGCTGCCGTTGGCGACAAAAATCAATTAGCATCAAGGTTCGCCGCAAGAAGTATGCTTCATTTTGAATCATGATCTGAACGATTTTATCAATCCGTTCGGCGATCGTTGGCAAATTAATTAGTTCTGCCACCATCAGTTCTGAAGTGTCCTGGTAACTGATATATTCCACTAGTTGTTCAAACAAACTTTCTTTGCTGGGAAAGTAGTGATATAGAGTTCCAGTGGATACATTCAACCCCTGAGCCATCTGACGCATTGTAATGGCGGCATAGCCCTTGTCAGCAATGACATCTAGACACTGGCTTAAGAGTTCTTTGCGGTACTGATCGTGATCAACAAGTTTGGGCATGTAGTCGGTCAGCTCTGGAGATGCGGTTTGGGCATTGAAATGATTTATATCGAACGATCGATATATTTATAGCCTTGAATTTGCATTCTGTAAAGCTTGATTGATTGACTTGGCGTAGTTGCGCTACCGTGACCTGCATATCTGTGATCGCACTGCCTGAGTAGCCTGAATTTGCCGATCGACGGAATTCCGTATCAAGTGGTACGCTATTTTTTTTGAGAAACGGCTTAATCTACTGGCTAGCGACTGCTGGTTATTCCTCTGTCAAACTCTGTTTGGTTTCATCTGAATTTAAAATGCGATTTCGATCTGGGCAATTTGGTCTATTTTCAGTCAAGCGGTTTGTGCCATTACCCCGGTTCGCTAGACTGGGACGCTCTCCCTGGAAACTAGCGATCTCCACATTTTTGCTGATCATCATGACAGTAAATTTAATCGCTCAATTCTCTGTATCCTCGGTGGCGCAGGATATTCCCAAGGTTCTGCAAATGGGAACATCGGCGGACTATAAACCGTTTGAATTTCACGATACGTCTGGTGGTGAGGATAAAATTGTCGGCTTTGATGTCGATATTGCCCGCCGACTTTCTGAGGATTTGGGGTTTAAGTTAGAAATTGTCGATATGGACTTCAATGGCTTGATTCCAGCGTTACAAAGCCAGCGAGTAGATTTTGTCATGGCAGGTATGACTCCGACGCCAGAACGCAAGCGCAATATTGATTTTTCCCAAATTTACTATGAAGCCAAAAATACAATTATTGCTAAGCAAAACAACAGCCTAACGACGATCGCAAGCCTTTATGGCAAAACAGTGGGCGCGCAATTAGGTAGCACCCAGGAAGAAGCCGTCAAAACTATGAATCAGGAGGCCGCAAAACAGAAGAAACCGGCGATTAATTTAGTAACTCGCAACCGGGTTTCAGAGCTAATTCAGGAAATTAAAGCCAATCGGATTGATGCGGCGATTGTCGAAGATACTGTTGCCCAGGGGTATACCGGGGTTTATCCCGATCTGCAATTTAGTGTAATTGAGAATAATGAAGGCGGGTATGCGATCGCCTTTCCCAAAGGCTCAACGCTTGTGGCGCCATTCAACAAAGTGCTGGCGACCATGAAAAAAGATGGCACGTTGGAGCGGTTTGCCAAAAAATGGTTTGAAGACCAGGGGAAACCTGCCGGAATTGGCTTCCAGCAAATCATTCCGTCGATTCCTTATATTCTTGGTGGCATTGGGGTAACGTTGGCGTTTACATTAGTGTCGGCAATTCTGGGCTTTATCTGGGCAGTGGTACTGGCATTGATGAAGATCGCTGAATTCAAACCGTTTCGGTGGCTCGCGAATGCCTATACATCTGTATTTCGGGGAACCCCATTAATTCTGCAAATTGCGCTAGTTTATTTTGCCACTCCGCAGCTCGTTGGCTACGACATTCCAGCATTCCAAGCCGGAGTAATTGCCTTTGCCTTGAATTCGGGGGCGTATGTTTCAGAAACCTTGCGAGCGGGGATTTTAGCTGTAGATAAAGGTCAGCGGGAAGCTGCATTGTCTCTGGGGGTTCCTTATCGGTTGATGATGACGGATATTATTTTGCCGCAAGCGCTCAAAAATATCTTGCCAGCCCTAGCCAATGAAGGGATTAATTTGTTAAAAGATTCGGCGTTAGTCTCGACGATCGGGGCAGCAGATCTACTGCGGCGGGCAACGGTGGTGGGAGCGGAAAAATACCTGTACTTTGAACCGCTGATTATTGCCGCGATCGTCTATTACGTCATGGTGATGCTGTTGACAATGGGAACATCGGTATTAGAAAAGAGGTTACAACGCAGTGCTTAAAGTTAATAATCTCTATAAATCCTTTGGTGTACTTCAGGTGTTGGATGGCATTACCACCCAGTTACAGCAGGGTGAAGTGGTAGCAGTTTTAGGACCTTCGGGGTCGGGTAAATCGACATTTTTGCGCTGTCTCAACTTGTTAGAACAACCAACTTCCGGACAAATTTACTTTAAAGATGTTGAGATTACCGCTCCTAAATGTGACATTCTCAAAATCCGTGAAAATATTGTCATGGTGTTTCAGCACTTTAATTTATTTCCTCATATGACGGTGCTACAAAATGTTACCTATGCCCCGATTAAAGTGAAGCGCTTATCTAAAGATCACGCCGAAGCAATCGGTATGGATCTGTTGCGCAAAGTTGGTCTGGTAGAAAAAGCTGATGTCTATCCATCGCGACTTTCAGGTGGACAAAAACAGCGGGTGGCGATCGCCCGGGCACTAGCGATGCAACCCGAAATGGTGTTGTTTGATGAACCGACTTCTGCGCTTGATCCAGAGATGGTCAAAGAAGTATTGGAAGTGATGCGAGATTTAGCTAATAGTGGCATGACGATGGCGATCGTTACTCATGAAATGGGTTTTGCCCGCGAAGTCGCTAACCGGATTTTGTTTTTGAATGAAGGTAAACTGGCGGAAGATACGACTCCCCAGCAGTTTTTTACAAATCCTCAATGCGATCGAGCAAAACAATTTTTAGACAAAATGCTATGATTTGCTCGTCAAGAAATTTGTTGGCAATTCCCTAAAGTTGGAATTGAGGAGACAAAACTATAAGGGTAATTTCAGGATAAATTGAGTTTGTCCAGAACCACTTTCTAGCTGGATAGAACCGCCCAAACATTGGCTCAATTTTTTGACTAATGCTAATCCTAAGCCAGTACCTCCATGCTTCCAGGGATCATGTTTAGGAATGCGGTAAAACTTATCAAATACACGGTGGCGTTCCCGTTGGGCAATTTCAATTCCTGTATTGATCACGCTCACAATTAACAATGGTGGTGTTTCCGCTGGCGCTGTTGTAATAGCAGTGACAATGATCTGTTGATGGGCAGGGGTATATTTGCACGGGTGCGTGTCACCTCCTTGAGAGGAAAATAGATTACAACTGGTTGTTGAGATAAGCACAACGATGAGCTAGAACGGTTGGAACATGCTCCGTCTTCCACCGTGCCCCCGAAATCTTCAGCCGACGA
>VRZD01000085.1 GCA_016743235.1 Pantanalinema sp. GBBB05 | reverse complement strand
TCCTTCGCGCGCGAATCCGATCGCTTGCGCTTCTCGGCCTCTTCTTTTTCGTCGTGCAAGTCGCCAATTCCCGCTCCGTTGTCCTTCCCGCGCCTGGACTTGAGGTTCTTCACCTTCGATGCCACCTGCGCCTGGATCGACGCCACACGCGAACGGCTCTTGCGTTTGCCCTTGCGCAACAGGTGCTCGTCGTCATCGTCGCCGTTATCATCTTCGTCCTCCAGGAAGATCTCGTCGTCATCCTCATCCTCATCATCATCGTCCTCCTCCGTCTCCGTATCCGACTGCTCGCTCTCGCTTTCATCCGACGACTCGCTGTCGCTCCCCTTCTTCAACACCGACGGCTTCTTCTTGATCACTGCTGGTACCTTCTTCTTCGGCTCCTCCTTCTTCCTGTCCTCGTCCTTCTCCTTCTTCGCTTCCTCCTTCTTTCCTCTTCCTCTTTTTTAACTCACCTTTTCATAACCCTCTCCCTTCCGAGGAGTACATTACTAATCAAGTTGTAATCTACTTCTATGCTGGCAGATGGGTTCCAATTATGTTCTATCCTTTGGCTGGCGCGATCGCCCTATCTCAAAAAGCAAAATATCTGGGGCAAGAGCTGTATATTTTTCCTACTAATACCCGACCGGGTGAGTTCGAGCAGTGGCGGGAACAAACCAATAAGCAGTCAATTCAGAAGCATAATTCACCTGATTTTCAGGTCTGCAAACTTGTTCAAGCGAGATAACAAAATGGTTTTGTATTTGAACTAAAGGTGGGCTGACGAGGAAGTTGTAGTTTTAAAGTGTAGATGCAGAGTTTGAACTAGATTTCTACAATCAAGTGAAATATGATGCTATGCCTTGCCCTGAGAGGTCTGGCTATGATGATAATTCTGTACCGCCGGAGAGTTTTTAGTCGCTAGTAACTGCTCAATTTGCTCGATCAAACTACTAGAGTCAATTTGCTTGCTGAGTACGGCATCTGCTTCAGGTGAAATATCAGCACCCTGCTGCAATATATCTTCAGTAAAATAGCTGGAAATCAAGATCAGTAAGGGAGGATTGACTAACCGTTGCTTAACTCGGCTAATAACATTTGGTCCATCAATTTCAATCTCATAACGACGGGGTGGCAATGAAAAGTCAACTAGAGCTAAATCAAATTGCTCGGCTTGTCGCAAAAAAGTGTGAGGGTCGGTAAAAGTGGATACTTCGAATCCGTGCTGCCGGAGTCGGAGTGCAGCAACAAAGCTCCAAGACTCATTGTCATCTAAGATTGCCAGACGATGCATAACCAAAGGACTATAAAAATTAATTGTTATCCTTGTCTCTTATACTGAATCACTTGAATAAAAGTAACTATCCTAAGGGGGAGCCCTCTTTAGCCTCAATGCAGCGAATAGGTAAAAGAAGAATTATGCTACTCTAAAACCGGAGTAAGGAGGGAGGCGTGTGCTAAAACCTGAGCAAATCTTAGAGTTGCGAGATTTAGTAGCAGAAAGCAAACGATTGTTAGAACAAGGTGACAAACAAGGTGCAGAACTAATCCAAAAACGGATTGAAGCTTTGAAAGCGGAGTGGCGACAAATCGGGACTTGAAGGGAGCTGAGGTTGAGAAAATGATGTGGTTATCAGGAAAGTTCTGACTTTTTCCTGACCTTTTTCTGACGTTCAGATCGACGTTTAAAGGTTAAGGTAAGTAAATCAGCGAAGGCTATAGTTGCCAGCCCCTTAGTGCTATCCAGCATTACTTATAGCCCTCTTCTCCCTTTAAGTCAGGAGCCACTTTGAGTTCACCTTTGCAAACTGCGTTAATCGAATGGATGCCCCCCCTAGAAGATCAAGAGACTGTTGTTTCTATCTATCGCACACACTCTGGGATTGAGCTACGTTCCGGTTGTGACCAACGGTCGAATGCTCGATTGATTTGTACGCATCGATCGTACGATGATGCATACGAATTTGCCGAGTTGTTAGCTCAAGAAACAGGATTACCGCTACACGATTTAGTGAGCGATCGTCCGTGTTAGTGTCCGCTGACCGTTGATCCTGGCTTACTGGGAGTTCTCAGGCAGCCCCAACTCCCTCTCCTGATCACTTAGGAAAGGGATTTCAACTTTTCCGGCTTCTACCCAGAACTGGCTACCGTGTACATTGAGCCTACAGGGTAGCCCAGGGGTGGAAGTTAGGCAGTGGCAACTGGGGCTAATTCTGCCTTGACTGCTGCATAAGCCCAATCTAACCAGGGTAATAGAGCTTCCAGATCGCTGGTTTCAACGGTTGCACCACCCCAAATCCGTAATCCGGGGGGAGCGGCGCGATAAGGAGCAATATCATACGCCACACCTTCTTGCTCCAAACGCTTCGCCAGTTTCTTGGCACATTTAGCTTGCTCCTCCACACTCAGATTGGTAAACCAGGGGTCAACAATCTTTAAGCAAATTGAAGTGCAAGAGCGAGTCTCAGGGGTTTGAGCCAGAAAATCTGCCCAATTGCTGCTAGACACCCATGTGGCGATCGTGGCTAGATTCGCTTCACTGCGACGAATTAATCCGGCGAGTCCCCCCACACTTTCTGCCCATGCCAGGCTATCTAAGGCATCTTCAACACATAGCATTGAAGGCGTATTGATTGTGTCGCCCTTAAAGATACCTTCAATTAGCTTGCCTTTTTGAGCTAATCGGAAGAGTTTAGGCAGTGGCCAAGCTGGTTGATAGGTTTCTAACCGTTCTACTGCCCGAGGCGACAGGACGATTACCCCATGTTGTGCCTCACCACCCAATACCTTTTGCCAAGAATAGGTCACAACATCTAACTTGTCCCAGGGAATATCCATCGCAAACACGGCTGAAGTGGCATCACAAATAGTTAGCCCTTGGCGATCGGCGGGAATCCAGTCTCCATTGGGAACCCGTACTCCAGAGGTGGTGCCGTTCCACAAAAACACCACATCCTTGTTAAAGTCCACCTGAGTCAAATCAGGTAGGCTACCATATCCGGCTTTCAGCAACCGCACATCTGGTAATTTCAACTCGTCGGTGACATCTTTGACCCATTCCTGACCAAAGCTTTCCCATGCCAGGATATCGACAGGACGTTGCCCTAGCAGCGACCATAATGCCATCTCCACGGCTCCCGTATCTGAGGCGGGAACAATCCCTAAGCGGTAATCGCTCGGCACACCCAGCATCTGTTTAGAGCGTTCAATCACATTGGCTAATTTGGCTTTGCCCGCTTCTGAGCGATGCGATCGTCCAACACAGGCGTCTTGCAACTGTGAGACTGACCATCCTGGGCGTTTGGCACAGGGACCAGAGGAGAAATAGGGAGTGCGAGGTTTTGTTTGTGGAGGAGTAGGAATCTCTTGCATGGTATTCATGAGAAAGCTGCTATGAAGGCAGAGTCGGGGTAGATAGATTAAGCATAGACACCCTAGCATTTGGCAAGTTCTGAAACAAGTCTGTCCTGAACTGGACAGAACTCAACAGTAAATTTAGGTAAATAGCTATCATATTGAGATGGCTAAAATAGGGCGAACTTTAGCCATTCAGCTACCTTCTTTCAGGTTGCTATTGCCAATGCCGGATAGGAGTTACAGGCAATTATTGTTCAGTAGATTGTTAGGCTGCATAGAGAGAACTTGGCAATTGAGTAATAACGATCTTCCTAATTAACTTAGAATTTTAATCTTGAGAAAAGTTTATTTACGGTAGCTTTCAGCTTATTCTGGTAGTTTGTTGGCGGTCAATGTAACACGAATAGCGAATGCCATCTAATGATTATTTATACCAGCAGGTAGCACAGCTAGAATCTCAACTAGCGGCGCTGCAAGACCAAGGCGATTATTTAATTGGAGTCCGGATCGAGCGAACTCCAGCGGGGGGATCTGCATCAGTAGCGGCTAAAGCAACCTGTCGATATGCCAGGTTAAGAGCAGGACGAGGCAAGTTGTTGCCCAATGGCAAAAAAAGTCTTTATATCCCGATCGAAAAAATCCCTCACTATCAAGCCGCTTGCGATCGAGGAAAACAAGTGCAGCAACTAGAACGCCAAATTCAACAAATTAAAGCTCAAATTGGGCGACTAGAACAGGCTCAATACCGCTCTTGGAGTGGTCAACCCCACAAACGGCGATCGCGAGCATTACCAACAGAGTTGCCTGCCTCTTCTCAAACTACTGTTTCCTTAGATGTAGACCTCCCTACTCCTGTGAGGTCTCTCGCTGCCATTCTGGTGCTCTACCGCCAATCCACGAGCGCTCCAGTTCATGCTGTTGCCGCAGAAATTTGGCAGGATACTGAGCGAATTGCCCAAATTCCAGCGATACATTGTTTAGGGATGCGCGCGGATAAAGTTACTGACTACATCAAGCAACTGCTGCAAGCTTTACAGCAGCAATTTGGCATTAGCCGCTTTGAAGATGTTGTAAAGGAAATTCCAGTACATCAATGTCCGATTGAACCCTGTCCGTTACGGGGATAAGCTCCGATGGGCTGCCATGGCTTCAGCTGAGGAACTCTATGCAAGACCATTTAACAGACAAGGAATTTGATCTGGCTATTCAACAGGCGATCGCGGTTCCTGCTACAGCCAACCTGCAACACCTATTGCACCAATTTGAGCAAGTATTGGCACAATTGCCGCAAACCGCTTGGTTGCCGATCGCCGGAAATCTTTTGGCACAACTGACTGATGTGTTAGCCGCCCGGGCAAGCTATCTACTGGAAGAATGGGAAGAGCGATATAACCCGGTGGAAGGTGAGCCGATCTTGACGGCAGACTTGTTGCAACAATTCTTGCGCCAAACGATGACCCTCAACCTAGACGACATTGTTGATCAACCTGGTTCTAGTCAGTCTATCCAACCCATCGATTCCGTGATTGGCTCGGTTGATAAAACCAATCTATTAGAATTTCTGGATAAATTAAATCATGAGCAAACCAAAGACCATGCCCTAGCTGTAGCGCATGATGAGGATGTTTCTGCTTGGGTTAACGCGATTGCCCGATGGATGCAAGCTGAGCGCACTCCAGAAGTGGCATTGCTAGAATTGCAGCGATCGCTACGAATGCCGTTAGTAGAAGTGTGGCTAGCCTTACTTCTGGGTGGCTACCCGGTAGAACAACGCGGTGATTTTTACCAACGAGATAGTATTTGGATCAGGTCTACCTGTGCCTCTCTAGGCTCTTAATTACAATTGACTCAAAGAATCAGGGGCAACTTCCATTCCCTCATCCTGACGATCGCTGGGAGGTTTAACCAAATCCTCGAAGCTAGCAATTGTCACACCAATATGTTCTCCCGCTTGCTGCAATGCTGTTTCAAATGAAAGCGTATCATTGCCGTAGCCGCAGCGCTCTGCTGTAACTTTTAGCCCTTTAGAGCTATTTGCGCGGGCGCAATCAATCAGTTCTGATCCGGTTAATGGTGTGGTTGCTGCCATGCCTACTCCTATATTAATAATGGGTTGCGATCGTAGGGGTGGGTTGAGCAGATACAGGAATCTGCCTGACTAGGGATTAGATCATCAAACCCTTTCCTACAACCATTGATAAGATCTTTGATCTCATCTGCTACGCCTTATCCTACGCGGATCGATTAACAGTTGCCCTCTGCCTCTAGCAGTGAGCTAGCTCCGTCTCAAGTTGCAAGTTGGCGATCGTTGACTTCTGAGCCCACTGGTACTTCTAGTAACCGAAAGGATGGTTGCTCAGGAAAATGTTGGGCTAGAAGTGGCATCGACACGTTATAAACTGGGATTTGATGACTTGTGTGTCCGGCTAATTGACCGTGGTGAGCATGACCATGCACAGCTAGGGTAACGGCAAACCGATTCAGCGGCTCTTCTAATCGACTGGAACCAAGAAATGGCAGAATATCACAGGGTTCTCCGGCTACAGTGGCTTCGATCGGTGAGTAATGAAGTACGGCGATGCGTTGAGAAGTTTGCAGTTTTGCTAATGCTGACTCTAACTTTAAGGCTTCTTCAACTGCCTCATGGACAAACTGTTTAATCAATGGCTCTCCCCATGCTTGTAACATCCGCGACCCAAACCCCCCAGCAAAACCTTTGACTCCCGCAAATCCAACTCCTGCAATTTCACAGGCTTCTCCATCCAACACTCTGACTCCAGCCTCAGTCAAAATCTGCCGAATCACCTCTGGTTGACCCGCTTCATAGTCGTGATTTCCAAACACTGCGATCGTCGGAATGGTTGCTGCTGTTAACTCGTCCACTAAAATTTCAGCTTCTTCGGTCAGCCCATAGTCTGTTAAATCACCGCACAACAGCAATATATCGGCTTGCTGGCTCGCTTGGGTCAATAGCGGTTTTAATGTCCCCTGAGAGGTTGTAGTACAGTGAACGTCTCCTACAGCAGCAATCCGAACAACTTTCTTAGTGGTTGACATACTGCCTTTGCCTCCATACGTGTAATTCGGCTTCCTCCGGCGCTTCTGGTTTCAATCCATGATGCGGATTGCCAATCACATCATGAATAATGCCGCTTGTGTTTCCCTGGCTCATTAGGTGCATTTCTCATCGCAATTTGCCTCAATAGTTTCGCTCTTGGGAATGAGGTATCCATAATCGCGATCGAGGATGATCAAGGGTCATTAAAGCGTTAATCAAAAACTGCTGCCGCTTCAAAATAGATTATGCGAAATTGCCAAACCGAGTCTCTCGATCACTCAGCTTGTGATTTTTACTGTCAAGCCCTGAAGATTTTACATCAGGCAGGGATTCCCGTTTTAATTGGTGGAACTCATGCGTTTGCACAATATACCGGAATTCAACGTAATACTAAAGACTTAGACCTGTTTGCTCGTCCCTCAGATGTCTCCAGGATTTTAGAGGTATTTGCAGCAGCGGGATATGAAACTGAAATGGCAGTGTCTCACTGGTTAGCTAAAGCTCATTGTCAAAACGACTTTGTGGATATCATCTTTAACTCGGCGCATGGTCGGTTACCTGTAGATGATTCTTGGTTCGATCATGCTATTGAAGAGCAGATGTTCGGTATTCCAGTAAAAATTTGCGCTCCAGAAGAAATTATTTGGTCGAAAGCGTATGTCATGGCGCGTGATCGCTTCGATGGTGCAGACATTGCCCATTTAATCCTGACCTATGGCGATCGACTGGATTGGCAACGCCTAGTCACTCAATTCGGTGAACATTGGCGGGTACTGTTGAGTCATCTTGTGTTGTTTGGTTTGATTTACCCAGGGCAGCGATCGCGAATTCCTACCTGGGTCATACAGCGCTTGAGTCAGCAATTGGCTCAGGAGAGTCACCAACCCGATACGGGCGAAAAGCTATGTCAGGGGACATTACTGTCACCCCTACAATATCGGATTGATATAGAACAGTGGGGCTATGAAGATGCCCGACTTACTCCTAGAGGTAGCTTAACTCCAGCTGATGTTGGCGAGTGGATGGATCATCTCCAACAGGAAAAGGGCATCCTTTCTAGCCCTCTACCAGGCTGAATATCTACCCGTACCTACTGAAAACATGATGCTCGATCGCAGTTCTTGCTGATTTCACTCCCAATGACAACCGACTGCACCCGGTTTTGTTGATGATTTTTCAGCAGCAACGCCATTACTTGCGCAAAAAGTTGTGCATGATTGAGTTAGACGAATAGAATCAAGATAGATCTTGCTATTTCTAATTGAGAACTCAACCATGACCACTAAGCCTAGAGGATCACGCGGGACTACTGTTAAGCAAGCGGCAATTGATGATGCCCAATTGGCATTGCAAGCGTTGCCAGATAAGCCAAAAGAAAAGCTATCCTTGAAAGAAGCTGTGGAAAAACTCAAAGCTCCACTTCAAGCTGCTCTGGCGAAAGGATATTCTTATCAAGAGTTGGCAATGATGTTGAAAGAGAATGACATCGTTATCAGTGCTGCTACCTTAAAAAACTATGTTCCTGTAGGTAAACGGGCAGCTAAAAACCAAGTCACCTCAACTAAACCTCGCCGGGGTGCGAAAAAGGCTGAACCACAAGATGATGCCGCGATCGAGCAGCTCACCCAAGCTGCTAGCGAGCTCTCTGCCTCTCCTGACTCACTGAATGGAACAGCCGCGACTACGCCTCCATCTCGGCGGGGACGAGCCAGCAGTAAAGCTGAGACATCAGCCAGCCCGAAAGGACGAGGTAAAGCCGCAAGTTCAGCCCCGGCTGAAGGTGCAGATGTAGACACCGCTAAACCGACAACGCGACGGCGGAGTAGTGCTGCCAAAACCTCAACGGGTACTCAGCGCACCACCAAGCGGATGTCGAGTCGGTAGTCGTGAGGGGTTCTATAGGAGGTTTTACAGGTCTTAGTCTGTAAAAATTCTCTGAATGGAATAGTAGTGGATGGTGAGAGCTGTTTAGGTAGACAACACTTCTCACCACTCGTTTGGGCTAGTTTATGATAAGCAGTTGCGATCGTAGTTCTGACTATTGATAATCAGAGTTCTAACCTAAAACAGAGAAAATTACCGCGATCGAGTCGCTAAGGTAGTTACAAAAGTTAACTATCACATTTTCTGGGTTATGGTTCCTAATTTATTCGAAGCAACTAACAACTATTGGCAAAAGCTGAATCAATTGGAGATTGCCTATCGCCGTGGTGAAGTATCGCTAGAAGAAGTAGATACGAAGGTTGAAGCATTGATAGCAGAGTTGGGACGGGAACGCCGTGCTACGCTACGCTTTCTCTGGTATGGTATGCAGCAAACTTGGAGTCAGCAAAAAGAATTGATTTTGAGTGCAAGTATCCTGCTAGGGTTGCTCTATATTTGGTTAGCCAGGCTAGCTGTTTGAGGTTCTGTAAATTACATACCAACTTGAATCCATGGCTTCTGCTTTACTCTCACATAAACGTAGAAGTAGAGTTCAGGAGTATTGAAGTCGTGAAAGCTCTCAAAGAGTACGGTGCCAGTTTAGTCAATCCAGATTTTATCCCGTCCGGAGTAAAGACGGCGGTGCTGGTTGATTCTCTACTCTTTGTGATTAATCATGGGACAGCGTTTTGGCGAGGGCAGATGACACAGGAACGCTGGATTTCTGCCCTGCTGACTTATGTCATGCCGTATTTGGTCAATGTATACGGTCAGTACAGCTATCGCCGTCGATTGATGGGTGATTCTTCCTCATTAAAATAATTCAACCAGCTCTGGGCTATGCCCATCAGAGCTGATGAGCTGACCGGATGGGTTGATGCCCCCTGCGTTACCTTCTAGTGGGGAGCCAGGGGCATCATGAGCTAGTTGACCGGAATCGTCTATTTTAAGCCAGTAATCTCTCGCCGCACTTGACCGTTCTGCCGCACGGTTAAGGTACTTTCCGATCGGCTAGCATTATCGGTAATCGCACTGGCTAATGTGTAAGTATAGTCGCCGTTGCGCCACGTGGTCGCACAAACGCCATCTCGACAGCTAACGGTACCGCCCGTTAAATCAATACAAGCCTGCTGGCTGTTACAGGCGTTATAAGTCAAATTTCCTGTATTGTTCACCCCTGACCAGGAATTGCGATTCCCGATCGTCACCGTCCATTCCCCATTCTGCAAGACGATCGTATCCGCCTCCAGTTCTCGTCCCGCTTGATCCACCGGAATCATCTTGATGACTAAATGAGTTTGGCGCGTCTTGCCACAGGGTTCGTTACTCTGACAATCGCTCACATTGCGAATGCCATAAATCAGGCGAACTCGTTGCTGCAAGTATTGCTGGGGCTGTTCACATAACTCAAAGCTGCCTCCGGTCTGCCGTTGCTGACCTGTTTCATCCGTAAAGGTGATATAGCACATCAAATCCCCTTGCTGAATCTGTTGAATAATTCCAACTTCTGGCTCTAAATCTGAGATCGGTTCCAGATTGGGGGAGCGGACGGGATCTGCGGCTGGTACAGGTGACTTGGCAACATTGGGTGGTTGTGCCGGGGTGCGATCTGCTGCGCGATCGTCTGCTGGAGCACTAATTGGCGTAGAAGCTACGGGAGACTGAGCGGTATTGGCGGAGCTATGGCTGCAACTGCTCAGACTGAGAGCGCCAACGAGCAGCACGATCGCGGGAATAATAGGCTTCATGGGGCAAATGTCCTATAAATATGAGGAAGAGCATCGTTCAACCACCCTTCCGAGTGCCTGGAGGTGGTGAATTTGATTCACTTCTACAGGCATCAGTTCAGTGGGTAGCAATTCCCGAAATCGACTAAAAACCTGATTTGATGGAGTTTGTGACCGAAAAAATGGGATACAAGCCCCGTCCTTCCAGGACGGCTTTTCACACCTTCATCGAGGATTCTGAATAAATGTATACCTGTTTATTCAGTCAATAGCTATAATGGTTGTATGCTAAATCTCACCTACGAGTACAAACTCATACCCACCGACGCACAGCGCGAAATGTTCGA
>VRZD01000013.1 GCA_016743235.1 Pantanalinema sp. GBBB05 | reverse complement strand
CCACAGCGCCCCCACCTCCCCTAACTTCCCATCTCCTAATTTCCCCCTTCTATACTGAAAGAGAGGAAACAAATGGTACGGAGAACGCAGCATGACACTGAATCCTGAAATCATGCAGGCGGTTGAACACTTGAACTACCGCGTCACAGTTGGAGATGTTGCTGCTCAAGCGGGGTTAGAGATTCATCTGGCAGAGCAAGGATTGTTAGCTTTAGCGGCAGATACTGGCGGTCATTTACAGGTGGCGGAGTCGGGCGAGATTGCTTACCTGTTTCCCAAAGAGTTTCGCTCAATTCTGCGGAATAAGTACTTCCGGCTGCAACTTCAGGAATGGTGGCAGAAGATCTGGAAGATCTTGTTCTATCTGATTCGGATTTCCTTTGGCATTGTTTTAATTGCTTCGATTCTGCTCATTTTCATTACTATTTTTGTCATTGTCATGGCAGCGAGTGCCAGCCGAGACAGTGATAGTAATGATTCAGGGGACTCTAGTATTGGTATGCCCAATATCTGGATTGGTCCTGATTTCTTCTGGATGTTTACCCCAGATTATTACGATCGTCGTAAGGATGATCGCCGAAAACGACCCACAGAAGACCGTCAATTAAACTTTTTGGAAGCCGTGTTTTCCTTTTTGTTTGGGGATGGTAATCCCAACCATAATTTAGAGGAACGTCGGTGGCGGGCGATCGGTACAGTCATTCGTAACCACCGGGGAGCCGTAGTTGCAGAACAAATTGCTCCTTATTTAGATGAGTTAGGTCAAGGCTACGCTCAGGAGTATGAGGAGTACATGCTGCCTGTCTTGACTCGCTTTAATGGCAGACCCGAAGTTAGCCCAGAAGGGGATATTATCTACCAGTTCCCAGACTTACAAACTTCGGCAACAGAACAGCGACGACGGTCGATCGCGGCGTATCTGCAAGAATTGCCCTGGCGGTTTAGCCAAGCCACGACCGGACAACGAACGTTAGCGATCGGACTAGGCGTCCTCAACCTGGGAGGAGCAGTCTGGTTAGGTTACTTACTGGCAGGTGGTCAAGTAGCTGCCGAACTGGGTGGTCTAGTGGCGTTTGTGCAATCGATCTTCTGGGTGTTGCTGGGGTATGGCGTAGCATTTCTAGCGATTCCGATCGGGCGGTTTTTGTGGCTTCGGTGGCAAAACCGCAAGATTGCTACTCGCAACCAGGAACGGCAAGCTAGAGCCACGCAGTTAGAGACGATCGACGATCGCTTACAGAAGAAGCTGAGCTATGCCGAACAGTTTGCTGCCACGACAGTGATTGATCAGAATGATCTGGCATACACTACAGAACGCGACCTGATTGAACAAGATATTGAAAATGTAGATAAAATTGACGCGGAATGGCAGCGACGACTCAGTCAGGGGCAATAATAGTCGTCCTTTATATCTCTTAATACATCATCTATTTAAACTAGATGATGCATTTCTTTACGTAAATGATCATCTATTTTGTCGGTATCGAGTAATACTAAATACAGTGTTACTTTTTGACATTCACTGAAATAGTTTGTCAATCACGATGAAAATTCAACCTGGTGATTTACTGATTGCAACCGACGGCAGCTTTTATCGGGTGCTGGAATGTGATGAAGAAATGGTTTCTCTAACTCGCGTAAATGGTTATACTTTTTTCTCTTGTAAAACTGAATTTGTCAAATCTACTTTTAGAACATTACAATCTTCCGCGGTATAAAATTTAACGTTGTTATTTGCCGAACTGAGATTAAAACAGCCCTTAGATTGCAGGTAGATGGGAAGTAATCGCCCCAGTTTCCCATCTCTGCTAGAAATATACTTCAATGCCTAGATCAATCAGTGGTAGATCCCAAGGCATTAATCAATGGCAATCATATCTCCATAATCTACCGCTAGCTCTTTTTCACTTAACACATCGTTTGTTAATTGCGGAGTCCATAACAGCTCAAACGCTAATAAGTAGGGCGATCGCATCATACTGATATCTTGCAAGACATCCCGTAAAACAGACGTGGTGTAGATTTCACCAAACAACGGTTGGTCATCCGCTGTCCCTAACAATAAGGTCACCACCGTGTAGGTCTTATGGGAACGATTAGTAGCAGTCTGACGGAGGGTTGGATCTGCCCCACTCGGTTCCGGCGGCAGTGGCTGTTCCCGAATGACCCCATCTACATTACTCAAGGTTTCCGCCTGAAACTTACTCCGTTCGTGTAGCGATCGTTGCACAAATAAGGCTTCAGCTTCTTCGCGGCTGTAGACAGTTTCCGAACTTGCAAGTACATGGGTCCAGTATGACGATCGTTCTAACAACAGCTTGGCGACCTGTTGTAATAGCTCAAACAAGCCTTCCGATGTGCTGGTGTCAGCATTTTCGCCTAGCTCAGTTAGCCGATTTTGCAAGCCATGACCATCTGCGCGTAACGCCACTTGCAATTGGCTGACCGTCACAATATCGTTCGTCAGTTCGCTCGGATCAATATTTTCTAAATGAATATCCACAGCACCCCCAATCTGGTTAGCACTTTGTTATCAGGTATAGGTTGGTAGTTAATTGTATGGAGTTAGCAGTCGATCATAGTCGTAGTTGTAACGAATAACTTTCGAAAAATGGCTAAACTCTGGTTAGCAGCAACCAGAGTTTGCGCAACAACCATCAAGTCAACCACTACTGACTCTAAATCTGCACCATGTCGGTGTACTCCGTTAATAGTTCATCATAAGTGAGGCTGTCGCTGGCATCTTGCGGACTCCAGAGAAGTTCAAATACCATCAGGTAGTCGGCTGATATGGATGCCAATTGCTCCAGGGTTGTTTTCAAGGCTGTTTCGGTGCGGATCTCACTAAATAGAGGTTTGTCATGAGCTGTGCCCACTAACAGGGTGACCACAATGTAGGCAGCTGGATCTTCTTCCGGATCAGGACGAAAGTCGGAGCGTTGATGTACTCGCCCACCTACGTTGGTCAGTGTTTCAACACTAAACTTACTGCGTTCTGCGATCGACAGTTTGTTGAATAGGGTTTCGGCGTCCTCCCGAGTCTTCACGGTCTGAGAACTCGCCAATACATGCGACCAGTTTTCTGGAGTGCGTAGAAGAGCTAAAGCGGACTCCTGAAGCAGTTGTAGCAAACCTTCTGGTGTATCAGTATCGATCCCCAGACTGATGCTGGTTAATTCCGATTGTACCGATCGCGCTTCAGCTAACAGAGCCACCTGAATTTTGCTGACTGTGACCGTGTCATTATCCACAACCCGATTACCGCTGGAGTTACCCCCTGACAGACCCCGCATCGCCCGAATCAGATAGTAGACAATGATGACAATGACGATCGTCGTGACGCCCAGCAAGATCAGTCCGACGATCCAATCACCGCTGCCAGAGGATGTGGAATACGAACGGCTGCCACCGTTATAGTAGGGATCGTTGTAAACGCGTGGTCCGATCGGAACTGGGATGATCGTAGTCCCCCCACCGCGATAGTCGCGATTGGAGTTACGGTTGTAATTACTTGAGCCTGAGTCGCGATTGCTAGAACCACTATTAGAGCGATTATTGGAATTACTGGGGGTGCGACGAAATGACCCACCTCCGGCTCGTCCACCGCTACTTCTGGCATACAACGTTGGACTAGCGCTGGTAGTGAGCGAGGATAAGGTCCGCTGCGGAGAGGGTTGCCTCGCTATACTGGTTTGAGTAGAGCGAGTTGGATTGGAGCGGGTGACTCGGTTCGGGCTAGATGAACGTGAAGCACTGGAGACGCTAGTAGCCGTAGAACGAGAACTACTAGTGGAGCGAGACAAACTCGACCGCCGACTAGACGACGATCGGGAGAATGACCCCATCCGAACGCGTCCACCACCACTACGGGCATTCGCTTCAGCCCCGATCGTCAGTTGAAATTCGCTACTAATATCCTGCGATGAACGGATTACTGGCAACTCCAGGCTCATCCCGCTCAAGAACACTGTGCTTGCTGCCAGTAAACAGATCCGTCTGAGTCGCGCTCGTTCCATAACCAACTACTTACCTACCTTCAAGGCTAAATTCTGTTGATCTGACCCTTAGCTACAGGATGCCCATGCCTCATTCTAGAAAATCACTTCTGGATGCAAGCAAAATCTCACGATTCTTGACTCATAGATGAATGAACCAGCCTGAGTCACAGGTGTTAGGGTTGATTAGTTGGCAATATCCAGCGTTTGTTCTTGTATTTAGCAGTGGTCTAAACTGTGGACTTACCTTCCTTCCTGTGGCTGTGGAGAATTGCGGCTTGGTCAATGGGGTTCGCGATCGTCGCTTACTTGGTTCTGGCCGTGTCTGGGGGGAGCATTCTGCTCCTGCGGCAACAGCACTCGTCGCGTCCGCGATGGTTACGTCCGTTTCATATCCTGGTGGGTCTGACCATGCTGGGATTAGTTTTGCTATTGTTGGCGATCGGGATTGTTGGGACATTAGGACACTATGGCAGCCTGGGACACTCGACCCATCTTTGGGCAGGGCTGGCAGTAGTGGATCTGGTCTTTATATCTGCCTGGAGCGCTACGCAAATTAGTCTGAAGCATCCCTGGGCACGCCCCCTGCATGTGGGAACTAATCTGGTCTTATTGATCGCTTTTGTGCTAGTTTCGCTCACGGGCTGGAGTGCCGTCCAAAAGTATTTGCCGGGGTAAAGGACCTGTAACTGTGAGCAATTTGGCTTCTCAAGAACACCAGAATAGTTCTACTCAAGACACGTTGCCTGTGGTCTTTCGGCTCTCCCCATTGATCCGACTGACCTTACTGAGCTTGTATGGGGCACTAACTGTGCCGCTACCGTTTTTGACGCAACTCAATGCTGCCAGTGTATCCCCACTGCTATTGTGGATTGGGATTGGTCTCGGGGCGATCGCGCTCTATGCCGCGCTGAGTGAGCGGGTTGTGCTGGATGCTGATGCGATCCAAGTCACCTACCCTGCCTGGGTGCCCAAGTTGTTCCGGCGGGGATGGTCACTCCCCTGGGCAGAAATTACAGCTCTGAAGCCACGATCGACGGGGCAAGGGGGCTTAGTTTACTATTTTGTCAGTCGCTCGGGGCAAGCTTATCTATTACCAATGCGGGTGGCTGGCTTTGCCCGGTTGGTGAAATTGGTGCAGGAGCGAACTGAGATTGACACGACTGATGTGCGTCCGTTGGCACAACCCTGGATGTATTTAATCTTGCTAGGGCTGACGCTGTTTCTCCTGGCGATCGATGCTTGGACAATTGGTCTGGCAATTAGCCACACTTAATCCCGGCTGAAGTGACACGATGTATCTGGATGGGGGCGGAAGGCGTTGAATTCGGAAACATGGCAAATTCGGGCGGATCGAGTTAGCTTATCGCCCCGTCTGTTTACCTCAATTCCAGCGGCAACCAGCGACCTGCCAGCTTATTACCTGTTAAAGGAACTATCGTTTGGGGTGACAGCGGGGGATTTTGTTGCGGTTGTTGGTGCGTCTGGGGCTGGCAAAACTTCGTTATTGCGATTACTCAATCGCTTAAGTGAGCCGACGAATGGCACGTTGTACTGGCAAGATCGTCCTTATCCCACAATTCCAGTGTTGCAATTACGCCAACAGATTGTGTTGGTGCTACAGGAGTCGAAACTCTTGGGGATGACAGTACAGGAGGCGTTGGCATATCCCTTACGGTTACGAGGACTCTCGAAACAAGCGATCCAGCAACAAATTGGGATATGGAGCGAGCGACTGCATATTCCCAGCAACTGGCTCGATCGCAGTGAATTACAGCTTTCGGTGGGGCAGCGGCAACTGGTGGCGATCGCCCGAGCCTTAGCGACACAACCCCAGGTGATTTTGCTAGATGAACCAACCTCTGCCTTGGATGTAGGTCGCAGTGACACGCTTTTGTCGGTTTTAGCAGAGCTAACGCGATCGGGTAGCTTGACGGTATTGATGGTGACCCATCAATTAGACCTGGCACAGCAGTTCTGTAACCGGTTGCTGTATCTCCAAGATGGTAGGTTACTGCAAGATTGTCAGGTAGATGGTGCTGATTGGGCAGGCTTGCGGACCCGCCTGATTGAAGCGGAACAGCAACATCAAGCAGAGTGGACCTAATAAAAAAATTGCTGCTCTAGGGTTAACACCTGGAACAGCAAGTCGTGGAATATGCAGCGCTTGTGAGTAAGCGCAGATCAGTAAACCTCAGATGGCTTCCTGATTTTTCTCGCCAGTCCGAATCCGAATAATTTGATCTACAGGAGTAATAAAGATCTTGCCATCACCGATTTCACCGGTGCGAGCGGCAACGATGATTTTGTCAACCACCATATCGACCTGCTCATCTTCCACAACAATTTCAATCTTGAGTTTTTGCAAAAATTCAACTGTATATTCTGAGCCACGATATCGCTCAGTTTGTCCTTTTTGTCGCCCAAACCCGCGCACTTCTGAAACCGTCATGCCCACAATGCCAGCATTGACGAGCGCGATTTTAACTTCGTCAAGTTTGAAGGGGCGAATAATTGCCTCAACCTTTTTCAACTCCTACACTCCTTATTCTTATTGAATAATTCCGTTGTCTAGCATGACACTTTCTATCACCGTCTAGAGCGAGTGTTTTGTAACAAAAAGTACAATTTCTCGCCAATACTGACTTCGGCCTGCTAGACCTTGAGCCATCTAGTCCTTTGTTAAGGCTGTGGAGTGCTTGACCCACGATCGCTTAACGAGGAGGCAAGAGGGGGCGCACAATCAGAAAACCTGTGCCAAACGCGGTCACGATAATTGTACAGATGACTAAGGCTAGCCACCAGGCGCTAATTTCCGATGATTTATCCGGGGGGGCACTATGCCGTAACTGCGGTTCCTGTTCAGTCAGGCGCTTGTCCCCTGAGGGTTCAAGTTCGGGTAATGGGCTGGTTTTAGGCTTAGCCGGTTTCTGCCGGGATGATTGAATAATAGTGGCTGGTGGTAGATCAAAAATGGCTTCTAGATTGGTCAAGGTGGGATCAATAGGGGCGATCGCGCTGTCATTTTGGTAACCATCTGCAACTTGCCGTAATCGCAGAGACGACTGAACCACACGCTCAATTTCTAGCCGCAGTTGCTGGTTTTGCTGCATCAACTGTTGATTGTCCGTCTGTAGCGTCTTCACTCTGCCTTGAGCTGTCTGTAATTCCGTCACTACTTCTCGATATAAAGAGATGGGAACAGAGGGAGACTGTGCTGCCGTTGTGGAGATGGGGGCAACAGCAGGTGGTTTTGTGGCTTGTTTGGGTTTGGCGTTGACGTTGGTCATAGGTGTCTATAGTTGCTGAAACGATGATCGGAAAATCACGCCACCAGAATAGCCGCAATTAGAATAATCGCCGCAGAATTTGTCAAGCAATTTTTTTAACCCCGAGGGATGAGCCTTGAAACCAGCTTTCTGACGTATTTACAGGCAGTCCAGCCTGATTGTTGAAGATCATGGTTGATGCCTGAAGCTTGCTTGTGATCCAAAGCAATGGCGATGCCTTGATAAATCACCCATCTAGGTGAACCCGTTTGAGGAGGTAGCCAAGGCTAGATACCCCTTAGGCTGATAGTGTTGGGATCAATGGCTAGATTATGTGCTCGTTGGCTGATAGACGCTTATCTGTACCGGCAACGTCAATGATGACTAAGTGCTGTAAACCCCTGCTAAAAGCCGGTTGTATGGGGCAAGAGGTAATTGAGTTACAAAAACTGCTGGCGCATTGGCAGATTTATCCTCATGCGTTGACGGGGATGTTTGATCCGACGGTGGAAACGGCGGTCAGATTATTTCAGCGTCAAGTTTTCTTAAAAGAAACGGGTGTGGTTGACCGCATGACCTGGCAAGCCTTATATCAAGGCGCACCGATCGATATGCCAGTGTTACAACGCGGCTGTGCTGGAGAAGCTGTGAAGTTATTACAGAACACGTTAACGCGGACTAAGGATTATTTTGGCGCGATCGACGGCAGCTTTGGGCAAAAGACTGAGCAGGCTGTACGGAGTTTCCAGCGGCGGCAGGGGCTGATCTCAGATGGGGTTGTCAGCCAATGCACCTGGCGCACATTGGGGAAAACCCGTTACTAAGGTGAAGAACTAGGTGCCTCTGGTTGTCCTGATCGGAAGTAATGGCAGAAATTTGGCAGTAGCGGCATAATCTCCCCGCTCTGGATAGATAGATCCCCATTCGCATCTATCTCCGTTCCCAGAGGTTGAGTCATGTCAGGATTGACTATTCATACCATTGCCGCCTTATTACACCGTCATTCCAGCTTTAGCCAAGGATTGCTCCCAGTTTCCCTCCTGCAAAGTGGTCATTGCCTGAGCTTATCAGCAACCAGTCAGGGTGGTTTGATTATTCAAAAGCCGTTTTATGCAGACTTTGCTGGAGCCGGAGCGGCGGTTGGATGCACGTTTGATGGTGATTGTGTGGCAATTTATGCATTGGGTACAGTGAAATTCGAGATTCCCACCACCTTTGCGGAACGCCAAGCCGCTTTTCAACAGCGGATTGCCTATAGCGATCGGATTAGTAATATCGCGATCGTTCGCTGTCATGACCATCGGGCGATGTTAATTGTGAATCAACTGTGTGCATGGGCAGGGTTAGACCAAGCGCATAAAATTCCGGCTGAGTGGATTGCTCGCCTGGTGGGTGTATCCCCTCGCCGGATTCGGGCTGCCTGGCAACAGCATTGGCTCGACTGCCAAATTTTCAGTCCTCAACCGCTGGCTGTGGGCGATCGGCGATAGCATGAGGATGAAAGAGATGGATGCGGGATAAGCTTCACGAATTATTTTTGAAAATTTTTTGATGGGAGAACCCTGATTTACAGTTAGAAAAGGAGTGAAAGTAATTAATGATCAGTCATGAGTCGTCACTGAGCCATTGCCATTGTCAGTAGAAGCAAAATTGCCTATTACTGGTTGGTGGTTTGGCACGGGTCTAAGGCGAAGGGGCTGAGGTAAGGGAACCTAATCCATTCATGCCGGAAGAACCGTCCACTACACAACTACTAGTAGAACTAGAAGCGCTGCGCCGAGAAGTGGCAACCTTGCGTCAGGAAAAGGTTGACCTCCAAGTTGGGTTAGAAACAACGGCAGCGCACACCGAGGTGCTGCAATCCCAGTTGGATCAAGCTAACCGACAACTTCAGGCTGAAGTGCAGGCGCATCAGCGAACTGAAGCTGCTTTACAAACCTCGCAGGCGGAACTCCAAACCCTACTGGATCTGGTGCAACGGGATAAAGCCGATCTGGAGATTTTGCTGGAAACGATGGTTGAGCATAGTGATGCTGTAGAAGCTCAACTCCACGATCGAGCGGAGGCAGCGATGTGGGAGAGCGAACGCCGCCTTGCCCAATTTCTGGATGCCTTACCAGTTGGTGTATTTGTGGTGAATGCTCAGGGGCAGCCGTACTACGCTAACCGGATCGCCAAACAGCTGTTGGGGCAAGGAGTTAACCCCGAAGTCCAAGTTAGGGATTTTCCAACTACCTACCAGGCGTATTTGGCTGGGACCAATCAGTTCTATCCACCGGAGCGGCAACCGATCTTTTGTGCGCTGCAAGGGGATAGTACAACGGTAGATGACCTGGAACTGCATCTAGATGGACGGGTGATTCCCTTGGAAGTTTGGGCAAGTCCCATTTTTGACGCCGCCGGTCAGATCGAATATGCGATCGCGGCATTTCAGGATATTACCGATCGCAAACGGGCGGAAGCTGAACGCCAGGCGTTTACCGAACGGCTCTGCCAGGTGAATCAAGCTTACGAACGCTTTGTGCCGCGTCAGTTTCTGCAGTTGCTCGACAAGGAGAGTATTGTTGATGTGCAACTGGGCGATCAGATACGCAAGGAAATGGCAGTACTGTTTGCCGACATTCGCAACTTTACCTCGCTGTCAGAACGCTTGACTCCAGAGGAAAATTTCCGCTTTATCAATTCCTATCTGAGTCGTATGGAGCCGTTGATCGTACAAAATCACGGCTTTGTGGATAAATACATTGGCGATGCGATTATGGCGCTGTTTAGCGCGGGAGCCGATGATGCGGTGCAGGCTGGCATTGCCATGTTGAATGAGCTACTAGTCTATAACCGTCACCGTGCCAGCATTGGCTATGTGCCAATTCATGTAGGGATTGGCATTAATACAGGTTCGTTGATGTTGGGAACGGTTGGTGGCAGCCAGCGGATGAATGGCACGGTGATTAGTGACGCGGTGAATATTGCGGCCCGAGTCGAGGGCTTGACAAAAGACTATAAAGTGCCACTGCTGATTACCCACCAAACATTTTGGCGGTTACAGGATGCCACCCGGTATGCCATTCGCTGGATCGATCGAGTCCGAGTGAAAGGCAAGTCAGATGATATTGCCATCTTTGAAGTATTTGATGCTGATCCAGAACCGCTCAAGGAAGGGAAACTCGCGACGCTGAGCCAGTTTGAGGCGGCTATGATTCTCTATAGCCAACACCAGTATGTTGACGCTGGCAAACTTCTAGCTGAGTGTCTCCGCCTCAGTCCGGGCGATCAAGTTGCTCGTATTTATTGGGAACGCTGTCAGGCTCAGCGATCGCATCGCTAACTAGGAGCCTCACCCCCAGCCCTAACCTTTGCCATCCTGATTAATACAAGCAGGATTACTGACATGCTGGCAGACCTTATTCCACAAGGTTGCGCGGGTGCCAGGTGGTCCGACTGAGAACAGCACCCGATCGCCCCCCACCAGCTTGATAATTCTGACTTTACAGACTGGACAGGTTTGCATCGGTTGATCTGCCATACGTTTTACTCAATCAGTTTTGTTTGAGTATTGTCTCACCAGAATTCCATCCTGCAACAGGCTGGCAGTGCATAATTTTGCTGCTGCCACCCGATAAAGCTATAGGAGACCAGGGATGTCGGATGACTGAGTGGAGGATGTGATGATAGATAGCTCGAAATCATGGCAAGGAAATGGTTGTCTGTGGGTCGCCAAACTGGGGATCGTTTGCGTCGTCCTGGGATTATTGAGCTTGGATATCGCCAGCAGTCAGGCACAGTTTCAGCCACCTGTACAACTTTGCTGCCTAAGTCAGATGGACGCACAGACTAATCCCGATCGACCTTACCAACCCCCTAAGCGGGGAATTCCTGGTCGTCGGGAAGCGGCGGGGAGTCGTTAAAGGTAAAACTGTCTGGGTTTGTGGGTGGTTGAGAATCCCCCCCACCATGAATTCAGTTCACTTAGTGATGAACAAACCAGGGCAAACCGCTAGGAAGTTAGGATCAGGAAGGTAATCTGTTGTAAGACCACCGTTCCCTGAGTCCTGTGGTCAAGGATCTAGCGTAATTAAGCCCCATTACTAACGCTGACATGACTGAATTTGACGACCCGCTGTATCAGCTCGTAGTAGAAGCCTGCAAGCATCCTCCTGGGAGTCTGCCCCGACAACGTAACCTGACTAAAGTCATTCGCCTGGTCAGCCCTAAACTGTGGCGAGAGTATACTCCCTATTATCAAGATGCGCTTCAGCAAACCTGGACGTATTTCTGCCAAAACGTTTGTGAGAAAGGGACAGGTGAAAAATATGACCCGGCACGGAGCAGTATTACCACCTGGTTGAATTACTATCTGCGGCGACGCTTGCAGGATCATTTTATTCAGCAGCAAAAACAGCAAGCCCTTCAGGCCTCTAGTCAGGTATGGGGAGCAAAATCGGGTGAACCAGGGGAACTGATGAATCCGATCGATCTGGTTCCCGCTCCCCCCGATGTGCCACCGATTCTGGAAGCGGTAAAAGCCTGGGCAGAAGCAGATGCCACGGGTGAGTTATGTGCCACTCATATCAAAGGACATCCTGAAGTGAACTGTCAGGTGCTAATTTTGCGACGATTACCTCCGGAAACAAGCTGGAAGGCACTTGCAGAAGAATTTGGTCTAGCGATTCCGACCTTAAGTACGTTTTACCAACGACAATGTGTGCCTCGCTTGCGTAAGTTTGGTGAATCTGAGGGATATGTATAAAGCGAGAAGGACGAATCACCATGACCCATAGCACCTATGAAACCGAAGATTTTGCTCTGCCCTTACCGATTACTCAATCTGCCCGTCAGTTATCCCAGGAATTTGCCCGCCAACAACCGACTCCAGCCAAAGCGGCTCAGGTGCAGTTAAATACTCTGGCGGTGTGTGTTGTCAATGATTATCTCCAATTAATGGGAATTCCCACGCATTTGGCGGCTAGTGATAGCTGGAATCCGATCGTGCGGCTCTGTGCCGATGTGGCTGACCTGGAACTACCTGGGATCGGGCGATTGGAATGTCGTCCGGTGGCGCCTAATCTCCCCACCTGTGCCATTCCACCGGAAACTTGGGAAGAACGGGTGGGGTATGTGGTGGTGCAGATTGATGCATCGCTCCAAAATGCTCAGATTTTGGGATTTGCGCCCTCGGCAGCGGTAGAACAACTACCTCTAAATCAACTGCAATCCCCAGAAGCATTAATGGATTATCTGGGGCAGTTGCAACCTGTGAAGCTGGCGGAGGCGATCGGGGTAATGCAAACGACTGCCCGGCAAACCTTAGTCAACCTGGGGCAATGGGCACAGGGGCTATTTGAAGAGGGGTGGCAAACCGTGGAATCGTTACTAAGTCCACCAGAATTTAGCCCTGCGTTCGTATTTCGTGGGGTTGAAAGCCCAGAGGCGCCTGTCCCAGAAACGACTGACATGATCCGTCGTGCCAAACTGATTGATCTAGGGATTCAGGCTGGTAACCAACCGGTGGCGTTGGTCGTAGAACTGCGACCCGAAGGCCATCAGGAAACGGCAGTGCGGCTACAAGTTCATCCGACTGGGAGCCAATTACACTTACCCAGTGAGCTTGAATTAGCGGTGTTGGATGACACCGGCAATGTCTTCTTAGCGACTCAGGCTCGCAGCGCTGATAACTACATTCAGTTGCAGTTTAGTGGCATGACTGGAGAACGCTTTAGCTCCCAAGTGGCGATCGGTGATACTCGCATCACTCAAGAGTTTGTGATCTAAAAGCGGTGAGTTGTAAACAGCGGGTAATGACTGGAATCGTCATATCTCCGGACACCGTTACTTCTCTATCCTCCCCCTCTTCCCGATCTGTCTCATCTCCCTATCTGCCTCATCGGCAATTGCATCTCCCCAACTTTTCTCACTTTCTGAGTTGTAGTGATGAATAAGCTTGTTGTCTTAAAACTCAGTGACGGTAGCTTCGAGCAGGGGTTTTCGGTCACGCTACAGATTGGCGATGAAGTTGCCCGCCCAACGATCGAAATGACTGGCAAGTTGCCACCTGCGCCAGAAATGCCGTTGTATTACAGTCATTGGCAGTCGAGCTATAAACGCTTAGGGTTGCGATCGCGGTTATCTGCTCCGCCAGTGCAAGTTACCAATGTGTCGGTAGCGGAAGACTGTCATAATGCCGCCAAGATGCTGCGGGTGCGGTTGAATACCTGGTTGCGTTCCGAGGAATTTCGTCCCATCCGGGAAACCTGGTTGGAGCAACTGTCTCCCACGGAAAAGATCCGGGTGATTGTGCAGACTGACGATCGCCAGTTACAACGGTTTCCCTGGCATTTGTTGGATATGATGGAGCGCTACCCGCGGGCGGAAATTGCGGTCAGTGCGCCGAGTTATCGGCAAGTTCGACGTTTACCGGGGCACAATCCTGCGGTTAATATTCTGGCAATTATTGGTAATAGTGCTGGAATTAATACGCAAGCCGATCGCGAGTTATTAGAGCAATTGCCGGATGCCGATATCACTTTTCTGGTGCAACCAGAACGGCAAGAGGTCACGAATCAACTATGGGCAAAACCTTGGGATATCTTATTTTTTGCTGGACATAGCATTACGGAAGCAACGGGACGCATTTATCTCAATGACAACGATAGTTTGACGATCGAGCAGTTGAAATATGCCTTGAGAAAAGCCGTTGAACGTGGTTTGAAATTGGCGATTTTCAACTCCTGTGATGGCATGGGACTGGCGCCAGAATTAGCCGACCTGCATATTCCGCAAATTATCTTGATGCGCGAACCTGTACCGGATCAAGTTGCCCAGGAATTTCTCAAAGCTTTTCTAGCTGACTTCTCGCAAGGTGAATCCTTTTATCTCGCCGTCCGGAATGCCCGCGAACGCTTACAAGGTCTAGAAGATCGCTTTCCCTGTGCCAGTTGGCTCCCGATCATTTGCCAAAACCCAGCCGAACTGCCTCCCACCTGGCAAACCCTCTTAGGTCAAACTCCCCTATCCTCCCCATCTCCCTTATCTACTTCATCTTCCTTACCTGCCCCACTCCTCCCCACCGTCCCTACCACTCCCACCTCCCGCCGCCGTCAACTGACGATCGCTCTGGCGCTTAGCCTCCTCACCACCACCTTAATCACTGGCATTCGTAGCCTCGGTTGGTTGCAGAATGCTGAGTTACAGGTGTTTGACCAGATGATGCAGTGGCGACCATCGGAAGGGGCTGATCCTCGGTTGCTAGTCGTGACGATCGATGACAATGACATTGCCGCTCAACGCCAACGCCAGGAATCATTGGTCAAAGAGGGAAAAACTGTATCTCTGTCCGATCGTTCCCTCAATCGTCTCCTGGCACTGTTGGAAACCTATAAACCCAGAGCGATCGGCTTAGATCTTTACCGAGACTTTCCACCGGAGCCAAACCAGCCGGAGCTGTTATCTCGGCTGCAACGGCTGCCAAATCTTGTGGGGATTTGCAAGGTTAACTTTACCCGGTTAGATCCAGGGATTAAGCCACCCACAGGAGTCGCTAGCGATCGAGTGGGATTCAGTGACTTTGTGGATGATGAGGATGGGGTCGTGCGGCGCCAGTTGTTGTTTATGCAGCCGCCATCATCATCTCGGTGTCAGGCAAAGTATGCGTTTAGTTTCCATTTGGCTTATCGCTATCTGCAAGCTCAGGGCATTCAACCCAGCTTTACAGCTGATGGCAATTTACAGTTAGGTCAGCAAGTGTTTTACCGTCTGCAATCCCGGACGGGAGGCTATCAAGATCTCGATGCTAATGGCGGTCAGGTGTTATTGAATTACCGGGCGACCTCCACGATCGCGGAACAGGTTTCGCTCACTACGTTGCTGTCTGGAGAACTTGACCCAGCTGTTTTACAGGAGGCAATCCGCGATCGCATTGTGCTGATTGGGGTTACGGCACGGGAGAGCGACGATCGCTGGCTGACTCCCTATGGCAAGCAACCTCAAACCCAAATGCCGGGAGTCTTAGTGCAGGCACAGATGATTAGCCAAATTCTGAGTGCGGTGTTGGAGCAGCGACCGTTGTTATGGGTCTGGTCACCGTGGCAAGAAATCGTTTGGATTGGCAGCTGGTCGTTGTTAGGTGGCTTTCTCGCATGGCAGTTTAGCCAGTCCACCGATCGCCGATCGCTGATCCGTTTGATTGGTGGGTTTGGGCTGACTATAGGTTGTCTGGTGGGTGGTTGCTTTTATCTACTGATTCAAGGAGGCTGGATCCCATTAGTACCCGCAACACTAGGATTGTTGCTCACTGGCGGCAGTGTGGCAGCTTGCCTGAACGCTCAACCGACCCGATCGTTGCCCACTCATCTTGATCCGTCGTTTAGGAGTTAGTTGTGATATGAACTTATTTATGCCCCCCCTGGTCTGGAGTTTGGCGATCGGATTACCGATTCCCAGCCTAGCCAGCGAATTGGTCTCGCCTCCGCTGTCCGCTCAGCCGACGACTGACTCCTTAGCCCAGTTGGCACCGCCGCCAGATACTGGGTCACCGAGTAGACCTGCCAGAGGGGGTGGCTCTTACTTTCGATTACCTGATCCACCGCCTGGAACTCCGCCGGAAGGTCGCCGTCGGGGCGGGGCAACCCGAGGAACGGTGAATCAAGGAGCTTGCCCGAAGTTGCCGATCGGGCTGACAGCTTTAGTCCCTGCGATCGGCGAACCGACTACCGATGCCGCTCCGGTATCCACGGTTCAGGTTTGGGGAAATACCACTCTCGCACAACCCACGTTTTGGTTCTACAACCCTTATCCACAAGCGGCGGATTACTCAGCCCGGTTTGAACTGCGGCGAGATGGTTCTAGCGAATCGGTTTATAAAACCAGTTTGGTGTTACCGAATCAACCTGGCATTGTCGGTCTGCCGTTACCCAACACAGTTAGCCTGGAGGTGAATCAACGCTACCGCTGGTTCCTCACAGTGGACTGTAACCCATTGAGTGATGCCACTCCTGTCTCGGTGGAAGGGGTAATCCAACGAGTGGCAGTCAGTCCTGACTTGAGTCGATCGCTCTCAACGGCTTCTGCTGTAGAAAAAGCATCTTTGTTTGCCAAAGCCGGGGTTTGGTACGATGCCCTGACGATTTTGGCAGAACTGCGTCAGCAAAATTCTCAAGCGGCAACAGATTGGCAAACCTTACTGAAAGAAGTCGGGTTAAGTGATCTGGCAGACAAGTCGATCGTGGACTGCTGCAAAGCGGAGCAGTGAAGATTCATCCGTTTATCCAACTTGCCCCGATCGGCGATCGGCAATCAACCAAGCTTGGCAATCTCGTGTTGAATCTTTGACATTAACGGCTGAATGTTTTTGGTTAGTGCGTTAAAGTCTGACCTTAGCGGCTGAATGTTGAACATTAACGGCTGAATGTTTTTGGTTCACGCGTGAATGTTTTTGGTTAGCGCGTTAAAGTCTGACCTTAGCGGCTGAATGTTGAACATTAACAGCTGAATGTTTTTGGTTAGCGGCTGAATGTTTTTGGTTAGCGCGTTAAAGTTTGACCTTAGCGCGTGAATGTTTTTGGTTAGCGACTGAATGTTGATGGTTTAGCGCTGAAGGTCGATCGCTTAAAAAATGTTTTCAGAGTTCTATTGTAAATAGCACACTGTAGGCGATCCCCCTAAATCCCCCTTAAAAAGGGGGACTTCAGAGAAGCTTGGCTTGGTTCCCTCCTTATTACTAGCGTCAGCGGCGCGTAGCGCGAGGGTTAGGGAGGATCGAACGATTCAGGTGTCAAATCAACACGCTAATGGGTTCAGTCGAGACACATTCATGACTTACAGAATTTTCTCTAGTCCATATACCAGAGTCTTGAGTTGGATGACTTTACGGATCGAGAGTAATACCCCTGGCATGTAACACGCCCGATCGCTGGTGTCATGGCGCAGGGTGTAGATCTGACCGGGAGCACCAAAGATCACTTCCTGGTGGGCAATTAATCCCGGTAGGCGCACACTGTGGATGCGAATGCCTTCATCAGCTAGGCTACCTCTAGCTCCAGCAATTTTTTCCGTTTCCTCAACTTGGGCAGGATTGAAGGTCTTGCCCAGTTCTGCTAGCATTTGCGCCGTTTGAATCGCTGTACCACTGGGCGCATCGGCTTTCTGGTTGTGGTGCAGTTCAATAATTTCCACATGGTCGAAATATTGAGAAGCCCGGATTGCCGCCTGTTGGAGCAGCACCATGCCGATCGAGAAGTTGGGAATAATCAAGCATCCGGTACTGGCTTTGTCGGCAAACTCTGCCAGGTCTTGAATTTGTTCCGGGCTGAGTCCGGTCGTGCCAATCACGGGACGCACTCCATAAGCGATCGCCGATCGCACATTGTCGTAGACCGAATCGGGATGGGTAAAATCGACCATCACTCCCAGTTGCTTTTCCTGGGAGACAAACGCCAGCATCGGTTGAAAATCATTGGTAATGGGCACTTCCAACGTGCCACAACCTGCCACTTCTCCAGCATCTTGACCCAACAGATCGGGATTGCGATCGACGGCTCCCATTAACACCAGATCGTCTGCCTGGGCAACGGCTTTAATTACTTCGCGCCCCATTTTTCCGGCGGCACCATTCACCAGCACGGGAATTGGCTGATTTACCATAGCTCACTCTGCCTCTGAATCACCTACATGGCATTGTAGGGCGAGTTCCATGCGTTAATAGGAAATAGGGCAATCAACTTCGGCAGTGATTTATGGCAAAAGGACCCGCTCCTAGCGAACAGCGCTTGGTTCTCGATCAAATCAAGTGGCAGAAATACGAGGCGATTCTGGCAGACAACCGCTCCCAACGTACTGCGCGGTTTACCTACGATCGCGGACGCTTAGAAATGATGCATCCGTTGGATGAACATGAACGCTGCCATAAGCTGATTGAGTCGCTGCTGCTGGTGTTAGCCGATGAACTGAAGTTACGGATTGAAGGCTACAAAGCCCCCACCTTAAAACGGACTGACTTGCAACTGGGAACGGAACCGGAAAGTGCCTACTACATTCAGCATGAACCGGACATGCGCGGGCAATCGGAGATTAATCTAGAAACTGACCCACCACCCGATTTAGTTCTGGAAGTGGCGTTATCGAAAAGCGCGATCGATAAATTGCCCATCTATGCTCGGCTCGGCATCCCGGAAGTGTGGCGCTATTTGAGTCAGCCAGGGGATAACTTCCTCAAAGGCAAATTGTTGATTTATCAACTGCACGATCAGGGCTATGTAGAATCTAGTTCTGGCTTCGCCTTTCCCTTCCTCCCTGCCGGAAAAATTCTCCAGTTCATTGATGAAAGTGATGCGCTGGGGCTAATGTCTGCCTTACGCAATTTTCGGCAATGGGTACAGGAGACGACGGCGTGATATGGTGATCGATAGTCCTGCCCAGCCATGCTACCTGTACTGAACCATGCCCGGTGAAGTTGTCGAGATTCTGACCGCGGATGAGGTGCGCCGTACCGTGAATCGGCTGGCCTCCCAGATTGTGGAGCGATCGGGGGATTTATCCAAGTTGGTCTTACTGGGGATTTACACTCGCGGTGTTAGCCTCGCGCAGATTTTGGCACGGCAGATTGAGGCATTAGAGCAAACTCCTGTCCCTGTGGGCGCGATCGACATCACCTTTTACCGGGATGATTTGGATACGATTGGGATTCGCACTCCCGCTAAAAGCGAGATTCCGTTTGATCTGACTGGCAAAACGGTGATTCTAGTCGATGATGTGATCTTTAAAGGGCGGACGGTGCGAGCGGCTTTAGAAGCGGTGAAAGATCACGGTAGACCGGAAGTGATTCGGTTAGCGGTGCTGGTCGATCGGGGGCATCGAGAACTGCCGATTCACCCCGATTTCATCGGTAAGCAGTTACCCACTGCTAGAGAAGAAACCGTGAAAGTCTACATTCAAGATTTAGATGGGCGAGACGGTGTAGAGTTATGGCGGGGTTAAGTGGCTGCATCCCTTTGCCGTTTAGCTTTAGGCTGTAACTGTAACCCTATTTCCTTGGTACAGTTCCGTGGCAGAAACTGAACTTCGCAAAGCCGATCATCTTCGCATTTGTTTAGATGAAGATGTGCAATGTCGAGAGACGACGAATGGCTTAGAACGCTATCGCTTCCAGCATTGTTGCTTACCCGAACTCGATCGCAATCAAATTGATCTCCGCACTACCTTTCTCGGCAAATCCCTAACGGCTCCATTGCTAATTTCCTCCATGACTGGGGGAACGGATCTAGCCAAAACGATTAACTACCGTTTAGCCACGATCGCCCAACAGTACAATCTCGCTATGGGCGTGGGTTCCCAACGAGTAGCAGTTGAAAATCCGCAAGTGATCTCTACGTTTGCCGTGCGATCGGTAGCTCCCGATATTCTGCTATTGGCTAACTTAGGCGCGGTGCAGTTGAACTATCGGTATGGTCTAGATGAGTGCCGTCACGTTATCGAGATGTTAGAAGCCGATGCCTTAATTTTGCATCTCAATCCATTGCAGGAATGTGTGCAAACGCAAGGCGATACTAATTTCTCTGAACTACTCGATAAAATTGCCGGATTATGTGAAAAGCTGTCTGTCCCCGTGATTGCCAAAGAAGTCGGCAATGGCATTTCTGGCACGATGGCAAAGCAATTGATTCAAGCCGGAGTTGCCGCGATCGATGTAGCGGGAGCTGGGGGAACATCCTGGGCAAAGGTGGAAGGGGAACGCGCTCAAGATCCCTTGCAACGGCGGTTAGCCGCGACCTTCGCCGACTGGGGTATTCCTACGGCAGAATGCATTACCTCAGTGAGAGCGATCGCCCCTGATATTCCCCTAATCGCCTCTGGTGGACTCCGCAACGGCTTAGAAGCCGCCAAAGCGATCGCGCTAGGAGCCGATTTAGTTGGCATGGCACTGCCCTTTCTACAAGCCGCCCACGACTCCGAAGCCGCCCTCCATACTTTAGTCAGCTTCCTCACCGCTGAACTTAGAACGGCAATGTTCTGTACTGGCAACGCCACCCTCGACGATCTTCAGCGATCGCACTCCTTACACCCGATTCAGTAGCCCAGCCCCCACAAACAACCTTCATTCACCTCCCCTACCTCCCCATCTCTCCCACTCCCCACCTCCAAACAGTGGGATTCTCACTACCAAACCACGGGTTATCCACACTCTAAGTTTCCATGGGGATTTGCCACGATCAATGATGTAGGTCGGAGGACACCCCATGAAGACATTCTCTATCGAAGCCATCTATACCTGGTATCGCAACACCATTCGCAATCCAAAATATCGCTGGTGGATCATTCTCGGCTCATTACTCTATTTGATCAGCCCCCTGGATATTTCACCCGACTTTCTCCCAGTCGTCGGTTGGATCGATGATGGGGTAATCGCGACGCTGTTAGTGGCAGAAGTTTCGCAAATCTTGCTCGATCGCTTGAAAGTGAAAGGCAGCAAAGATTCTGAGACCGATGCCACAACCGCTAGCCCGTCCTCCGGCACAGATACGGTTGATGTCAATGCGGTTTCGATCGACTAAGCATCAACAGCCACAATCTATTTCCCATCTAGGGCGGTATTGGATTGATCCAAGCCGCTTTTTTTATTGCTATCAATTTGGTTGGTCGATAGATTAGATCCTCCTGCCTCCGGCATCCCACTTGATAAGGGGGACTGAGGGGAATCGGCTCGGAGCAAAAATCTATCGCAAAACCTACATAAATCGATCTGACTGCCATATTCGGCTGAGAATGACGGCTTTTTAAAGGAAAAGTTAATTGTTTGCAACAAAAATTGAGTAAAAATGCTGATCTTGACAAATAAATGTAAAAGCTCTTTGCGATATTTTTATCAAATTGTGTCGGATGGGGGCTGAAATGCCCATGTGGTAACGGTTTTCTGATACAAACATTCATGGTAGCTATTTTGCGCCATTGCCACTCTCTCGGACCATCTAAGGAGCTTAACCGCATGTTCACTCACGTCAAGCCCACCATCCGGCACGTTGCGCCCGATGACCTTCGCGGACGATCGCTGCTTAAGGTGGTCTACGTCGTGCTAGAGCCTCAATACCAAAGTTCACTGTCGGCAGCAGTGCGCTCGATTAACCAGAACCATCCCCATCTGGCTGTCGAAATTAGTGGCTATTTGATTGAGGAACTGCGCAGTGCCGAAAATTACGAAGCCTTTCAACGCGATGTGGCAGAGGCGAATATCTTCATTGCCTCGCTAATCTTCTTGGAAGACCTGGCTGATAAAGTCGTGGCGGCTGTAGAACCCCACCGCGATCGCCTGGATGTGGCGGTCGTCTTCCCATCGATGCCGCAGGTGATGCGCCTGAACAAGATGGGTAGCTTCTCAATGGCACAACTGGGGCAATCCAAGAGCGCGATCGCCCAGTTTATGAAGAAGCGGAAAGAGCAATCTGGCTCTAGCTTCCAGGATGCCATGTTGAAACTGCTTAACACCCTGCCGAAGGTGTTGAAGTACCTGCCGATGGATAAAGCGCAGGATGCTCGTAACTTCATGTTGAGTTTTCAGTATTGGTTAGGCGGCAACCAGGAAAACCTGGAAAACTTCCTACTGATGCTGGCGGATAAGTATGTCTATAAAAACGCCAACGATGGCAACTCCCTGCAATATCAAGAACCCGTTACCTACCCCGATTTAGGCATCTGGCATCCCCTCGCTCCCTGCATGTACGAGGATGTCAAAGAATATCTCAACTGGTTTAACTCCCGATCGGATATTTCCAGCGATGTCAAAGATCCATTGGCTCCCAGTGTCGGGTTAGTGCTGCAACGCACCCACTTAGTTACCGGGGATGATGCTCACTATGTGGCAATGGTATCGGAGTTAGAAGCGATGGGAGCGCGGGTGGTGCCCGTGTTTGCCGGAGGATTGGACTTCTCCAAACCCGTTGATGCCTTCTTCTACGATCCAATTACCAAAAATCCGCTTGTCGATGTCGTTATCTCCCTCACCGGATTTGCGTTAGTCGGGGGTCCCGCTCGGCAAGATCATCCCAAGGCGATCGAATCCCTGAAGCGGCTGAATCGTCCCTACATGGTGGCACTGCCCTTAGTCTTCCAAACCACGGAAGAATGGCAGGATAGCGATCTAGGTCTCCACCCAATTCAAGTCGCCTTGCAAATTGCTCTCCCCGAATTAGATGGTGCGATCGAACCGATTATCCTCTCGGGTCGGGATGGCGCAACGGGGAAAGCGATCGCCTTGCAAGATCGGGTGGAAGCGATCGCCCAACGGGCAATGAAGTGGGCAAACTTGCGCCGCAAGCCAAAGCTGACCAAGAAAGTCGCGATTACAGTGTTCAGCTTCCCGCCGGATAAAGGGAATGTGGGAACTGCCGCTTACCTGGATGTGTTTGGTTCCATTTATAAAGTGATGGAATCGCTGAAACACAATGGCTACGACGTCGAAGGCTTACCGGATACCGCCGAAGCGTTGATGCTAGAAGTACTGCATGATGCCAAAGCCCAATACAACAGTCCCGAACTGAATATTGCCTACCGCATGTCGGTCGAGGAATATGAGCGGCTGACTCCCTACTACGATCGCCTGATTCCGTCCTGGGGTCCGCCTCCCGGTCACTTAAATACCGACGGACAAAACCTGCTGGTTTACGGGAAATCTTTTGGCAACGTGTTCATTGGGGTGCAACCGACCTTCGGCTATGAAGGCGACCCGATGCGGCTCCTGTTCTCTCGTTCTGCCAGTCCTCACCACGGCTTTGCTGCCTACTACACCTACCTGGAGCAAATCTGGCAAGCCGATGCCGTCCTCCACTTTGGCACCCACGGTTCACTGGAATTCATGCCCGGTAAGCAGATTGGTATGTCGGGCGAGTGCTTCCCCGATAGCCTGATCGGCACGATTCCCAACCTGTATTACTACGCAGCGAATAACCCCAGTGAAGCCACGATCGCCAAGCGCCGCTCCTATGCGGAAACGATCAGCTACCTGACTCCTCCCGCCGAAAATGCTGGACTGTACAAAGGCTTGAAGGAACTGAGCGAACTGATCGCCTCCTACCAAACCTTGAAGGACACCGGACGGGGCGAGTCGATCACCAACACCATCATGGACAAGTGCCGCATGGTGAACCTGGACAAAGACATTCACCTGCCCGACAAAGATGCCAAGGACATGTCCCTGGAGGAACGGGACGCGATCGTTGGGAAGGTTTACATCAAGCTGATGGAGATCGAATCGCGCTTGCTACCCTGCGGTCTACATGTGATTGGTAAGCCCCCCTCCGCCGAGGAAGCGATCGCGACTCTGGTGAATATCGCCGGACTCGATCGCGAGGAAGAAGGCATTCTCAGTCTGCAACGAATTATCGCCAATAGCCTCAGTCGCAACATTGATGAAATCTATCAAAACAGCGATCGCGGTGTGCTGGATGATGTGCAGTTGTTAAACGACATCAATCAAGCCGTCCGAGCCGCCGTGACAGCGATGGTGAAAGCGCAAACCGATGCCGATGGGCGGGTGTCCCGTGTCACCAAGCTCAACTTCTTCAACATGGGCAAGAAGGAACCCTGGGTCGAGGCACTGCACGAAGCGGGCTACACCAAAGTCGATACCGAGCAGATTAAACCGCTGTTTGAGTATCTGGAATTCTGCCTCAAGCAAGTCGTCGCCGATAACGAACTGGGTGCGCTGCTAACGGCTTTGGAAGGCGAATACATCATGCCGGGACCCGGTGGTGATCCAATTCGGAACCCGGATGTATTGCCCACGGGTAAAAATATTCATGCCCTCGATCCCCAATCCATTCCCACAGCGGCGGCAGTCAAGTCTGCCAAAGTCGTCGTCGATCGCTTGATTGCCCGACAGTATGCCGATAACGGTGGCAAGTATCCCGAGACGATCGCCTGTGTGCTCTGGGGAACGGACAACATCAAGACCTATGGCGAATCCCTGGCGCAGATCATGTGGATGGTCGGTGTCCGTCCCTTACCGGATTCACTGGGACGGGTGAATAAGCTGGAGTTAATTCCCCTAGAGGAACTGGGTCGTCCTCGGATCGACGTGGTTGTCAACTGCTCCGGCGTGTTCCGTGACCTGTTCATTAACCAAATGGCATTACTCGATCGCGCCGTGAAAATGGCAGCCGAAGCCGACGAACCGCTAGAAATGAACTTTGTTCGCAAACACGCGATCCAGCAAGCCAAGGAATTAGGGGTGGAACTGCGGCAAGCCGCCACCCGGATCTTCTCCAATGCCTCCGGCTCCTATTCCTCCAACGTCAACCTGGCGATCGAGAATAGCACCTGGGAAAGTGAAGCCGAGTTGCAGGATATGTACCTGTCTCGCAAGTCGTTTGCCTTCTCGTCGGATAGTCCGGGCAACATGGATCAAAGTCGGGAGATCTTTGAATCGGCGCTGAAGACGGCAGAAGTCACCTTCCAGAATCTCGATTCGTCTGAAATCTCGCTCACCGATGTATCTCACTACTACGACTCCGATCCGACGAAAGTAGTCGCCCGCCTCCGGAATGATGGTAAGGCTCCCACCTCCTTCATTGCCGACACGACGACTGCCAACGCCCAAGTCCGAACTCTCTCCGAAACCGTGCGGTTGGATGCCCGCACCAAACTCTTGAATCCCAAGTGGTACGAGGGCATGTTGTCCCACGGTTACGAAGGCGTGCGGGAACTCTCGAAGCGCCTGGTCAACACGATGGGTTGGTCGGCAACGGCGGGAGCGGTGGATAACTGGGTCTATGAAGATGCCAACACCACCTTCTTCAAAGACGATGAGATGTGTAAGCGCTTACTCGATCTCAACCCCAACTCCTTCCGCAAAATGGTGACGACCCTACTGGAAGCCAACGGTCGCGGCTATTGGGAAACCACCGAGGAAAACCTCGATCGCCTGCGCCAGTTGTACCAGGAAGTTGAAGACCGGATCGAAGGCATCGACTAATTGATCGTTAACTTAAGTTCAGGGGTAGCCATTCACTACCCCTTTTTTTATATCGCCGTGATGATGAGGTCTTTTATGCCCTGACTGATCGCAGGCATTTAGAAGGAACAGAATTGGCTTGCTTCGCTCAACTTACTGACTTGGTTTTGTCCACCAGGCTAAAGCATAGGGCTGACTGGATTGATGCACCTGGCGCTGGAATTGTACTCGCAGTTTGTAACGTCCAGTTTTCGGTACTTGATAGAAAATATGCTCCACACTATCAACGCCGCTTTCCGATGACCAGATGCTTTGACGGATGTCATCGTCTTCTACTCGCATCAGATAGAGATTCAAGTCGTTTAAGCCACGATCGCGAAAACTTTCATCTAAATCAAATTCATCATTAGAATTTTTATCTACCAGTTCCACCAACCGATTCCAGGTTAAGGTAGCTGAGACAAAACTCCCTGCTAGCAATGGTTGATCTAGCACATAATCTTGATAGGGTGATTCACCGAGGGTAACTGTCCGATAATCCCAGGCGATCGCCGGCACGGCAGCCTGTGGTGACCATTGCCCTGGACTGAATTGTTGATAGGCACGAAACGCATTCAAATGTCCAGTTCCCATTTGGGCATTTAGAGGAATTCTGCGATCGCGGTAAGCATCTGACTCTAGCCAGGAACGATTATTTTTATCCAGTACAGTGCGGGTCATACTCAGATTTAGCCCATTCCCCTGATCCTGAATCTTGTCCGCCGCATTCAGTAACACGGCTTTCATAACTTCCGGTCGGCGGGAATCTAACCCCCACGTTAAACTGGTACAACCGTAATTCGGTTGGCAACTAGTCCGCAGTTGGCGATCGCCATATTCTTGCAGGAGTGCCACTGTCGCAGTGACATGGGGAGCCGCAAAACTGGTGCCACTGGAGGTCGTTACTCTGCCACTCAGGTTGAGTAGGCTGACACTATCACCGGGGGCCATTAGCCCGATCGCCCGACGGGGACCAACATTACTTTCAATCCCTTCCGAACTACCATTCGATAATGCCGGGTCACCCAAATTCGCAAAATCAACTTTGGCGTAAAGTCCTTGAACTCGGGCACTAAACGCAACATTAATCCCATTGTAATTATCGGTAGGAATGGAAATACCGCCTTTGCCTTGATTCCCCGCAATCACATACAGCACATTGTGAACTCGTGTAGACCAATCAATACATTGAGTCAGCAAGGCGTTGCCATCTAGTAACGCATTAGGGCGGGGATCTTGCTTGAGCGATTCGCCAAAACTGAAGTTAATTGCTCGCACATCTCCGCCATTCTGGATGGCAACATGTTGGGCCGACAGACATTCCTCTGGTTGCCCATACCGTCGTGGCGTCCCGGCAGCTGAGGAATACAGTCTGGCTCCTGGAGCCACTCCTTTCATACCCTTGGCCAAACTGACCATAATGCTGGCAACACCCTGGGCATGAGCATCTACATTCGCGTTCACTTTAGCCGGAGTATTCCGGAAAAAAACCTGCGTGACTTTCACGGCTTGATTTTGCGATACGGCTTTATCTAACCCAAATATTCCAGGGCGACCAATTTCCACTTGCCCGATCGCAATTTTGCGTCCAATCAAATCATAGGGTGGGGCATGCAGGCGTAAGGCATCAATGCCAATCTCGCTAATCGAGTTAGACTGAACTGGAGCACTGATCGCACTCGTTGCACTGACCCAAACTAGCCCTAAGCCGCTGCTAAGTCCGACTACCGTTTTCAGAATTCGCTGCACCACCTGCGCTTCTCCCAACACTTGCTCTTGTCCAGAGTTGTTCTCAATTTGGCGATAAACCGGCACTGCTTCTGTAAGCGTAGGTTTAGCCACAAGCCTAATTCCTAGTCCTTGGTTTCATCATGACAAACCTTACCGCTGCATGAGAAGATCCGAATTTGATTTGCTCTAAGCTTCGTAGCTATGACTTCAGCTTAATTCTCAGGGCAATTGATTGAGCTGAATGTATCAAATAGATCAGTGAAACAACTGAGCGCTTTACTTCAGGACTTTTATCACATTTTGTTAAAATAGTCACAATAACGCCGATTAGGAGATTCAGCCAGCCATGACTCAAACAGCGTCCAGTAAACCGATCGTGATTGCTCCATCCATTCTTTCAGCTGATTTTAGCCGCCTAGGTGACGAAGTTCGGGCGGTTGATGCGGCGGGGGCTGACTGGATTCATGTTGACGTCATGGATGGTCGCTTCGTTCCCAACATTACGATCGGACCATTGGTGGTCGAGGCTATTCGCCCAGTCACCCAGAAACCGCTTGATGTCCATTTAATGATCGTAGAGCCGGAAAGATATGTTGAGGGCTTTGCTAAAGCCGGAGCCGATATCATTTCGGTACATGCCGAGCACAATGCCTCTCCTCATTTACACCGTACCCTGTGTCAGATTAAAGAACTGGGCAAGCAGGCGGGGGTCGTGCTGAATCCCTCAACTCCTCTAGAGTTGATTGACTATGTGCTGGAAGTCTGCGACTTAATACTGATCATGAGTGTCAATCCTGGGTTTGGTGGACAAAGCTTTATTCCCGGCGTGATTCCTAAAATTCGCAAACTTCGCCAAATGTGCGACGAGCGTGGACTCGATCCCTGGATTGAAGTGGATGGTGGGCTGAAAGGCAACAATACCTGGCAAGTGCTGGAAGCTGGAGCCAATGCGATCGTGGCAGGATCTGCGGTCTTTGGGGCTAAGGATTATGCGGAAGCGATTACTGGAATTCGGAATAGCAAGCGTCCGGAATTAGCCGCTGTTTAAAAATACGTTCGCTTCGGCGAGATTCAGTCATAATTTATACCAAGCTACCTGCACCCTGGTAGCTTTTTTCTTTTAAACAGATAGAATTTTTGTAGATTAAACCTTAATTTGTGAAGTCAGAGCAGTGAAGTTGCGATCGTAGCCAATCTACTTCCAACCTGCCCTCAAGCTACGTCAGTAGCAACAGATAAATGAAGCTTTCCACCTAGTTGAGATGTTATTGGATGTCGGCTTTATAGTCTGAGATCGCTGGTATCCGTGCCTACTTTTTGCCCCGAGAGCACTGAAGCCGCTTGGGTGAAACACTGAACAAGTCAGGTGGGATCAGTATTCTTGGGCAAGTTCAGGAAGCGGCGGATCTTATCCGCCACTTCTTGCTTTTCCTGCCGCCCACTGCTGTAGTAGGTTGTGAGTGGGAACAATTCTCCCTGTGCCAGAGTGAGGCATACCCGATAGACATCATTACTGTCACCGTGAGCAGTCTGTATATCCACACCTATCACATCTCGAATGGAGCAGCGAACCCGTTTGCTCCCTAATAGGTTCCAGCGTTTCAACAATACCTGTCCAGTCGCTTTGTTGAAGCGGCAGGTGGCGGTTTCACCTAACCCAAAAAGGATCAGGACACTGAATCCCAGCAAAAACAGCTTGGCAACAAAGCTTTGCAATCCAGCCGCAAGCAGCAGTAGAACAATACCAATGCCCCAGAACAATAGGGGAACCAGTGTTACGGTCAATTGGTCATGAGTTTGTTGGACAAGCTTCATAAATTGTTGTCCTGCCAGGAGTCTGGCGAGGTTGGCTGCTAGTACTTCACTACAGTGATAGTTCTAGAATGCCCAAACCAAAACGATCAGCTCATATTGAACGATTAGGGCAGTTTAGCGAGCAGTCCCAATAAGGTTGTTGTCCTAGGTGTGAGCAATGTCCGGCGATAGGCATCAGCCGCTTTTTTGATTGCTTCTGCTTGTGTGGGATAGGGATGAATCACACTCGATAGCTTACTTAAGCCAATCTTGTGCACGATCGCTAACGTAACTTCGCTAATCATTTCCCCCGCATGATTAGCCACGATCGTGGCGCCCAGAATCTGATCAGACCCCTGTTTGTGTAGAATTTTGACAAAGCCTTCAGTTTCACCATCGGCGATCGCGCGATCGACCTGACTAAAGGGAATCGTGATGGTATCGACGGCAATATTTTGGGCTTTAGCCTCGGATGCATACAATCCAACATGGGCAATCTCAGGTGATGTATACGTTACCCAGGGCATGACTAAATCACTAAGTTTACTGCGCCCCCAACCAAACACCGAAAATAGCGCATTCTTAATCACAATCCGGGCAGCCGCATCGGCAGCATGGGTAAACTTCCAGCTCATGCAAATATCACCAGCCGCATAAATGCAGGGATTGGTTGTTTGTAAGTAGTCATTCACTTGGACTCCATGCTGGCGATCGTATTGCACCCCAACCTGCTCCAAGTTCAAACCCTCTACATTCGGGACTCGTCCGGCTCCGACCAAAATTTCGTCTACAGTGACGTGAGCGGACTGACCATTACGACTAAAGTAAATTACTTTGCCATCTGGGATGGTTTCCACCCGTTCCAGCGAACTATTCAGTTCTAGCCGCATTCCTTCCCGCAGAAAGGCTTGTTGGACAATTTCGGCGGCATCAGCATCTTCGCGATCGAGAATGTGACCATGTTTGTGAAACAGAATCACTTCACACCCCAACCGTTGAAAGGCTTGTGCCAATTCACAGCCGATCGGTCCGCCGCCAATCACGGCTAATCGTTGTGGACGATCAGTCAATGAAAATACCGTTTCATTGGTGAGAAATCCCGCTTCGGCTAACCCAGGAATCTCGGGACGAGCGGCTCTGGCTCCAGTGGCAATCACCGCTTTTTTAAACCGTAATGTGGTGCCAGCCACGGAGATCGTGTCTCTTCCTGTAAACTGCCCTTCGCCCAAAAACACATCGACACCCAGATCTTGAAACCGTTGGGCAGAATCATGGTGACTAATCCCAGCTCGAATTTGTCGCATCCGTTCCATCACGGCAGGAAAATCAATGGCGATTGTCTCTGGTGGCTGAATCCCAAACTGCTCAGTCTCTCGCATATCAGCGACAACTCGTGAGGAACGAATCACACATTTTGACGGCACACAGCCGACATTCAGGCAATCCCCACCCATCAAATGTTTCTCAATCAGCGCCACCTTTAGCCCGATGCCTAATCCCGCTGCCCCTGCCGCCACTACTAGTCCGGCTGTACCAGCACCAATGACAACTAAATCATAGCGATCGACTGGTTGAGGATTGATCCAGTCGGGCGGATGGACATGATTGACTAAGGTTTGATTGTAGCGATCGCGGGGAGTGATCAGAGACATGAGCAGATGAGGATGATGGGAAATCGTAATCAGCACCAGGATGAATGCGCTTAATCAGTTGCTAATGGCTAGATCTTATTAGCTAAAGCTTTTTTAGCAATGTGGGTAACGTAGAGCGTGACACCAACTGTAGCCATAAAGCCGATGATCCGCAGCGTCCATTGCAACATTTGGGTTTGCGGATCGAGGCTGGGCTGAGTCCCGATCGCACTCACATCTCCTGCCAGTGACCCCAAATAGACATACATCACAGTGCCGGGAATCATCCCAACGGAGCCAAGCACATAGTCTCTCAGGGATACCTGGGTGACGCCAAAGGCATAGTTCAATAAATTAAATGGAAAAATGGGCGATAACCGAGCGAGAAAGACAATCTTTAAACCCTCTTGAGCAACGGCGGTTTCGATCGCCTCAAATTTGGCGTTATTCGCAATTTGTCGGTTCACCCAATCTCGGGTGATGTAGCGTCCGATCAGGAAGGCTAAGGTGGCTCCCAATGTAGCGGCGATGAATACGTAGATGGAACCCCAAACGACCCCATACAACGCTCCACCCCCCAAGGTTAATAACGAACCGGGGATAAATAGAATTGTGGCGAGGTTGTAAATCACGATGTAGGTCAGCACTCCCACAACGCCGAGATCCTTAATTGCCATTAAGGCGGTGTGTAGAGCTGTTTGGAGTAGGTCTAGCCAGCGCAACTGATGCGCGACGATCGCTAAAACGATCACGATCGCGACAGCAACCAATAATTTGAGTTTGAAGGTCAATTGGAGCTTGTTGCCTGTAGCCATCCCTAAGCCTCTGAATCGTGGTGCAGGGTCAACAATTCCACTGTAGTTGAGCGACTAAACAGAAAAATGATTTTTCCCTGAATTTAACCCAACAATTGGTTCATTTAGGGAGCTGCTTCAGGTTCAAGTGGGCATCAAGTATGAATCCAATGCTTCGCTTGCCAAACTCCCAATTGCCTGATTGACTTTGCCGTTAATCAGTTTTGGGCATTAACCAATCCGTTGTTTCCAAAGTGAGTTTTACTTCTGCTGTCCCGGTATTGACATATTCGATCGTCCGGATTGTGCAGGCATATTCCCAGCCCGTCGCATCGGTCACTACTTTAGCGATCGCCTGTTCCAACGCCTTAGTATGGACTTCTTTCAGCTTATTTTCTAATTCCATCAGTCATTTCCTTTGAGAGTTGCAGGGTGCATTGCCATGCTGCTAACACACCCTACACTATTTCGCGATTACGGTTAGAAATTACCGTGATTTTCGTTGCCTACTTTCAGGCGATCGAGCACCGTCGCCACGGCAATCGCACCCAATTCTCCATCAGCCCGTGTCCGAATACTGAGGGCATTGCCTTCAACTTCCTTAGCGCCCACCACCGCCATCACCGGAATCTTATCTTTCTCGGCATTGCGGATCAGTTTACCGAGGCGATCGCCACTGGTATCAACTTCTGCCCGGATCCCCAACGCCCGCATTTTGCTGACAACATCGCTGGCATAGGAACGGAACTCTTCACCCACTGGCAATAGACGGACTTGCGTAGGAGCCAGCCAGAGAGGGAAGTCCCCGGCATACTCCTCAATTAAAATGCCGATCAAGCGTTCTAAGGAGCCAAAAGGGGCTCGGTGAATCATCACCGGACGCTTACGAGTGCCATCCTCGGCAACATATTCCAAGTCAAACCGTTCGGGCAGGTTATAGTCTACCTGAACGGTTCCGAGCTGCCATTCGCGATCGAGGACATCTTGGAAAATGAAATCGAGTTTCGGTCCATAGAAGGCAGCTTCACCAATGCCTTCAAACGAGGGTAGACCCAACGTGTCGGCAGCTCGTCGAATTGCCCCTTCGGCTTTTTCCCAGGCGTCATCAGAGCCGATATATTTGTCTAGCTTAGGATCGCGGAAGCTGAGCCGCGCCCGGAAGTTCTTCAGTTGCAAGGCATTAAAAACTGCCAGAATCAGATCCACTACATTGAGGAATTCTTGTTCCAGTTGATCCGGAGTGACGAACAAGTGGGAGTCGTCTACCGTGAAGCCCCGCACCCGCGTTAAGCCGCCCAGTTCTCCCGACTGTTCATAGCGATACACTGTGCCAAATTCTGCCAACCGCATCGGCAGTTCCCGGTAAGAGCGTAATTCACTCTTATAGATCTGAATATGGAATGGGCAGTTCATGGGCTTTAACGCAAACCCTTGTTCTGCTAGTCGGGCGGCATCATCCTCCGCCATCATGGGGAACATATCTTCTTTGTAGTTCTGCCAGTGCCCCGAAATTTTGAACAGATCTACCCGACCAATATGCGGCGTCACTACAGGTAAGTAGCCCCGTTTCAGTTGTTCCTGCTTGAGGAAATCCTCTAGGAGCGATCGCAATATCGTCCCTTTAGGCGTCCATAACGGTAAGCCAGGTCCGACTGGATCGGCAAAAATGAATAGACCCAGCTCTTTACCCAACTTCCGGTGATCGCGTTTAAGGGCTTCTTCTTTGCGCCGTTTATATTCGGCTAACTGTTCCGGGGTTTCCCAAGCTGTGCCATAAATCCGCTGCAATTGAGCTTTGGTTTCATCTCCGCGCCAATAGGCACCCGCCACACTTTCTAAATCAAAGGCATTGGCATTCAACTCAGCGGTATTCTCCACGTGGGGACCCGCACACAAATCCCACCATTGCTCACCCAGGTGATAAATCGTGATCGGTTCTTGCAAATCCGCCAGAATTTCTAGCTTATAGGGTTCATTAATCGACTGAATCCGGCGTTCCGCTTCTTCCCGAGTTACCTCTTCGCGGGTCACGGGCAATTTGCGGTTGATGATTTTGATCATCTCCTTCCTAATTGCCTTTAGATCTTTCTCAGCAAACGGCTCTGGGCTATCAAAATCATAATAGAAGCCATTTTCAATCCAAGGACCGATCGTCACCTGCGCCTTGGGAAACAGCTTTTGCACTGCCATTGCCATGACATGGGATGTAGTGTGACGAATCTTCTTCAAATTTTCGGATTCGCTCGTCTTGGGCAAATGGATTTTTTCAGGCTGATTGGCTTCAGACATGGATCGTTAACACAAATGATGAGGTCAAAAATAGCGGCTTCATGAAGCTCTAGGCTCTATCTTAACCGCTTGGACTGCCTGACTTGGTAGACCATTCTCGATCGACCTATGAGGAGTTTCCAGCTCCCTAGCCCCAATAATGTAAACTTATGTAAGTAAAGATTAAGAAAACCGAAAGACGTTAAGATAAGAACAGACAAGCGATACAGTAATTTCATTCTTGCCGCAGTTAAGGTTGAGCGAATTTGAGTCAACTTAAGGCGATGTGCCATCCCGTTCTAGAGATTTCCAGAGCTGGCATGAGCACTTAGAATTGAATTAGTCGCCTAGCCTTAACGTTTGATAAAGCGAACAAAATAAACTGTTTTGATAACCAGAACTCGGCAATCTGGATTTTCGAGGAAAGCGCTATGATACTGCACCTGCTCTATATTCTTGCGTTTACCATCCTTGCGTTTTTGGCAGTTGCCAATTTAATCCGCAATCTCATGACCTTGGGGATGGAATCTCAGCGTTCGTTTTCCTCCACTAAAAACGGCAGTCATGGGTCGCGATCCTACTCCAGTGGGCAGCTTTCCGTCCCCCATCCAGAATTTTTAGATGCCAGTGGCAATGTGATTAACGAGCCGTTGCTGGTGATGCGATCGATGACGGTAGATGATGCTCGGGAGCAACTCGATGCGCTCTATGAGTCATCTCCTGGCTCTAGTACCCCTGGTTCTAATAATGAATCTCGGGAAGATAGTTAGCAGACTGTGACGGATGGTCCATGACGGAACCAGTGGACGAAAATCATCGACCTGAAACCTCTGAATCTGCTTCAGAGCTGGCAGAAGTTTCAACGTCTGAACCTACATCTAACCCATCTTTACCCGATCGCGTGTTAGGGGTTCTCAGTGGTGCTGGCGATCGAGTGCGTAAGTTATTACCAATTGATCAAGCCGCCCGCTCGATCGTGCAGTGGTTTAGCGTCAGCGAAGAGCAGGTCGCGGAGATTCTGGAAACCGTTCGCACTAACCTGCCTACTACAGAAGCCTTACTCGTTGGTAAACCGCAAGCTGGCAAAAGTTCGATTGTGCGCGGGTTAACTGGGGTGTCTGCCGAGATTGTTGGTCAGGGCTTTCGACCTCATACGCAATATACCCAGCGCTACGCTTACCCCACCGCCGAACTACCATTATTGCTGTTTACTGATACGGTTGGTCTAGGGGATGGACGGCAGGATACCCAAGTCCTGATTCAAGAGTTACTGCAAGAGTTAAAAACTGGCGATCGTGCCAGTGTCGTGCTACTAACCGTTAAGATTAACGATTTTGCCACTGATACCTTGCGCCAGATTGCTCAACAACTGCGGCAAACCTATCCTCAGGTTCCTTGTTTACTGGTCGTCACCTGTTTGCACGAACTTTATCCTGGCGATGTCATCGATCATCCCAGTTATCCACCTGAGTATCCTGAGGTGATCCGGGCTTTTGCCGAACTGCAACGAGGATTTTCGGGGTTATACGATCGAGCCGTACTGATTGACTTTACCTTAGAGGAAGATGGCTTTACTCCTGTGTTCTATGGTTTAGAAGCCTTACGAGACACGTTAGCCGATTTATTACCAGAAACTGAAGCCCAAGCGATCCATCAGCTATTGGATGCAGGTGCTGGCAGTCAGCTTGGTGATCTCTATCGGGAAGCCGGACGTCGTTATATTCTGCCATTTGCTGTGATGGCAGCCACCTTAGCGGCTGTGCCACTGCCATTTGCTACTATGCCTGTGCTGACAGCCTTACAGGTGACGATGGTCGGCGCACTTGGTCAGCTTTATGGTCAAACCTTAACCCCATCCCAGGCAGGCGGTTTAGTGAGTGCGATCGCAGGTGGGTTTTTAGCGCAAGCGATCGGGCGTGAGTTAATCAAATTTATTCCTGGCTTTGGCAGTGTGATTGCTGCCTCCTGGGCTGCCGCCTACACTTGGGCGTTAGGGGAAGGAGCATGTGTCTATTTTGGTGATTTAATGGGTGGCAAGAAACCCGATCCCGATCGTATTCAACAGGTGATGCAAGAAGCGTTTCAGACAGCGAAAGAACGATTTAAGCGCAGTGGCAATTAGGCAACTTTAAAGCGAGGATTCGCTCGAAGTTCACTCAATTGAAACGTTTGTACCCATTGAATCATGGCATCAGGAATAGCATCATCCCGTTGTTTCAGCAGTAAAGCCGTGTAATAAGCCCGTTGTTTGACGACGACAGCACAATACTCCGTCCCATAAATAGTGGCATGACGAAAGCCTTCGAGTTGGAGAGATGACATCAGCAGCGATCGCAACCCTAAGGCTTGAAAGATCGTTTGGACCCAACTCATGTTGCTGCTATCCGCAGTTGTATAGTATTCCTTGGGCAGCCCATTCAGATCAAAAATCGCTGCACCCACAATGTCGTCGGCATAAGACATAGCTGAGTCTGTAGCAGGTAAAGAAGTTTTCAACCCAGCATCAGAAAGGGGAGGCATTTAATCAGCTCACTGGATAACTAGTTAGGATAACTCGAAGTTGCAAGTATGGGGAAGAGAGGTGTAGCGACCCATCGTGAATCATTTCAGTCATATTTGTGTGCGATTTTTTAATAGCAAAAACCAACTTTTTAACTAAAGTTTGATTAAACACACACAATTTAATCACCCTGGCGACTTCTAACGTTAATTTAAACAATTAGAGTCAATATCACGACCGTAGAATCGCTCAACTCCTACTCACAAATCGATTGCCAATAGCCTGTAATCAGTGGAAAGGCTGAAAGCCTCGAGACATTCTAGGTTGTGGAAGCAACCCGATGTATCGTAACAATCTTGCCTTTCTGCTCATTGCTGAGATTGGTTAAAACTCCCCATTTCTATCATCTCATTTTCTTCAGAGATTAACGTCTGTCCCTAGAATGGTCTAATTGCACCGGCTTGACAGTCCCGTAACCAGGCACGAATTGCTAAGGCTGTGATACTCTGGCTTGCATCTCGCGGGGGAGTCAGTGGTTGCTCGTTACGGGGATAATCGCCTTGCCGAGAAAATAATAGTGCTAATTGCCAACCAGTTTCATCAGGGGATAGGAATAGCCAGTGAAAACTCTGCCATTGTCTGGTGCCCTGCTCGGTATATTGGCGTTCCAGGGTAGTGAAGAAAATCTGGCGAAGATTGGTGTCCTTGGGACTGGCATACTCACTAGAGCCAATGGGTAATTCTTCAAACTCGGGGAGACTAGCCGCGATCGTATACAGGTTTTCGTCCGGCTGCTGTTTGCGCCGGGGCAGCCGCCGCTGCAACCGATTCATATAACTGGGCAGATCACGCAACATCGTTGTTGCTAGTGGTTCTAGGGTGATCGGGCAGGTATAGCGCTTGGGTGGGGGAACCGGGCGGGAGCGGCTGAGGACACTGGGGGCAGCAGGGAGGATGGGAAGATGAGCTGATAAAGCACTTGGGGAGGTGACTAGACAAGAAAGGAACGGGACACCGCTGGCTAATAAAATACAGGATTGGTAACAGCTAAACTTGAGCGGTGGAATGGTCATACCACGGTTGCCAACTCTTCGCAAATCCGGGCAAAAGCGGCAACTGGGTCAGCCGCCGCCGTAATGGGGCGACCAATTACCAGATAATTTGCCCCAGCTTGACAGGCTGCCGCTGGGGTCAGAGTCCGGCGTTGATCGCCTGCTTCCGACCAACTGGGACGAACTCCTGGACAAACAAATAAGAAGCGATCGCCTAAGGTCTGCCGCAACTGGGCGACTTCTTGGGGCGAACAAACGGCTCCAGCCAGCCCGCTTTCCTGCGCTAGCAAAGCCATGTGGAGAGCATATTCTGGTAGTTCCAGAGGAATTTTCAGGTCGAACGCCAGCGATCGCGCATTCAAGCTGGTTAACACGGTAATGGCTAGCAACTGGGGAGCTGGATGCCCCATTTCAGCCGCTCCAGCGATCGCGGCTGCCTGAGCCGCCGCTAAAGCGTCCCGACCTGCCGTGGCATGCACAGTCAATAAATCCACCCCATACCGTCCAGCTGCCCGGCAGGCTCCAGCGACTGTATTGGGAATATCGTGAAATTTTAGATCTAAAAAAATCTGTTTTTGTCGTGCCTTCAGTTCCGTCAAGATTCCAGAACCACTACTGACAAATAACTCCAACCCAACTTTCCAAAAGCTAACTTGCGGTAAGCGATCGATCAATGCGATCGCTTGATCTTCGGTAGCAACGTCAAGGGGCACAATAATCCGATTGGCAACAGACACGCCGAGCACTCCGACTAATTTGGCATCCTCAGTCTACCTCTGGAGCCGGAAGCTTGAGCGATCAAGTCAGGGATTACCGCACCCCGCCAAGCGCATTGTGTACGATGAAGATTGTGTGCCAAACAACCTCAGCCTTCATGACTGCTAATCCCCTACTGACCCTGCCCTACGAACCCGCATTAGAGCAACTTGGTGATGACTACTATGATGTCGTGTCAGCGGCTCAGTTCCCCACTCATATCCTGCGATTTCGCAATGATGATCTGCTGTCCCTGTTAGGACTAGACCCAAAAACCGTTCAAGATCAAGATTTTATTGCCGCCTTTGGTCAGTTTGACAATCCGCCTCGCCCCCTTTTGGCACTGCGCTATCACGGCTATCAATTTGGGGAATACAATGCATTTTTGGGAGATGGGCGCGGGTTTCTCTATGGGCAGGTGCGGGGCACCGATGGTGAACTGTATGACTTTGGAACTAAAGGATCAGGTAGAACTCCCTACTCCCGAGGCGGAGATGGTCGGCTGACCCTGAAAGGGGGAGTGCGGGAGGTGTTAGCGGCTGAAGCATTACATCGGGTCAAAGTTCGAACTTCGCGCTGTCTCAGCCTGATTGAAACTGGAGAATCCTTATGGCGGGGCGATGAGCCATCGCCTACCCGATCGTCGGTGATGGTACGCTTTAGTCGATCGCATATTCGGTTTGGCACGTTTGAGCGGTTACATCGCCTCGATCGCAAAGATTTGATCGCAATTTTGCTCGATCATGTGATCGAACACTACTATCCCCAGTTGCAGCCGCAACCCGATCGGTATGCGTTGTTTTATGCCGAATTAGTCGAACGCGTAGCAACATTAGTGGCGCAATGGATGGCAGCGGGGTTCTGTCATGGGGTGTTGAATACTGACAATATGTCGATGACTGGAGAAAGTTTCGACTACGGTCCCTATGCCTTTATTCCAACTCTTGACCCTCGGTTTACTGCCGCTTATTTCGATTACTCTGGTCGCTACAGTTACGGCAATCAGCCCGCTATTTGCCGCTGGAATTTAGAAATGCTTCAGGCGCCGATGAGCCGCGTGATTGCCTTTTCAGATTTAGAAGCAGCCCTCGCTAAGTTTGAAGAATGCTACGATCGCGCCTATCGCCAACAGATGTTATCCAAGTTGGGATTTGATCAACTTCCCCTGCCGGACGCTGAAGCGCTACTCAAATCAACGTTGCAATTCTTGCACGTATCCCAGATTGATTATCACGACTTTTTCCGCCAGCTGACCCAGCAGTTTTCTGTGGCCTGGCAAGAAGATGTCAATGCCATTCTTCTAGAGGTGCAAGATATGGATGATCAGCTAGCAAATCTGTGGAACACCTGGAAAATTACTTATTTCAATCAATTACTGAATTTACCTGCTTCAGAGCTTGAACAAATGCCCGATCGTCTATCAGCCTATAATTCATCGACTGCATTATTACGTCCTGCAATTGAAGCCGCTTGGGAACCAATTACGCAACAGGATGATTGGAGCCAATTTAACCAATTATTGGAACAGATTCGAGCCTAATTGTGATTTTTAATCTACCTCACTTGACCACCGACCGCCTAGTGTTAAAACTAGCCACTCAAAGAGAGGCAACCGCGATTTTGAACTTTTATATGGAGAATAGTGAATTTCTTGAACCCTTTGAACCCGCCAGAGCAGAGGAATTTTACACACTAGAATTTTGGCGGGAACAGGGAGAGAAGTCTGTCATTGAATTTAATTATCAACAGTCTGTCAAACTATGTTTATCAACCCAAACTCATCCCGATCGGGTCATTGGCAAAATTAATTTCACCCAAATGCAGTTTGGCGTTGCTTATACAAGTTTATTGGGCTACAGTTTAGCCGCATCCGAGCAGGGAAAAGGCTATATGACCGAAGCGCTAAGAACGGCAATCGGCTATATGTTTGATCAATTTAATTTGCATCGAATTATGGCAAATTATATGCCTCGAAATGAACGGAGTGGCAAAGTATTAAGACGCCTAGGATTTGTGGTCGAAGGCTATGCCAGAGATTACCTATTAATTAACCACAAATGGGAAGATCATATTCTCACTAGTTTGATCAATCCCCATTGGCAATGACTCAAGGAACCACGATCGCGGCAATTGCTACGGCTATTGTGCCTCAGCAAGGTAGCGTCGGTATTGTCCGGCTGTCCGGTGCAGCCGCTTTGGCGATCGCCCAGCAACTCTTTCATGCTCCGGGTCAACAAGCGTGGGAGAGCCACCGCATTTTGTATGGATTTGTTCGTCATCCATTAACCAAAGCGACGATCGACGAAGCGTTGTTATTAATCATGCTGGCTCCCCGTTCCTATACCCGTGAGGATGTAGTGGAGTTTCATTGTCATGGCGGCATTATGGTAGTGCAGCAAGTCTTACAGTTGTGTCTGGAACAAGGGGCACGGCTGGCACAACCAGGGGAATTCACCCTGAGGGCATTTCTGAATGGGCGATTGGATTTAACTCAGGCAGAAAGTATTACTGATTTAGTGGGTTCCCGATCGCCCCAAGCCGCTCAAACGGCTCTTGCCGGGCTGCAAGGTAAACTTGCCCATCCCATTCGGCAACTGCGGCAAGAGTGCATTGATATGCTGGCAGAAATCGAAGCTCGGATTGACTTTGAGGAAGATTTACCACCGTTAAACCAGACTGAGATTCAAACTCAGCTGGAGCAAATCTTGACCCAAATGACTCAAGTTTTAGCCACCGCCGATCGTGGGGAATTGTTGAGGACTGGACTAAAAGTAGCGATCGTGGGGCGTCCGAATGTCGGCAAGTCAAGTTTGCTCAATGCTTGGAGCCGCAGTGACCGGGCGATCGTCACCGATCTACCTGGAACCACACGGGATGTGGTGGAATCTCAACTGGTGGTGGGTGGCATTCCCATTCAGGTGTTAGATACGGCTGGGATTCGAGCTACCGAGGATCGGGTAGAAAAAATTGGCGTTGAGCGATCGCGAGCCGCCGCGCAATCAGCCGATTTAGTTCTATTCACGATCGATGCCACCAGTGGATGGACACCTGCCGATCAGGAGATCTATGAGCAGGTACACGATCGTCTCTTAATCTTAGTTCTCAATAAAATTGACTTGACAACGAGTAGCGAGCCTTTGGCGTTACCCCCAACAAGAGCGGTTGTACCAACGGCTGCTGCCTTAGGGCAGGGCATCGAAGCGCTGGAACAAGCCATTCTAGACACCGTACAGACTGGTACCCTCCAAGCTGCCAACCTCGATATTGCGATTAACCAACGCCAAGCGGCTGCCCTCACCACTGCCAAGTTAGCCTTAGAGCGGGTACAAACCACGATCGCCCAACAACTGCCCCTCGATTTCTGGACGATCGATCTACGGAGTGCCATTTATGCCCTCGGAGAAATCTTGGGTGAAGATGTGACCGAATCCGTTCTCGATCGGGTGTTCAGTCAGTTTTGTATTGGCAAGTAGCAATTGCGGCTTGACGCCACTTTGAGCCGTTAACTTCTCTGTAGAGTGTGCATCTCCATCTAAAAATTACTCTCAAATCAAGCCTGCTTCTTCAGCTGGCAACTAAAAAGTTTGAAGTAATTTAACAGAATCTTGCAAAAATGAAAAATTCTCTGACCGATCCTGTGAATTTGCGCCAGCATGGCAAAGCTGGGGATCACTTTTACATCCGCTTCAGCGTTTGAGCCTGTTACATATCGCAATCCCATCCTAGGGATAATTCATTGGCTATCAAGTCCGCTATGACACTGATTGCTGAACCTAACTCAAGGTTTAAGAGTGCAAATTTCGTTAGTCACAAACTTAAAGATCACACACAACACGCTACAAACGGGGAACAATTAATTCATATAGTCTGAGAATCAGACGGGAGAGTTTTATGGGAGACATGAATGCGGCTGAACTACTCGTTCGGTGCTTAGAAAACGAAGGAGTTCGCTACGTTTTCGGATTGCCCGGTGAAGAAAATCTACACATGCTGGAGGCACTGAAGCACTCCTCTATTCAATTCATCACCACTCGCCATGAACAAGGGGCGGCGTTTATGGCTGATGTCTATGGGCGATTAACGGGGCAAGCCGGAGTTTGTCTATCCACATTAGGGCCAGGGGCAACCAACTTAATGACTGGCGTAGCAGATGCCAATCTCGATCGTGCTCCCTTGGTAGCCATTACTGGACAGGTAGGCACCGATCGGATGCATATTGAATCTCATCAATATCTCGATTTGGTGGCAATGTTTGCCCCAGTCACAAAGTGGAATGCGCAAATTGTTCGCCCCACGAACACCCCCGAAATTGTTCGTAAAGCCTTTAAGATTGCGCAATCGGAAAAACCCGGTGCAGTCCACATCGATCTTCCGGAAAACATTGCGGCGATGCCCGCTCCAGGTAAGCCATTAACCAAAGCCACGATCGAAAAAACTTACGCCTCTTTCCATAGCATTGAAAAAGCTGCAGAAGTTATTTCTAAGGCAAACAATCCGCTGATTCTGGTCGGCAATGGTGCCATTCGTGCCCATGCTAGCGACATGCTAACTGAATTTGCGACTCGCTTAAATATTCCCGTAGCCAATACCTTCATGGGTAAAGGGGTGATTCGCTATACCCATCCTCTGGCATTATGGGCAGTTGGATTGCAGCAACGGGATTACATCAGTTGTGGGTTCGATCGGGCGGATCTAGTGATCGCGATCGGCTATGACCTGGTAGAGTATTCGCCCAAGAAATGGAATCCCGAAGCGAATATCCCCATCGTTCACATTGGTATGACACCCGCTGAAGTGGATAGCAGCTATATCCCGGCAGTAGAGGTGATTGGTGATATTGGCGATTCACTGAAAGAAATTCTCTATCGTGCCGATCGCACTGGTAAACCGGATCCTTATGCTCTAGAGTTGCGCCCAGACATCCGCACCGACTACAGTTACTACGCCAGCGATGAGGCGTTCCCAGTCAAGCCGCAGAAAATTGTTTATGATTTGCGGCAAGTTCTGGGACCGGATGACATCGCCATTTCCGATGTTGGTGCCCATAAGATGTGGATGGCACGACATTATCACTGTGAGCGTCCCAATACTTGCATTATTTCGAATGGCTTTGCTGCCATGGGAATTGCCATTCCAGGCGCGATCGCTGCGAAATTGGTATATCCCGATCGCAAAGTCGTTGCTGTGACCGGAGATGGCGGCTTCATGATGAACTGTCAGGAACTAGAAACTGCTCTACGGGTTGGAACCCCATTTGTTACCCTAATTTTCAATGATGGGGGCTATGGCTTAATTGAATGGAAACAGCACAACCATTTTGGGGAATCAGCCTTCATCAAATTTGGCAATCCAGATTTTGTCAAACTGGCTGAAAGTATGGGGTTGAAAGGCTATCGGGTTGAATCGTGTCTGGATCTCGTTCCCATCCTGAAAGATGCTCTGGAACAAGATGTGCCTGCCGTGATTGACTGCCCAGTAGACTACCAGGAAAATCTCCGGTTTACTCAACGAGCCGGAGACTTGAGTTGCGCGATGTAGTAGCTTTCCTAGGATGTGGTTAGACCAGGAGATGAGCATGAATGGTGAGCGATCGCGATTCATCCTCATCCCCAACTGTAGTCCTAAACATCAAGGTCTTGCCGCTCAATTAAGGTTTCAACAATGCAGACTAAGCGATCGACAGTTTCTGCCTGTCGTTGGGTGGTGGCTTGCAGGTCTGCCATATCTGCCCGAAACTCTGTCATGCTTTGTTGCATTTCGGTACGGAACGCAGATAGTCCAGACCGAAAGTCTGCCATTTCGGCTTGCCATTGCCGACGGTACTCGACCCAGCCTTCGGTCAATCTACCCACTTGGCAATCAGAAGCTCACCCTCACTGTCTAACTGGTTGTCTGAAGAAGAAGCCATTGCCAGATTCGATCGCGATCGCCCTGAATGATAGCGTTCACTGCATCTATGGCGATCGGCAGGCAAACTGCTTTTGTTTGTGTTAGGACTATCTGTGTGATACTTTGAACCATTGGTAATCGATTCGTTGTGCAACAAACTAGTTCGACCGACCCAACTCCACTCCTGACTCCTTCTCAACAAGCGGCTAGAGAACCATTCCTCAGCGTGTTGCGGGAATTAGCCCGTGCCTATCAAGCTTTTTCTAGCTTTGATGAGAACTATATTCGCCAGTTAGGATTAACGGTGCCACAATATGATGTCATCTGTACTCTGGGGAATACTCCCGGCATGATGATGGGACAGTTAGCTGAAAAAACTTTGGTGACGAAAGGCACCTTAACCGGCATTGTCGATCGCTTGGAAAAAAAAGGATTAGTCCGCCGCGAAGTTCCCCCAGACAATCGACGTTGTTTCATCATTGTGTTGACCACAGAAGGACAACGCGTATTTGAGCAAATCTTTCCGACCCATATCAATTGTTTAAAGCAACGCTTTCAGCACCTTTCTGCCGAGCAACTGGAACAGATTCAAACCTCTTTGCAACAGCTTCGGCAGGTGTTTCAGGCATCCTTAAGTACCCCAATGGAGGAAGTTAGCAGTCATTGAAATCTGCCAGAATCGATCGGCATTCTTGGCAACCAAGGTTGATTCATGGCTTCTCATTCTGCTTCTACCTCCCATCCGCTCCAGCGATTAATGCGCTACAGTCATGCCCATCGCCAACAGGTTTGGGCAGCGATCGCTTGTTCCATTCTCAACAAATTATTTGACCTGGCTCCCCCTGTCCTAATTGGTATGGCTGTGGATGTCGTTGTGGAGCGACAGAATTCGCTAATTGCCTCCTGGGGTGTAGCAGATATCCAGACGCAATTGTTGATTTTGTCGGGACTGACGCTGATCATTTGGGGTTTAGAGTCAGTATTTCAATATGCCTACGATCGCCTCTGGCGCAACCTAGCCCAAACGATCCAGCATGAACTCCGAATTGATGCTTATCAGCATTTGCAAGAGTTAGAAATGTCGTTTTTTGAAGAACGTAGTACTGGCGCCTTGCTGTCGGTCTTGAATGACGACATTAACCAACTAGAGCGGTTTCTGGATCATGGGGCTAACGAAGTTCTGCAAGTTTCCACCACGGTAATTGTCGTTGGGGCAGCATTCTTCATTCTGGCTCCCGGTGTGGCATGGATGGCTATGTTACCAATGCCCTTCATTCTCTGGGGATCCTTTGCGTTTCAGCGTCGGTTAGCTCCCCGCTATGCCGATGTGCGCGAGCAAGCCGGACTAGTGAATAGTCGGTTAGCCAATAATCTGTCTGGCATGGCAACGATTAAAAGCTTTACGGCGGAACAATACGAACTCGATCGCGTTGGCAGCGAAAGTGAAGCGTATCGTCGCAGTAATCGCCGGGCGATCGCCCTGAGTGCTGCTTTTATTCCGTTAATCCGGATGGTGATTTTATTGGGATTTACCGCCACACTATTTTTTGGCGGCATTGCGGCAGCTCAAGGGCAGTTAGCCGTTGGCACTTACAGTGTGTTGGTATTCATTACCCAACGCTTACTCTGGCCCTTAACTAATTTGGGTCAAACCCTCGACCAATATCAGCGAGCAATGGCTTCGACGAACCGAGTGATGAATCTGCTGGATACCCCGATCGCCATTCGCACGGGAACGACTCCTTTACCCACAACTACCGTCCGCGGCGAAGTCCGGATTGAGCAGATCACCTTTGCCTACAATCATCAGCCGCCAGTTGTCGAAAACTTGTCTCTGACTATTCCTGCTGGGCAAACGATCGCTATCGTTGGTTCAACTGGTTCTGGCAAAAGTACGCTCGTTAAGTTGTTACTACGGTTTTATGAAGTCCAACAGGGTCGCATCACGATCGATGGCAAAGAAGTTCGTGATCTGAATCTGCGTGACCTGCGACGGTCGATCGGTTGGGTGAGTCAAGATGTCTTTTTATTCCACGGAACCGTGGCTGAAAATATTGCCTATGGCAGTTTTGGTGCCTCCCGTGAGGAAATTACCCATGCGGCTAAATTGGCAGAAGCGCATGAGTTTATTCAGCGGTTACCTCAGGGCTACGACACCATTGTGGGGGAACGGGGACAAAAGCTATCTGGTGGGCAGCGGCAGCGCCTGGCGATCGCGCGGGCATTATTGAAAGATCCACCGATCCTGATTTTGGATGAGGCAACATCAGCCGTTGATAATGAAACTGAAGCGGCAATCCAACGATCGTTGGAACACATTACTCAAAACCGGACAACGATCGCGATCGCTCATCGCTTGTCTACGATCCGCTACAGCGATCGGATTTATGTGATGGATCACGGCAAATTGGTAGAACAAGGCAAACACGAAGACTTACTTGCGACCAATGGCATTTATGCGCATCTCTGGAATATTCAGTCTGGCTTGCGATCGTCCTAGAGTATTCCTGATGGAAGCCGTATGATGGGCGTTGTCCTTGTGTATCTACGTCGTTGATCACTTCCATGCCCGCCAATGTTACAGTCATTGATCACCCGCTGGTTCAACACAAACTGACCTTAATGCGTCGAGCTGAAACCAGTACAGCCAAATTTCGGACCCTCCTCACCGAAATCAGTATGCTACTTGCCTATGAGGTGACCCGCGATTTACCTCTAAAATACGAAGCCATTCAAACGCCTTTAGCCACAATGGATGCGCCGGTGCTGGCAGCAGAAAAAAAACTGGTGTTGGTTTCGATCATGCGAGCCGGACAGGGCATTTTGGATGGCATGTTACAACTGATTCCCTCGGCTAGAGTGGGGCATATTGGGCTATATCGGGATCCCAGCACCTTAATTCCCGTTGAGTATTACTTCAAAGTTCCCCATGACATTGAAGACCGCGATATGCTGGTGGTTGACCCAATGGTGGCCACCGGCAATTCAGCAATTGCTGCTGTCGATCGCTTAAAAGAAACCAATCCCAAATCCCTGAAACTGGTATGCCTATTAGCCGCTCCTGAAGGAATTCAGAACTTTCAGACCTATCATCCTGATGTCCCAATCTACACCGCTGCGATCGATGAAAAATTGGATGAACATGGTTACATCATTCCGGGGTTAGGCGATGCCGGCGATCGCTTGTTTGGCACGAAATAAGCTTCACTGCATTTTTCTAGCTATTTAACCGATCCGTTTGCGGAAACCTTGGCAAACAATGTGAATCCTCCTGGCAAGAGCGCTCAACCAAGCCCTATGGAAACTTACCTGTTACAACGATTACCAGCCATAGATATCACTCCCGATCGCTTTAAACCCTATGGTCAGGTGATCTTTGCCAGTGAAGATGGGCAACCCTATGGGGAAAATGATGCTCAGTTGCAGCTCCACAATGGCATTCCCCGGTTTTACATCATGCGACTTTACCAACGGGGACGGCGGTTTAGTAAAATTACCCGTCACCAACGGTGTACCCAATGTCTAGGATCTTTAGAAGGTAGGGACTGGCTCCTGGGCGTTGCTTCCGCCAATAATTTAGATGAACCAACCTGGGACGACATTACTGCCTTTCGGATCCCCGGTAATTGTTTCATTAAGCTCCATGTCGGCACGTGGCACGCTGGACCCTATTTCGACCATGAGTTTGTCGATTTCTATAATTTGGAACTCAGTGATACCAACATCACCGACCATCAAACCTGCGATCTGCGGGAAATGTATAACGTCGAGTTTGAGATGATTTAGCGGTAATCTCCTGGAGTTGTGTCAACTAGCACCGATGTCAAGGCACATCTGCCCCTTCAGCCTTATACTGGCAACTGATAACTGACTACATCTCTCCAGTTCATGGCTTTCAATTCCACCTTTGCTGCCCAACTCTCAGCTGCGTCCGATCGTCTGTTCCACCTCTTAGACCAATTTTCCCAGTCACGGGTGATGGTTGTCGGCGATCTCTGCCTAGATGAGTTTATGAATGGTCAGGTGGAGCGACTCTCTCGTGAAGCTCCAGTATTAATCATTCGCCATGAGGAAACCCGTCAGGTACCTGGGGGAGGAGCTAATGCCGTATATAACTTTGCCCGCTTAGGAGCACAGGTCAAAGCGGTAGGATTAATTGGCGAGGATGAGCAGGGACGAGCTTTACGCAATATTTTCGCGGCAGCCGGAATTGATACCGCTGGCATACTGGTCGATCGCGATCGACCAACGGTTACTAAGACCCGGATTTCGGGGCATGCCCGGCAATCAGTCACCCAGCAGATTGTCCGGGTCGATCGTAAATCCGATGCTTTACCAAACCTGGAATTGCAATTACGTTTGGCAGCCTACATCCAACAACATATGGCAGCAGTCGATGCCGTAGTCTGTTCCGATTATGGTGACGGAACCCTGACCCAACCCATTATTGCTGCCGCCTTATCCCATCCCTTAAGCGTCGTGGATGCTCAGAAACATCTCAAACGCTACCAGGGTGCCACCATGTTTACGCCTAATTTGCCCGAAGCTGAACAAGCGATCGGATATTCGTTTGTTAAGCCAACGGGTGGGATGGACTTAGCCCAATTACGGCAAGGCGGTCAGGATCTGTTGGCGTTAACCCAGGCAAAGCGAGTATTAATCACTCGTGGAGAAGATGGTATGAGCTTATTTGAGCAGGACGGTACAGAACATCACATTCCAGCATTCAATCGGACAGATGTGTTTGACGTGACTGGGGCAGGAGATACGGTGGTAGCCGCCTTAACAGTAGGCTTGACGTTGGGCGCATCGCCTTGGGAAGCCGCCGTGTTAGGTAATTTAGCTGCTAGTATTGTGGTGCGCCAATTTGGGACGACCACCACTAACTCCCATGAAATGAAAGTTGCGCTTCAGTTACTGTTAGATGAATATGCATTGAATTAAGCTCGCATCCAACCGTCCATCCGGTTTAATTGTGGCGATGGGCAACCGATCGGTTAGCGTAACAGTGTTCAGGTAGGCTAGAAGTATCTTTGGCAACAGGTAATTTAGCCATCACTCCATACAATTGCTGTAATCCCTAAACGGATTACTAAGGCTAAATGTTCTTAATCTAACTATTCATTAATGAACTTTACACTTCAGCAAGTTCTGATTCCAGCGACCCAGGGCTATGACACAGTTGATGTCCAGATTGTCGATGGTCGGATCGCCGCGATCGCCGCTCATCTAGAGGTCATTGGGACTACCGTTGATGGACGCAATAAACTACTCTTACCTGGATTTATCAACGCTCATACCCATTCTTCGGAAATGTGGCAACGCGGTCTGATTCCGCCCGTGCCTTTGGAGTTATGGATCGCTGAACTGTATGATTTTACACCGCTACATCCCGAGCAAATCTATCTCAGTGCTTTAGGAACCGCAGTCGAAACCTTGTTATCTGGAGGCACAACTGTTGTCGATCATCTAGTGCTGATTCCAGGACAGGAAATTGCGACAATCGCTGCTGCCGTAAAAGCCTACCGCGAAATTGGAATTCGGGCATTCATTGCGCCCTTAATTCAGGACCAAGAGTTAGATACTGGGCTACCGACCGGCGGAAGATCCAAGGAGACATCTGTCTATCATCGCTCTACTGACGCTACGCTAGCCATCCTCCAGCAAGCAATCGATCAGTTCCACCACCCGGAGCAAGGCATTGCCATCATGGTTGCACCAACCGGACCTCAGCTTTGCTCGGATGCTTTGTTTACTGGCTGTATTGAGTTAAGCGATCGCTATCATCTGGGTCGCCATTTGCATTTACTAGAAACCCAAGCCCAAAAGCTACTAGCTCAGGAAAAGTATGGGTACAGTGCGGTGGAACACCTGAAACACCTAGGCTTTCTCAATCACCGCACCTCACTGGCACACTGCGTTTGGTTAGATGAGGCAGATATTGAGATTTTGGCAGCCACGCAAGCCACAGTAGTTCATAACCCACTCAGTAATCTACGACTAGGCAGTGGGATTGCGCCGATTCTGAAATATCAGCAGGCAGGAGTCAATGTCACTTTTGGTTGCGACGGTGCAGCTAGCAATGATAGCCAGGACTTGTTAGAGGCAATTAAGATTGGTTCCATACTGCATAATGTCACTGATCTGGATTACCGCCATTGGCTAACCCCACGCCAAGCGGTAGAGATGGCATCGTTGGGTGGAGCAACCGGGTTAGGGATGGCGAATGAACTCGGTTCCCTCGCCGTTGGCAAACAAGCGGATTTGGTGCTATATGACTTGACCAGTTTGTCACTATTGCCACGCACTGACCCGATCGGACTATTGATTTGGGGTCGCCCAACGGCAGCGATCGAGAGTGTTTGGGTACGGGGCGAACAAATTGTGGCGCAGCACCAAGTCACCACGATCGATGTGCCTGCGTTACGTCACCAATTATTTAGCCAAAGCCAATGGCATACAGAGCGGCAATCGCCAACTGTCAAACAGTTTGAGGCGCATTACCGCTCTGTCATGGGTTTGCCTGCTCTGTAAAGCCTGACAAACCCTTCTGGAGCAAGCTTGCTGTTTAAGCGCGATTAGCCGGACTACGGTTTTCTTCCTTCGGCTTCGCTTTGTTCACCTTCAGTTGTCGCCCCATCCACTCAGCCCCATCTAATTCCGCGATCGCGGCATCCTCTTGCGCATCGTCCTCTAGCTCCACAAAAGCAAATCCACGCATCCGCCCCGTTTCCCGGTCGGTGGGCAATACAACCCGCTTCACCGTTCCATAGTCAGTAAATACTTCGGTTAAGTCTTCAACGGTTGCCCGATAGGACAGGTTTCCAATGTAAATGGTCATAGCAAAAGCGGGATGAAAGAAACAACAAGGCTGAGCTTCAGAAAACCTAACTATCGTTGAACAGATTACAGGCGATCGATGCGGTTCTGAAAACTTCCTATCAGTATTATGGGAAATTAGAACGATCTACGCTGTAGCACAGATTTCATGATGCCAACTTGTTTTTGTCAATTCTCATCAGTTGGTTTGGCTGATTCATCACGCAGCTGTGGCAATAGTCCCTGCTGAGCGAGGTGGGTTTTGTCGTTAAGATCACCGCGCAATCGATTCCCTATCGCCTCAACCCACTCCACTCCTCAACTACCGTTTCAGCGGCATTAGTCGATCGCAATCGATTGTGGTCCCTTGCTTTTACCGTTATTCATCTCAGAGTCGGTGGCATAAACAGAGGTTCCCGATTGCTGATCAAGCCAGCTTTTGACTGGATCATCCGCTAGATTCAGTCGTAGTAAGCCAGAAAATAAGCCCCCGAAAAAGGCGATCGGTTGCTGAGATAATTCCTTGACTAAAGGTGTGAGTTCATCCAAAAACACAGAGAGGCTCCTTCATCCTAACCATGCCAAAATCTAGCATTTCTATTCACCTCTTATCATCGGTTTAGCGAAGGAACTCTACTGGGTTCACCCAAACCATAGCGGCTAGAGCGGCTAGCCAAGATAAACAAAATCCGCCTCTAGGAGCGAAAAGCCTAGAATGCGGACAGGCTGAGGTAAGTATCGTGAGATAGCTTACTGGCTCAAGAGGGTATTGCCGTCAAAGATGACAGTAGAGACCTGACAGAGATTCACGTTACCTTGGGTCGTCTCTTCATGTTCTGCTGTAATTACCCTAATGTCGTAGAGACAGGTACCAGAAGCTTCCGCCACAAAATTAATATCTACCTTGCCACCGGACGGTAATATGTCTCTGCCTAGAACATCTTCTTCCCAATTGTTTGTTTGTACTGTAGAGACATAAATTTCATGAATTTCAGCGCTACTATCGTTGACCAAGGTGAAATCGCGCTGATCGGCACGGGCAGCTGAACAAAACAGGAGAGGTGAAGCTACAGTCGCTGCAACCAAAAGATTCCAGATGTAATTCTGACTCATAAAACCGAATCAAAACAGTTAGGTGAATATTTGTATTGTGTATTGCCAGAAACCTTTAGAATAAGCTGGGAACCACGGATTAATTGCATTAAGGTGAGATGATGAAACGTGGAAATACGCAACGGTTTAAATGTCAAGTTCCCTCAATTACAGTGTTAGGAACATCGATATAGGCGATCGCCGCATGAACTCACGCTGAACGGCCATTCCTGACCTTAAGCAACGTTTGCCCTGCCTCTATGAATCTCTGTCAACCCCCTGCCCCCCTGCAACCTGGGGATCTGCTCTATGTCATTGCTCCCAGTGGGGCTTTACGCGAATTTACTGCATTTCATCAGGGAGTAGCGATTTGGCGCGATCGTGGCTATCAAGTGGAATTATCCCCAGGGTTTGACGAGCGCTGGGGATATTTAGCGGGTACAGATGTGCAGCGGCGTCAGCAGTTGCAGATTGCCTTGAATCACCCCCGTTGTCGGGGTCTGCTTTGTGCCCGTGGTGGTTGGGGGGGAGCTCGCCTGTTGGAAAACTGGAGTTGGCAACTGACGGAACCCAAGTGGTTAATTGGCTTTTCTGATATCACCAGCCTATTGTTTAGCCTGAGCCAACAAGGGATTTCTGGTGTGCATGCGCCCTTACTGACGACATTAGCCGCAGAACCTGACTGGTCAGTCCAACGCTTATTTGACTGGGTAGAAGGTCGTTCCGTGGCGGCTTTGTCCGGGAAAGGTTGGGGAGGGGGGCAAACCGACGGCTTATTACTACCCGCGAACCTTACGGTGGCGACTCACCTAATCGGTACACCTCTACAACCTAACCTATCGAATGGTGTAATTTTGGCTCTGGAGGATGTGGGAGAGGCGCCTTACCGCATCGATCGCATGTTGACGCAGTGGCGGCTGAGTGGCTTATTACAGCAGGTCAAGGGCATTGCTTTAGGGCGGTTTAGTCAGTGTGATCCACCCCCTAACATCCCCAGTTTTACAGTCGAAGCTGTGTTGCGTGAGCGGCTAGGCGATTTAGACATCCCCATCGTTGCTGAATTACCGTTTGGTCATGATGGCGTGAATGCTGCTCTACCCGTTGGAGTCATGGCTCAATTAGATGGCGATCGCGGCATTCTAAGGATCAAATCCTAAAAAAATTGAGATTTGGTTCGGTTATCTCCCTATTTTTTCGCTATGTTTCTGGAAACGCTTGCCATAGCATTGGAGTATGCTAATATCGATAGCTGGAAAAGCAGTTTCCCGCTGCTGCAATGATTGACACGATATAGAGCTTTGTTGCGGTGTCAAGTTCGGGGAACGTTTCACGGAAAGCATTCGCAAAATCTATTTATTCATGATCAGAGACGGTATGAACCAGCAGGTTATTCACCCAATGGTTAAGTTGCAGCGTCAAGTGCGATCGCTGCTCGACTCCAAGGTTCTCAAGCCCAACGATAGTATCTGGAAGATCGCCTTGCTATACGGTGACGATTGGTCATTTTGGAAGCAAGAGTTATTGGCATATGACTTCACCATGCAAGACCCCGTTAGCGAACTGCTAGCGGTCGAAAGTTGGGACGAAGATGAGCAGTAAGACAGCAAGAGCAATTGCGGCCTAAAGGCATCTCGCTAAGGCTTCAGATAATGCTTTCGCACTTAGATACCGATCGCTTGGTTCCGGGGAAGTGACTCGTTCAATCACCCGACGTAAGGACGGAGCGATCGCCGTTATCCCATCTAAGTTAAATCGATAGCCCTGCCCATCTGGTTTCTTAAAGCGACGGGGAGTCTCTCCGGTCAGCAAAAAAACTAAACTGGGACCGATCGCATACAGGTCGGATTGAATGACCGGGTTGCCCTGAATTTGTTCTGGGGCGCTATATCCTTCTGCGCCAATGCGGGTGGCAGAGGAGGCACCAACGGCTTTCACTGCCCCAAAGTCGAGTACCACAATTCGGTGATCCAGGGTACGAACCAGGAGATTGCCGGGTTTGATGTCGCGATGAATGATGGGAACAGGGCGGTTATGCAAGTAATCCAGCACATCACAGGTTTGCATCATCCAGGCGATCGCTTGAGGTGACTTAACTGTGCCAAACTGGCGAACTCGCCGTTCTAAATCCTGTCCATGCACCAATTCCATGACTAGGTATTTTTTACCAGATTCAATAAACGAGTCATGAAACTTGGGGATTCCAGGATGATTTAGAGTTTGCAGCGTCCGGGCTTCCCGCTCAAATAGTTCCCGAGCTTTGGGAATCCGAGCAATGTCAGCATTCATTTCTTTCAACACCTGTAATTTCCCCAACGGTCGTCCGGTTTCGGGGATCACTCCAGTCTGATGCCAGACCAGGTAGATTGTCCCCATCCCACCTCTACCTAGAATGCGCAAAATTTGGTAATGGCGTACCGTTTGTTCTACCCGGATTGGCTGACCGCAGTAGATACAAAATAGATTCTCGATCGTATTCCCTTCATGGGTGCAAGGTTGATGAGAGGCTTCCACGATAACCGGAGAACCCACTCGCTTGAGAGAAGGGTCAAGCAAACCAGTCATTTGGTTTCCTACATCCGTTGACGAGGCGATCGCTGCCGTGGTTTCGCCAGTATCCCGCACTTGAACCTTCAGGCAGGGTCCCCCCTGAGCCAGCTGAATTTTAGCGTCAGTTAGAATCAGCCCTTGAGAAACGGCCCTGCCATTGAGATATGTCCCATTACTACTGTGATTGACCAGTTGCCAACAGGGTTGTGCTTGAGCAGAGCCAGGAGCGATCGGTAATTCAATCTTGTGCAATTCCAGGTGGTGGCGAGAGACAAGCAAATCATCCAGAATGACCTGATTATCCAAAGCTCGCCCAACTCGAATTGTGGACTCCGTTGGAAATTGCCATTGTCGCAAGGGAGTCTGGTGTTGAGGATGTAGTAGGGTCAGGATGACCATTCCCTAACGTAAATGGTTAAGGCTGGGGCGAACTTTTACCCGAACGGCGATCGCCGTAATATTGTCATGACCATTATGTTGATTGGCTAGCTCAATCAATTGACCCACGCCTTTATCCAAATTTGACTGAGAACTGAGGAGCGGTTCAATATGCGTTTTGGCATAGGTTTCCAGCAGTTCATTATCTGTTAATCCATCCGAACAGAGGAGGAGCAACATATCCTCACTGAGTTCAAAGAACTGAATATCTGGTTTGACAAACTGTTCATCTCGGGGTCCGAGTGCCTGGGTGAGTTGGTAAGCATCCGGTCGAGCATAGGCAACTTCTGGCTCAACGCCCCGCTGAATCTCTCGCTGTCCCACTTCATGATCAACCGTGACCTGTTCTAAACCCCGCTTGCGCGTATAACGGTATAGCCGACTATCTCCCACATGGGCAACTGCTGCCTCCGTATCTTGAATCAGCACCATCACTAGGGTTGTCCCCATCCGCCCACTGCCAGACCGCGCATTTTGTTGGTTGACATCATAAATGGCTTTATTTGCCAGTTGGACAGCTTGTGACAGGATTTCTACGTTTGGCAGTTTATTGCTACCAACCCCTGGAAATGGAGTATTTTGCCAATATTCTTTAAAGAAGCGACGGAGGGTATCCACAGCCAAAGCGCTAGCAACTTCTCCCCCAGCATGACCACCCATACCATCACAAAGGATATAGAGGTTACGGGCATGGAGAGTTTTACCGGAAGGGCTTTCCAGTTTACTCACCTGGGTTTCAATGCCGAAATAATCTTCGTTATGGTCACGTTGTTGCCCGATATCCGTCCGACCAATTTCCTCTAGAGCAAATAATTGCATTGGGAGGACGACTGTAGGCATTTCATCGCTGTCCAAATCCCCATCATCTTCTAACTCATCAATGTCGTCTAAAGCCAGTTCCAGTCGGGTTGTGGCGATCGAGGCGCTAGTAGATCCCAACTCCACATCGTCTTCTGCCTCAGCAGTTTGGAAGGTATCAAACTCTTGATCCAATAAGTCTGGCATGGGTTGATTGTCTTCGAGTTGATTCGCGATCGCTTCTAGGCGCGATCGTAATTCCTCTACTTGAGTGACTTTGCCAGCATCTAAATCAGCGAGCAAGCTGGTAATAGCATCAATCTGAGTTTTTTGTGATTCGGCAAATAATGTTTGCCACAACCGCCCTAAGTCTTGTAGAGAAAGAGCCGCTCCAGGACGGTTACGGTGCAATCGCTGTAAACATAAGGCTTGGTCTTCATCTAACCGAAGATTACTAATATCTAACAAAGTTTGCTGGCAATTCCATGGCGCCAACGCTTGCCACAGTTCCACCATTTCGTACAGCCAGTGTAGTACCTGGAGGACAGGTGGTGTCATCTCGGTACTTTGCCAGAGATCGATTAACAGTGGAAAGTGCGATCGCTCTTCCAATAACACCACATCTTGATCCTTGTAGTGCCAAGCATCGTGAATAGCCGGGATCGCTTGATAAAACTGTTCTCCTAAGGCTAGATAAGGTTGAGCAAAGCTGGGAATTGCTAGGGAGATAATTGACTCGAGCCGCTCATTGCGAGTGGAGTTACCCAAGTCAGGCAGAACGCTTGCTTTTTCCCCTGGTGCCCAGGCATCTGGAGCCGAGCCGTCTTGCCCCTGCATCATCAACATTTCTAGCCAGGAGAGTTGTAAGGGTTGGCAATCTAACACCCTTACCTGTTGCTCACCTGTTTCTCCCTCAAACCAGGGTAACGGTTCCAGTAATTGATACCGTTGTTCCTCATCGAGGTAATCATTGATGCTTTTAGAGTGATCCCCAACGGTCAGTGTGGCAATACTGGCTTCGGTCATCGGTGGTGCTGCTTTAGCCATACTATGGCTGGCAGTGACGATCGCCAGCCATATCACCCCAGACACTGCCCCACACTCTTGGCAATTCACCACATCAAAGGGATTGAGACTGCCACAGGTTGGACAACTATTCTGGGTCAGGGATGTACCGCACTCCTGACAGAAGTTATTGGTGACTGGGTTTTCAAACTGACATTGGGGACAGACAAGCATGATGGACTTTCCTCTATTCCCATTTGGGGAGTCAGATCAGCAGATGTCAGCAACGGATGCCATAAGTAACTAGATTGAGAGAGTTACTAAGGTGAATTGCTAGCAGAAATAGCCTCCTGATTTTCCTTGGACAAGAAACTGTAGCCTATTTAAGCAGGATTCCCAAACTAACTCCCCTGGGTACAGGTTATCTGAATCTTTCCCACCTCGCACTAGTCACTTTTGGTACAAGTTGAGGTTTAAAGCCATTTCTTGTCAATCTAGGCTCGTTGCTAGCTGCATCAGCTAAATCATGGCTGATTATGACGATGGGCAAATTCTATTTACTCTAACGCTCTCTCGCGGGGATGATCAGGATATTCAACCTTCGCCGCGATCGAAGAATAGAGAGTCTACCATAGAGCGTAGATAGAGATGTGATGGCTTCAGTCCCTTGATTGATGGCGGTTTCAAGCATATTTTTTAACCTAAAAGGGTAGAGCTAAGGCAGAATCATGCGATACCCATCCTTAACCAGAACGCTCGGTTTGCTTGCTGGAACCGCTAGTGCCACTATTTTCGCTGCTCTACCCACTTTAGCGCAGCAGACTATTATTCAAGGTCCAACAGGTACTGTGACGGCTCCATTGGGTACTGTGACGACAGTGACACCCTCAGGGGCAACTATTGTCACACCACCTGCAACCGGGGGCACTCCGAATACAGCCAATCCAGGTACAGCGCCTACCACTACCAATCCGACTTCGGTTGTCCCAGCTGTCCCACCTACTTCCGGTACAACCTCTGATGTAACGACGACGTCGCCAACCACCGCTCCCAGTACTTTTGGGGGAGCAGGGGCTACCCCCAGTATCACTACTCCTAGTACGTCAACCACGACTCCTGCGCCTACCGGAACTATTAATCAAAGTGTGCCAGGAGCTGGAACGGGAACAGTTACGGTTCCTTGACCTGTCGCTTGCGCCCTAGATCTTAGAGGTGAGCAGGTACGATCGCGAAGATTTTTCATCGAACGCTGACAAATCGCTCTTGCGCGATCGCTCGCAGCTGCTCTAAATCTTCCCGACGGGATACCGAAAGCGGAATGGTTGCTCGAATCTCTTCAATCAAGAGAGCGGTATCTAGGGATTTGCCTAAATAAAGGGCGTTGTAGAGCGCAACAATGACAGCTTGTTCGATCTCGGCTCCACTATACCCTTCGGTTTCCTTAACTAGAGTGGCGAGATCGAATCGCTCCAAAGGTTGTTTGCGTTGACCGAGATGGATTTTAAGGATCATGCCTCGCTCTTGAGCATCTGGTAGATCTGCAAAGAAAATTTCATCAAAGCGACCTTTCCGGAATAGCTCTGGGGGCGTTTTGGAGATGTCGTTCGCTGTCGCTACCACAAACACATCCTGAGATTTTTCTTGCAGCCAGGTGAGGAAGAAGCCAAATAGTCGCCGACTTAAGCCCCCGTCCGAGTCGGAATCACTGTTGCTAAAGCTCTTTTCAATCTCGTCAATCCAGAGTACCGTCGGCGACATGGATTCTGCCAGTATTGCGGCTTGCCGGAAATTTTTCTCCGATTCGCCCACGTATTTGTCATACAAGCGACCAGCATCCAGTTTTAGTAACGGCAGTTTCCATTCCTGGGCGATCGCTTTCGCTGCCAGAGACTTACCACATCCCTGAATGCCCACAATTAAGATACCTCTAGGTGGTCGGAGATTTAGCTCCCTGGCTTGAGGTGTAAAACCGACTTTTGCCCGAGCTAGCCAGCGTTTCAGCCCAGTGAAGCCTCCCAAATATAACGGTTGATTATTAAGGGGCAAATATTCCAGCACCCCTTCTTCCCGGATTACCTGAGCTTTACGGTGGAGAATCCGTTCAATATCGCTCACGGTGAGCTTGCCATCCTCTAAAGCTGCATAGGCAATGACTTGACGCGCCTGTTTGAGGGTCATACCACTCAAAGCCTGGACTAATGCCTGCAAATCTTGCTCTTGAATTTGCACCTGCACCCGGTTTTTCACCATCAGCGATCGCACCACATCGGATACAGCTTGGTGCAGTTCATCCCGCCCTGGCAATTTCAACTCAAAATAAACGGCATCATGAGCAATTTCTGGAGGCAATTTGATTGATTCTCCAGTTAGGATAAATGCCGCTCGCCGTTGTACTAATACCTGAACCACTTCCCGAAATTGTCGTGCTACTACAGGATCAGTGAGATGGGTCGTAAAATCCTTGAGCCAAAACACCCCTTTCTGCGTTTGGGCTTGGATATATTTCAGGGCTTCTAACGGGTCAGTGGTTTTTTCATCTAAGGTGGCAGGTTTGGTACTGCCTGGAGGAGCGCATTCATCGACCCAGCGATTTTCGTTGCCATGCGATCGCAGCAGCCCTTGGGTAATGCTCCACTCATATAAAGAAATCTTCATGTCCTGAATGGCAGTCTGGAGCAAGGTGAGAACTCGCTCCTCTTCAACTGTTTCAATCAAAATCACAGGATGAAATGACAGGAGCAAGGTCTGAAGGTGTTGGGCACTGGTTGCCAGCGTATTGGCACTAGCAAAAGGGTTGAGCATGATGGCAGCGGGGGATTTTGCTCTATTGTGCCCTGATGAGATAAAAGACGACCAGTTTTAAAATTAGGTCATTTATACTATTACTTCTTAGAGATTTTTGTAATCAAAAGGATCCAAAGTTCTCCTTTCTTTATCAAAGAGTTTTCTTTTCAAGGAAATGTCTGGCGGGATGTTGAAAGTTCAGAATGTTGAGATATAGTGATTACCCATGAAAGTAAACACTAGATATGAGGTTCGCCTCTGTAGTGAGTCCAACTAAGCTTAGGTGTAGGGGTTAGTACATGGTTCAAAATATTGAGCGGACAAAGGTTTCGAGTCAGTTTCCTGCGAATGCTCCGGTGGCTAACCCCGTGTTCTACCGCACCTATAGCCGTCGTGCCAATGGACAACGGGAATCCTGGGAAGAAGTGACTCAACGGACGATCGCGGGATTAGTCGAATTAGGTAACTTGAGCACCGAAGAAGCCGACCTGATTCGGAAAATGCAGCGAGAACTAAAAAGCTTGCCGTCTGGTCGCTGGTTATGGGTTGGTGGCACAGATTGGATCCGCAAGCCAGAGAATTTTTCGGGAGCCTATAACTGTACCAGTACCAATGTGATTGACTGGCGCGCCTTCGGGTTAATGATGGATTTAGCCATGATGGGGTGTGGAACTGGGGCAATTTTGGAACCGCAATATATCGACCAATTGCCAGCAATCCGAAATCAATTAGTCGTGGCGCTAGAAGGAACCGTTGGGGTGACGCCTCCCGATCGACGTCAGGAACAGACACAAGTTACAGTCAATGGCAACCACGTCCATGTCCATGTTGGGGATAGCCGCCAAGGTTGGGTACAGTCCTACCAGGCGTTGTTGGAACTTGCCAGTGACGATCGCTTCTCTGGAGCCATCAATGTCACGGTCAATCTCAGTGATGTTCGGGCAGAAGGGGAAGTCCTCAAAGGGTTTGGTGGTGTAGCCAATCCGATCCGGTTAGCTGGACTCTATGAACGCTGTGCCGCTATTCTCAATAAAGCGATCGGTCGCCAACTCACCTCGATCGAGTGCTGCCTCTTAATTGATGAAGCCGCTGCCACAGTCGTTGCTGGCAACATCCGGCGATCGGCTGGGATGCGACAGGGGATCAGCAGTGACGAGCAATTTGCGATCGCGAAGGAAAACCTTTGGCAGCAGGATGCTGAAGGCAACTGGCGGATTGACCCGGAACGAGATGTGCTGCGGATGGCAAATCATACGCGGGTGTTTCATCATCAACCGACGGCACAGGAATGTATCGATGCGGTGCGTAAACAGTTTTATTCCGGTGAAGGAGCAATTCAATACGCGCCAGAAGCGATCGCGCGTTCTAATGTTGATTTGCTACCAACACCGGAATTAAAAGCAGAATTCTTACAGCATTACATCGTAGGAAATGCCAAAACTTGGCTACAGGAGAAATTTCCGCAACTGCCTGCTGCTGAAGTAGAACATCGACTAGAACGATATGGTTTGAACCCATGCGGAGAAATTTTAGGTAGTAATTTTCACTGCAATTTATCTGAGGTTCATCTGAATCAATTGGATCCCTTCAACGAGCAGGAACAAGAAGCCGCGTTTACGGCGGCGGCATTGTCAGTAGCCGCTTTGTTGAACCACAAATTTGTCGAGCCACGCTATCAACAATCTCGCGAATTTGATCCGATCGTTGGTGTTTCCTTCACTGGATTATTTGATTTCTTTGTCCATGCGTTTGGGGTAGATTGGTTACGTTGGTGGGAAGCAGGTAGACCTGATACGGTGGCTGGCATTGAGTTTCGGCAGCGCGAGCAAGCTTACCTGACTCGTTGGCAGAACCTCGTTCAGCAAGTGGTATGGGATTACTGCGATCGCCAAGGTCTCAAGCGCCCGAATCGGTGTACGACGGTGCAACCTGCTGGAACAAAATCACTGTTAACGGGAGCCAGTCCCGGTTGGCATCCGCCTAAAGCCCAACGGTTTATTCGGCGGATTACCTGCCGCAAGAATGATCCAGTGGCTTTGGCAGGATTGGATTACGGCTACACGATCGTGCCGTCCCAATCGGACAAAGACGAAAATGGGAACTTACTGCATGATCCGTTTGATCCCCGGTGTACCGAGTGGTTGCTAGAGATTCCGGTCGAAGTGTCCTGGGCTAACCTACCCGGTGCCGATGAAATCGCGATCGAAAAATTCTCGGCATTGGCACAATTCGACTTTTATATGAATGTGCAACGGTATTGGACGACGCATAACACCAGTTCGACGATCGAGTTGCGAGAGGCAGAAATTGAGCCGTTAGCCCAGCGGATTTATGCCGCTATCCAGAACCACGAGGGCTATATTTCTTCAGCGCTGCTGGCTCGATTTGATGACCACCAAACTTTCCCTCGGCTACCATTTGAACCGATCTCAAAGTCGCAGTATGACCAAATGAGTCAGGACGTTTTAGCACGTCGGAAAACTCATGATTTCCATCAGGCTCTCTTGCGATATGATGCTGGCGAAATGGCAGAAGCTGGACCAGCAGGCTGTGATTCAGATAAGTGCTTATTGCCGCAATAAGTCATGATCCGCTAACTTCTCTAATTTTCGCCAATGCGCTTTTCTCAGGATAGGAATTCCACCTATCCTGTTTTTTTGAGCGTTGATTGTAAAAAATACTTCAGTAGAATCTTGCGCCTAATCGAGCAAAGACGGGTTGGATGTCGGTCTAACTAAAAAGTCTCTGTAAAGATAATCAAACTCTTTGGGTGGGAATACTGCTTAACAGTAGTTTAATATTTCGTTACCTATGGAGCGGCATCCATTCCCTATCCAGGCTTTACCCCGCAGTCTTAGCTCATTAGAAACCTGGGGATTTGGTTTTAGTGGTCTTTTGCTATGGTTAGGTACAGCTCCGGCAATGCACGCAGCACTAGGAGCAAATGCCCTCTGGGTTTGGCTACCGGGAACCCTAATTGGCATCCTGTTGAATTTACAGGTCAAACGATTAGGCTCCTACTTTACCGATATAGCTGGTGGCACACCGAACTATACTGCCCATCTGTTAAGGCGATTCCCAGTCTTAGCTCAGTATGGCGCGATCGGCTATCTGTTAGGTTGGGTGTCCGTGCCTGCGATCAACGCGATTATCCTGACCGATTTGATTCAGGAGAACCTGACCCCACTGGGAATTGCCTGTCCTGTAGTGCTATTGAGAGTTGGCTTTGCCATCCTGCCGTTTGTCGTTGCCTTGAGTGGCACCCGAACGCTCGGCATTTTACATTCCTTTTTTGTTTTTCCCGCGATCGGGTTTTTGCTGACCTTTTGCCTCCAGGGCATCGGATGGTTAGGGCTTGCTTCTAGCAGCCCTGGTCTTTTACCAGATATAGAAACTGGGATCACAGTGGTCGATTGGCTGAAATGGTTTTTCATTGCCGTCTACGCCGTTTATGGCTGTGAAACCGCCTCCTCGTTTGTGGCAGAAAGCCGTCAACCTACTGTCACACTCCAATGTTTAAAGATTACGGCTGGCTGTATTCCGATCGTCTACTTGGGCGGCTCCTGGGTCGTCATGCGGTTAGCAACGCAACCGAATCTGGGTGATAGTGCCTACCTCAATTTGGTGGCGGCGAGTCAACCCTTCTGGGGTGGGTTGGCTCCAGCACTCGTCACGTTTTTGATTACCTCTGGTTGTCTACTCAGTTCAGCAACGGCAGTCTCTAACTGCCCTCGATTGCTGTATCAGTTAGCTAAAGATGGCTACTTTCCGCCTGTATTTGCCGTGATGTCCCGCCGAGGAGTGCTGGAGCCGAGCTTAATCTTTACCCTATCACTGACCTTAATTTCCTTACTCTGGGGCAATGTCTCCCATGTGATCATGGTGACGGGCACCGGCTACCTGACCTCAATGATGGCAATTCATTTAGGGCTATGGCTCAACCGGAGTAGACCTGAGGCACGGTGGTCAGGTTGGTCATTAGGTTTCTTTAGCCTGGAAGCGATCGTCCTAGTGGTTGGGGGCTTGGCTTGGGGTTGGCAAGATTTGGCAATCGGATTATTCCTGCCGATCGTAGTCGGTACCATAGCGACGCAAACTCCCCGACTCCCGATCGCGATCGTAAAACCTACATGGTGGCTCCGGCGCAGTCGGCAAAAACCCTTTAATCCCCAAACTGACTGGATTGCTTGGCAAGTCACGGTTCTGATTACTTTAGTTTGTGGAGCAGTCAGTATTGGCTGGTTAACCCGAGCCGGATTGGAGCGTTATGGATTGGGGAGCCATACCGCCTTATTTAGTATTTTGTTGATCACGGTCGCGTTTGTAGGAGTGGCGATCGCCTGCTGGACTAGCCTGCCCCAAATTGCCGCGATTACAGAAGCGAGAGAACAAATTGAGCGGACATTAGCTGAACTTCAACAAACTCAAATGCAATTAGTTCAAGCTGAAAAAATGTCCAGTTTGGGGCAATTAGTCGCAGGAGTAGCGCATGAAATTAATAATCCCGTCAATTTTATTTATGGCAACTTAACCCATATTCAAGAATATGCTCATGACTTATTGCATATCATTAAACTTTACGAAAAACATTACCCTCATCCCGCTCCAGAAATTCAAGCCGAAGCGGATACGATCGATCTAGAGTTTCTTCAAGCGGATCTGATTAAAATTCTGAATTCGCTGAAAATGGGTACGGATCGGATCCGGCAAATCGTGTTATCTCTACGCACTTTTTCACGGATTGACGAAGCCGACTTTAAAGCAGTGGATATCCATGAAGGTATTGATAGTACCTTACTGATTTTGCAGCACCGCTTAAAAGCTCGCCCTGAACGTCCCGAAATTGATGTAATTCGTGATTATGGTAATCTTCCACTGATCGAATGTTACCCCAGCCAGTTGAATCAGGTATTGATGAATATCCTGGCAAATGCGATCGATGCCCTGGAAGAAAGAAATATAGAGCGCAACTATCAGGAGATCAAACACCATCCTAACCAGATTAAAATTCGCACCACGATCAGCGATGCAGAATGGATTGAAATTACGATCGTAGACAATGGCATTGGCATGTCAGCCGCTACTCAAGCTCGTATCTTTGACCCATTTTTTACGACTAAACCTGTTGGTAAAGGGACGGGGATGGGGATGTCAATCAGCTATCAAATTATTACTGAAAAACATTTTGGTAAACTGCAATGTTTTTCTATTCCTGGTCAAGGGACAGAATTCATTATTCGCTTACCTATTCGTCAGAAACTGTGTCAAGTCGCTTAATTAAGCGCTTAACTAGCCTACTTAGACTGGGGTGAAATACGCCGTTTTAGATCAATCTTTGATCGCAGTTCATCCTTAATCCGATTAATAATAGACTCTTCATCTAAAGACGACAAAATGCGATTGACGATCGCTTTCGGACCGTCCGGTCCCCAAGACGCACCATTCGCCAGGTAGGCTTTTGTCACCTGCCCAATCCCATAGGAGGATACTCCTGCCACTCCAGCCTGAGTAAGCGCAACAGACAAATAAGGGGCTAACGATGCCCCACCCGTCGCCGGAATGGTAATGCCAAGCACCCCTTTTAGAGAACTTAGTCCTAGGGTAGCGAGGAGTTCACTGGCGGTGATTCCACCCATTGCCAGAGCAATCTTCTTCAGTAAACCGATCGCCCCTTGCTGCGTCATGGCGATTCCATACAACCGCGACAATGACAAGATCATGGCGACATCAATCACAGCGCTACTCAGAATATCGACTGCCGTGATCGGATTCAGGGCGATCGCTACCGCTTTGGTCATCACTGCATTCCAGATGATCCGATTGGCGCTTTGCTCCCGAATCACCATTTTGCGCTCCACTAACCGCTCGTTGACATCATCAGCAAACAGCATTGTGTTCAGCGCCACCAATGATTTACCCTCGCGATGTAAAATCTCCAGAATTTTCAGCTTTAAATTAGTCACCTGGGGCTGTCCTGCTGTTAAGTGAGCCGCGACCCGTCCATCCGATCGTCGCACCGCTTTTGCCACCAATGGGGATGCCGCCGCCATGACAATTTCGTCTGGTGATAACAGTTCCCGCACCCGCTCATCGCGAATTTTCTCGTAAATCATCCGGCGATCGGCATCCGGGTACTGGTCAACCTTGTTAAACACCAGCAAAATCGGCTTACTGGCTTGCCGTAATTCCGAAAGTGCCTGGTATTCTACCTTCGTCATGTCTCCGGCAACGATAAACAAAATCAGATCTGCTTGTTGAGCGACCTGCCGTGCTAGGGCTTCACGGGCTTCTCCATGAATTTCATCAATTCCTGGCGTATCGATCAGTTCAATCTGAGAATTCCCCATCCCTGGTAAGGCGGCTCGGGTTAAGGGGCGATCGCTGCCTAACACTGCTTCTTCGGAAATTTTCCAGTTTGCCGTTTGCCGCACCTGGGTCACTCCATGCAAGGGTCCCGTTTCAAAAATGGTTTCACCAATCAACGCATTCAGAATTGAGGACTTACCGCGACCCACCATGCCAAAGGCAGCAATATGCACCACCTGATGCTCTAATTTGTGCAGCATTGACTCTAAGCCACCAATTTCTGGCTCCAAGCCGTGGCGCTCTTGAGGACTTAAGTCCAAATTTTCTACGAGATCCCGCAGCGCCGTTTGTGCCTGCCGATAATTCAGGTCTGCCTGAATATCTTCAAAACTAAAAATGGCTTCATCCAGTTCCTCAGGCAGAGGCGGCGAAGTTGCCAACTCTGGAGCCATAGAAGCAGAATGTACTAGTTCCGGCGATCGCTGAGGGGAATCAGAAGTTGGGTTCATGAATGCCGTACAGGACAAGGGGGATACGTTCTGATCCTAAACATTTCTTCGGCAGATTGGGAGCGATCGGTTACAGCCGCTGCATGACTTCGGGTAAGAGGGGGGCGGGAATCCGTGACATTGCCAGGGTTTGCCCCTGGAGACCAAACTCGCTGTAGAAGGTCCGCATCGTTTGGATCACATACCCTAAGGCGGTTTGGTAAAAATTGGGTTGCTTGGTCCAACCCTGAAGGGCCTGAAGGTGGTGATCCAGCGCTAGTTCCAGATATTGCGATCGCTTCGTTGCATCCCACCCCGACTCCCGATTCAGCGCCAGTTGGTAGTACGCCAACCCTAAATTATTTTGGGTTGAGCACGGGTCAAAGGTTAAGACAGCGGGATTCCCACTCGCCACCAATTGTTGGGCGGTATTCAAGGCAATTTTGTAGGCTGTTGTCGCTCGTTTCAAGAATTCCTGACGATTATCGCTAGAGGTGTCTGGAGCGATCGCCAGATGCCAGTACGCTGTCCCTAAATTGTTTTGGGTTGCCGCATGGGCTGCCGCCGAAGCTTTGAGCGTTCGATATGTGAGAGCCGTTTGGTATGCCGCGATCGCCTGACGCAGTAAGCCCACAGGCGACAACTCGCTATTACTCTCTGCCCCATTTGCTGATGGTTTAATATGTTGTGCCAGATTCCAGTAGGCTGTGCCTAAATTATTCTGGATCATGGCGTAATGTAACGGATCACGATCGCTACTGTAATACTGCAACGCTTCCTGATAAGCCGCGATCGCCTGCTGTAAATGTTTTACAGGTTGCTGCTGCTGTGCCAAATTCCAATAGGCTGTGCCCAAATTATTTTGAGTGGCAGCATAGCGCGCGGGATCTTCACTGAGTGTCCGGTGGCGTAATACTTCTTCATATGCCACGATCGCCTGCTGTAAATGATCAGCGGTTTGTTCCAGGCGGGCTAAATCTCCATAGGCTGACCCGAGATTATTCTGAATCATCAGATAGGTTTGAAGCCGGGTCTGAGGATTTGTGCGAGTCAGTGCCAACTGATAGGTAGTCACCGCTTGTTGTAAATAGGTCAGGGTTTGCGCTTGATTCATCGCCCCCCGTGACAACATCCAGTACAAATTGCCCAAATCATTCAACACATCTGCCCAAAGAGAAGACGACCCATCCAGCCATTCCAGGGTTTGCTCATAGGCCCGAATGGCGATCGTCAGGGTTTGACCATCGGTATAGCCTTGCTCAATGCGATCGCGGTAGAGATTGCCTAACCCGTGATAAGCCGCCGCTAAGGCAGCCGCTGGCGCTTGTTGTTCCTGTAGTTGCTCAATCCGCTGGAGCAGTTGCATGGCCGCGGCATGTTTGTCGCAAACAGGATCTTGAGCTGCCGCAGCTAGCACCAGATCAGTCAGATCAAGGGCAGAGCCAGTTTGGGTGAGCGGGGAGGTGGGAGGCGTGTTAGCCGGTGGGGGAGCCGGAGTCGATGGGGCAGATGAAAGGGCAACAGCAGCGGGTGAGGATGAAGCCGTAGTGTCCCGAGTTTCCGTATCAGCTTCAACCACTTTTGAATTGGCTTCTAAGGCAACCGGCTGATGATTATGGTCTAACTGAGCCAGGTCGTGATTCAAAATATCTAACAACGTGGCTTCTGATTCGGCAGTGGATGGTGCTGGTGGAGGTGTTGCTTGACCGACGACCATAGGCTGGGCTGGTTGGCGGTTGGCGTCGTTGGCATCTCGATCGGGTTGAGTCTGGATAGAAGAACTGGCGAGGATCGGCGTCGGATCGCCCTCAAACTCAAATAGCGCAGTATGCCATTCCCAAAAGGCTGGAGCGGATTGCTGAACTGATCGCAGCCAGGGGCGGGATAGCCAGAGTAATAGCGAGGATTCTAAAGAGGGGAGATAAAATTCAATTTCTTGCAGGTGGCTGAGAAACCGCCGTTGCACCGGGGCAGGTTGGCGGGTGAGCTGCTCAATCCCTAAAATCTGAAATCCGATCGTCGGTAGCGCACTATCACCTGCGGGTGGCAGATGGTGGGTGAGCCAGTGAGCGATCTGCGCCATCGGGTTGGGATTACGCAAATTGAGCTTTAGGGTAACCAAGCGAGGACAAGCAGGCGATCGCTCCTGCCTCTGACCATTCCTCGACTGAGTTGGGTATGCCAGTTCCGATTGCAGGCGCGTAGCTAAATGATTACGCAGTGCCAGGTCATCACAAACTGCCAGAAACACCTGACGGCGTAAATGGAGACTAAGAGACAATTTGAGTTGCGAATAGATGTTCTGATTCACTTCAGAAATCACCGCTACCGCTAAATCTGTCTCAGAACGATCAACAGGGGAACAACGAGCAGCTAATTGCATTGCTTATGGAGATGCCAAGTTACTTACCGTAACCGAGCGCTTGGGTCGAATACTATGACATACCCCCTTCTTCATAGAACTTTTGGGGTTGTCAGGACACTGTATGAAGAAGAGATTAGGTAATTGGGAAAAGCCACGATCGTGAATCTCTCACCCTGAGTTTTCCACCCCTCCTTTACAATTAAGGTTGTCGTTCGGATCAAACAAACACTGTGGCTTTCAAGATTGGCTTGTTAGGGTTAGGCACGGTTGGTACTGGGACAGCGCAGATTTTGCTGGACCCGTCGCAGCGGCATCCACTAGTCCAGGAATTGGATCTGTATCGAGTTGGGGTGCGATCGCTCGACAAGGCACGGGAAGTCAATCTCTCCGCAACAGCTTTAACCACTGACCTAGAAGCGATCGTCACCGATCCAGACGTCGATATTGTGGTGGAAGTCATGGGTGGCTTAGAACCCGCCCGATCGCTGATCCTCAAAGCCATTGCTCATAAGAAGCATGTGGTAACGGCAAATAAAGCCGCGATCGCTCGGTTTGGCGACGAAATCTTCACCGCTGCGAATCAGGCAGGCGTGTATGTCCTGCTAGAAGCTGCTGTCGGGGGTGGCATTCCGGTGATTGAACCGTTGAAGCAATCCCTCTGTGCCAACCGGATTCATACCCTCATGGGTATCGTTAATGGCACAACCAACTACATTCTGACCCGGATGAAGAATGAAGGGGGTGATTTTGCGGAGATTCTGGCAGATGCCCAACGGTTAGGTTATGCCGAAGCCGATCCTACGGCTGATGTCGATGGCTTAGATGCTGCCGATAAAATTGCTATTCTGGCATCCCTAGCCTTTAACGGACGCATCAAGCTCTCCGAAGTTCACTCTGAGGGCATTCGCCAGGTCAGTGCCGCAGATATTGCCTATGCCGAAAAACTCGGCTTTGTAATTAAGCTTCTGGCAGTCGCAAAACGCAATTCCCAAGAAACCTCTGAAGATTCTGAGCAGTTACAAATTCGGGTACATCCTACCCTGGTTTCCAAGGACCATCCCCTCGCTAGTGTGAATGATGTCTACAACGCTATTCTGGTCGAAGGCGATCCAGTAGGACAGGTGATGTTCTCCGGTCGGGGCGCGGGTGCGGGTCCTACTGCTAGCGCCGTGGTATCCGATATTCTCAATATTGCAGCCCTATTGAAAGTAGAACGGGGCGCCGCTACCCGCTCAGATGGCACCCCGCTGCTCGATCCGTTGCTTGCCTGCTCACATCAGCATTACTGTACGATCGCGCCGATGGATGAGTTGGTCACTCGCTTCTATGCCCGCTTCCTGACTCAGGATTATCCTGGGGTGATCGGCAAACTTGGCACTTGTTTCGGCAACCATGATGTCAGCTTAGAATCTGTTGTCCAAACTGGGTTGCGGGGCGACCTGGCAGAAATTGTTGTTGTCACGCACGATGTTCGGGAGGGTAACTTCCGGCAGGCATTGGCAGAAATTCGCAGTATGACCACAATTAATAGTATTGCCAGCACACTCAGGGTGCTGTAATCCGGGCATGAGCGATCGTTCCTCGGTCTGGACAGATCTGCACAGTCGGCTGCACCGTACCCTAAAAGTGAGATCGCTCCTCCCCCCCGGTCAACCAGTGCTGATGGCAATCTCCGGCGGACAGGATTCCCTTTGTTTAGGAAAACTCCTGCTGGACTTACGGGAAAAGTGGGACTGGCAGTTGGCGATTGCCCACTGTGATCACCGTTGGCAAGGGGATGAAGGCAATGCTGAGTTTGTCCAAGCGATTGCGGCAAGCTGGCAGATTCCCTACTATCCAGTTACTGCACTTGCCCCTATCCCTCCTACAGAAGCCGCGGCTCGGACTTGGCGGTATCAGCAACTAACCAAACTGGCACAGCAACAGGGTTTCTCGATCGTTGTCACAGGTCATACAGCCAGCGATCGAGCAGAAACATTGCTATATAACCTGGTCAGAGGCAGTGGTGCCGACGGACTCCAAGCTTTAACCTGGCAACGGGCTTTAGCTCCAGGCATTCATCTCTCCCGCCCCTTACTCACCGTTACCCGCCGTGAGACTGCCGAATTTTGTCAGTCAATAGGCTTGACCGCTTGGGATGACATCCACAATCAAAATTTGCAGTATGCCCGTAACCGCATCCGGCAGGAACTGATTCCCTATCTACAAGCCCACCTTAATCCTCAAGTGGAATCTGCTCTCGCCCAAACCGCCGAGCTATTGCACGCAGAAGTGACCTATCTAGAGTCAGAAGCCCAGAGGGTTTATCAGCAGGTGGTTTGGCAAGGAGAGGGAGATGAAGGAGGTAAGACAGATGAGGAGAGCAAGACCACTAGAACCCCTTCCTTATCTTCCCTATCCTCCTTATCTTCTCTCCCTGCCCCAACCCCTCACCTGGGTTTGAACCGCCGACTACTCCGCACCCAACCTCTAGCGTTACAACGCCGAGTCATGCGGATGGCATTACAATCTGTGCTTCCTGTAGCGCCGCAATTTGACCATATTGAAAAGTTAGTAGCACTACTAACCGCTCCTAACCGATCGCAAACGGATCCATTTCCGGGAGGCACGATTGCTCACGTAGCCGAAGATTGGATTTGGTTACAAGCCCTAGCTAGCGGCTAGTTCTGGAGTGCTAGTAATGCTAACAATAATTTGCCGCATCTCAGCAATGGCTTGTAGTTGATAATCGCCAGATTCCTGAGCTTGAGTTAGTGTTCCTCCGATCGCTTCCAGTTTTTGCCGCAAGCCATCCACCCCATCTTGAATGGGCTGCAAAATTTCTTGGTAAGAGTTAACCTTACCCATCATTTCTGCGGCACTGACCCGCCGCGCTTGCAGCGTTTGTTCTTGGAGCTTCAGGTCATTCCGTCGATTCTCTTGATCAACCGCTTGGGTAGTCACCATACCTTGAGCTTGCTGGATCGCCGCTTGCATTTGCTCTAGCTGGCTCTCCAGTTTTTGCAATTCCTCGGCTTGTTGCTGCCGTAGAGCATCCACCTGTCCCAAGATCGGACCGAGATCGATTTCAACCTCTTGCCCTTCTTCTACCCCATGTCCCTGCCGTCGCCGGAGTACGGCTTGATGCTGATTTAAGACACCTTTACGCTCCTGAAGATTGCGACGCTGCCCGACCAGAGTTTCGTTCAGCATCTGGTAGCCATCCTGCGCATCAGCCAGATCATTTTCTAAACTGAGGCGATCGAAGTCGCTCACCGTCTGAATTTTGGCTTGTAACTCGTCAATTTCCTCTTGCTTCGAGGCTAGTTCTTCTTCTTGAATTTCCACAAATTGAGAAAGCTTTTCCAGATCTCGCTCTAAGTCCTGCACCACTCGTTGCAGTTCATCGATCGGCATCTTTTCTAAAGCTTCTAAATCAACTTGCTGCCCGCCAATCCTAACTTTGTCTGAGGTTTCGGCCAGCCGATAAATTTGCTGATGCAAGTCTTCATTATTTTGCAGTTGCACACCCAACATCCGGGCATACTCTTGTTTCGTATTGAGAGCGCTTTGTTGCGCTTTCAGCTCTGCCCGAGCTTGCTCTAAGGACTCTTGCGCCTGATGCCACTCCCGCCAGCGATTATGAATTTCGTCGGCTTGCCGCTCTAGTTCATCCTGCTGTTGTTGGGCTTGCGATCGCTGCTGTTCCAGAGTTTGCCAATGTTGATTCAGGACATTTTGTTGCTGAGTCAGCACTTCAAATGACCAGTCCAGTTGTTCCCGGATAGAGTTTGTGGGTGGCATCGACCCCGCTAACCGATTCAACAGTTCCTGAATCGTGCGGGATTGTTCGTCATCTAAACCACTGGCTTGCTGAAACTCGGCTTGGCGGTCTTCCAGTTTCTGCATCTCGCCGCGCAGATGATCCCATGCCCCTTCCAATTCCTGACGTTTCCGCTCAAACTCGTCCCGCTGACGGTTTGCCTCTTCTTGCTGCATTTCAATCTCTTGGCGCTGTCGCTCCAGTTGCTCAAAGTCTTCTTCCATTTGTTGCAACTGTTCTCGCCGAGATTCCATCTCCATTTCTCGACGGTTCAGTTCTTGACTTTGATAAGTCAGAGATTGCTTCCATTGCTCAATCTCTTCTTCCTGGGTTTTAAATTTTTCTTGCAGACGCGAAAAGTTTTGCAGAATACTGACCAAGGGACGACCAGCTTCCTGAATGCGCTGAACCTGGCGGCTATTGGTCAGGTCAACCAGGACTAACGCCCCTGGCACATAATTTGCATCATCAAACGGAATCACTTCGTCACCCGTTACCGCCGTCCAGCTTTGCTCAGACCGTTGGCAAGCCAGCAATTTCAACTCTGCCTTACCACCACCAAAGACCCCACCGCCTTTCTTTTGTACTTCCGCTAGATACAGCACGCCAATCGTCCCCTTCTATATCTGTGCCCAATGTAGAACAATTTGCTTAACCGTGTTTTAGTACAGCCAACTTACCCTCATGCGTATTTCGACTATCCCCACCACCGATCGCGTTTATAGATTTATTTAACCCGCTCTGTTCTAATTCGTTGCTGTTCTCCTATGACCTAAGCTTAGCTAGTGCTGCTATCCTAAGCATTGCCATGATTGTTTGCAAGATTTCGACTGAATTTGCCAGGGTATTTATATACAGTTGTTTGAAACCTAACAGCTTCAGCCAGCAAAGCGGCATGAGACTAGATTGCCCTCCTGCCTCCTGAACCTATCAGGATTGATGTAAGTTCTAGCAATCGACTAGCCGCAGAGTGATTCCCGATCTTGATTCAGAGAAGACATTTTTCGTTTTTGAAAGGAAGATACTTCTGGACAAGCCGGAAAGATTTCATAGAGACTATGATGAAATCACTTGGAACACTGATTGAATTATATCCATATCCTTTATAGAAGCAGGACTTGTCAAAACAGGACTGGCAACAATCTTCTAACTTGTTACAAAACCTAACTATAAAGTTGACACGCTAACGCGCTTATCTTCGGACTGCGGCTGATTCAGGTCACGAGCCTGACCTCCATGGATGAGTAAAAACTCTGGGGTTCTGCATTGCTCTGCCATAAATCTATATTGAAATGACATCAGACGAGTATAAAGGGGTATTATCTACTGGTTTTCAGATATTTAGGTAGGGTTGAGGTGCAGCGTTGGGATGGGGTTATTGTGAGCGTAGGAGCTGGCTAAAGTGACATGCAGGGTAAGTTAAGTGAGATTGACATCCGCAGCATCTTACAACTCATTGAGTTGGGGCAGCGAACTGGAGAATTGTTCGTGGAAGCTTACCCATCCCAAACAACAGCGGTTGGAGAATTAAGTACTCTGTATCTGCAAGAGGTACGCACTTCTAAGCTGCTGTCTGGTAAGTTTTGGTTTGTCTTTTTTGTCAATGGTCAAATTATCTACGCCGCCGATACAGATGCTAGTCTATTTCGGCTTTCAGACTACCTACGGCGCTATAAAGTTGAGAAAACCCTGAGTAGCTTGACTGTCCCTTCTATCTCTTCGATCAATGCCCCAGAGTATGGTTATTTATGGGCACTGCTGGAAAATCATATTCTCACTCCGGCTCAGGGACGCAGCATTATTCAAGGGATGGTACATGAGACGTTATTTGATCTCCTGAGTCTCCATCAAGGTGCATTTATTTTTGAGGTCAGTCCACCCCTTTCGCCTCAGTTAACGACCCTGGAAATTGCCCCTTTGCTGGCAAAAATCATGAAGCAGGTGCAGGAGTGGAAACAACTCAATCCTTATCTGCAGTCCCCCGACCAGTGTCCAATCCTGGCTGATATTACCGCCTTGCAAACCTCTTTGTCTGCCAAAACCCTCACGGCATTAGAGCGCTATGCGGATGGCAAAACCTCCATTCGGCAAATCGCCCGTTACTTAAATCGCGACATTTTAACGGTCGGCAGAGCGATCTATCCCTATGTCCAGCAGGGTGCAATCCAACTCAGCCATGTTGAAGAGGCTAAAGTTGGGATGAGTAGCCGCTTTCCCCGATCGCGAGAATTAACCCTAGCTCCAGAGGCTCGCTGTCCCCGCATTGTGTGTATTGATGATGGTGTGACAGTGCGGGAAACCGTGGAATATATTCTGAATCAACATGGGTATGAAGCGACCGGATTGGGGGATCCCTTAGAGGCGTTAAGCCAGGTATTCCGGTTACAACCTGACTTAATTCTTTGTGATATTGCGATGCCTGAACTAGATGGGTATGAAGTTTGCGCCATGTTGCGAAAATCAACAGCTTTTCGCCAAATTCCCATCGTCATGCTAACAGGGAAGGATGGTTTTATCGATCGCGTCCGGGCTCGCATGGTTGGGGCCACAGATTATCTCACCAAACCATTTGGAGAAAGCGAATTGTTAATGTTAGTTGAAAAATATGTTGGCTCAGGCTATCCCGAATCTGGTTCATCGGATCGCGGGATGGCAGAAACGGCAAAAGATGGGTTAGAAATTGAGATGTCCGATGTAACTTCCACACCATCAGCGCCATTTAACTAAGAATTAAGGGTACTTTATTTATTAAGCGGTTCTGGGTGAACAGCGTTGGGTTCTTCCCGTTAACGTTAAGCAGCCGACAAATTAGGGTAGAGGGTTATGAGTACAGTTCTAGTCGTGGAAGACAGTGTGACCCAACGGGAAATGATCACAGACTTATTAAAAGGGAGTGGTCTAACCGTGACGATCGCCAGTGATGGGGTAGAAGCCTTAGAACAAATTCAGGGCAGCTGTCCTGATCTGGTGGTTTTAGACATTGTCATGCCACGCATGAATGGGTACGAGGTCTGCCGCCGCCTCAAAGCAGACCCCAAAACTCAAAACGTCCCGGTGGTGATGTGCTCTTCCAAAGGAGAAGAATTCGATCGCTACTGGGGGATGAAGCAGGGTGCGGATGCTTATATTGCGAAGCCATTTCAACCCACGGAACTGGTCGGCACTGTTAAACAACTACTCCGAGGTTAAATGCTAGTGTCATGGTAGGAAATCCAGATTTTCTAACAGGTCGGGGACAGGATCAGGCACCGGAGTTTCAAGAACTAGAAAGCCCGGAAGGTGAGTTACATCTGCGGTTTTACGTCAGTTCTGGCAGTGAATTTGCATTACCCGCTACAGGAATTAAAGAAGTAATTGCCCCCCCACCCGATCGCATCACCCCGATCCCGAATGTTTCCCCCCTATTATTGGGTACGCTGAATGTTAGGGGACGAGTGGTTTGGGTGGCTGATTTAGGACAATTTTTGGGGGACCCAACCCCACTCAACACCGATCGCTCAGAGATCCATGTCATCGCTGTCGAAGATCAGGATATCATGCTGGGGTTGGCCGTCGATCGCATCGCTGGTATGTATTGGTTTGATATTGATGAAATCCAGATGCCAACCAACGTTCCAGATAGTGTGGCTCCATTTCTACGCGGGGAGTGGGTGTTGGATGAGCAAGCGGGCAAATATTTGCGGCTGCTGAATCAGGAGGCTATTCTGCGATCGGCTCGATGGGCAGCATAGGGGGAAATGATGACAAGCCTAAGTCGGCATCAGGAAATTTACATGCTGGTTTCGAGGACTGAGGATAGGATAAATGCTATCCACTTGGCATTGAGTCACCCCTCCAGAACACCGAGGCAACCAGACTCAACACTTAACCGGGAGGAGGTCCATGGCATCCAGTACTGAGTACGCACAAGAATATCAACAGGCTCAAAAAGCTTACTTGCAGGGTAACTATGAAGATGCTGCCAAAATCATCGATCGCTTAGTGCGGGATTTTCCCAGTGACCCCAGTGCCTGCCTCCTGCGAGGGCACATTTATTGCTATGGCTTACAGCAATTTGATATCGCGAGGGAACAATATCAAACGGTGATGGGGTTGACCGCTGACCCCGAGTTTACTGGATATGCTAACCAAGGACTAGAGTATATCGAAAGTCTTGGAGGGGAAGAGCATGGCGGTAATGGCAGTGAGGGGAATGAAGCGATCGCTGACTTTGATACCTTTGATGACCAGTTTGACGATTTCAATCAGCAAAATTTAGCCGACTTTTCGGCTGCTACAGTATGGCAGTCGGAAGATGATTTCACTCCAGGCAGCGATCGCTTCGACGCTGGCAACCTAGATAGCAGTGATAACGGTAGATATGGGTTAGATGCCGAAGGCTCCTTCGCCAGTCCCACGACATTTGATAATCCCTTTGCAGAGGATAGCGATTACGCCAACTCTTTTGGTAGTGAAGTGGCGAGTCCCTTCTCCGATCCCTTTGCCGATGACGCTGCTGCCGCCTTTCCGGGCACAGATAGTGAGTATCCTCCTTTCCCAGATAGCCCTGATTTTTCTACTCCTGATTTTGGCACATCGTCGAACTTTGGCAGTCCCGAGGCTGCCTTTGCTACACCTCTGGATGAGTTTGACGATGCCTTTGCTCCCCTAGATCTACCTGAGGAGGGGCTACACCAGAATTTAGGGACTGAAGCCCCATCAGGTGGACGCTCTAATAGTTCCTTCGGTTCGTCCCGTAGCAGTGCGCATTCCCCGACTGAAGAAGAAACCCTGTTTATGGGGGGCACAAATCTGTACGACGAGGACCAAACCTTTGTTAATCCTCCTAGTTCCGAACCTGTTGACTCGCTCTATGGGAGAAGCGGCTCGAGTTATGGTGACTATGGCAGTCCGCTCTCCGATGCAGATTCGGGTGGGGCAAGTCAGGGTGTAGATTTCCTAGATGAATTTGACGAGTTTGATGATCTGGGAAACCTGTCAGATTTTGACCTCTCCGAGAATTCGGCTGGTTTTACTAGCCCGGCGATGGGAACTGACTTCGGTTCCATCGGTTCCAATAGTGCGGTTTTAGCTTCTGACCCAATGGACTTTAATGGGTCTGCATCGATGAGCGATCGCTCGATCATCCGCGATGAAGAAGTGTTCACCCTTTCTGGCACTTCTGATCAGGTCCCAGCCTTTACCCAGTTAGAAGCTCATACAGCCGAGCCTACCCCTTCTGTTGAGCAAGGGTGGTTAGCCTTTCTAGAAAATTCGCCTTTAGCCTTCAAACAGGTGATTCTGGCTGGTGTTACTGGGATCACTTCAGCCATTTTAGTGGCTATGGTCAGCTTTTTGACTGCTCAGGGGACCGCTCAAGAGAATGATACGGCTAGTCAAGGGGTGATTGATAAACTTAAGACAACCGGCTGGCTGATGGCGTTAACAGCGGGGGTGGCGAGTGGTGGTGCCACCTTTGCCCTGGGTCAGATTACTGCTAAGCAGATGAAGCGATCGACCGATGATCTGCAATCGCAGTTCAATTCGGTCTGCCAGGGCAACCTGAATGCTCGGGCAACCGTGTACTCTGAGGATGAATTTGGTCAACTGGCGACCAGCTTCAACCAGATGGCGCGAGTGATTCTGACCACAACCAGCGAAGCCCAACGGAAAGCCGAAGAACAAGAGCAAGCCAAGGAAGATCTCCAGCGTCAAGTGATTCGGTTACTCGACGATGTGGAAGGCGCGGCACGAGGTGACTTGACCGTACAGGCAGAAGTGACTGCCGACGTACTCGGTGCAGTCGCTGACTCGTTTAACCTGACGATTCAAAACCTGCGAGAAATTGTGCAACAGGTGAAGATTGCCGCTCGCCAGGTCACGAAGGGAGCAACGGACAACGAAATGTTTGCTCGCGGTCTGTCTTCCGATGCGTTGCGGCAGGCAGAGGAACTCGCGGTCACCCTGAATTCTGTGCAGGTGATGACAGAGTCGATTCAACGGGTGGCCGAAAGCGCCCGTGAAGCGGAGGAAGTAGCCCGATCGGCGTCTGAAACTGCTCTACGGGGTGGTGAGGCGGTAGAACGGACGGTGGCTGGGATCTTGCAGATTCGAGAAACGGTGGCAGAAACCACCCGCAAGGTGAAGCGACTGGCCGAATCTTCTCAAGAGATTTCTAAGATTGTGGCTTTGATTTCCCAAATCGCCTCTCGAACCAACTTGTTGGCCTTAAACGCTAGTATTGAAGCAGCTCGGGCCGGTGAGGCCGGTCGGGGCTTCGCGATTGTGGCGGATGAGGTGCGACAGCTGGCAGACCGGGCCGCGAAGAACTCGAAGGAAATTGAACAGATCGTCCTTCAGATTCAAAGTGAAACGGGTTCGGTAATGACGGCGATGGAAGAAGGGACCCAGCAGGTGATTGAAGGAACCCGCTTGGCTGAACAGGCGAAGCGATCGCTGGAAGACATTATCCAAGTGTCGAATCGGATTGATGTATTAGTGCGATCGATTACTGCCGATACTGTTGAGCAAACGGAAACATCTCGAGCGGTAGCACAGGTGATGCAATCGGTTGAGTTAACGGCCCAAGAAACTTCTCAGGAAGCCCAACGGGTGTCAGCGTCTCTGCAAAACCTGGTGGGCGTTGCTCGTGACCTGTTAACGTCAGTGGAACGGTTCCGGGTAGAGACTGTGGAGCGACAATAAGCTCTCCAGTGTTGAGGTCTATCTGGTCATTCGGCAAGGGGTAAATGCTACTTGATGTCAATTTCTGATGAATCGGGTACATTAAAGCAATCCAGTGCATAAATGCGATCGTGCGGTCTGTGCGATATTTCTCTGCTACTGGAATGCAATCTGGGCAGAAAGCGAGGCTCTGTCCAGCATCCGAAAAGATCTGTGCCTGGATAGCTCCCACGATTTACACTGACGGGTTGCCTATATCCAACAGCTTCGGTAGAACCAATACTTTCCAGAGGGATGGAATACTGCCATGCAGTCTGAACACCAGCAGCGAATCATGGGCTACTTCATTGAGGAGGCGAAAGACCACCTCAATACGATCGAGCAGGGGTTGCTGAACCTGCAAGAAACCCTTGCAGACCCGGAAATGGTGAATGAGGTGTTCCGGGCAGCTCACTCGGTAAAAGGAGGCGCTGCTATGTTGGGGCTGAATGCTATCCAACGGGTCGCCCACCGTCTGGAAGACTTCTTCAAAATTCTGAAGGATACTCCAATCAAAGTTGACGAAGAACTCAAAAGCCTATTTCTGCGGACTTCGGATGCCTTAGAAGATTTGCTGGGGCAATTGCAAGGTCCCTTTGGGCTGACTGAAGATGCGGCGAATACCACGGTCGCTGAAGTTGAACCCGTTTTTGCCCGTCTTGAGCAACATCTCAATAAATTAACTGGTGGCATGGCGGTAGCCAATGAATCTGGGGAAGCAAGAATTGGCGCTACCGTTAGCCCCTTGGTAACTACAGCATCCAATCAGGCTTTGCAACAAGTATTTCAAGCAGAAGTGCCCAGTTGTCTGCGAGATATGCTGCAACTGTTCAAGCAGTCTGAAACTGATCCAGCCACTCGGCGACAGTTACAGGAGTTGTGCCAGCGATTAATTCGGGTTGGTGAGCAGTTCCGTCTATCAGACTGGAACTATTTAGTGGCAATGGCTGAACGGGCGATCGCTAATCCAGAGAATGCCTATCGGACTCTTGCGCCGATTATTATCAAGGATATTAAACAAGCCCAGGATTTGGTTCTGGCAGGGTGTGCTAGTGAAATTGTCCCCTGTGCCCAGCTACAGACCCTAGCTCCCCCTGTGCCGATCGAAGAACTCCCAGCAGAATTAAGTGGTTTCGACGACGACTTCGCCGATTTGCTGGAAGTTACCGATAGTCAAGCTGAATTTACCACTAGTGCTGATTTAGACTTCGAGACCGAGCTAGGGTTAGTCGAAGCACCAGCGGCTTTAGACTTGTCTTTTGATGCGATCGAGGAGATTGCCCCACTGGATGCGGAACCCACGATCGCGAGTACAGAGCTTGACAGCAGTTTTGTTAGTCTGGCAGCGTTGGATGCTGAACTCGATAGCCAACATGGTCCCGAAGTCGGCATGGCAGAACTGAATACGCTGGCAGACCTATTTGAGGGAGAAGACTCGGAACTGGGATTAAATTGGCAAGAAGAAGAGGTACTGGGAGATAACACCGAACTATTAGCCGTTGCAGCTACCGAGTTAGCCGTTGATGATTCCAGCGACTTTTCCGACCTATTATTTGACGACACGGACTCAACGGTTTCTTCCTCCCAAACTCAGGATCAAGATCTGAATGACCTGTTTGACGACGAGTTACTGGAGGAAGATAGTTCCGCAGATTTGATCGAGCTGACTTCAGCATCAGCAGTAGTGTCTACTACTGGGCAAGATGATTTAACCGATTTATTTAATCTGGCAGAATCTCCCGAAGACTCTGCACTGGAGCGGTCAGATGGTGAAAGTGCGATCGAGTTTGGCGATGATTTGTTTAGCGAGAGTATGGGGTCAGAGGTAGACACAGAGCTAACCGGTCTAGATCCCAACCTCGGTTTAGACCAAGGTGAGCTTACCTCTTCTAACGCAAGTGCTCTCGGGGATCTGGGCGACCTCTTTGAAGGTCTAGACGAAGGCGATCTCACGCCAAGCGATGCCCTCTCAGATTTTAACTTTGATGACTTTAATCCTGCCGAGGTGAGTTCAGAGCCGGAAGCGATCGCGGACTTGGCTACGGATACCCAGCTGCCAGATTTGGGTGAGTTCACTAGCGATAGCGATATAGCCGTTCCCGATCCGTGGAGTAATGCCGATGACTTGTTCTTCTCTGAAGCAGCAACAGATAGCTCGGCAACAACTCCCCCCGCTGGGGATGGGCTAGCCGACCTATCGCTTGAGCAAACTGAAGATTTAGACGATTTGCTTGCTGAAAGCCGTTCTGAGGCTGGAGCCGAGCTAGCTCTGGATGAGGATACGGATCTGAGCGATCTATTTGGTCCCACGGATGATTCATCTCTAGACGCTTCAAACAATCTGATTGATCTGACCGATAGCGCGATCGAGAGTGAGGCAGACTCATGGTTGACAGAGGCGATGGCAGACACATCCGCCGAGGACCTAGAAACCGCTTTATCTGGGTTTGAAGATCTGGATCTGAGTAGTGAAACCCTTGACGAGCCACTAGATCAGTCACTGGGGTTCGAAGATCTGGATCTGAGTAGTGAAACCCTTGACGAGCCACTAGATCAGTCACTGGGGTTCGAAGATTTAGATCTGAGTAGTGAAATCCTTGACGAGCCGTTAGACCAGCTATCGACAGAAGTGGCTCCTGATCCTTGGGCACTGGGTGAAGCTGGGGATGATCAGTCACTAAGTTTTGAGCCAGATGCATTTACAACAACTACGTCTGCAGCACCAGAACTATCCACCGCTACACCTGACTTAGATGCGTTCGATCTCAGTGATCTAGATCTAGAAAGTAGCGAGATCGCCCCCCCAGCGTTAACTGACGAGTTGAGTATCGAGCTGGATAATTTGGGGCTGGATCAGTCGGATGGTTTGACCGAGTCTGTGCACGACGCGGAACAGGATTTCGATGATTTGTTCGGTGAACAATCTGTGACTGATAGTGCTGGACTGGACGCTGATTTATTCAGTGAAACCAGCTTAGATCATGAACCAGCAGCAGAACCATTCAGCTTGGATTTAGGCGAGTTTGACCAGGCAGATCTGGGAATAGAATCGGCTTCCACCCAAGATCTTGATGATTTATTTGGTGAGGTGGCTGAAGTACCGTCCGATGCTTGGTTGGGAACAGAAACTGCTGAATCCCCGATCGATTTAGCAGATGGACTAGCAGACTTCACCCTAGAACCAGCGGTTAATACGGAAGTAGATGCCCTATTTGGTGATATTTCTCTGGATGAAACCACACCGCCTGAGTTGGAACTGAATGCCGAGGATACGGACTTCTCTTCTGACCTGTTTACGTCAGAGTCCTCTGACTCAGCCATCACGGATGATCTATTTGGTGATCTTGCGCTAGATGAAACTGCCACATCCGAGTTTGAGCTAGATACGGTCGAGGCTGATCTGCCTTCTGATTTGTTTGCTGTTGAAGAATCTGTAGCTGAATTAGCAGCCGATCATGAGTTGCTAGAGTTCACTGAGTTCGAACCTTCGGCAGCGGCTGCCGAACCCTTTGACTTTAGTGATGACCTCCTGGGTGGTGATCTACAAACATCCAATGACTTAGAACTGGAGCTAACCCCTGACCTGGAAGCGATCGCCGCTGAACCTGCGATCGAGCTAACTGAAGACATGGGGTTTGCAGACTTAAACCTGGATCCGTCAGCGGTAAGCAATATTCCCACGATCACCGTTGAAACAGCGGAACCATTTCCTGCGGATCTATTTGCCGATTCTGAAGCAGACGGCACAGCGCTGGATCTAGACCTGGGTGATCTCAGCCTGGATAGCAGCGATTTAGATAACCTGGGTGACTTACTCGGTGATATCTCTACTCCAGAGCCAGACCACTTGGAGTTAGACGCTCTATCAACAGATGGCTTCACCGCAGACTTGACCGACACATCTGCTGATTTAACGGATCTATTTGCTGAGGAAGTTGCGGAACCCACAACCGACGAGTTGGGTGCTCCGGATGACTTCTTAGATCAAACTATGGTCGGGGAAGAGCTTGACCCATTCTCTGAACTGAATGATTTTCTCAGTGAACCATTGAGTTCCGAGTCAACAGATGACCTTTGGACAACGGATGCTCCGGCTGATGTGACTGATAATTTTGCCGATCTAGATGATTTGCTGGGTGATGAACCAAGTGAAGAGATAACTGGCGATCTAAATAACGCTATCTCCATGTCAGACGACGATGACATGGATGGCTTTGCTGATTTAGATCACCTATTAGAGGAAGAATCAACGGCGTCAACCACAGATAGTTTTACTGATCTTGATGCGCTTCTAAACGATGACCCCGCGATCGCCACAGATGAGTTTGCTGATTTAGATCAACTGTTGGGGGATGAAGATGCCGCGATCGCCACAGATGAGTTTGCTGATTTAGATCAACTGTTGGGGAATGCTGACCCAGCCCCAACGGATGAGTTTGCTGAACTTGATGATTTATTAGGTGAGGATGGCGCCACTGCTGCACCGAGCCCCACAGCCAATGTGGATGAATTTGCTGATCTGGAAGCCTTGCTGGGTCAAGATATGGTTGCACCCACTGCCAGTAGCATCTCTCAATTCACAAGTGCGGCTCCAGTTGCCGATGCTGAATTTGATGAGCTAGATAATCTGCTGAAAGATGCTGAGGAGAAAATGGGAGGTCCACCCTCCGTGAAAGGTCGGCAGAGAATTAATCCACCTCCTCGCCGCCAAACTCGTTCTGGTCATGGGTTTGTTGAACAGACCATGCGGGTTCCGGTGAAGCATTTGGATAACCTGAGCAATTTGGTGGGTGAACTGGTGGTCAATCGGAATAGTTTGGAAGGAGATCAGGAACGATTACGGCAATCGCTCGATAACTTGCTCTACCAAGTTCAGCAGTTAAGCGATGTGGGGCAGCGGATGCAAGACCTGTACGAACGATCGCTGCTAGAAAGTTCACTTCTCGCTAGCCGTCAGGGCTATCGCATCGGTGCTATCAGCCATACTCGAGAAACTGCGCCTGCTCACAACTCCACGGGTATGGAATACGATCCGCTAGAAATGGATCGGTTCACCGGCTTCCACTCGCTCTCCCAGGAAATGATTGAGTTGATTGTGCGAGTTCGGGAGTCATCCTCTGACATTGAGTTCATCGTCGATGAGACCGAACAAGTGACTCGCATGTTTCGGCAGGTGACAACTCAGTTGCAGGAAGGATTAACCCGCTCCCGCATGGTGCCCTTTGCCCAAACCGCCGATCGCTTACCTCGGGCTGTGCGTGATATTTCAATCAAGGTGGGCAAGCAAGCTGAACTGAACATTGAAGGTCGGGAAACCTTGATCGATAAGATGATCCTGGAGCAGCTTTACGATCCCATGACGCATTTGGTTAACAATGCGATTACGCATGGCATCGAGTCACCAGAAGTTCGTCGGGCGGCTGGCAAGCCTCCGGCCGGACGCATCACGATTCGGACCTTCCACCAAGGTAACCAAACGATCATTTCGGTGTCTGATGATGGTGCTGGCATTGATGTGGAACGAGTCAAGAAGAAGGCGATCGAGAAAGGATTGTTGACTCCCAATGAAGCCAAAGGCTTATCGCGTCTGGATGTGTATGACATTCTCTTCCATCCCGGCTTTAGTACCAAGGATCAAGCGGATGACTTCTCCGGACGCGGCGTTGGCATGGATGTGGTGCGGACGAGCTTAAGTGAAATTCGTGGCGTCATTAACACCGACTCAAATCCTGGCAAAGGCACAACATTTACTATTCGTCTGCCCCTCACGCTGAGTATTTCTAAAGCACTCTGTTGTGTCAGCGATCGCGCCCGGATTGCCTTCCCTATGGATGGGGTAGAGGATATGCTGGATGTCCCCCGGGAACGGATTCAGACAAATGCGGAAGGGCAACCTTGTATTCCTTGGCGTGATACCCTACTGCCTGTCCGTCCGTTAACTGACTTACTGTCCTATAATCGCCATCTCAGTCGCGGGAATGTCTATGGTGGCAACCAGGAAGACGATATTGTTTCGATCGTCGTGTTACGCAGCGCAGGGAACTTCCTGGCATTACAAGTCGATCAAGTTTTGGGTGAACAGGAAATTGTAATTAAGCAGTTGGAAGGTCCAGTGCCTAAGCCCGTTGGGGTAGCTGGGGCAACGGTGTTAGGGGATGGGCGCATTATGCCGATCGCTGATGTCTTAGAACTGATTGACCTTTCTATGGGTCGCCTGCGTAAGGATGTGAATACCTCCCTATGGGGCGAACAAACAGGTGGCGACCTGCTGCAAGAAGCCCCTGCGGCTAAGAGCGAACCAATGGTGCTGATTGTGGATGACTCCATCACGGTTCGTGAACTGTTATCAATGACCTTTAACAAAGTTGGCTATCGGGTGGAACAAGCTCGCGATGGTCAGGAAGCCTGGGAAAAACTCCGATCGGGGTTACCCTGCGACATCGTATTCTGCGACATTGAAATGCCGAGAATGGATGGCTTAGAATTACTCTCCCGGATTCAAAAAGATCCCAACTTGAAGCAGTTACCGATCGCCATGCTGACCTCTCGGGGTGCCGATCGACACCGCCAGATGGCAGCCTCCTTGGGAGCCAGTGGTTACTTTACCAAACCCTACCTGGAAGAAGCTCTGCTAGATGCGGCTCAACGGATGCTGAAAGGAGAAGTGTTATTGACCAGCAGTTAAGCGGCGTGTTGCCGTGACATCATTTTCTGAATCTGCGCCCATCAGGATCATAAGGATCTTGGTGGGCGCAGTTCATTCACGTTGGAAGACATCCGCAAAAATTTGTGCTTTTATGCAACCAATTTGCGAATTCCTCCGTATCCAAGATGTAACTCTATTTACAGGCGATCGCGCTCCTAGCCAGAGTGGGTCAAGGTGTTCGGCTGAAACCTCGTACAAAGCTGCTCTATCGCACCCATCCTTTAGGACTTATATAGCCCCCTAGTTTCGGAACAATACTCAGTAGCATGACCAAGCATCCGAATAGCTGGTGCTCATTGGTGATGTCAACCGATTTAACAGTTGCCTAACAGCGCTGACGATCGAACCTTCATTCCCTGTCATGGCGATTGATCTGAAGTGCGAGTCCTCGCAGGGCTAAAACAAGGAATTTTTTGAATGGAACGTTATCGACCCATTTTACGGATGCATGACTTGCAGTATTATCCCAGCCAAAATCAGCGGTTAAAAGCGCAAGCCAAGCAAGATGAGGCGATCGGTCAATATACAACCTACTCCAAGCTGTGGGCGCCAACTAACCACCAAGCACTATTCATGACCAAAGTCCCGCGCTCAGTCACACGGTTAAGTGAAGAAGTTTATTTCGTCTTGATGCAACAGCGTGTTAACTGGCTGATTCAGCAATGGATGGAAGAGGTCAACGACAGTCTGGAGCAAACTCAAGAGTTTCTAGTAAACCACTGGCAACGGCTAGGTATGTCCAGTGATTATCCATTGGTTGATTTTGAGCTTGATTTCGAGCAGGACTATGGACTGATGCAATGGCGAGAAGCCTGGTCAGACGTGTTCATTACTGGCAATGAGCAGTTCAGCCTCCTCTTGGCTCACCAACAAATTCATTTTCCAGTGGACACGCTCAGTAAAAACCATCCAGCCTATGCAGATTTACTTGATCGCCATCAAGATATTTACTTGGAAGAATGGCTCACGCTCCTCGTGGGATGAGGCTCAATTCGCATAGGCAGAGCTGATATCTTTGTCAGCTAAATTTTTGGGTGTATTTGGTGGAATAACGGTAATAGTTTCAAAACCAGGATAGGGAATCAGTGCTGCAAATAAGCCAACGATCGCAAGACAGATTAGGGTAGGGAGCAGTTTGGGTTGAGTAGATTTCATGTTGTTGGGGAATCAGACAAACGAAATAGGGGCAGTTGCAGCCTGATCGCTAGGCGATCCGAATCACACCTAGTGTTACGCGATCGATGGGGCAATCGGTGTGATCTCTCCCACAGGTCATAGATTCAATCAACTGCAATAAAATTCCTGAAATGGCTCAACTAAAACAGAATTGCTTGCAGCCCCTTGACTAGGCGCTCAATTCCGGCACTTGCCGTCTCTTTTTGCAATGCTCCATACGCCACTCGCAGGTAACAACCATTCAACAAGCCAAAGGTAGTTCCGGGAATCGCTGCAACGTGATATTCCTGTATTAACTGTTTGACCAAGTCCAGAGCATCCATCGAGCTAGGGAGGTTCAGTAGAAAGTAGAATGCGCCTTTAGCAGGTGGAATTGCACAGCGCTCACGGATCGGTTCGAGGTGTTTCAGCAACAGGGAGCGGACTTCAGAGATCGCTTGAATCTGCGATCGACAGTAGTCTACCCCTGTTTGTAATGCTCCCACGGCGGCATATTGCGAAATCACGGCTGGACAAATCAAGTTGGTATCTTGAATTTTCATTATTGCAGTCAGGAGCTGACTGGGAATCGCCATGTAGCCAATTCTCCAACTGGCAAACCCATAGGCTTTAGACAGGCTATAGAGAGAAATCGTGTACTCAGCACTGCCTGCGATCGCGCCTGGAGAAAAATGTTCAGCCTCGTCATAGATGAAGTATTCATAGGTTTCATCATGAATGTGATAAATCCCTTGATCACGACAAAGCTGGTTCACCTGGCGCAAGTCGGCTTCTGGGTAAACGACCCCCGTAGGATTATTGGGTGAAACTGTGACAATGGCCCGCGTACGCTCAGTGATTGCCTGCTCAATTGCCTCTAGTTGCAACTGATAGTTGGCATCAGTTGCCACCAGCACAGCTCGACACCCCGCGATCGCGATCGCCATTTCGTGATTAAAGTAATACGGCGTTTGCAGAATAATCTCATCTCCCGGTTGGGTGATGGCTAACACTGCATTCAGGAAGCCCATATTGCTGCCTGCGGTAACGACAATCTCCCGATCTGACAAATCCATGCCATTCTCAGCTTGTAGTTTTTGGGCAATTACCTCCAGTAATGATGGAATTCCCTGAACAGCTTGATATTTGTGGTTATCCGGTTGACTGAGAAATGCCGCGATCTGCTCGATCGCGGCAGGTGGCGGCGGATAGGAAACTACTCCTTGTCCAAGTGAAATTGTGCCTGGGTTTTGCCGAATCAGTTCTCCCACCACCGGAATGATGGGGGATTGAACAGTATGCATCCGGGAGATCGCCATAACAGGTGCAATTTCAAACTTCGACGATTACTATACTGCGATCGCTGGAGATTCCACCTCTCCCTCTAGAATCTCTCCAGCCTGGGTGTCAAAATGAGCAATAGCGATCCTAACCGGGATGATGGAGGCAGATGAGAACTTCCTTTCACACCCTCTAAATTCCCTGATCAATTTAGGACAGCCCTATCCGAACTTTTAGCGAGATCTAGACATGATGAATCTCTCCACGCTCCACACCGCTCTACACCAAGGACATGCCCTCAAAGTGATTAGTGGCTTAAACAACTTCGATCACGATCGCGTTGCTATGGTGGTTCGGGCTGCCGATCGGGGCGGTGCGACCTTTGTGGATATTGCTGCCGACGCTGACTTAGTCCGGATGGCAAAACAACTGACCCATCTCCCAGTCTGTGTGTCTGCCGTTGAACCCGAGCAATTCGTGGTCGCTGTTGAAGCAGGAGCAGATTTGATCGAAATTGGTAACTTCGATAGCTTCTATGCCCAAGGACGCCGGTTTGAGGCTGAGGAAGTATTGGCACTCACCCATGCTACCCGGCAATTGCTGCCTACCATCCTGCTCTCTGTCACCGTTCCCCACATTCTGCCCTTAGATCAACAAGTGCAACTGGCAGAAGAATTAGTCAAAGCGGGAGCCAATATTATCCAAACCGAAGGTGGCACCAGCAGCCAACCCACTCACCCCGGAACCCTCGGTTTGATTGAAAAAGCGGCTCCCACTCTAGCCGCCGCTTCGGAAATCTCCCGTGCTGTGTCTGTACCTGTGCTGTGTGCTTCTGGTTTATCCAGCGTTACTGTCCCTATGGCGATCGCGGCTGGTGCTGCTGGTGTGGGTGTTGGTTCAGCGATTAACAAACTTCAGAGCGAAGTGGAAATGATCGCTGTAGTTCGCAGCTTGATGGACGCGCTAGTGACGGTCAATCGGACGGCTGTGATCGTGTAATGTCCCTAACAGGAGATTAAATCTCCTCAAAGGAGGATGTTTGAAGCGAAGACTTATGTACTCCTATCTTCTCGTCTCTTGATTGGGGAGAAACCTGAGCGTTCCAAATCCCTTAGGAGTGGGGGAATTAAGGGATCGAAGGCAATGGATGGCAGGCTTCAAACATCCTCCAAAACAACATCGAAGATTTTGTTCGCAATTCGTTAAGGATTGCCAGGAACCTTACTGCCGAATCAACGTCGTCCTGACAAACCCACTGACTAGCCGAGGTGACTCCGATGAAACAGCGAAATTTGGCGATCGTCACTCTAGCTGTTGCCGTAGGCATCGTCATGGGTAACTATGGCTTGCAATGGCTGAATCAACTGCGGGTCAATCACTTACTGCAAACCCGAGAATGTCCTGGCTGTGACTTACGCTATACCAATCTGGTTGGTACAGATTTAACCTTCGTCAATTTGGCAGGCGCCAACCTAGAGGGGGCGAATTTAGAGCGAGCCGATTTGCGCAATGCCAACCTCAGCCGCACTAACTTACGGAATGCCAATCTCAGTCAAACTAGCCTTAAAGAGGCTGATCTACAACAGGCAAATCTGGAACGGGCTAACCTAGAGGCGGCAAATTTGGGCTGTACGGCAGTTAACTTCAATTTCAGCGCCGATGACAACTCAGCTGACTTTAGCTTTAACCTCGATCGCCAATCTACCATCGACGCTCATGATGATGCCTCCATTCGCTTCAACTTGAATGCGACTCAAGCCGGAGCTAGCTTTAGGCTCAATGCGTTTGGTTGTGCTGATTTAGACGGCGCCAATTTACGCCAAACCCGCATGCCGGATGGCAAAATCAATCCTTAGTTAGATACTAAAATCATCAGTTTATGACCTGCGCAATCGCTGCATTCGTTGCGCAAATGCTAACGCTACATAAACTAGCAATAGGTAAATCGCGGCGAAAATCGGAATGGTGAGGGCGATATTGGGGGAAGTCATGGCAACACGGAGCCGGGGATAAAAGCTGTAATTAGTTAAGCTGAAATAAAAACAGCATCAGTTCGCCATTCTGATTACAGATGGCTAGGATGGGGCGATTGCAACTGAGTTAGCATCAGGATACTGATGAACGAGTCAGCGATGTAATCTACCGACAGTCTGAATTGACTATAAGAAAAGCTATCCTGATCAGAGCTGACATCGGGCTGTAACCAGCCGATAATCACCTAATGAAAAGAAACTGCTCATCTATCTAGTCATTTCTGACTGCTAGACGATCGCTCCAGCATGACCCGCTTCTTCAACCTGAGTAAACGCTTATCCACTTGGTCAAAACTACCTATCCAGACTTCTAACCCTCTCAAACTCCTGAGCCAGGCTCAAAACGTTTGAGCTTCAGGGAAGAAATCAATTAGATCGGGTAGCCACTTTACAACCTATGGAAAACTCGTTACGTTGAGTCGCCCTCAAGTGCGCTAATTTTTACAATGCTTACTGTCAAGGTAACACAAGATTCCGACGGTCTACCACTGTTTTTCTAAACCAGTTGATCTACCGTAACGCTGGGTTGAACAGATTAAAAAACTATTTTTTGCCTCTCCGTCTAGCTTTGAGAAGTTTGGCAGGTCTAAAATGCAATTCCTCTGTTCGACAGAGGAGCGCTTAGCTTAAAATGGGGAGAGAATACTTAAAGTTTCGTAACCTTTATCCTGTCTGAGTCGGATATCCATGACTTCAGCTACCTCCCTCTTTTCCCCTGTCGAGGCTGATTTAGATCTGCTGACCGAAAATCTCAAAAACTTAATTGGTGCGCGTCATCCGGTGTTGTATGCGGCGGCAGAGCATCTGTTTGGGGCAAAAGGGAAGCGAGTTAGACCCGCGATCGTGCTGCTGGTCTCCAAAGCGACGATGTTAGGCGAAGAAATTACCTCACGTCATCGTCGGTTAGCAGAAATCACCGAAATGATTCACACTGCTAGCCTGGTGCATGATGATGTGGTGGATGAATCGGAACTCCGGCGAGGTGTTCCTACCGTTCACAGTAGCTTCGGCAATCGAATTGCTGTTTTGGCGGGGGACTTTCTGTTCGCCCAATCCTCTTGGTATCTGGCCAACCTGGATAACCTGGAAGTAGTGAAGCTGCTGTCGCAAGTGATTATGGATCTGGCAGAGGGTGAGATTCAGCAAGGGCTGAGCCGCTTTGCAACCGATTTATCGATCGAAGCGTATCTGGAAAAAAGCTATTACAAAACTGCTAGCCTAATTGCTAACAGTTCCAAGGCGGCTGCTGTCTTAAGCGAAACCTCCGAGCCATTAGCGACTGCCCTCTACGGCTATGGTCGTAATCTGGGTCTAGCCTTCCAAATTGTTGATGATATTCTCGACTTCACAGGATCAACCGAAGAACTCGGCAAACCAGCTGGCTCAGATTTGAAAAGCGGCAATCTGACGGCTCCAGTATTATATGCCTTAGAGGAACAGCCTTACCTGGAAAAGCTGATTGAGCGGGAGTTTGCTCAGCCCGGTGATTTGGAACAAGCTCTATCCTTAATTTGTGATAGTCAAGGGATTGAGCGATCGCGAGAACTGGCACGGGATCATGCTCGGATGGCGATCGAGTGCTTAGCAGACTTACCGCAGTCCTCCTACCGCCAAGTGTTAATTAAACTGACCGACTATGTCCTCCGGCGCTTATATTAAGCGTTGAATAGGATAGATGAAGCATTCAGCTTGGAGTAGAGCGATCGTCTCCCGTGATTTAACCGGGATCTCATCGTTCCAGTTCTGGCATCAGGGCAAACTTCTTGGGCACGATACAATAAATTCAGCAAAATTAACACTAGAGTATTGCTCAAGGCAGCATACGGGAGATTGAGACACGCATGGGCAGAGTCGTTGGCATAGACCTGGGTACAACTAACTCCGTCGTCGCCGTGATGGAAGGCGGAAAACCAGTCGTCATCGCAAATGCAGAAGGAATGCGAACGACTCCCTCCGTGGTGGGTTTTAGTAAAGAGGGGGAACGTCTGGTCGGGCAGATGGCGCGACGGCAAGCCGTCTTAGACCCCCAGAATACCTTTTATGCCGTCAAGCGGTTTATGGGTCGCAAGTATACCGAACTAGTTGCCGACTCGAAGCGAGTGCCCTACACGATTCGCAAAGATGATGTCGGCAATATTCGAATTAAATGTCCCCGCTTGCAAAAGGAATTTGCGCCCGAAGAAGTGTCGGCGATGATCCTGAAAAAGCTGGCGGAAGAAGCGAGCCGCTACCTGGGCGAACCCGTGACTGGAGCCGTAATTACCGTTCCGGCGTACTTTAATGACTCTCAACGCCAAGCTACCCGGGATGCTGGCCGGATTGCCGGATTAGAGGTGAAGCGAATTCTGAATGAACCAACGGCTGCCTCGCTTGCCTACGGGCTCGATCGCCGCAGCAACCAAACCATTCTAGTGTTTGACTTAGGCGGTGGCACCTTCGACGTTTCCGTTTTAGAAGTGGGTGATGGCGTTTTTCAGGTCAAATCCACCAGTGGCGATACTCAATTAGGCGGCAATGATTTCGACCAACGGATTGTCGATTGGTTAGCCGAGCAATTTTTGGAACAAGAGGGCGTTGATTTACGCAAAGATCGGCAGGCACTCCAGCGACTCACCGAAGCTGCCGAAAAAGCCAAGATTGAACTCTCAGGTGTGACTACCACCGAAATTAATCTCCCCTTCATCACGGCAACTGCTGACGGTCCCAAGCACTTAGAAACTCGTTTAACCCGATCGCAATTTGAAGGCTTGTGCAACGATTTACTCACTCGCTTACGGGGTCCCGTGCGACAGGCGTTGCGAGATGCCGCGATCGGACCCGGTGAGATTGATGAGGTCGTGTTGGTGGGCGGTTCGAGCCGAATTCCCGTGGTGCAGGAATTAGTTCGGAGTTTTATCGATCGTGAACCGAACCAGAATGTCAATCCGGATGAAGTGGTAGCAGTGGGAGCTGCCATTCAAGCGGGGATTCTGGCGGGTGAAGTCAAAGATATCTTGTTGTTAGATGTCACCCCGCTATCGCTCGGTCTGGAAACGATCGGCGGGGTGATGAAAAAACTGATCCCCCGTAACACCACCATTCCCGTGCGGCGATCGGATATTTTCTCGACGGGAGAAGACAATCAGACGATGGTGGAAGTCCATGTCCTCCAGGGTGAACGGGAAATGGCTGTAGGGAACAAATCCCTGGGTCGGTTCAAGTTAGTCGGGATTCCCCCAGCTCCCAGAGGCATTCCTCAGGTGCAGGTAGCCTTTGATATTGATGCCAATGGCATTCTGCAAGTTACGGCAATGGATCGGACGACCGGTCGGGAGCAGAGCGTGACCATTCAGGAAGCCTCAACTTTATCGCAGGATGAGGTCAACCGGATGATTCGGGAAGCCGAAGAGTATGCTGATGCCGATCGCCAGCGCAAAGCCAAAGTCGAGAAACGCAATCGTGCTGAAGCCTTAACTTTCCAGGCAGAACGGCAACTGCGGGAAGCGACTCTGGACTTTGGGATGCAATTTGTCAGTCCCTATCGCACTCGCATTGATCGTGCGGTGCAGCAGGTAAGGGACGCGTTGAATCAAAACGACGATCGGGGCATTGATCAAGCCCAAGCTGATTTACAAGATGCCTTGTATGACCTAAATCGGGAGGTCTATCAACGCAATAAGGAAGAAGAAGAACAAGATAGCTTCTTTGGCGCCATCAAGAGTTTCTTCACCGATGACGATGAAGATTACTACTACGACGATCGGCGGTATGGAGAATCGCGCTACGGTACAAGCGGCAGTTCCTGGAATGATTCGCCACGCTATGGTAGCGATCGGTATGGTTCAGGCAGTAGTTCCTGGAACGATAACCGTTACGAGCGGCGGGATTACAGCTCTAGCAGCAGTCCCAGCAGTAACTCCTGGAACGACAATAACCGCTATGATCGGCGCGACTATGGCAGCAGTAGCAGCACTCCACGCAATGACGATCGGTATGGTTATGGCAGTGGAGCTAATGCTGATCGTAGCAATCGCCGCGACTATGGCAGCAGTAGTACTCCTCGTAATGACGATCGCTATAGTGCCGGTAGCAACAACTCCTGGTATAGCGATCGCCCAGCTGCTCCCAGCCCGCGCTATAACGATCCGTATAGCGCCTCGAATCGGAGTACCCCGCGCCCGGACGATCGTTCCCCCAGAGATCGGGGTTGGGATGAGCGGGAGTCTGCGCGTTCTGAGAATCGGTCTAGTTATTCCAATGCTTCTGATCGCTCCAGCGATTATCGTCCACCCGCCGCTCGTCCTGCTGAGCGGGATCGGTCAGAACGGCGTCCGGCAGCCCGCCCTCCCCGCAACGATCGCCCTAACTTATATGAAGATAATTGGGATGACGATGATGATTGGCTGTAAGTTTCGTCATTCTAGATCAGCGATTTGCTTTAATGGTTGAATTACATCCTGCTGATTCGGCATGACGATCAGGACTAGCCCAGCCACGATCGTGTTTATCTCAATACCACCTGCTTACTGATCCGTTCTTCCATGCAAAACTTTCGGAACTATTACGACATTCTGGGAGTGTCCAGAGATGCCAGTGCAGAGGACATCAAAAAGTCCTTTCGGCGATTGGCACGGCAATACCACCCGGATTTAAATCCGGGCAATAAGGAAGCGGAAGAGAAATTCAAAGCGATCAATGAAGCCTACGAAGTATTATCAGACTCGGTAAAACGAGCGCAGTATGACCAGTTTGGGCGGTATTGGCAACAACGAGGCTTTCAGGGCAGCGGCAAAGCCTCCGGTTTCCGAGGTTGGACGGGTCGGAGTAGTGAGCGATCGGGTAGTGATGTTGATTACGGGGAATTTCGGGATTTCAACAGCTTTGTGGAGCAACTGTTGAATCGCCGCGAAAGCGGTACGGTGGCAGGGATGGCACAGGATGTTTACCGTCCTGGCACAACGAAAAAAACTCGGACGATTTCCCGCCCCAGTCCGCGAGATGCGGAAGCTCGATTAACGGTGCCGTTAGAGAAAGCTTATTTGGGCGGACGGGAACGGATTCGCCTGGAAGATGGGCGATCGCTGGAAGTGAATATGCCACCCGCGATGGTGACGGGACAACGGGTGCGGCTCAAAGGGCAAGGTGTCAATGGCGGCGATTTATATCTCAAGATTACCGTAGCGCCCCATACCTTCTTTAAGTTGGAAGATAATGATGTTGCCTGTCAGATTCCGATCACTCCAGCGGAAGCGGTGTTAGGTGGAGCGATCGAAATCCCCACCTTAGATGGTTTAGTCAAAATGACAATTCCACCGGGAGTACGATCAGGGCAACGGTTGCGGTTGGCAAATAAGGGATACCCTAGCGTTAGCGGCAAACGCGGTGATCAGATCGTGGAAGTTCAGATTGTCACCCCGAAAGAGCTGAGTGAGCCAGAACGGGAACTATATGAAAAGCTGCGGGAACTGGAAACGTTTAATCCGCGCGGCGATTTACCCGTGTGACTTATTTAGTTGATGGCGGAGTTAGGTTCCGGTGAGCGATTGGGTCGCCAGTGAGCCCCCAGATAACGCTTACAACTACTTTCTATTTCCACTTGCCAATCGATTGTGTCGATCGGAAATTCTTTCAGTAAATTGGCTAGATCATCCATAATTGGCACCGCATATTGATCACGGTGAAAGCCGTTTCCGAGCAGGTTTAAGTCCTCGGAATAAATCATATTAGTGTTATATGTTCCATCTTTGCTCATGAAGCGAGACGCTTCAAATACACAAATGCGGTGGCTGTTTGCAAAAGGTTGTCGGGAGCGCTGCGATCGTCCCGTTGCCGATTTTGCAGCGGCTTTTGCCGGTTGTTTACTTTTCTCCTCTTCGATCGCCCATAAGTGATCGAGACAAATATGAATGTCTTTTTGATAGGACGATACCACATTGGTCTGATTACCGGGAAAAGGCGAAAAGATATATGTGCGAACGGCTCTCGGCATATCTCGCGTCACTAGCTTGAGAATGCCTCGTCTGCCTCTAATGAGTTTCAGTACCTCGTAGGGTTTACGAACTACTTCCTCGCCCTTTTTCCAACTCAGAACTCGCTTAATCCAATCAAACAGATCACCAAATACTCGATCTACACGCATGGGAGGTACTATCCATTTGATGCCTCTCTCTCCAGAGTGCCCAGACTTCTGAGGGAAATCACTATGGATACCTGATATTCCTTGCGTAAAAATTTAGGCTATTAAACGGTAGACAGTACCAACTTTTTTGCTTCAAGCGGATAGAAAAAAAGCGATAGCGGGAATGGATGATGCCGAATGACTCAACATCTTCCATTACCCAAATCTTGTTAGATCTCCCGCACAATGGGTTTGCCGTCTACCACTTCACCAACTAGTACCAGATCCGTAACGCCAACAAACAAGCCATTTTCCAGCACACCCGGAATATTATTGATTGCCTGTTCTAGCCCAGCTGGATCATCAATCCCATTGGCAAATTTGACATCAATCACGAAGTTGCCTTGGTCGGTGATGACTGGTCCTGCTTTCTTCACGCCCATCCGGAGTTGGGGTTGCCCTCCCAGTTTTTCGATCGCTTGCATCACTGGCGTCATTGCCATCGGGACGACTTCTACCGGCAGTAAAAAGGTGGTGCCCAGCTTCTCGACCAGCTTGCCGCTATCAACGACCACAATGAATTCTTCGGCAAAGCCATCGACAATTTTTTCGCGGGTATGGGCTGCCCCACCGCCTTTGATCAGGTTTTTGTTGGGGTCCACTTCATCCGCCCCATCGATCGCAATATCAATGCGATCGACTTCATTCAGGGTTGTGAGGGGAATTCCGTATTCTCTCGCCAGTACATCTCCTTGAAATGACGTAGTCACTCCTTTGATGTTCTGTAGTTCCCCGGACTTTAAGCGTGCTCCCAATGATTCGATCATGTAGGCAGCCGTTGATCCAGTGCCTAAGCCGACGATGGAACCAGATTTGACTCTAGCGGCGGCTGCCTGTCCAACCATCTGTTTCATCAATTTCACGGGATCGACTTCTGTACTCATGACACAATTTCCTTAAGCTTACGTAGGGCAGCAGCCGCAACTCTGAAGTATGTTGACAATATTTGCTAGGCTGCAACAGTCAGTCTACTACTAGTCGCGATCGTTCCCTGCACTCACCCGTGGATTACACCAAACCCCGCTTCCAACGCGCATTCCTGTATAGCAAAGTTTGCCTGAGTCTCCTCAAATATCCATTATTATTTCTGGCAACCTTTCTGTTGATTACCCATTACGGACAAGGCGTTTGGGTTGAAATATTTAAAGCCCTCGTGTCGATCGCCTTTTCCGGCATTATGGTCTGGCTGATTGGGCGAGAAGTATGGAAAAACAAACATCGCTTGGATTTAGTTTGGTGGGTTTATTTTCGGAGTGGACCACTCACCTACGTTCGAGCAATCTTAATTCTTGCCTGCACCTTATTTACGGCTGGAGTACTAGGGACAATTTCCCCCGACTTTATGCAAATGGGTTGGGCAAATTGGTTATTCGGCTATTCCACCAATGTCACTATTCAACCGCTGATCGCTATTCAACAAGCGGATGAGGTTGCTGCATCAACTGGGCTGCTTCAGTTTGATGCGGGCACAGTGCTGACGATCGGCTTTTGGCTCTTAATGATTCTGGCAGTGCCGTTTCTGGCAGAAATAGAGGAGAAAATCTTCCGGCAGGGGATTCATACCTGGAAAGGCATGGTCAAGCGATCAATTACGTTTGGTTTGGCTCACCTAATTATGGGGATTCCTCTATTCATGGGGCTAACGTTATTTGTCCCTGGCTTTCTGTTCGCTTGTCGTTACAAATATGGCTATCATCGGCACTTACGGCAATTCCAGGACGAGATGCAGGCTCAAGAGGCTGGAGTTCGCGCCAGTACTGCTGACCATGCCGTCTATAACGCGATTTTGCTGACCAGTTTGACCGCTATGCTGCTTTTGCTTTAGAACAAGGGAATAGCTTCAGCCCCTTGTATCTGGTAACTGTCAGTCTATGAGCCAGAGTCATGATTCTTCGGTGGACTATCAACACTATGCGGCGTTGCCTCCTCAAGAACGCCAGTTGTTGATTGCAGATGAGCAAACAGCACCAGAGTTAAAACCGGTATTGCTGTATCAACAGGGGCAACACTGGACAGCACAACAAGCCTTTGAAGAAGCGATCGCTTGCTACAATGCGGCGATCGAGTTGAACCCACACTACTTTGCAGCCATCCGTAGCCGTGCCGATGTCTTGCTGCAAAAGCAGCGCTATCGAGAATCGATCGCTAGTTATGACCAAGCCTTAGCCCTCCGTCCAGAAAATGCTGACCTATGGCAATGTCGAGGCAAGGCTTTGCAGCAACTGTATGACTATGAAGCCGCATTAGAGAGTTACGATCGCGCCTTATCGTTAGACTTGCACAATGCCCGACTGTGGCACGATCGGGCAGTAGTGCTATTTGACTTAGAACGCTATCCAGAGAGTCTAGATACTCTCGATCGGGCAATGGAACTGGAACCAGAGCATCCTGATCTCTGGCAATTACGGGCAAAGGTGTTAGCTAAACTAGACCAGCGAGACGCGGCGATCGCCTGTTGTGATCAAGCCATTACCGCTAAATCCGATGATGAACAATCCTGGCGCATCCGGGCTTCCCTGTTACAAGGGCTTGATCGCTATGATGAAGAACTCAATAGTTATGATCAGGCGTTGGCGTTGAATCCGATGGATGCTGACCTGTGGAGGTTACGAGCCGGAACGCTGAAACAGCTAGGGGATTACGAAGCGGCGATCGCTAGTTACGATCGCGCGATCGCGCTGAAACCGAACGACCATCATCTGTGGTATCAACGGGGCTTACTATTACGACGATTGCAGCATTATGAAGGGGCAGTCTCGAATTTCGATCGGGCGTTAACCCTGCGACCGACGTTTTATCCTGCGACTCGCAGTAAGTTATTTACCTTAATTAAAAGTGGTCAATTACTCAGCTATTTCAGCGATCGGCGCACGTTAGCCGAACGCCAAGCTTTGAATAGCGACCTCAGTCAGATATTAGAAACGTTCGTCAAAACCAAATTACCAACGCTAATCATTCTGGCATTAATGGCACTTGCTACTACTCACAGCCGCACGATCGGGTTAACCGTTGCTGGAGTATTTTTAGCGATCGTTTTAATTAGTGACCTAATTACCGAATCCCAACAGTAGCCCTAGCAATCCAAACCAAATAGTTTAACTAACTAATAGTAGTTGTGCCGTTTAAGTTCACAGCAGGAAGACCTTGTCGTTCTCGATTAAAGGGCTAAATCATCTAATTCGGCATAGTCAGGTAAGGTTGTGTCGATCGCCTGCCCATCACGCAACACAATGCGATCGCTTTGCGATCGGGCGAACAGTTCGCTATAGCGACGGGCTTTGCATAAAACCAGATCGGCAGGTAAACCTACACCAATTCTGCCGACGGTGGGCAGATTCATTAAATCTGCTGGAGTGCGGGTGACAGCACAGCACCAGTCACTGTAAGGCTGGTCAAGATGGGCAATTTTAGTAGATAGCGAGAAGACTTCGAGCACATCATGATCCCCAAAGGCATGAAAGGGATCACGACAGTTATCATTCGCTAATGCTACCGGTACGCCTTTGGCTTTGAGTTCGTGTAATAACGTGACGCCACGCCACCGAGGGGTACGTCCAGGTTGGCGATCTTGCAAATAGAGATTACAGAGTGGCAGGCTGACGACGCCAATGCCAGCTTGTTTCACCAAAGCGATCGTTGCTTCTATTGCTTCAGGCGACTGGGTAGCAAGACTACAAGCATGTCCACACACCACTCGACCTTGATAGCGATGTCGGAGCGTGGCTTCTGCCACTAATCGTAATGTGATCGAGTCTGGTTGTTCTGTTTCATCGGTATGAAAATCTAGATTGAGATTCCGTTCCTTTGCCAGGGTAAAGATGCGATCAATCTGGGCTTCTACATCGGGATTCATATAAATCACGCCGCCCAAAATGCCAGCGATCGCAGCCATCTGGTCAGCCAGTTTTTCTCCCTCTGGAGTCAGCCAATAATCTAACGAGACGAGAGATACCGCTTGCAAAATTAAGCGGTCTGCCCATTCGTAACGGAGAGTGTCAAATACTTCTAAACTAATTGCTGCTTGTTCCCCCGCCGCATCAATATGGGTTCGAATGGCTTTGGTGCCGTGGGCATAGCTACATCTCAGTCCAAACTCCATACGCCGATAGACATCGTCCGCGTTCCAGTAAGCTCCATCTGTGGCACATGCCGCGATCGCGCTATCAAATGTCCCATCGGGGTTGGGAGTACGTTCCCAGATATGTCCCTTATCCAGATGAGTATGTAGGTCTACGAAGCAGGGGAACACCATACCACCTTGCAAATCGACCGAGGGATAGTTGTAGGAACTGAGGGTACCAGCCGTAGCAATGCTAGCAATAAACCCATCCATGATTTCCAAATCTACCAGTAACAAAGCCGCTCGATCGAGCTGCTCGGTAGGCGCAGTAGACCAATTGCGGCTTTTTCCCTGCTTACTCTTGACCATCAGGGATTCTGGAACATGAGCATTTTTTAGCCAGTAGTGACTTGACTCTAAAATCATGGCAATTGATGAAAGAAACCCAAGGAAACAAATTGCGTTTCTTGAGAATCCCATAAATCAGGTAGATAGACTATGGGCAGGGCAGCGGAATGAGCGAGATAGCAATCTAGCGATGATGAGGGCAATGATTGCTAAGGTGCAATCACCACTGGAGGCAATTCTTGTAACAATAGGTAACGGTTTGTCGTTAAATTAAGGTCGGAGCATGGCAGTGATGGGGGAGATGGGATGAAGCAAATCGATCAGATATTCAAACAACTAAATCCCGATCGTGTCATGCCGCAATTCAGCAACCTGTGGACAAAACATCCCAAACTGATTGGGGCAGGATTGGTGTTTTGGGTGCTGGTACTCGCTGGGTTGCTGCTGTTCTGGAATTTGGGTAACACCGGGTTAATTGATGAAACAGAACCCCTCTTTGCAGAAGCGGCTCGACAAATGACCGTAACTGGAGATTGGATCACCCCCTATTTCAATGGCGATACCCGATTTGATAAGCCACCCCTAATCTACTGGCTGATGGCGATCGCCTATAAAACCTTTGGTGTCAACGAATGGTCAGCCCGTCTACCCTCTGCCCTCTCTGCCCTAGCCCTGACTTTCATGAGTGGCTACACCCTTTGGCACTTTGGGCGATCGCCAGGACGGCAGGACGCTAAGGATACAGCTAGCCACGATCCTCAAGCGCTATCTGCCCCATCTACCTTACCTAGCTCATCTTCTTCCCTACGACCTGTCCCCACTCCGCTCCTTGCCGTTCTCGGCACCACCATGCTCATCCTGAATGCCTATACCTTCGGCTGGGGTCGGACTGGGCATTCTGATATGTTGCTCAGTGCCTGCATGGGTGGATCGCTATTGGCGTTTTTCCTGGGATATGCCCAACCCAAACCTTCCGCACAACAACGTTGGTATCTAGTGTTTTATGTCCTCATGGCGTTCGCTGTGTTAGCTAAGGGACCGGTGGGGATTGTGCTACCTGGGCTAATTATTGCTACTTTTTTGCTGTATGTGGACAATGGCTGGACAGTATTGCGAGAACTTAAGCTGCTTCGAGGTGGCTTGATTGTCTTGCTGATTGCTGTGCCCTGGTATGTGTTAGTTACCCTGGCGAATGGTGATGCCTTTATCGACGCGTTTTTTGGCTATCACAACTTTGAGCGCTTTACGATGGTTGTAAATCGCCATAAGGAACCTTGGTATTTTCATATCTTGATTGTGCTAGCAGGCTTTTTACCCTGGTCAGTTTATCTGCCTGCCGCGATCGTTCGACTGCGACCATTCCAGCGCCAGAGTTGGCAAGAGCAACCACGATCGCAGCATTTAGGCCTCTTTGCTCTGAGTTGGTTCTGGGTGGTGTTGCTCTTCTTCACCGTTGCCAGTACTAAAGTTGTCAGTTACACATTACCTCTGGTTCCTGCTGCCGCGATTTTAGTGGCGCAATTATGGGGGCAGGATTGGAGCGAACCAGGACGACGATCGCGGCTTGTGTGGAGCCAATGCTTGAATAGTGGGGTGCTAGTTGCGTTAGCGATCGTGCTATTCAAAAGTCCGAATTGGCTCGATGAAGATGCGGCGATGCCGAAGCTAGGTTTACGGCTTCAGGAATCTGGCTTGCCTATGTTAGGCAGCTTGATTTTACTCGGGACGGCACTGACGATCGCTGGACTGCTTCTATGGCGTAGGCGGTGGATTTGGACAGCCAATTTGCTTGGGTTTCTCATGTTTTTGATGCTGGTTGTGCATCCGATGCTGTTGATTGTTGATACTGAGCGCCAGCTACCCTTACGCCAGTTAGCTCAAGTAGCCGTACAGGCAGAACGTCCGAAAGAACGCATTCTCATGGTGGGCTTTGAGAAACCTAGCCTTGTGTTTTATACCCAGGGACGAGTCCGGTATTTTTTCCGCGCCTCCAGAGTGGAAGGATATTTGGAACGCCGGATGCTGGACTCCGATCTAATGTCCGGTGCCCTGATTATTGCCATGCCTAAGATGTTAGAACAAACTGGACTATCACCCGACCAATATCAAGAATTGGCTCGGGCTGGCGCTTATCAATTAGTCAGAGTGACGCCGGAATCGCTGAAAGGGTAAAGACTGGTGTTCCAGTCGATAATTCTATTCCTCTTCGGAATCCATCTCTGGAGCATCATCCAGATCGTCGGGTTCCACATCGTCCTCGGTTGCCTGACTCCCTCCTCCTACTGCCACCAGATCAATTTGCTGACGGTAGTAATCTACGCTCTTGACCTGAACTTCAATGCGATCGCCGAGGCGGTATTGCTTGCGGTTTTTGCGTCCTACTAAGGTTTGTTGCCGCGATCGATACTCATACCAATCGTCTTTTAAAGAACTGACGTGAACCAGCCCTTCAACGAGCAGTTCCTCAATTTCTACAAATAGTCCATAGGACTGCACCCCAGTGATGAGACCGTGGAAGATTTCGCCTGTCCGTTCGCGCATCAGTTCGGCTTTCTTTAAGCCTTCTAAGTCTTGTTCGGCCTCTTGAGCAATTCGTTCGCGCTCAGTTAAGTGCACCGCCACGGCATGAAAGTGGGATTCCAACTCTTGGTGGAGTTCTGGGGGTAGAACGTTCCAGCTAATTTCACCATGACAGGAACTATGGCGCAGATTCACAACTTCTTTGGTGCGAGCCGTTTTGCGATCGCGACCTTCGTCAAACACCGCATGTAACACTCGGTGGACGAGTAAATCGGGATAGCGACGGACTGGGGAAGAGAAGTGCGTATAGCCTTGTTCCAGGGCTAGCCCAAAGTGGGCACGGGGTGCTGTGCTATAAAACGCTGGCTTCAATGTTTCCAGTAGCAGATAGGTGAGGACACGTTCAGCCCCAGATTCGGCAAACTTTTGGGTGAAGCGCTGATAATCCTGCGAATGAATCTCATCTTCTTGCTCGAGATGCAAGTCAATGCCCATGCTGGCCACCAGTTTCATCAGCTCCTGCACATCATCTGGGTCGGGAGTGGCATGAACCCGATAAATGCCAGGCACACCCAACGCTTGCAGGTGTTCAGCAACCAGTTGATTGGCTAGTAACATCAGTTCGGCAATCATGCCATGGGTGGGAACAGACGGGGACACCACCATTGCCCCTAATGCGCCCTCATCATCATAGTGAAACTTGGGTGTGAACAAGAATTTGTCAGTTTGCTCCACCTGATTGTCATTAGGGAGTGGTTTTTCAGGCAAATTTAGCTCAAATGCTCCCCGTTGCCGTCGTTGTTCTTTCAGCGCCTCACTTAATGCGGCGATCTGATCCAGTAGTTCAAAAACGGACTTAAATTCTTGAATGTCGGCGGTTGGTGCGGGATTCGTTGCTCGCTCTAGAATTGCCTGAGCTTGCTGATAACTGAGTTGATGATCAACTTGAATCACCGTGGGCTGAATCTCGTATTCAATCACCTCCCCAGCAGCGTTCAATGTCACCAGTACCGAAACCGCTAGCCGATCTTTACCAACCTGAAAGGCACATAAATTGGTGGTTAATTGATCGGGCAACATGGGGACAACTAGATCCCCCAGATATACTGAAACTCCCCGCTTCTGAGCTTCACGATCGATCCAGGAGCCGGGAGTGACATAGTGCGACACATCAGCAATATGAATTCCCAGGCGCCATTGCCCAGATTTGGTTTGATCTAAGGTAATCGCATCATCTACACTGTCATGTCTTGCCTGCCGGATGTCAGCTTTAATGCTTAACGTGGTTAGATCACGCAGATCCAAACGCTGCTTCAGTTCTGCCTTCGTCAATTTGGTAGATAGTGACTTCGCTTCATCCAAGGCGGCATCCGAGAAGGCCTGGGGTAAATCGTGTTTACAGCAGACAATGTCAATATCTGAAGCTTCTGTATCACTACCCAAAATCCGAGCTACTTTGCCGAGGGGGGGATGTTGCCCCAAAGGATACCGTAATACCTGCACATGCACGAGTTGGTCGATCGCGGATTCTAAATCTCCACCATTCGGTTGCAACTGCAATTCAAATAGCAAACGATCGTCTAAGGGCATTGCCCAAAAGTTGTTATCGCTCTGTTTCACCCGTGCTAAGACAGAAGGATTCGAACGCTCCAAAATTAACCGGACTTCGCCTTCGGGGCTGCGGCGGCGGCTCCCCTCTTTTGTAACTCTTACTAAGACGCGATCGCCGTTCCAGGCATTATTTAATTGGCTTTCCCGGATATAAATATCTTCTGCCCCTTCCACATCCTGAATCGCAAAGCAGAAGCCCTTGCTGGAACAGCGTAATTTGCCTTCGACGACGCCTTCTTCCGTCACCCGGCGATAACGTCCCCGTTCTTTGACCAGAATGCCAATTTTTTCCAACGCATCCAGGGCAATCTGGAGTTTACGCACACTGGCATCATCATTACAATCCAGCTTTTTCTCTAGAACCTTAGGGGCAACCAGTTTGTCGTCTGTAAAGTTTGCCAGTAGGGCGGCGATCGAAAATTCCATGAAGCGATAGACCCTCGTATTTCTAATTGCTAACCAATCGATCGATAAACCAACCTGTGGGAGTTTGGAACGTTACCATTTCATCTTGCTGAAACTGTTGCGAAGCGATAGCCTTGTACTAACGATGGTATCCTCGAACTGTTCAACAGAATGAAAACCTTTCTGCCCTCACGTTGCTTAAGCATCTGTCTGGATACTGTGACCATCCGCTCCTCCAGTCACGAAACCATGCAGAAAGTGAGTTCAGCAAGCTTCCAAGTTGAAGTTGAGTTCAGCAACCAGATGACCAGAATTGAGCCATGCTGAGCGATTGGGCTACCCCAGAATCTGGCTGCAATGAGGCGGAGACAATCAGCCGTGTCCAGCGTTATGCAGAATCACCTTAGAGCAGCGTACCATCTGCATGACTGACTATCAGGTTTGAGAATTAAGCCATCTCATTAAGGTTTTGAGCTTTAATCCCGTCGTCCTGACAATTTTTTGCGGTTTCACACTCTAATTAATACTTCCGCATTTCCGGTAAACCTGTCAAATTTTCCTTAAATTTTGTCAAAGGCATGGTGTTTACCATTGCCAAAATGCAACTTGCAGTTGGGGGGTATGAACAGCAAGAGCAGCGATAAAGTCTGGGGCTGGAGTAAATAATCGCAGTTGCCAGGTAGGCATGAGGTCTGGTTCTGGCTGAAGCCATACCGGATTGCCACGGTTATTGTCCAGGGCAATTTCGACCAGTTTCAACTCGCCTACGCCTTGACCTCGGGCTTTCAGTACCGCTTCTTTACAGGTCCAATACTGGAAAAAGGTAGCTGCTTGCTCCGTTGGGGAGACCGCTTGAATGGCTGCATGTTCTTGAGCGGAAAACCAGCGGTGGGTGAGTTGGGATAAATCCGCGATCGCGCGAATTTTCTCTAAATCAATGCCAACGGGAGCGGTACGCGCGATCGCATACACCGCTAAATCATCGGAGTGGGCCAGATTAAATTGTAGGTGAGGTTGCTCGGCGGCTACCTGTAGTTCTGGCTTGCCCTGAGTCCCATAGCGAAAATTCAGACTAGCCGGATCACACTGGAGATATTGACTTAAGAGCGATCGCAAGATGCCCCGACCAGCAATAAACCGCTGTTGATGGATCGGAAACCGAAAGCGTTCGGCACGTTGCTGTTCGTCAGGTGACAGGGTTTGTATGAGTTCTGCTAATTCGGTTGCTGATCGCTGCAAGGACGATCGCCAAACATGAACGTGATGCTCCAGGAGCGTTAGAGTCGGGGGTGCAGATGACCAGAGTGGTTGCATCATTGGCATAGTCCAACCCAGCGTTGCAATAAAAAAGAGGTCAGCCCGACCTCTCACTCGCATCTGTTTTACTGATTAAAACAGAGTGAACAAAACCGATAGAAAAACCTACAGCAACCCTGTATTTGCTCCAGGCTTACCAGTAGCTAGCTCAACCTTGGTAATTTTGCCGCCCATTTTCATGATGCGTTGTTGTTCACGGAACCAGTTGTCGAAGGGAACTAGCTTCGTGAAATAGGTATTTTGCAGCTCGCGCTGAGTCCGGATGCGGGTTTGGCTTGGCACACAGGCGGTAATCTTAAACATGCGCATAGGGCTGTCTCTCCTGGAGTGAGTCTAGAAATCTTGAATGTGAACAAACGTTAGCAACGCCAAGAGCAACGTTTGAATTGACTGAATGCTTTTAAAGCAAAAACTCTTCTATGGGGGTCAGGAAGACCAGTGAATTAAGGTTGAAAGTCAGGAGTGAGAACTAGACCATCAAAACAACTCTAGAATCTAGATCAGCCTTTAACAGGCTAGCCCCCACCCCGGACTTTCAAGCCTCATTAGGTTAGCGAATCAGCGTCAGGTAACTGATACAGTACCCAGCCGCTAGTCACCGTAGTGTTAGCTCAAGCCAGAGCTGATGTAGTCGAAGTAAACGCCCATTTCTTTACCAGCGTCAGCGCCCACTAGACCAGCGGTCACTTCTTTCATCGCTTGGATTGCTTGTACGGTAGCCGCAATGGGTACACCTAGAGAGTTGTAGGTTTCTTTCAAGCCGTTGAGAACGCGCTCATCCAGGATGGAAGGATCGCCAGCCAGCATCGCGTAGGTTGCGTAGCGGAGGTAGTAGTCGAGGTCGCGGATGCAAGCAGCATAACGACGGCAGGTGTACATGTTACCACCGGGACGGGTGATGTCAGAGTACAGCAGCGACTTAGCTACAGCTTCTTTCACGATACCAGCAGCGTTAGCACTGATTGCAGTTGCAGCCCGAACGCGCAGTTCGCCAGTGGAGAAATAGCCTTTCAACTTGTCCAGAGACGAGGAATCCAGGTATTTGCCCTGTACGTCTGAGGAGTTAATAACCGAAGTGATTGCGTCTTGCATGATTAAATCCCTTAAATCACGTAATCTTGAGCGATATTTTGGTTATGTGCAGTGTTGGGAAGACCCTTACTGCATTGCGCCGATGATGTAATCGAAGTAAGCACCTGCTTCAGCAGCATCTTCACCAGACATCATGGAAGTTGCAACGCTCTTCATCGCACGAACGCCTTCAGCAACCGCCGGGATGGGGGTGCCCAGGTTGTTGTACATTTCGCGAACGCCAACGATACCGATTTCTTCGATCGGGGTGACATCACCAGCAACCACTCCATAGGTCACGAGACGCAGGTAGTAGTCGAGGTCACGCAGGCAGGTAGCGGTCATTTCCTCGCCATAAGCGTTACCACCGGGGGAAACAACATCAGGGCGCTTTTGGAACAGTTGATCGCCAGCTTGCTTAACGATCCGCTCACGGGATTCGGTTAAGGTCTGAGCGATACGCAGGCGGCGCTCACCCGTTGTCACAAAGCTCTTGATCCGATCCAGTTCGCCGGGGCTGAGGTAGCGAGCTTCAGCATCAGCATTCACGATTGATTTCGTGACAATACTCATTGATGGATTCCTCCAGAAGAATGTAACCGGTTGTGTTATGTATGGGGTTTCCCAAATCGGCTTCCAAGTCTGCCTGTGAACCATCTACATCAACCTTGACAAAAATTCAGCATTGCTCAACTTTGCAAAGGATCTAGAGTGGTTCCTGAACAAGGCTTTTCGGCTCAAGAGCAAATGATATGCCTGAGCGTGTACTGTGTGCAACTAACATTGTCTGGTTGAAGACTGCTAGCACACCGCATACAGCACCTTTAGACTCAGTTACCTTCCGCAATTATTGTGCGGCATTGCGATCGCACTCCCAGTTTCTCTGTAATAGTTTGTAATATTTCTCCTCAGATTCTGTCACAAATCAGGTGGGGAAATGGGATGGATGGGGGCGATAGGGAGGGGAGGACAATGGGCTGGGCGGAGATTATTGCATGAGGACGGCGGGTAGGTAGTCGTTGAGGGTGAGGCGGTAGCCGGAGCGAATTTGGGTGGTTAGTGAGAGGGAAGGATCGTCGGTTTGGAGGTTAACCACTCGTTGGCAGGAGACTAAGGCAATATCGAAGCGGCAAGGAAGCTCAGCCAGTTGAGGATGATCAGCGAGAAAGTATTGCGCGGCTTTCCAGAGTTTGGCTTGTTTCTGAGATGTAATGGCTAGTAGACCATCGGCATCCCAGTTGCCCGAACTGCGGGTTTTTACTTCGACAAAGGCGATGGACACTAAGCGATCGGACTCTGGATCACGTTGGGCAATCACCAGATCCAACTCGCCCCAGCGACAATGCCAGCGTCGGTACAAAACGACCCAACCTCTGGCTTGCAACCATTGGGCGACAAAGGCTTCTCCTAAAGTGCCTGAGCCGGAGGAATTAGGGGACTGGGATTGGGAGCGGGACGATCGACCCATACAGTAGCAGCTAGCAACGTTATGGCTAACGTGCCCTTTCTCTGGCTTTGACTAACTGGGTAACTAAAACTAATGAATTACCCTAATCCCATTTTGTGAGCCGATGCTACGCAGCTAAAGAATACCTGCCGCTTCATAAAGGCGTCTGAGAATTGCCAAAATTTTAGTGCCATATTCGGCATCTGCCGTCCAGCGAGCGCCCAACATTTGCACTAATGGCGCAATGCCGCGAGCCACAAAATTAAATCGCGGATCAACCACTTCTTCAACTAAGGGTTGTGTATTGGCATAGGCTTTTAAGTGTTGAATATGGGCACGAATTCCTAAGCGGGCACTGGGAAATGAGGCACCACCTGATTCATTGCCAATGCCACCTAAACCACCATAGTTATTCTGGCTAGGTTGCAGAGTACCACCAAACCGTAAAAATGAGGTTTCTAGACACATTTGGGCAAAGGCAATATCGTAGTTAATTCCTTCGCGATCGCCCTCTTCACGATACAGTTTGGGAAGATCAGCAAAGTCTTTCAATGCAGCTTCATTATTAGCTTTGAGGAACATTAACATTTGCACGTCAGAGGTTTTGCCATGTCCTGATAGTCGATCAATTTGGTTAGGACAAATCTGCAAAATAGTACGTAAGATGACGGTGCGAGTGGGATTGTCCCAGCCGACGGAAATGTTAAATTCCCGCAAATCGATCGCTTTGATATACACCACATTGCGATAGGAAACTTTGCGAATTTGAGGGTTTTGAGTGACATCAACCCCTAGGCGATCGACCAAATCTACAGGAATAAAGGAATTGCCATTGATAATGATGCCTTTTTCCCCATAGTTTTGGGAATTCAAATTGATGTTGCAGGTGGGGTAGCTAACTGTAGGGGTTGTGGCGAAAGGCGCGGCTATGGGACTGGGAGTAACTACTGGCGTTGGGCTGGGCGTGGGAGTTGGACTGGGGCTAGGGCTAGGCAGGGGAGTGGGTACAGCGATCGCTTGACTCCATGCCTGTAAGCCGTCGGCAATGCCAGTAGCGATCTCTTTGCGACGGTTTTGAATTAAGGTGCGATCGTCCGCATTAGTCAGAAAGCCAATTTCCATGAGCAATGAGGCAGGAAGCAGTTGCCGACAAAAGGCTAAACTGCCTGTTCCCGTTGAGGTATCAGGTTTAGCGCCTCGATTGGGTAATTGCGGCACTCGGCGTAACAATGCCAACAGTAGCAGGTCGGCATGTTTCCGGCGTTCTTCATTCTGGGCAATGAAAAACACACTACTGCCACGTACTGATGAGGTGGTCGATGCGTCAGCATGAATTTCCAGCGCCACATCTCCCGAACGGGCACGGGCATTGATCCAAGCGATCGTTTGCTCCAGACTGAGATCATCAGGTACAGACAGCACCTCTACTTGCCGACCTTGCAACTCCGCCATGATTAAATCGCGGGTTAAGATCATCTCTCGTGCTTCTGTGGTACCCGCTACTACGGCACCAGGATCGACCTTGCCATCTTCCTGACCACCATGACCGGCTGAAATAAAAATTCGTCCCATCTGAACCAATGCCCCTTCGTCCTAAACCCAGTAGTTTCGACCTACCCGAACCGCACCATGTGTAATCTGTCCATGTTGTATACCAAGAGCCGCCAATGGAGACAAAAAAATGTCCCAATTGACCTTGATTATTGGCAATAAAAATTATTCTTCCTGGTCACTCCGCCCCTGGTTAGCCATGCGGCAGGTCGGACTAGAGTTTCAAGAAATCCGCATTCCGCTAGACACGCCCAAAACTGCCAGCCAACTGCGGCAGTATTCCCCAGCCGGTAAAGTGCCTGTGCTGCATGATGGCAGCTTGATTATTTGGGATTCGCTGGCAATCCTGGAACATTTGGTTGAGCGCTTTTCAGAGTTACACTGGTTGCCTGTGGATCCGGCAGCGCGCGCGACGGCTCGATCGATCAGCGCTGAGATGCATGCCAGTTTTGTTAACCTCCGCCAAAATATGCCGATGAATTGCCGCGCTAGCCTGCCTGGGAAAGGCATGGCTCCCGGGGTTCAAGCGGATATCGATCGCATCACCACTATTTGGCGCGACTGTCGGCAACGGTTTGGTCGCGGTGGCGATTTTCTGTTTGGTGCCTTTACGATCGCCGATGCCATGTATGCTCCGGTGGTGTCACGATTTACCACGTATGGCGTCACGCTGGATCCAATTTGTCAGGCTTATGCGGATGCCATTTGGGCATTACCCGCCATGCAGGACTGGCTAGCCGCTGCCCAGGCAGAAACAGAAGTGATTGCCAGTGACGAGATTTAACTGAGTCAGCAGGTATGATTCCACGTGGGACACCGGATATTGGTTGGCGAGATTTAGCGATCGGGGCAATTGCCTCGCTCCAGCCCCACCATCCAGACACGCTACAAACCCAGGTAGAAACTCTATGGTCAGCAAACCATGACAGTTTAGTCTGTTTATCAGTACGGAGTGGCTTTGATCTGTGGTTGCAAGCGATCGCTTTACCGCCAGGGAGTGAAGTGCTGGTATCTGCCATCACGATTCCCGATATGGTACGAATTCTGGAGCATCACGGCTTGGTCGCTGTGCCTGTTGATTTGGAGATGGCGACGTTATCTGTTGACTATGCCAGTCTGGAACGCAGTTTAACCAGCAAAACAAAAGCTATCTTGGTCGCCCATCTGTTTGGGAGTCGAATGTCGCTAGAGTCGATCGCAGAGTTTGCCCGCCAGCATCATCTGCTTCTGATTGAAGACTGTGCTCAAGCGTATGACGGCTCGGATTATCGAGGGCATCCTGCCAGTGACATTAGCTTATTCAGCTTTGGACCGATTAAGACCCACACTGCTTTAGGGGGTGCACTACTGCGATGCCAGAATCAATTGGTTTTAGCCAAGCTGCGATCGCTGCAAGCCCACTACCCTCACCAGCGATCGTCTGTTTTTCTTAAGCGAGTTGGCTTGTTCGCTCTCCTGAAACTGCTGGCACAACCAATGATCTTTGGTTGGTTCGTCCAAGTCTGCCGATGGCGGGGTCAAAATCACGATCGAGTGCTTTACCAGGCTCTCCGGGGGTTTGCCGGTCAAGATTTGTTCCAGCGACTGCGCCAGCAACCTTGTATACCATTACTACGGTTATTAAAACGGCGACTAACTCGGATTGATCACACCAGCATCGATCGGCGGATTGACTTAGCCGATCGCTTAATCACTGCCCTTCCTCACACTGACCGACCTGGCTACCATACCAAAACTCATACTCATTGGGTGTTTCCCATTCAAACTCAAACTCCGGATCAGTTAGTGACTCGGCTCTGGCAAGCCGGATTTGATGCCACCCGGACTGCCTCCAGTCTGGTCGTGGTTTCCCCTCCTGTCGATCGCCCCCATCTCACGCCTAATCAAGCCAGCCAAGCCTTAGCCAAAATTATTTATCTGCCCCTATATCCCTGGATGTCTGAGGATAAGCTACAATCCCTCAGCGAGATTGTTCGTACCTACGATCGCCACGCTGAATAAGCTATAACAAAGCTACAAGTAGTCAACTTCTGACAACTAGAGTTTGCGTCTCCCCCATCCTCACCTCTGCTATGGAAATTCCCCGTCTACATCCCGACACGATCGAACATGTGAAGCAACGCGCTGACATTGTGGATGTGGTCTCTGAACATGTGGTGTTGCGAAAGCGCGGTAAGGATTTTGTCGGGTTGTGTCCTTTCCATGACGACAAATCTCCCAGTTTTACGGTGAGTCCCAGCAAGCAGTTTTATTTCTGCTTCAGTTGTGGCGCGGGTGGGAATGCGATCAAGTTTTTGATGGAACTGGGCAAGCGATCGTTTGCCGATGTCGTAGTCGAGTTAGCCCGCCGCTATCAAGTCCCTGTCGAAACCTTGAAGGTCGAGGATCGGCAAGAGTTTCAACGGCAGCTATCGGTGCGGGAGCAGCTATATGAAATTCTCGCCGTGACTGCCAAATTCTTTGAACATGCGTTGTTTCAACCGCAGGGACAGGCTGCCCTAGAGTATGTGCAGTCACAACGCCGCTTGAGTTTAGCAACCATCCAACAATTTCAACTGGGCTACGCTCCAGCAGGCTGGGAAACGCTATTTGGCTATTTAGTCGAGCAGAAACACTATCCGGTTCAATTGGTCGAGCAGGCAGGCTTAATTGTGCCGCGTAAGGTAGAGGATAGTTCCCAATCAGATGGCAATCAAGAAACGAAGGGAATGCGGGGTTACTACGATCGATTCCGCGATCGGCTGATCATTCCGATCCATGACTTGCAAGGTCGCGTCGTTGGTTTCGGCGGACGGACGTTAGGTGATGAGCAACCGAAATATCTCAATTCACCGCAAACTGAGTTATTCGACAAAGGTAAGCTACTATTTGCGTTGGACAAAGCCCGTGCCACGATCGCCAAGCAAGACCGAGCCGTGGTTGTCGAAGGCTACTTTGATGTGATTGCGTTACACAATGCGGGGATTACTAACGCGGTGGCGTCGATGGGAACCGCATTAAGTACGGCTCAGGTCAAACAACTTTTGCGTTACACCGAGTCCAAGCGCATTGTTTTGAACTTTGATGCCGATCGGGCGGGGAATCAAGCGGCAGAACGAGCGGTGAATGAAGTTGAGGAAATGGCCTATCGGGGTGATATTCAGCTGCGGGTGTTGAATTTACCGACTGGGAAAGATCCCGATGAATTTCTGCGAATTCATCCCGTTACCACCTATCGCACCTTACTGGACGAAGCGCCGTTATGGATCGATTGGCAGATCCAACGAGCGATCGCCGGGAAAGATCTGAAGCAAGCCGATCAGTTTCAAGTCTGTGTGCAGGCGATCGTCAAACTATTAGGTTATCTACCAAATGCCACCTTAAGAACCCATTACATTCACCACTGTGCCGAACTGTTGAGCCAAGGCGATTCTCGATTAGCGCTGCGGCTGGAAGAAGATTTACGATTACAAGTCCGAGGCGAACGCTGGCATGGTCGATCGCAAAAATGGCAGACCACCCGCGATCGCACCTTGCTGGAAGAAGCGGAAGCCCAATTGTTACGGCTCTATTTACATGTCCCCAGATGCCGCAATGAGATTACCACCGCCCTGGAAGACCATGATTTAGACTTCAGCTTGTCCCATCATCGCTTCCTCTGGCGACAAATTCTGGAACTGGAAGAAGCCGCGATCGTCCAATTATCTGATCCGCAGCCAGATGTTACCTCCCTCATCTCCCTGACCTTCCCAACCTCCCTCACCGTCGTTTCTCCTGACACTGCCCCACCTGATCTCCTCAGCCAACTGCAAGATCGCTGCACAGAATTTCCTGCCGAAATGGCACGAGTGTATTACCTGTTTCATCCCGATGAGAAGACGAAGCTCGATTTAGTCCGAGCCTCTTTGATTATTCGCGCCGCTACTGCCACGATGGAACGGGTGATGTGTGAAAAGCGGTGTCGCCACTTCCAAAACCTGTGGGAACAAACGGATACTGCCGCCGCTACTGAACTGGGTTTGTGGTATCAGCAACGTATCTACAGTGAAAAGTTGCGGATCGCAGAAATCGACCAGCAACTGCGGCAGGTTACTCTCGCAGATTTAATTCAAACCCCCTGGTTTGGTGAAGTTTAAGGGCAGTTCAACGTGTCGCGAGTGTTGCGCCCTGTCGTGGGATTGGTGCCCTTAGCTAACTTACAGAGCAACAGCTGGGCATCCTGCCGCACTTCCACATCGGTAAAATCGGCTCCTTCAATCACAGCATTATCAAATTTGGCATTAAAGGCAAATGCCCCTTCTAGAATGGCATTGCGCAGATTAGCAGACGAGAACCGGGCGGTATCCAACGTGGTATTTCGTAAATCTGCCCCTTCCAGGGTCGCGCCTTCTAAATTGGCGCCGAAAAAGCTGACTCCCTGTAAATTCGCCCCATTGAAATTGCTTTCCCGCAGATTGGCCTTTGTAAAACTAGCATCCGTTAATACCCGACCCGAAAAATCAGCCCCGACTAAAAATTCTTTGTTGTAGTCTACAGCCAGCGCCGGGAGGGGATAGCCGATCGCTAACCCTAGCCAAACCATCACTCCCACTAAGCAACTGATCAGGCGAACTAGAGGAGCAGTTTTGCAGCCTGTCAAGCGGTGTTGTGATCGACGATTCGCTCGTGGTTCAGACCGATCAGTTGCGGGATGCAAAAGCGAAATGGAATTTACTGCGTTACGATTCATCACTATTAGTTAATCGATCGTGAATATCGTGTCGTTCTGTTTGGTTTTTCATAAATTCAGCCGAATCCCTTTAGTTATGAGAATCTAGTTCCCATTGACTAGTCAGTTCATCATGCCATCCTGATACTAGCGGAATCCGTTGCTCATCTTGCCCTAAAGACTCAAACTGCAACAGTTAGACAAATTTCATGACCAAGGCATCAGTTCAACCGCTACCTGCCTCATCTTCCCCACCGTCCTGCCCTGATCGCTTCATCTCTTACTGCGATGGTCCCAATGGTTTTGCCTTACTGGGGGGTTGGCTCGCGGCGATCGGGAGTACCAACCGACTGAAAATCCGACCATCATCCAGCTTGGTCAGGCTAAATTCGCCACCGATTTGTTTCATCAGCGATCGACAAATGGCAAGATGTAGACCCGGAGGATGATCCAAGATGGAGGGAGCCAGGCGATCGATCGGGCGATCAGTTTCCAGGGCAAGCAGTAGGTTGGGTTCGATCAAGCCATTATCTGTAATTGAGAGTTCGAACCAGCGGGTATCAATTTGACGACACCAGATGTCAATCCGTCCACCAGTAACCGCTCGCTGGCAGGCAGAGACAAGGACTTCGTACAAAATTAGTTCGATTTTGACAATATCGCTGCCAATGGTCAAATTGGTTTCATCATGGACTTGTGACCAAATCTGTCGCTGTTTGAGTAAGCCGTCTACTCGTTCCAGTGCCCGTTTCAGCAAACTAATTAAGGAAATTGTTGCTGAGTAGGAGCGAATTTGCCATTGTTCGTCGCGGAGCAATTGTGCCAACGGCATTAGCGTATCTTGTAACTGGCGCAGAAGTTGTTGTTGGCGAGTTACAAACAATGGATCTTTAGGATTGCCCAGATCATTAAGGCGTTTAATATTAGCGACGATCGCTCGATAGCTATCTTCTACTACTCGATGTTTATACCAATTCAGCCGCTCTAGCTCCTCACATTGAGCTGTGAGCCGATCTGTAAGAGTCAGATAGCGACGGGACCAGGCTAGCTGACTTCCCAACGTCAGCATGGCGGTTAAATGATATTCTGACCAGTGCCGCTCGGCCACATCAGCGATCACAATCATCCCTGTAGGTTGGTGATCTGGCGAGGTACGTAAGGTCAGTGTTAAAACCTGATGAATGTGCGACCCCGTGATCCACTGGCGGGTTTCCAACGGTAAGTCTGCGATCGTGACTGCTAGGATTCCTTTATGTTCTAATGTCCACTGCACGAGTAAATCAGTTTGGATTGGAATCACCATATCGAGATTCAGTCCAAACCGTTCATTCAATGATGTCGGTACGATAATCCGCCCAGCATTGCGTCCTGGTAACCAGGTGACTAAAGCGGCTAACGGAACTTGCAACACCTGAGTGAGATGTTGTAGGGCTGATCGCTCTACCGCTTCAATCTGTTGGGTTTGCTGCATTCCCATCAGTCCGCGTTGAATCGCTTCGGTGGTGCGTTGTTGCTGGTCACTATGGTTCTGTAACTGCCATTCGTGCAGAATCACCCCGATTTGCTGACTAACCACGCGCAACAAGTCCCGTTCTAGTCGGCTCCAAGTGCGAGGAGTTTCATGACATACCATGACTAAGCCTTCGATCGGTTGTCGTCCAATCGCGGTATTACACACAATCAAGGCCTTGGCGCCCACCTCTAGCAACCGATCGCGCCAGGATATAAACTTCAAGTCTCCGTCCAAATTCTCGATCGTGATGGCAGATTGACTTTGTTCCAATAACCGCCAATCCGACTCACTTAAGGTATCTAGTGCCCCGGGTAGGGGGCGACGATTGCCGGGGTGACTTTGATAACAAACAGCAAATTCATCACGATCTTTGTCGTACAACAACACCAGAAAGCGCTCTGCTTTTAAGCGTTGGCAAATCTGATCGGCTGTTTGCTTCAGAGTGGATTTCCAATCCTCTTCGCTATAGATGGAGCGGGCAACTTCGGCGGTGAGTGCCTGATCTAGCTTAATTTGCGCGATCGTGGCTTCCATTTCATCCAGTGGGGCAGTCAAGGCAATAATTTGAGCCGCTCCCCGCACATAACTTTTCTCTTGCTCTGTCCAGATCCGCGCTTCATTGCCCTCGACAGCTAAAAATCCTAAGAGTTCATTCTGAAACAAAATTGGCGCGGCTAAGAGGGAACGCGCCCGAATTTGCTGCATCAAGCGGGTGGTGGTGTCTGCTTTCAGGGAACTATGGGCTTCCCCGATCGAAACAACTTGATCCGATAGCAACGCTTGATAAAAGCCGCTGACCTCCTGCACCGTGATCCCAGACGCTGGCTGATTCGATTCGTGAAAGCCGCTGGCTTTTTGCCGGTTGCTTAGTCGCCGCCAAAAGTAGCGCCGTTCCCGTTCGAACCAGTACACACTGGTACGAGTAGGCTGAATAAATTGGTGGGTTTCTTCGACTACAGCTTCCAGTCGTGGTCCTAATCCGGTCAGCGATCGTAGCTTCGACAACAGCGCGAACATGGGCTGATCCGGATGCTTCGTTTGTTGCCGTTGCCACTCCATCTCAATTTTGAATAGGGCAGCGGCTAACTCACCGAGAATCATCGACAACCGGGCTTTTTCTTCCGAACTGGGCGAAATGCCCCAGTGGGATGAGCCCAGCAGCGTCACCCCATAACAGTGATCGCGGTACCGAATGGGAAAAATTACTGTGCCTTGAATATTGAATGCCTGGGCCGCTTTGCGCCATTCCCCTGCTCGCAGTTCCTCGCGCAAGTCTGGCACTGCTACCGGACGCTGCTGAATGACTACCTGCTCCATAATGTCGCCGGGACTCAGGAGAAACCGTTGTTTGAGGAAACTGGGATTCTCCCCATTGGGCGTTGTTCCCCCCTTGCCAAACAAGCGGTGTTCTAAGCGATCGTATAGTCCTAACCAGACGAGATTGTAGTCAAACTCAGTATGAAGATAACTCAGAATTGTATCAATCAAAACATCGGAATTTTCTTCCTCCCGCAATATTTGCAGGACTCGTCCTAGGGCAACTAACTGTTTGTCGTAAGCGTTCGGCTCCTTATGTTGAACCATTTCTGTAGCGCAATAGAGATGCTGATACTAATTCAAACCAGAAATATGAAGAGGACATTTGCTAGAAAGTTACATAGCTATCATCAATGCAGAAAGGTGCAGGAGACTGCCTAAATTGACACGAACTGTCAATCTTCCTCCGAATTAAAGAGAAGTTTATCCCTTTGTTCATAGTGGAGAACTGACTCGCTGCCCCCAGGAATGCAGCTTGCTTCCAGGCTGCCAACTCACTAGTGCAGTCTAGAGCTCTCTCAGGTGGTTTCCGGAAGGTAAGCGGCAACCTGCTTCTAGAACCAGTCGAATTGGGGGAGACGGTTTGATGCTACCATCCTAGACCACGGAGTTGATAACTTCACCCCGCAACATACGGGATTTGCCGCTAGGGCTAAACGGCAATTTAGTTGCTTTTGCGTACAGTTCATTCAGCAAGTAGGAAGCAGTCGCTTGGATATCTATCGTGGAGTCATTCGTCCGATCCTGTTTTCTGGAGTAAAAGCCGACCCAGAATGGCTACACCAACGTAGCTTACAAGTCTTGCAGTGGTTAGATACTGACGATCGCTACACAGCGGCTTACTGGGTGCGAGCGCGGTTGCAACAAACCTATGGCTTCACAGATCCCCGCTTACAGTCTGCTTTATGGGGGCTGCATTTTCCCAACCCGATCGGGCTAGCCGCTGGATTTGATAAAAATGGGACTGCCTCCGGTGTTTGGTCATGTTTGGGGTTTGGGTTTGCAGAACTAGGAACCGTGACTTGTCATGCCCAACCGGGCAACCCTCAGCCCCGGTTGTTTCGGTTGTTGTCCGATCGAGCGGCATTGAATCGGATGGGATTTAATAACCAGGGAGCGCAGGCAATGGCAGAGTGTTTGCGCACACGGTGGGAGGGGAAGGTGCGGCAGGCGGGGGAGATGGGGGATCACTCAGGGCTGGCTGCATCTGGGTTTCCGATCGGAATTAATTTAGGAAAATCGAAAATTACACCGTTGGAGTCGGCGGCTGAGGATTACTTGGCGAGTTTTCGCTTGTTGAAGGAATGGGGTGATTATTTTGTGGTCAATGTCAGTTCCCCGAATACCCCAGGTTTACGATCGCTCCAAGCGAGTGACCAATTAGCCCCAATCCTGCAAGCTTTACAACAGGAGAACCAGGGACAGAAGCCCTTATTGGTAAAAATCGCTCCGGATTTGGAGTGGGATGAGATTACGGCAGTGCTAGAGCTAGCGGAGATGCATCATCTGGCAGGCATTATTGCGACTAATACGACAATTCAGCGCCAGGGCTTGCAGACACAAATTTTGCCAGAGACAGGCAACTCGATTCAGGCAGAGGCGGGTGGCATTAGTGGCGCACCGCTCCGGCAGCGATCGACGGAGGTGATCCGGTTTATTTACCAACAAACTCAAGGGCGGTTGCCGATCATTGGGGTAGGGGGCATTTTTTCCGCCGATGACGCTTGGGAAAAAATTACGGCGGGAGCTAGTTTGCTTCAGGTTTACACCGGCTGGATCTACGAAGGACCCTGGATGCTGCGACGGCTACTGACGGGACTCTTGCAAAAACTGGATGAGCGGGGGTTAGCGACCATTACCGACGCGATCGGATGGCAGGAATAGATTGGAAGTGATGCTAAATAATAAAACCCCCGACCAGAAGCCGGGGGTGAAATCAGGGTGCATCTACCATCCCTTTATTCCCGGTTGCCCCAACTTCATCCGGAGAAATTTGCCAAAAAGTCTCGGTGAATTTCAGTGCCTTTGAGGTCAACTATTGGGAATAGAGAATGGATCGTTATGATTCACTGAAAGACTAGACGACTTGCGATTCCTTTACCATTCTTAATCTGCTTATGGTTCTGTCTGCTGCCTTACCGACCTCAACTCAGTATTGCTGTCGCCAACCGCTAAACTTGTATGATTCTCCAGCATTAGATCGTCTGGCGACTCAAGCCGCCGCCACTCGCCACCTGCGAATTGTGGCTCCACTGCATCGATCGCCTGAGCAAAATCCTACTGCTATACAGGTTTGTCTATGTGAGGATGATTATCCGGGTTGGTTGTCAGTAGGTGACTTGGCGCAATTAGTGGTGGCAGCAACGCCTTACCAACCTCAAGTTGTGACGGCAACGGAGATTCGTGCTCAGGTTCCCCAGGTGATTGCTTACACCCAAGCGGCAATGGCACAGCCGAATCAGTATCTTTGGGGTGGTACGATTCCCCCTAATTATGACTGCTCCGGATTAATGCAAGCGGCTTTTGCCTCCGTGGGGATCTGGATCCCTAGAGATGCTTACCAGCAAGAAGCGTTTACGCAGGCGATCGCTTGGTCCGAGTTACAACCTGGTGATTTAGTCTTCTTTGGGTCAGCGACTAAAGCAACCCATGTCGGCTTATATTTAGGCGAGGATCGTTATATTCATAGTTCTGGTAAAGACCAAGGACATAACGGGATTGCGATTGATAGCTTAGCCGATCAAACCACGGCGATCGGTTGTGCCTATCGGTCCCAGTTGCGAGGCGCCGGACGTGTGATTGCCGCCTACCAACCCCAAACTGGATTAACACTGTAACGATCGGTTTTTCCCCGGAACTCCCTACTTTGGGGAGAAGTCTATCGTAGAATGCAGAAACGGTTACTGCTGCCAACCTTGTATAGGGAAGCGCCCTCCTCACACATCCTGTCCTCTTATCCTTCTTTCCCCGGACGATGACAACTTCACTCCATTCTGACCGAGGGCAACTCTGGGCTGCACCCACCTTGATGCCTGCTGTTTCTGTCGTTGTGCCTATTCACAATGAATATGAAAGCTTACCCAAATTGCTTGAGGCGATCGCGACCTGTTTACGGGCAGAAGGGCTAAGCTACGAAATTATTTGTGTGGATGATGGCTCGACGGATGGATCAACAGACCTGTTGAAACAGCTTGCCATCAGTCGCGATGACTTAAGAGGAGTCATTTTGCGCCGTAATTATGGTCAAACAGCCGCCATGGCAGCGGGATTTAGCCATGCTAAAGGGCAGGTCATTGTCACCTTAGATGGGGACTTACAAAATGATCCGGCAGATATTCCGATCTTGCTGGCTAAATTGGATGAAGGCTATGACTTAGTCAGTGGTTGGCGCAAAAATCGCCAGGATGCGACGCTCACTCGATTAATTCCCTCAAAAATTGCCAATTGGCTGATTGGTCAAGTCACTGGGGTAAAACTGCATGACTACGGCTGCTCCCTGAAGGCATATCGGGCAGAACTGGTTGCTGATATGAAACTATACGGCGAGTTGCATCGCTTCCTCCCCGCTCTAGCGTTTATCGAGGGTGCCCGGATTGCTGAAATTCCTGTACGCCACCATGCTCGTCAGTATGGCAAGAGCAAATATGGTTTGGGACGGACATTCCGGGTGGTGATGGATCTGCTCACCGTTTGGTTTATGCGCAAGTTTTTAACCAAACCGATGCATGCTTTTGGCTCGTTTGGCATTATTTCATTGGCGATCGGCTTTGGCATCGGGCTGTACTTAACTGGCATCAAAATTGCGTTTGGGGCGACGATCAATCGCCCGCTACTGACGCTAGGGGTAGTCCTATTTCTGGGTGGTATTCAGCTCTTTAGTGTCGGTCTGCTGGCAGAATTGGTGATGCGAACCTACCATGAATCTCAGGGACGACCGATCTATCGGGTCCGAGAGGTGGTTGATGCGGACAGCTCAGCGGAAGCTGGGAGACAGATCTCAAAGATTTAACTAGCTCGATCGCAGCATCATTCCTAATCCTTACCCCGTGTGAAGACCACCGCCCAAAATTGCTCAGATTGTTTGGGCAGGGTGGTTCTCACGCCGGGATCGGGTTAAACCTTGCCAGCTAAATGCATCAATTGCTTCATATTGACTAAGTAGAGACTTTGGCTAGAAACATCTGTTTTAATCCAGCCTTTGCTCTCCAGTTTTTCCATAATCTTGCCTGTCTCCTCAACGCCAATGTCAGTGACATCTGCCAAATCTTTGGCGGGAATGTTGAAGATTTCAATGCCATTCGCCGATTCATGCCCATAGTTCTCGCCCAGAGATACTAGGGTATTGGCTAGCTTAATGGCTGGAGGCTGATGACGTAGTTGAAAGCGAACGTTGGTTTGCCGCAACCGCCGTACCATCAATTGCAACATGCGATGGTGCAGTTGGGGATCTTTAAAGAGGGTTTGGATGAACCGCTGGGCAGAGATACTGATGAGTTTAACGGCGGATAGGGCAATGACATCAGTCGATCGCGGCGACTCATCCAGGATGGCCATTTCACCAAAAAAGTCACCCCGACCCAAAACAGCCAATGTCACCACATTATCTTCACCAGAGCCAGATAAGCGGCGGACCTTCACCCAACCGGATACCACGAAGTAAACAGCATTGCCCCAAGCATCTTCCATTAACACCGCTCGATTGGCGGGATACTCATGTTCAACGGCAACAGATAATAACCATTCCAGGGTTTCTGGGTTGGCAGCGGTTAAAAGGGGAAACAGCTCACTGAAAGCTTCGGTCTGCATGAAGAATGGTTAGGTCAAAAACTAGAATGGGCGACAGTCGGATCATAGCTGTAGTCTAGCGGACTACGAGAGGAATTTTTCTTTGGGGGCAGTGAAGCGCTCGAACTGGCTTCAGTGTAAAGCCATAGGTGCTGACGCATCGATCGCACAATTAGCTCAGGCATGACTTTGATATCTCTAAAGATAGCAGTAAGCTTGAACCGGCAGAGAGATATCACGATCAATCCATCATTTGACAGATTGAGTCGTTGTATCGGTTATTCCTAGGATCATAGAATTCAGAATTGAAATAGGAAGCTCGGGCAATTTATGCGGAATTGCCCTGAGTCCTTACGTGGTAAAAAGGGCAGTGAGCAATTAACGATCGACTGAGCCCATGATCACGTCAATGCTCCCCAGAATTGCGACGACATCAGCCACCTTCATGCCGCGGAGTAAGTGTGGCAACACTTGCAAGTTGTTGAAATCGGCTGCCCGTACCTTGAACCGCCAGGGGAAGACGTTGTCATTGCCCATGATGAACACGCCCAGTTCGCCTTTGCCACTTTCTAGCCGCACGTAGTGTTCGCCCGCTGGAACCTTCCATGTTGGAGCTAACTTTTTACCAATGAATTGATAATCAAACTCATTCCATTGGGATTTCGGACCTTCTGCCATGCGTTTAGCTTCCAGGTTTTCGTAAGGACCGCCGGGGAGTCCCTTCAATGCTTGCTGGACAATTTTCACCGATTGCCGCATCTCATCCATTCGCACTCGATACCGAGCAAAGGCATCGCCTTCCGTTGCCCAGGCGACATCCCAATCAAAGTCGTCGTAACACTCGTAGTGATCCACCTTCCGCAGATCCCATTTCACTCCAGAGCCGCGCAACATCGGACCCGACAAGCCCCAGTTAATTGCATCTTCGCGGGTGATGGTGCCGATTCCTTCGACCCGACGGCGGAAGATCGGGTTATCGGTGACGAGCCGTTCATATTCATCAACTTTCGGTAGGAAGTAGTCGAGGAAGTCCTGGCATTTATCGACCCAGCCATAGGGCAGGTCAGCCGCGACACCACCAATCCGCCAATAGTTGTTATTCACCATACGGTAGCCCGTAGCCGCTTCCCATAGGTCATAAATCATCTCCCGTTCCCGGAATTGGTAGAAGAAGGGAGTTTGCGCCCCCACGTCTGCCAAAAAGGGACCAAACCACAGTAGGTGATTGGCAATCCGGTTCAGTTCCAGCATGATCACCCGGATATAACTGGCCCGCTTGGGCACTGGAATCCCCGCTAATTTTTCGGGAGCATTAACGGTAATTGCTTCATTGAACATTCCTGCCGCGTAGTCCCACCGGCTGACATACGGCACATACATCACTACTGTGCGGTTTTCGGCGATTTTTTCCATTCCCCGGTGCAAATAGCCGATGACCGGTTCACAATCAATCACATTTTCCCCGTCGAGTGTGACGATTAACCGCAATACCCCGTGCATAGAGGGATGGTGAGGACCCATGTTGAGCACCATGGGTTCGGTTTTCGTCTCAATCATTGCCATAGGTGAACAGTCTCCCCTCGGTATAAGGTCTGTGCAGTGAAGTAAAGGCAGGACGCTCAAGCAAGGTCGCTCAGTCGTTCCAGGGGAACTTCAACCGAATGCTGCGTTCCTACAAGACATCAACCAGATATTCAATGCCCTCCTTGATTATAAAGACTGGGGTTCGCCGAGTTTGCTATGACTGAACTAGATCATCATTTACTTTCTGACGGGGAACGATAGAGTTACCTGAATTCTGTAGCGAGATGTCCATGACAGTGAACCCGGAACGGTTTGATACCTTGATCAAGCAGCTCGAAGGCTATGCCAGCAAACATCCTCAAACCTATCGCTGGCGGGTGACACTGCTGATCATCCTCGGGTATGCCTATATTTTGCTGATCCTGGGTAGTATTGCGGCTTTGCTGGTTGCCGTGGTGGCGATCGAGTACGCCATTCTAGTAGTTATTGGTTTAGCGAGCTTGTTCTGGGTGAAAATTACTCCACCGATTGGGGTTCCTGTCGATCGTGCCCGGTTCCCAGTGTTATTTGAGGAAATCGATCGGCTGTCTGCCCAACTGAACACGCCTAAGATCGATCGAGTTTTACTAACAGCCGACTTAAATGCGGCAGTGCTGGAGTCGCCCAAATTCGGTTTATTTGGTTGGTACACCAACTATTTGTTGTTGGGAGTGCCATTGATGCAATCCGTTACCCCTGGGCAATTCCAGGCTACCTTAGCGCATGAATTAGGGCATTTATCTGGCAAGCACTCACGCTTCTCGGGTTGGGTCTATCGCATCCGGCGAGCTTGGGCATTATTATCCGCTCAACAGGGTGATCGTGTCTCGATCCTGATGTATCCATTTTTCAAATGGTATGAGCCGTTTTTTCGGGCTTATAGCTTTGTCCTGTCTCGCAGCGATGAATACTATGCCGATCGCTGCGCCGCCGAGTATGCCGGAACCCAGAATGCGGCTGAGGACTTGCTGCAGATTTACATCAAAGGACATCATGCGGTAAAAATCTGGGCTGACTTCTATCGATGCGCGGCTCAACAGCCGCAGCCACCGGATAACGCGGTTTCTTCCTTATTGGAGCACCTTGCTACACCTATCACCCCTGAAGAAGCCGCGACCTGGCTAGAACTCGAACTGGCTCGGCAGACTGATCATCATGATACCCATCCTTGTCTCAGTGCACGGTTACAGGCTTACGGCTATTGCTATACCACTGGAGAACTGCCATTGCCTTTGACGATCGAAAAAACTGCCGCTAACCATTTTCTTGGTAAGGAAGCCGATTGGGCAGTAGCCATGCTGGATCAACAATGGCAAACTGAGCAAGGTAAGCAGTGGCAACAGGAATATGCTAGGGCGCAGTTGCGATGGCGATTCTGGCAACAATTAAAGCAACGCCAACAATCTCAAGCGCTAACAGTGGAGGAGAGCCTGAAACTAGCCTTGTTAACGGCAGAATTTGGGGAGTTAGCTGCCGCGATCGCTCAACTCAAAACCTTAGTCCAACAAGCGCCGGATCATACGATGAGCCACTATCGGTTAGGTGAGCTGCTGCTACAACACCGATCGCTCGCAGGCTTGCAATACCTGGAAACGGCGATCCTGCAACAGCCATATCTTTTGGTATATGGGTTTGAGTGTCTTTATGCTGGCTTGAAGCAACAGGGACGTCACGAGCAGGCTGCCGCCTATCTTCAGCAATATCGGGAGTTCTATCCGCTTTGGCAGCGATCGCGCCAGGAGCGTCATGAGTTAACTGGAAAAGAACTGTTTCAACCCCATTGTCTATCGTCCGCTACAACGAAGCAGATTACCTGGCAACTAAACCAGTACCCGGAATTGCGGGCCGCGTATCTAGCTAGACGGCAGGTCAAGTATTTACCGGAAAATCCCTGTTATGTTCTAGGGATCATGTGGCAACTGAATCGTCATGATCCCATCCATTCCTTGCGGGAGTGGGAACTGGTAGAAGTGGTGAGCCAAACGTTATGTTTATCGATGGAAGTGCGAGTGGTACCGTTTCACGATCGCCAGCGACAACTATACTATTCCTTGCGAAAAGTGCCAGGATCAAAGCTGGTTTAGTTGCTGCTGAGGCAGTTTGCGATTGTGAGTGAGTTTTACCATGTTCCGGTGTTGCATCGGGAAGTGATCGCCGGATTAGCAATTCATGCTGGAGGACAGTATTTAGATGCCACAGTGGGCGGTGGGGGTCACAGTCAGTTGATTCTTGCCAGTGCCCCAGATGTGCGGGTGACGGCATTGGATCAGGATGCTCAGGCGATCGCGGCGGCTCAAGCGACTCTGGCGGAGTTTGGCGAGCGAGGGCAATTTCACCGCATGAATTTTGCCGAGTTTGATCCAGGTGATCTGCGGTTTGATGGCATTCTGGCAGATTTGGGGGTGAGTTCGGCTCAGTTTGATTTTGCCGATCGCGGCTTTAGTTTCCGTCAAGCGGCTCCGTTGGATATGCGGATGGATCAACGCCAGGAGCTAACCGCCGCTGAGGTAATTAACCACTGGGACGAAACCAAGCTAGCCAACATTTTCTATACCTACGGTGAAGAGCGCTTATCGCGGCGGATTGCTCGCCGAATTGTTGCCGATCGCCCGTTTGAAACGACCACGCAGCTAGCGGAGGCGATCGCCTATTCCGTGCCAAAATCTTATCGTTATGGTCGGATTCATCCAGCAACACGAGTGTTTCAAGCCTTACGAATTGTGGTGAATCGCGAGTTAGACGTATTAGAAACCTTTTTAGACAAAGCCCCGACTTGGCTGAAACCGGGTGGTCGGCTTGCCATTATTAGTTTTCATAGTTTAGAAGATCGGATTGTCAAACACCGCTTAAAGGAATCAGAAATCCTGCAAGTGATTACCAAAAAACCGATCGTGCCGCAAGAGGATGAAATTAAGGAAAACGTGCGATCGCGATCGGCAAAACTGCGAATTGCAGAACGAATTTGAAAATTCTGATATTAATGATGGGCTCTATTTTCTACGTCTCAATAGATGCTTATAAAATCACAACTATTCTTCAAATTGAGCTAACACAGCTGATAACTGAATCAGCTGAAAAATTCAGCTAAAATTTGAAAAAAAGTGGCTAGATCAGTTTTTTTACGATTGGTTAATGGCTGTTCTTTATTTAAGACCTTTGAGACAACAGCTTCTTGACCTAAAACTGGTACTAAATCATTAGCCTGAAGTTGAGATTCTGCCATCAGGGCTTTGATTAGATCAACTCCAGCAAGTTTTGACATTGCTTCATATTGTTCTTCATAGTCATAGACTAACATTCCTAAAACATGGAGATAATCGCGATCATCCTGGGTTAAATTAGCTTGATCTAAAATTTGATTAATCCGATTTTGGGTTGCGATCAACCCCGCCTCATTGGTGATTGGACGAGGAGGAAAGGTATTGATTAACTCTAGATAGTAAGCACTAGGAGTTTTCAAACCAATCGTCATTTTTCCAATCCTCCTTGTCATATTCAGCATGGGTTAGGACTGCACGAATAAATACTAACGTCTTAAGGAGGCTATTTATGACAACATATTCTCACTTAGCTGCCATTTCTTAAGCAGATCAGGGAAGATGGAGAAATAGTGTGACGCATCCCTGGGTGACTTATGGCGGATTTACGATGGATGGCTCCCATTCCCGAATCGGAGGCGGAGGGAATTGTAGAAGTGCTGGAGTCCCAGCAGATCACGCGCGAGTTTTATGCCGAGATCCACTACCGGGACGAATTTGAGCAGTATTGCCAACGGTATTATGCGATGGCTGCCAAACATCGGCAGGAACTAGCCAAAATGCAGGGAGATATCAATATTTTGGGTTGGTTTTTTCGGGGTCGGCGATCGTAGGCAACCAACCCCAGACGCTCAAGATTTAGCCCACTTTTTCTAATTCATGGGCTTGTAAATGCGCCTTGAATTTACCGTCGAACTTAACTAGAAAGGGAAAATTAGCACTCACAGGCTTGCCATGCCATTCTTTCACCACTTCAACAACTTCACCTTCCTGTCCCTGAAGGTCGAAGGCCTGATTGCGGTGTTGGGGATGATGATAGACGACGACTGACTGAGCAACTCGAACCCGGCTACCAACGGCGAATGATTCTGTATCAATTTGCATAGTTCAAGTGTTCCCTTACAGCAGTGCGAACGGTGATGTACAGGTTTAATCAGCGTTTTTGACAATTCTTTATCTTGGCATAAGACGGTCCCTTTCCAACCGTCAGCGAATCAGACTTGTGACAATCATTACAATTCGTCGCGCTGCCCCAACTGCTCAATTTGGTTGCGAAATTGATTGAAGCCTTCAGGATTGACCTGTGACCAGATTGCCAAGCCGATGCCACCGCCAACCAGTAAGCCAACGAGACAGAGCAGCAATATCGTGACTAGCGATCGCGTCTGCGAATTGGCTGGGCGATCACCACTAGTAGCGCTAACGATCGTGGCGGTTTCGGCGCGCGTGTCTGGCTCCAGTTTGGGCGCATCAATTAATGAGATTTCTGGTAATGGTGTTGACACGTGACAATGGCATAAGACAACCGAGACATTATCATGACCATTGTTCCGGTTGGCCAGATCGATCCAGTCTTGGGCAGCTGCTTCTAGAGATTTTTTGCCTTTCAGCACTGGCTCTGTAATCTCTGCCCAGGAGGTTTCTACCCAACCGTTGTCACTGAGACCATCGGAACAAAGGAGCAAAATCCCATCTTCTTCAACCACAAACCGTTGGACGGTGGGATGAAGAAATTCACTATCACGGGTCCCTAAGGCTTGAGTTAATGCGCCGGCATCGGGACGCTGCAGCCCTTCCCGATAGAGCAGGCGTCCCGTTCGGACTTCCCGAGCCGCGACATCATCATCGACGGTTAACAGGCGACAGTGGCGTTGGGTGAGCCAATATGCCCGACTGTCTCCCACCTGGACTAAATAGAGTTCGTGGCTATTGGGCGCGGCTCGCCCTTTAGGTAACGTGACTTTTTGCGGCAATTGGAGTGCCATCACCAAGGTGGTTCCCATGCGGCGCCGGGATTCCCGTCCTTGGGTATCATTCTGCGCGGCAATCAGGTTATTCACAATCCGGACGATCGCCTCTAGTTGCTCGACAATCACATCCGGAGTGACTAGTTCCGTCTGAGTTGCCATTTCATTTAACAGCGCTTGCACCTGCACCTTCAGCGATTGCACCGCTAGCTGGCTGGCGACCTCACCCCCTTCATGCCCCCCAATGCCATCACAAACGATCGCGAGTCCTGGCACGATCGCGGGTGGCTCTGGACTCAAATCAGCGATCGTTTCTTCCGCAACCGGAGGGGCTGCATTGGCAACTTGCTTTTCGGATAGTAAGGGGTAACAGGTATCTTCATTATGTTGATGTTGCGGTCCTGTATCGGTCATCCCTAACATCTGGAGACGCAGGGGGAGTTGCGCCGCTTGTTCCAGTAACAAGCGATTCAATTTCGCGGTGATCTCTCGGATATCGATTTCCTCGGTCTGCATTTGCTGGCAAATTTCCTGCAATCGTTGCGCGATCGCGGGTTTCGCTCGGCTCAGCCAGGTTAACCAGAGATTTGCCAGATCGGCTAAGGTCAACGCCGCGATATCTGAAGCTTCGGTCATGGCTTCCGGTTGCAAAATCTCGTGATCCTGAAACAATTGACACAACCGCACTCGCCAACCTTCTACCCGAATGTTTTCGGTGGCGAGTAAACTGGAAGCCACTCCTTGTTCTAACAGTGGCATCCAGAGGTGCAGAATTTGCCAGAGCCAGTAGACTTGTCGCACGGCAGTCGCCTGTGACCATGCCTGAACGATCGAGGGAGACAAATTGCCATCGCGATCGAGCGGGACATTTTCTAAAAAGAACGTTGCACTCGCTGTTTCTGCTTCGCTACTCGGACAAATGCCATAAACCTCTGGTACATGTAAGCGATAGGGATAGAGGTATAGATAAGGCAGCAGCTCATCCGGTAATTCAGCTGTAGGAAAATCAGGCAGCAATCCTGGTTGGGTATCTAGCCAAATTTGGGGTGACTGGACATAATATCTGCCCGCGATCAATGTTCCGACAGTTGGCGGTGCTGCGGTTGTGGCTGTGACTGCCCATAGATAGCGATGAATTAGCGGCGTCTGACAATTGGCACAGCTAGAATGCCCAAAATCGTTCAGTGGGGCAGAACAATTCAGGTTGGGGCAATAAATCTGGGGCTGAGAAGAGCTCATACGGCGATGCAGCAGGTTAACAGGGCACAGTCAAAGTTAAGTTGGTTGTCAGGTCAAATCCGTTCCAAAGGGACGCGACTAAACTAATGTCAGATGTAAAACTCGACTCATTCTATAGCAGTCCTCCCCCATTTGTGAGGTCGAGGTGCAGTCTGATTAAGTGTCTTCCCTATCCCTGCAAAGCGACTGCCATTTTTACCGAAATGCTGCTTTGCCAAGGTGAATTTAATGTCATTGATGCCGTAACGTTCTACTGATATTGACGATCGCAACACTATGCCCATGAGTCCTACATTGATTTGGTTACTAGCCGGAACAGGACTATGCCTAGCTGAGTTGGTACTGCCTACGGCTTTTGTTGCCTTTATGTTAGGCATCAGTGCGCTGCTTGTGGCAGCCGTTGCTAGTTTTATTCCCTTTAATCTTCAAGTGTTGCTGTGGATGGTGTTGTCTTTAATCCTGGTGTTAGCCTCCCGCCGCTTAGTCCGACAACGTGCTGCTTTCAAACTTGATGCTACAGAAGCTGAAACTTTAACGGAAATTCCGGCTGGTAAAACTGGGCGGGTGCTATATGAAGGAAACTCCTGGCTAGCGCGCTGCGACGATCAGCACCAGACGATCGCGCCCCAGGAAAAGGTGTATGTCGTGTCTCGGCAGGGCACGATGCTGATTGTCGTGCCAGAGTCTTCTCTCCAATAGGTGGGAGGAGTGGGTAATCGGGAAGTGGATTACTGATCGCGACTCTGGATAAACGGCATACGGAACAACAAACAACTCAATATTATTTGGAGAAAAAGCTATGCCTTGGGGTTGGTTAATTACATTGTTGATTGCCGGTGGAGCTATTTCTAGCGTCAAGGTGATTCAGCAGGGTGATGAGGCATTGGTGGAGCGGTTGGGAGTGTACGATCGTAAGCTGGCTCCCGGTCCTAAAGTCGTGATTCCGGTCCTAGAGCGGATTGCTTACCGGGGGACAACGCGGGAACAGGTGCTCGATATTCCGCCACAACCCAGCATTACCCGCGATAATGTGTCGATTACCGTAGATGCTGTTGTCTATTGGCGGATCGTTAACCTGGAAAAGGCTTACTACAAAGTCCAAGATCTGAGACAGGCAATGGTGAACTTGGTGCTGACTCAGGTCCGGGCAGAAATGGGTAAGTTGGAATTGGACGAAACGTTTACTGCCCGTTCCCATATCAATGAGATTTTGTTGCGAGAGCTGGACATTTCCACCGATCCCTGGGGGGTGAAAGTCACCCGCGTGGAACTACGAGACATCATTCCTTCCCAGGCAGTTCAGGAATCCATGGAATTGCAGATGTCAGCCGAACGACGCAAACGGGCAGCCATTCTGACTTCCGAAGGGGAACGGGAGGCAGCGATTAACTCAGCCCGAGGCAAAGCCGAAGCCCAAGTGCTGGATGCAGAATCGAGCCAGAAAGCTGTCGTTTTACGAGCTGAAGCGGAACAAAAAGCGACTGTGTTACGGGCACAAGCTGAACGGCAAAGTCAGGTGTTAAAAGCTCAGGCGACCGCAGAAGCGATTCAAATTGTGGCTAATGTCCTGAAAAGTGATCCAAAAGCTGCCGAAGCGGGTCGAGTGTTGCTGGCATTAGGCTATTTGGATATGGGCGGCACGATCGGGAAGAGTGACAGTAGCAAGGTGATGTTTATGGATCCTCGCAGCATCTCTGGCACGATCCAAGGAATGCTGGCAATGGTGGACGAGCACCAGAACCCAGGGTAAGGCGACGATCGCCCCTAGAGGTTTAGGTTATCCAACATTGAGCGGATCAACATCAATTAAGAAACTGACTCCATTGGCGCAGAGGGCACGAAGTTCCGTGATATCAGGTAACTTCACCTCTGCATCCAGTGGGAGCTTGAGTAAGATTTGCCAACGATAACGACGGGCAACTCGCAAAATTGTGGCTGGAGCTGGTCCTAATAGTTGCATATCCGGAGTTTGGACAGTTGCTAAGGCTTGCGCGACCCGTTCTGCTGCGGTTTGCACCGCGATCGGATTTTCGCTACTAAACCGCAATAAAATCAGGCGTCCATAAGGTGGGTAGTGCAAACTCCGGCGCTGCTGTAACTCTGGCTGGATAAAGGCTGGATAGTCATGCTGCTTGACCGATTGGATTACCGGATGCTCGGGAGAGTAGGTTTGCAGAATTACCCGTCCCGGAGTTTCTCCCCGTCCACACCGCCCAGCTACCTGAGTCAGAGTTTGAAAGGTCCGCTCACTGGCTCGATAGTCAGACATGTGCAGTAAGCCGTCGGCAGCCAGAATCCCCACTAGCCCAACTTGGGGTAAATCAAGCCCCTTGGTGAGCATCTGAGTACCCACTAATAATTCTGCTTCGCCTTGCGCAAACCGTGTTAATAGCGCTCGATGTGAGCCTTTCGTGCGAGTCGTATCACTATCAAATCGGATCGTCCGCAACTCGGGGAAATGTTCTGCGAGATCCTGAATGACGCGCTGTGTGCCACTGCCAAAGTGTTTCAAATAGAGCGAATCACAACTGGGACAAGTGTTGGGATGCGATCGCCCATAGTTGCAATAGTGACAGCGTAAAAATGGTTGAGCTTCACTATGGGTATGGTGATACGCCAATGAAACATCACAGTTCGGACAAGTGACCACATAGCCACAACTGCGGCAAGACACAAACGTGCTATGTCCCCGTCGATGAATAAACAGAATTCCCTGTTGCCCTTGCTCCTTCAGGGTTTGTAGCGCAAATTGCAGCGATCGGCTGAAGATCGATCGATTGCCTTGATGCAATTCCTGCCGCATATCGACAATTTCTACAGCCGGTAAGGAACGGGCGTGGACTCGGGTGGGCAGGGAGAGGTAGAGGGACGGTGGAGAGGATGGGGAAGAAAGTTGATTCTCTCCCCTATCTCCCTGATCTTCCTCATCCCCCCTATTCTCCTCATCCCCCCTAACAGTGACCCAACTATCCGAAGACGGAGTGGCTGATCCCAAAATCAGTGGGCATTGCTCCAACTCGGCTCGCCATTGAGCGATCGTGCGGGCATGGTAACAGGGTGGAGGTTGATCTTGTTTGAAACTGGAGTCATGTTCTTCATCTAGGATGATCAAGCCTAAGCGCGAGAGAGGGGCAAAGATTGCCGATCGGGTGCCAATCACAACCTGTGCTTGACCATTGAACATTTGCCGCCAGGTATCGTAGCGTTCTCCTTCAGATAGGGCACTGTGGTACACACAGACTTGGTGACCGAATCGTGCCCGAAAGCGATCGGTCAATTGTGGAGTTAAGCCAATTTCGGGTACGAGGACTAGGGCTGAGCCGCCTTGTTGCAAGATCGGGGCGATCGCTTGCAAATAGACTTCCGTTTTCCCAGACCCTGTAACCCCGTGAAGTAAGATTTGGGTAAAGCCGGATACGGATTGAATCTGGGTGAGGGCTTGCGTTTGCTCAGCCGTCAACGCCTTGGGGGTATCGGGAACGATCGCGGCAGCGGTTTCTGCCCGTAGTACCTCCCTTGCCTGGATAATTAAACACCCCTGTCGTTCCAAGGCTTTGAGCGTTGAAGAACTGGTCTGGCAGAGTTGCAGTAAATCGGTTAACCACAGCTCACCGCCCTGCCGTTTCAGAACACTAAGGACTTCCTGTTGCCGGGAGGTCAGACTAGACGCTTGATCCACCTCGACCAGGATCACAGCTTGCCGTCGTTTGGGGCGCACTGGTTCTGGTGGTTCCAGGTAATTTTCGATCCAACCACTTTGAGCGAGTTCCTTCAGACCACGACTGGCTCCCTTCACCTGCCGATGCAGATAGACCCAACTGTAATCCCCAGATTTGCTGGACTGAAGGAGTTGGAGCAGGTGTTGGGCGATCGGAGATAGGGATGATAAGCCGGATGGGGAGGAATTAGCCGCGGGAATAGGGTCGCTGGATGGAGTGAGGAGGCGAATCCGGCGCTGCGATCGTGCCAGCAGTCCAGGAGGTAAGGCGACACGAACGACCTGAATTAATGGAGTGTAATAGTACTCAGCAATACGATTAAGGAGGGTCCAGTAGGTGGACGGGAAAAAGCCAGCACTAATGACGGTGTCAATTTCGCGGACTTGGGTTGGCTCAAGCTGAGTGGGTGGTTCGTGATAGCAGCGAACGGCGATCGCGCCAACGTGTTGACTGCCAAACGGTACACTCAAAATATCTCCTGGCTGAACAGATAAGCCAGCCGGAATGACGTAGGTGAATAATTCTTGTGCTCCCGGGCAATCAACCAGGGCATCAACCCACTTTGTCTCGGTGAATGGAGATGAGACGACCGCCCCTGACATGGGCTGGAATGGCAGGGATGATTGCCCTGGGGAAATCGACATAGTCAGAATTATGCCCGAACGCTTCCCCCATACTGTAGCTTGCCAGGAAGTACAGAGGCAATGGTAGCGGATAAAATGTCAATCTTCCTGATCCGGCGGAGTCGCTTCTGGCTCAATCACATGTTCAATCTGTTGTATCACTTGATGAGCGATGTGTTCGGGAGTGGCTTTGGCAGCACACAGAACATGCACATCTGCCTGGGCATAGAGCGATCGCCGTTGTGCCATTAATTCCTTTAACCGATTGGGTAAGTCAGTAGCTTGCAGCAATGGGCGAGTGGTATCTGCCTGTAAGCGCTGCTGGATCTCATCCAAGGGAACGTCTAGCCAGACAATGACTCCGTGGCGTAAGTAGCTCCAGTTTTCTCGTCGTAGAACAATCCCACCGCCAGTGGCAATCACGAGTCGGGTGTAAGCGGCTAATTCTGCCAATACCTGGGTTTCCAGAGTCCGAAATTCTGCTTCTCCAGCTTCAGCAAACAAGGTAGCGATCGATTGTTGGCTGTATTGTTCAATCACGGTATCGGTATCAAAAAATTGGTAGCCTAACTGCTGGGCTAAGAGTTGACCGACCGTGCTTTTACCGGATCCCATCATGCCAATTAAGTAAACATTGGCGCTTTTGAGTAAATCACTCACGAATCTAGTTCCTTGATCTCCTTCGTCAGGATACCGCGCGATCGCTCCTCTGAGAGGAATTGCGGTAAAGTGAAAGCATGGACATTACTGAACTCCAAATGCTATATGCAGCCGGAGAACGAGATTTTCACAACATTGATCTGAGTTCAGCCAATCTGAGCTATATCAACTTGAGTGGGGCTAGCCTGTTACGTGCCAATTTGCGCCATACTAACCTCCGTTGGGCAAATTTACAGCAGGCGAATTTAAGTTGGGCAGACTTACGCGGAGCAGATTTGAGTTGGGCAGATTTGCGTGGAGCCGACTTAAGTGATGCCAAGCTCAAAGGGGCAAAAATGCCGGATGGCAGCATTCATGATTGAAGCCCAAGACTTTAGTTCGATAAAAATGCGCTAACTCCGATCGCTAAGCCAATAGCAACGATCGCTCCAATCAACGTATTGATCACATTCACTAATTCATTCGAAAGCCAAGCAATTTTGGTTTGTAACGTGGCGCCAATCACACTCTCTAAGTTGGTGGCGATCAAGGCAGCAATCACGCAGAAACCAATCCCTAAGGGTGAAATCAACCCCACTCCCCATCCTAAAAGGGCGATCGCGACTGAAGCCACGATGCCGGCTAGAGTACCTTCCAGACTAACCGCTCCTTCTGTCCCCCGCGGCACAGGTTGCAAGGTCGTAATCAAAAATGTGCGTTGACCATAGGCTTTACCAATTTCGCTGGCGCAGGTATCCGCCAATTTAGTGCTAAAGCTTGCCACATATCCTAATAGCAACCAAGATACGATCTCACCCCTGACAGTGCCTAAATTGAGCCAAGGGAGCAGTCCTACCCCAAGGGCGCAAATGGCAGCGGTAGCGGCTGACCCCCAGACGTTTTCAGGTCCTCTGGCTCCGGAGCGTTTTTCAGCAATTCCAGCGGCTTCTTTCTCAGCCATGCCGATGCGAGTCACCGCTGACCCAACCAGGAAGTAAACCATGACGACAGCATAGCCCTGCCAGCCCAAGCAACCCCAAATCAGCACACCTAGCAACCAGCCATGGAGCAATCCAGTTGGGGTAAGGAGTTTTTTGGGGGCAATCCAGGCAATGAGCGCCAGAATAGTATTTAAGGCAACGGCAATTAACCAGGAATTCAGCGAAGGTGAAAGCATTCAATTAACCGCTAACGACGTAATATTGACGGCTAAACTATGAGGCAGAACGTTGAGCGATCGCATAGAAGTGCCAACTCAATCTCCTCTATTCTGCATTGGATTTATGGACAAAGTACTGTTTCATCTGGCATTTCCAGTTAACGATCTAGCTCTCACTAAAGCCTTTTATGTGGATGGGTTAGGCTGCGAGTTAGGGCGTGAAAGTACGCAATCAGTCATTCTTAACTTATATGGGCATCAGTTAGTTGCCCATTTGACCGATGAACCTTTGCCCCCCCAACGGGGCATTTATCCCCGTCACTTTGGGCTGGTCTTTACAGTGGAAACGGATTGGGAAACGTTACTGGAGCGATCGCAGCACCACCAACTGAACTTTTACCAAGCTCCGAAACACCGCTTTCCCAATTCACCGCTAGAGCACCGCACCTTCTTCTTAGCTGATCCTGCTCATAACCTACTGGAGTTCAAGTATTATCGCCATCCAGATGCGATCTTTGGACAACGCCAGTTCATGCAGATTGGTGATCGTCCCTGATCTGGAAACCACTCATTTTACTGAGAGTAAATTGAATAAACGTAACGAAGCTGATACAAATTTTTTAGCTTTTATTAAGTATTTAAACCCAGTCAGAGAAGTTGCTCCTCTTATGGGTGGGACTTTAGCGATCCTGGAATCCTTGCCCAGCCTAGGTTATGAAGTAATTTCTATCTGAGCGCAATAAAGTTTTGTAAAGAAATGTAGATTAATCTTGTCTATACCATGAATAAAATTTCATAATCATCAACATAATGATTCAGGCTTAAATCGCTTGGTCATCCGGTTCTCAAACGCCAGTTAGCAAGAGAGTCGGGGTGGACCAACTATCTTGATGCTGCGAATGGGTGGACGATCGACAAGGGACTCTGCCAGCTTTAGTGTCTCTATGCGGCAGTTTTGCCCAGGGACTGAAGGTGGTTCTGTCCTTTTCAATCCACCAAAGCTAGCACTTTTAGAACGGTTGGCTAAGCGCACTAGTATTTTTTGGGAGCAGTTGTCATGAGTGGTTTGGTTAATTTCTTCAAAAGCCTAATTGCGGGTATTGTTGGCTTTTTCACGGGTTTTGGTAAGAAAGCCCAGGAAGAAGGTGCAGCAGCTAAGCCTGCTAAGAAGAGCGGGAACGGATTTTATTTAGAGTTAGATGATGCGAAGGGCGCTGCTCCAGCCGCTAAAGCGGCTGCTCCAGCCGAGACTACCGCACCAGCACCAGCAGTGGCGGAGAAAACAGAGGCAAAGACTGAAGTGAAAGCTTCTTCCAATGGTAAGTCTTCTGCAAGAGCTGCGAAACTGGAAGCCGCTAAAGCAGCCGCTACCAAGCCCGCTGAACCCGCTAAAGCTCCTGATGCCGCTGCATTAATTGCCGCCGCTGTTACATCGTCCAGCAGCAAATCTCAATCCAATGGTACGTTTGCCCCTCAATACCTTGTCCCAACTAACAATGGCACCCGTCGTCGTCCCGGAGCCAACATGTCCTCCTACATGGACATGGCTCGGAAAGTTGGCACCCGATAACTCGATCGCGGGGAACAGCACTCTCCTCTAAATCCATCAATGGAACTTGGTAGACGCACATTAACTGTGCGTCTTTTTTGTGGTTAAAACGTAATCCGTTCTGTCACCCAAATGGGTTCACCGTCTTGATCAATTTGCAAGTGTGCCAGTCGCCAAGTCTTGCCTTCTGCCTGTTTTTGTAAATACAGGTCATAGGGATTATGTTGTTGCGCCACCTGCCGATCGCTGGAGAAGACCATGCGGTAATCGTATGTTCCTTTAACGTGATAGGCTTCCAGATCTTCAATGGTCATTGGGGTTTGTTCTGCGATCGTTACCCGACGAATGGTAACTTCCGCTGGCACTTCTCCTAACCGTAATTGCCGACTCAATTCTTGCTGAGTTCGGCTCAATTCGACCTCGATTGCCTTGCCGATGAGCTGCCGCGTCGGAATCGGAACAATCCCTGGTTCCGTTGCTGTTGCACTATTACAGGCTGTAAGAACTACTGCAAGTACGATCGCCCAAATCACCCGTCCGATCCACATACCAACCTCAGTCTCTTCCCTCCAGAATACAAGGGAACGGGGTGGGGGCGTGAGCAGGTGAGGAAGATCAAGAGATCTAGCTGAGTGGAATGCTCAGCCAGCGGGGCAGAACTGCCTATGGGAGAAACCAGGATTTACCAATGGGGATCGGATTTCAGGAGAGTTTCGATCGCATCGCAAGATAAGGGTTTGGCAAAAAAGTACCCTTGGGCATATTCACATTTGAGGGCGCGTAGCCGAGCCAGCTGTTCGGCAGTTTCCACACCTTCGGCGACAATATCCATCCCCAGATTATGACCAAGCATGACGATCGTCTGCACAATATGAGCATCTTCGCTTTCATCCCCCATCCGGCTGACAAAGGAACGATCGACTTTAATTGTATCGGTGGGGAACCGATGCAAATAACTCAGGGACGAGTAGCCTGTACCAAAATCATCAATACTGAGTTGTAAATTCAACTCCTTCAGCCGTAGTAAAAGGGCGATCGTCGCTTCTACATCGGTCATAGCAATGCTTTCAGTAATTTCCAGCTTAAGGCAACGTCCATCTAATCCCGTATCATGTAACGTTTGCTCAATCTGCTCTACCAGATCGGGTTGGGGGAATTGTTTCCCAGATAGATTGACGCTGACGAGGAGAGGTGGCTCCTGGGGGAACTGCTGTTGCCATGTTTTGAGCTGTTGGCAGGCTTCTTGAATGATCCAGCGTCCCATGGGAATAATGAGATCGGTTTCTTCCGCAACAGGAATAAACTCGGCAGGATGCACGAACCCGCGTTGGGGGTGTTGCCAACGCGCTAAGGCTTCAAACCCAGCAATTTTTCCAGTGTCTAAAGAAATAAATGGTTGATAGTGCAGCCGGAATTCCTGGCGCTCGATCGCCCGTCGCAGATCAGTTTCCAGTTGTAATCGGGTCATGACCTGATCCCGCATGCCAGCGACAAACAATTGATAGCGGGCTTTGCCAGAAGCCTTGGCCTGCTGCATCGCCGTATGGGCATCCCGCAGAATATCTTCTGGTTGGGCTTCAGCATCGGTGCAGTCCAGCACCATCCCAATACTGGCAGTGGCAAATACTTCCTGCCCATTTAAGGAGAAAGGTTTAGTCACCTGACGCTGAATTTGATCGGCTAGATGGGTGATTTCTTCAGCATCTCGAATATCTCGCAGCAGGACGGCAAACTCATCTCCTCCTACCCGAGCTAACTGCGTCTGCGGTCGTAGACAATGACGCAACCGTTGGGCAAAGGTGACAATTAACTGATCCCCTAAGCGATGGCCAAAACTGTCGTTAATGGTTTTAAAGCTATCTAACCCTAATAACAGAACAGCTGTTGAAGGATGTTCCCGATGTTTTAACCAATTGAGCAGATGCCGATCGCTGGTGATCGACCACTGAAGTTGTTGGATAAATAATGTACGGTTTGGTAATCCAGTCAAGCTGTCATGTAGAGCCTCATGCAGGAGTTTCCAGACAATCACCCCAATACTGGAACTGACTAATGCGATCGCGGCAGGCACCAACGGAATCCAGCCAGCCACTAGAAACATGCCGAAACAAATACCAAACAGTCCCCCAACAGTGGCGATCGTGGCTATGCCCAACACTAAAGGATGTCGGAACCACCAGGCTAATGCTCCGCCCGCGACTGACCATGTCACAATCCAGAGGATCTCGCTGGTTTGCGACCAGAACCAAAATAATGGTCTACCATCCAGCACTGTACTCAGGATCTGACTGACCATTTGCGTGTGTACGAGCACACCTGGCATTTTGGGACTCTGGTTTGCCGAGAGATTATAAGGGGTTAAAAACAGATCTTTGACGCTGGGAGCTGTGGTTCCAACCACAATGACTTTGTCTTTAATCCAGCTTGGATCCACTTGCCCAGTTAACACTTGGGTCAATGTTACCTGCCGCGCGACATTATTCGCCGATCGGTAATTCAGGATGACCTGATACCCGGAGTCGTCTACCATTTGATAGCCGCCCGAGTCTTTTTCTAGGGGCAGGAAGAAAGTGTCGCCAATCTTCAAGTAGTCCGGGGTGGCTTGAAAGGTCAAGTTCTCCTGGCTAAGGTAGCGCAAGCTTAAGCGTAGAGAAAAAGAATAGAGTTTTTCTGCCCCTCTAGAGGCATACACTAAATTCCGTCGGACTACGGTATCGGGATCCAACACAATATCACTGAACCCTACCTGAGTCAGTGGGATGCCGGGGGGAGGTGGAACCTTACTATCTTCCGCATCGCCTAGACTTTTAACGGTAATGACATTATCGGCCCGGAGTTGTTTTAAAAGTTCCGCACGACCCGGGAAGGTTGGGACATCGCGGTAAATATCTAACCCGATCGCTCGCGGTTGGTAGCGTTGCAAGGTAGCGATTAAGCGAGCAAATACGGCATCGGACATGGGCCATTGATTTTGCACCCGAATGTCTTCTTCGGTAATGGCAACCACCAGTAACCGCGGATCAGCTCCCGCTTCGGGTTGGAGCCGCACCATTTGGTCAAATGCCAGTAACTCTAAAGGTTGTAATCCTCCTAAACTGCGCATCCCTAACACTGAACCTGCTACCAATACACTGGTAACGAGGATGGGATGAGCCAGGATGGATCCCACAACTCGGCGGCTACTCCTTAGAACTCCTGCATATTTGATTCGGAAATCCGTCATGTGAGCTATGAGAACCTGAATATAGGCGAATTACAGATCTGTCGTCAATGATGAGGCAAAAGTAGACGGCTGCCGAGAGATGTAACCAAGCTCTCTAGGGCGGTTGAAGCACCTGAAAAAGACTTTCGTTCCATCCTATCTGATAGGTTTTAGAACGGGCATCGGGGAGCGGAACATCAGGAGGTAGCAATGGTAAGAGAGCCTCAACGATGATTCCCCGTCTTGAGCGCCAGCCTTTCTACAGCCAGATCATTTACGAGCTATTTACTTTATTACTCTGGTCAGCCAGGCGTTTCCGGTAGATTAGGTGGAGTTGGTGTGGCGGGACGGGTAGAAGGTGTTGCGGGCGTAACTGAAGGTTGAGTAGATGCCGGTGGAGCAGATTGAGAGTGCGATAAGGTTAGCGAAACTAAGGCATAACCGAGATAGGCTGGCAAAATGATCGCCGAGAGCCATGCCATCGCCCATATCAGTGTGCCCCAGTTTGAGGCAGAACCATAGTGACTGCGATAGGGATCGATCGGGAGTAGCGCGGAGTTCAAGATATCTCGTAGTGCGATCGGGCGTTTGAACCGTACCCGTCGATCGTCTAACTTCTCTAATAAAATCCACCCTGATTGTGCTTCTTCATCACATAACTGTTTGAATACAACGGGATTTTGAAAGACATCCCGTTGGGCACGGACAATTTTGAATTCCCAACCGGTTAATCGGGAATCTTGCGGTGGTTGCGACTGAGGCAAACGGTTGGCATGAGCCTCTGAGGTTTGGTTGTCCTTAGACTCATAAGGGGTCAACGTTTCTTCCTCCTCCTGTTGCTGTTCCTCAATCTGCTGTTGTCGCCGTAGCCAACCACTGATGAGCGTTGCCTGAATTCCCAAACTACCAATGAATAAACTCAGAAGTTGCAGGTTTACCATGACTGTTCATCTGGAAGTCTTGCTAGCCGTGGGTAATTCTAACGGGACAAATAGCGCGAATATAGCAGTTTTACAGGGGTTTGAACGGTGTTGATGTAAAACTTTGGCAAGGATTTACTGACAGCCGAAGCAGATCAGTCTAGCGATTAACCTGAGAACTATTTGAAGCTATGTTAATTATTCTCCAATCTATTCAGTATTCTCTGACTGATCCCAAAAAAGACTTAAAGAATCATCCTTTCAAGGTCTGAAAAGCATAAGATAGGCAACTTGAATTATTGAGTTTTAGCAACAATCCTTAAATAAATTAACAGCCTGTTTAAGAATCCAATGATAAGGTTGAAATAATCAAGTGGATGAGGAAAGCGGTTCGTCTTGCTTGGGTTTAGGTTTGGTACACGTTTCAAAACTCACTGTTGCAGGCTATAAGGAGTGTGTTCCTATGGTGGTTGATTACATTGAAATTAAGCCAGGAACTCGCAATCATCACGGGTATTTCATTCAAGAAATTCCCTACCGATTAGTTGATATTGATCGGTCTGGCTGGGCGCTGATTTGTATGAATGAAGTCGTTTGTTATTACGTCGATCCGGATAATTTGGAAGCGGCTACCGAGAAACCATTAGAAGTTTAGAGGTCGATGACTTGCTGAAGGAACATGGGAATAGGGTTGCCAGATGGCTGCTCGTCGGGGGTAGCCATCTTTTTTTATGCTTCTAAATCGATCGAGGTTTTTTGATAGGCTTGAGAACGACCTGTACGTATCCATTTAATAGCAACCGATGAAAGATAAGTTCTTCCAGTGGTTAAATCTGGCACTAATGGTGAATCTATTTTTTGTGCTATTGAGTTTTGTTTGGTTTGCGATCGCGGTGATTGGTCGTTCGACGGGAGTGCCATTGGGGCTGGATATCTGGTATTCGCTATGGACTCCTGTGATGCAACCTGCGATCGGGATTCTGATGGCAGGAGCGATTATCAGTGGGATTAGTAGCTGGGTTGCTAAGCGCTTAGAGTCCCGTTCCTCCAGTTTGTAAGGAAGACGTAGAGCTTTGGCTGAATTAGGCGTACAGATGGGCGTCTTTACCGAAGCATGCCCAATCATTTATTACCGATGCTGACGGTTGATGGTTGATGGTTAATGGGAATATCAATAATGAACTCTGCTCCCAATCCGGGTTCTGAGTAAAACTTCAGGTGTCCTCCATGCTGATTGACGATCGCTTGATAGCTGACCGTTAAGCCCAAACCTGTTCCCTGCCCCACGGCTTTGGTGGTGAAAAAGGGATCAAAGATTTTGGGTTGAATATGATGGGGAATGCCGGGTCCATTATCAGTAATTACCACGCGGATCATGGCGGTATTCAGCTCAGTGGCTGGCACGAGGTCGGTGCAAATAGCAATGGTTCTTTGGTGACTCTCCCAGGCTTGGAGTGCCTCTACTGAGTTCATCAAAATATTCATAAATACTTGATTTAACTGACCGGGGTAGCATTCAATCAGTGGCAGCTCACTATAGCGACGAATGATCTGGATATCGTCACCGATATAACTTTGCAAAACGACTAATGTACTTTCTAGCCCTTCATGGATGTTGACCTGCTTCAGTTCTGCCTCATCCAGGCGGGAAAAGTTACGGAGTGAGAGAATAATTTGCCGGACGCGATCGGCGCCTAACCGCATCGATCGTAGAATGCGGGGCAGATCTGCCATGACAAACTCAAGTTCTACTTGATCAATCAGATCTTGCAACTCGCTATCTGGTGCGGGTACGCGGGCTTCATAGGCTTGTAATAGTTGGCTTAAGTCCTTCACATAAGACTCGATGTAGGGAACATTGCCATAAATAAAATTAATTGGGTTGTTGATCTCATGCGCCATGCCTGCGACCATGCGCCCTAACCCTGACATCTTCTCGCTTTGAATCAGTTGCGCTTGGGTTAACCGTAATTCCTGAAGTGTTGCGGCTAAATGTTTGGCTTGTTCCGCACTTTCAGCCGCCTGTTGCTGGGTTTGAGCATACAGATGAGCTTGTTGGATCGAAATTGCCAGTTGATCCGCCACTGCCTGGGCTAACTTTTGATCATTTTTTGACCAGTAACGCACCTGTGAACATTGGTTGAGATACAGAATGGCGTACAGGGTGTCTTTGGATTGGGCAGGCACTACCAGTGAGGATTTAATCTGCGCTTGCTGATACTCCAGATTGTTGGAGCCAATGCGATCGTCTTGAGTCACATCCCGAATCACTACCCGCCGCCGATGTTGGATCACCCATTGGGTAATGGGACCATGCGGATCAAAGTCATCCAGAGAGGAGGGAAACGGCGATCGACAGACTTCATAGAGATGCCGACAACTCACCTGAGCTAGTTCCCCGGTGCCAATATCTTGTTCCACTAAATGCACCAGACAGCGATCGACCTGTAAGGCTTCTAACAATTGCCCGATCGCGCCAGTCAGAATCTTTTCTAACTCAAAACTTTGCCGAGTTTGGGCAGTAATTTGATTGACTAGCCGTTCTCGTCGGACCTGCTGCTGCATTTGTTCATAAAGCTGTGCCTGGCTGACCGCAATTTCTACTTGCTGGGCGATCGCCTGCAAAAACTCAACTTCTGCGGCTGACCAATGCCGGGTCTGGTCTGATAGGCAAGCAATAAACCCGATCGATCCCTCCTGCGTTTTTAGGGGCACGAGCACATTGGCAGTGGCTCCCCAAATGGGGCAGGATGATGCTCCTGTTTCCCCGCGCAGAGTATTTGCCCAATGCTGGAACCAATGCGTTAAGGCTGATCCGGTGGTGCTACCATGATTGACGATTAATTCGCCGCTGGCGATCGCAGTAGCCGCCATACCAAAGGTTTCTAACGGAAAATAGCCCAACATAGCGCCGGGAGCTTCGGCATCGCCGGGATGGGATAGGGTCCCACATTTACCAGGTTTGCGCACAGACTCGCAGACGACTAGAACCCGATTGGTGTCATGAAAATACCAAAAGAAGCGACACCGATCGATCTGCAAGAGTCCAGCGATTTCATCGAGTACCGTTTGCAGAACGACTTTTAGCTCTAATGATGTGCGCGCTCGATCGACAATACGGCGTAGCAGCGCACTTTGTTTCTCGGGATGCCGGAGCCAAAATAGGGACGGACGATCGCTAGGTTGATACTCACGTAGTACCTGTGGATCAAGAATAAAGGAAGGGATCATGAACGTTAGCAAAATCCTGATTGATGGCAGCGAAGGCAACAAGACACCCCTGGAAACCATGCCACTTGAGCTAAAAGTTCAGGTATTCGATCGATCAGTAAAGAACACTGACAACCTAAATCACTGACAATGTTTCAGACATTAAATATGGGGCTGTTTGTAAAACTGAACTTTTATGAAACTTCGCTTTTTAGGTAAATGGATCCCTGGTATCAACTCAAGATCGCCAACTGACGTATCCTTATTGTTGCAGTTGTTTTCAATGCTTAATAGAAAATTACACTGATTTAGCCACTTCTGATCCGCAATTCTAAGCAAATTTGGCTTTGTGAAATTGTATTCAAGTTAACTGAAGCGCATGGCTTATCATTCCTTTACGATCGAGTCATGCTTACACCTATGGACTGTTGATTAGCTCATGCGCCTGCTCCAATTCAGTACATCTCATTACTGTCGTAAAGCCCGATTAGCCTTGGGCTATAAGCAAATTCCTTATACCGTTGAGAATTTAACCCCCGGTCTACATTCCTTGCGGCTCAAACCTTTAACGGGTTTAACCACCATGCCTGTGCTCTTGCCAGAACGAGATGGCTATCCTACAGCGATCGGGGATTCTAGCCAGGTGATTCAGTTTTTAGAGTCCTATCAGCCTGAACCTGCCTTATTGCCGTCTGATCCTGCCCTCAGCACTGAGGCGCTGGTTTGGGAAGATTGGTTCGATGAAAGCATCGGTACAGCGACTCGATTTGTCTACTATCAATTTCGCTCGGGTCCCGGTAAACAGATTGATCCGTCGTTTGCCAGCCAGTTAGTAATTCAGGTCGTGCGTCGGCAATATGGGATTAATGCGGCAGCTGTAGCCCTGGCTGAAAAACGGCTAACCCTCGCCCTGACTGAATTAGGTAATCGGTGGCAAACGGCTCCTTTTTTGGTCGGTGGGCAATTCACGGTGGCAGATCTAACCGCCGCCGCTCTGCTCAGTCCTTTGGCGCTCATCCCCAGCTATCGGCAGAATTATCCCTGGCTGTTCGAGCGTATTATCGAAGTCCATCAGCACTGTCATGAACCATTGCCTCCTGGTCTCAGTTAATTGGTGATTATGGCTCGTTTTGCGATCGCTGAGTGGTTAAGGCATGGTAAGCGCTGGCAAAATCATCCATGGTGATTTGGATAGTGGCTGGATCGGTTAAGCCCTGACTGCGATAGCGACGGATGGCTTCTAGTGCAGCTTGATTGCTGAGTAGCGCCAAATCCGCGCCATTCCAGCTTTCTGTTTGAGTTGCCCATAGGGTTAGATCGAGATCGATCGCCAAGGGGCGATTATGGTTGTGAACTTGCAAAATTGCCAAGCGGCTGTCGTAATCGGGTAGATCGACTTTAAATTGCAAATCTAGTCGTCCGGCGCGTAATAAGGCTGGATCGAGCGCATCCGGTCGATTGGTCGCGCCAATTAACAACACATCCAGACATGCCTGTAGACCATCGAGTTCAGTCAGAAGCTGACCAACAACCCGATCGCTCACTCCCGAATCGCCGGTGAACTTACCTCGAGCCGGAGCTAAGGTGTCAATTTCATCAATAAATACTACGCAGGGCGCGGCTTGTCTGGCTTTGGCAAATAATTCCCGCACTTCCTGTTCGGCTGCCCCAACCCAGCGACTTAATAATTCGGGTCCGTTCACCGCAATAAAATTGGCTCGGGCTTGGGATGCGACTGCTTTGGCGAGTAAGGTTTTTCCTGTGCCCGGAGGTCCCCAGAGGAGGATACCCCGTGGAGCTTTAGCCCCTGTTTGAGCGTATAACTCTGGATACAATAGCGCCCCTTCCACAGATTCCTGCAAACTCCGTTTGATTTCGACTAGACCCCCAATATCTTCCCAGGCAATTTGGGGGGATTCGACTTCCACCGATCGCAGCACGGATGGCTTGACTTCTTTGAGGGCTTGCCAAAAGTCTGACTGCTCGACCGTCATTGCCTCTGGGATTGCCGCTTGTAATGAGGGGACTTGCCGGCGTAAGGCACTGTAAGCCGCTTTTTGACAGACTGCTTTCAAATCTGCCCCGACCATGCCAACCGCAAGATCCGCGATCGCGGTCAAATCAACCCCAGGATCGAGGGGCATAGAGCGAGTCAAAATGCCCAGAATTTCTAAACGCCCGGCACGATCGGGAACTCGAAATTGAACTTCTCGATCCAGGCGACCAGGACGACGTAGAGCCGGATCGAGATGATCGGGGCGATTAGTGGCGGCTAAGACAATCACTCCCTTGGCTTGAGCAAACCCATCCATTAAGCCGAGTAGTTGGGCGACGAGCCGCTTCTCGACTTCCCCTTCAACTTTGCTGCGATCGGGAGCCAGGCTATCAATCTCGTCAATAAATACAATACAGGGTGCGGCTTTGGCTGCTTTCTCAAAAATGCTGCGTAACCGACCTTCGGCTTCCCCATAGTATTTGCCCATTACCTCGGGACCAACGATCGCAATATAGTTGACTCCCAGTTCCTCAGCCAGCGATCGGGCGGTGAGTGTTTTTCCTGTGCCTGGTGGTCCTACCAGCAACACGCCACGGGGTGGTTCTAGCCCTAGCTTGGTTAACAAGTCCGGGCGCTTGAGCGGAATTTCGACCAATTCCCGCAGTTCTTTGAGCACTTCTGAAAGTCCGCCCACATCCTGGAGAGAAGGCGCATCGGCAGGAGAGGTGCCGGCTGGCGGTGGGGGGATGATCACTTCAGGATCTGGAGTGCTGGTTGGCTCGGAACTGGCAGGTTGCCCTGTGCTTCCAGAGGGCGATCGCATACGACTAACGCCAATGCCGCCTGGGATATTGCCTGCGCGCGGGATGCTGCTGAGAGAACGAGTATTAATGTGAATATCGGTTTTTAACTCGCCTTTCTCTGCCTTTTCCTCCAGGGCTTTAGCTAATTCCAACAGTTGCTCAAACCCTTTGAATAGATCGCTCATGAAAATTGCTGCCAGACTCATCTAGATAGAGTTCCCTGTTTACAGCGGCAATGAGTCAAGGGCGGTCAAGGTAATCTAGGGAGTTGGTTTTAGCGGGATAGCGGCGGCAAGCAACTACCAGTTCCACATCACGGGATTACTGTCTAAATGATCCGTCACCATCCGCCCGATCGCGTCAATTTCTGCTAAGTCGCTAGGAGTCAGAGCAACTGTTGCTGCATGAGCATTTTCTATGGCTTGATCGGCATGACGGGCACCAACAATAGCATTGGTTTGCGGTTGGGCAATCAACCAGGCGATCGCCAGATTTGCCAGGCTGACTTGATAGCGATCGGCAATTGGTCGCAGGCGATCGAGGGCTTGCTGCGCCCGGACAAAGTTTTCTCCTTGAAACAGCTTGTTTTTAGCGCGGTTGTCATTTGGGTCAAACTGATGCCCTGATTTAAATTTGCCGGTTAATAACCCCTGTGCCAGAGGCGAATACGCCAGGATGGAGATTTGCTGTTCGACACAGTAGGACATGGCATCCTGTTCGATGTATCGCCAGAACAAAGAATAGGGCGGTTGCAAGCTATCAATCCGACCGTATTGCATTGCTTCTGCCAGTTGAGTCTGAGAGAAGTTCGATACCCCGATCGCCCGAATTTTGCCTTGCTGTTTCAAATCATTCAAGGCTTGCATGGTTTCTGCGATCGGTACCCTTTCATTATTAAAGGAGCCGGCAGGCCAGTGAATTTGATACAGATCAATGTAATCAGTTTTAAGATTTTTCAGTGAGCCTTCACAGGCGGCAATCACTTGATCGGGTCTCAAATGGTTGGCAAACACTTTGGTCAGGTAGATGGCTCGATCGCGGACATCGGACAGGGCGGTAGCCACGATCTGTTCGGAATGTCCCTGACCATAGACTTCAGCCGTATCAACAGTGGTAATGCCCGCATCAAAGGCGGCTCGAATGGCTTTCACTGTTTTGTCATCTTCAATGCCGACCCACATACTTTTTCCGGCTTGCCAGGTACCCGTGATGATCGGGGTAATTTGAATACCGGATTTGCCTAACTCTCGTGTTTGCATGGGGGATCTGGTGTTAATTGGCGATGAACGATTTTATCCCTACGATAACGATGGCTCACGAGTGTGCCATCTATAACCGGGGAGGAACAATTTGCGCAAACCGATCGCGACCGTCCTGCAGCTCCGGCGGGATGCCATTGGGATATTGCTGATTAATCATCGTCTGGAGCCGTTGCAAGCGGTTGTCAGGGTTAGGGTGAGTGCTAAAAAATTCTGGGGGTGAGCCTCCCTGACGAGCTGAACCGAGAATTTTCATCAGTTCTAAAATGCCACGTGGGTCATAGCCTGCCTCGGTGATAAACCGCAGTCCCAATTTGTCGCTCTCCAGTTCATCATCTCGACCATAGCGGAGGCTGACTAATTGATTCACGGCAGCGGCGATCGCGGCAGCTTGCGCTCCACGACCTTCTTGATCACTCGCTGCTACCCCTACCGCGGTCACTAACGTTTGTCCCAATTGTTGCTTGGCAAGATGCTCGGCTCCGTGACGGGCAACAACATGTCCAATCTCATGCCCTAACACACCCGCCAGTTGTGCTTCGTTAGACAAGCGTTTGAGTAAGCCTGCCGTGAGGAATACCTGCCCTCCTGGTAGGGCAAAGGCGTTAATCGTTTGTGGGTCTCGTAACAGATGAAAATCAAACGGATAGCCCGATTTCTGAGCTTCTGAGTTCTTGACAATTTTTATCCCAACCTGATCAACATACTGCTGTAACGTTTGGTCGGGATACAAGCCGCCATGCTGGGATGCCATCTGTGGTGCCGATCGCAACCCCAGTGCTACCTCTTGTTTGGCTGAGAGTTGCACTCGTTGTTTCTCGCCTGTAATGGGATTTTCGACCGTGTTTGCGCAATAGCTGACCAGCCCAAATAACACCAGCAGCAACGCGATCCCTAACCGCACTAACGACCTCATTGTGATGATCTCCAGGGTTCGTCGATGGTTGAGCGGATAATAGCACGTCCGGGCAGCTCCCACGGGTGGAGCGGTTTGCTACCGCAAGAGGATATAAATCGGGCAAGTTGAACGCTAGGAAGGCTGCTGTTGCCGTTGGAGTCGGGCTTTGGCAATTAAGCCATGTTTGGGCGCGAAAATCATCGCTAATATAAACAGGAATGTTTGTAAAACAACGATGCAGCCTCCTGTTGCGCCATCAAGGTGATAACTCATGTAGGTTCCCAGGACACTAGAAATAACGCCAGAACCGATCGCGATACCAAGCATGTGGTCAAAGCGATCGGTCAATAAATAAGCGGTTGCTCCCGGAGTGACAAGCATAGCAACGACGAGGATGATGCCAACGGTTTGCAAGCCAGCAACAGCGGTCAGCGATAACAGAGATAGCAGGGTGTAATACAGCGCTGTGGTATTGAGTCCGATCGAGCGGGCATGAGTTGGATCGAAACAGAAGAGGAGTAAGTCTTTGCGGCAAAGCGCGATCGTGATTAAAGTAATTGCACTAATAATGATGGTTTGGAGAATGTCTTGGTTAGAAATTCCTAAGACATTGCCAAACAGAATATGCGTTAGATCAACACTACTGGGAGTTTTAGAGACCAAGACTAAGCCCAAGGCAAAAAAGCCAGTAAAGACAATTCCGATCGCCGTGTCTTCTTTAATTCGGGTTTGGGCTTTAATAAAGCCGATCGCCAGTACGGAACCGACCCCAAACACAAAGGCTCCGATCGCAAACGGAATTTTGAGGATGTAAGCAATCACCACGCCTGGCATTACGGCATGGGACACCGCATCGCCCATCAACGCCCATCCTTTCAAGGTCATGTAGCAGGACAGAACGGAACAAACGACCCCAACTAACATGCTGACTAATACAGCCTTAACCATGAAGGCATGAGTTAGCGGGGCGACAAACCACTGCACCAGATCCACTACAGATCCTCCCAGGGAGAACGGGCTAATTGACTTTTGTTTAACGACAAATCACTAATCGAACCACCAAAGGTGCGAGATAAATTTTCTTCTGTGAATACTTCGGAGGTATCGCCGTAGGCAAGAATAGTGCGATTAATTAGCACTACTTGATCGCAGAAGGTGGTAATTGAAGCCAAATCGTGAGTCGAAATTAAGATCGTGTGCCCCTGGGCTTTCAACTCCAGCAGCAGGTTAATCATGGTTTTCTCGGTTTTAATATCGACACCCGTAAACGGTTCATCCAGCAGTAAGACTGTGGCTTGTTGGGCTAATGCCCGTGCCAGAAATGCCCGTTTTCGTTGTCCACCGGATAATTCGCCAATCTGCCGATCGCGGAACTCACTCATCTGCACCCGTTCCAGGCTCTCCTGGACAATGCGCTGATCGAGCGATCGAGGGATGCGGAGCCAATTCATGTAGCCATAGCGTCCCATCATCACTACATCTTGGACGCTGACGGGAAATCCCCAATCTACTTCTTCCGCTTGGGGCACATAGGCAACCAGGCTACGTTTCTGTACCGATCGACTCGGCAAGCCATGAATGAGTACCCGCCCAGTCTGGGGCTTGACAAAGCCCATAATGGCTTTGAAGAGTGTGGATTTGCCACTGCCATTCATGCCCACCAAGCCACTAATTGATCCTGGCTGAAGTTGTAACGTTGCACCATGCAGTGCCACCTTACCGTGATAAGCCACCGATACATTTTCGACTTGAATACTCATAATCAATTGCTCGCTATGCAGTCATTAGTCATTAGTAATCAGTAATCAATCAGCTACTGGACTTCATCAGTCATCAGGCGTGAATTTGCCCCTTCAACTCGATCGCCTCAATCTTCCTCACCTTCCTCATCTTTTCCACTTCACTTCCCCTGCAACCCTGATACCAGCGTCGAAACATTGTGTTCGATCAGCTTCAGATAGGTGGTTGCCGGTCCGTCTGGTGGTGATAAAGAGTCAACATAAAACACTCCTCCAAACTTGGCTCCGGTAGCATTAGCCACCTGTTGTTGAGCTTCGTTATTCACCGTGCTCTCGCAAAATACAGCGGGAATCTGGTTGGTTTTGACCGTTTCAATGACGCGCTCAACTTGCTTCGGCGTGGCTTGCTGCTCCGAATTGACTGCCCACAAATACACTTCCTTCAGGTTGTAGTCGCGAGCAATGTAAGAAAATGCGCCTTCGCAGGTGACGATATAGCGTTGATTGGCAGGCAGGATGGAGACTTCTTGCCGCAACTTTTGGGCGATCGCTTGAATTTTTTGGCGATACTTCGCCGCATTGGCGTTATACGTGGCTTGATTGGCTGAATCCAGTTCAACTAACGCCTTACGGATATTTTCGACATAAATCAGCGCATTTTGCGGCGACATCCAGGCATGGGGATTTGGTTTACCCGCATAGGCATCGGAAGCGATCGCAATCTCCGTGATGCCCTGACTTAACGTCACATGGGGGACATCAGGGACGCTGCTATAGAATTTTTCTGCCCACCGTTCTAAATTCAACCCGTTTTCTAGGATTAGATCGGCGGACTGTGCCCGGACTAAATCACTCGGGGTGAATTCATAGCCATGAATTTCAGCGCCTGGTTTGGTGAGCGACTCCACGATCGCCTTGTCTCCAGCCACATTCTGCGCCATGTCTGCCAGAACGGTAAAAGTGGTTAAGATGACTTTTTTATGACTAGGTTGGGTCGTGGTCGGTTTGGTCGCCTGGCTGGAGGGTGAGGGATTGGGTGGTGTGGATGGACATCCGGTTAAGCCAATTGCCATCAGCAGAACCGTGGCGATCGTCCCGACCCGAAATCCAAGTTGTGGCTGCCAACGACTCACCTGCACAGAACCTCTTTCATATTCTTTTCATTTTCCCAGCCTACACCAGGATGATTAAAAATGAAAAGAATATGAAAGGTGATTGTCCTCACAAGATCCTCAAAGTTCTTACTTATGCTCAAAGTAAGGGCGTTACCCTACTCTCTCCACAGTCTGTAACGCCCGTTTAATCTTGTTAGTCTTTGCGGCGCTCCAATCGATTGATTCACGAGGTGGAATATGACTCGCAAGCCGATCATTTATGGTTTGGTTGGTCTAGTCACGGGTAGTGTGATTACGGCTTTAGTGCTGTTGCTGACGACAGAAGCCGCACCCCGATCGTTTGGGGTGAAGTCTTTGATGCCCCAGACGGCAACCTTACCCTCTGTCGTCTTTGCCCAAGCGACTACACCGAATCAAACTACTGCACCGATGCCCTGGAAATCCGGCATGATGGGTAATCCTGAACAACACTTTATGGTGATGATGATTCCGCACCATGAAGGAGCGATCGCGATGGCGGATTTGGCGCTGACCCGAGCCAAGCATCCTGAAATTAGGCAACTGGCTCAGTCGATTCAAACGACCCAACGCCAGGAGAATCAGCAGATGGCTGCTTGGTATAAGCAATGGTATGGCGCCGATGTGCCGGACTGGCAACCCGGAATGGGGATGAGTATGGGCATGCGGCGGGGTGGCTATGGCATGGGGATGATGGGCGGACAAGCGATGGCTGGACAGAGGGTGACGCCGAATCCTGCCCCAGGACAGGGCATGATGATGGGGCGGGGTAGCATGGGCTGTATGAATATGACACCCGATCTAGAGGCTTTGAAAGCCGCTCCAGAGTTCGATCGCGCCTTTATTGAAGCTATGATTCCCCATCATCAAATGGGTGTGATGATGGCGCAGATGGTGTTAATGCATAGCGATCGTCCTGAAATCCGTACATTGGCAGACTCGATCGTCAAAGCCCAAACAGCGGAAATCAAGCAAATGGAGGGGTGGTATCAAGCCTGGTATCGGTAATTTGGTATCACTGTGAACAAATCTGGGTAGCCTAATAACGAAGGATGATGGTTTACCCCGAAGCAAAACGTTATCATAGGGGCAATTGATACGGTTTGTTACAGAATATCAATGATTGTTTCCTCCTCCGGTTTCGCCAAAATCAAAAACTCGTTTACAGACAAAGTTTTGTTGGGACACGAACCGACCGCAGAACTGACGGCAATTCTGCTGGTCTACTTTGTGCAGGGAATTTTGGGTTTGGCTCGGTTAGCCATTAGTTTCTTCCTGAAGGATGAATTAGGGCTAAATCCGGCTGAAGTTTCGGCTTTAGTAGGGATTGCAGCTCTGCCCTGGATGGTCAAACCGCTGTTTGGCTTCATCTCGGATGGATTGCCGATTTTCGGTTATCGGCGGCGTCCGTACCTGATTCTGTCGGGTATTCTGGGAGCCTTATCCTGGGTGGCATTGGCAACGCTCGTCGAGACTCCCTGGCAAGCGATGATTGCGATCGCCCTCAGTTCTCTTTCCGTTGCTTTCAGTGATGTGATTGTCGATTCGCTGGTGGTGGAACGGGCGCGGCAAGAATCGCTGGGAGATGCCGGTTCTCTGCAATCCATCTGTTGGGGCGCGTCTTCGGTGGGAGGGCTGTTGACGGCTTACCTGAGTGGCTTCTTACTCCAACACTTCACGACCCGGACGGTATTTGGGATTACGGCGACCTTTCCGTTAATCGTGTCGCTAGTTGCCTGGTTGATTGCGGAATCACGTGTCACAGAAACAACCAACTGGTCAGCGGTGGGGCAACAATTAGGGCAACTGAAGCAAGCCATTAGTCAAAAGTCGATCTGGCTACCCACGGCGTTTCTATTTATCTGGCAAGCCATGCCGACGGCGGATTCTGCCTTCTTCTTCTTCACGACGAATGAACTGCACTTTGAACCAGAGTTCTTAGGGCGTGTGCGCTTAGTGACGAGTTTGGCGTCCCTAGTTGGGATCTGGTTATTTCAACGCTTTCTCAAAACTGTCCCGTTTCGGATTATCTTCGGCTGGTCTACGGTGATTTCCTCCCTATTGGGCATGACGACGTTGCTGCTGGTGACTCATGCCAATCGATCGCTGGGGATTGACGACCACTGGTTTAGCCTGGGCGACAATCTGATTCTGACGGTGATGGGGCAGATTGCCTTTATGCCAGTGTTAGTGTTGGCAGCGCGGCTATGTCCGTCTGGGGTGGAGGCGACATTGTTTGCGCTATTAATGTCGATCGTCAATTTAGCGGGGATGTTGTCCTACCAGTCGGGTGCTGTTCTGATGCACTGGTTAGGAATTACAGCGAACGATTTTACGAATTTGACCTGGTTAGTGATTATTACTAACTTGACGACATTATTGCCATTGCCGTTTTTGAGTTGGTTACCCGCTGCTAGTGAAATTCCCGCCGAGGGGACTCAAACTCCGGCGTTACAACCTACAACGTCCCTCGAATTTGAACTGGATTCAGCGACTTCTCCCTCCAAGCACTTAGCGCAACCCTTTATTCCTGACTTAATGACGGAGTTTGTCCAACCGTCACGCCATGCTGAAGTGGTCACAGAAGAGTAGAAAACCCTACCAAACGTTAGAGGTCAGGGTCTAAACGTTCACAGTAAAACGTCAAAAGGATGACTTACTGACCTATTGACTGTTGGTTGGTGATTCCCTAATTCCGATCGTCCTTATCCCTAATTTGTATCTTTCCTATGCAAACCCAAGCTCAACCGATCGCAACTTCCGCTCAACCGTCCTATACACGGGAAGACTGGCAAAAAGGCTATCGATCGCTGTCTCAGGAATTAGATTACTGGATTGATGACATTGAGGGGGAAATCCCGGCAGGTCTGCAAGGAACCTTATTCCGTAATGGTCCTGGTTTGCTGGATATCAATGGGCAATCACTGCAACATCCGTTTGATGGCGATGGCATGATTTGCGCGATCGCGTTCCAGAATGGTCGCGCCCATTTCCGTAATCGGTTTGTCCAGACTGAAGGCTATCTGGCAGAACAGGCGGCTGGGAAAATTTTATATCGCGGTGTGTTTGGCACAGACAAGCCGGGTGGGTGGTTTGCCAACCTGCTGGACTTCAAACTGAAGAATATTGCCAATACCAATGTGATTTATTGGGGTGGCAAACTGCTGGCACTGTGGGAAGCCGCAGAACCGCACCGACTTGATCCAGATACGTTAGACACGATCGGTTTGGATTATCTGGATGGTTTACTCCAACCGGGTTCTGCCTTTGGCGCGCATCCCTGGGTCGATCCTGACTGTGATCAGGATGATGCTCCTTGTTTGGTCAACTTCTCGATTAAAACCGGGCTATCATCCACAATTAATCTGTACGAATTTAATCCCAGTGGCAGACTGGTGCGGCAATATGCCCACACGGTGCCTGGCTTCGCTTTTATCCACGACTTTGCCATTACTCGCCATCACTGCATCTTTTTCCAAAATCCGGTGCAGTTTAACCCATTGCCTTACTTTGCTGGACTGCGGACGGCAGGGGAATGTATTCGCTTCCTGCCAGAACAACCGACAAAAATCATTGTGATTCCGCGTCAGCAGGCGGGGAGTGCAGCGTCCCAAAATGCAGGTGAGGCGGCGATCGCGAAAGTGTTTGAAACGATGGCAGGCTTTGTCTTTCATCACATTAATGCGTTTGAAGAGGGCGATGACGTGGTGATTGACTCCATTTGTTATCAGTCGTTGCCTGCCGTGGAGCCAGATGCCGATTTTCGTCAAACCAACTTTGAGGCGCTTGATCCCGGTCAGGTCTGGCGCTTCCGGGTGAATTTGCAAACCGGGGAAATTTCCAAGCAATTATTAGAATCTCGTTGTTGTGAATTTCCGGCGATTCATCCTGCGAAAGTGGGTCGTCCCTATCGCTACTTCTACATCGGTGCGGCAGATGCCCCGGCAGGAAATGCGCCTCTACAAGCCATCCTCAAAGTTGATTTGGAAACTGGTCAGCGGTTAATCTGGAGCGCTGCCCCCCGTGGCTTTATGAGTGAACCAATCTTTGTGCCCCGATCGCCCGACTCCACCCAAGTCATCGGTGCAGAAGATGATGGCTGGTTGTTGGCACTGGTATTTGATGCCGCTCACGATCGCTCCGATCTGGTGATTCTAGATGCCCGTGATTTAACCTGTGTTGCCCGTCTACACCTGAAACATCACGTTCCCTACGGCTTACATGGCAGCTTTACCCCAGAAGTATTTGGTGTGAAATAGGGTTGGTTGAACGCTGTTCTCGATCGCTCACTTCTGCTGGAATCAGGGCGATCGAGGCAGAACTATCTCAGTAGAGATTCATGCAAGGCTGTGACCTATCCAGTTTCAGCAGCGGATGATGCCGAATCATTCTGCCTATTCGCCCCAAATTAGAAGCTTAGGGGGAGATGTTCCGTTCATTCATGGTTGTGCGGCTGAGTTCCTAATGGAGACAACACTAATCTAGAGTTGCCTTGAAGCGGTGAGCTTAAAAACCCTCTGCATGGGTGCGTGTCACCTCCTTGAGAGGAAAATAGATTACAACTGGTTGTTGAGATAAGCACAACGATGAGCTAGAACGGTTGGAACATGCTCCGTCTTCCACCGTGCCCCCGAAATCTTCAGCCGAC
>VRZD01000084.1 GCA_016743235.1 Pantanalinema sp. GBBB05 | reverse complement strand
TAGGTGTGTATAAGGGGCAGGGTTGGGGGTGGTTCTTTAGCCGCTGGAGGTGGAGGTATGGCGCTAGGGACTCTAGTATTAGGTGGTATTACAGTTGGTCCAGCATTAATGATTGGTGGATTTGTTTTAGGTAGTCAAGGAGAAAAAGCTTTGACTGAAGCTCGTAAGTACGAAGCAAAGGTTAAGACTGAAATTGCAAAGCTAAATGTATTTAATGAGTTCCTAGGGCAAGTACAGCGACGAATTAGTGAGTTGTCGGATTTGATAAAAGCTTTAGATGCTAGAGCTGTTGAAGGATTGGAAGAACTTGAATGTAAACCGTTTTCTCGTGAGAGAGATGCGAGGAAATTTCAACAAGTTGCCCTTATCATTAAATCGCTTTCCGAAATTATGAAAACTCCTGTTTTAGATGCAGAAGGTAAGCTCAATCCAGTTACAGCAATTGTTCGAGAGAAATATCGAACTGTATAAGGTGATAAGGATATGGCAGCTAAGCAACCTTCTTTCGATTTTGTACGAGGAATAGAAGCATTTACTAGTCCTGCTCAATGTTTAAACGATGTTGTGCAAGCATGGACTGAGTATTTGAAAGTTGTAGAGGAGGAGAAGACAAAACGGCGCGAGATCGAGGCTTGGGAAAAAGTTACACTTGCTGAAATTAAAGCAAAGCGCGACTTTTTAATTGGATATTTGGAAAAGTCTTTTGATGAGCGTTCAAAAAACTTTCAGTCGCTTTTCCAGTGTATTGATCAGGCAATAGCCTCCGGAGACAACCAGCAGTTAGGTTTGACACTACATGCCGTTGTAGAGTTAGCTCAATCAAGTCCCTTTAAAGATCTTGCTGATTTGTCTACTGTTCAAGCTGCCCTTGATGATCCAGATCATGTCTGGGAGTTTTGATAGCCAAGAGTTGCTCAGAATTTATAGAGCAACTCTTACTAACTAATAGCCGTTATTTGAACGACTTAGTTGTTGAATTGCTTGTTGTAGGTTGCGATGAGCAGCGGTGTAGCCTTGATCGAGGGTGATCGCTTGGCGATACGCGTCGATCGCCTCGGCTAACTTGCCCTGTCGGTGCAACACGATGCCTAGATGATGGTAAGCCAGCGCAAACTTAGGGTCGGCTTGAATGGCGTTTTGGTAAGCCGCGATCGCTTGATCCCATCGCTGTTGTTGCTTCAAGGCATCCCCTAAGACGATGTGGGCAACGGCAAATTGCGGATCGAAGTCTACGGCTTTTTGGTAAGCGCCGATTGCCGCCTCTAATTTGCCCTGCCGCTCCAACACCTGCCCCAGACTTTGATAGGCAAACCCATAACGATCGTCGGCTTGAACTGCTTTCTGATAAGCGGCGATCGCGGCATCTAAGTGACCTTGCTGCTCTAGTAAACTGCCTAGATTGTAAGCGCTATAAGCATCCCAGGGATTGAGTTGAATCGCAATTTGGTAAGCGGCGATCGCCTGGTCGGGTTGATTCGCTTGCTCAGCCGCACGTCCCTGTTCCACATAGAAGTGGTGACCTAACTGGTGGGCTGCTAGCAGTAAGGCGATCGCGAGCGCTCCACCCAGTAATCCTTTCTGATAAGGACGGTGGGCGATGGGCTTGCCTGATCTGAGCAATTGCCGCATAGAGTAAATCCAATGCAGTCGTGGCACGATTGCTTTTATCCTAACGGGCGATCGGGTTGTTTGCCTGCGTTAGCTTGCTGTTAGAATGAAACCCAAATTTGGAGGAGTTGCCCTATGTGCGTAACCTGTATGCTCACATCAGCCTTACTGTTGTTTACGCCGAGTGGTTCAGACCTCTCAGTCCAGCAACCACGATCGTTACCTTTAGCCCAAGATGCCCAGGTTGCGATTACTGAAGTGGTGAAGCGGATTCCAGCCAATGCGACTACTCAGGCTTTACGGCAAGGGTTACAGCAGTTACATGGTAAATTGGCTGCAACGACCAGTGACCAAGAAGCTAAAGTCGTACTGGATCAAGAATTGCTCACCCTCCGCGATCGAATCGCGGCTGATCCAAATGCCGAGCAGATGAATCAGGTTTTAGAAGATCTGGTAATTCCCAATGAGCCATTGCCAGAGCTGGAGCCTAGTCCGCAATCGTCCTTAAAGCAGCAGCGATGGGGTTGGATCAAGTAGCGGGAATTATTGCACTGAAAAGCGATAGCCAGCGTATTGCTCACCTTCATACAAGATCACGAGCCAAGTTTGAGGATCAAATTCCAAGGGATACGCTTCTCGCTGGGCAGTTGCTCCTACCCGGATTTGCAACTCTCCAAGTTCACAATAGGGTGCTTTAGTAATCTCGCGAACCTGCTGTTTGTTCCTACCCTCGGGAACTGCTAGCAAGCGAGCCAGTTGCTGTTTCGATAAGGTCGCTTCCGCGTGAACTACCTTTTGGCAAGATTCCCCGATCGGTTTTTGAGGACTAGAACTCTGTGATTGATTCTGCAAGTCAGTCAATAGTCCAAAAGCAAGTAGCACCGAGCCAACAGCCATCATGCGTTTCGATCGCATATGGCGAGATCCACGAAAATCCATACGCCTCCATAGTATGAGCTAGGAGCGGTCGGTTACGTTACAACCTGCCGCCAAGCAAAAATCCCAGCATGATCAGAAACAGTCGGTAAATTGAAACCGATCCCGCTTGGGGGACAAAGACAGCGAGATAGACCGCGATCGCGGCAGGAGCCAACATCAATAGGGTTACGACTGGAGCCAAGACGGGATAGGACACGATTAAAGGTTGAGAACTCAAGCGAATCGCAGTAGCGACAGCAATCCATACCGCCGCATCGCCAATTCGATCCAGCGGTTTCTTGGGTAATTCAAAAATTTGGGGCAACGGCACGGAGCGTTTAGCGGTCGAGCGTTGACTAGGGCGTGTCACCCGAGAACCATCTCGCTCGGAAAACTGAGGCGGCCGAGAACCTTCAGAGGTTGGCTCTGGGTGCGATCGGTCTAACGCCTGGTGAGGTGGCACAGACGCCGCTGGTAGCGTGTCTTCTAATATGGGTAGTTGCCAGTCTTCCTCAACCTCTTCCTCGGCTTCAGGGTACTGATTGAGGGAACTAGCCGCTTCTTGCATCGCCGCTTCAAGTTCTGCCAAGCGCTGTTTGATCCGTTCTGCCTGTGCTTTCAGGGTTTCTGTATCGTCGCTCTGAGGTGGATGGGGCGAGGTTGAGGCAGCTGGGCGAGGCGATCGCCGGTTTGCGATCGGGGGTTCTGGTGTACGAGTTACCTGTTCTACAGCCTGCTCAAACTGCATGCGGCGGTTTGCCCGCTCCACTAAGAGTTGATTGATCCGTTCTGCCTGAGCTTCTAAGCGGCGTAATTCTTCGGCAAAGGGTTGTTGCATTTCCTGAAATTGCCGAAAGGAGGGTTGAGTTTTTTGGACTGCTGTGGGCTGAGATTTGCGTTTGGCGGCACTGGAAGTTTTACGTTTGGTACTGGAACGCCGACTACTGAGTGGAGCTGGCGAAATTTGATCGAGCTGGGGCGATCGCCCAGGGATATCAACTATTGTGGAGTCGCCAGCCGCTGGCTGATCTGCCAAATCGTCAGCTAAATCATCCAGCACATCAGGTTGTTCCGCCAGATTGCGCTGAATTGGATATTTCCGAGTTGCCTTGGGCGACTGAAATTCATCCATAATGGGGCAGACCAAAGTACACCTTCAAACACCCTGACCAGAAGAATTTCCTCTGGAGAGAATGGTACTATTGTACTATAATTAAGGATTTACGGTTTAAAAATAATCTAAAAAATTCCTCCGGGTCAGACGATCGTGGTTTAACTGGATAGTGCTGCTATCCGTGTTATCTAAGGAGCATTGTGATGATCATTTGCCAAATTTCTGCCCTGAGGCGGCGTCTACACCAAATCAGTCTATGGCTAGGAGTGTTGGTTGCCTTCTGTCTGAATGGGTGGGTGTTGCCTGCTGTCGCTGCCAACAATTGGCAAATGATCGCGCAGTCAACGGATCACCAGCAGGTTCAATATGTTGACCTGGATTCGATCGCTCAAACCGGACCGATCGTCCGGCTACAAACCTACTGGATGGATCAGCAGCAACCTGAGTCTAAAACCTATGCTCTAGCGGAATATCACTGCGATCGGCAGCAATTTCGGGATTTAGCCCTGAATGGCAAACAACATCAGGGAAATTGGCAAACGATTCAAGCCGATCCCTTAAATGCCGCTGTGATGGATTATGTTTGTGGCCACAACTAGCGGTGAGATAGCGGGCTAACGGGACTGGCGCGATTCGAACGCGCGACCTATCGCTTAGGAGGCGATCGCTCTATCCTGCTGAGCTACAGCCCCAATTCTTCCGCCATCATAACAGTTACCTTCTTGATCCGGTATTTCAAGAGCGGACTGGGGTGGGTTGAGGACTGGCAGCTAGCTTCGGGTAGGCAATTCGTTGGTGATTAAACTGCTGCCAAACCTGCACAAAAATCTCGGCAATTTGTGACATTTCCTCACGGGTTAAGCCAGAATCGACCAGTTGATGGTCTTGCCAACGGGCTCGCAAAATTTTGTTGATCATGTTGAGGGCTTCTTCGTAAGTGGCATCCTTCAACGATCGCAGGGCAGCTTCACAGGAATCTGCCAACATGACAATGCCGGTTTCCCGGCTTTGTGGAATCGGACCGGCATAGCGAAAATCAGCTTCTTGCACCTCAGGGAGAATAGCATCGACATCTGTTTTTAGCTGTGCCCGTTGTTGTGCCTGGTGATAGAAGTAGGCAATCAACATTGTGCCTTGGTGCTCGGGAATAAAGGCTCGGACTGCCTTCGGTAAGCGGAATTTGCGAGCCATGACCAAGCCTTCAGTCACATGCTTTTTGATGATCTCAGCACTCTTATAAGGATCATCAATCAAATCATGCTTGTTGGTTCCTCCCATTTGGTTTTCGATGAATCCTTGGGGGTCATGCATTTTGCCAATATCGTGGTACAGCGTTCCAGTGCGGACTAGCTCCACATTGCACCCCAAAGCCCTAGCCGCAGCTTCTGCTAGGGTAGACACAAATAAAGTGTGTTGGAATGTACCAGGAGTTTCGGCCGCTAATCGCTTCAGTAAAGGACGGTTGGGGTTGGCTAGTTCGACTAACCGAATCGTTGTAACCAGATCAAACAATTGTTCCAAATAAGGACTACTGCCCAGCGCCACAATAATCCAGGCAAGTCCGATTAATCCGTGGAAAGCGCTGGCTCCTAATAAGGTGTACCAAACTACTCCAGAGGCAGCATTAAGCACTAGGTAGAGAGTGCCTTGCAGTAAGCCAACCGCTCCGCCTAAGAGTGCTAATTCTTCCCGCGATCGCAACCGTCCCGCAACCGCCCCGCACAGTAAGCCACCTGCTGCACTGGCTAGCAATTGACTCCAACTAATGTCCATACCAATTGGTAGCAATACGGTTAGTAGTCCAGTCACCGCTAGACCGAGAGGCGCCCCATAGAAACCCCCTACTAGAAACCCAACGGCTGGCAGATTGGTAGAGGGTAATCGCAACGCCACAAGAATCGGGGTACTGAGGGTAAGCAGCCAAATGAGAATGCAGTCTCGTCGCCGTAAGCGAGGCTGATAGCGATATTTAACGACCCAAACGATCGTAACAGCACCACCGACCAGAGTCCCAAAGCTAATTAACCCGAGCCAATCAATACCGCGCCGACTTAACCCAAAGTGATCGAGGATAGCAAAGTTGGCAGAGGTAATGCTTTGACCTGCCTGGACAATTACTTCACCCCGTTTCACACTGACTTGTACAGGCTGAATTTCTTGGGCAGCTTGTTCGGCTTGAATCCGAGTTTGATCCTCATCCCGAATTAGGTTGGGGCTTAATGAGGTGAGTAGAAGTTGGGTGGCGATCGGTGCTGCTGTTGCAGATAACTCGTCTTTGACTTTCAGCTGCAATGCACTAGCCAAAACAACTTGGGGCAATCCTTGCGGGATGCCTTGCGCCAAACTATGTTGAGCAATCCGTAGCGTTTTGGCTTGTACTGTTTCCCATTCTGCTGGGGTTAAATCCAATAAAGCCGCATCAAATAATGGTTTTGTCTCAGGTGTGTCGGCTTGAGGTAGCGATCCCAAAGCCGTTGCGTAGTTTAACCGAGCTTCTGCAATTGTTTCGATCAGGGTCAGGTAGCTGCCTAAATCTGCAGAGCGCCGATAAGCCAGCAGCTCTCCGATCGCCTGTTGCCGCTCTGATTCCCGAGTAGAAGACTGATTGGTTGACGACGATTTGGTATGGGCAGGAGGGGGTTGCGGCGATCGGGATCGAGGAGTCGGAGTGGTGGTTTGAGTGCCCAACACCATTTGCCAATCCCCTTCTGAGGCACGGCGGAGATATAACTGGGTTTGGGTTGAGAGAATGGTGGTGCTGGTGAATGGAAACCGCCCTGCCATCCCTCTTAAATCACTGCCCTGTTGGAATCGTTCCTGAAGCCGTTTATAGCTTTCTTGGGTCGCTAGGTGATCCAGCTTGAGGACTGAAATGGAACCATCACGAGCTGCTTTCCGTTTATCAGCCGTTGCTCGCTCATCTTCTACCGTTGCGGCGGCTGGAGCATAAATTGTTTGAGGGGCAGCCCGTCCGATGTCAAGTTTGGGCGCATTGTAAAATCGATAGCCGATCGCACTCGTCAGCGAAGCGACTGTAACGAGTAGCACCAAAGGTGGACTGGAAACTAGGGTTAACAACCGCTGTTTGGAGTTTAAGGGCTTGGAGGTGAGGTCTTTAGTCGCACCTGAGGAAGACTTTGGCTGCCCCCCTAGCCAGTCAGGAGATTTAACCTGTTTGCTGAAATAAGCCTTGCTGGAGTCCATCCATGAGCGATCGCAGTATCGTAAGCGAACTTGTTCTAGCTGGTGTACCAGCGATTGCAGCGGCTTCATCACGTCACCCAATCCCACAGATGGACGGTAGCGGTTTCTGGCGAAAGTAGAAAAGTTCGAGGGCGGAAAGCATAGGCTTCTACATTATAAGAAGCTGACTCAAAAAGCAGGACAATTCTCTGGGTCAGTTTCGCGGAATTAATTATGGAGCGATCGTTCCTATCGAGGACGAATGACTTGGGGAGCAGCTACTGCGACTGTGAGTGGTGCAACAGTCGTGACATCATAGCTGCCTGACCAACTGGCTAGTAGTCGGTTTGCCTGTTGGCGCAGGTCTAAGATGGCGCTTGTAGACTGAGCAGCCGTCGCCCAGGTCTGCTCATAGGCGGTCACCCATGATCCGGGAATCCCGATCAGGCTGTTATAGGTTCCGGAGAGACCTCCTGTGAAGGCGGTAACTAGGCTGGGAGCATCGCTCGTGTGCCCAGCCCGTTGTACTGCAATCTGCCAAGCCTCTGGTGTGCTTAGAAAGCAGTAGAAAGCTAAGGCGATCGCTCTTGCAATATCGGTCTGAGGTTGCCACTGTTGTACAGCTGTGACAGCCGTTTGTAGATCAGTAGCTTCCGCTAACAGGGTTTGGGTGGTGGCTAACCATGATGTCGAGTGATTAGCCCCTGGGCTGAGGGCTGGGGGAACTAATAACTCAAGATAGGCGCTGATCTCAGACAGCAGGGTAGTTGGATTGAGCTGTTGCTTACAGGCTTGGGCGATCGCATATCCTAAAGCCAACAAACTTTCCTGAGTACTGCTATTGGGTTGCCAGGGTTGCATTGCCTGAATGAGAGCCTGTTGCTGCTTTAAAGCGTCGTCATGGAAAAAGAGCATCAGCGGTAGCGTTGAGATCGCCCAAAGCCCTGACGATCGATCTGGGTGCTGATAATGGTCGGAGTTGAGATCTAGGTTAATTAGGCGAGAGGACGGGTGTGGTTTTCCGGGAGGCTGGAGCCATGGCTCAATACTTTGCCAAGTTAGGCGATTCCAGTCGATCGGGGGCTTCGTTGTTTGGGAACCCCAACTTGCTCCTAAGACACTCCCTAACAAACATCCCTGAAATCGGCTTAATAAGGAATAGGGCATTATTTCTAAAGGATAATCTAGCGATTGTTGGTCTAAAGATAAGAAGGTTAAGGTTGAGTCTTTGAAATCCTCTTAGATGGCGGTTAGAAACTCAGTTAGACGATCGCGATGCAATCAGCATCGAGTTCTTACTTGAAGAAACATCATTTTGAAATGTGTTTAAGGCTCGCGTATGCTAACTTCTGCGAGGGGTTGAGCATTCTCCTGGAGAGTGAGTCTACTTCCTCACTATAGACAATACCCGACATAAGGATGCCGAGCATGAAGGGGCAACGGAACCAGTCTGCTGTAGCGACGTACCTCACAAGTCCGTGCTGCATTGACCCATATAGGGTAGTACAAGCTTGTAGCTGTTTCGGTCATCTGGCGTTACGGCTGCCTACTGCACTCGCAGTTTTCCTACTGCAACAAATTTTGGTAGTGGAAATTGCCGTTAGTCAGACCACTACACCAACTCCATCGCCCCCCCCTAACAGCGATGCTGGGACTCTGTTATTAATGCGACCCACCTTAAAGGCGGGTAGTCAAGGGATCGAAGTGACCGAGTTACAGGCGGTGCTTCAGTTATTAGGCTTCTTTACGGATACTGTGAATGGTGTTTATGGTCAAAGCACAACGTCAGCGGTGTTTCAATTTCAACAATTGGCTGGTTTAACTCCTGATGGCGTAGTCGGTCCAGCTACCTGGAATCGGCTCTTACCTACTGCTCCATTAGCAACTACTTCCCCTGAAGCATTGAATACAGCGCCAAATGGCTTTCCGCTACCGGCTTCATCTCCAGCCTCAACCCCTCCGGCTCAATCTGCTCCAGCAACGGATGGTAGCGATCGTCCAGTACCTAATCAAGCCGCCGCAAAGCCGACTCCTGCCGCCTTGCCAATTTTGCGACTGGGAATGCAAGGGTCAGCCGTGACCGGACTACAGGATCGCTTACGAGCTTTAGGATTTCTTAAATCTCCTGCGGATGGTGTATTTGGGGCAGAAACACTAGCAGCCGTAAAAGCGGCTCAACGTAAATTTAGCTTGGAAGCAGATGGTGTAGTCGGTCCGGCAACCTGGGAAGCATTGCTGCACTGAGCTTGAGGGCAAAAGCAGTAATTATCTGCACATTAAGGATCTGCCCGATCGCGGGATGACTGAGTTATGGTGGTAAACAACTCTGACCGTGGACGGATGCTATGAAAAAGTTTCTGCTGCTGGTGTTGTTTCTGATTGGTCTTGGCTGGGCAATCTCTAACTTTAGCGGCTTGGCAGCTCAAGGCACGTATGACTCGATCGTCTTGGACTTCCGGGAAGATGTGGGAGCAGCACAAATTGAAAACCAGATTAATTTGCTGGCGAAGCAATATAATGTCTCGCCTCGTTTAAATAGTGAATTTTCTCTCTCTGATCATGTGTTTGTGCTGAAGGGGGATCCAACCCTATTAGAGAAGCTAAAGCGGTCAGATTTACGCAAGTACACTGAGTCGATCGAGCCAGATTATATCTACACAGCCTATGCTGTGCCCAATGATCCGGACTACAGCAAGCAGTGGAATTTGCGCAGTATCAATATTGAGTCAGCTTGGGACGAGACCAAGGGTAGCGGAGTCACGGTCGCCGTTATTGATACAGGGATTAGTCCAGTTCCAGATTTAGAAAAAACTAAAATTGCGTCCGGCTATGACTTTATTAACGATCGCATTGAAGCGACGGATGATAATGGTCATGGTACTCATGTAGCCGGTACAGTTGCCCAATCGACCAATAATGGATTTGGCGTGGCTGGCGTGGCTTATGAAGCGACGTTGATGCCAATTAAGGTATTGAGTGCGAGTGGTGCGGGGACGACCGCAGACATTGCGGAAGCAATTCGGTTTGCCGCCGATAGCCATGCTCAGGTAATCAACATGAGCCTAGGTGGTGGTGGTGAGAGCGAACTGATGCAAGAAGCGATCGATTACGCCCATAGCAAAGGGGTTGTCATTGTGGCAGCAGCTGGAAATGCGGGACGAAATGCGGCAGAGTATCCCGCCCGCTATCGCCATGTCATCGGTGTTTCAGCTTTAGATTTAGCGGGTAACAAAACTCCCTACTCCAACTATGGTGCTGGGATTGATATTTCTGCTCCCGGCGGTTTAACCACAGCCAATGATGTATCAGGTGGTATTCTCCAAAACACAATTAATCCACGGACTGGAGAATCGGTATTCAAGGCATTTCAAGGCACCAGTATGGCATCGCCTCACGTCGCTGGGGTGGCTGCCTTAATCCGCGCCTCGGGGGTAACGAATCCGGATGAGGTGGAAGAGGTCTTGAAGCAATCGGCGGTGCCAGTGAAGGACGATAGCCTGAATCACTTTGGGGCAGGCAGACTAAATGCGGCGGAAGCTGTGAAGCTGGCATCAGATGGCAAAATTAGTTTCCGTGACTTTTTCCGGTGGCTGCGGGATAACGGTTATCTCAATCCCAAATTCTGGATTGATGGTGGGGTGATTGCCCTATGGCCGAAGCTCTTGATGGTATTAGGCTCTTACTTACTGGCGTGGTTCCTGAAGCGCTTCTTCTCCTTCAAATGGACTTGGTCGCTGGCAACGGGATTGGTGATGGGTAGCTCAGGACTATTTTTCCTCCGAGGTGTCTATCTATTTGATGCGCCGCAGTGGCCGTTCCGGGTCATGGGTAGTTCCTTACCAGAATTGGGTACAGCGATTCAGGGTAGTTCAGCGTTGAATCCAGTCTTTGCTAGTGTGCTGATTCCCTCTGTTTTAATCACGCTGTTGCTGGGTCATGCCCAGTGGAAATGGTTCGCGATCGGTTCGGCGATCGGAGTAGCTTCCTGTCTTATGGTCAGTGCGGTTCTATCACCCAGCTTGCTATGGTTAGGGGGAGGCACTCTTGCCCAGATGTTCCTAGTAGTCAATGACGGGCGCGGCTTTGGTTCAGCCCGCCTAGCCCGGAAACAGGGAGTCAGTAATCGATGGGTCCTCA
>VRZD01000012.1 GCA_016743235.1 Pantanalinema sp. GBBB05 | reverse complement strand
ACCTTAATCAGCACCGCTATCTTCCCTATCTGCCTCAGCCGACCTTTTTACAAATCGCGATCGACCTCTTCAACGGGCTTGGTAGACAGAAATACCTCTGGATTAAACGGATGGGCTTCTGCCTGATTGACCGGGGGTTGCCCTAACTCTGCCAAGCGTTTTGCTGCTCCAATAAAATCTGATGGAATCATTAACACAGTAGTGGTATTGTTTTCTGCCCCAATTTCGGTCAGCATTTGCAGCCGCCGTAATTCCAACGCTGCTGGATAAGCACTAATATTTTGCGAGGCTTCTGCCAGTTTTAAGGAGGCTTCCTGTTCTGCAGCCGCCTTAATGATCCGTGCCCGTTTTTCGCGTACCGCTTCCGCTTCCTTCGCCATCGCCCGCTGCATACTGGTGGGAATCTCGACATCCTTCATTTCCACCCGTTCAATTACGATCCCCCAAGGTTCAGTAATCTCATCAACAATTTCCTGCACCTTCAAGTTAATCTTGTCTCGGTTTTGCAACACATCATCTAGAATGTTTTGCCCCACCACATTCCGTAGGGTGGTTAAAGCAATCTGGTACACCGCTAATTCATAGTTTTCTACCCGGTTAATTGCCTTCACAGGATCCAAAATTCGGTAGTACAGTACGGCATTGACTCGAATGGTCACACTATCTGCGGTTACCGTTTCCTGCGGTTCAATATTGACCGTTTTAGTTCGCACATCAACCTGGACTTTTTGATCCACCCAGGGCACAATCCAGTACAAGCCAGGACCCCTCAGACTTTTGGCTCGTCCCAACCGATAAATCACTCCTCGCTGATATTCTCGATCGAGCTTCAGACCGGAAACGCTAAGGATCAACATCAGTCCCAACAACCACTCCAGTCCACCCATAATGGTTCTACCAACCCAATGCATCTATTCTAGGCAGACGGATTAGGGCAGCAGGAAAACTATAGATTGAGCTTAATCTTGACCTACTGAACTGCCACTGCCCCAGTCGGACAGGCGATCGGCTGACCAGAGGTCAAGATCACCGTTGGGGACACCTGAGCCGGTTGGGTACTCTCACAGATTAATGCCGCTGTGGTGATAGTTTGCTGGGGGGATTGTACCAGCGACACTACGGCTGTATAACTCTTCAACCCCACTTCCTTAGGAATTGCCGTCAACTGGGCTTGTAGTTGATCAGTGGTTGCCAGTTTATAGGTGTAGTGATAACTCCGAGCAATCAAGTTTGCCGATCGTTCCAGTTCTTCTAAATCTGCCGCAAATCGTTGGTGTTGTTGGTAAAACGCTTGTTGCGCCTGATTCATTGTCCGTAAATATTGCTTGGCTTCCTTTTGCCGTTTAATATTCACCAAGTCAGCATCCGAAGGCACATTTGCTCCATCAGTAACTGCCATAGTAGGGGATGAACCAGGGTTCGCTGCCGGTCGAGAAGCGGTTTGAGCATTGGCAAAGGTGACGATCGCGGCTGTACCACCACTTAAAAAAGCAACCAGCGCTGTTAACGAGGTGATTCGATACTTCGCTGAGCGCGATCGTTTCGTCACCACCAGCTTTTTCGGTTTGTGCAACCGTTGAGCGGTTGTAGCTGATCGACGACGGGGTGACTTGGATGGCGGTGAGGAACGGGGCTTCACCCGAGCAGGCGGAGGTTCAGCCACTTTAGTGACCTCTGATGCTTGCGGGACTAGTGGGACATCAGCGCCCCCTGAAGGCATCGTTTGAGTAGTGGGGCGATCGCTAACGGCTACCAATACCTTAGATGCAGATGTTTGAGATTTTTGCCTGATCTGCTGGAGTGGTTGTCCCAGATGCAAAGTTTCCCGCCACACGGGAGCCGATTGCCCAATTTTTTGCCCATAAATTGTCACGGTCTGAATGGATTGCACTCCTAATCCTGCCAATCCCCGCCGAATAAAATTAACTAACGGTCCTTGATTTAAGGCATAGGAAGAGCGCAGACAAATATATAGACACCCATCATTCAACTTGGTACGAGCCGTAATTCCTCTCGGCTCTAATGCCAAATTCATTAACGCTGCGATCGCCTGTGGATCACCCTGTTTGGCAGATTCTACTAAGTTGAACTGAGTCATAACTACCTGCTCGAAACACACGAAAAACTAATCATTTCTCAGTGACAAGGAACATAGCGGTCAAGCTTAACTAATAAAATACTCGCAAATTGCTTAGTCAGATAAGTTACCTGGGTAGAAACATCACTGAATGTGAGCCAGGAAAAAATTACACCTGCGGACAAATATCCCTGGTTCGATCCTGGCTCGCCAATCCGTCGATCGCCCACTACCAAAGGACTGGTTTATCGACAACTCTTTTCGTTGCCATTTCGCTTTACAATCTTGGCAATCCCGTTTGCCTGTTGCCGTTTTCATCTATAGACACCCTGAGTCCCTATGAGTATTGGATATCTTGCCCTGGTTCTCCACGCCCATTTGCCGTTTGTGCGGCATCCCGAGAGCGATTACGTTCTGGAGGAAGAGTGGTTATTTGAAGCCATTACGGAAACCTATATCCCGCTCCTGCAAATGTTTGAGGGGCTAAGACGGGACGGGGTTGGCTTTAAGCTGACCATGAGCCTGACCCCACCCCTGGTGTCCATGCTGCTGGATCCATTGCTGCAAGAGCGGTACGACAAACATCTGGCTCAACTAGAAGAACTGGCAGAACGGGAAATTGAGCGCAATGCCTACAGTGGACATATGCGCTATCTGGCAGAACACTATGCCCAAGAGTTTCATGCGATTCGGAAATCGTGGGAAGGGTACGATCGCAACCTGGTCAAAGCCTTTAAGAAATTTGCTGACAGCAACAACCTGGAAATCATCACCTGCGGTGCCACCCACGGCTACTTGCCATTGATGAAAATGTATCCGCAAGCCGTCTGGGCACAAATTAAAGTTGCCTACGACCACTATACGGAAACATTCGGTCGTCCTCCCAATGGCATCTGGCTGCCCGAGTGTGCCTACTACAATGGCTTAGAACGGATGCTAGCCGATGTGGGACTGCGCTACTTCCTGACGGATGGTCATGGGATTCTGTATGGTCGTCCCCGTCCTCGCTTTGGCACCTACACCCCTATCTTCACCTCTACTGGAGTTGCCGCCTTTGGTCGGGATCACGAGTCTTCACAACAAGTCTGGTCATCGGAAGTGGGCTATCCCGGTGCGCCAGAATACCGCGAGTTCTACCGGGATTTGGGCTGGGATGCAGAATACGAATACATTAAGCCTTATGTGATGCCCAACGGACAGCGGAAGAACGTCGGCATCAAGTACCACAAAATTACGGGGCGCGGTCTAGGCTTAGGCGACAAACAACTCTATGACCCTCACTGGGCGCGGGAAAAAGCGGCGGAACATGCTGGAAATTTCGTCTTTAACCGAGAACGCCAGGTTGAGCATCTTTACAACATCATGCAGCGCAAGCCGATTATCCTATCACCCTATGATGCCGAGCTATTTGGGCACTGGTGGTATGAAGGTCCTTGGTTCCTGGACTACCTGTTCCGCAAGACCTGGTTTGACCAAAGTGTGTATGAAATGATCCACTTGGCAGACTACCTGAAAGCCCATCCCACCCAACAGGTTTGCAATCCCGCCCAATCCAGTTGGGGCTACAAAGGCTTCCACGAGTATTGGCTGAATGAAACTAATGCCTGGATCTATCCCCATTTGCACAAAGCAGCGGAACGGATGATCGAAATTTCCCGCCATGAAGCCGCTGATGAATTGGAAAAACGGGCATTGAATCAAGCGGCGCGAGAATTACTGCTGGCTCAATCCTCTGACTGGGCATTTATTATGCGCAGTGGCACGATGGTTCCCTATGCCGTGCGTCGCACCCGATCGCACTTGATGCGGTTCCAAAAACTCTATGACGAAGTCAAACAGGGCAAAATCGACTCTGGTTGGCTAGAAAAAGTGGAAGCGATCGACAATATCTTCCCAAGCCTGAACTACAAAGTTTATCGTCCACTCTAATCACGCGAAGCCGAGGAGAGCGCCTAAACTGAGGCTAGGGCTAATTGCTCATGCACCCTACTTAGTAAAACTCATGGCTGCGCGTTTATTCCTGTTGCTAGTAATCGCTGGGGGGCTGGTGGGATTTGCCATCCAAAACTGGTCACCGACGATCGCCCTAACGTTTTTGGGCATCAAAACCATGGCATTGCCGTTAGCGCTATGGGTGCTGTGGGCGATCGCCATTGGTATCGTCACCACCCTGGTGATCAATGCGTTATTTGCTGCCTCAAATTACCTGGCAGTACAGGCGTTTCGCAATCAATTACGTCGTAATGCCCGAGCCAGTGAATCCCAGACTTATGAAACAGGGCGTGGCTCTGGCTCTACTTACTCTACAACTGCCACTAGTCGCACATCGACCTCAGCTAATCCTGATGCCTCCTGGCGAAGTTGGCGGCGAGATCCGACTGAACGCGAGCAACGACCGCCAGCATCCCCCCGCGATCAGTCAGCGGCTAGAGATAAATTAGATGAACTAATGGATGAATTGGACGATTGGGAAACTCCCACTAGCGATGACTGGGAAACCAACCCTCGAGAAGATCGTTCAGACCGCCAGAATCGGGAGACGGCTGGTTCTAAGGGTCGCGATTATGAAAAGTCCCAAGTTCCTCGAGCCACGTCTCAGTCTGGCTCAGTCTACTCCTATGGCTATCGGGAACCGCAAAATTCTGGCGTCGGACAGACTGAGGATGTGCAACAGCCAGAGCGCGTCGTTGATGCCGAATATCGGGTGATTATTCCACCTTACTATCCCACTGAACCAGAGCGATCGCCGGATGTCCCAGCTAGTCCACCGGCTGAAGAGAATGCAGATGATTGGTTTGAAGATGACAAACCAGACCAAGATAACTTTGGCGATCCACCCTCCTCCCACCCCTGAATTACTGATTTTGCATAAAAGTATCCGGATCAAGTGACCTTTTGGGTAGAAGGAAGGTCATGACGCGATTGACTCACGAACTGGCTAAATTTGTTGATACGGAGAGAAATTTCAGCCACTCTGGCGATCGACGTTGGTAGGAGCCTCAAGCGGATCAGCAACCCAACAGTTGGTTTGCCCGGCTAAATCCATCTGGATGACTTGCCCCTTCTTCCTTAGGACTATGGATAACCAACCTATGCTCAGTACTGATCAACCTCTTAGCCTGTCTAGTTTGCAATCCGAGCCCCTGTCCTATTCCACCAACCCCCGAGCCAATTCGCCAGGTCAGTTGGTGACCGCTACTTCATTCCTAGACACCTCTCTTCAGTCTGGGCACTCTTCTAGCACAATCACCCCTCAAGTTACCCCCGATCCTGGCAATACCATTCCCTCTGGGTATGACATCGGCGGCATTACCGCAACCCCGATCGTGCTGACCGACTCCGTTAGCGGTAGCGATACGAACGACTACTATCGCTTTATTCTCAGCGATACCAGAAATGTCAATCTGGCTCTGGTCGGGCTGAGTGCTAATGTAAACGTCCAGTTATTCAACGCCGCTGGTACTCTGCTCAACAGTTCTGTCCGCACCAATATCACCGATGAAGCCATTAACCAGACCCTACAAGCAGGAGACTATTACCTGCGAGTATATCCCGCCAATGGCGACTCAACTTACACCTTAATCGTTTCTGCGACCGATGCTCCGCCCACCACTTCTCCCAGTAACCTACTCCCGATCGAAACGAATTTAGGTATCCTGAGTAACCTTCCCATTAATAATACGGGTTTTATTAGTAGCAGTAATACTGCCGATGTTTATCGCTTCCGGTTAGCGACGAGTGGTAGCCTCAACTTAACTCTGACCGAGCTACAAGCTGATGTGGATATCCGATTAATTCAGGATATTAATGCGAATGGCATCATTGATGTTGGAGAAGAAATTACGCGATCGCAACAGGCTGGGACGAGATCAGAGTCCCTTCAGTTGGATAGCTTGGCAGCGGGCAACTACCTTGTTCAGGTGTATCAATATCAAGGAGTCACTAACTACACGCTCAGCCTATCCAGTATTGCTGCGGGTGTAAGCATTCCTGATCTGGCTGGTAATACGCTGACAACAGCACTGGATATTGGCGTACTCAGTACCCAGCAAACCTTCAATGATTTTGTGGGAGCGGCTGACCCTAATGACTACTATCAGTTCACTCTAGATACCACAGCCATCTTTGATTTAGATGTAACCGGCTTAAGTAGTGATGCTGATGTGCAACTGCTGAGTAGTGATGGGGCATTGATTGCCAGTTCGATCGCCGCAGGCATTAACCCCGAATCGATTACCCGCACCCTGACCGCTGGTACCTACTATATTCGTGTCTTCCCGTATAACGGCGATACCGACTATACCCTGGCAGTCGCGGCATCGCCCGCTGATTTACCTGAAGGCTACGATCCCAATTATGGCTATGGCTTAGTCAATGCCGCTGCCGCTGTTGCACAAGCGCTGGGACAATCAAGCCCCTTCGCTGAGGTTACCAACTTAGGAGGAAACTCCTGGGATCTGGATCAGATTCAAGCTCCCGAAGTTTGGGCACAGGGATATACCGGGCAGGGAGTCGTAGTTGCTGTCGTCGATAGCGGTGTTGATATTACCCATACAGATCTAGATGCCAATATTTGGATTAATAGCCGAGAAATTGCTGGCAATGGGTTAGATGACGACGGCAACGGTTATATTGACGATATTAATGGCTGGGATTTTGTCGATAACGATAACCTTGCGAATGATCTCGATTCCCATGGCACTCATGTAGCCGGGACGATCGCGGCGGAAAATAATGATATTGGCGCTACGGGAGTTGCCTACAATGCCCGAATTATGCCAGTGCGGGTATTAGATGCCGATGGCAATGGTCGGTATGCAGATGTCGCGGCTGGAATTCGTTATGCGGCGGATAGTGGAGCCGATATTATTAACCTCAGTTTAGGAGGTGGCAGCAGCAATAGCCAGGTAGTTACCGCGATCGACTATGCTGTGCAGCGTGGAGCTTTGGTCGTGATTGCTGCTGGCAACGAAGGTGATAGCCAACCTAGTTTTCCTGCCAATATCACTAGCCCAGGAGTACTGGCAGTAGGAGCAGTCAACAACAATCAAAAAATGGCAAGTTTCTCCAACCTAGCTGGCAGTGCTCCAGTGAATTACGTGGTTGGACCGGGCGTTGGCATCTATTCCACCACACCCAACAATAACTATGCCAGCTTCAATGGCACCTCCATGGCTACTCCTCATATCGCTGGCGTAGCTGCGCTTCTACTTAGTGCTAACCCCAATCTCTCCCCAGCCCAACTGGTCAGCTTACTCACTAGCACTGCCGACTCCGAGGGCATTACTGTTTAAGGGTCAGCAGCCTGACTGCCCAAGGTTATCGCTGTATCGATCGACAAAGGCGCATCCGTCTGGACGAAAACCGTTTCTCCAGACTCATTCGCTAGTCTAGAAATTGGAACACTATCGTCTCCCAAACCAACTATTGAGCCGAACCTTACAGGCAACATAAAACGGCATCTGGTAATGTTCCATCAACAGCCATGCCACAAACGAGAAGTGCGAAACAAACGCTAGGATCATCCAGATGGTTGGGAACCAGTACCAAGCACTGCCCTGCATTGGTGGAAAGGTATGGGAAGATAGCCAGATCAACATCGGGGGCAGCACAACCAGCGCAGTCCCTACCAACCAAATCACGATCGTCAAATCCATATCAATCTGGTTAGCCGATTGCCAGTTCCGTCCCGTCCAGCGCCAGACCATGGGATGCGAACTATCTTCTACCTGGATCACTTGGTGAGACAGATTCGCCGTAAAAATATGCCGACAGAAGTTACAGGCAAACGCATCCATCAACGTAATTACGGAAATTTGCCCATGCCGACAGATCGGGCACAGGTAGGTATCGTGATAGCTAAGACTACGTTTATCCAGCAAGCCAGCCGAAAGCTGATGACTGTCTATAGGTTGTTTCGGTTCAATCGATTCTGCCATAACAGACACATCAGAATGAGGAGTAAGCGAACAGCCTTCACTATATCTTCTGGATGCCTGAATCATCATCTGCCAGCGATCGCCGCATCATTGACCTCATCCTATCCCTCATGAGGCAAAGACCATAGGGTTCTACTAGGCTAACCTCTAGCTTGGCAGGAAACACCTAACGCGATGCGATCGCATTACTGCCGATCGACTTCATAATCTCTTTGCCACCCTGCTGTAGGACCACCATCGGCTCGGTACTAGTCGGCGCCACAATTTTCTTCACAAGGACCTTACCGTTCTCTAAATAATCCCCTGGGCTAACATAGCGGCTCGTATGTGCCCCTGGTTCCTTGACAATGACACTCCACTTGTTGCCAACTTGCAGAATCCCAGTCACCTCGATCGCTTCTGCCAATGCGGTAGGAGAAGGTGGCGCAATGGGAACTTCAACGGGTGGCAATGGCGTTACCCCCGAATTAGGTAAAGTGGCGACTCCAGGTGGCATTGGATAAGCCGGTAAGGGTGGAAGCGGCGACATGGTAATGGGTGGTAATGCCCCGGTATTGGGAAAGCGCCCAGCCGCAGAGGGTCGCGGCAGTGCAGCGGTTGCCTGAACCTTAGGTTTTGCCGAGATGCGATACTGCACCACTCGACTGGGAACTGGAGCAAAGGGATCGGTTCGCCCAGAAGCGACAGCGGGAACACGGACTTTAGCATTTGTAGGCTGCAACAATCCCGGCACAACTGGCAGTCCAGGTCTGGCACTCTGCGCCACTAATGGCTTCGCAAAGTTTTGGGCGTTACCCGTTAATGGGGCGCTATCAGGGTTGACCGCATCTTGACCCTGCTGATTATCGGCAGCACCAGAGCAACTGACGAGGAGGGCTGCTGTGCCCAAGCTGACAAGCCACAATAGCCGTTTCATTGCCACAACTCCCTATCTTGCGCTTCAGACTAGCCCCAGGATAGCCGCGATTCTGAATTATGACGCACTTTTATTCCGGGTTACCTGCAATGACTATCACCTAGCTTCAGCTTGAGGTAAGCATTAGTTGATTTCGCTCATATTCCTGCCCATTGCTGTTTAATCTTGCAACAAATTACGCCTTTCGGCAGATTTGCCAGGGTAACAGGCAAAATTACCCCTAAGATAAGTCTGACCATTCTTCTGGCTATTCATGAGTCGGACTTTTTCTTCAACAACCTCTCAGGCAAGCTCAACTCCCTCAGACACACGGCAACAGTCACCAATTGCCCAACTTTACGCATTCTGGAAGTTCTCCCGTCCACATACCATTATTGGTACCACACTTAGTGTTATTGGACTTAGTGTGATGGCAGGAGCTGTTACGCAAGCAGGAACAGGGATTGAACTCGCCCTCTTGCCACCACTGCCAACGATCGCTCTCGCTTTAGCAGCCTGTCTATGCGGCAATTTGTACATCGTTGGCTTAAACCAGATTGAGGATGTGGCAATCGATCGCATCAACAAGCCCCATCTACCGCTCGCATCTGGGGAATATTCCTACCGGCAAGCCGTGACGATCGTCAGCATTGCTGGAATTTTAGCACTGACCTTGGCAGGCATCGGTGGCGGCTATCTCCTGGCTACGGTCGGGATTAGTTTAATAATTGGCACAGCCTACTCGCTGCCGCCTGTACGGCTCAAACGGTTTCCCTTCTGGGCATCGTTATGCATCCTCTCCGTCCGAGGCGCGATCGTGAATTTAGGGCTATTTCTGCACTTTCATCAAGGTCTACCAATTCCCTCGCCAGTATGGACCTTGACTGGATTTATTCTGGTATTCACCTTTGCGATCGCTATCTTCAAGGATGTTCCTGATCTAGAAGGCGATCGGCAGTATCACATCTCGACCTTGACGCTGAAATTAGGTCAGGTTACCGTTTTCAGGCTAGCACGTTGGGTCTTAACCGCTTGCTACTTGGGGATTATTGCGGCGGCTCTAGTTGGGGTTTCAGGTAGCCAGCCCTTCGTCCTGATCGCCACTCATCTCGTGATTTTGGCAGCGCTATGGCAGCGGAGTGTGCGAGTCAATCTGCAAGACAAGCGCTCGATCAGCCGCTTCTACCAATTTATTTGGAAACTATTTTTTCTGGAGTACTTGCTCTTTCCGATCGCCTGTTGGCTGAGCCATTAAGCCTCGGGCTTATAGGACAGCGAAATGCTTTAAGTTAGAGATATCTGAGTTATCTCTACAGGCAAGCATGAAACTCTTACATGACTGGGGCTTTAGTGCAGAGAGTTGGCAGGGGCAACGAGGAGAATACTGGGTCATCACACAAGCGTTACTAGTCATCGGCTTTACCCTGCTACCTATCTATCGCCCTCCTGGCTGGAGCAGTCCTTCTCCCCCAGAAATTTATGCGATTTGGGGCGTTGCTGGATGCTTAGGGTTAGTCAGCAGCGTGTTCTTCCTGAAGGGGCTACTTGATTTAGGCAATAGTCTAACTCCGCTGCCCTATCCTAGAGAGGATGGAGAATTGGTGGAATCAGGAGTTTACGCTTTAGTTCGTCATCCAGTTTATAGTGGTGTGATCTTCGGTACTGTTGCCATTGCCGTATGGTTTCTGAGTCTGTCCCATGGGCTCGGCGCGATCGTCTGTTTCCTATTTTTTAATGCTAAGGCTAGCCGTGAAGAGATCTGGTTACGGCAGAAATACCCAAATTATGGCAACTATCAAGCGCGAGTAAAGAAATTAGTTCCCTGGTTGTACTAGTGGCTCGAAATGCTCCACGATCGCAGTAATTAAATAAATTTTGTTACGGAAAAAGTGCGAGCATGAGGATAATTTACCGTCCTAATCTGGCGCGATCCTCGCCCTCTCATCAGAGAGCTACGGTCCAGTTAGGAAACAAGCTAAACTAAACCATTGATGGCTCACAGTGCGGAACCATTCGGAAATATGAGTAATGTTTTATGAGTACAGTTCTGATTGTGGATGACAGCACCACGGTGCGAGAAATGGTATCAGAACACCTAAGAAAAGGCGGGTTCACTGTAATCGAGGCAGTCGATGGGGAAGAAGCGATCGAGAAGATCAAAACTAGCCTGCCCGATCTGGTTGTGACTGACATTGTGATGCCTCGGAAAAATGGGTATGAGCTATGCCGCTGGATCAAAAATGATCCCATCGCTAAAGCCATTCCTGTGGTGATGTGTACCAGTAAAAGTGAAGAGTTTGACATCTACTGGGGGATGAAACAAGGAGCCGATGCTTACATCACCAAACCCTATCACCCCCCAGATTTACTGGCAGCCGTCAAACGATTATTAAAATGAGCCACACACAACCTCGATTACAGCTCAGAGCTGCCGTTTTTCCGGCACGAGGATTTTGCCAGAGCCTGAATTGCTAAAGTCTTAACCAATCAGCAAAATCCTCGTTGCCTCAAATCAGCCCACTACCTACAAGGGAAAATTTTGTTCAAAGCTCTTGCGGGTCATCGGCTGATCAATTAACAAGCCTTCTCCTCCCAACGTATCTAGAGGAACACCTTCCACAGACAACCAGACTGGTGCGTTGGGATCTAGGCTAGACGCTGTATAAATCATTTGTCCTAACCGTGCAGTCATTGAGGTGCTGCCACCACCCTTGGTAAAGTCTTCAGACAAGTCCACATGCACACCATCAGCTTTAACGGTCAGACTGAGCAGTTTTGTCGTTTCTGGGATTGTTGTCGAAAGCTCCTGATTCTTGGGCTGCCCTGCCAATAATTGCTCGATCGCGGCCTTCAGCAACCCACTATTCCCTGATGCAGTCAGCTTCATGGGGGTGGGAGTGAGGGCGATCGAGGTGTCAGTTGCCTTCAACCAATACACCTGTAAGGTCTTTTCGGTGGTCAGTGGTGCGGCTGCAGGAGATTGGGTGGTTCCTGGTGCTGGCGCTTTTGAGTCACCTTGACCCGATTGAGCTGTCGAGGGGGTTGTCTGTTCTATGCCAACTGGTTGAGTGGATTGGCGAGAAACCGTTGTCCAACCCCACCAAGCCGCCGCACTACCCGTTACCAGTGCCAACGCCGATAGCCCGGCTACTAAGCTCAGAGAAAGCTGACGCTGAGACGATGGCTCATGGGTATGATGATCTTGCATAAATCTTCCTCCGGGCATGACACTGCTTAAATAACTTGAAGCGTTTTATTGGTTAACTACAGCAGGCACACCAGGGTTTCGGAAAACTAGTAATGTCTCTTCATTTTTACTCTGGAGTCACCTGAACAAAGGCAGCCACTTCTACCTGATTGCTATCTAGTTTAAACTGCAATACTCTGACCATAATCCCGGAAGATTCAAGCTGTTGCAGATCCAATATCTCAGGCAGACGCTTAAGGACAGCTGCCAAAATTGTCTCTGGGACTGGTTCTCCATTCAACTGCACCGTTGGTTGCAGTAGCCGAAGCTGCCGCCCAGAAACAATTTCCAGTCCCGACTCTAGACTAATCGCCAAAGTCTCGTTACTATCTTCTGCCTGAAGTTCTGTCTGGATCCGCACCCGTTGATGGTCGAGAAATGCAACTTGGGAATTCTGCACCCTATAATCACCGGCTTGCTCACCCAGGATTTTGCCAGCTAGCTTTTGTAGCCGCTTCAGTACACTGGGCGATCGTAAGGCACGATTGATATCCGCCTCTGTCACTACCAGACGAACCCCTGCCCGTACGGGTTCCTGTAAGCGAAATTTACCGCGCTGCAATCGCCGCCGATTCAAATTCACCGGGTCGGTTTCCAGTTCCACCACGGCTAACCGGAGATCGTTAATCGGAAACACCCCTCTACCAGCCACCCGAATGCGATCGGCTTTCCCCTGGACAATTTGATAGTTAGGTGTGCTGTCAATTCGGACTCGCAATTCCTCTACCGCTGCCAGTTGCTCCCGAATTGCTGCTGCTGCCACTTTATCCGTTACAACGCCTACTGGGGAGACTAACCCTAATAGGCTAGAAAGCACGATCGTCAGAATATCCATAGGCTGTCCGTTACGGCTGGAGCTGCTGCTGGAGCTGAGTCACCACCTCGGTCAACAGCACTTCTTGGGCTGCCTTCGTTGCTCGTTGCACCACCTCGACTTTGCCATCCTTCAACGCTTTGCCCGTGACAATCCGATAAGGAATACCAATTAGATCCGCGTCTTTGAATTTCACACCGGCTCGTTCATTGCGATCGTCGAGCAGAGTTTCGATTCCTGCCTGATTCAGCTCAACATATAGTTTTTCCGCTGCTTCCACCTGCTCCGGCTTATTCACATCGGGGATCACCACGATCGCTTGATAGGGTGCGATCGCCGCTGGCCAAATGATGCCGTCTTTATCATAGGACTGCTCTACCGCCGCCTGTGCTAACCGCGATACTCCCACCCCGTAACAACCCATCACCAACGGAACTTCTTCCCCTTGCTCATTGGTATAGGTCGCACCCAACGCCTCGGAGTATTTCGTCCCTAGCTGGAAAATATGACCAATTTCAATGCCTCTGGCAGTTTTCAGCCGTTGCTGAGGATCGTGAATAGCCCGATCGCCTGCCTGCGCCTTCCGCACGTCCACGACCAGTTTTGGCAACTCGAAATCTTCGCCCCAATTTGCCCCAATTTGGTGATAGCCAGTTTCATCGGCTCCAGTGACGAAGTTGGTTAACTCGACTGCCGTTTGATCTACCATCCGCAGGAATTTCGAAGCCATTAAATTCCGGTTGGCTCCTGCCTCTAACGGCTGTGGTTTCGGTAACTTCAGGTAGCTGTCAGCCAGATTCGGCGACATATAGCCCAAAGGCAACGGTTTAGCTGCCCATTTTTCCTGAGCCGTGGCATCCGGGACGGTCAAGGCAATCACGGTAGAGCCCCCATACTGTTTTGCTAGCTTGACCAATTCATTTTGCAGCTTTACTTCGTTGACATCCTGATCACCCCGGATGCTGACTAAGACCAACACCGTCATGCCATTGTCATAGACGGCTTGGTACAGCACATTTTTGACTACACAGGTCGGCGAACACTGGAGGAATTGACACAGTTTCTCGATCGTCTCTGTGCCTGGAGTTTCCCGTTTTTCCGAAGTTGTGAATGGAGAAGTCTCTACATCGGCGGGGAGTGACCCGGCTTTTTCCACATTGGCCGCATACTTGCCATCCTCGGTATACAGAATCTCATCTTCTCCGGCATCTGCCAGCACCATAAACTCCTGAGAACCAGAACCCCCGATCGCTCCCGAATCGGCATCCACTGCCCGGAACTGCAACCCGCAGCGACTGAGGATGTTGCAGTAGGCTGTATGCATTTTCTGGTAAACCAGCTTTAATCCCGCTTCATCCGCATCAAAGGAATACGCATCTTTCATGATGAATTCCCGTCCCCGCATCAGCCCAAACCGGGGTCGAATTTCATCTCGAAACTTGGTTTGAATCTGATAGAGATTCACCGGTAACTGACGGTAAGAACGAATCATGTCACGGGCGATCGCCGTAATCACTTCTTCATGGGTGGGTCCCAAACCCATTTCCCGTTCCTGGCGATCGACCAGCGAAAACATAATGCCTTCTGCTTTGGTGTAGGTATCCCAACGTCCCGATTCCCGCCACAGTTCAGCCGGCTGCAATTGGGGTAACAAACATTCCTGCGCCCCTGCCGCATTCATTTCTTCCCGCACAATTTGCGATACCTTTTGCAGTACCCGCCACATCAATGGCAAGTAGGCATAGCCTCCCGGCGCAATCCGGCGAATATAGCCAGCCCGCAGCAGCAACTTATGGCTAGGAATTTCCGCTTCGGCTGGATCTTCCCGCAGGGTGACAAATAACATCTGAGACAATCGCATTGCGCCCGGTTCCTTTTCCGAATCAAATCGCCATCATCTCAGTCTATAGCAGAGGTAAATCATTTGTGAGGGATGCTAGCTTGCCTCCCAGGCAGCCAACCACCCAGAGAATAGCCATAACTTCCGAGTTTCTTAATATCTTTCGTTAAAGACTAAATTCAGCTCCGCAATTTCCCTCAGATGAACATAAAACTTTAAGGGAAGATCCTAGGTTTCACCGTATGGTTACGTCAGTTAAATCCGATTAGATCTAGAGTATCGTCCCCCGAGGCTCCCTCTATGTCTCTCGAACTTACGGCTAGTGACACCTTCCGCCTAGAACGGTTACAGCTCCAACGTTTTCGCTCCTTTTTTCCCGAACCCCTAATCTCTTGCTTCCTACGCCTTGAGCAAAATCATACATTAACCATTCACTGTGCCGAACCGTGGATGGTTGATCAGCTCTTAACAGATATGAGTGAGCTGCGTTGGTATGCCTGGATGATCGTAGGAGCCAAACGCTTATCCATCTACTTTGCTCAAGAAGAAGTTTACAAAGTTTCTACCCGCTATCCCAACAGACGGCTCCATCGAGTATATGGATTACCGGTAAAAAAACAACCAATTTAATCCATTCATCATCCTGGTTACTTACAGGGTGTCTGTATCTACTGTAAGTTCCGTAAACCGCCATAAATACTGTTGTAAAGCAACTCGCCCTTGAGCATTAAACTGAATTCCTTCTTGCTCCAACAACGATCGCTGTAAATGGTCACTCCCATATCGCTGAGGAGACTGCGAAATTTCACCTTTAGCATTCACAACTCGATGCCAGGGGATTTCTGCCTCAGGAGCAACTCGATACAACGCATAACCAACAAGCCGAGCTTGACCAGGCAAATTCGCTAACTCCGCTACTTGCCCATAAGTAGCCACCCGCCCAGGAGGAATTTGACAGACAACGTGGTAAATGATCTCGTAAGCAGACATCGCTACTCTCTGCGGCTATAGCGATCGCACAAATTCCCGTACCGTTTGCGTCCAAGCTTCCAAGGGTTGACTTTCAGCCGGGGGCAACGCGGCGATCGTAAAAACATAATAAATTTCGCCGGCATCATCCACCTCAAAGTTGGCAGCAAACTCCTTTGCCCAACCATCTAAACACTGACGCGCGATCGCCGGTTCCAAGCGCATCGCTGCCGAACAATGCATGACTGATAAGCGCCCCTGATGTTGCCGGACCAACTGGAAGAAGCGCTCTCGCCTCGCCAATTGTTCGGCTTTGCCACCGGTATGGAGCAACCAGCCGCCTAATGCCGCTGGCACCAAACCACAAAACACCATTAGTGTCCACAACAGCGCTAGTAAAATGCCCGACGGATGAGCGATCGCCATGCCGAGGAGAATGCCACCGGAAACCGTACCGCCACCCACGAGAAACAGGCTACCCAGCACTTTACCAACCTTGCCCCAAACGTGATTCAACATCACTTAGCTCCTCAGCCTTACAACCGTAGCCACGATTATCTCCAGCCTAGCGTGTACAGCCCAAAACTAACGATGATCGCCTAGTAGTGATTCTCCCCCATCATCCCTACCTCACCACCCCTCCCATCTGCCCCAGCTTGCCTAAACAGATTTGTTAAGAACTACTGCGTTGTATTGAGAATCACTGCAAACTGTTGGATCGATTTTTGCCTCAGGGCAGTCTGGAATTAAGCAAGCAACTGGCTATCAAGTTTGCTCACGATCGTCGTTGTCAAATTGGGGTAATCACTGGTTCTGCGCTCAGAATTGATCATTTTCTCCCCGGATATTCATCATCTACTAAAGTTCAATTAAGTCCTGGAGCCTTATGCAAACGCTGAATCACACTCTAGAAAAAAGCATTGTGGATGCTGATGGTCGTTATCTCGATGCCCAGGCACTTTACTCTTTAGAAAATTATTTTCAGAGCTATAAAGTTCGCCTAGAGACCTATCAACATCTGCGAGACCACAGTGATAAGTTAATTATTCAGGCTCTACGTAAATTAGCTCAAACTTATCCTGAACTGATTCAGCAGCATGGTCCCCGCTGCAAGTACGATATGTCTGAAGTGCTACGTTACATTGCCCTATCCGTTTTGCGGGATGATGAAACGTTTTTCAAAGAACAAATGGTGGTTTGGCTCGATACAATTCTGCTGGCCCACAAACGTAATGCTCACTGTGTTGTGGCTTATCGGAATCTACAAGCCGCTGTGGCGAGTGCACTCCCTGCCACTGATGTTAACCTAATTCGTCCTTTTCTAGATGTTGTGATCCAAGCGCTAGAAACCCACGCTTAGAGCCAAGTTTCATCAATTTAACATTAGATTCAGGTAGTTTACTCAACTAACTACCTGACAACTTGACCTATTGAGCTGTAACTCAAATTTGCCCTTACCGTTAAACTATTTCACTTAATTACCATCTGCATTCTGCCGCCATTCCGCCGCCATTGCTTAATTACTAAGTCTACTTCCTGCCTCCCAAGTTTCTCAGGTGAATCATCAACCGTTTGAGGGCACATCCATGAATTTCCAACCTAGTATTACTGTTAACCGGCATTCCAAATTGGAAGAGCGGCAGGCAGCCCTTTACCAAATCTATCGTCAGGTTCTGGAACGGCAACCATATGCTTATGAACACAAACTATTAGCAAAAGCAGAAAAAGAATTTTTAGCTGACAAAATTGGCGTCAGACGCTTCCTTAAAGAACTAGGGCGCTCCCCAGTGTACCTAAACTCTTTTTATCACAACTCGTCCAATATGAAATTTTTGGAATTATGCTTTAAACACTTTTTAGGACGAGCTCCTGCAAATCAGAATGAAATTCAGTTTTATTGCAATATTCTGATGCATGAAGGGGTGGAGCAAATGCTCACTACCCTACTAGATTCCGAGGAGTACCGGAAAACATTTGGCTGCTTCACCGTTCCATATCCCCGCCATCAAAAGTATTACGACTCGCCTAAAGCCTATATGGAAACTCATTTCCTCAATCATGAGTTCATTAGTCAACGAGGTCGGGTTGTCCCAACCATCTATTGGCATCAATTAGGCTTGAACTGTAGCGCTGGGGTTTGCCGCCATCCTGAAGCCGACGAACAGGTAACCGTCAGCGTATCCGCCGAGGAAGTTGCCAAGTTACTGCAATTACTCCAAACTGCGCCACCAGACAAGACGATCGCCTCGCTCTCTCCAGAACAAAGAGCCCGACTACGACAAGCGATCGGCTAACCGAGTACGAGGCAATTGCTGCTATGCCTGAACCGTCGGGATGTTACCGATAACATCCCGACACACGGTGTCAATTGATGCTTTGTAACAGGCGGACAACTGAGTCTGCCCTTTCAGCCAGATAAAGTAGCTGCCAGTAACTCCGATGTGGGCTGTAAAAAACCATGGGTTTGTAAAATCTCGTAAAGATTCACCTCAGTTTCTAGCAAGCAAGCATGACCACTTTTCGGCAACGTCAGCATTTTGGCATTCGGGAGAAATTTACTCAGCCGTTGAGCTTCAGCCCCCGAAGGTAACAGGCGATCGGCTAACCCGGCAATTAACAACACTGGCTGCGTTAATTGTTCTAGCTGAGTTTCTGGCATGTAGAAGTCATGCAGTAAGGCTAACCGCCAGATCGAGGTTTTTTGTGGTACCGATTGCACCGCTCGTAATAAAGCATAGCGATCCTCCGCCGCCAGTCGTTCCAAATTGGCTAAGAAGGGCATTAATCCGATCGACGACCAGTGGTAGAGCGCACCTGGTAGCCAACGTGTTACCTGAGATCCCCAGGACAACCAGAGCTGTTGATTGAAAGACGAAGCTGGGTTAACCAGAATAAGCCGCTTAAACAAGTTGGGAGAATGGAGTGCTACTTTCATGGCTAAACAGCCACCAAAAGACTCTCCACACAAATAGATAGGTCGCTCCGGTGATTGCTCCAACTCAGCGTGGATAAGTTCGATCACGACTTGAGTTAAATCATCCCAACTCGTGAGATCATCGGGCGGAATTGCCAAACAGCGAACATCAAACCCTCGCTCTAAACCAGCCGTTTGAGTTCGGAGTAATTGACCTGTCCCATCCATGCCTGGCAAGAACACAAATAAGGGGTAGGTGGGCTGAAGCCGAGATGGGGTGAGAAAACAGGGGTGACTTTGGACAGTAGACATGGTGCAGGGAAGAGCAAAGAGCAGGGAAGAAAGGGAGAATCAATAGTAAGGATGCTAATCCAGGGTGACTCTACTAGCTAATCGCAAAGCGGACACGGTGAACAGCCAAGTTAGTAACAGCCTTGTTGCAGCAGATGCTGAATCTCAGCCTGGCAACGTTCAGTTAATTCCGTCACAGCCGACTTTGCCTGTTTCCCTTGATAGAGTTCCCGTTGAGATGGCGTGATCCAGCAGGGGCGACCAATTAACAAATTAACCCGACGATAGATCACCATGGGATGCCAGCCTTCTTGCGCAAATAGGGGCTCCGAAGGATCAAATAAGCTAAGCAAGCGCAAGGGAAATGCCAGATTATCCACCTCGTCATAGGAGGCGATCGCAACCGGCAAAACAGCCAGGTGGTTAATTGGCGCCCGCAAGGCTAAGTGAGCAAATCCACGTTGAAATGTCCCCATTGAACCTGGATCTGTGCGGGTAATCATGGTTTCAGCACCCTCCGGAAACACACCAACCGCTTGTTGGGCTTGTAGCAGTTGGGTAGCTCGGTCAAAAAAACCATGTTGCCGTTGATCGGGCGCATCTAACGGAAAGCAGCCCAGTTGATGCACCAGTTCTCGTAAACCCGGAACTTGCCCCATGTAATGATGGCAAGCAAACCGAATCGGACGATCGACTGCCGCCATCAGCAGTGGTGCATCCATAAAACTGCGGTGATTACTGATAATCAGCATGGCACCATCGGTTGGCACTCGGTCCTGATAATACCGATAAACCCGTGTCCCAAGAGCCGACAAGAGAAATTGAGAGAGATGAAGAGGGCTATGAAAGCGCATCAGCGATCGAGCAATAAACTGCCCTACTAGACAAAACTTCTAATTTCAGTGTTAACATTTCTTAATACAGTTTAACCAATATCTCAGGATAGATCTGCCAAGCGCCAATCATCTTTTTTATTTTCTACATTCACCAAAAATAATTGGACTTGAACTGAAATAAGCCGGACGAAGTTGTTTTTCTTGTGCCTTCTGAGGCAGGCAAATTGTCGTCTTTTACCAAACTAGAATGCCTGCAAACATTGGCTTATTTTAAGATTGTCTCCAGAGATTGCAGGAGGTTTACGGTTAAAATTGTGTAGTAGGGATACAACTAATTTGGCGGATTGCGTCCATTAATCTGTCCTAGCCGTTTAGCGATCGCTAACATGCCAGGATTACTGCCTGGGGCTAGGATTGCTGTAATGTTTACCTCTTTAATAAAGACCCAAACCGTGCCTGTTGAATAAAAGCCCCTAATTGCTTTACTTTGAAGATTCTGAATGGGGTTTGTCGCATATCATCCATGAATTCTCAACTAATCAATAACACTCGATTTACTGTTACTACTCCGCTTTACTACGTTAATGACCTACCTCACGTTGGCAGTGCCTATCCCACGATTGCGGCTGACGTACTGACTCGGTTTCATCGGCTACAAGGGTATCCAGCCTTGATGGTGACAGGTACAGATGAGCATGGGCAAAAAATTCAACGGACCGCAGAAAGTTTAGGGCGGACTCCTCAGAGCCATTGCGATCACATTGTGCCTGAGTTTGAAGCACTTTGGCATCAGTTAGATATTCACTACGATCGCTTCATTCGGACCAGCGATCCCCGTCATGCCGCGATCGTGAAACAATTTTTTCAACGGGTCTGGGATCACGGGGATATTTATTTGGGACAGCAGACTGGGTGGTACTGTGTTGCCTGTGAAGAGTTCAAAGAAGAACGCGAGCTCCTGGATAATCACATTTGTCCGATTCATACCAACCGTCCAGCAGAATGGCGGGATGAGCAAAATTACTTCTTCCGACTCTCTAGTTACCAGACAAAACTTGAACAACTCTATGCCGATCGCCCTGACTTCATCCAACCGGAAAGTCGGCGCAACGAAGTATTGAGTTTCGTTAGCCAGGGATTACAAGACTTCTCAATTTCTCGGGTCCATCTGGATTGGGGCATTCAGATGCCGACCGATCCTAGCCATACCCTTTATGTTTGGTTTGATGCCCTGCTAGGCTATATCACTGCACTGCTAGAACCAGACGAAGAACCAACATTAGAGAATGCCTTGGCTCGCTGGTGGCCTATTAACTTGCACTTAATTGGTAAGGATATTCTGCGATTTCATGTGGTCTATTGGCCTGCCATGCTAATGTCGGCAGGGCTACCTATGCCCGATCGGGTGTTTGGACATGGATTTTTGACCAAGGACGGACACAAGATGGGTAAGTCCTTAGGCAATGTCCTTGATCCATTTGAGTTAGTCGATCGCTATGGGTCAGATGCCGTTCGGTATTATTTCCTTAAGGAGATTGAATTTGGTCGGGATGGTGACTTTAGCCAAACCCGCTTTATCAACATCGTCAATGCTGATCTGGCAAACGATTTGGGTAATCTCCTCAATCGCACCCTGAAAATGGTGCATAAGTACTTTGAGGGTAAAGTTCCAGAACCCCAAAGCGATACCTGGGTAGATAACCCGCTCGCCCTATTGGGGCAGGATTTGAGTACACGTGTGACTCAAGCCTATAATGCACTTGCATTTAATCAGGCGTGTGAGGCAATTCTGACTCTGGCTCGAACAGGGAATAAGTACATTGACGACCAAGCCCCCTGGACGCTTTACAAACAAGGACAGCTCCAAACCGTCGGGCATGTCCTTTATACGGTGCTAGAAGCAGTTCGCCTAGCGGCTTATTTGCTTTCGCCCATTACTCCCCGACTCAGTAGTGCGATTTATAGCCAACTGGGGTTTTCATCGATTGATTTTAATCAACCTACCTTACCCTCCGAATTAGCCCCGTTCACCCACCATGCCCATTGGGGAACCTTGCCTCCACTGCAAGCCCTAGACGAACCAAACCCTGTGTTTCAACGGCTAGAAGCTTGAAGTACATCATTAACAAATGGACCTATTGGACTCACTTAGTTCATGCTCTTACTGTTCATTCCATAACCAACCTTTCATAAAAAATTGAGGCATTCTCGCCATGTTAAACACCAACAGCAACATAGAGAATAACGAATCTGTATTTACACCCCAGCAAGTTTTAGAAAATCGGGGTCGGGTTGCCATTTTCATTGATGGTTCCAATCTCTTTTATGCGGCGCTTCAGTTAGGCATTGAGATTGATTACACCAAATTACTCTGTCGGTTAACGGCTGGTTCGCGGTTGCTGCGTTCGTTTTTCTACACTGGAGTCGATCGCACCAATGAAAAGCAGCAAGGGTTTTTGCTGTGGATGCGGCGGAATGGCTACCGGGTGATTTCTAAGGACTTAGTGCAGTTGCCCGATGGTTCGAAAAAAGCCAATCTGGATGTCGAAATTGCCGTCGATATGATGTCCTTGGTTGGTTCTTACGATACGGCTGTGTTAGTTAGTGGTGATGGGGATTTAGCCTATGCCGTCAATGCCGTTAGCTATCGGGGCGTTCGGGTTGAGGTAGTTAGCCTGCGATCGATGACGAGCGATAGTTTGATTAACGTAGCAGACCGCTATATCGATCTTGACAGCATCAAAGAAGACATTCAGAAAACGCCAAGAAGCTACACCTATCGTCCGTTATCCAGTATTGGGCTAATTGATGAAGTTCCTCAGGATAGCTAATTTGCTGCATGAGGGTGCTGTGCTTCGCTGATGGTCAGCGGGATTGCGATCGCGTTAAGATTTGGAACTCTAGCCCTCGAACTTTTGTGGCAGTTTTGGGTCTAAAGAGTTAACCCGATCTGCAATTCCGCCTATCCGGAACATGCTGTAACCCATGCCAAAGCTCCTGAAACTTAGAACCACCTATCGGATTATCAGTACGATCGCGCTGTTGTTATCTGTGATTGCTATCCCTGAAGTCATCGCAGGATGCAACTCTCAAAATCGCGTTGCCGATCGAATTGCTCAAGACGCTCAAGATACCGATAACTTCGAAACCAACTTTAGCTTCAATGATGTCACCCTGGAAGACTTCAATCCTAAGGGGGAGTTGTGGTGGCGCGTCAAAGCGATTCGAGCTAATTACAACAAGGATAAAAAGTTAGCTCGGGTTCAACAACCCAATGGCGAGTTTTACCAGGATGGCAAGCTGATTATTCGAGCCACGGCGGAGAATGGAGAAGTCCAGCAAAATGGCAAAAATATCTTCTTGCGGGGCAAGATTGTGGCGACTGATGTTCGGGATGGCATGGTCTTAAAGGGAAATGAGTTAGAATGGCGACCCAAGGAGGAGTTGCTGTTAATTCGGGACAACGTGACTGGCACTCGCAAAGAAGTAGATGCTTCAGCCAACGCTGGACGCTACTTAACTCGTAAACGCGAGCTGACGTTAGATGGCAAAGTGGCTGCCAATGTTAAGGCACCTCGATTATTGATTAACACCGAACAGTTGGTCTGGCTGGTCAGCCAACAAAAACTGATCAGCGATCGCCCGTTGACAATGGATCGGTATAAGAGCAAAGACGATAAAACGGTAACAGACCAGGCAACTGCCAACCGAGGCAGTATGGATCTCAACACTGAAACCGTGACGATCGCCCAAAATGCTCGCCTAGTCATGACCAAACCACCCTTGAATGTAGCTGGCAATGAAGTGAGCTGGAATTTGAAATCTCAGATGATCACCTCTAGCCAGCCCATTGAAATCATCAACCGGGATCAACAAGTGACCTTGAACGGCAATCGCGGGGAACTTGATCTCAAAACTCAAATTTTTTATTTATTTGGCAATGTTCGGGGCTATGGCGCTCGGAATGGGGCACGGCTACAGGCAGATCGCCTGAAATGGAACGATCCCACTCAGCAATTTGAAGCTGAAGGTAATGTCACTTATAGCCAAGCCAAACCCCCTTTCAGTACGGCAGGACCAAAAGCTGCGGGCAAGATGAGCGATCAGGTCGTTGTGGTCAGCGGTGGCAGAGTCGTTTCTGAATTCGTGCCATAAAGCAAGAAGCAGCCAGCATCGGATTAATCTTGCTGATGGGAAAATTGGTAGGCTCCAGCGATCGCAAGTAAGACAGCAATCACCAGCAAAATGGGGATAGAGTACCAAGGGAATTGTGGCAGGGGTAAGTAAGCTGCTGCTCTTAGCCCCAAACTAGTGTAGGTCAGCGGTAGTAGGTAGACGATCGCCTTCAATACAGGTGGCAGTGTTGCTGGCTCGAAAAAGGTCGCTCCGAGAAACGACATGGGCACAATCACAAAATTGTTATAGATCCCTACACTTTCCAGGGATTTGACATTTAGCCCTACAATTACCCCTAAGCCAGCAAATACGGCACAATTCAACACCAATACCAACAAAAACAGCGGATTCAGAAAACTCCAAATTTTCCCTGTAAATAAGATGGCGACCAAAATGACTGAGCCAGACGTCAGTAGACCCCGCACCACCCCTGCCAGCATTTTGCCCATATGGAGCGCTAATGGATGCACGGGCAGCAGCATTAATTCTTCAAATGTTTTGGTGAACAAGCGATCGCCGCAAATCGAGAATGTCGTGCCGCCAAAGCTAATCACCATTGAGGAAAGAGCCACCATGCCCGGCAAAATGAACTGAAGATAGTTATCTCCAGCCGCAGGTTTCATTGTGGCATCTAGCGCACTTCCTAACCCTAAACCAAACCCCACAATATAAATCAAGGGTGAGACCAATCCTGAAGCTGCCACTTGCACCAATCGCACCCGTAGATCCAGCCAATCGCCCCAAAAGACAGTTAATGTGTCACTCCCAAGTGTGCGTAGTCGCGATCGTCGATAACCTCTGTGCGCTGGCGGCGCGAATTGTGCATTCACAGTTCTAATTGCCTATCCATATGTGCTTGATCCATTGTGCCATTCTCGATCGCTCCCCAAGTCACCCACATCTCTTGCTAACGTAGTAAGCAGCAACAGAATAAAAATTCCTTGCCTGAGCCTCCCCCACCGACCTCATCGTCCCTAGCCTCATCCCCCCGACCCTAACTGCTATAGTCATACCAACACGGCATTCAAGCGACCATGAAACGTAAACCCCGGTCTTCTAATCCTAACTACCGTTACGATCGTGACTTCGAGCGCAGTCGTGAGCGCGAATTTGACGAACCACCCGTTCAGGAATCACCAGCAAAACGAGGTGGCAAACCGACTCGTTCCTTGGCGTTTAATGCCACGACGATCGCGATCCTAGCAGGGGTATTTATTTTGGGGATTGGCATTGGTTTAGGCTTTAACTCGATTGCCAGTACTGTCGGTACAGGCGAAAAAATCGTTAACCAAATTGATCTTGATCTAAAAGCACCCAATTCTGCTGACTGTGTGCAGTACGGAGCCAGTGCGATCGTCATGAATACCCGGGTATTTGTCACCTTGAATCCACTGAACGTCTTTGTCTCGCAACCCACCACACAACCAGGGTGTGTCCTGCGGACAAATAACTGGTCAATTCTGGAGCAGCGGGGTCTGCTAAAGAATGATCAAGCCCGAGATTGTAAGCAACGGATGAACACTTTCGGATTTACGGGTCAACTAGAAACATCACCGGAAATCGATTGCGTCTATCAGAACGATGCCGCGAAGAACCTATTCTTGAATCAACCGGGACTGAGTGCACCAGAAAACCAGCGGTTTTAATCACGCTGGAATCCAGACTGAGACGGAACCGCCTCGACACCGAAATTCTCCCCATCCTGCTTTGTTGGTGGTGATGGAATCAGGAATGTGTTGGGTCAGGTCAATAAATACTGTGTTGGGCTGACCCACTTCCATCCACTTATAGCCAGCATCCCCGTTACTCATGATCACAGCCATGGGTTGGGGATGTTCTTCGCTGCCTAAGCGCGTCCAGCCAACCGTGTTGGGATGATCTAAGTAGTTATATTGGTCACCATAGGCGTAATGCCGCCGAGCGTAGAGCAACTTGTCAATCAGCTCACGATGGGAGTCCAACCAAATTTCATAGCCGCGATCGACATAGTGGGCACCATAGTAATCCGCATAGAATACACAGGGATAGCCTTCTCGCCGTAACAGGATCAAGGCATAGGCTAGCGGCTTAAACCAGGACTCCACTACCGATTCCAGCGCTTGCAAAGGTTGGGAATCGTGATTCTCGACAAAGGTAACGGCTAAAGAAGGCTGTTGCTGCATCAATGTGCCGTCGAGAATTCGCCGCAGATCATAGGAGTTTCCAGCTTTGCTTGCCGCACTGAAGTTGTAATGTAATGGCACATCAAACACCGACATTCTGCCGCCCGTGACGCCCAAGTACCAATGCAGGGCAATAACATCTGCTGACCAATATTCGCCAACCACAAAAAAATCTTTACCCACGTAACGGCGTAACTCATCCAGCCATTGCACGAAGAACCAAGATGAAATGTGCTTCAAGGCATCCAGGCGGAACCCATCAACTCCCGTGGTATCTAAATACCACTTGCCCCAGTTCGTAATCTCTTGGCGGACCTCTTCGTTTTCATAATCCAAGTCACACCCCAAGAGAAAGGCAAAATTTCCTTTTTCTAAACTGACGAAGTTATCAAAACTTTTGCCGTTTAACAGATACACAGAACTGCGATCGTCAGGATGGTAGTGGTTATAGCTCACCGCATCAAAGTGCCACCAATGCCACTCCAGGCTGGAATATTTAGTCTGCCGACCAGGAAATTTGAAATAAGTATAGGCTTCGATTTCTTGAAAATCACCGTTTTGTTGATAGCGGTTTTCTGACTGGAAAGGGGTCGCCATCACCTTTTCCGTCGCATCGCCACCATCTTTATGATTCAGAACCGCATCAGCATAAACCTGAATTCCCGCCGCTTGCAGCGATCGAATCGCCGCTAAATATTGCTGACGAGTACCGTATTTCGTCCGCACTGAATCTTTTTGATCAAATTCACCCAGATCGAACAGGTCATACACTCCATAACCGACATCATTGGCGCCGCCGCTGCCCTTATAAGCAGGTGGTAGCCACAGTGCCGTAAATCCAGCCTCAGCTAATTCTGCGGCCTTCGCGGCAACTTCATCCCAGTGCTTCCCATCAGCAGGAGTGTACCAGTGGAAATATTGCATCATCGTGCCATTTATCTCGGTCATCCTACACCTCAAGGACGAATAGATTTTTCTCTAGTCATCAATTGCCCACCACTATAACGGGTTTGATGCTCCACCAATCACAACCACGTTAACCTGGAGAAATAATCTGCTGAGTCTAGAACAGGTTAAAATTTACTGCCCGTAAGGTAAAAGTTATATCCCTATGCCACAGTCCTACTTTGGGTTTGACGAAACCAGTCACAATTCCTTTGAGCTACCAGGAGCGCGTCCCCACTACAATCCCGATCGCCCTGGACAGGTGGAACATATCCGTTTGGATCTAGCGCTAGATATCCCCAACCACAGCTATCAAGGAACGTGCACAATTCGTCTGAATCCAATTCGCAGTGGCATCGATCGCCTGACTCTGGATGCCGTCAATTTGACGATCGCAGCCGTCAAGGTCCAAGACATAACGCAGAAGTTTGACTGTGATGGGGAGATTCTGCACATTACCTTACAAGAACCGACCCAAGCCGGACAGCCAATTGAACTGGCGATCGAGTATCACGTTGAACAACCTCAGCGAGGTCTGTACTTTATTACACCCAATTCGCATTATTCCCAGAAACCGACTCAAGTCTGGACCCAGGGAGAAGATGAAGATTCCCGCTTCTGGTTTCCCTGCTTCGACTACCCCGGACAATTGGCAACCTCTGAAATTCGGGTCAGAGTGCCCAATCCTTTGATTGCGATTTCCAACGGTGAGCTAATTCAGACAGAAGCCGATGGGGACTACAAGATTTATCACTGGTATCAGCGCGAAGTTCATCCGACCTATCTCATGACTCTGGCAGTCGGTGATTTTGCCGAACTGCGGGACGAGTGGCACGGTAAACCGGTCACTTACTACGTCGAAAAAGGACGGGAAGCAGAAGCACGGCTGAGTATGGGGAAAACCCCCCGGATGATTGAGTTTTTCAGCCAGAAGTTTGGTTATCCGTATCCATTCCCCAAATATGCTCAAGTCTGTGTAGATGACTTCATCTTTGGTGGCATGGAGAATACATCGACCACGTTGCTGACCGATCGCTGCTTAATTGATCAACGAGCGGCGATCGATAATCGCAGTACCGAAAGTCTAGTTGCCCATGAACTGGCGCATCAGTGGTTTGGCGATCTGGTGGTGATCAAGCACTGGTCACACGCCTGGATTAAAGAAGGGATGGCGACCTACTCAGAAGTCCTCTGGACGGAGTCAGAATACGGGGCAGAAGATGCCGCCTACTATCGGCTGAACGAAACCCGCAATTATCTCGATGAAGATGCTTCCCGCTATCGGCGACCGATCGTCACCCATGTGTACCGGGAAGCGATCGAACTCTACGATCGCCACTTGTATGAGAAAGGGGCATGTGTCTATCACATGATCCGTGCCGAACTCGGCGACGAGTTATTTTGGAAAGCCATTACTACCTTTGTGAATGACAACGCTCACAGAACGGTGGAAACGGTGGATCTGCTCCGCGCGATCGAAAAAGCCAGTGGACGCAACCTCTTATTCCTATTTGATCAGTTTGTCTTCCGAGGTGGACATCCCGACTACACCGTGGCTTACTCCTGGGATGGTGACAGCAATCTAGCCAAAGTAACTGTCACCCAAACCCAGGCGAAGGCAGATAGCTCAGGCAGTAATCGCGACTTATTTGACCTGAAGGTGGCGATCGGCTTTGGCTATATCGCCAACCATAGCAACCCATTGAAATCTTTTACGGTCCGCATTCACGATCGCGACCAGAGCTTCTATTTCCCACTCGAACAAAAACCCGACTGGCTCAGTTTTGATGTGGGCAATCCGATTCTCAAGACAGTCACTTTGGAATACCCAGTAGCAGAACTGAAAGCCCAATTGCAGCACGATCCAGATCCGATCGCGCGCATCTATGCGTCAGAAGCGTTAGCCAAGAAAGGTGGGTTGGAACCAATTAAGGTACTCTCTGAAGCATTAAAGTCCGATCGTTGCTGGGGAGTGCGGGTCGAGGTTGCCAAAAATCTAGCCACAATTAAGCTAGATCAGGCATTCACTGAACTTGTAGCAGGGCTCGCCGATCCAGATGCCAGAGTTCGTCGCGCTACCGTAGAAGCCTTAGCAGACATCAAAACTGATGATAGCTATGAAACCTTAGCCCAATTAGCCACCCAAGGCGATGCTAGTTACTACGTGGAAGCGGCGGCGTTGAAGGCTCTCGGTAGTGTGGCAGCATCTACTTCTAGCCTCAATGGCACCTCAACTGAAACAGCGCTGACCTTATTAGAGTCCGTATTACAGGAACGACAAGGCTGGAATGAAGTAGTCCGATCGGGGGCGATCGGCGCTTTAAGCCAGATGAAAACTTCCGAAGCTGCGCTGAATCTGATTCTGCACTACACCGTTCCCGGCGTTCCTCAGCCTCTACGACTTGCCGCCATCCGAGCGCTAGGAACAATCTCCACTGGACAGACCAACGTCAACCTGGAACGAATTCTAGAGCGATTGGAAGAACTATCCCGCGAAAGCTTCTTCCTTACCCAAGTCTCAGTTGTTGCAGCTCTAGGGCAAATGGAAACCGTGCGTGCGATCGCCATCCTGCAATCTCTGGCGGATCATACTCCCGATGGTCGAGTCCGCCGCATTGCCGAGGAAGCCATCCCCAAAGTTCAAAAGAAACTTGGTGCAGATAAAGCCGTAAAACAGCTCCGTGAAGAACTGGATCAACTAAAGAAAGACAATCAAGAGTTGAGAAGCCGCTTGGAAAGCCTGGAAGCCAGGACAAAACCGTAACAGCACCAGCAGCTCGATCCTAAAAGTATTAATACAACCAACCTTAATACTCTTAAGATCACAGTAGATTCTGCCCAAATTTTCTGAACAAGCGATCGCAATCAGGCGGTACTTGCTCTGCCTGATTGCGATCGCGGCTCACTTCATTGAGATTTAGTAACCGAGATAGGTTCTTAGGAACCAATTTTTCACCTTATTGATTCCTGGCATGCCATCCTGCATCCGTGTGTCAGTCACCGACATACCCAGCAAAGCGGCAAAATCGCTATCTGACATTTCCCCAGTTTGATGCTTTTCAAAAGCATCTACTACAGTGACTAACTCATCGACTGAAAAGCGATAGCCATTTTTGCTAGCAAACTCAGCTACAGCAGGAGCGCGTTCTCCCTTCAGTGCCGCTGATTCTGCCGGATCAAGCTCTACTTCATTGCTGATGTTGCCATCTCCAACACCTAGCAGTGCTTCAAGCTGTTGGCGTAATGCTGCGTCTTCAGCCGTCTTATGCATAAAATCCAACACTGCCGCAGTTGCCATAATGCAAATGCTCCGAGAGAGATATGACTCCGAGATTATATCAAGAAGACCTAGAAGACTCTAATTAAGCAAAGTGGAAGGTTCGCGGAACCTTATTCTAGGGTACTGGGGTAGTCTTCTGGGTTAGCTGAGAGTTGCCGTAAGGTTCTGACATACCGACGTTGCAACAATAGGGCTAGCGTAATTTCCTTGAACACCCAATATAAGCCTGTGAAGCCAATAAATCCGAGGGTAATCAGGATCAGCGGACGATGATCAAGCAGATTCTCGACCAGGCTAACCGCCACATGATGCGGGTGTGTTACCAAATTCCAGCTATTCAACCGTTCAAATCGTCCCAGATACACGCCGATCGCACTCAGCGCATGTAACAGGAGTTCCATCTGTAAAATATAACGTCCTAATCCCTGCCGCTTTAAGTAATAGCCCACATTAATCAGCGACAGCACATACGCCATCCAGCCAATCAAGACAAACACGACGTATTTAGGAATCAGCAACAACGTCCCAATAAACAACGACGAGGTTTGCTGAAGCTCCTCAACCAAATGAATCAAATCTGTCAAGACGTAGGGGGCATTGGGCAAAAAAGCCACAAAGACTAAGGCCGTTACCCACCAAACGACCGATCGCGGTTTGGGCTGCCGAAACAACCAAACACTGAGTCCCAGCGGCAGTAGAGCCAGAAATAGGTTCCACGCCATCCAATCACGACTTGCAAATAAGGCGTCCCAAATCATAGTGTGCCAGGTCATAGGCAAGGAGAGAGCTATAGTTTTACTATTGGAATCACTGCCGTTCTAGCAAATTCCGTGAGGCAATTACTTCCCAGAAATCCCGGTAATTGGTAGGAAGAATGGTCGTAGCATTTTTCTAACCTCAGCAAAACGGTATAGTAGGGGCGGACAAGAATTTTTAGGTATAACCGTATCGGCGTCAACGAGTCCCGTTTTCCTCGATGAGCAACTCCACTTCCATCTTGGAAGATCTACTGCAAGCGCTACCTGACTTGAGAGCCCAGCTTTATTTCAAGTCATCCTTGACAGCGCTTTCCCATGCCATGGAAGACCAGGTGTTAGCTGGTAGCGATCGCCCACTGGTCATTGCCAACTTCCAACGAGAGCGATTTTATCGCCAGGAAGCCCATCGTTATCTTCGCATTGCTGAACGGACGGATCAGGTCTATGTGCTCGCAGCTCCGGAAACTGATTTTTGCAATCGCTCCGACCGCTACGAAACGATCGCCTTTCAGTCCACAGATGCCTTATCACAGGAATGGCATCTCGTTGTCGTTGGCGCTCGGTATGCCGCCTGTTTGATTTGTAAAGAACGGCAGGTGAGCGATGCCCTGGTTGAAGTTCCTACCTTTGCCACAGATCAGTCTCGCCGCTTTGAGGGGATCTGGACCTTTGAACGGCAAACGGTGTGTCAAGCCGCAGAGTTACTGCTCGATCGCATCCTCGGCTATCGACCTGAGTTAGCCACAAAAGTCGAGCAAGCAAAATTATTGTTTACGGGCAAAACTCGCACAGGGTTTAACAACGTTGATCCGGGTCCGTTTGTGGAACGGTTAGTCACTTATTTACAGGCTGGACAGTACAAACTGCTGAAAGCCTATCGTTCCATTGCGGCCCAAGAACGCAAAGAACGGTTAGTGAATTTGATCACCTCCGCCATCCGGCGATCGCTGAATCCGAACGAAATTTTTCAGGTCGCCGTCCAGGAACTAGGACAAGCCTTACAGGTCTGTCGGTGTCTGCTGTACCGTTGCAAAGCCAATGATACTAGCGTCACGATTCAGGACGAGTTTTTGTGTGCTGCCGTGGGTTCCTTACTAGGACAACCCTGGAACTTACAAGACAATCCTTTATTTCAAGCGGTAGTCAAGCGGCAAGAGCGGGTCTATGTCGAGGATGTTCGCGCAGCGGTTTGGGTGATGGATGACGGTCACGAGGTGACTCCTTTACGATCGCTAGTCCAGCAATGGCAGATGACCTCCTGGCTGCTGGTACCCGTAATCCAACAAAACCGCTTATTAGGGATTGTAGAGCTCCATCACTGTGGTAGTACTCCCCATCACTGGGAAGCCGATGAATTAGAGCTGATTGAAGCGATCGCTGCCCAAATTGGCACGGCCTTGATTCAAGCGGAAGCCTATGCCCACCTAGAAGATCTGAACCAACAATTAGAGGCATTGGATCTGACTCGCAGCAACTTGATTGCCATCACTGGTCACGAATTACGGACGCCTCTCTCCACTATTCAGGTTTGCCTGGAAAGTTTGGCTAGTGAACCAGATATGCCACCGGAATTACAACAGGTGATGTTACAGTCTGCCTTATCGGATGCCGAACGCATGCGGAAATTGATTCAGGACTTCCTCACCTTGTCGCAACTGGAAAGTGGACGAGTGGAATGGCATTTAGAATCCTTACCAATTCGAGAATGTGTTGATCTGGCACTGAGTAGCTTGCGGATTCGGCAACAGCAGACAAAATTGCCAGAAATCAAGACTGATGTGCCTTTGGACTTACCTTTAGTGCAAGCGGATGGTGAGTGGTTGGTAGAGGTGCTCACTAAACTGCTCGATAATGCCTGCAAATTCACTGACCCCGATGGTCAAATCATGATCCAAGCAGTGGTCAATGCTAACTCCATGCTAGAAGTGACCGTGGCGGATACGGGACGTGGCATTGAACCCAATCGTCTGGAGATCGTCTTCGATCGCTTTTATCAAGAAGAAGGGGCTTTACGCCGTACTACCAGCGGTACAGGGCTAGGATTAGCGATTTGTCGCCAAATTATTACCCGTCTAGGCGGACACATTTGGGCAGAATCGGCTGGCAAAGACCAAGGTAGCCAGTTTCATGTAACCTTACCGATCGTGCCGATCGAACCACCAGAACCGACTTTGCCCAAGAAAACCCGTAGTCGCACTGCCAAGGTAAAGTAAGTACCGGACCACACTTGCTACCAGGGAATCTCCCACGCCTAGCCCCCTCTCAACGAATTGCTTACCGGCTTCCACCCTCGAAGTCAGGAATTTCCCAGTCAAGATCTTCCAGGGTGTCTCCGGAAACGTCTATTCTACTGAATACGGAATCACACGTTAGAAGATGCAGTTTTCCAAAATCCTGATTGCCAACCGCGGAGAAATTGCCCTGAGAATTCTCCGAACCTGCGAGGAAATGGGGATCGCCACGGTGGCGGTTCACTCGACAATCGATCGCCATTCCCTTCATGTGCAACTGGCAGACGAGGCCGTTTGCATTGGCGAACCCCCTAGCAGCAAAAGTTACCTGAATATCCCCAACATCATTGCCGCCGCCCTCACCCGCAATGCCAGTGCGATTCATCCGGGCTATGGCTTCCTGGCGGAAAATGCTCGTTTTGCCGAAATTTGTGCTGACCACAAAATTGCCTTCATCGGTCCCTCGCCAGATTCCATTCGGGCGATGGGAGATAAGTCTACAGCTAAAAAAACGATGCAACGAGTTGGTGTGCCGACCGTTCCTGGTAGCGCTGGCTTACTGATGGATGAAGCAGAAGCCCAAGAGATCGCCCGCAAAATTGGCTACCCAGTGATCATTAAAGCTACAGCTGGTGGTGGTGGGCGAGGAATGCGTTTAGTGCGGGAAGAAGCGGATCTTGCCCCATTATTTGCGGCTGCTCAAGGAGAAGCGGATGCTGCCTTTGGTAATCCGGGTGTCTATTTAGAGAAGTTCGTCCAAAAGCCCCGGCACATTGAATTTCAAATTCTGGCGGACAGCTACGGCAATGCGATTCACTTAGGCGAACGGGAGTGCTCGATCCAGCGTCGTCACCAAAAGCTGTTGGAAGAAGCTCCTAGCTCAGCGCTGACTCCTGAACTCCGGGAAAAGATGGGCACAGCGGCTGTGATGGCAGCAAAGTCGATTAATTATGTCGGTGCGGGTACCGTCGAGTTCCTGCTGGATCAATCTGGGGAGTTCTACTTCATGGAAATGAACACCCGGATTCAGGTGGAGCATCCCGTCACCGAAATGATTACGGGATTGGATCTAATCGCTGAACAGATCCGGATTGCCCAGGGTGAACGCCTCAGCATTACTCAGGATCAAGTAGTGTTACGCGGACACGCGATCGAATGTCGGATTAATGCGGAAGACCCTGACCACAATTTCCGTCCCCATCCTGGTCGAATTAGTGGCTACCTGCCACCGAGTGGTCCTGGCGTACGGATGGATTCCCACGTTTACACCGACTATGAAATTCCCGCCTATTACGACTCGCTAATAGGTAAATTGATTGTCTGGGGGCACGATCGCCCAGCTGCCATCCGCCGGATGCGCCGAGCCTTACGCGAGTGTGCCATCACTGGCTTACCCACCACGATCAGCTTCCATCAACGGATTCTGGAAACACCGGAATTTCAGCAGGGCGATATCTATACCAACTTCGTTGAACAAGTGATGTTTAAGAAATAGCGATAAACCATCACATCATCATTCGTAACAATCCCTGTTGTCCTAAGAGGATTTCCCGTACCAAACTGAAGATGCCGACCCAAATAATCGGAGTAATATCAACCCCTCCGAGGGGCGGCACAAGCTTGCGGGAAGGGGCAAGAAAGGGTTCGGTGGGGATAGCAACCAGATTGAACGGAAAGCGAGTCAGGTCTGCTTGGGGATACCAGGTGAGGACAATCCGGAAAATAAATAGGAAAGTCATCACAGCCAACAGCACACCTAACACCCAAGAGGTGATCACAAGCTCAGTCATACGCGATCGATGAAACACCCATTAAGGGATGTAAATTACTGCTTTCCTTATCTTAGCGGCATGGCTCCCTTTGCTAAAGCAGGGAAGTAGAGTCTAAGCATCGGTGCTAGCTCGTGTGCTACGTTAAGGGATACTGAGATTTAGCACATTGATTCAGCGAAATTGCTCGATCTGCTTCTCAATGGTGTGACAGACCGTTAAAATTATGAAAAACAATTTGTTGTAAGCGAGGCACAAGGACTCATGACTCCTTCTCTGGCAAATTTCTTACTCAGCCTGGTTTGGGGTGCAATTATTGTCGTGATTCCACTCACGGCTGCACTAATCTTTATCAGCCAAAAAGATAAGATTCAACGTTCATAGTCCATTGTTTACTTGTTTAACAGGGGATAGCTGTTTCGGCAGTTATCCTCTTGTCGTATTTTTCACCCAGGACTTCTACCTTAGGTAACGCTTCAGCCCACTGAGCGCGATCGCCTAAGGATTTTTCTTATCTGTGCCGTTGTGGACTCGATAAAATTTTCCCAACCGCAACCTGAACGCCTGTTCGCTGGTGGAGATTTTGGGCGTAACTGGTTAACATAGAATGTACTGTTGGAGCGATTGGCGATGGTAAACGTCGGACTAAACTGGAGTAGTTTTGTAGGCATTGCACTGGCAGCCGCCGGAGCCGCATTGTACTTCCTGCGATCAATGCGACCGAAATTAGCTCGCGACCATGACATTTTTTTCGCAGCGGTCGCGTTGCTGTGTGGCGGGATTTTGTTTTTCCAGGGCTGGCGCCAAGATCCCATCCTTCAGTTTGGACAATTCCTACTGGCAGGTTCGGCTGTCTTTTTTGCCGTTGAAAGCATTCGGATGCGAGGGATTACCACCGAACAAGCCAAACGGAATGCCCCGATCGTAGATGACGAACGTCCGGTAAGCCAACGGTATAGCGTTCGCGCGGAATTAGATGATTTGATGCCCTACGAAGATCGACCGCGCCGGATTCGGGGCACCCGAGATAGCCGCTCTAGCCGAGACGAATATGAAGATACAACAGCGCGGCGGTCCAGCAGTCGCACGAGTGTAGATGACCGCTACGGCAGCGATCGCACTCGCAAACGTCGCCCTCGTCCTAGTGATGGCATGGTTGATGATATTGGACTAGAAGGTGACGACAAGCCCTATCGCAGCCGCAATTCTGGCACAGCCCCTCGACCCAGTAGTGGCAACGCGAGCAGTCGCCCCAGACGCCCTCGCCCCTCAGATGATGACCTGCGATCGCGGGAGCGGAATGTTGAACCGCCATCTTCTGAGTATGTTGATTATCGACCGATTGAAAGCGATGACGAGGAAGATAACTGGTCGTAGGTTAGGCTGGCTATCTCTAGGAATTACCATCACCTTAGCGGCATGTACACAGCCGACTGTACCTACGGGACCGTCGGAACTGAACAGCCGCTTTAATGATGAACAGCCCGCTTTAAGTGGAGATGGTCGTTATATCGCCTTTGTGTCGAATCGAGAGGGAGCACGAGGCATCTTTTTATATGACTTGAGGATGCAACGATTCGTCAATCTACCCCGGTTAAATCGTCGAGATGCGATCGCAGAATCGCCTAGCCTCAGCTATACCGGACGCTATATTGTTTATCTCGCCAGTGATAGTGCCCGCCCCGAAATTGAACTGTACGATCGCGCGACTCAGCAGCCTCAAGTCTTGTCGATCGGCTATCGAGGTTGGATTCGTAACCCGAGCATCAGCCCGGATGGTCGCTACATTGTTTATGAAACAGGCAGTCGAGGACAGTGGGATGTAGAAGTGTTAGATCGAGGAGCGGGAGTAGAACTGGATATGCCCGATTTTCAACGTCGCTCCTCGCCTAATCCGCTCCCTTAGAAGCTAAACTGACCGCGAATGTTGCCAACAAAGATGGTTGGATTGTCATCAAAGTTGTTGGCATTGAAGATCGCGTATACAGAAGGCACGATCGCAATATTGTCGGTCACTGGGTAGTAGTAAGAGGCTTCTAACTCATACATTGTGCCGCCATTGCCAGCGCCAGAGGCAAAGTAACGTTTGCCATGCAGAATATCCATCGGCATTAAGAAGGTCAGCGTTGCCTGTGCCCCTTTCTTACCCAAATCGGGAAACCCTAACCCAATCTGGAACGATTGCACATTTAACGCTTTATCGATCGGCTTCAGGGTTGTAGTGGCATAGCCATAACGTCCAAAAATGCCAAATCCAGGGGTAATCAGCCAATCAAAGTTAAAAGCAACGTGGTGAGCAAAGGCATACTTCAAACCACCGTATCCAACACTACCATCGGCTTGGAGTTCAGAAAAGCCAGGTCCAGCATCAACAAAACCGTAAGGAATTGGTTCTCCAATAGCATTCCCCACTTGTCCATTCACGGCTTGCAGGCGGGAATAGTTATACAAAAACCGGAGATTGAGGGTACTAGTAGGAGAATAGGTGACTTCAAAGGTAGATGTATTCGTACCACCAAATAAGCCAAAGTTGGGATCACTAGAGGTATTGAACCCTAGCCCAGGCACACTTGGCAGAAATTCGGTATTCTCTCCCAGGTAAGCCGCCGCAATCCGCAGTTTGCTGTTGGGAGTCCATTCTACAACGGCGCCCGAACCTCGATCGATGGCATTGGATTGCGTACTCCCGATCGAGTCAAAGCTACCCGCTCCAGTCAGAAAGAAGGTAAAGCGGTTAAAGTCGAAATGGCGATACCAGTTCACGCGGGGACCAACGGTAACTTTCAGCGCATCATTCACAGGAAACTGATAGAAAAAGTCGTGAATGATCACAGTCGTATCGCCATTAATGCTATTCGCCGATTGATCGGTAAATGGCACTCCAAAGGAATTAAAAAATCCAGCTGAGGCATACTGGTTCGCTGGCGAAATGGAATTACCTGCCGCTAACTGAGTCACTAATAAATCCCGACCCGTAAACGAGGTATTCAATGTCAGCCAGGTGAGGAAGCCCAGAGTCGTTTGGGGTGCACCCGACTTGATGACGATCGGATCACCACCAGAACGAGCCGCCGCAAATCGGGCTTCAGCAGGCACTCCGGGAATCCCTTCATAGTTGACATCATCTCCAGCCCCAGCACCAGTCAGATTCATCCAAGCCAGCCCATTCAGTTTCGTGGTCGTGGAAAACTGCTGTTTTTCCAGGGTGGCAGTCCGCACATCCAGACTATCTACTCGTCCCCGTAGGGCTGACAGTTCGGCAGCGAATTCCTCCTGTAGCCGTTGCAGTGCTAGCAAATCTTCTTTCCTGACGAGGTCACCCGTAGCTGCTGCAATCAGTTCTTGGATTTTGTCCATACAGGCATTCAGACCAGCGGCAAACTCGTAGCGGGTCATCGCCCGGTTACCCCGGTAGGTTCGGTCTGGATAGCCCACGATACAGCCATAGCGTTCCACCAGAGATTGCAACGCCTGAAATGCCCAGTCTGTAGGTCGCACATCAGTTAACTGGGACACCGAAGTGACCTGTTCCATCCCGGCTGATGGTTGGACCTCAGGATCTACCGCTAAACTGCTAACGGTAGGAACGCTCTCCAGTCCATCGCTTGGGAGAGATTGCGCCACGATCGACGGTGCCGTTGCTGTCTGTGAAATCAGGCTAGGTGCGGATAAAGATAAGGTTGGAGAGCTGGCTCTGCCTACCTCTGTTGCTTGCACAGGTGATAGACCCATGACAGCCCAAGCTGTCAATAATGACAGCCACAACCGCTGAGAAATCTCTAACTGAACTTTTGCCATCATCCTGACCTCCATTCCTCACACCAAAATTTTTTGGAAACTCGAAAATCCTACCAAAGGGTGTTTGTTAAATATGTAACCTACGGACACCCCTAGAAATTCACGTTAGGAAAGCTTTAATTTTCAGTTGAATCTGTCTTTAGTACACAATGCCGTGTTCAGTGTATCCACGATGAGTCAGAACGAAGCAATTCCTTTACATACCATGCAACCTTTGACCCGATTTTCGAATCGGGCAGAGGCGTATGCGCAATATCGTCCTAGTTATCCAGAGGCGACGATCGCGACGATTCTGGCAGGATTAGACAATCTCACTCAGCCAGTAGCTGCCGATATTGGAGCAGGGACAGGCATTGCTTCCCGCTTGTTAGCGGAGCAGGGAGTCCAGGTATGGGCAGTGGAACCGAATCAAGCGATGCAGCAGGTCGCTATTCCCTATGATCGTGTCCGTTGGCAAACAGCGACGGCTGAAGCGACTGGTTTACCCGATCGCAGCATGGATTTAGTCACCTGCTTTCAAGCCTTTCACTGGTTTGATGCCGATCTCAGCTTGCTAGAATTCCACCGCATCTTGAAACCAGGAGGTCGGTTAGCCCTGGTCTGGAACAACCGCGTTCGAGACGATGGCTTTACTGCCAGCTACAGTCAATTGATCCAGGTGGCATCCGGTAACCATCCAGCCGAAAAATTACGGGATATCACTCAGACCTGCGATCAGTTAACGAACCATCCGTTCTTTATGCAGGTGCGCCAAACGGCCCACCGCCATCAACAAGCAGTAGGTTGGGCAGGATTGCTGGGTCGAGTCCAAAGTACGTCTTACCTCCCCCAGGCAGGTGAGAGCTATGAACAACTGGTTACTGAACTACGCCAGCTTTATCAGCAGTGGGCAGATGCGGAGGGGTTAGTTTATTTAACCTACTCTACTGATCTGTTTCTGGCTGAAACAGTGCCATCAAGTGAGCGGCTCTAAAGTTCGTGCTGGCAGAGAGCGACGACCAACCACCGTTAAACGAACATCCCCTGCGCCCGAGGTCAGCCCCCGGCGAACAGGTTTCATCGGACGATCGTTGATGAGTTTGAGTTCAACTTCAGACAACATCCGGGCTAATACGATCTGCATTTCATACTGAGCAAATGCCATACCGATACAGCGACGCGCCCCTACGCCGAACGGCATATATTCATAAGGCGAAAATTGCCGCAGTAGAAACCGCTCTGGCTTAAACCGCTTTGGCTCGGGATACAGGTCTTCTCGCTGATGGAGAAGATAAATACACCCCAGAAGTACCGTACCAGCCTCAATCTCATAGCCCATTAGCCGCTGGGCTGTTTTGGGAACCCGAGGAAAAGCTAACATACCCACTGGATAAATTCGTAGTGTTTCCGCACTGATCGCAGCTAGATACGGTAACCGAGCAACTGTAGCCGGAGTAATCTGATCGCCTAAACTATCGAGTTCCCGTAATGCTTTTGCTTTTACCTCGGGTAGCGCATGCAGCCAATAGAGTGCCCAGGTTAACGCTGTTGCCGTTGTTTCATGCCCTGCCACCAGCAAGGTCATTAACTCATCCCGCAACTCTACATCCGTGAGTGGTTGTCCCACCTCATCACAGGCAGACATCAGTAACGACAAAATATCCGTCCGATCGGGATTGGGCGCCTGACGCCGATCGTGAATTTCGCGGTAAATCAACTGATCAATTTGCTGCCGCTGGTGTAGAAACCGTCCCCATGGACTGAAGCGCCCCAAATCCCAGCGGAAAGATGGGATATACAGCATGGCGACACCCAGGGGTGAACTGATGCTATCCAGCATTGCTGCAACCAAACGTTCTAATCGCTGCACCCGTTCTCCCTGCTCCAGCCCAAACACGGTTTGCAGAATCACCTGCATAGCAATGGATTGCATGAACGATCGCACTGAAAATGGTTGCCCCACTGGCAAGCGCTCTATCACTTGCCCTGTAATGTCCCAAATCATCTGACCATACATCCGCATCCGTTCTCCATGAAACGGGGGTAATAGCAACTGGCGCTGGCGACGATGGGCAGCCCCACTCAAAGACAGTACCGATTGTTGTCCCAAAATCGGCTCGAACAAACCATTGCGATCGCCGGGAGCTTCATAGTCTTTACTATCTGCCAATACCTCCTGCAGCAGTTGAGGACTATGAAGCAATACAACTGGAGCCAGTTTGTCACCAATGGGTAAGGTAAACAAATCACCGTAGCGTTGGGCAGACGATTCCATCAGGGCAAATGGATTGACAATCCACTGAAACATCTGTTGCCATGCAGGAGTTTGGGCATCGTGAGGGAGGTGATTCAGCATAATGGTGGGGGATCAAGGGGGCAGTTATCATCCGGAGCATGATCTGGAGGGACTGAACGGTTAGTAGCTAGGCGCGTTGCCCGGTTTCCATTTAATATTGCAGCCAATACTTGGTTTCTGATCTGCTGGCACTGGCTGCCCGGCTAACACTAGATCGATTGCCGCTCTCAAATCGGTGCCGGTGACTGGCAACCCATTGCCCGGACGACTATCATCCAGTTGCCCCCGATAGGCTAACCGCTGATCGCGATCGAACAGGAAAAAGTCTGGAGTACAAGCCGCCGTATAGGCTTTGGCAACCTCCTGAGTTTCGTCATAACACAAGGGAAAGGGAAAGCCGAGGGTCTGCGCCATCTCTTTCAGGTAGGGCGGCGCATCATTCGGATAATTGGTAATATCGTTAGCACTAATGGCCACGATCCCCAAACTCTGGTGGTGATAGTCTTGCCCCATCTGGGCAAGTTCCGCCTGCACATGCTTCACATAGGGACAGTGCTGACAGATAAACATGACTAGCAACGCGGTGCGATCGGCAAAGGTCGTCAGGGAAATGCTCTGTCCTGATACAACATCTGGTAAGGCAAAGGCTGGGGCAGGAGTCCCCAATGCCAGCATCGTAGAAGGTGTGAGAACCATTTTGCCAGTACTCCTAATTAGTTCAATCACAGTGTAAAAGGTAGTTACAACTGAATCGATCGAGGTAGACAAGCATTACCGCCAAGACGCAGTCGAGGCAAGTCAGTTGAATATCACGATCCTGCCTGATTTGAGCGAAAAATTTCTTAATTACGTTATTCTGCTTAGAATCCGATTAAATATTTTTTTATGAATTGGAGTTAACGCAAGGAGGCTAGTGGTCATGGGCAAGCGCTATAGTCGGCGGCAGTTCTTAATGGATGGAACCGTGGCAGGGTTTGGAGCCTTACTGCTTAAAGGATGTGGTGTATCCACACCATCAGATACAGCGTCAGAAAGTCCAGCCGCCAGCAGTGGGTTGAAAGCCGCGATCGTGCTGCCGGGAGTCATTACAGACAAAGCCTGGAATCAAGCCGGGTATGCAGGATTAGAAGCGATTAAAGCACAGTTAGGGGCAGAAACCGCCTATGTGGAAAAAGTTGGGCAAGCAGAACAGGTGGAAGTATTGTCTGACTTTGCACGGCGTGGCTTTAATTTGATTTATGCCCATGGTGGTCAGTTCGATGCTGCCATTCAACAAGTTGCCCCGCAGTTTCCCCAATCCTTTTTCATTGGAGTAAATGGAGCCGCCTCGGGCACAAATATTGCTTCGCTGCGAATTGACCACCTGCAAGCTAGCTATCTGTGTGGCATTCTGGCGGCAGAAATGAGCAAGTCGAAGAAGCTGGCATACCTGGCAGGGCAAGAGTTCCAGGCAACACAGGAAGAATTGCGTGGCTTTGAACTCGGGGCAAAATCCATTGATCCCAGCATTGAGGTGAGTTCCAGTTTTACGGGAGATTGGAATGATGCGGCTAAAGCCAAGGAAGCTGCCGAAGCCCTGATCTCCACGGGAGCTGATGTGATTTATCAGTGGCTAGATAATGCTGCCCCAACTGTCTTACAAGCTGCCGCCGATCGCGGTATCTATGCTTTTGGTAACACGGCTGATCAACTAGATGTGGCGCCCAAAGCGGTTCTGACTAGCGCTGTCAAGCGAATTGATTTAGCGATCGCGAAATTAGCCGACCTGGCAAAGAACAAGGCTCTAAAAGGTGAGGTGTATTCCTTAGGCTTGAAAGAACCCACAATTTTATATCTGGGCAAATTCAATCCTGCTGTTCCCCAACCCTTGCAGGACAAAGTCAAGCAAACCGCTGATGCGATCGTGGCAGACAAGCTCACCTTTGAAACCTGTACCGAAGCTGGGAAAGCCACTCGCTGTGTCAAAGGAGCCGCGTGACGCAGCTACGGCTAGAAGGAATTACCAAACGGTTTGGCAGTTTTGTCGCCAATGACCAAATCAGCCTGGAGGTAAAATCTGGTTCTATTCATGCCGTCTTGGGGGAAAACGGGGCAGGCAAAACCACACTGATGAATATGCTGTGTGGGCTGTATCAACCCGATGCTGGACAAATTTATCTCAACCAGCAACCCGTCCAGATCAATTCTCCCAGTGCTGCGATCGCCCAAGGCATCGGTATGATCCATCAGCACTTTATGCTGGTGCCCCAACTCTCAGTTGTAGAGAACATTATTCTGGGAACTCAATTTTCTTTAGGGCTGAATTTGCCGCAACGGGCAGCAGAACTCGCAGCCATGGCAGCCTCCTATGGCTTACCGATCGACCCCTTTGCCAAAGTCAGCGATTTACCGATCGGGACTCAGCAGCGGGTAGAAATCCTCAAAGCTCTGCATCGGCAAGCCAAGCTGCTAATTCTAGATGAACCCACAGCCGTTTTAACCCCGCCGGAAATTGCCACGTTTTTCACTGTGTTACGGCAACTTGCCGCTCAGCAGCACACGATTATTTTTATCAGTCACAAATTGGATGAGGTGATCAACCTGTGCGATACAGTTACCGTCTTACGGCGAGGACGGGTCGTTGCCAGCACCACCACGGCTCACACAACGCCTAAAACCCTAGCCGAATTGATGGTCGGACGGGAAATCAACTTCCAACTGGAAAAACCCGTCCAGACCAATACAACGATCGCCCTCAACGTCAGCCAGCTGCATGTTCGGGACGATCGCAACTTACCCGCCGTCCAAGGGGTATCGTTCCAACTTAGAGCTGGAGAAATTCTGGGGGTGGCTGGAGTCGATGGCAACGGTCAACGGGAGCTGGCTGACGCGATCGCAGGACTGCGAGCCATCACTAACGGCACGATCGCTTACCAAGGCAAGGAAATCACTGCTGACACTAGCAACCGCCGCCAACTCAACCTTGGTTATATCCCCGAAGATCGGCAAAAAATGGGGCTAATTCTGCCATTCAGTATTACCCGTAATCTGATTCTGAAAGCCTTTAACCGCCTGCCCTTCTGTCGGCATTGGCTCTTGCAGAAGTTGGCAATCAACCGCCATACCGATTGGGCAATCCAGGCATTTGACATCCGAGCCACCAGTGGCAAGCTCAGAGTAAGTCAGTTATCAGGTGGCAATCAACAAAAGGTCGTTTTGGCACGGGAGTTATCCGGGAAACCCGGATTAATCATTGCGATGCAACCGACTCGTGGCTTAGATGTGGGTGCTACAGAATACGTCCAGCAAGCCTTATTAGCCGAACGCAATCGAGGTACAGCGATTCTATATATTTCTACCGAACTGGAAGAAGTACTGGCAATGAGCGATCGCATCGCCGTGATGTATGCCGGACAGTTTGTGGAAATTCTCGATGCCGCAAGGGCAACCCGAGAAACGATCGGCTTACTGATGGCAGGCGGTCAACACAACTGAATCTAGGTAGCCACTAACGAAGCATTCAATGGCAAATTCAGAGCCGCTGTAGCTGAAGTAGTCTGCTGTTCCAACCCACAGTGCAAAGCTTTCCGGGCTTTGTGTGCCCACAAAGAGTCCCCTGTCGTCATCAAACACAAGTAACGGCGAGTCACCTCAGGCAGGACAATACCCTGTAATTCTGCGCCCTCAATCTTCACTCCTAACACACTGGCATCCCGTAAATCCGATTGCCGCAGATTCGCCCCACTGAAATTCGTCCATTTCAAATTGGCACTGCTTAATGAGGCCTGTTCTAAATTAGCACTGGTCAGGTCAGCTCCGGCTAAATTTGCTCCTCGGAGTTTCGCTTCTCGTAAGTTGCTGGTAGCCAGATGGGCAGCTTGTAGATTGCTGCCATTCAACTTTGCTGCCGTCATATCCACTCCGGTCAAATCAATTTCATGCAAATCAACCCCATTTAAGAAAGCCTCCGCTAGATTTACCCCATTCAGAAAAGCTCCCTGCAAAATGGCCCCACTTAACCGGGCTCCGCGTAAATTCGCCCAATTGAGATTTGCCCCCGTCAGCATGGCGCTACGCAGATTGACACCCTGCATCGTGGCACCGCATAAATTGGCGCGCTTCAAACAGGCTCCCCGCAAATTGACATGACTCAGGTTGGCGCCACTCAACTTAGTTTTGGATAGATCTGCCTTGACCATAAAAGCACCATGCAGGTTGGCTTTGGTTAGGTCAGCATCAATTAAGCAGCCTTCACTCAGCTTAGTGAAGCGTAAATCTGCCCAGTTCAAAAACGCCCCACTTAAGTTGGCTTTGGTCAAAAATGCCCGACTCAGGTTTGCCCCAGTTAGGTTAGCCCCTTCTAGGTTGATATCTACTAATGTCATGCCGCCGAGATCGGCACCCCTTAAATCGACTCCGGCAAAATCTCGGTTACCTGCCTCATAGGATCTGAGTAGATACCTGGCTTCCATATTGCTCAATACCTCTAACGGCTGGAGAGAGTCACAAGTTAATCAACCAAGGTCAGCTCACCATCTGGTCGGTCTATTCCCAGTGTATGGTCTGCCTCTAGAGTTCCCTGCCAGAGTTTGTTTTTATTGAATTAATCGCTACGTAATTTAAAGCTTTTTGAACTTACGCTACACATTCAACTTCGGCATCTGGGGGAGCCACCACAAGTCACACCAGCACCCATCAATTGCCCTAACTACCAGTAAGATGGTCAACACAATCAGACCCATCATTCTCAGACTTAAGCGATCGACATGCGAGCGAAGATCCGCGATACCGAAATCTACTTTGATATAGAAGGCTCTGCCTTAGTCCCGGATGGTTCCCGAATGCGCGAAAAACCTGTAGCGTTTCTAGTGCATGGTGGTCCAGGCGCTGACCATACTGGATTTAAGCCCACCTTCTCACCGCTTAGTAAAAAAATGCAACTGGTGTATTTTGATCACCGAGGACAAGGGCGATCGGCACGGGGTGACAAAGCCAGCTACACGTTAGACAACAACGTGGAAGACATGGAAGCCTTACGGGACTATTTGGGGTTAGACAAAATTGTGGTGATTGGCGCTTCCTATGGGGGCATGGTCGCCCTCACCTATGCCAGTCGCTATCCCGATCGCGTGTCGCATTTGATTGCGATTGTTACCGTTCCAGATTCCCGCTTCTTAGACCGCGCCAAAGAGATCCTGGCAGAACGGGGGAGCAAAGAACAGCAGGCGATCGCTCAGCGCCTATGGGACGGTAATTTTGAATCAGAGGCTCAACTCAAAGAGTACTTCCACCTGACCCGGACGTTATATTCCATTACAGCCGATCCCGATAGCCCCCCACCCAAAAGCTGGGATCGAGCGATTTTGTCTCCTGATGCGATCAATCTCGCATTTGGCGATTTTCTCCGGGTCTATGATGTGCGGGACCAGTTACCCAAAATTACCGCTCCGACCCTGGTGATTGGAGCCAAATATGATTGGATTTGCCCACCCGAATTTTCGGAGGAAATTGCTCGCCTGATTCCCAATGCGGATCTACGAATTTTCGAGCATAGTGGTCATGCGATCCGGGCGGATGAACCCGAAGCCTTACTCGACGCGATCGCAGGCTTTATTGTCTATAAACGTTAGTTACAGCAGTTTGTCGAGGCTAGTTTTAATCCGCTGGCGTAGTTCTTTCGTCGTGGGCAGATCGATCGCATGGCGTTTGAACTCCGGCGAATGGATCCAAGGATGTTTGTGGCGCTCTGGATCAGATTCATAGCGGGGAAAGATGTGCCAGTGGACATGGGGATCGAGATTGCCGTAACACGAGTGATTCATCTTCCAGGGATGAAACGTATCAACGATCGCCTGAGTTGCCACCATCAATTCCGCGAATAATCCCTGTTGGACCTTGGCATCCAGTTCATGGAGCTCACGCACATGGTCTTTCAGTAACAAGAGCGAGTAGCCAGGATGAAATTGATGAAATCCCACAACAAAAATTGAGTGATCAAACTCATGGATAAAGTAAGGGTTCTGCCCATTCTTCCAGAGGGTGATTTGATCGCAAATCATGCAAGATGCTTCAGATACCGTCATGCCAAGTTTTCGCAACCATGATGAATGAAATGTCAGCAAAAGCTTATCGCCTTCGTAACACTGAGAGTACCGCAATCACCCACGGAATTAACCCAACCAGGGTAAACACTCCACCCACTAAGTAGCCAAACCAACGATCGTCTTGCTGAATCAGCAGGGTTGCCTGTTGCGAATTTTTGAGAAAATCATTGATTTGCTTGGCGATCGCTGGATAGTTCCCTAAGCCAGAACTGGAATAAGTCGTCAACGGAATTTCACCCCCATACTTTGTCTGCAACATCACCTGATAAGTGCGTTTTCGCTGCTTGTTCGATCGCGTAGCTACCGTAGCCTGCCGCAGGTCACTTAAGGGAATTACCGTGGTTTTGGACTCTAGCAATTGGGTGGCTGTGAGCTGACAAGTGCCTTGAGTAGAAAGCGTTGGGAAGTTTGGACGATCGCATTTCAAACTGGTTAACTGGCCCATCGTAGCGATGGAGAACACCCCCAGTACCAGCACTGGCAAGGTCAAGATGGGCATAAACCAGGGCATATTCAACATCAGCGATCGCGAGGATGCTTTGACCTGATTCATCTGCCCTGCTCCCAGCTAGAACTTTTGCCCTAAACCAAATTGGAGTTTTGTGTCACCTTCCACATTCACCCCAAAGTCTAACCGGACAATGCCGATCGGTGAGTTCACTCGTAGTCCTGCGCCAAAACCCGCTCCGGTTCCAGGCTTGTCGCGATCGGGTCCCGGTTCGCCCAAGACAGCATCACTACTGCCCAGGTCAGAACCAAAGTCGGCAAACACCGTACCACCAATAAACTTATAGATCGGGAAGCGATATTCCGCTGAGAGCAAGAAATAACTGCGACTGCTAGCAACATCGCCCGGATCGTACCCCCGGACCGAATTAGCCCCACCGAGCGTAAAGGCATTGTAGGGTGGCAGATCACCCAATACCGTCCCCCCTTGCACATTGAAGGCTAAGACTTCGGGTTGCTGGGTTCCCCGCTCTGCCCGGCTTTCCGGCGTAGTCAGCCAGTTAACCGGGAAGAACTGCGCATAGTTCGCTTGCAGCGTGTTATTGAGAATATTCCCTGTCCCGATCGGAATCGATTGGGCTGTACTGAGACGCAGCACAGACCCCGTACTGGGATTAATTGGGTTATCCCGGCGATCGCGAGTGGCAGCGAAGGATAGGGTCGTCAGGTCATCATAGCCTTTACCACTCCACGATAAGGGATTACCCTGTTCATCCCGCTTTTCAGTATCTCCCTCTTCGTCGGTCATACGAGTGCGGGTATAGTTGAGCCCCAGGGTACCCATCCATTCAGGACCAAGCGGTTTTTCAGCATAGATGCCCCCACCGAATTGCCGTTCTCGCACTTTGTCTTCATTATCCAGCCGAATTTCTTCATCAAAGACCTGCGATAAGCCACGGCGGCGGAAGATAAACGCTCCATACCCTGGAGTTTCTGGTGTGGAGGCACGATACGGGCTGCGGAAGTTCCCTTCAAACAGCACATCTCGACCACTGATCTGGACTGTTCCACCCAGTTGTTGACCTAAGCCGCTAAAGTTGCGATCGTTATAGCTAATTGTGCCGTAGATGCCAACATCGTCGTTATAGCCACCGCCGAAGTTAAAGCCACGAGATTTGCCTTCCACCAGGTTATAGACCACCACAGTTCGGCGGGCATCACCCTCAAAGCCAACATTCACGCGATCGAAAATCCCCAAGCCATACAGCCGACGGATATCCTCTGCGACTACAGATTCCTGGAAAACTTGTCCGGGTTGCAGCTTAATTTGATCCCGCACAAAGCCTGGTTGAGTTCGAGCTTTAATCGGGTTGCCATTCGCATCTACTGTTTTGCCTTCGGCATTAATAAACCGCACCTGGACATCCGCGACATAACCTTCCGCAACCTCGACCGTTAGTGTCCCCTGGGCGTTCGGTTCTACCGATAATACCCGGGCCAATTTATAGCCATTGTTGATATACCACTGGTTGACTTGGCGGACAGCCTGCGTAATTGCTGCTGGACTAATCGCTTGACCAATCTGATTGGCAAAAATGGGATTTACTACAGATGGAGTCAACACTTGGGCTCCAGACAGTTGCACCGATCGCACCACGATCGGCTGCACCTGATAGGTCACGGCAACCCCAATCTGAGTCGGGACAGTGCTCACATTCGCGCTAGCAAACAACCCTGTATCTAAAATCGCTGCTACATCTGCCTGTTGCTGGCTTGGGGTCGTTGGACCACCGGGTCGCGTACGAATTGTCCGGCGGACCACCTCTTGCAACTCAGCCTCTACCCCAACCACCTGAACGTCTGTTGCCGTAACAGCTAGCTCATTGGGATTCTGAGAAATGGGTGGAGGGCTAGGGATAGGTGGAGTTGGTACAACAACCTGCGCTGGTGCTGCTGGAGTGCCCGACTGCGTTGGGGTTGTGGGCGGCATTGGCCAACTGGGTTGTGTCGTTGAGGTTGCCGGAGCAGGAGTGGCTGGGGGGAGATCTTGATCCGCCGATGGCGTAGCACTAGCAGACTGAGAATTAGACGACTGAGAAGAGGCAGGAATCACCCAAGTTGGCTCTGAAATCGAGACTGGTGGCGCGATCGGAGAGGCGACAGCCGGAGCCGCAGATTGGGTCGTTGCTGGGGCAACAGGAGCAGACTTCGCGGCATCTGGAAGCGCTACAGGTCGGTAGTTTTGATAGTACTGAGGGGATTGCGAAGCCTCAACCTCCGGCGGAACAGAAGCCGAAAACTCCTGGGCTACTAGAGTTTCCGGTGAAGCAACCCGAACTGCTGAAGGCTGAGAAGTTCCAGTGACCGCCGCCGTAAGCATTGAGTTATTCGGGAGCGCAGCAGAAGTGGCACGAGCAGGATGATAGACCTCCCACACTGCGATCGCCGCCAGAGTCAATATTGCCAGCCCATGCAACCGCATCAATGTCACCGATTTCGTCACAGTCAATGAAGCGTCCAATGTTATCAGGTGGGGATTTAATAAAGGATGTCCATAATGTGCTGTTGCCCCCATAAGCCAGTCAGAGCCGATAATTTCGCACCTTCATTCTGCACAGGCTCGCCATAATGGCTGAGTCCTTCACAAAACGATACAAAACTCGAGCATTTTTTATATTCTGATCACAGCAATAATCCCACTGTCCTGAAGCCAGAATTGACTCAGGCAGCAAGTTGGGGTGCTAGCAAGGAAGGTCATTAGCTACGGTTAACCAATGACGCGATCGGTAGTGCAAACCTGCTATAGGGACAGCGGACAATGCGTTCAGAGCACTCCTGACGCTACCCCCAATGGGTTAAAGGCTACTGGAAGGGAGCCTAAGTCTTATACGCACGATCGGGAAGAATTGTTCCAGGCAGGGTTGCCCCTTTATTCCGTCAAGTAATCGTAGGTTTTAATCAGTTTCTTCACCGTTTTCACATAATCACGGGCGATCGTGGGTGGCTTGGAATTTGCCCCTAGTTCCAAAATGGCATGACCAAGCATGTCACAGGAGCGATCGTTGATCGATGCAACTAATTTCTCCGGCGTCGTCAGATTATCTTCCGCGATTTTGCGAATGATGGCAGCAGAACTCCCCGATTGGGTCAAAGCCCGTAGCACTTGCAATTCATACTCTGGCAACTGCACCAGGAACTCTGTCCAGGTTTCCGAGAGCGCTTGATTTGAGGTCTCTGTTGAACTGGGCTGACTAGATGGCTTGGCAGGGCAGGGCTGAGTTACTACTGCCTGCGTCATCGGTTGGCTCACGACCGTTGCAACGGCACCAGATTGTGAGCCACGCGACGACTCGACTGCCTTGCCTGAAGCAGTAGCAGCAGGATCAGATTTACCATTACCATCACGCTTTTTGGCTGAGGCAGATTGGGAGGACTGAGTTGGAACCGTTTCCGGAGCGATCGCACTATGAGGCTGGCGATTCGGTGTGGCGCGATCGACGTTATGGGTTGCCAACACTGCCTCAATCGACAATTGTTCGGCTTGCAAGGTAGCAATCTGCTGTTCCAGTGTTTCTTTCTCTCGCCGATGACGGATGACCTGATCCTCTAACTGTCCCAGTTCAGTCTGTAAAGCCGCAATTTGAGTTTGTAGCTGTTTCAGTGCCCCTTGTAGAGGATTGGCGCCGGTCTCCAGTTCTCGTTTTTTGGCTTCGGCATACGCTAGGTATTGTTCTAGCTCTTGACGACAGCGCTCTAAATCATCGACTTCCCCACGTAAAATTTTGGATTCCAGAATGAGCTGTTGATGTTTCTGCGTTAAGCTAGCCACTTCCTGCGTGAGGCGATCGCGGGTTTTATGCTGCTCCGCAATTTGGGCATTTAGTTGACTCAGTTCACCCTGCAACAGGTTCAAGTTGGTTTCAATCTTATGCCGACTCTCTGCCGCTTCGACCAAAATTTGGTTCACTTCAGCTTCGGGCGGCTCAGAAGCTGGTTCTAGCTGGGGTAGGGGCGGAATCAGTAAGCCTGGTTCTACAGGAGCTGACAAGTCCCAACTAAGTGCCCGTCTAGAGGCAAAGGCAGTCATTGGCGTTGGGGCAGGGGTAGGCGTTTGCCGGAGTTGCAATTGCATAGCGGTCAATGCCTGCGCTACTCGGTCTTTTTCCTCCAGCATGTCAGTAATCGCTTCCTGCAATTCTGCTCGTCGGCGCAATAACGTTCGCACCTGATGGTTCAGCCCCGCTGCCTTACCACCGCCGCGCTGCTGTTCCTGCCAACCCACGATCGCGACCGCAATATAGGTTGCTGCCACGGTAATTAAGCCTGTGACAAAGGCTCGGATCCAGTCGGGACTAATGAGTAGACAAATGCCCAGGCTTACACCAAAGGCGATCGAGCCGAGAAGAAACTGATTTTTCACCATACCAGGTCACTAGACGCAGGAAAAAATCTGTCCACTGAACAGCAAACTTACGCTATTAATCACTAACTGACCAAAATTTCAGTGAGAGAAATTAAGGACAGAAAGCGTAGCTTAATAGTACGTCCTCTTTGCCAGAATGGTAGCGCTTCAGGTTACTGGTTTAAGAGTTCTAGCGCCTGACCACTGGCATAGTTGCGGATGCGGGCAATAACAGGCAGGGAGTTTAAACCATCAGGAATCAGGTCAGGGAATTGTGCCAGACTTTCAATTACACTATTAGCAACATTGTAGTTTGGTCTGTCAGCAAAGCTTACAGTCAGCAATTCCAGAAGTTCTAAGGCGTAATCAGGGAAATCCAAAACATCGGCCATGCAGGCGAGCTTAAGCAGATGTTCTGGAGTCTTAAAGGTCAAATTTTGCTCTGCTGGAATTAGATCCCGCAGGTATAGTGCATCTCCCCAGAGCAGTTGTCCAGCTCGTGCTGTCGATCGAATTGGGAGATTAGCTCGTGACCCATAGCCACCCTGCAAGTCAAATAAGGTAAACCCGCGTTGCCGTAGATATACATCAACATCGGCAAACAAAGGCTGCTCCAGATATAAAGGCGAAAATTCGACTTCAATCCGGATCGCTAGAATACTGTAAGCTAACTGGTGCGCTGCTCCTTCTAATACCTGTAAATCAGCTCCCTGCACATCAATTTTGAGGAAATCAATTTGCTCAATCCCCTGGTCTTGACAGGCTTGATCCAGGGTTGTGACCTCCATGTCGATCGTAAAGTCAGGACTCATCATGGTTTGCAGTCCTGCAAATCGAGAGACATAGGCTGCATTAGGACGATACAGAGAACTGCATATAGGATCCGCTGTAATATACAGTGGCACTTCTCCCATGGTGCGACCCAGTGCCACCGGAAAATGCTGCTCAGTCCAATTTATCGATCGCGCCGCGAGTTCGGCATTTGCCACAGCACAGGCATCGGCATCGGCATCAAACCCGTAAATTGCCAGATTGGGAGCAAACACACCCCAGGCTCCCTGGGCAAAGTCATCTTCCAGATCCAGCTTGCGAGAGCCGACGCTGACGATCGTCATTAAGCTGTGATCAAGATGACCATGACGCTTTAAGCTCGGCACAAATAGAGGCACTAAAGGCTCTCCAAATAGCTCAATAAATCTGCCATTTCCTGAGCGGTCGGTTGAAACTGTGGCATGGGTGGAGTTTGTCCGCTAATCACTTGATGGATCAAACTCGCTTTTGATTTGCGATCGCCCACGTTTCGCAAACTGGGACCCACCCGACCATTGGCAAATGTGCCATGACATCCGGCACAATTCATTTGAAAAATCGCATTTCCCTGAACTGGATCACCTTGCAGAGCTAAAACCGATTCTACATAGGGATCTGAACGGCGCAGTTGAGGCATCCCTAACGCTAATAATAAAAGCAGCACAACCAGAATTGCCATCACGATCGTGGCAACCCATGGCACTAAATTCTCTTTTGTAACAATCTGGTTATCCAAACGGGTCTGAGCTTAAGAAAGTGTCGTAATAGATATTTAATGGCAGTCCTTTCTACTTTAATCCTTGTTTAGATAACTTTGCAAAAACCTAAATATCCCTAAAGATTAGACCCAAGTTGTAACATCATGTAAGCATTACGTAACCTAATCTCCAGCCCTGATCAGGAGCAATTCTGCCACTTTTTCGCTCTCCCAAGTTCGTTCAGCCCTTCGTATTCGATCGCTCAACCTTGTACTATGAGGGATAAGTAATGGTTTGACTACATCTGACTGGCGCTTAAAAAGGAGACTTCACGTGATTGAACCCATTCTTTCGGGCATTGTTCTGGGCTTAATCCCAGTCACTCTGGCAGGGCTGTTTGTGGCTGCCTATCTACAATACCGCCGTGGTAATCAGCTGGGTCTATAGCGCTTAAGCTACCCAACTCTGAAGGCTCGATCGCGAGATCGGGCTTTTGGCATTTTAAAGGGGTCGTTAACAACGGTTAGGTGATCGTGTCCTTAGGGAATGCTACCAATGAGCCATCTTACTTCCCCTAAGGAATTTTCCTATGTCGAAGCACTATCGCAATGTCCAAAAGCGTACTGTTATTAATGCGGCTGGCAAACAAATTAAGTTAGGCGGCTATCGCCCTGATCACCGGAAACATGACGATAAGTCCTATGGGGTTGATCGATCGCGGTTAGGTAGCTTGCCCCCCAAAGTGGATTTACGTCCTCATATGACCCCTGTAGAAAATCAGGGTAGCTCCAATAGCTGCACCGCCAACGCCATGGCAGGCGCTTATGAATACCTGGCAAAGCGAGTTAAAGGCTATGCTAACGATACCAGTCGGCTATTCATCTACTACAACGCTCGCGCTTTGGATAACGCGATTAAACAAGATGAAGGCACGTATCTCCGCAGTTGCATCGAAGTCTTAAAGCAACATGGAGCCTGTTCAGAAAACACTTGGCCATTCAATTTAGACCGGGTATTTGATGAGCCTGGAAGCGATGCCTACGACGAAGCGGCAAACTTCCTCATTGAAGAAGCCGAAAGTGTCGATGTCGATCTAGATGCAATGCGCAGTTGCCTGGCAGATGGCTATCCATTTGCCTTTGGCTTGATGCTGTTTTCATCGTTCCAGAAAGGGGGGGCTAAAGGTCTCATCCCGATGCCCGATCCAGAGCATGAAAAACATGATGGTGGACATGCCATGCTCTGCGTCGGCTATTCTGACCCTGATCAAGTCTTCATCGTGCGTAATTCCTGGGGAGAAGATTGGGGCGATCGTGGGTATTGCTATATTCCTTACGCTTACATGACCCATCCTGATTTAAATGGCGATTGCTGGACAATTCGGCGAGTCAGCGAAGGCACTGATTTAAGTCAGGATATTGCGGGGGATAATTCCTCGTTATTTGATGATGCGATCGCGGCGATTGTGGAGTCACTGCAAACACCAGGTACAGATTTGCTCGATGGTCTTTTAGCAGACGAAGACTTCAACATCAGCTATGAAGAGGAATTAGTCTACACCGACGATCGGGGCTACTTGCCGATCGATGAAATTGAAGACTTAGACTCCTGGTATTACAAGGATGAGGAGGACGAAGAAGATGATGACACGGAGGATAGTTACGAGGAAGATGAAGAGGATGGAGATGACGAGGAAGAAATAGAGGATGAAGAAGATTATGAAGATGAAGAGGAGTACGAAGAGGATGAGGAGGATTACGAAGACGAGGAAGAAATAGAGGATGAAGAAGATTATGAAGATGAAGAGGAGTACGAAGAGGATGAGGATGGAGATGAAGAAGATTATGAGGATGAGGAAGAAATAGAGGATGAAGAGGAGTACGAAGAGGATGAGGAAGAATAACGCCTGACGATCGTGAATTAAATCACCTCAGAAAGCCTATATAGGTCAGGACGTAATGTACTATGTCCTGACCTGAAAATTGCTGAGTTGAGACTGTCTCTCTCAGTCATGATCAAAGTTACCAAAATCCTTAATACTCCGAATATCAGAGAGTCCTGTGACTAGCGATATAGTGATGGACAACCCGCCCATTAAGTTAGGAGAAAGGGGATGAGTGAATTTCAAGATTTCCTCAAACACCAGTATGCCTACGTTGCTGTAGGAGAATTCAAACCGGGTAAATTTGCTCAGGCACAACAACTTTACGAACAGGCTGTCGCTACCTACACTGACGGCTTCCGTGGTGCTTATCTATTACGAGATCCTGGTACAGACAAAGGGATCTCAGTAATTTTTTGGGAAAGCGTTGACCAGATGGCAACCAACGAAAGCGCAGAATATCAAGCCATTCTGAAACAGATGGCTCCACTCTTTGCCCATGCCCCTGAAACCTATATGTATGAAGTTGTTTCAGAAATTCAGGGTAACCAAAAGCCTGAGGGCTAAATACTAGCCTAGGTCCCGAAAGCTCGCTCGGCTGAGAGAGGACGAAATTCGTGAAGATTTGTAAAATCAAGATCGAATCCTTTTACTCTCTCAACCTATGGACGATCGCAAAAAACGGATTATGGAGCACCTGGCTCGCAGTACTGGCGATTTTATGAAACGCCCAACCGTTACCAACTCGGATCAACGTAAACGTCAAATCATCGATCACGTACGTCGAACCTTTGGTTAACGACCTGAGATAAGTTGCCGCTAGCTATGGGGAAGAGCTACCCCCACTCACGGATATGCCGACTTTCTCGTGGCTAGTGGCAATATTGAAATTCATGATCACGATCGTCGAAGCAGACTAAACCCTGCTCCAGATCTTCGGTAAAATACGAAGGTTGTATTCTGCGCGACGATCCCTTGATAGAGCGTTATACCCTGCCCGAGATGGGCGAACTATGGACAGATGTCTATAAGCTGAAAACCTGGCTACAAGTCGAGATTGCTGTTTGCGAAGCACAGGCAGAGCTAGGCAGAATTCCAGCAGAAGCGGTGACAGAAATTAAAGCCAAGGCAAAGTTTGACCCGCAGCGAGTGCTGGAAATTGAAAAAGAGGTCAAGCACGATGTGATCGCGTTTTTGACCAACGTGAATGAGTATGTTGGGGATGCTGGACGCTACATCCACCTTGGCATGACTAGTTCTGACATGCTTGACACGGCTCTGGCGCTGCAAATGGTGGCGAGCCTGGATGTGATTATGACTCAGGTAGAAGCGCTGATTCAGGCAATTCGCTATCAAGCCCAACAGCACCGCACGACAGTTATGATCGGTCGCTCACACGGGATCCATGCAGAACCGATTACTTTTGGCTTCAAACTAGCCGGATGGTTGGCAGAAATGATGCGCCACCGCGATCGCCTGTGTCAATTGCATCAAGATATTGCAGTGGGTAAAATCTCCGGGGCAGTCGGAACTTATGCCAACGTTGATCCACAGATCGAAGCCATCGCATGTGAGAAATTAGGACTGCAACCCGATTGTGCCTCCACGCAGGTCATATCCCGCGATCGTCATGCCCATTTCATGAACCAGTTGGCTCTGCTAACCGCCTCGATCGAACGCTTTGCTGTTGAAATTCGCAACCTCCAGCGCACCGATGTTCTGGAAGTGGAAGAGTTCTTCTCTAAAGGGCAAAAGGGATCTTCTGCCATGCCCCATAAACGCAACCCGATTCGATCGGAGCGGTTAACTGGAATGGCTCGGATGGTTCGTGGCTATGCCGTCGCTGCCCTAGAAAATGTTGCTTTATGGCACGAACGGGATATTTCCCACAGTTCGGTGGAACGAATTGCCCTACCGGATGCCTGCATTTTGACCCACTTCATGTTGGTCGAAACTACTGAGCTGGTGAAGCACCTGCTGGTCTACCCCGAAAACATGACTCGCAATATGAATGTCTACGGGGGGGTGGTGTTTAGTCAGCAAGTTCTCCTGGCACTGGTTGATGCGGGATTGAAGCGCGAAGAAGCCTATGCGATCGTGCAATCTAATGCCCACCAGGCATGGAATACTGCCGATGGCAACTTCCGGGCTTTGATTAGCAACGATCCGAGGGTCACGGAAAAGCTGTCTCCAGACGAGATCGCAGCTTGCTTCGATCCCCAACATCACCTCCGTAATCTCGATCAGGTCTATCAACGTCTGGGAATCTGAACACTTGCGTCACTCATTGATGCTTGTCTAGCCGCCCTTAGTTCGCCATACTCACCTCATCATGTAGCGCCACACCCTCAGGGACTGGCAGAGTTGCTATCGGAGGCTAACGTCCTTGTAATCGGCAACATTCATACAATCGTGAGGTGAGTCACCGTCATCAGTCCTAACCGCTGTACTCACCCGACCGATCGGGAGCTTCTGAAGCCACTTATACCCTGGTTCAATTAGAGTTAGCAATACTCTAAGCTATCGCCAGTCAGCATAGATGTTCCTGATTCACCCACAGGGAGAGTTGACGAAACTAAATGTTCTCTGTTAGCTTCTAACTAACTGAATCCTAGACCTCACGGGTTGCAAAACATGTTGTATCGCCCCAACTACTTTTATTTTTGGTTTATCACGGTTCACCTGGAGTGAATGCAACTCTGCATGACATTCCCCAGGTGAGCCGCAGCATCGAGTCTGCGGCTTTTTAGTTTTTACCCATTTCCAAGCTGAGTCAGTTATCCGTAGCCGCTAACCATGATCACCGTTTGCAGTTGGTTTTACAGCTTTTATTTTTGGACCAGGGCATGTTCCGGGTAAGTCTATCACGTTGTGATTTGTCAAGCCCGGAACTTAACCGTTCTGGGCTTTTTCATTGATCCTCTTCTATTGCACTGTATTAATTTCAGGAGTTACACAAATGTTGGATGCCAAATTAACCCTTAAATCCCATCCGCAGCACCGATCGTCGATTCAGGTATCCTCCCAGGTGACGATCGGTGGCAAAGCCATTGTTGTCATTGGTGGACCCTGTACGGTCGAGAGTTTGGATCAAATGGAGCAAGTTGCCCGATCCCTCTCGACCGTTTCTGTTTCTGCCCTGCGTGGGGGGGTGTATAAGCCTCGCACCTCGCCTTATGCATTTCAGGGAGCCGGGATCGAAGGCTTACGGATTTTAGCCTCTGTGCGGGAACAGTTTGGGCTACCCGTAGTGACTGAAGTGATGGCGATCGAGCAAATTGAACCGGTTGCGAGCTATGCCGATATGCTGCAAATTGGTAGCCGCAATATGCAGAATTTTGAATTACTGAAGGCATTAGGTCGCATTAACAAACCGATCTTATTGAAACGAGGGCTTGCTGCCACTTTAGAAGAATTTGTTATGGCCGCCGAATACATCCTGAGCCACGGCAACCCTAATGTGGTGTTGTGCGAACGTGGAATTCGAAGTTTCGATCCCTATACTCGGAATGTGCTGGACCTAGGGGCGGTAGTTGCGTTGCGACAGTTAACCCACCTGCCCGTCATAGTTGATCCTAGCCATGCAACGGGTAAACGGGAACTGGTGGCTGATCTGGCTAGAGCGGCGATCGCTTGTGGAGCAGATGGCTTAATCATTGAATGCCATCCTAACCCTGATCTCTCCGTCTCTGATGCTCGTCAGGCTCTATCTTTATCTGATATGGCAGATTTAGTTCGTAGCTTGGAGCCAATTGCCGCTGCGGTCGATCGCCAAATTCTGAATTCCAAAGCATTGGCGATGTGTAGCTAAGTAAGGTAGGGGAGATTAGGAAAACAGTGGCTATCGTCTCTTCCTGCCCCTCTCTCCTTACTTATTACAAATTGCATAGTAAATGGGCTGAATCTACGATCGCTTACAAGCCTGATTTAGTCAGGCTTTCAGCCCCATGAACACAATTTTTGGTCAATCTGGAAAAGTTTTTTTGTCAGGGGTGATATGAAAGCTGAAACAGAGGGGTAAGTTACATCCAGGAGTTAGAACCAAATACCCCACGCCTAATCAAGGAGAAACCTCTCATGAAGTCTGAATTTCAAGCCAAGTTCCTGCAACACCTCGCCCAGAAGAAGCAAGACGAAGGCTTCACCCTGATTGAACTATTGGTTGTGATCATCATCATTGGGATTCTGGCTGCGATCGCTCTGCCATCCTTCCTAAACCAAGCTAACAAAGCGAAGGAATCAGAATCGAAGCAGTATGTAGGTTCCATGAACCGGACGCAGCAAGCTTACTTCTTAGAGAAAAACACCTTTGCCTCGGATATCTCGCTGCTAGGTTTAGGGATTAAGACGGATAGCACCAACTATACCTACACCATCACTGGTAACACCACAACTGCTGTGGTCAACCTCTCCTATCCGAAGAATGCAGCGACTCTACGGGCACACACAGGTGGGGTACAAATTGGTCTGACAGGTGCAACAGGTAACGAAGCCACCACCTTGGCTCAACTGTGTCAGTCTACCCGCCCAACAGCTGGTACTCCAGGTGGTGTTGCCTTCTCTGCTAGTAATACCAGCGTTGGCCCAACCTGCGGAGCTAACTTTGAAACCCTCAACAACTAATGATCCACTGGTCGTCTAAGGACGACAGTGATGGTCTAGACCCTAATTTTTAGACCCTAATTATTTAGAGTGGGCAAAAGAGTTTGCCCACTCTTTAATTTTTGGGAACGATTACGTTATACTAAGCGTAGTCGTTATGAGTTTGTTGAAATAATGACATCCTCTACCATTGAAAATTTAGTCATTATTGGTTCTGGTCCGGCAGGGTACACAGCAGCCATCTATGCGGCTCGGGCAAATCTCAAGCCCTTTGTGTTTGAGGGATTCCAGGCTGGAGGTTTACCAGGTGGGCAACTCATGACAACCACCGAAGTGGAAAACTTTCCGGGTTTCCCTGAAGGCATTACAGGACCGCAATTGATGGATCGGATGAAGGCGCAGGCTATCCGCTGGGGCGCTGAGTTGGTGACAGAAGATGTTGAGTTCGTTGATTTTAACCAGCGTCCGTTTCTGATTCGTTCGGGTGAGCGAGAAGTCCGGGCACATAGTGTGATTATTGCAACGGGGGCAACTGCAAAACGGTTGGGCTTACCCTGTGAGCATCAGTTTTGGAGCCGAGGTATTTCGGCTTGTGCAATTTGTGATGGGGCAACCCCAATTTTTCGATCGGCAGAATTAGCCGTCATTGGTGGAGGGGATTCGGCAGCAGAAGAGGCAATTTATTTAACGAAGTATGGTTCTCATGTGCACTTGCTGGTGCGAAGTGACAAAATGCGGGCCAGTAAAGCGATGCAGGATCGGGTACTGAAGAATCCTAAGATCACGATTCACTGGAATACAGCCGTCTTAGATGTCTACGGCGATGACCAGCACATGCAGGGCGTTAAGTTGCAGAATCAGCAAACTGGGGAAACCATTGATTTACCCGTTAAAGGATTGTTCTATGCGATCGGGCATACGCCCAACACATCGTTATTCCAAGGTCAATTGGCACTGGATGATGTCGGTTACATCGTGACGAAAGAAGGCGTAAATACCAGTATCGAAGGTGTCTTTGCGGCAGGCGATGTACAGGATCATGAGTATCGGCAGGCAATCACCGCAGCGGGTACGGGGTGTATGGCGGCGATGCTGGCAGAACGTTGGCTCTCCAGCAATCACTTGATTCAGGAGTTTCATCAGACAATAGAAGCCGAAACCCATGCTGCCACTCCTGCTACTAAAAAAACGGAGGCGGAGCAAGCCTCTGGCTTCGATGCGAATCAAACTCGGCATGAAGGGAGCTACGCGTTACGCAAGCTCTATCACGACAGCGATCGCCTGATCATGGTGAAATATGCCTCGCCTCAATGTGGTCCTTGCCATACGTTGAAGCCGATTTTAAGTAAGGTTGTGGATGAGTTTGACGGCAAAATTCACTATGTGGAAATTGACATCGAACAGGATCCCGACATTGCGGAAGCGGCGGGAGTTGTTGGCACTCCGACCATCCAGTTCTTCAAGCATAAAGAGAAGGTTGGCGAGCTAAAAGGTGTGAAACAAAAAAGCCAATATCGCCAAGAGATCGAAGCCAATTTGTAGGGAAGCTATGGTCATGGCGTCAGTTCATGACCATTTCCCAATCTAAGCATGAATGCTGCGATCAGGCAGGGTAGCTCCGCGCAAATCCGCATCCGTCAAAATAGTGCCTGTGAAGTCAGCATCACTCAGATCCGCTCCCCGCAGAATTGCTCCAGTCAGATCGGCATAACTGAGGTCGGCGCCCCGTAAGCTAGCTTCACTCAGATCCACTCCTGCGACTCCCTGATGAGCTCGTCTCGATAACGACGCGCGACAGAGCTTAGCACCATCCAAGTTGGCTTGGTGCAACAATGCTCCACCTAAATGGGCATAGCTTAAATTGGCGCCCCGTAATATGGCATGTCCCAAATCAGTGCGGTAGTCTGCTCCGGGTTGTAGATCAACTTCAATTAACAGAGCATTGGATAAATCGGCTCTGACTAAATTAGCTCCACATAAACTGGCTTTGATCAGGTTAGCGGAGGCTAGGCAGGCTTGCGGCAACTTCGCACCGCTTAAATCAGCCTCCCGGAGAATGGCGTGGGATAAATCGGCTTCACTCAAATCCGTCCCCCACAGCAGGGCTTCGCTCAAATCGGCTGCCTGAAAGGAGGCTTGAGTGAAATTGGTTCTACCCAAACGGGCTTGCCGCAGATCGGCTTGGCTGAGCTCGATCTGTTGGAGTTGTAAGTTAATCAGATCAACCTCACGCAGGTTAATGCTGTGGAAGTCCCGCTGTCCAGCGGTATATTGCTTTAGCAATTCTTCGGCATTCATCGGCTACCTCGATCGTTAGTGCATGACGCGCAGGGTGTGCTCAGAAAGGTGACCCGTCTGCAGGACTGTGATCAGTATCACCCCTACAAAAGGTTAGCGACATGTTTAGTACATGGCTAGTCCAAATTGATAGCTTGACAACTTTATAACTAATTAGTTATTAAATATAGAGGTGAGCAAATCCGATTGTTTACCACCAATTCATACCTCCCTTGGAATTATGACAACTGCATTACAACGGCGCGATCGCGCCAGTTTATGGGATCGATTTTGTCATTGGGTCACCAGTACTGAAAATCGGCTGTATGTCGGCTGGTTTGGGGTATTAATGATCCCCACGGCGTTAGTCGCGATGATTGTATTTGTGCTAGCGTTTATTGCCGCACCACCTGTAGACATTGACGGGATCCGCGAACCCGTTTCCGGTTCTCTGCTCTACGGTAACAACATTATTTCAGCCACTGTTGTGCCCACCTCAGCTGCGGTGGGGCTACACTTCTACCCGATTTGGGAAGCGGCTTCTCTAGATGAGTGGCTATATAACGGTGGTCCCTACGAGATGATTGTGCTGCACTTCTTGATTGCTGTTTATGCCTACATGGGGCGGCAATGGGAACTCAGCTATCGGTTGGGAATGCGCCCCTGGATTCCGGTGGCATTTTCGGCTCCTGCTGCTGCGGCTACGGCGGTGCTACTGATCTATCCGATCGGGCAAGGTAGCTTTTCGGATGGCATGATGCTGGGAATTTCCGGCACGTTTAACTTCATGATTGTGTTTTCACCCGAGCACAATATTCTGATGCATCCTTTCCACATGTTGGGGGTAGCGGGTGTCTTTGGTGGCGCGCTGTTCTCCGCGATGCACGGTTCTTTAGTTACTTCTAGCTTAGTGCGGGAAACCACCGAACTGGAATCGGCGAACGTGGGCTACAAGTTTGGTCAGGAAGAGGAAACCTATAACATTGTGGCGGCTCATGGCTACTTTGGGCGGTTGATTTTTCAATACGCCAGTTTTAACAACTCGCGATCGTTGCATTTCTTCCTGGCAGCTTGGCCGGTGATTGGCATCTGGTTCGCGGCTCTTGGTGTTAGCACAATGTCTTTTAACTTGAATGGATTGAACTTCAATAGCTCTATTCTCGATAGTCAGGGTAATACAATCAACACCTGGGCTGATATTCTCAACCGTGCCAACCTGGGAATTGAAGTAATGCATGAGCGTAATGCTCACAACTTCCCACTGGATTTGGCTGCCGGTGACAGTCAACCGATCACGCTAGTCGCTCCTACCATTAGCTAACTCAGCGAACTGTTCTTACTCCCTCATTCAATCAGCGCTCTATAAAGGGCGCTTTTTTCATGGGTGTTAGTTGGCTGGTTTCAGGGTATCCACATTTTCCTCCCAGTTTTGCCCATCAAAGGGTTGCACCTGGAAGCGAGATAACTGATCCCCATCCAAACAACGGACATTGACATCGACTGCATCCGGATGCGATCGGGGCGTATAGAACGGATGCATTCCACAAATGCGGCAAAAGGTGTGTTTAGCAGTACCCGTGTTAAAGGTATAAGTCGTTAACGTATCGCCGCCACTGAGTAACGTAAAGCGCTCCTGAGCCACGATGAGATGCAAAAACCCTTTTTTACGACAGATGGAGCAATTGCAATCCACCACTTGATGCTGTTCAGGGTCAACCACAACTTGGAACCGGACAGCTCCACAATGGCAACCCCCTGCGTAAGTGATGGGCGCATCTAGATTAGTCATAACAGATTGACTCTGAAGTGAGATAAAAGTTGGGAGCAGATGGGAATACTAGATCCAGAAATCAGAGATCCCACGGGGTCTGGATGACTGGAAGTTTGGGCGATGGGCTGAAGACACGAAACTAACGCTAACCGAATGGCTAAACGCCCCGATCGGTCAGCTGGATCCAACCACAGTGTAAAAAGTGAAGTTCAACATCCCATCTAGCAATTTGATCCCACGTTAGCACTAAGAGGGACAGGGTTGTGCAGGCGACAAAACAGCAACAAATCGTAGTCTATTTTATCGAGGAAGCCAAAGAGCATCTCGATACGATCGAAAAAGGACTGCTCAACTTGCAATCCACAATGGCTGATCCAGAGCAGATGAATGAACTTTTCCGGGCAGCTCACTCGGTAAAAGGGGGGGCTGCAATGCTTGGGTTTGGCAGCATTCAAAAGGTTGGGCATCATCTGGAGGATTGCTTTAAGCTCTTAAAGGAAAACTCAGTTAAAGTTGATCAACAAGTTGAAACCCTGTTTTTACAAGGGTTTGACACGCTAAAAGAATTAATCGAGGAGCTGCAATCTCCCTACGGGTTAAGGGAAGAGGATGCGATGCAGAGCGTACAGGCTGTAGAACCCGCTTTCCACGAACTTCAGGCATATATTCTTCGGTTAATTCAAGGAGTGTCTGCGGCTCCTGCTCCTACCCCTGCTAAAGCGAGTAAAGATATTGGTGCAGTTGTTAACCAAGCTCTGAAGTTGATGCTGCAACTATTTAAGCAGGGGGATACACCCACTACCCGACAACAACTGGCAACCCTCTGTAGCCGGATGGCACAACTTCATGCCAGTGCAGAATGGCAGCATCTTACCCAGACCGCACAACAGGCGATCGCTAATCCCAAGAATTCCTATGCGGCTTTGGCTCCGGTGCTGATTAAAGACCTGAAGCAGGCAGGTGAGCTGTTAGTGGCTGGGAAGCCTACTGCGATCGCCCCCAGCCCACATCTCCAACGGCTTGCCCCAGTGGCTCAACCGGCTCCAGTGGCTCCAGCCACAGTTTCACCACTCAAACCAGCGGTTCCTGTAGAACCAGCCCGCGAGGCGACTGGGAAATCGATGAAGCCGCAACAAATTTCTGTACCTTTGGAACCGCGAGCGGCTGCCAGGGTGCTATTAGGGGCATTTAATAAAAATCAACTAATTGAACTGGCAGACTTTATTATGAAAGCGATCCAGTAGTCTAGGCATCAATCCATTAAGGGTAGCTCCCGATCAGCCCGAGAGTGAGCCAGCTTCCAACTGAGCAGGATGACGGGAAGTAAGCCGACCAGGACGATCGCCAACGCGGGAGCCGCGGCTTCAGCTAGCCGCTCATCTGATGCCAGGTTATAGACCCGGATGGCTAACGTATCAAAGTTGAACGGTCGGACAATCAACGTGGCTGGTAGTTCTTTCATAACGTCCACAAATACCAGCATCGTGGCAGTTAATACACCACTCCACATTAAGGGGGCATGAACTCGTACCAGGGTACTGAGGGAGTTATGCCCTAAACTGCGAGCGGCATCATCTAAATTGGGCTTAATACCAGACAAATTGGCATCAATACTACTAAATGACACGGCCAGGAAGCGAACTAGATAAGCAAACACCAAGGCTGAGATTGTGCCACTGAGAAGTAACCCCGTCGAAATGCCGAAGCTAGAGCGCATCCAAGCATCGATCGCATTATCTAAATTGCCGATCGGCAGCAATATCCCCACGGCAATGACCGATCCGGGCACCGCGTAACCCATAGCGGAGACTTGGGTTGCCAGCCGCATCCCGCGAGTCGGTTGTAACCGCAAGCCGTAGGCAAGAATAATCGCTAGGAAGACGGCAATTAAAGCCGTAATCGCCGCTAAGGTGAAGCTATTACTAGCAAAACTCCAGAAAGTATCAGCGGCGCTACTAGCTTCGAAGTCACTGCTAGTAAAATCATCACTGGCATAGTCATTGGCAGATTCAGCATCAGAGGAGGTACCGGAAATTGCCAGCGTCATCTGGAGCAAAACCCCAGCCGGCACTAGGAATCCTAGGGAGATGGGGAGTAAACAAGCCCCGATCGCCCCGATCGCGCGCAACCCTCGCAACCGATAACTCGATAGAGGTTGTACGGCGTTAGCGGTTTGGTAATACTTAGCTTGCCCCCGCGACCAGCGTTCTAGCAGAATCAGCCCCAGAGCAAATAGGGTTAATAGAGCGGCGAGTTGAGTGGCGGCTGGACGATCGCCCATGCCAAACCAAGTCCGATAAATTCCAGTTGTGAAGGTATCGACGCCAAAATATTGCACCGTCCCGTAATCATTTAAGGTTTCCATGAGTGCTAATGACAAACCAGCGGTGATCGCGGGACGGGCTAATGGCAACGCAATGGTGAAAAAACTCCGCCAAGGGCTACACCCTAAACTGCGAGCCGCTTCTAACATGGATACAGATTGGGACAGAAACGCCGATCGTGCCAGCAAATAGACATAGGGATACAGCACCAGCGTCAGCATCGCGATCGCCCCCCATTGCGATCGCACATTGGGAAACCAATAATCTTGAACGGTTTGCCACCCAAAGATATTTCGCAGCCCAGTTTGGACAGGACCATAAAAATCGAGGATATCGGTGTAGACATACGCTAGCAAGTATGCCGGAGCTGCCAAGGGCAGCAGTAATGCCCACTCAAATAGCCAACGCCCCGGAAAGCGGCACAGAGTGACTAACCAGGCAGTTCCTACGCCAACCAACATGACTCCGCCACCTACGCCTAGCATCAGCAGGAGAGAATTCGTGATGTAAGTTGGCAACACCGTGGTGGCGAGATGATTCCAAGTATCGCCAGAGTTGACAAAGACAGCACTGAGTACCACTAGAATCGGAGCGGCAACCAGGGCTGCGATCGTTAACACTGGCAGCGACCAGCCGCCTAATCGTGGGCGAGGTAGGGCGAAGGAACGAATTTGAGGAAACAAAGTCATGAATGGAGGCAACCTGCCAGCTTAATGAGAATTATTCCGAAACTACTCTACTATACGTGTCAGGATTATTGATGATAAATTGCAATAGAGCGAAAGCATGAGGTCGCCGTTTGGAGTCGCTATACTGCATTCAGCCTCGGCTCTTTCTCAGCTTGGAGACATCGCAAGGGACGGGGTAGCAATGACTGAATCGGTAATTTTGCAGGTAGAAGGCTTGACCAAGCAGTTCTCACCGACGCTGCCGCCCGCAATTCATGCTATTTCCTGCCAATTGCCAACTGGAGCGTTGTTGAGTTTGCTAGGAGCCTCAGGCTGCGGCAAGACTACTCTATTGCGATTAATTGCTGGCTTTGAGCGACCTCAGTCCGGTTCGATTATCCTGAATGGACAACTTGTGGCGAATCCCGATCGTTGTGTCGCCCCAGAGCATCGGGATATTGGCATGGTGTTTCAGGATTATGCTCTGTTTCCCCATCTGACCGTAGCCAAAAATGTGGCGTTTGGACTGGTGCAGCCAGGACGCAAACGGGGACGGTGCTATTCAGCAGAGCAGATTCGCAAACTGACGGCGGAAGCAATTAGTTTAGTAGGGTTAGCAGGATTAGAACACCGTTATCCCCATCAACTATCAGGTGGACAGCAGCAACGAGTTGCCTTAGCTCGGGCATTGGCTCCGCGTCCCAGCTTGATCTTGTTAGACGAGCCGCTCAGTAATCTGGATATGCAGGTACGGCTGCGGTTACGGCAGGAAGTCCGCGACATTTTGAAAACAACGGGTACAACCGCGATTTTCGTGACTCATGATCAGGAAGAAGCGCTATCGATCTCTGATTATGTCGCAGTGATGCGTCAGGGACAGATTGAACAGTTTGGGACTCCAGAAACCATCTACCAGGAGCCCGCTTCCCGATTTGTCGCGGAGTTTGTCACCCAGGCTAATTTTCTGCCCGCTCGGTTTAATGGCAAAGGCTGGGAAACAGAGGTGGGCTGTTTTGAGACCAAAACCCAGCTATCGGCAAGCAGAAATGAAGCAAGCCGGAGCCGTGAGTTGGGAGAGCTGATGGTGCGCCCAGAAGATTTGCGCTTGGAACCCGATGAAATGGCAACAGTAGTTATTCGCGATCGCCAATTTCTAGGACGAGAACACCGCTATTGTCTACTCACGCCATCTGGCAAAGAACTACATGCCCGGATTGCAACCAGAACAGCTCTCCCGATCGGTACACGGGTACGGCTTTCAGCGGCAGCAGCGGCGTTGCGGGTTTTTCCAGCTAGCACACCAGGAATTACTCCGTCACTGGTTGGATATAGCGCTGATTAGCCCTCACGTAACAGCGATCGGCCGATCGCTTGCCGCGCACTGGCATCCAGGGTTTTCCAGTGGTATCTTTGGCATTCAGTAATACCTCATCTGAGCCACCCCGGTAGACTTCCACCTGTAAAACGGCACCTTGGCGGTACTGCCGTACCACGGTCTGGTCAGATCCTGGTTCTTGGCGGCAGTTCAATTCGGCAGCTACTACTTGCCATAACGAGCCTGCCATCAATGGACGAGGGGCGGTGCCTTGCACAGGCGTATCATTGCGGTAATAGTCTCCCTGAGCATCCGGTGCGTTAGGGGTGGTTTGAGCGATGCCTGAAAGACTGGTACTGGTCATCGCTAGAAGGGTGAGCACCGTCACGATCCGCGCCTTCATCATCATTCCATCAGTATGATTGTTATCTATAGAACGACTACCGCTTGGAGCTGCACGAATCAGGAAAGCGATCGTAATTTCACTGGATGGGGTGAATCAAACGGTTCACAACGTTGAGGCAGCCGGAGCAAGGTTGAGCCTTGATTCAGCGGGCGGCTTGGCGATCGAGCCACCATTGCAATAACAAGGCTCGACATTGTAGGCAAGTCAATAATTGTAATAACTTGCCAATGCCCTCTTGGGTAATCCCCACTTTCATACCAACCCGCTCATGAGATAGCTGACATTCCGGCTGAATTTGGGCAATAAATCCGTATAGCTGTTGGTTTGAGAACGAGCTATTGACTGACCAACCTTGGGTATTAAGCGGATTAAGGTCAGCGATCGCAGTTGGCTCAACTCCTAACTCTCGTTGCAAAATTAGCCTAGCCGCTGCCTGTGGCGAATTGTTTTCTGGCAATCGCCCACCAGGAAAATCGAGACTCACTTGGCTAATTCCGGGACGGTAAGCCGGTGGTGGCAGAATTAAAGTTTCAGACTGGATGGGTAACACAATGACTGAATCGGCTCGCTCTACCCGCCAGTAGTCTAAAGGTTGCTGGCGATCGTCAATTAAATGTTCCCCAATTAGCGTGAACCAATGAGAGCGTAATTCTAGAAACCGATCGCAGGTTTGCCAGTCTGATCCAGAAGTTGTCATGAGTTAATCGCGTACTACAACCGGAGTACCAATTTTCGCCCAGTTATACAACCAACCAGCATGATTGACTGCCACATTGACACACCCATGACTGACTGGCGTACCAAAGTTATGATGCCAGTAGGCTCCGTGAATCGCATACCCACCGTAGTAGTACATCGTGTAGGGCACATCGGGCACGTCGTAATCTTCGCCTTGCATCCGGGCATAACGTAGCCGTGTTTGAATAGCAAATACACCTGTCAAAGTCGGCGTAGACGATTTACCCGTTGAGACGATGACGGCATAAACGGGCACTCCTCCTTCCCAGGCAATCAGGCGCTGGCTCGATAAGTCAATCTCGATCCAGCGATCGGTTGATTGTTTCAAATTGGTGACTGCTTCAGCAATCTTGGTCACTTGAGGCACGGCTTCCTGTGCCATCGATCGCTCGGGGTTCGCCGCTACATTGAGACTACCTAACAACGCTAGAGAACCAACCAATAAACCAATATGACCTAACCCAGCTAGGGGAATACAGTATTTCATCATCACACGTTCAATACTCCTAATTTCCATCGTAATTCTGCCGAAATTAGGCTGTCTTGGGATATTGCGAACCTTTAACGAAAGTTGTTGGCTATTAATTGTTTCCGTATAACCCGTTATCTTCTGGGTCTGCGCTCTGACTATTCCCTGCCTGCGTCAAAGCGACTAAACGCTGCGCCTGCTCCACGATCGTTTGCCATTGACCTTGCTGCACCGCCGCTTGAGGAAATAAACATCCCGACAATCCTACCCCAACGGCTCCAGCTTGCAGAAAATCAGGCACATTAGCTAAGGTAACACCACCGGTAGGAATAAGAGGAATATGACCTAAGGGTCCTTGGAGGCTTTGGATATACTCTACACCGCCCAACGCCTGAACTGGAAAGACTTTGACGCTACTGCACCCTGCTTGCCAAGCTTGAATTATTTCCGTAGGGGAAAGCGCCCCAGCAATCATGGGTATATTGTGTTCAACTGCCGCTTGAATCATACCCACATCAACATGAGGACTAAACAAAAACTGGGCACCCACCGCGATCGCTTCTCGGAGATGATGGGTGGTTAACAACGTACCTGTCCCAATCACACAGTCTGGCAGGCTTTCTCGTAGGTAAGGGATCAATTCTGGAGCCCGATCGCTGTTCCAGGTAATTTCAATCAACTGGATGCCACCTTGGGCAACCGCGCTTGCCATCTGACAACCTAATTCAAACGTAGGAGCACGGATGACTGCGATCGCCCGTAACTGGCAAATTACTGTCATCCAAGACTTAATTTCCATGCTGAGGTTCAATCAAATCAATGCAGTGTTTCGAGGAAGGAATTCCCAATCAATCAACAGTTAGTTTTTGGGGTTAAGGGGGATTGCTAGTATTAGCCATTGGCATGCTTGGAATAAGCCGTTAAATTGCAAAAGTAATAAATCTTAATCATTTAACCAAAGCCAGTGGGGGAGCGGCGGAAAAAACCCGTTCCATTCGGAGATTTTTAATATCATGGTATCAACTTAGGTAATGAGGAACAGGGACGTGTCTCTTGACGAAGTTAACACTGATGAATTGGGCGATCGTGGCTCCTTAACAGCTGCTGAGGATGGATTGATTTTGACGAAAGATTCAAATCCTGAAAGCATCCGTAGCATAACTGACTTGCAGGAAGGCGAAGTGATCCGGGTGGCAATTTATGAAGAAGTTCCCGAAATTCAGCGGGAAACATTCGTGCGGGAAAAAGTCCAGATTAAAAAAGTTCTGATTCAAGAGAATGCGGCTCCCCAACCCTAAATTGCGTTGGGTTATTATGACGTTCTAGTAAAAAAACGCCTGCAAACCTCGCCCTTTTCCCTCGATTTATCAACAAAGCCAGTTGATGAATCCTGTCTGCACCCCTAGACACGTTCACGTCCGAATTGTAGTTTCGTAGCTTAATTAAGGCAGGAACATGAGTCATCAACCATCTGTAATGCCATCTGGACCGACGGAACCGGATGCCGATCGCCTCAGAATACTACTCGATAACCTGAATAACCTGAGAAGCAGACTTAAGAGCTTTGCAGTAATTGATAAACAGGGGCAACCGATTGGGCAAGTTCAAGACCTCATTCTTGATGCTGGACATCAACTAAATCTGGTGATTGCTCAACCCGATGCGCCAGAAAATGGGCATAGCTTTTTATTAGACGGCAGGCAAATTCAAAAAGTTAGTGTTCAAGCCCAATCGGTATTTGTTGATATCACCCAGTCAGAAGTAGGAAGTTTGCCGCCATACCAGACCTATCAGCCACCCGAAGAAACTAGCCCTACAGCTTCTGAAATTGAAGATCTGTTTGCCGATACTCCGGAACAACCAGAGCTAATCGTTGCAGCAGAACCATCAGATCTTGGTGCGATCGCAGCTCTAGATGAAATTGGTGATTTGCCTGAACCGGAATCTCCGGCTACAGACTCCTTTGGTGATTCTGATTTGAATACGCTAGAGCTAGAAGCAACACCATCGGCGATCGAGGAAGAAGTCTCATTTGCGGAGTTGACGGCTGACCAATCACCCAGCGACAGCCTAGAAGAGTTTTCGTTCTCAAGCTTGGTGGCTGACCAGTCGGCTGAGGATTTATCTAACTTGGATCTGGGAACGTTAAATGCGACGGAACAGCTGACGGGAGCAGATTTTGGTGACGATCTAGAACTGGCTGACCTCTCCTTTACAGCCGATTCCTTAACTGCAACCCCTGAGTTTCCTGAAGCTACAGCCTTTTCAGAAAGCTTAGATAATCTAGATCTGCCACTGGATAACTTAGATCTGTCTTCAGAATCTTCCATTTCAGATGATTTTGCGGGTTTAGATGATTTAGAACTGCCCGTGACTGAACCACCCCGCGATGAGGATACTGGGTTCTCAGAACTTCTGGTCACGAATGAATCCCCAGAACCCTCGCTTGATCTAGACTTATCCGAATTAAATGGTTCGTCTGACTTTGGTTTGGCGATCGATGACTCAATGACTGAAGAGTCTCTGGTTGATGACCTCAATTTCGGTGCATCCTTCACTTCTGAGGCAAGCACCGATAATGCCTTAGAATTCAACCTGGAAGATACAGAACCATCCTTCGAACTGGAGTCATTCACACCAGATACGAACTTAAATCTGGATCTCGATCAAGACAGTGACTTCGACCTTAATCTGGAAGATACAGGGGGACTGGCAGATCTAGAGTTGCCTGCGAATGATGAGATCAATGGGCTGAGTTTAGATGAGTCCTTGCTAGCAGAACCTGCGTCTGAAGCGGCGATCGATTTAACTTTGTTGGATGAGTCAGAACCCCTAGATTTAGGATTAGAAACATCTACGTCTGATCTGGATTTAGATCTGGAACCACCGACAGCAGAAACCGGATTTGATCTGGAATTGGCTGAATCCACTGATGCTTTGGATTTAGGTTTTGCCGAATCTACACCTGATCTAGATTTAGAACTAGCAGCATCTGATGATCTAGCAGATCTGAGTTTTGCATCCCCTGGAACAGAATCAGGATTTGATCTGGGTTTAGCAGAATCGACGGATGCCCTAGATTTGGATTTAGCAGAGTCTACGTCTGACCTAGATTTGAACCTGGAATCACCTACGACAGAGCCAGGATTCGATTTTGAACTGGAAGAACCTACACCGGATCTGGATTTAAATCTGGCATCACCTACAACAGAACCAGGATTCGATTTTGAACTAGAAGAACCTACGCCGGATCTGGATCTGAATCTGGAATCACCTACGACAACGACAGAGCCAGGGTTTGACTTAGATTTGGCATCTACCGATGCTCTAGATTTAGGGCTAGAACCCTCAGCACCGGATCTGGATTTAAATCTGGAATCACCTACACCAGAAGCAGGATTCGATTTCGGGCTGGAAGAACCGACACCGGATCTGGATCTGAATCTGGAGTCACATACACCAGAACCAGGGTTTGACTTAGATTTGGCATCTACCGATGCTCTAGATTTAGGGCTAGAACCTTCGGCACCAGATCTGGATTTGAATCTGGAATCACCTGCAGCAGAAGCAGGATTCAATTTCGGACTGGAAGAACCTACACCGGATCTGGATCTGGAGTCACCTACACCAGAACCAGGGTTTGACTTAGATTTGGCATCTACCGGTGCTCTAGATTTAGGGCTAGAACCTTCGGCGCCGGATCTGGATTTAAATCTGGAATCACCTACAACAGAACCAGGATTCGATTTCGGACTAGAAGAGCCTACACCGGATCTGGATTTAAATCTGGAATCACCTACGACAGAACCAGGATTCGATTTCGGACTGGAAGAACCTACACCAGATCTGGATCTGAATCTGGAATCACCTACACCAGAACCAGAGTTTGACTTAGATTTGGCATCTACCGATGCTCTAGATTTAGGGCTAGAACCTTCGGCACCGGATCTGGATTTGAATCTGGAATCACCTACGACAGAACCAGGATTCGATTTCGGACTGGAAGAGCCTACACCGGATCTGGATTTAAATCTGGAATCACCTACGACAGAACCAGGGTTTGACTTAGATTTGGCATCTACCGATGCTCTAGATTTAGAGCTAGAACCTTCGGCACCGGATCCGGATTTAAATCTGGAACCATCTGCAACAGAAGCAGGATTCGATTTCGGGCTGGAAGAACCGACACCGGATCTGGATTTGAATCTGGAGTCGCCTGCAACAGAAGCAGGATTCGATTTTGGACTGGAAGAGCCTACTCCTGACCTAGACTTCAATCTAGAGTCCTCCGTAGAAGAACCAGGATTTAATCTAGGCTTAGCAGAATCTGAGCCTGAGCTGAGTTTGAATCTAGAGTCTTTAGAAGAACCAGGATTTGTTGATTTAGGTTCGGTGGAGTCTAGCCCTGACCTGCTCGACTTTAATGTGGATCAAACCAATAATTTGACAAGTTTCGAGCCAGCGTTAACGGCAGAACTACCTGAAATAGACAACCTCAGTGCCTTAGACCTGGCATTTAGTGAACCTTCAGGAACATTTTCTACAGAAGATCTGGGTGATATTGCCGCTGGAACTGCGATCGCCGGATTAGGAGTAGCAGCAACCAATGCTTTTGCTCCTGTGCCAGAATCGCAACCAGACGATCGCGCTATCCCAGCAGCCGATCTCTCGCCAGTGACAGCTGATATTGGGGATGAGAGCACATATTCAGATGCCACTATTCCACCGGAGGCACTGATCTCACCTGATACCATCATTCCGCCGGACACCGTGCAACCGGACACAGTTGATGAAGCGATCGAGTTACTGGAAGAACGCTTAAAAGTAGACTACAAGCGGCGCAAGATTGGTGATGTGATCATCCGGAAACAAATTGAAACTCGGATGATCCAGGTGCCTGTACGCTACGAAAAGCTAGTGATTGAACAGGTCAGCCCAGAACAAAAGCCGTTAGCAGAGGTTGATTTAACCGAAGGGCAGCCGATTAATGTAGAACTGCCGGATATTATGGGGCAACCAACGATTAGTGGTGAGTTTGAATCTCCAAAAGCCGCTAACTATGTGTTGAGTGCGATTACCAAAACGCTGCATCATCGCTGCAAGAAGGTCCGGGTAGAAATCGAACTGGAAGATGACACATTGCAGCAGAGTTATCAAGAATGGCTCGATCGCTGCATTGATATTCTTAAAAACAGTTAATCTGGCTGATCAAGCAATTACGCCTGCGGCATGTTTCTGATCAACAAAGGTTACCGTATACCTCGACGTTAACACTCAGTCAACCAGTCCTAACCTTCATCTCTTGACAGGTATAGTAACTGGAGCAACCTCAACCATCCTTTCCCTCGGGGACAAGGGAAATTAGTTTCAGATGGCATAACAGCATGACCTGAACGGGATAAGATGACTCGATCTTATCCCGTTCTTTTATGGTGCAGACTTCTAAGATGTAGCCATAACGAGTTTACTTAGTGAGTGCGCTACAATAATAGCTACTCCCGCTAATCCCGTAACCCTACACTCAAATTTCGTTAGAGGAGTGTCTGTCCTGTTTAGGCTAGTGAACAACGTATTCACCTCTTTCAAGTAGCTTAGTCGTAACCCTAATTAGTGCTTTGTCCTCTATTTACTGCATCAGTTTCGATCGCTGATTTTCTGTTGTCCTTTGTGGCGCAAAGCTAAGTTTGGTCATTACGAGTTGTTAGCCCTTAGAGTGCCAAACTCTTCCCAATGGTTCCTGAATATCCCTGATTTCCGTCATTTGGTGCAAATCTTTGGTTATGCCGTAGGTTTGACGACAGGCCAGATCTAACCCGTTAATATTGGCAGATACCGGACTCTTAGGGCTTGGAATGTTATTTGTTGTTAGCTGATTGGGGGTTACGAATTATCTGGTTGAACGCTATAGCGGCTACCAAGCTAGTCCACACCAATTACCGGTCACTGATTAACACAACTTGCTGAACAACCCCTCAGAAGCCTGGTTAATTGTGTTTTGAACGCGGAATTCTGTGATCAAGCTCCTTTTCACCCCGTTATTTAGATATGTCTCAAGAGAACAATCGTTCTGGAATCTTAAATCCTACGCTGAATCCGACTCAGTCTGAGCCGGAAGTTTTACATGATTCAAATGGACATGCTTTTGATCTAATGGCTACCCTGGAACGGTTGGCAGAGGGCAACCTACCAGATGATGTCTCCCTTGAGTTAGATGAAATAGATGCAGACAGCATCATGATTGATGAAAATGCTGTTGCCCCTATGGAGGATGTGACATTAACTGATGAAACCCCAGACACGATCGCTTCGGCTCGACCCTCTGGTTATAACAAAACGGTTTCTGATGATGCTGTAGGAGCCTTCTTCAAAGAAATGGCTCGGTATCCCCTGTTAAAGCCAGAAGAAGAAATGGAACTGGCACAGCGAATTCGCTATTTGGTCGAAATCGAAGAATTGCAAACCGAACTGAAGCAAAAATTAGGACGGTTTCCCTCCAAAGGTGAATTGGCAACTGCTATTGGACTTTCGGAGCGGCAGTTGGAGAGTCGTTTGCACCGAAGCCGGGTGGCAAAGCGGACAATGATTCGCTCAAATCTACGCTTAGTGGTGTCGATCGCTAAACGCTATCTGAATCGAGGCGTACCTTTCCTAGATCTGATTCAGGAAGGAGCCTTAGGACTCAACCGGGCAACCGAAAAGTTTGATCCGGGTAAAGGCTACAAATTTTCTACCTATGCCTACTGGTGGATTCGCCAAGGAATCACGCGCACGATCGCCAATGATTCCCGGACGATTCGCCTGCCCATTCATATCGTTGAAAAGCTGAATAAGCTCAAACGAGCCCAACGCGAACTCAAACGGGAATTACACCGGAATCCAACGGAGACCGAATTAGCTGATGCCTTGGAGGTGCCACCCGAACAACTACGGGACTTACAGCAACTCCATCGTCGATCGTTATCGTTGAACCATCGGGTTGGTAAGGATGAAGATACAGAACTGATGGATCTGCTGGAGGATGGTGAAACCCGCTCCCCAGAAGCCCAAATGAGTGAATCAATGCTGCGTCAGGAAATTTGGGATGTCTTGGGAGATGTGTTAACTCAACGGGAGAAAGACATTATTTCACTGCGGTATGGGCTGAGTTCAAATAAACCCTGTACTTTGGAGGAAGTGGGAGGCTTATTTAATCTTTCTCGAGAACGAGTTCGCCAGATTCAAAGTAAAGCGATGCGCAAGCTCCGTCGCCCGCAAGTTGCAGCCCGCTTAAAAGGTTGGTTGGGCTAAGGAAGTGGTTCGTTTACGGCAATAGAGTTGATAATCGCATAAATCTACTCTATTGATGTGGAGCGGAGTAACTTGATATGACATGGGTTCAACCACAGATAGCCTGTCGATTTTTGGGTGGGCAATACTGGAGTGTGCTGATTACAGCCCTAGTAATGGGGGTACTAACGCCGGGCTGTATATCTGCCGCGCAAGCCCAGGGAACTCCCTACTGCCAGCAATTGACCCAGGCGATCGCCCAAAAAGATACCTTGCGGAAAGCGGCAATCCAGGGCAACAAAGATGCTCAAGCTAAATACAAGACAATACTTGCCAAACATGCAACGGCGTTAGCGCAATGCCGCCGTCAGAACTGGCCCCAAAATCAAGGGATTTGGATTCGGTTGTATCCCTGCGATGCCCGCCCCGGAGCGTTAGAAGCGGTGCTAGATAAGATTGTGAATCGGGGCTATAACCAGATTTATGTAGAGGTATTTTATAACGGCAAGGTATTGTTGCCAGCTAACCGGAACCCGACGCCTTGGCCGGCGGTTTTGCAAGGATCAGGATGGGACAATGTCGATCTACTCGATCAAGTGATCCGTAAAGGGCGGGAACGGGGGCTAAAGGTGCAAACCTGGTTATTTAGCCTGAACTTTGGGGCAAATTATGTCCGCCGCATCGATCGCCAAGCCACGATCGCCCGCAATGGCTTAGGGCAAACCAGTTTAACGGCTAGTACGATCGCGGGGCTGAGTGTAGATTTGGGCGTAGGTAATCCCGATGAAGCCTTTATTGATCCCTACAGTGCTCAGGCAAGAGTGGATTACACAGACTTAGTTCGAGCCTTTTCTCGCTATAAGCCAGATGGCATGTTGTTTGACTATATTCGCTACCCCCGTGGGTCAGGAACTGCCTCAGTGGCCAGTAAAGTTCAGGATCTATGGGTATACGGCGAAGCCTCTCAACGATCGCTGCTGCAACGTGCCCTGAACTATAAAGGGATGGAACTGATCCAACGGTTTTTAAGCAAAGGATTTTTGACAGCAGATGACCTGAAAGCTAGCAATAGCCTGCATCCCAACGAGCAAGAACCACTTTGGCAAGGACGTGATCCGGCTCGGATTGCAGCTAATTTACCATTGAAGCAAAAATTGGCACTACTAAAGTCTGAATTATGGCAACTTGCGGTTGCCCATGCCTCGCAAGGAGTGGTGGATTTTCTAGTCGCAGCCATCAACTCAGTGGAATCGCAGGGAATTCCAGCCGGAGCGGTATTTTTTCCAGATGGCAATGCAAGCGTGGGGCAAGGGTTCGACTCTCGGCTGCAGTTTTGGGAGCGGTTTCCTCGCAATGCAGATTGGCATCCGATGGCGTATGCCACTTGTGGTAAGACCAGTTGCATTATGCAGCAGATTCAGCGAGTTTTACAGCAGGCTCCAGCCGGAGTTCAAGTTCAGCCAGTGTTAGCGGGCATCTGGCAACGATCGGCCGGGAATCGTCCACCATTAGAAGCGCAGATGCAAGCACTTTACCAAATGGCACCTTCCCTCACTTCAGTCAGTCACTTTGCTTATTCTTGGCAGGAGCCTGGTTCTGACCGCGATCGGAAATATTGTAGTAAGTAAGTAGCTTAATCTCCCTGAGGACATTCATTCCATAAGGTTGTAGCCTGACGGATACTTAAATGATTGCCATTGCCCAAAATTAAGTGATCTAAAAGCGGAATGCCCAGGAATTGGGCACCAGCTAGCAGTTGACGGGTCAGGTGAATGTCTTCTGGACTCGGTTCGACATTGCCGGATGGATGGTTATGGGCAACGATCGCCCGTGTAGCTCCCTGCCGCAGCACTTCCCGAAAGATTTCGCGGGGATGGGCTAGGGTTTCGGTAGCAGTGCCAATGCTAATGACGCGAATGCCGAGGAGTCGGTGTTTCACATCTAATAGTACGATCGCAAACCGTTCCTGCGATTGCCACATGAGATCATGGCTGAGAGCAGCGGCAGCCACAGCAGGATCATCCACGACTGTATTTTCGGGTGGGCGGGCTTGAAAAACCCGTTTGCCTAACTCGATCGCAGCCAGAATTGCTGTGGCTTTAGCTTCACCAATTCCTGGAATTTGCGTTAATTCGGCTACGGTCACTTCTCGGAGTACAGAGAGCGGATCACGCTGATGTTTGCCCAATTCTTGCAACACATACTGCCCTAAACCAACGGCAGAGAGTTTTCCTGCCCCTTGCCCAGTGCCTAAAAGAATCGCAATTAGTTCAGCCGTTGCTAGGCTACGAGCCCCCTGAAGCATCAAGCGTTCGCGGGGACGTTCGTTGCTGGGTAAGTCAGCGACTCTGAGGCAGTAAGTCATAAATGCACTGGGAATAGTGAGGTGTCAAATGAGCCACCTTAGTTATTCCCATTTACTGGTATTAAAACACATCCGTAGAAAAACTTGATTGAGGCTAGTTGGCGATCTCCGAAACACCAAGCCCCACAAACCTATATCGATTTATTGAACTTGCTTGTAAATGAATATAAAGTTTTGAGTTGCTTTGTCGCGAAATTTGAATTGGCAGTTAAGCAAGCGATTGATTTAGGCACTCTAAGGACAATTCTTGCACTTTACCTAAATTGCCCCTAGGAGCCATGATGATCACTGCTGTAGCTTGGATGCCAGCTCGATTAGAGGAATTAGTAGAACAGATTGTGCTTTCTCGTCGCATTACCTTAAGCCAGCGGCAACGATTACAATCCGTTTTGTTAGCAGACCCATTATCCCCGGCGGATCTCGTGTTGCTCGATCGCCTCTTATACGGAGTCCGCCGGGGAATTCTTCAGGTGGTAGATTAACTAGCCATTAGCTACCAGCTACCCCATCTTGCCGAGCGGCCCGTTGCACGGCAGCTGACACAACAGTGGCAACGCGCTCATCAAACACTGAAGGAATAATGTAGTCCGGCGTGAGGTCGGAAGGTTTGATTAGATCCGCGATCGCTTCAGCCGCGCCTAGATACATGCTAGTGGTAAAGGTGGAGGCACGGCAGTCCAAAGCACCTCGGAACATACCAGGGAATGCCAGCACATTGTTGATCTGATTGGGGTAATCGCTACGTCCGGTTGCCATTACAGCGACATCATTGGCAACCAGTTCTGGTTGAATTTCGGGAATCGGATTCGCCATGGCCATAACAATGCGATCGGCGGCCATCGTTCGGACCATTTCTGGAGTCAGGACACCGGGACCACTAACCCCCAGGAAGATGTCACTATCGACCAGAGCATCGGCTAACGAGCCACAGAGTTCCACAGCTAATTCGCGTTTTTGCTCCGTCAGATCAGTGCGGCTATGAGACAGAATCCCTTTGGAGTCACATAGAGTAATATGGTTGGCGCCCGCTTTAGTCAGCAGACGTGCGATCGCCACTCCTGCCGCACCAGCCCCATTAATCACAATCCGCACCTCTGCCATTGATTTATGCACGACCTTGAGCGCATTAATTAGTGCAGCTAAGGTGACGATCGCAGTGCCATGTTGGTCATCATGGAATACGGGAATATTTAATTCGCGTTGTAAGCGGGATTCGATCTCGAAACAGCGAGGAGCCGCAATATCTTCCAGATTGACCCCACCAAAGACGGGAGCAATTCGCTTCACGGTTTCCACAATTTCATCGGTATCTTGAGTCGCCAGACAGATGGGGAAAGCATCTAACTTTCCGAATTCCTTAAACAGCATGGCTTTCCCTTCCATTACAGGGAGAGCTGCCTCCGGTCCCAAATTTCCTAAGCCCAGTACTGCACTGCCATCGGTGACGATCGCCACGGTATTTTGCTTAATGGTAAGGTTATAAACCTGTTCGGGATCTTCCGCGATCGCCGCACAAATCCGTCCAACTCCTGGGGTGTATGCCATGGCTAGATCAGCTTGTCCCTTTAACGGAATTCGGCTTTCGACGCTAATCTTGCCGCCCCGGTGCAAGTTAAAGGTGCGATCGTAAACATTGATCACTTTAATTTCGGGGAGGGCTTTGACAGCGGTGACGATCGCTTCGGCATGTTCGGTACTGGCGGCATCAACATTAATTTCCCGCAATGAAAATTTTCGGGTTTGCTCAATTAGATCAATTTGCCCAATACTGCCACCTAAAGTTGAGATAGCCTGAGTCACACTGGCTAACATTCCTGGTCGGTTGGGGTTTTGGAACCGGATGGTGAGGCTGAAGCTGGAATTCGGTGTTAGGTCTGTCATGGCAATGGCGATGGATGTGCAGATTTAGATCTAAGCGGGGAATCAACGATGAGCAAATGCCCGATCGTGCCCTCTTTCTAGTAATCCCCAGAAGGTTCTTAGCTTAAAAGAATAATGACCTGGGATTAGTGAATAGTGAACAATCAACTGGAAGTAATGACCAGTCAGATGCTAGTACAGGGCATGATAGAGATGGGGAGTGAAGAGTGGGGGAAGATAGAAGATCTCGTTCGAGATCGGGTTTCTATCATGGTTCATTGATCAACGTTTACTGATCATTCATTGGCTATGCCGAGTTTATATACAGAAATTGATATCTACGCGTCCCGACGTAAAGTTTGGCGAGCGTTATTTCATAAGGAGAAATGGGCATATTGGAATACGTTTTTGTATGATTGCGATCCAAATCGGCTGTTTGTTGAGGGTGAGGAAATCTGGTTATCGCTCCAACGTGTTCCAGGAGAGGAACAAACGGAATTTCAACCCAGAGTGACGCTAATTCAACCTGGAATTTGTTTGAAATGGATCTCTACAATTCCTGGTTTTGTCAGTGAGCATGTGTTTGAGTTGCAAGAAATTGGGCACGATCGCACGAAATATATTCACCAGGAAAACTTTTCTGGTGTGCTAACCCGCGTCTTTTTGCCGTTTATCCGCCAAGATGAACAGCAGGGAATTCGCCGGATGGCTCGGGAATTAAAACAATACGCTGAACGATATTGATTAATAAAAAAGGCATCACTAGGATGCCTTTGAAATCATGGAATTGATAGGTTGATTAACTAAGCGCCAACAGCTTCCTTCGCAGCATAGAGAACTTCAGCGGTGATGGTTTCGATACCACGATCGCGGGCAAATTTTTCGGTATTGCGCTTCACCTTACCCCGCACAAATCCTGGAATTTTGTTCAATTCTGCCAAACCATCTTTGCTCCAACCTAGATCAGACTCAGCAGAGACTCCTTTGGTAATCGATTCTTTGGTATCGTGACCGCCAAAGATTTCCAGCAGGTGATCTTCCATCCCTAACGTGAAGGAGTTGTAGACCAAATCAGTTAGTTGGTTGGTGCCTTCGTAGCCGAGGAAAGGTTTGTAGCCGATCGGGAAGTTTTGGATATGAATCGGTGAGGCAATTACGCCACAGGGAATATCCAACCGTTTGCCGACATGGCGTTCCATTTGGGTGCCAAAGATCGCAGAGGGTTCAATTCGAGCGATCGCGTTGGCAATTTCGGCGTTATCCTCGCTGATCAGGATTTCATCACAGTATTCGCTGACCTGCTCTCTGAACCAATCGGCATCGTACTTGCAATAGGTGCCTGCCATAACAACATGAATGCCCATTTCTCGCGCCAAAATTTTGGTCATCGCCGCCGCATGGGTATTGTCGCCAAAGACCACAGCTTTCTTGCCTGTGAGGTTCTGGCAGTCGATCGATCGCGAGAACCAGGCGGCTTGAGAAACATGCAGAGTTTGATTGTCGATGTAGGATTCGTAATCAACCGTGGCTCCCTGTTCGTTCAACACCTGTTGGATTTTCCGCAGACAGCGAGCGGTTTCCACGACGCCCATCGGCGTGATGTCTACATAAGGAGTGCCAAATTCCTGTTGGAGATATTGGGCAGTCATTAAACCCAATTCCCGGTAGGGGACAAGGTTAAACCAGGCTTTGGGTAAATTCTTCAGGTTATGAACCGACGCGCCTTCGGGAATCACTTCGTTCACCGTAATCCCTAGATCTGCCATTAACCGCTTCAGTTCGGTGCAGTCATGCTGGTTATGGAAGCCCAGGGTGGACATGCCGATGATGTTAACGGAAGGCTGCTCAGTTTTTTCTGTCGCCAGGTCATCTTTACGCCGGGCTTTTTCAATGTAGAATTGCACGACTTGTTGCAAAGTCCGATCGGCGGCTTGCAGTTCATTCACCCGGTAGTGGTTGACATCTGCCAGCATCACATCGCCTTTCGCTTCTAGTTGCGCCCGTTCAACGAAGTTTTGCAGGTCTTCTTGCAGAATGCTGGAGGTGCAGGTCGGGGTCAACACAATCAGGTCGGGGTGCTCTTCTTGATCCTTGCGGGTAATGTTATCGACGACCTTTTCTTGGGAACCTCGCGCTAAGACATGGCGATCGACGACGCTAGCCGTCACTGGAGTAAAGTCACGTTCCCGCTCTAACATGGAGCGCATGACATTAAAGTAGTCGTCACCCAGAGGGGCGTGCATGATGGCGTGAACGTTCTTAAAAGAACTGGCTATGCGGAGAGTGCCAATGTGGGCGGGTCCAGCATACATCCAGTAAGCCAATTTCATAGAGTGCCTCGCTTCATGATCAGGAAGTCAGCGTCAGGGGCTAGGAGTTGGGAACGCGGAATGGGAATCGAATGGAGTTGGCTGAGGAAGACAAAAGCTAACGTGTGCGTGTTAAAAAGCAACAATTTGACGCTTCAAATCACCTTGTTAAGAGTTGAGTTCCAAATTCCTAGCAGGGCTGAACGGTTAACGCTTATAGATTGTCTCAAACAGTGCCGCATCTTGAGTCAGGAGACGATCGCAACTGGGAAAATGTTGCAATTAGCAAAAAATAGCTGAATAGCCTATGTTATCTGGGTTATAGCTGATTGCTGCCAATACAATTGCGGGGTAAAGTTGCAACGATTCTTAATGCTTACCTGGAGTTCCAACCAGATTTTTGTAAAGTTTTTCTAGAGAATGGAGGGTTAAGAATTAGGATTTAACAACATGGATAAGTAATTATTCCTAAATTAAACTGCCTATCACTCATTTCCACTCCCCTACCGCCGATAACTTTGAAGGCAAATCTACGAGGGGATATCTGGAGAGAACTTTTCAGGTTGGTCGCGACCTGTACCATATAGGTATAAACAAACTGTTACGACGTTAAGTGAAGATAGGACTGCAAATCTCGATCTCTGACTCCGTTGTGCAAGCCCTTCGCCTACCTGAGCAGCGAATTGAGCAGGAATTGCGTAGAGAACTTGCCATTGCTCTTTATGCACAAGATATCCTCTCCTTAGGCAAAGCAAGAGAACTAGCTGAGATGGATAAATATGAATTTGGGCAGTTGCTCTCTCGGCGCGGTGTATTTCGGCATTATGGTGTTGAAGAATTGGATGATGACTTAAGCTATGCCCATAGTGAGTAACACTTCTCCAATTCTCAACTTGGCGATCGTGGATCAGCTTGAACTCCTGCATCAGTAACAGGGGTTTTAGGAATCTTAGTACGTGCTAAACAATTAGGTGAGATTGAGTCGCTACAACCTATTATTGATGACTTGATTAATAAGGCTGGTTTTCGGAGTGCACCAGAATTACTAGCTCAAGTTCTGACGCAATAAAAAGTTTCAAACTGCACTGATACTGCTGGCAACATGTCCGCAAGAGGAATAAACGGGTATCTTTTTCACTGTTATCGGCGCACTGCTAATAGCCATATCACCGCACCGAAAACGCCTCCTGCAAGCCCCAATGTTCCAAGAAGAGATAAATGCTGGCTACCCGGAACAAATCCAGTGTCTTTGTGTTCTAGCCACTGTTTATACCGTAACCATTCCGTCCAAAGTCGAAACCCGGCACCCAAAACAATCAAGATTAGCGGTCCTTGACTATGAATTTGAAAACCAGTTTTTGCGATCGATAGAATAGGGGCCAGAAGACTCACCAAAAAAATGAATGTATCGATTGGGGATGCGCAGAGAAACTCGCAGTGATCTTTCATACAAAACCACGTTCAACCAGTAATCCTTAAGCTACTCCCAATCAGAAATCTAGTGGTTCAACAGTGACTATAAACCAGTTGAGGCGAACAACCGTTCGCCCCTACAGTGGCTGAAATCTATTACCCTAACTAAAAACGCCTAAACGATTAGAACTTGTTATCGACCAGTTTCTTCACTGCTTCGATAATTTGGGGTGGCTGGACGATCGTCAAACTTTCCAATGTGCCATTGTATGGCGTGGGAATGTCTTGAGACGACAATCGGATCATCGGCGCATCGAGTTCGTCGAAGTAGCGATCGTTAATCGAGGCGATCAGTTCTGCCGCAATGCCACCTGTCCGCATACACTCCTCCACAATCAACACTTTGTGGGTTTTGCGAATCGAGGCTTCGATCGTCTCAAAGTCGAAGGGTTTCAGCGAAATTAAGTCGATCACTTCGGGGTCGTAACCTTCTTTCTCTAACGCCTCGACGGCTCGCAGCACGTGATAGCGCATCCGTGAGTAGGTCAGGATTGTGACATCTTTGCCCTTCCGCACGACTTCCGCTTTATCCAACGGCAGATAATATTCTTCGTCCGGCAGATTATCTTTCAGGTTGTAGAGCAACACATGCTCGAAGAACAGCACCGGGTTTTCGTCCCGAATCGCAGACTTCAGCAGCCCTTTAGCGTTATAAGCCGTCGAACAGGCGACAATCTTCAGTCCGGGTACAGCATGGAAGTATGCTTCCAGACGTTGCGAGTGTTCTGCCCCAAGCTGGCGACCGACCCCACCTGGACCGCGAATCACGATCGGGATCTTGAAGTTGCCGCCGGAGGTATACCGTAACATCCCAGCATTATTGGCAATCTGGTTGAATGCCAGCAGCAAAAAGCCCATGTTCATCCCTTCGATGATTGGGCGTAAACCAGTCATAGCAGCTCCTACTGCCATACCAGTAAAGCTGTTTTCGGCGATCGGGGTATCCAGTAGCCGCAGATCACCATACTTCTGATACAGATCTTTGGTGACTTTATAGGAACCGCCGTAATGCCCCACATCTTCACCCATCACTAATACAGTGGGGTCTTTTGCCATTTCTTCGTCGATCGCCTCACGCAGGGCGTTAAACATCAGCGTTTCTGCCATCGGGTTCCTCTTGTCGATCTAAGCCGTCCTTCATTGTATCAAGGAGGCGATATCAGAAGGAACGGCAATGCCTCTAGCCAGGTGGCAGCTATACTAGCAACGCTTTAATGAGGCTAAACCGATGAGTAACCTACCGTTCTGGATTGTGGATGTGTTCGCGGAGACAAAATATGCGGGCAATCAGTTAGCTGTTTTTACGAATGCTGGCGATTTATCGACCGCAGAAATGCAACAAATTGCGAAGGAAATTAACTTTTCAGAAACGACATTTATCCGCTCATCGGAGTTAAGAGATGGGGGCTACGATGTGCGAATTTTTACTCCGGCTACGGAGCTACCTTTTGCCGGACATCCGACCTTAGGGACAGCCTTTGTTTTGCAACAAAGTATAATTCAGCAGCCTGTAGATCAGCTGATTCTCAACTTACAGGTGGGGCAGATTCCCGTAACGCTGAATTATCGCGATCGGGTGCCAAATATGTTAAGAATGCGGCAGAATTCGCCTATATTTGGAGAAAATTTAGCGGCTGAACAAGTGGCTCCGGCGTTAGGGTTAGCCGTGGACGCGATTGATTCCCGATTTCCGATTCAGGAAGTCTCTACGGGAGTGCCATTTGTGATTGTGCCGTTAAAAACATTGACCGCTTTACAGCAAATTAAAGTGGATGTCGATCGCCTCTTGGCACTGGTTGAACCACTACAAGCCAAAATGGTATTTGTGTTCTGTCCAGAAACCCGTAATCCGGCGAATCACTTTAGTGCCAGGATGTTCGCCTATGCTGTAGGTATACCAGAAGATCCAGCTACAGGAAGTGCGAATGGTTGTTTTGCCGGATATCTAGTGCAGCATCGTTATTTGGGAACGGCGGCGATCGATGTGCGGGTAGAACAGGGGTATGAGATCGGTAGACCGTCATTATTGTTACTTCAAGCTCAAGCGGTAAATGACGGGATTGAAGTATTAGTGGGAGGGCAGGTGGTAAAAATTGCTCAGGGACAGTTCGTTTAATTCGCCAAAGAAAGATTTTTGGAAATTAACTTTTCCAACAAATATAAACTTTTCTTCCGAAACGGGTGCATTAGTCGTGTAAGAAACTACTAGTAGCTGATAGCCGAGCAAATTCAGCGTTTCATCCATTTGAAATCCGATGAATTTGAGGTCAACTACCAGCCGGCTCTCCCCAGTTTGTCAAGTTGCTTTTTTATTGTTTTCAAAACAATACGATCGTGGTTCAAAGACGCGATCGAGTTGTTCAATAATGGGAACTCTAACTTGGTAGGAGAACTCTAGTCTGATAGAACGCAAGTTTCCCTAAAGTTTCCTCTCGTCAGGGAATTTATGGGATCAGCACTGGAAACCCTCTACGCACCATGCCAACTCACTTGCGTCGATTCAGGTTTTTCTACTGAGTTCAGTCTTAGAGATCCTGCTTACCAACTTAGGAAAGAAATTCTCGACTCCGCATCGATCGCTGCGCTACCCAGTGCTGTTTGCCCAAACAGTGCTGCAGAGTGTTATGCCCTAGCCCACCCCTTAAAGTCATGCGACAGGTAGATTTCAGAATGCATTACGCTGATTGGATTGTTATCGAAACGACGGAAGGCGAATTTAGCCCGACCCAACTGCACCACAAAGAAACCGTTTTTACCTTAGGCAACGGTTATTTAGGCACACGCGGCAGTTTTGAAGAAAGTTATCCCGGTGATTGTCCTGCCACCCTAATTAATGGGGTCTACGATGATGTCGCGATCGCCAAAACGGAATTAGTCAATGCCCCGAATTGGTTGCCGTTACTGATTAGTGTGGCTGGGGAACGCTTCCGGCTCGATCAAGGTACCGTGCTGGCTTACCGACGTTACCTGGATCTGTACCACGGCATTCTGCATCGCGTGGTGCGGTGGCGCAGTCCGGCAGGGCATACCTTAGAGTTTCACTTCGAGCGGTTTGCTAGCCTTGCCGATCAGCATGTCCTGGGAGTGCGCTGTCAGGTGACTTCGGTGGACTTCACAGGCGCGATCGAAGTTCATGCCAGTCTGAATGGCTATAGCGATACGCAAGGCTTGCTGCACTGGAATCCAGTCGATCAAGGCAGTACGGATCAATCGCTCTGGCTACATGTCCAAAGTCGGCATTCCAAGATTGATCTGGCGATGGCAATGCGACTGGCAATTTCTGGGGTGGAGTCGGCAGTCACCCTGCCGATGGGTGTTCCCGGCTATCCCACCTTAGTGGCTCACTTCCAGGTGCAAGCTGGGCAATCTGTGAACCTGGAGAAAACGGTCACAGTATTTACTTCCCGTGAGGCTGCTCATCCGACCCAAGCCGTTCGGGAAAAGCTGTTGAGCCTACCGGATTACAATACCCTGCGATCGAGCCATGAAGCCGCTTGGGAAGCGATTTGGAACACGAATGATATCGTGATTGAAGGCGATTCTACGGCGCAATTAGCGGTACGCTACAACCTGTTCCAACTGCTGATTGCCGCTCCCCGTCACGATACGAAGGTCAGTATTCCAGCTAAAACCCTCTCCGGCTTTGCCTATCGGGGACATGTGTTCTGGGACACGGAGATCTTCATTCTGCCCTGTCTGACCTATACGCAGCCCGAGTTAGCCCGTAACCTGTTGACCTATCGCTACCACATGCTGCCCGGTGCCCACCGGAAAGCCAAAGCCGCTGGCTACGAAGGAGCGATGTATGTTTGGGAAAGTGCGGATACCGGCGATGAAGTCACGCCGAAATGGGTGCCCCATATGAGTGGCGAAGGCTTAGTGCGGATCTGGTGCGGCGATATTGAACTGCACATTACCGCTGATGTTGCCTATGCCGTGTGGCAGTACTGGCAAGCCACGGGCGATCGCGACTGGATGCAAGCCTATGGCGCAGAAATTATTCTCGATACTGCCGTGTTCTGGGGCAGTCGAGCCGAATGGAATGCTGCCGCCGATCGCTATGAAATTAATGATGTGATTGGACCGGATGAGTACCATGAGCGGATTAATAACAACATCTTCACCAATGCGATGGTGAAATGGCATCTGGAAACCGCGTTACAGGTCGTGGATTGGATTTGCCAGGAATGCCCCGATCGCATCCATGAACTGAAAGATAAATTAGATCTGAGTTCTGCCCGACTCGACCATTGGCGCGACATCATTGCCAAAATCTGGATTGCTCAAGATCCGGAGACAGGTTTATTTGAGCAATTCGATGGCTTCTTTGATCTGACCGATATTAATCTGCAAGATTACGAACCTCGGACGCGATCGATGCAAGCCATTCTGGGGATTGAAGGCGGCAATGAACGGCAAGTGCTGAAGCAACCCGATGCCTTGATGCTGCTGTATTTATTGCGGCAAGAGAACTTTGGTAATCTCGATCGCCGCCAGGTGCTGCAAGCCAATTGGGATTACTACGTGCCTCGCACCGATCACACCTATGGATCATCCCTGGGACCAGCCGTTCATGCCATTCTCGCCTGTGAATTGGAGCAACTAGCCGCGGCTTACGAACACTTCACCCGATCGGCATTAGTCGATTTAGCAGATGTGCGAGGGAATGCGGCGGAAGGCATCCATGCGGCTTCGACGGGTGGTGTCTGGCAAGCGGTAGTGTTTGGTTTTGCGGGCATTCGCTTTACTGCCAATGGACCCGTTGCCAATCCTAAACTGCCCGCCAACTGGACTCGCCTCAAATTCAACCTGACTTGGCAGGGACAGACCTATGAGTTTGACCTGCGATCGACCGAAGCGCGTCAACCTAAATTCCCGCATGAAATGGCTACTCTTTCTCCCACCGCAATTTCGTTGCCTCACTGCCCGGTCTTCCGAGGCGTAATCTTCGATCTAGATGGTGTGTTAACCGATACTTCCGAGTTCCACTATCAAGGTTGGAAACGGTTAGCCGATGAGGAAGGCATTCCCTTCGATCGCACCACGAATGAAGCCTTACGGGGTATTTCTCGGCGCGATTCTCTGTTGTATTTGTTGAACGGACGATCGGTGACTGAGTCACAACTTCAGGAAATGATGACCCGCAAAAACGGCTATTACCTGGAATTGATTCGCACGATCACCCCCGATCATCTCCTTCCCGGTGTACTGCCTTTGTTGAAGGAACTCCGAGCCGCAGACATCAAAATTGCTCTCGGTTCCGCCAGTAAAAATGCGCGGGAAGTCATCGATCGCTTAGGCATTGCCGAATACATGGATGCGATCGCGGATGGGTTAAGTGTGCAACACTCCAAACCTGCCCCCGATGTTTTCCTCCATGCCGCTCAGATGTTGGAGTTACCCCCAGAAACCTGCATTATTGTTGAGGATGCGGCGGCTGGCATCGAAGCAGGTCTGCGGGCTGGCATGTGGACAGTCGGATTAGGTGATCCCGATCGAGTGAATACAGCGCATTTAGTGTTGCCGAATCTCGATGGCGTACATTGGGAAACCTTGCGCGATCGCTTAGTCAGCCTAATTAGTCCTCGCTCTTCAGACTTGACCCTACAAGCACTGATGCTGCAACAAGCCCATCGTTAGTCGGCAATTAATTTTCAGCAACTAGTAGAACGGTGAATGGTAGCAGGACTAGTTTCCGCGATCGTTCACCGTTTTTAGTGAGATGAAATCCAGTGACGCAATGGCATGAAGAAGAAGTTTACCTTGAAGCTGACTAAAGAGGGTCTAGCTGTAAACTTCAAATGTGGTTGAACGTGAGTAGTTTTGAATGGAATTTGAATGGAACCCGGACTTGAAAAGCCACCCGTCAGGAACGGAGATTTTATGAAGAAGGACGCTGACAACGAGATGGACGACGAATTACGACCTGAGTATGATTTTTCTCAGTTAGTCGGAGGTGTCAGAGGAAAATATGTGGAGCGTTACCGAGCAGGAACCAATCTTGTACTTCTAGATCCTGACGTAGCTCAAGCATTTCCAACTGAAGATGCTGTTAACGAGGCATTGCGCCTATTAATGCAGATTGCCCAGCGCCAGCCAGCTAATAACCCAGTTGGAGCAGACGAGTAAAGTGTTGTCTTCGTTTCAGTAGGGATCGCTGCTCAACCGGAAGGGGTGCATCCCAGTCTTGTAAGTCTCAATTTGAGATAAGCTTTCAAAACCGCTTGGCTGGTAAGGCTTTGACAAATAAGTATTGTTGCTTATTGCAAAAGTGGGATGCACCCACCGGAACTTAGACATCTTCCACAAAACAGTTAGATACTGTTCAATATTTGCAAAGTATAGAGAGTAGATTGCTGATAAGCATGGCTTCAGGATACGTGTACATACTTACGAATGTTTCGCTACCTGGAATGATTAAAGTAGGACGTACTCTTCGTGATTCTCGATCAAGAGCACGTGAACTTTTTACAACTGGCTTGCCAACTCCATTCCAAGTTGCTTTTGAGATCTTCTCAGATGAGTATGAGAAACTTGAGGCTGATTTTCATCAAGAACTCCATGATTTTCGTATATCCACCAAGCGAGAGTTCTTTAAATATCCTTTGGATAAAGCAATAGGTTTGTTGCAGAGGCTAAACAGTCCACCAGTAAGCCAAGAATCTGTATTTCAAGCTGAAGATATTTTTGAATCTTTAAAGCAAAAATATCCAGGCTATCTTAAACCTGATATTGTTGCAGTCAGAATAGTTCAACCCCAAAGTAGGGTATGGCTTGAAATTACTCAAGAGGAAGAATTAGCAGGTTATCTAAAGAATCAAACGATAACTCGCACTGACTTAGGTTTCATTTCAGACGATGTATGTGGCAATAATTTATTTTGTCCAGAAGACGATGTTAGAGAGAACGCTAGAAAGTTTGTTGAAGATTTTTCTCCCTATTCAATAAAAATAACAACTGATTTATTCCATGATTCAGCCTGGGAAGAGATTAAAGAGATTGATGAGAAGTTCAATCTGCATAAATAGGGAAATTAGATATTGTGATATTGAGCATGAGTACTTGGAATAAGTTGCATCGTCCTGTTTCAGTAAGAGCAGATTTCCCTGAGTCGCGCTAGCAAAATCGCTGGAATGGAAATCATGACTTTCAAAAGTTGCTGAATGCTCGCGGCATTTGTATTCATTATGATGTCGAAGACTTTGAGCAAGATGTTCAGCATCTGCGCGATCGTGGTGATGAATTCACAATTAACTGAAATTAGTTAGCAAATGACCTGTTTGTTTGCGGAAAACACTGAAATGAGAAAGCAAACTCCAGTTTGAGAAAGCAAATGGCTAATTTGCTTGCGGAAAACACCCAAATGAGACAGTCGATCGCCTGTTGACTTACTCAAAAGCTTGAAATGAATAAGCAAATGGACAAAATGAGTTAACCAAATGCCTATTTGCTTACAGAAAATTTAAAAACAGAAAGCAAACAGGCATTTTCTGAATTGAAAGCGTTGCAATCTGAAAGCGATCGCGTCCGCTGTTCTCATCTCACTGGATGACGTTTGTTGTGAAACAGAATGTAGCGGCGAATCCAGTGGATTTAGGTTGCTTCTGTACGGTCAGAATAGTGTTTAACCTGAATCGCATCACATACTCGATCGAGCAGCTAAACTGGAATGTTATACAGCGTACTTGCTGTCTATTTGCCCAGGTTAGGTAGTTATACAGCATACTCGCTGCTTATTTTCCTAAATTGACTAGATAAACAGCATAGCTAGCTCTGTCCAATAAATCGTTATACAGATGGGAACAATAGCTAAGGTGTACTTAGTGTTCGTTTTATATGCGGAATAAGCGGTTAGTTTGGAGGTGGCTCGTTCCATTTATTGTCTTTGTCGGTCTCATGATCTTGTGGAATCTTTCTCCTGAAGAGGCTGATTTTCAGGGCTTGGAGAAGGTTCTTGAAGCTAAAGACTGGAAAAGTGCAGATGAGAAAACACGAGCGATCATTATTGTGTTAGCAACAAGGAAAAACTTTTTCCAGCGAGCTGTTGGGCGAATTGTGCCAGAGTCAAAACTATATAACTTGGATGACTTAGCAAGAATTGACTGCAAAGATATAAGGCTGATCGATAGCCTTTGGGGTGAATATAGTCAAGGTAAGTTTGGATGGGGCATTCAGCAGAAAATTTGGCAATCTCTGCCTAAACCAGAGACTCCCTATGAAATTGATGCGCTGATCGAACGGTATAGAGAGTTCACTCAGCAAGTAGGTTGGCGAGACGAACGTGGGCACACAAGGATGATTTTTGACATAACAGCCCCAACAGGTCACCTTCCATCCCAAGATTGGACTGCTGAGGATCAAAACTGGAAGCCACTCCGCTATGACTACTTTAAGATGAGAACAATGTTTAACCGAGTGAATCAGTGTGGCAACTAACTTTGTATAGCAAACCGCTTGCACACTGACCGTATAAAGGCTATTTGTTGGAAATGAAAGCAATTTGCGGCAGGTGAACAGAGTCGTTATGCTGCTCATCTCTCGGTTGAGGTGCAGCCAGAATCTTATCTCTTAGCGTTCGAGGTTAGATAGCATGACATCTTGAGCTAGCAGTGCTTTCAGGTGATAACGGCAGCCGCAATTTACAATAGATTAAGAGTTGCTAGGAAAGGGCTGATGACGTTACAAGACATCCAAAATCAGGCTTTGCAGTTGCCTACTAGCGATCGCTGGCAGTTGGTACAAGTTCTTCTAGACTCTCTGAAACGGGAAACAAACCTTAAGCCCAAGCGGGGAAACCTGTCGCGGTTGCGAGGTGTTGCTAAAATTTCGGCAGCTACAGGGGAAAGCAACGCCCAAGCGGATTATGTCATCTATCTGACTGAGAAGTATCAGTAATGCGAGTTCTGCTTGATACCAATGTAGTTCTTGATTTTTTACAAGAACGAGAGCCGTTTGTGGAAAATGCAGCCAGATTATTTGAGCGTATTGATGCTGGGGAAATTGAGGGATTTATTGCAGCAACGACGATAACCAACATTTACTACGTTGTTCGTAGGGCAGCAGGAAGGATAGTGGCGCAAGATGCAATTACTCAGATATTAAGCGATTTAACCATTTGTACAGTCGATTTAGAGGTGCTAGAACAAGCTCTTGCATTAAATTTCGAGGATTTTGAAGATGCAGTACAGTATGCTTGTGCGGTAGCGTATAGCGTTGATGCGATCGTTACTCGTGATGCCTCTGGATTTATAAATGCGGAAGTTCCTGTGGTTTTACCTGAAGATCTTGATACTATCAATGGTGCTGAGTGAGGCAATTGAATCAGCGTTCAGCGCATCATAACAAATCACTGCACCGAAACTTGTTACAAAGGCTATCTGCGTCTGGTGAGCTTGTTCGTTGTGCTACTTGCGTGGCTTGAATGCAAGCGGTAGTTTTTGAATTTAGATATGGCTCGTTTCTGGAAAGAAAAACTTGACCCAAGCCAGCATACTGATTTCATGGGACATAATCATGTAGGCGGTTTACCCGTTCAGCCACCGCGCGACAATCTCATTGAACATTGGGTTTATTTCGTGTCAGTGTGCTCGTTCACGTTTCAATTTCAATCATTGCAGCAGCTTGAGGAATGTCTAGCTTATTTCTCACAAAAGCTTCATCCCAGTTCCATCGTGCCAAATATTACGCTGGAGCATGACTGGCAACGTTGGGAACAGCGGCTCCCGCAATGGTTATTTGAGGAAGCAAAGCGCCAAAAGGTGGTTAAAGCGTTGCAAAGCGCTTTGAGAGAGTTTCAAACATAACCAGCCAGCCGCACAACAACCCTAGTGCAGCAGAGTGAGCGCAGCCACCTGGGTAAGCTGTAACGGTATCGGCAACTGCTAACCCTGGTATTGGATGAGTTCCTTTCAGGGATTTACCCACCCGTGAGGTTAAGTCCCAGCATGATCAAGGTCACTAATCCAATCAAGCCCAGCGATCGACGGAAGTAGTTAACCCCCTCAAACAGTTCCTGCCATGCCCAAGTGAATAAAGCACCAAACGCGACTAAACTGAATGCTGTCTGAAGGTTGCCACTGGGGAGCACGAATTGCAGCAAAGCTGCTGTTGACCCAAGCAGAATCGGTAGATTGGGCATTTGAGCAATCACAATATTGCCCTCACTGTCCCGGAAAATGCGATCGAACAAGGTGGGTTGCTTCGGCTGAAGTTGCTCTGAATCACGATTCAATTGCGTTGTCATTGCCCTGGCTGAAATACGACTGAACCCCAATGTTAATTTGTCCGGCATCACCGCACCTATATCGGACGTTAGATTCACCAGGCTCGTACACCGTTTTTGTGATTGAGGCATTGAGCACCAATGTCGAGTTTGGCATCAATGGGTGATTGCCAGAGTTGATCAACCCTTAGCTCTATCGGCGATCGCCTGATCACCATCTTGGTGCGGCAGAGTGTTAATGGATCTAGTAATGCCTCATGCTACGATGCAACGAGCCATTCTCCTGATCCTGATTGTTGTGTTAACTGATCAACATATTGCTGAAGCACTAAGCCGCGCATACGTTCGTGCGATCGCTGGACGTGCCGGACTCAATCTAGCGATTCGGGAATATGACTATGGCGTAGATGGCAGCTTTGATGAAGTCATTGTGCGTCAACATCGACGGATCGAATCTGGCTTTTCCCTCAGTTTTCAGCTCAAAGCCTCAACCCAATGGCAACTTGACTCTACCCATGTCATCTATGACCTAGAAGCGAAAACCTACAATGACTTGATTCTCAGACGTAGCATGAGAGCTGCAATACCCTGCATCCTGATCTTGTTAGCGTTACCCCCTGATTCCGAACGATGGCTGATCTGTGAAGAATCGGAACTGAGATTGCAAGGAACTTGTTACTGGGAATATCTCAGTGGTAGTCTCACGGAAAACCGCACCTCTATCAGAGTTCGGATTCTGCGATCGCAACGACTAACCCCAAAATCTTTGTTAGCCTTAATGCAGAACGTCAAAACAGGAGAGTGGTCATGACTCCCGAAGTCTTGTCAAATTACCCTCCAATCCAAGAGCTTCGTGTAGCTGAAGTAGTTCACTATCTTCAACAAAATCACTGGGCGGCAATCAGTCATCGCAATCCACGGTTGCTTGTTTTTGAGAAGGGTGTAGATGATCAAGGCAAACCGATTCAAATTGTTTTGCCCAATCAGGATGACTATGAAGACGCGCCCTATTTATTAACTAAAGCAGTGAATCTGTTGTCTGTTCTACAAAGTGTATCTTTCCAAGACATGATGAATGCAATTGATGGCGATAACGACATAACGAGTCGATGAAGCAGACAACCAAGGTTGGTAGTGATGCTAAGGTTAGCTGCTGCCACTGATCTTAGTCGTCATGTTGACTTGATGCTCTATGAAGCTGGCAGCGAATTCAATCAACGTCCCGACGGTTTCTTTGAACATGACCACGGTTTCAATCAACGTCCTCATGTTTTCTTTGAACGTCCCGACGATTTCTTGGAACATGGCAATGTTTTCAAGTAATGCCCCCGTGTTTTCAATCAACGTCCCGACGATTTCTTTGCACGTCCCAGCGTTTTCAAGCAATGCCCCAAGGATTGCCACGATCGCGGGTTTGCTCAGGTAAGACAATAGAGCGCGATCGACTTAACGCCTCCAATTCGGGTAGTTATGCAGATTAGGATCTTATTCAGGTTCCATTTTTAGGAGTTATCTAGAAGACTTGCAGCCTATCTTCCCCCGATAGGGCATTATCTAGATTCAAATCCGTCTAATCGCTTAAAGCAGGGTGGTTATCTAGATTAGAGACGCTAAGATCAGTCTAAACAAGAGTTAGGCTGAAATATTCTGCTAGGAAGATAGGAACTTGAAGGTAGGCTTGATATTTTCAGGTGAGTTAATGATGTCAATAGCTAAATAGGGAAAACTGAAAAGATATTAGAATACTTCAATTAAAGTAGGGCATGTGGTTGAGAGATCTTTGGAGAAACTAGTGTGGGACTGTTGCAGTGGATCATCATCAAACTTTTTCCAGACTGGTACTACCGCCAAACTTGGAGATGGGGTCGCACAGAAGCAACTGCAAGACAGCAGCTTTTAGAAAAATCTAAGGAGACTGGCAGCATTCAGTTATATCGTGATTTAATTGCAGAAGCTCATGAAATTCTTCTTAGCTTTTTGAATAAAAATTCTTCCGGTTTCTGCTTAGAAGATTCTATTAGCAAAGAGTTATCAATTGGAGATTTCAAACGGCTTTATATTATTGTTATAGCACTACTTGCAGTTCGCTTACAGGTAAGCAAAGCTGATAAATTTCGACGTGAGATGCTAACGTTATTTCCTGGTGAAGTATCAATGACTGAGACATTAATTCAGGAATTGGAGATACATAACAATGATGAGAGGGAACAAGCACTTTTTGCTTGGAATTACATTCTCGATATAATTGGTAGAGATAGAAGTACTGTAAACGGACTGTGGAAAGGCTGTTTTGTAGTATTTACGGAAAACTCTGTTAAAAGGCTCCGAAGCCGATGGGAATAGTACCACAGCTTAACAATGCCCATGTGCACCGACCTTTGAGAGTAACTAGTTGTGATGTAGAAGTTATCTGCGGCGGGTGATAGTCAAGGTTCTGCTAGAGCTCGTGATTCGAGCATTCCAGGATGGTGCTGCTCCAGAAACAATTGTGCAAAGATACTCAACGCTTTCCTTGTCTGACGTTTACATCACGATCGGTGATTATCTTCAGCATCAGCAGGAAATAGAATCCTATTTGAATGAGCGCGAACAGCTAGCCGCATCTGTGCGTCAACGATGCTTAGAAACTCAGCCTGATCTGAGTCTGATTCGATCCAGGCTTTTAGCCCAGCAAACTCTCTAAGCCTTGTTATGAACAGATAATTTTGGCTCTGGTCATACGTTACGATGAAAGCAAGTTTCAGAAAAACTTGGGTGATGACTTCAATGTCTAGTGACCAGGCAAACATCGTGCGGACAGAGCGAGGACTGACGATCGCGGGAACCCGCATCACTCTTTATGATGTGATGGATTACGTTACGGCTGATTATCCCGCCAAACTTATTCGTGAAAAGCTTTGTCTCACAGACCCTCAAGTTGACGCTGCGCTTTCTTACATCCAAGCTCATCAGGTTGAAATAGAAGCTGAATATCAACAAGTTTTACAAATAGCAGAAGACAATCGGCAATATTGGGAAGAACGCAACCGAGAACACTTTGCTCGTCTTGCTGCAATGTCTCCGAAACCGGGTCAAGAAGCTATCCGGGCTAAATTTCAAGCTTGGAAAGACAGGCTTGCGTCCAAGGTATGAATTTTCTGGTTGATTACAACTTGAGAGGGCAAGCCGCCTTGCTTTGGGGCACAATCGCAGCTGAAGGATGGCTCGAACTGATGCCAATTCGTTTCGTTGGATTTGAAGAGGTTGGGTTGCTGGAAAACAGTAGCGATCGATTAGTGTGGCAGGTTGCTCAAAGCCATCAGATGATTATCCTGACCGCAAATCGCAGTATGAAGGGTGACGATTCGTTAGAGCAAGTGATCCGGGAGGACAATACCTTGCAATCCTTGCCTGTGGTGACGATTGGCAACAAAGAGCGACTTGATGAGCAGATTTATCGGGAACGGTGTGCGAGTCGTTTGGTTGAAATTCTATTGGATATTGATAATTTTATGGGGGTAGGTCGGGTCTATATTCCTTAGCTTTATTACAGTCCGTGGGTGGAATGGCAAGCTAGGTTAGAAAGGCAAATCTCGATAGAGCCGTAACCTTCCGTGAGCAGTGACAATTCAGCACTCAAACAACGATTACAGACCCACCTGACCGAGATTGTTCGGGAACGCGATCCCTATCTGGCAACGGTAGGGCATTTTTATGTGCAGCAATATATTCGGCAGCAGTTGACACAATGGGGCACTGTCTCCACCCATGAGTTCAAAATGCAGTCACGTACTCATGTTAATTTGATCCTGGATTTGCCAGCCCAAGCGGGGCGATCGTCCCAGCCAGCAATTCTGATTGGGGCACACTACGATGCCGTACCGGGAACTCCAGGAGCCGATGATAACGCCAGTGGTGTCGCGGTGTTACTGGAACTAGCTCGCAGCTTTGCGGCAGAACCGATCCGTTACCCCGTGCGGCTAGTGGCGTTTGATCTGGAAGAATATGGCATGGTGGGGAGTGGCGAGTATGCCCAGGCATTGTTTCAGGACAAGCAACCTCTGCGGCTCATGTTGTCGCTGGAAATGCTGGGATACTGTACGCAAGCCCCGAATTCGCAACAGTATCCTGCCGAAGTGTTGAAAAAACTGTATCCCGATCGTGGCAATTTTATTGGCTTCATCGGCAATACCGCGACCATTCCCGATTTAATTTGCCTCAATCGGACGATGCAAAAGACGGGAACACCGAGCCAGTGGCTCCCCGCAGGTAACAAGGGGCAACTGTTACAATCCACTCGCTTAAGTGACCATTCGCCCTTTTGGGATCGGGGTTATCGGGCGATTATGGTGACGGATACCGCCTTTTTGCGCAATCCTCATTACCACCAGCCCAGCGATCGCATTGAAACATTAGATCTCGACTTTATGACCGGAGTTTGCCAGGGGCTGACAGAGGGGTTACGCCGTTTGTAGGATAGAAACAACGTGACGGTGGCATAGTATGCAGCGGACATCTGAGGATTGCCGATGGCTAAGTTTGATGGTTGCGATCGGGCTGTCAGGCTGTCAGTTCCCAGCGATCACAGTGCCAGAATTGTCGTCTGCGCCTTCCCCGTTAGTCGAGTCTCCAAGTCCAGCGTCGCCACGGGTGATTAAAAAAACTACACTGGCAAAGGCAAATCAACCAGTCGCCGCAAAACCAGCGCCGACGAAACCCACTCAAGCGGTGGTTAAGCCTGTAACGCGGCGTGCGATCGCCAGAAGACCATTTATTCCACCGAATCTATTAGTGGTCGGTGGTGGTGGCGATCCATCCTACAACGAGATTTCGCTGGAAAAAAATGTGCTGTACTTTCAGCGCACTCTCAAAACCTTGGGCTTAAAACCGAGTAGTGCCACGGTGTTGTTTGCCAATGGCAATGATGGACAACAAACGGTGCGGTTTCTTAAATCTGGTACGATTGAATCTTTCAAATCACCAACGATTCCTTACCTGAAGGCTGCCTCCACCCGCGACAATGTGGAAGCCTGGGTACAAAAAATAGTGAGGCAAAAATCCCGCGCTCCGACCTTTCTCTATTTCACAGGACATGGTGGGCATAGCCATGACTACGAAAATAATGACTTCCGCTTATGGGGGGGAGATGCCCTCACGGTGCAGGAATTGACGGCATTGCTCGATCGCTTCCCGACACAAACTCCTGTAGTAACAGTAATGGCTCAATGCTATTCTGGTGGATTTGCCAACCTAATTTATCAAGATGGGTATCCCAAGCGATCGGTCGTTCCACACAACCGCTGTGGTTTCTTTGCCACGCTGAAACAATACCAGTCGGTTGGTTGTACTCCCGCCGTGAATGAAGCGGATTATGAAGACTATAGTTCGAGTTTCTTTGCCGGATTAAGTGGACGGAGTCGAGTCGGGAAATCGATCGGTTCGGCAGACTATAACCGCGATCAACAAGTTAGTTTTGCCGAAGCCCATGCGTTTGCCAAAGTAGATGGACAGACAACGGATATTCCTATTTCAACCGTAGAGAACTGGTTATTCGATCAAGTTTCGGATAAAGAATGGGACGTGATTTTAGATTACCCGATCGCAACAATTCTCCGCTTTAGTCGTCCTGATCAACACTATGTTGTCACTGCATTAGCTAAACAACTGAGATTTGATCTAAAGTTTTCCTATACCAAAAACTACAATTTGGTTGCCATTAATGAAAATGATGAAACAGAATCAACTTTGTCAACCCGTTTAGCGATGGAATTAGTCCATATTCAAAAAGAACATCAGCTCCGTCTGAGCAAAAACCGGCAAAAACTTACCGTTCTGAATCGGCTCCAGAAGTGCGAAGCTGGATCGATCGGGAGACCCTAAACTACCAAGTTATTGCCTTGTTATAACGAGTAACGGTTGATATTCTGACTGCATTTCCTGTAAACTCTGGCGCAAATCATTCGTATGCAGCCAACCCACAAATCCACTATATAAACAAGACCCTTGGGGACAGGCGACAAACACATGATCAACACCCATCGGATTAGTCCAGGTGCGAATCGTCATACCGTTATCAAAGGTGAGGTAAACTTTGGCATGAGGGAAATCGCGATAGTGGGCATCGGTCATGCCAGGAACAGATTGCAGTCGTTGAATAATCTTGTAGCTGATGTCCACTGTCTGGCGAGGAGCCAGGGGACGATCGGGAACTAACTGCCAAAATTGCCGAATGGCGGCGGCGACCTTGGGATGGTTAGCCAGGATGGGATGAGGTAGCCCCGGTAAACAAACAAATTCAGCCCCAAAGACTTTGGTCGATTCCACGGTAATTGTGCCGTCGCTGCCTCCGTCAATATCCCCAGCCACCACTAGCATGGGAATTTTCGCCGCGATCGCTTCGGCTAATCGATGCCGATTCACTCCCAAATCCCGTGCAATGCCAATGCCCCAGTTGAACGGATCGAGTGCCCTGGCGAGATCAGCGCCACCCACTGGAGAGGCTACCAGGACGATCGATTCAATCCGTGACCACCATTCAGGATGCCGATTGAGAACTTCTAACCAAATCAAACCGCCCATCGAATGACCCACCACGCGGATAGGAACATTGGGATGTTGTCGATCGGTTTCAATCACCAGTTGTTCTACCGCTTGAATCAAGGGTTCAATTCGTAGCCAGGTTTTGATGTAGCCCAAACTCGGCGCAATCACTAACGTTCCCGGTTCCGCCACGCTGGTAGCCAGAGCCGCGACTTTGGAGCGATCGTCTGCCCAACCATGCTGAGCGTACAAAATGACCTGAGGATTGGCGGTAGTCATAGGGCAAGAGGGCATGTAGCTCGATAGTCTATATTGTCCATCTTGCAAACCCTAACGGGAAAGTGCCAGTTGAGTGTGACAGTCTGTCGGGCGATCGTCTCAGGTCGATCCTAATGCATCCAAGACTTTTGCCGTTAAACTCTTTTCTCACAATTGCCGATAATCTCAGCAATGATATGGGAATGATCTATATTCACTTGTCTAAATCTAGATGAGTGCATTAAGGCTATAGTTCAAATTCAAAAGTGTTGAGAGTTGCTGCATGATCATCTCGCTTCAGAGGACTGCAATTAGTTTTTGTTTAACTCTATTCATGGCATTGCCGGGGTGCGCTCAAGCCGATCAATCCTCGATCACCTGTAATGAGCAAGACACTACCTCTATCCAGTCCCAAAATAATCAGCCACGCCTATTTGCCATTGCTCAACAAGGAAAATGGGGCTTTATTTCACGGGATGGCAAAGTTGTCATTCAACCAAATTTTTCGTCATACAAAGATTTTGCGGAAGGTCTAGCCGCGATCAAGAATGAAAATGGTAGGGCAGGCTATATTGACACATCGGGAAAACTGGTGATTGCGCCTCAGTTTGAAGATGCTGATGCATTTCATGAACAGAGAGCAGGGATCAGACTGAATGGAAAATGGGGCTTTATTGACCAAACTGGCAAGATTGTTGTTGCTCCACAATTTGAATATGTGGGTTGGTTTTCCGAGGGACGCGCAGCGGTTCGTCGCAATAACTTATGGGGCTTTATTGATCTAAATGGAACTTTTATTGTTCAACCTAAATTCATTGATCACTTAGCCTTTTCAGAAGGACTAGCAGGCTTTGCGATTAGAGAGAATGGTAAATATAGAACAGGACTGATTGATCGCGACGGTAATGTTGCTATTGAGCTAAAAGGGATGGATCTTACCTTTACTGACGGCTTTAGTAACGGATTAATCCCTGTTGAGAAAGAAGAGGTTAACATTTTCGATCCAAGCTCGAAACGCACGGTGATGGGTTTTCTCGACCGCAGTGGTAGGATTGCTATTCCATTAAAATATGATTATGTATCAGGTTTTGAGCATTGTTTAGCGCCAATCCAACTTGATGGTAAATGGGGCGTGATAGATGTAAAAGGAAAAATCGTCATTGCACCACAGTACGATGATAAGTTTCGCTTCTCCGAGGGGTTAGCAGCGGTTCAAGTCGGGCAGAAGTATGGGTTTATTGATCGGACTGGGAAAATGCGGATACAGCCTCGCTTTGCCTATGCATTCGATTTTCGAGATGGCTTAGCTTCTGTGTTAGAGCGAGAAGGTGGGAAGTGGGGATTTATCGACCATAACGGTAAAATAGCAATCCCATTAAAGCTCGATGAACAGCCTTCCGGCTTCTTCAATGGTTTATCAACCATTAGGATGGGTTCTAAACGAGGCTATATCAATAAAAAGGGACATTATGTTTGGACTCCTACCAAATAGCCTAAAGTGTCTTTTGTAGACTATATTTCCTTGTTTGCTAGTGCAACTTAATCTGACACTAGATGCATGATGATTACTTTAAATAGATGCTGTCTTTTTCACATCTGAAGCTATAGAATGTGCCTCAAACTATCGGAATTTATCAACATCTATCGTCTATCCCAACCCCTTAACTCACTCTAATAACCAATCCTGTAAATCTTGTAGGGTGAGTTGTAGTTTCTGGGCAAAGGATGGTGTCGGTAGTGGCACGTTGAGTTGATCAAACACTTCCGTTTCTTGTTTGGGACGATAAACAAAAACAGTTTGTTCATCTGGATCAATTAACCAGCCCATCTGAGTGCCATGCTGCAAACAATGCAGAATATTTTTTGTCACTTTGGTTTGGCTTTGATCTGGCGATAGAATCTCAATCGTCCAATCTGGCGCGATCGCAAAGGTATTCGCCACTTCACCATTCGGATCACGGGGAATCCGCTCCCAAGTCACAACGGCAATATCAGGAACCAGCGATCGATCGCCAAAGGTACACCGTAACTCTGGAAATGCTCGAGCAATGCGACTAGGCTTGACGCTCCGATTAATTGCCGGAACTAATTCGCCTTGAATCGTACTATGCTTCCCTTGTGGCATGGGTTTCTGGATGACTTGACCATCAATGTATTCACTAGCTGGTTTTGTTTCGGGTTGTTGGAGAAATGCTTCTAACGTGAGTCCAGAGGAAAGTACCTGTACCATGTGCGGCTGACCTTAAAGGGAACCAGAATCAACATCCGTTACCAGTGCGATCGCATGGCTAGCTTTAATTTTATCGAGAAAACTCAGGCGAGAGATAACCGATCGTTGCTAGACTGCGACTGATGCTTCGGGAGCTAGTATCTGGTTATGACGACTGACAATCGCTGGCAATTTTGGATCGATCGCGGCGGGACGTTTACCGATATTGTGGCGCGGACTCCGGATGGATCGCTGCGGGTGCATAAACTGTTGTCTGAGAATCCAGAACGCTATCGGGATGCGGCAATTCAGGGAATTCGAGAGTTGTTGGGGATTACTGCCGATCAGCCAATTCCAGTGGAACAGATTGCTGCTGTCAAAATGGGCACGACCGTTGCCACGAATGCTTTATTGGAGCGGAAGGGCGATCGCACAGTCTTTCTGACCACCAAAGGCTTTCGGGATGTGTTGCGAATTGGCTATCAAAACCGCCCGGATATTTTTGCGCGGCAGATCGTCTTGCCGGAATTGTTGTATGAGCAAGCGATCGAAGTGGATGAACGCTACAGTGCGACGGGCGAGGAATTACAGCCAATTACCGCATTAGAACAGGCACGAGTTCAAGCCCTACTGCAAGCCGCTTATGATGCCGGAATTCGGGCGTGTGCGATCGCGTTTTTGCATGGCTACCGCTATCCCGCGCATGAACAACAGATGGCTGACCTAGCTCAGGCGATCGGGTTTACCCAAATTTCGGTATCGCATCAAGTCAGTCCCCTGATGAAGCTGGTCAGTCGGGGCGATACGACCGTGGTGGATGCGTATCTGTCACCAATTTTGCGGCGGTATGTCAATCAAGTGGCGCATGAGTTAGGGAATGGCACGGCAGAGTTGCGATCGTTGCGGTTGATGTTTATGCAATCGAATGGTGGGTTAACGGATGCCCATCTGTTTCAAGGCAAAGACAGTATTCTGTCGGGACCTGCGGGAGGCATTGTGGGAGCCGTCCAAACCAGCAGACTGGCAGGTTTGGATAAGATTATTAGCTTTGATATGGGCGGCACTTCCACGGATGTGGCTCATTATGCCGGAGAGTACGAACGCGCCTTTGAAACTGAAGTCGCCGGAGTACGATTACGAGCACCAATGATGTCAATTCATACGGTCGCCGCCGGAGGAGGATCGTTATTGACCTTTGATGGCGCACGGTATCGGGTGGGACCAGAGTCCGCTGGAGCCAATCCCGGACCTGCCTGTTATCGGCGGGGCGGAAATCTAGCGGTGACAGATTGCAACGTCATGTTAGGCAGAATTCAGCCGCAATTTTTTCCGCCTGTGTTTGGGGAAGCGGGGGATTTGCCGTTAGATGCTGAGATTGTGCGCGAGAAATTTACCCAGTTAGCGGCAGAAATTCAAGCAGCAACGGGAGACGATCGCACTCCAGAGCAAGTGGCTCAAGGCTTTCTAGCGATCGCAGTCGAAAAAATGGCGAATGCAATTAAAAAAATCTCGGTGCAACGAGGCTATGACGTGACCGAATACACGCTCTGTTGTTTTGGCGGGGCGGGAGGACAACATGCCTGCGCGATCGCCGATGCTCTAGGAATGAAACAAGTGTTTTTGCATCCTTATGCGGGAGTCTTGTCTGCCTATGGCATGGGATTAGCCAATCAAACCGTGATGCATGAACAAGCGATCGAACAGATACTACAAGCAGAAGTTCTACCAGAGTTACAAACCCGGATTCAACAACTCGCAACTCAAGGAATCGAAACGCTACAACAACAAGAGATTCCTCAAAGCCAAATCCAAGTCTGCGATCGGATTCATTTACGCTATCAGGGCACAGACTCCGCCTTAATTGTCAACTTTGGCGATCTACCGGAGATGATCCGCCAATTTGAACAAACCCATTATCAGCGCTATGGCTTCATTACTTCAGACAAACCCTTAATTGTAGAAGCGATTTCGGTCGAAGCGATCGGCTTAACCGATGTGACCGAAGCCCCTACCAATCGCCAGACTCGCACCACACCCCTGCAACCGATCGCCACTGTACCCATGCATGTCGATCACTCCTGGCAACCCACCCCTGTGTTTCAACGTGCCGATCTCTGTTCCGGTGATGTCATTCCTGCCCCAGCCTTAATCATTGAACCGACCAGTACCAACGTGATCGAACTCGGTTGGCAAGCCGAACTGACCCCACAAGGACATCTACTACTCAATCGAGTTGAAACCCCACTCCAACCCTCCCTATCCCCATCATCTTCCCTATCCTCCCCATCCCCCACCAAGCCCGATCCCGTTCTCCTAGAAATCTTCAATCACCTGTTCATGGCGATCGCGGAACAAATGGGCTTCACCCTGCAAAACACCAGCTATTCCGTCAACATCAAAGAACGCCTCGACTTCTCCTGCGCCATCTTCGATCAACACGGACAACTCGTTGCCAATGCCCCTCATATTCCCGTTCACTTAGGCTCAATGGGAGAAAGCGTCCAAAGCTTAATCCGAGCCTACAACAATACCTTCAACCCCGGCGATGTCTATGTCTTAAACAACCCCTACAACGGCGGCACCCACCTCCCCGATATCACCGTCATCACCCCCGTCTTCTCCCCCCCATCTCCCTCATCCTCCCCATCCCCCCATCCCCTCTTCTTCGTCGCCTCTCGCGGACACCACGCCGATATTGGCGGTATCACTCCCGGCTCAATGCCCCCCAACAGCACCGAGATTCAGCAAGAAGGGATTTTGATTGATCACTTTAAGCTGATCGATCGCGGTCAGTTTCGCGAAGCCGAATTACTGGAACTGTTGACCACTGGGGATTACCCTGTCCGCAACGTCACCCAAAATATTGCTGATCTGAAAGCCCAGGTCGCGGCAAACGAAAAAGGGGCACAGGAACTGATCAAGATGGTGCAACACTTTGGGCTAGCCACGGTACAAGCCTACATGCAACATGTGCAGGACAATGCGGAAGCCGCCGTGCGAAAAGCGATCGCGGCTTTAAACGATGGTTCGTTCACTTATTTGATGGATGATGGGTGTCAGATTCAAGTGGCGGTGACAGTTAACCGAGAAGCTCGTAGGGCGACGATCGACTTCACAGGCACATCGCCGCAACAACCGACTAACTTTAATGCGCCGTTAGCGGTGTGTAAAGCGGCAGTTCTGTATGTGTTCCGCACCTTAGTGGATGACGATATCCCCTTAAATGCAGGCTGTCTGAAGCCATTAGACATGATTGTGCCTCCAGGTTGTTTGCTGAATCCCCAATATCCGGCGGCGGTGGTGGCTGGTAATGTCGAGACTTCCCAGGCGGTGACAGATGCCCTGTATGGCGCGTTAGGAGTATTGGCGGCTTCTCAAGGCACGATGAATAATTTCACCTTTGGCAACGATCGCTATCAGTACTACGAAACCATTTGTGGCGGATCGGGAGCCGGAGCTAACTTTGATGGCACTGATGCGGTACATACTCACATGACCAATTCCCGCTTAACCGATCCCGAAGTTTTAGAATGGCGATTTCCAGTGTTATTGCAGGAGTTCGCTATTCGTCCCGCCAGTGGTGGAACAGGGCAGCATCAGGGTGGTCATGGAGTGATCCGGCGCTTACAGTTTCGGGACGTGATGACCGCAGCGATTTTATCAAATCATCGCGTTGTGCCGCCCTTTGGCTTACAGGGTGGTTCTCCGGGTCAAGTGGGACAAAATTGGGTCGAGCGATCGTCCGGTGAAACTGAACCTCTAGGCAGTCAAGCGGCAGTAGTAATGCAATCGGGAGATGTATTTGTGATTGCCACGCCGGGAGGTGGAGGTTACGGTAGTCCAACTCGCTAAGGTTGAGTGATGGTAGATCATTTGCTGGTCTGAAGAGTCTAAACCAGTTTCGAACTCCTCAATCAAGGTATTTGACTCCTCAATCAAGGTATTTGACTCCTCAATCAAGATGTTTGACTCCTCAATCAAGATGTTTGACCCCTCAAGTAAAGTGTTTGACCCTTCAATTAAGGTGTTTGACTCCTCAAATACGGTTTCGGACTCCTCAATCAAGGTGTTTGACTCCTCAATCAAGGTATTTGACTCCTCAAATATGGTTGCGGACTGCTCCGACATTCGTTCTGTCCCGGTCAATACGCTTGTTCACTGCTCAAGCGTGGTTTTGCAGAAGTTAAACAGGTTTTTGATGAGCGCTTAATCGGATGGGAGCCGCTACAAAGATAAGCCCGATCGAGCTATCTGCGATGCAGAAACTTGCAGATAAAAATCTTTTTGTGGGAAGCCACGATCGTTACGGTAAAGTGACCCCAGATATAGTTGACGATCGCATAATTTGTCATGTCCCGTTCTAGCTCTTTGCGCTACTACATCCTGGCGCGGTTGCTGTTGGCTCCCCTGATGCTGTGGGTGATCACTACCGCCGTCTTTTTGTTACTACGGGCTACCCCCGGTGATCCAGTCGATGCCCTGTTAGGACCCCGCGCCCCCCAAGCCGCCAAGGATGAACTCCGTAACCAATTGGGCTTAGGTAAACCCCTGATCATGCAGTATCTCGATTACATGGGATCGCTACTGCGGGGCGATTTGGGCAACTCCCTCACCAGTCAGGGGCAGACCGTCTGGGAGATCATTCAAAAGTTCTTTCCGGCTACCGTCGAACTGGCCGTCATCAGTATGGCGATCGCGCTGATTGTGGGGATTGGGGTAGGAGTGGTGTCTGCCTCCCGTCCCAATACCTCATTGGATGTAGGTGGGAGGTTGTTTGGCATCCTCACCTACTCAATTCCCATGTTCTGGTTAGGCATGGTGTTGCAACTGATCTTTTCGGTTGGGTTAGGCTGGTTTCCGCTGGGGACTCGCTTCCCCGTCACGATCCCTGCTCCCGATGGGCCCACCGGACTCTATACGCTCGACAGTCTGCTACATGGCAACCTGCCCCAGTTCTTCACTGCCTTATATTATTTGGCGTTACCTTGCTTGACGCTGGGGATTCTCATTAGTGGCATCTTTGAACGCATCGTCCGCGTCAACCTCCAGAAAACTCTGCAATCCGATTATGTCGAAGCCGCCAGAGCCAGGGGCATTCCCGAATCTCGGATTCTTATGTCCCATGCTTTAAAGAATGCTCTAATTCCCGTGATTACCATTTTGGGCTTAACCCTAGCTGCGCTCCTGGGTGGGGCACTCCTGACCGAAGTCACCTTCTCCTGGCCGGGACTCGCCAATCGCCTCTATCGCGCGATCGCCCAACGCGACTATCCCACCGTACAAGGCATCATCGTATTCTTTGCCGCGATCGTGGCAGGAGCCAGCATCCTGGTCGATATTCTCAATGCCTACATCGATCCCCGGATTCGCTATTAAGGTGACGTTTGCTGCTGATTAAACCGCTCGAGAATCTGGTTGGCATAAGTCGCCACACTAGGGTATTCGTCGCCATTCCAGGATTGTGGTGTCGTATCCGTAAACTTGTCGGGATTGCCGGAATACCACCAGGCGGCAACCCGTTGAATCGCTTCAGATTGATTCCCGTTGGCCTGAACGATCGCCTGTTGCCAATATTCCGTCAGCTTGTGGTCGATTACCATAATCTGTAGCCCCGGACTATTGAGAAATTCCTGAGGGGATACCTCTCGCCCGACAGCCTCCTGGCTCCACTTGGCTAATTGCTCTGGCATCACCTGTCCCAAGCCCAGCGCTCCACTCCCAGAAGGATTCAGTAACTGATGGTCGCCGTCACTCTCCTGGTCAATAATCGCCTGACGCAAGTTTCGGATCAGGGCTGCCGTTTCGGGGGAAGGTTCAAAGCTGGCAAGCTGGGCAGTTGCGAGGTCATTGGCTGGAGTCAGCTCACCATTAAACTGTCGCCCGATCGCATCGACAGCGGAATCGGTTGCCATCATCAGCAACAAAATTGCCATGACAATTCGCAGATGCAGATGCCCATTAGAAGTGGTGAGAGCTTGAATCCAATCTTGCAGAATCGGATGAAGGAAATGACGTTGCCGGTTGACTCGAACGCGGCGAACTCGAACTGAACGTTGTGGTAGACCGACCGCCCCTCGGCTGACTCTCCGAACCGCGATCGCGGGATAGACACCGACCGGATCAACGTCTTGAGTTATCATGCTGCGGTTTACTTTAGCAACGCTGCGAACCATTTTGCCACTATTCCATCTAACTGAGCGATGATTTGGGCTGGGTTTGCGACTGGCACAAGACCCCTGTACCCTAGTCCCTATACTCTTTACTTGTCGGCAACTCCATGAATTATTGGCTGATGAAGTCTGAACCAGAGGCTTACAGCATTACCGACCTAAAACGCGATCGCACGACCTTATGGGATGGAGTGCGAAACTACCAAGCCCGCAACTTCTTGCGATCGATGCAACCTGATGATCTGGCGTTCTTTTATCATTCCAATACCACACCTCCCGGAATCGTTGGCTTAATGCGGGTTGTCCAAGCGAATGTGCTGGATCCCACCCAATTTGACTCTAGTAGCAAATATTACGATCCCAAATCAACCCCGACCTCTCCCCGGTGGCAGACTGTCGAGGTAGAATTTGTCGAACTATTTGCTGAAATCATTGCCCTCGATCGATTGCGGCAGCAATTCGCTCCCGAGGAACTGCAAGTGGTGCGTCAAGGCAATCGGTTGTCAGTGATGCCTGTACCAAGTGAGATTGCTCACCAAATCCTGCAATTGGCAAAATCCTAACCAGCGATCGCCGGAGCGGGATATCTCACTTAATCAAAAGTGTTACCTGACTGGATGAACGGCAAGGTGAAGTAAAACGTACTACCCTGCCCCAGTACACTTTCAGCCCAAATTTGTCCGTGATGCTGTTCCACAATGCTCTTACTAATCGCCAATCCTAATCCAGTACCGCCGCGTTGACGGGAATCTGAGGAATCGACCTGCTGGAAGCGACCGAAAATAGATTCTAGCTTGTCGGCAGGAATGCCTCGACCCTGATCCACGATCGCAAATAGGACGTAGGGGGGCGGCGTCGGAAGATGGGGGGATGAGGGGAGCGCCGGGCTATCCGCTAGACCCTGGTTTGCCTGCTCCTGCTCCACAACGGTTGCGGTTAGCCAAACAGTACTGGTCGCGAGGGAGAATTTGATCGCATTACTGAGAAGATTGGTCAGGGTCTGCACGATCGCGTCGGGGACAACGTTGACTAAAGCTGAAACTGGAGTCCAATCGAGGGTAATATTGGCGCTATCGCTCAGCAAGCAAACTGACTCTATAGCTTGTTCCATTAAATCGCTGACGGCACAAGTTTCTAGCTCCAACGGCACTTTGCCAGACTCTAACCGTTCCAAGGTCAAAATATCGTTGACCAGCCGGACTAAGCGATCGGTGCTTTTGAGAGCAACTTGTAGCATCCGTTGCGCTGTGTCTGGTTCATCGCTGAGAATGCCCGTCTCCAGAATCCCCAGAGAACCACGAATTGAGGTGAGTGGGGTGCGTAATTCATGGCTAACGACAGAAATAAATTCATCTTTCATTTCATCAAGTTTGTGCCGATCGCTAATATTGGCGATTTGCACAATCAGATATAGGGAACTGGTCTGAGCATCTTGCATCACAGCCAGATTCATCAAGCCCCAGAGAGTTTGCCCATGCTTGGTTAAAAACCGCTGTTCCGTTTGGTACGCGGACGCCTGCCCAGCAAAGAGGGGTTCGACCCAGTCGGTATTGCGGCGATCGTCGGGATGCTCAATATCCTCTAAGCGACGTTGCAGTAATTCAACTTCTGAGTAGCCCAACATCTGACAGAGGGCAGTATTCACTTCCAAAAAACCCCCAGCGGGAGACACCAGTGCCATACCTGTAGAAATGGTGTCGAAGGCGCCTCTAAACTTCTGCTCACTCTGACGTAGTGCTAGTTCTGCCTGCTTCAGAGGGGTAATGTTGCGGAGGCTGACGACTACACCAGAAATCGACTGATCGACATCCAGATAGGGTACATAAGTGACGCTGAGAAACTGTCGTCCCAGACTGGGTAGATTGAACCAGCCGCTATACTCGATCGTTTCTCCCGCCAAGCAGCGATCGAACTGGGAGCGCACCACGGTTTGAAAGATGGTTTCTCCTAAAATGTCGCTAATCGAATGACCCACAACCCCCGTAATCGATTGGTTATGCCATTTGAGATAGGTCTGGTTCACAATCTGGTAACAGTAGTTGCGATCGACTAGAGCAATCCCATCAGTGGTAGCAGAAACAATGCGCTCATAGTGTTGAAGCGCGGTTTCAGTGGTTTTGCGATCGCTAATATCCGTCAACCGCACGAGTTGGATGGTTTGCCCGGCAACAGAGATAGGTTTAATGGCGAGATTGCCCCAAAATGTTTGACCCGTTTTGGTAACGTATTCAATCTCCCGGCTCCAAACTCCGATCTGGGTTAGTGTTGCCATAATTTCAGCCATTTCGGCATCGGTGTAGGGCTGCTTTTGTAGCATTGACCCTCGCATGCCAACCAGTTCCGCTTTGCTAGCTACCTCAAACAATTCCACCGCTCGTTGATTACAATCCAAAATTCGAGCGGTTGAGGTCGAATCAACCAAAAAGAGCGCGTCAGCAGATTCGCTAAAAATGGCTTCCCACAAATCTTTGACTTGAGCCAGTTCGGCAGTACGTTCCGCTACTTGTTGTTGGAGTTCTTGCTCGTAGTGACGGCGTAATTGCCAGGACAGTTGCATTTGTTCAGCCATCTGTTGAAAGGTCTGAGCAAGCTGTCTCACTTCGCCTAACCCACTGACACGAATCTGCGGAGCGAGGTGATTTTGACTAATTTGCCGAGCCAAGCAATTTAATTGCTGTAACGGATCGGTAATGCGCTTGGCAACAAACAACCCCAGCGCGATCGTGGCAAACAAGGTGCCCCAGCAGAGTACGATTGTCCACCCCGTTTGAACCTGAATCTCAGCCATGAAATCAGATTCGGGCACAACAGTCACTACCAGCCAGTCCAATCCATAGCCATCTTGATAGGGTGTGACTTGCACAAACTGTCGTTGCTCCTGAATCATTAAGCTCAGCTGTTGAGGGGTCTGAAGCTGATGAGAGCGACCAAACCTCTGGAGGAGGTGTTGAGCGACGGCGCGTATGCGTAAATCTTGGCTATTGACGGCAGCAATCCGGGTTGGTTTGCCATTAAACTGCCGCAGACATGAAGCCTCCGCCTTGATGGATGTGGCAACCAGTTCCCCCGATCGCTCCATAATGAACACTTGCCCTGAAGGGGAGAACTGCATCTGGTTGAGAAACAAACTAATCTCGGACAAAAAATAGTTGGCAACGAAGAACCCCTGCAATTTGCCGGCAGCGTTATAGACCGGGGCAATGGCTAGGGTTTGTAACAACGGAATAATCCGAGCAAGCGATACGGGCGTCCAACCTTGGTGACTCAGGTTTTTGGCATGACGGTACCAGGTAACTGTCCGAAAATCATCCTGGATTTGGTAAAGTAATTTGCCCGCTCTACCTTGAGCATCAATCCCAAAAAATTGCCGCCGATTAGGCTTAATTTCACTTAATAAAATGGTGTTAGGGGGAATGGGTTGTTGCGAGACTTGTTCCGATAGCTGACGGGCAGCTTCAGAACTCATTTTCAGGTAGTTTGTGCCACTTCCAGCTTCGCTCCAAAAGCCGTTGCCGAGTAGGGAGGGGTTTACCAGCATCTGTTGCCAGAGATGCTGCCGTAGTTGTTCATGATGACTGAGATTGAGGGTGCCCTGCTCTACAAGTAAACGGTTGGTGGCAGTCACTTGCTGAGAAGGCTGCAAAAAACTTGTGAGGCGATCGCTGACGCGAGCTGAAGTTTGTTGCAAGAGCTGATAGGCAAGATTCTCAACGGCTCGTTGACCGCTACGGTAAGCAAAATAACCGACGATCGCGGTTGCTCCTACGGTTTGCAACACAAAGGGAATTACCAGAAGCCATCGCAGTGGAATCTTAACTGGGTCAACCTGAAAGGGTTGCAGGAGGCGAGGCAATGGCATATACAGGAGGAGAACTTTTACTTAGTATGTAACAGCTACTGGAAGGAATCGACATCCTGGAGTGGCTATACATCTCAACTCAAGTTAGAGGGAACAAATATCAATCAATTCCGTCTATTTCTTTCTTAGACAATAAAACCAACTATCTTCTCTACAGCACTTCTATAGTGTGTAAGTGTTGTGCCGTTCGGGCATGGCTTTCAGGTCATCTCGGCTGATTTAAGGATTAGCGTTTAGGATATGCACCTATGAAACGGATTCTACTGAGTACACTCATCACCTTATCGAGCGTTACGTTAGCCACCAGTACCCAGGCTCAGAGTTTTGAAGAAACAGCGCGTTTAGCAGAACAGCAACAAGCCTGTAAAACCTATTTAACGCGATCGGTCCCTGAGTTTAATCGGGTTGATCCCGATGACATTGAGGTGGCACTGGGGCGAGTCGAGCGTAATGGCACGGCGACAGTAAACTGGCGAATTAACGATCGGCGTGTTTCTGGTTACTGTACCGTTAATCGCAATGCCCGAGTGCTGAATTACCAGAAGACCAACACGACAGGTGGTAACTTCTATTCCGATGTGGAAGAAAACTGGGGCAATGAAGTCCGTCCCTTCCGTGCCCGAGTCGAAGGCAATGTGCCATTGGAATTGCTGAACCGACCAACTAAGGGCAAAGATAAGGGGTATGAAATTGCGAAAGTGCAGGGCGGCGAACTGGTCAGGGTAACGCGGCTGTATCGGGCGGATAGTGATACCACCTGGGCATTAGTGACGGGGGCAAATGGACAGGAAGGTTGGATCAATTCTCGTCGCCTTCAGGAAGAACAGGGATCGTCCTCGCAAGTGGAGTACAACTGGGGTAAGGAAGTCCGTCCATATCGGGCTAAGGTCGAACCGGGTGGCACATTGGAGTTGCTCAACCGTCCGTCTAAAGGTCGGAATGCTGGAACTCAAGTGGCAACGGTTGCTGGCGGTGAACGGGTGACAGTTCGGCGAACCTACAAAGATAATGAGGGGAATAACTGGTCACTGATTCGAGGTAGCAATGGTCAGGAAGGCTGGATTAACTCCCGCAGAATCGATAAAGACTAATCCCAATGGGGCTAACAGGTTAGCGATCGGCACTTTGCGCCGAGTCCATCATATTGCCCTGAATGTGCAGGATATGCAGGCATCCCGGCATTTCTATGGCAATATCCTGGGGTTGCATGAACTAACGGGGGATGAAGTACCAGCCACCTTGACGGAACTGGTGGCAACTGGGAAGGTGGCTAACTTTGTCACCCCCGATGGCACCATCTTGGATCTGTTTTGGGAACCCGATTTAGCCCCACCGGATCCGGATCCGAGTCAGCAATTTACCCGCGCCAATCATTTAGCATTTGATATTGAGCCAGCGGCATTTGATCACGCGATCGCGGTGTTACACCACCATGACGTTCGGATTGATCATGGTCCAGTCAGCCGTCCTACCGGGCGGGGGATTTATTTCTATGACCCAGATGGATTTCTGCTGGAAATTCGCTGCGACCCAGAACCGATTAAAAATTGATTAATTCTCTCAGCACTAAGATAACTTCTCTTTAGGATCGGGGCAGACTGCAATAAGTCCTTAAAGCAAGCTGTTGTAAGCAATAACCAATGAAACGCTGGCTACCCTGCTTAGTCGGACTGGTCTCACTGGTCGCGGTTGGCTATACCCTCGTGCTGTTAGCCGATGATCCCAACGGTGTAGTTTATCAAAATGTCTCCTGTCCAACCCTGGATCATACGACAGCGAAGGGGTTCCAAGTCCTGAGTACTCATCGCTGGTCGAAGGGGATGGTCGTGCTATACAGTGCTCTTTGCCCTACTCAAGATGGCAAGTCATCTATGCAGCGAGTGTTTGGACATCAGGTTGTCCAGCGCAATGGCATGAGCTGGCATGTTAGCAGTAGTGATAGCTATGGCACAGGCAGTACGCCCACATCACCCGAAAAATTAATTGAATATGGGATTAGTCGATCGCAGAGCCGAGAGGGCGATCGCTATACGATTCTGTATGGCCAAGTCTTGGCTCCTAAAGTTAAAGCGGTAGAAGCCACATTTAACAATGGCACCGTCTTGCGACAATTTACGGTAACTGGCTCCTTCGCCCTACTCGCTCCGGGTGCCACGGATATTTGCGAGTTGCGGATTCTGGGTAAAGATAATCAGATTTTGCGGCAAAAAGAGTTGGGTAGTCCACTCAATCCGTTGCTGCCCAAGAATTTGGTCAGCCGTGATCAGTCAAGTCGCCGTTGTCTGCCAGTATCCAATCAGCTGTAATTTTTGCCATAAAAACGGGGATGAGGTGCCGTCATCCCCGTTTGTCTACTTACTGAGAGTTTCGAGACTATATCTGAGGAACATACTGCTCTTTCTCAGGTATATCTGTATACTCAGCCACGATTCGGCGAAACTCTTCGCCATCGATCGTTTCGCGTTCAATTAACAGATCCACTAAACGGTCAATCACCGTCCGGTTATCGCGAATATAGGCGCGAGCCATGTCGTAACAATGTTCGACGATCGAACGGACTTGAGCATCAATCCGTGCCGAAATTTCTTCCGAATATTCCGATCGCACCATCAAATCGCGACCCAAGAACACTTCAGACGATTGCCCTTCCAGCGACAACGGTCCTAAATCGGACATACCGAAACGAGTCACCATTTGCCGCGCCATGTTGCTGACCTGTTGCAGGTCGTTACCTGCTCCAGTTGTAACTTCGGCATCACCAAACACAACCTCTTCAGCCGCCCGACCGCCTAACGCCCCAGTGATCCGAGCCAGGATTTGGGCTCTGGAGATCAAGCTTTGTTCTTCATTAGGAGTAAACCAGGTTAAACCACGGGCTTGCCCACGGGGCACCAGGGTGACTTTTTGCACCGGATCATGTTCCTTCAGCAGCGTACCCACGATCGCGTGCCCAATTTCATGGTAGGCAATCAAGCGCTTACTCTTGCTATCCACCAATGGCGTCCCTTCCATCCCAGCGATTACGCGATCGACCGCATCATCGATTTCCAGCATCGTGATCGCTTCCTTGCGACGACGGGCAGTCAGAATTGCCGCTTCGTTCAACAAGTTGGCTAGATCGGCACCAGAAAAGCCGGGAGTCCGTCGGGCGATCGCTTCTAGCGAAATTTCGGGGGCCAGCTTTTTGTTGCGAGAGTGCACTTTTAGCACATCTAAACGACCTTTGATGTCGGGCACATCGACCGTAATCTGGCGATCGAAGCGACCCGGACGCAGGAGAGCCGCATCCAGTACATCGGGACGGTTAGTCGCGGCAATCACGATAATGCCAGTGTTGCCCTCGAAACCATCCATTTCGGTCAGTAATTGGTTCAGGGTTTGTTCCCGTTCATCGTTACCGCCACCGATACCAGCACCCCGTTGCCGACCCACGGCATCAATTTCATCGATGAAGATGATACAGGGCGCGTTTTCTTTGGCTTTCTTGAACAAATCCCGAACGCGAGACGCACCTACCCCAACAAACATTTCCACAAATTCAGAACCGGAGATACTGAAGAAGGGCACACCCGCTTCACCCGCGATCGCTTTTGCGAGTAAGGTTTTCCCAGTTCCTGGTGGGCCAACTAATAGAACTCCTTTAGGAATCCGTGCCCCAACCGCCGTAAAGCGTTCTGGTTTTTTCAGGAAGGTGACGACTTCTTGCAGTTCTTCTTTGGCTTCTTCAATTCCGGCGACATCATCAAACATCACACCGGTTTTAGCTTCCATCTGGAACCGAGCGCGAGACTTACCAAAGTTCATCGCTTGACCGGGACCACCGGGGACGTTGCCCGATCGCCGGAACAAAAAGAACAAACCACCAATCAGTAGAATCGGGAAAATCAAATTACCCAGCAGTCCCCAGATGGCGCCATCATTCCGGGCAGGATGGGAATCGAAGCTAATTCCCGCGTCCCTGAGTTTAGAAACCACTTCCGGAGAATTGCCGGGCAGATCAACTCGGAGGCGTTGCAGCCGATTATCTAACTCTGGATCAACGGCTTCCACGATCGCGGTGCGACCGCCGTCGTACAGGTCAACGCTAACCACACGATCGGTTTCTAAATATTCTAAAAACCGACCATAGGTCATGCGAGTGCTAGCAGTATTTCTGCTCATACTCATTGGAGTGGCGGCAAATGACCCCTGCCAGAGAAAAAACCCGATAACCAGGGCTGGCAGCGCCCATAGCAGAACTGTTCTCCAAGAAAGTTTCATAAACGAGCGTCCCCTCGATGCTGCGACAAGAATAAATCTCTTTAAGATATGAATCGCTATGAAGCGACATCTTGCAACTAAAGCAATAGCTCTAGCTGTTTTCCGTCACCATCTTCCTGGCGAATCACTCCTCTGCGGTGAGTAGAAACTCCCATACAACAAGAGGATCAAGCTGAAAGAGTAATGTTAATTAAATGTAACGTAATTATCAGGATCAGAGCAACTTGTAGGTGAAGAGGTAGCAGCGAAGGGGCTAGGGGAAATTAGGACAACGAGAGGGGATAAAGATGCAGTAATTGTCAAAGGGCAGGGGATTCCATGCCCAAACAGCAAAGGGCAAGTTCACTCACCCTTCAGACAAAATTTATGCTTCAGCTTTCTCAGAATTAGTGCTGGTTAGCGGTCTTCTCTCACCCGCAGGGTATAGTTGGGCGAGTGATTTTTTCTATAGGAACTGACCCAGATCGCATAGTCCCCTGCTTGCCACTGCCCAGAAATACCAGGGTTTTTGCCATCAAAATCGTCATTGCACCACACTCCACCCGGACCTTTGATAATTAAGGCAGTATCCTCATCGCTCTCGACTTGCAGGTTAAGAGAGTTGAAGAACTTGGTGAGTTTTAGCACGTGGTCGGGGTTGGTATTCACAAATCCCGAGCAAGGACCAGTTTGAGTAGCACTTGTGCCCACGATCGTGCTAGCGGCAACATCGCCCCCACCAACTCCTTCGACTTGTAGCGGATTGGGAGAAAATTGTGGCGCGATCGTCACCTTGGCGGGTTGGGAGAGAGCAACCTGAGACTGGGTGGCAAGACTGGTGAAAAGTGCGATTGCAGCGATCGCTAGCCACGGCTGCGATCGGCGGATAGTGAATCTAATATGATTCATTGTGACCATGACTCATGCACAGTTGACTGTATGTGAATAGATGACGTTGGTAAAACCGCAGAGTTCCAGTAATGTTGCAGTCTCAGGGTTCCTAGTCCTTATTTTGCTACGACCAGGGCGTTTTGTAACCGATCGCGATCCCAGCCTTTTTGATGCAGCAGTAACCAGGATTGGATCAAATCCGGTCCACGGGTATCACCCGTCAAAGCAACCCGGAGAATCGGTTTCAGTTGACCTTCCTTCCGTCCCAAATCCTTAGCCACTTGCTTCAAGAGGTTGGCAGCACTGGTTTCGTCCAGGGACTCTTGCTGTTGTGTTGCCGCCAGGATGCCTTGCACGATCGCACCTGATCCGTCCTGTTGCAGTTTCTTAGTAGCCTCTTCGGTAAACTCCACCTTCGGAATGAACAAATAGCGGCTCATAGCTACCGCATCTTCTAAGCGGGTCAGGCTAGGCGCAATCAATGCCGTCAATTGTTCTAGCCAGGGACGTTGGGCTGTCCAATCTGTTTTGAAGCTTGCTGCTTGCCAGTAGGGAATCAGTAAATCGGTGAGCTGATCGATCGGCATCTTATGGAGATACTGGCTATTCAGCCAATTCAGCTTGTCCCAATCGAATTTGGCTCCGGCTTTGTTGACGCGATCGAAGCTGAAGGCTTGCGCCGCTTCCGATAAGTTGAAAATTTCGGTCATGCCTTCGGGGGGCGACCAACCCAGCAGCGTCATGTAGTTGCCGATCGCTTCAGGCGTGTAGCCCATACGGCGGAAGTCGGAAATGGAGGTAACGCCATCCCGCTTGGAGAGTTTGGCTCCCGCTTGGTTCAGAATTAATGGCGTGTGACCAAATTGAGGCACAGTGGCGCCTAAGGCTTCATACAGCAGAATTTGCTTGGGCGTATTGCCAATGTGATCCTCACCCCGGATTACATGGCTGATCTGCATATCAATGTCATCGACCACCACCACAAAGTTATACAGGGGTTGCCCGATGTCACTAGCAGAGGCGGCTCTGGCGATCACCATGTCCCCACCTAAATCTCGACCTTTCCAGGTGACAGTGCCCCGGACTAAATCATTCCAGGCTATTTCGCGATCGTCGTCAATTTTGAAGCGAATCACTGCCGTTCTGCCTTCTGCTTCAAAGGCGGCTTGTTGTTCAGAAGTCAGATTACGATGGCGATTGTCGTAGCGGGGAGCCTGACCACTGGATTTCTGAGCTTCCCGCATCGCCTCCAGTTCTTCTGGAGTATCGTAGGCGCGGTAAGCCAACCCTTGATCGAGCAACGTTTGGATTTTCTCGCGATAGATATCAAATCGTTGGGTTTGATAGATTGGTCCTTCATCCCAGGTCAGCCCTAGCCAGGTCAGCCCTTCCAGGATGTTATCCGTGTATTCGGGGCGCGATCGCTCTAGGTCAGTGTCTTCGATCCGGAGGATGAATTTGCCGCCATGATGACGGGCAAATAGCCAGTTAAACACCGCAGTCCGGGCGGTGCCGATGTGCAAATTTCCAGTCGGACTGGGAGCAATGCGAACACGAACAGTCATAAACCAAAGGTGACGGGTAAACGTTTAACGAATAGGCAGAATTGCCTTGATCCATTCTCGCCTTTAAGCGCCGATCCGCAAACCTGGGTAGATCATGGTTTTTGTTGCATAGACAGCTTACTCTTGAGGGTAAGTTGGTGGGCATAATAAGTCCGATCGCCAGCATCATCTCGATCGTCAAGCCCCATCGGGCATCATCTCATCTACCGGATTGACTGCTCCTATTCATTAACTCGTCACATTACGGCTCTAATTGCTTCTATGGAAACTGCTCAGCGAGTGACTCGCACGGCCCTACGCCAGTTCCGCTTACGCACAACTCTAGTGGTGCCGTTTGTCGTGCAAATTGTGGCAGCAGTGAGTTTAGTTGGGTGGCTATCATTTCGGAGTGGACAACAGGCGGTAACCGATCTGGCACATCAGTTACGGAGTGAAGTCACGGCGCGAGTTCGCGATCGGATTAGAATCTACGTCAGTGTGCCACCGTTAGTGAATCGGGTAAATGCCGATGCGATCGACCTAGGAATTCTCGATTTCCAAAATATTCCGGCAGCAGAACCGTATTTCTGGCGGCAGGTCTTAACGTATCAAGCGATCGGTTATGTTGGCTTTGCCAACGAACAGGGGCAGTACAGTCGTGTGGGTTGGATCAATCGTTGGTCGCCAGCGGAGCGCCCCCAGGTGGCTGAGCAGTTAAGTTTTGGTACTGGTAATTTGGATCTGTACGATCTCGATCAGAACGGGAATCGGGTACGGTTTGCCAAAAGTATTCCGAACTATGATGTCCGGAAACGTCCGTTTTACACCGCGATTTTAGGGTCGCAGAAACCGGCCTGGAGTGAGATTTTTATTAATGTCACGAATCCGACGCTGCAAATGAATGCGACGCATCCCTACTACGATCGCGACGGCAATTTGCTTGGGATTCTGACTTGCCAGATGAGCCTGAATCAGATTCGCGACTTTCTCAGCACCTTGAAAATTGGGCGCACTGGGCAGGTGTATATTGTCGAACCGACGGGCAATTTGGTGTCTACGTCGCTGAAGGATCAGCCGTTATGGAAAAAAGTCAAGTCAGATTTAGTGCGAGTGCGGGCGATCGATAGCCAGAACCCGTTGATGCAATCGAGCTTTGCCTTTCTCAGTCGGCAATTCAATAAATTGGAATCCATTCAGCAAGACTATCAATTAGAATTTTTCACCCCCGATGGACAACGCCAGTTTTTGCAAGTATCGCCCTTTACCGATAAACATGGGCTGACTTGGTTGATTGTGGTTGCCATGCCAGAATCAGATTTCATGCAGCAAATTATTAACAATACTCGGACAACTGTGCTGCTGTGCCTGTTAGCGCTAGCCGCCGCGATCGTGGGGGGATATTACGTCGCTCGCTGGATCAGTGGCAAAATCCTCAGACTGGATCAGGCAGCGCAGGCAGTCGCTAATGGAGATTTTGATCAATCGGTCCAAGTCACGGGGGGTATTGCGAGTGTGATTGAGCTAGAAAATCTGGCAGGCTCGTTTAACAGCATGACTCGCCAACTGAAAACCTCCTTTGAATCGCTGGAACATCAACGCAACTCCTTTGCCCGATTTTTCCCGCCGGAGTATCTCAAGTTTTTGAAGAAAGCGGATGTCACACATGTAGAACTGGGGGATCATGCCAGTAAAGAAATGGCCGTGATGTTTTCGGACATTCGCTCCTTTACGCCGATGGCAGAGCAAATGACTCCCCAAGAGAGCTTCAATTTTATCAATGCCTATTTGGGACGGGTAAGTCCTGAAATCCGCAACTACAACGGGTTTGTGGTCAAATTCATGGGCGACGGCATGATGGCTGTGTTTCCCGATCGTGCGGATGATGCGGTGCAAGCCGGGATTGCCCAATTTCGCCAACTGCGACAATACAACCAGGAGCGGGAAGCTCAAGGCTTACTCCCGATCGCGATCGGCATGGGACTGCACTTTGGTCATGTCATGGTGGGAATGGTAGGCGAAAACAATCGGGTCCAGGGCGATACACTCTCTGATAATGTCAATCTCACATCCCGCTTAGAAGGATTAACCAAGTTTTACGGCGTGTCGCTGCTGATTTCTGCTGATCTATTACAACGGTTGGCAGATCCCGATCGCTACCTATTGCGGTTTTTAGATCGGGTGATTGTCAAAGGTCGCAGTGAAGCGATCGCCATTTACGAAGTATTAGAGGCGGATGTAGAAACAAATCGCCAATTAAAATTGCAAACATTGGCGGAGTTTAAACAAGGAGTACAGCATTACCGCGACGGCAATTGGTTAGCCGCCCGTCAGTGCTTTGAGCAAGTGCTAACGATTAATCCATTAGATAAAACGGCTAGTTTATACTTGCAGCGAATTGCCCAGTTGCGGGAACAAGGGATCCCCGCCAATTGGAATGGAGTCTGGACATTTACTGAGAAATAAACCAAGCCAATATTATGACAAGAATTTAGTTTTTTCTGATCAAAATAAAACTAAATTCTCTATGCTTTTGCTTGTAGCCAATTCACCGAGATAGTTCTACAAGCAAAACCTCCCTCTAGCTATCTAATTGTATCCACCCGTGACTTCAAGTAGCTGGTTTCGCATTCCTCGTCAATCAATTTCCCTGCGGTTAGCTCTCGTAATTCCCTTTGTATTGCAAACGGTTGGGGCAGTGGCACTCGTTGGCTATCTGTCCTATCGCAGTGGGCAGCAAGCGACGACAAATCTGATCAATCAATTAATGCGTCAAACCAGCGATCGGGTACAAAATAATTTAGAATCTCATTTTTCTTTGATTGAATCTGTCGCTCAAAATAATGCTGCCCTGATCAAACAAGAGGTGTTAGATCCAAACAATCTTCCTCAGCTGCAAAACTATTTTGTCCAGCAGACTCAAACTTTTCCTACCCTTGGGATTGTGGGTTTAACGAATGCGGCAGGTGACTTTATTTCAGTGCAGCGATTGACGCCTCAGAAAGTGGTGATTCGCAAAGTCGATGTGTCGATCTGTCGCGGTTTTTACCGTTATTTTGCGGATCAAGATGGGAAAAATCTGCAACTTCAAGACATTAGAACAGATTTTGATCCTCACAATGATCCACCGCAAAATTCGGTTTACCAAGCCATCCGCAAGACTCAACAAGATCAGTGGTTTTTAATTGTTAGCTTGGCCAAAGGTAAGGACCGACCGGAAATCCATTTATGCTATACCTCACCCTTGTTGGATGCCCAGCGCCGATTTCTGGGGACGACAGGAGCCACTAATTCGCTGACTCAGGTGGGTCGCTTCCTGGCCAACTTAAATATCAGCCCGAATGGACAAGCTTTTCTGCTAGAGCGGAATGGGTTGCTGATTGCGACTTCTACAGGTGAAGTTCCGTTTGAGCAACAGCCTCGCCAACTCTTGACTGAAAACGTCAATGCTCGTCGCCGTCGTCTGGCGGTGATCCAGAGTCAGAATGCGATTACTCGTGCCACAGCGGAGGCGTTGCTGAATCGCAACCAATCCTTTGAGCGGATTAGCCAACCTCAATCGTTGCAATTTGCGTTCAATTCCCACCATTATTTTGCTCAAGTGGTGCCAGTTCAAAGCAAATTGGATTGGTTAATTGTGGTCGTTGTGCCTGAAGCTGACGTGATGGGTACAATTCACGCGAATACTCGGCATACGTTAATGCTGTCTACCTTAGCGTTGGGAATTGCGATCGCCTCAGGGCTAATCATTGCCCATCGGGTGACGATGCGGATTCAGCGGCTCAATCAAGTTAGCCGGGAACTGGCTACTGGTAATCTAATCCAGCGGTTGTCTGATGATAGTGTGATTGCAGAAGTCCAGGGTTTAGTTCAGTCCTTTAACCAAATGGCGGATCTCTTACAACACTCCTTTGATCAGGTCAAACAGGCGTTAGAGGAGTCGGAAGAAAAGTTTACAACGGTGTTCCGTACCAGTCCTGACCCGATCGCGATTATGAGTTTTTCAGACGGGCGGTTTCTGGAAGTGAACAATCGCATGACAGAAATTTTTGGTTACTCGCGTGAAGAGTTCATTGGTCGAACCACATTAGAACTAGGTCTATGGGCCAGCTCGGAAGAGCGGCAGCAAGCTAGGGAGCAACTGCGAACTCAGGGTCGGTTTTATAACCAGGAAGTGATTGCCCGAATCAAGTCGGGGGAAACCAGAGTGGTGTGGCTATCCGCCGAAAAATTATCTCTGGATGGTCAAGAGGTCATGATTATCGGATTGAAGGACATTAGCGATCGCAAGCAGCTAGAAGAGGCACTGCAACGCTCTGAAACTAAAACTCGGGATATTCTCAATAGCACCAGTGCAGCTATTACCCGGCTCCAAGTGTTTAAAGACAACACCTGGCAAATTGAGCTGGTCTCGGCGGGATGCGAGCTACTGTCGGGATATACGCCTGCGGAACTTACCCTGGACAATACCCTCTGGACGAGCCGGATTGAGCCAGACGATTGGCAAGCGATCGCCCCCCAACTATTTGCCAATATTTTTGCCGAACAAACGGCCACCTACGAATATCGCTTGCGTCACAAACAAGGTAGTTTGCACTGGATCTCGCAAACCAATAACTCCTATTGGGATGCCGCGCAGGGTTGTTGGGTGGTGACGGCATTTTCAGTAGACATTACCGATCGTAAACAAGCTGAACACGATCTCCAGCTCGCGAAAGAACTAGCAGAAGCGGCTAACCACGCCAAAAGCACGTTCCTGGCCAACATGAGTCATGAACTCCGCACTCCGCTGAATGCGATTCTGGGGTTTACTCAACTGATGCAGCGCCAACCTAATTTATCCTCGGATGGTCATACCTATCTCCAGCTCATTCACGCGAGTGGCAACCATTTGCTGAAGTTAATCAATGAAGTGTTGGATTTAGCCAAGGTAGAAGCTGGAAAGCTCACCCTGGAACCACAAACCATTGATCTGTTCTCGCACCTGAAATTAGTTCGCGATACATTCAGCGAACGAGTCGATCGCAAACGCTTGCAGTTTGGTTTAGAAATTTGTCCCGATGTGCCGCCATACATCGTAGTGGATGGGCAAAAGCTCCAACAGGTGTTGTTTAACCTGCTCAGTAATGCCATTAAATTTACAGATGTTGGCAGTGTCACCCTGCGGGTAGAAGTGGCTAGCTGGAGCGAAGGATCCCAGACTCCCTGTGCGCTCATCGGTTCTGAGGCTAGTCCTGCATCCTCTACCTTCCTCCTATTTCAGGTCAAAGACACCGGCATTGGCATTGCTCCTGAAGATCTACATCAGATTTTTGATGCCTTTGGTCAAACAGTTATGGGTCAAAAGGTGCAGGAGGGCACTGGACTAGGATTAACGATTAGCCGGCGATTGGTGCAATTCATGGGAGGGGAACTGACGGTGCATAGCACCTTAGGACAGGGCAGTACATTTCAATTCATCCTGCCGGTGGAAACCGCGATCGCTCCTCCCCCAATGACTTCATCTCACCAGGCGGCTTTAGCTATTGGTCTAGCTCCCAATCAACCTCGGTATCGCATTTTGGCGGTAGACGATCAGTTAGAAAATCGGTTGCTTCTAGTGCGATTATTCGACCAGTTAGGTCTGTCCATCCAAACCGCGACGACCGGAGAAGAAGCAATTACGCTGTGGCAACAGTGGCATCCTGAACTGATCTGGATGGATATGCGCTTGCCTGGGCTGAATGGCTATGAAACGACCCGAAAAATTCGGGCATTGGAGCAGGAGGAATCTCTAGGAGATGCGATCAATGCAGCACACCCTACAGTCATTATTGCCTTAACCGCGCAGGCGCTATCCGGTGATCAAGCCCTTGCCCTTGCCGCTGGTTGTAATGACTATGTCAGTAAACCGTTCCAAGCCGAAACACTGTTTCAAAAAATGACAGAACATTTGGGCATACAGTTTATTTATGCGGACGATCGTCCGCCATCATCAAGCACTAAGCCAGCATCAGTCACTCCCCCGTTGACAGCTGAGGATCTGGCAGTGATGCCAACCGAATGGATCTCTAGACTGTATGAAGCCTCCGTGCGTTGTCAGGATGAAGTGGTGCGGAAATTGCTGCAACAGATTCCGCCCGAGTCCGCCTCTCTAGCTCACGACTTAGAGAAACTAACGTATAACTTTAAGTTCGATGTCATGATGAGCCTGGCTCAGACCCATCTCGATCGCCAATAAATGACTGGAACTAAGATTGAACAGCTCTCTTTTTGCAGAACCTTAAAGATAGGACGCTGTTAGCTGAACATCGGCATGTTTCCAGGCAACCTCAAACCGAGTTTGGACTGCCTGCGCCGCCTCTGTTTTGCCCTGAGCTTGCAAGCTGGCAGCTAACCCAAATAATGACCAACCATTTTCTGGATGCCGCTGTAAGTCTTCTCGATAAACGGCTTCTGCCTCCACCGGACGCTCGGCTTGGAGTAATACCGCGCCCAAGGTTTGCCGCACTGGAGAATGCCATGCCTGCGGTTCCACATAGTTGAGTTTGTCTTCTAAGGCGATCGCAGCTTGCAAATCCTGCACTGCCGCCGCATAGTTTCCTTGTTGGGCAGCAAGTTCCCCCGACAGCACATTCGCGGCGATTTGCAATAAGGTGGCAGCTGAGTTACTTTCAATCATGATGGATTTGAGCTGACGATCAGCGGCGATCTGGCGTAACTCCTGCAATTCCTTTAGGGCATCCTGTGGTTTACCAGTTGCTCGAAATGCCACGCCTCGGGCAAAATGCCAGACGCCCACAGGATATTTCCATTGAGGATCAGGTTGGGGAGTGGCAAAAATCGCCGACCACTGACCGAATTTAATCAAGGTATACAGTGGGGTCGCCGCATGATGGTATAACACCCCTGGTCGAGTGGTTTGGCTCAACTGGCGATCGGCATCGGTGGCAATCTGCTGGGCTGCCTGAAGTGCGACCTGGCTTTCTCCACCCATCATCGCTGCTGTCCAGAGAAAATGGTAGTTATGGGGAGCGTAGAGTTTAGTCAAATACTGGCTTTGCACATGGCATTGTTTGACATACTCCCGATCTGCTTTAATCGCTTGCTGGTTCGCAACGACCGCTGCGTGATATTGCCCCAGTTGGATCTGGATATGGGAAGGCATGTGTACGAGGTGACCGGCTCCAGGCACTAGGGTCTTCAGCCGATCGGCATGAGGCACAGCCTGTTCAGGATGAGGCGAGGCTTCTACGGCATGAATATAGTAGTGGTTTGCCCCTGGATGATTGGCATTGAGCTGTAATGCCGACTCCAGCGCCTTCAAAATCTCTACGGTTTCCGGCTTGGGACTATCACCATTCCAGTAATACCAGGGTGTGCCGTTCATTAAGGCTTCAGCAAACAGAGTGGCAGCATCAGGATCATCAGGGTACTGTTGCGCCACCTGCCGCATTGCATCGGCATAAGCCCGATCGAGGGGGCGGCGATCCTTCGGTGGGTTAGGAGCATACCGAGCGGCTAAAGCCTGGACATAGGCAGCTTCAGCCGCAGGGGCAGCCTGGCTCAAAGATTGGGCAGTTTGGAGTGCTTGCCACGCCTCTTTCACCCCATCTTTGGACATACCCGCGTTAATATGAGGTCCCCAGGCTAACGCTAATCCCCAATAACACATCGTACAGGTGGGATCCAAGCGGGTGGCTTCCCGGAAAGACCGGATGGCTTCTGGGTGATTAAATCCATAAACCAACGTCATACCTTGGTCAAAATACTGCTGGGCACGAGGCGATGTTGTGGCGATCGCATGATGATAGTTGCCCAGATTGCTAAATAGAGGCACAGGGCAGTCAGGTTCTGAGTTAGCAGGGGATTGTTGGGCACAAACGGCTTGATCAGATCCCAGTGAACAAACTAGTGTTAGCCAGCCAGACGGACTGACCACCAAGCTCAGAATTACGGCAGTCAACCCAATCAGCCAAAATCGGAATCGGCGGGTGATCGATATCATAGCTTCAAACATCGCTTCTTCTCTGATTCTGCCAGTGTCGCTAGAACAGTTACAGTGAGCCAGGTTTCCAGGCTGTTGCACCTGGAAACCGATCGGAATCACTCTCTAGTTTTGAGCCAGTGCCAATTCTCGCAGGCTGGTAAGATTCGGTTCACCCTGAAGCTCTGAGGCATAAACTTCACAGGAATTGTTCGGACTTTCAATCAGCTTGATTTTATGCAACTGTGCCCCAATTTGGCAGATCGGTTCTTGCAATAAATCCCGAATGTGAACCGCAATATTTTCGGCGGTTGGGACAACGTTAGCGAAGTAGGGGATATCTTTATTCAAAAAGGTGTGATCAAAGGGTTCCACAACATAAGTATCTACGGCTTTCTGGAAGGCAACCAGATCCGCAATCATCCCGGTTCGAGGATCCACTTCACCTTTAATGGTCACTTCTAAATGGTAGTTATGACCATGCCCATTGGGTCGAGCACACTTCCCGTAAATCTCACAGTTCTCCTCAAAACTGAGGTCAGGACGAGCAAGGCGATGGGCAGCACTGAAATGTGTACTAATCGTGAGATAGGCTTCCATATCGTTTCCGTAATAATCTGACCAGAGTTCGGGATGCTCAAACAGTTGAATGCGCACTAAGGGAAGGTGAGGTGACAAATGTTGCCAGATCACCCGCGCGATATTTTCAGTCGTCGGTAACGTTTGCTGAAACTCTACCCAGACATCATTCAGGTAAGCAAAATCAAGCTGGCTGGTGACTTCCTGCTTGATTACATGCTTGACATCCGACAGGTTTAACACCATGCCATATTCATCTAGCTCACCTGCCATCGAAACATACAGGACATAGTTATGCCCATGTCCAGGAGAACGGGTACAGGCACCGAATCGCTCAAGGTTCTCGGCATCACTCAGTTCCGGCAACCAGTAACGATGACTGGCTGAAAACTGAGCCCGACGATTAATAATGCACTTCATAGGGGTTCTAGGGAAGGGGAGCGTATTAAGTTCCGTAACAAACTTAAGCTTTTTTTAGGATAGCCGATCGCCACCCCCCGTCGCCGTAATCAACCCTTCCCTATCTCCTCGATCAGGCTAATTTGGCATACTAATCTAACTTCAAGGCATTGGCTGGAACTTCATCCCACGACTCAACCGTGCGAAGCCGTGCCACCCACCCAGCCGCTTTTTGGTCTTCTGAGAGATTATCTTTAAACGTCTGATGGCAATCCTGGGCTTGAGCCTGATCGCAGCAGGCGATACAGGAGTACAGAATTCCGGATGGATCGAATTGCTCGTTGACCCAAATTGGCATAACCCTCAATCCTTGCAAGCGAACCCTTGGTTTTCCAGAATGCCACAGTTATGAACTTTTTCAAATGTTCTCTGGTGCTCGGCTGGTCTCTCATGAGGTTCGGAGCATGAGCTATGCTATTTCGGCGATCGCAGCCGTCAGGCTGGCGGTGTTATGGGTTGTGGAGAAGAGTTGTATGGTGGAAAAGTTGCTCTAGGGGATTGCGAATGCCCTTGTTGACATAATAATGATGAGTTTGAAAAATCTGATTCCACTGGTGCTATTGATTTTCGTCCCGATCTCGATCGCGGCTGACTGGCTGCATTGGGGCACTACTGCCGTATTTGTCACCTCGGCATTGGCGATCGTGCCTTTAGCCATCTGGTTAAGCACAGCAACGGAGAAAGTGGCGGTTGTGACTGGACCCAGTGTGGGTGGCTTAGTCAATGCAGTGTTTGGCAATGCGACAGAGTTAATCATTGCTCTAGTTGCCCTGCGAGCAGGATTAGTAGACATTGTGGAAGCCAGTATCACAGGCACAATTTTGAGTGATTTGCTCCTGCTGTTGGGATTAGCGATGTTAACGGGCGGACTGCGTTACCGAGAGCAAGAGTTTCAGCCGATTCTGACCAAAGTGAATGGTTCCTCCATGACGCTGGCGGTGATCGCGATCGGGCTACCTACCCTCGTGATCTGGACATCTGACATTGTGGATGTGGAGATCGTCCGGAATTTATCGCTTGCGACTGCCAGTGTGTTGATTGTGGTTTATGGCTTAACGTTGCTGTTCTCTCTCAAAACCCATAGTTACTTGTATCAAGTCGCGCTGGCAGATGAGGATTCACCGGATAGTGGTGATGAAGCGGCTAAACTGCCCAAAGGCTCAAAGCTATGGTTCTGGATTGGAGTTTTACTGGCATCGACGATCGCGATCGCAATTGAATCTGATTTATTTGTGGATGTGGTGGAGTTAGAAACGCAACAGCTTGGACTGACTCCATTATTTACTGGGGTCATTCTGATTCCGTTAATTAGTGATGTAGCGGGATATGTAACTGTCGTCCGCTTAGCGATGAAAAATCAAATGGATCTGTCAGTGGCAACAGCAACAGGAGATAGTTTGCTAGTCGCCTTATTCGTCGCTCCCGTCTTAGTCTTTGTCGGGCAATTTATCATGGGGCAATCGATCGATCTCAACTTCAATCCCTTTGAAGTGGCAGCAATGGCGATCGCGGTCACAGTGACAAATATTGTTAGTTCTGAAGGTCGTTCGAATTGGCTAGATGGTGCATTATTACTAGCAACTTACTTAATTTTAGGAGTGGCATTCTATTACCATCCTCCCGCTGGAATTGGATTACTTAGCGGTCAATGAACGCTTTAGGAGTTTGTCGCTTGAGTCGCTGCTAATTGACTTAGCGCTGCCCCTGTGACTCGGCAAGTGCGCCAGTCCGGTAATATATCGGCACCAAGACCTTGATAAAAGGCGATCGCCGGTTGATTCCAATCTAAAACGCTCCACTCTAGACGACCGCAATCTTCTGAAACGGCTCGTTGGGCTAGATATGTGAGTAATGTGGTGCCCAATCCCTGACGACGATACTCTGGCAACACAAACAGATCTTCTAGATAAATTCCTGGTTTGGTTAAAAAGGTGGAATAAGTATAGAAAAATAAGATGTAGCCAACGATCTGGTTGTTCACCTCAGCCACGATCGCCTGAGCAAAGGCACGATCGCCCAACAAATGCTGATGGAGTAATTCTGAATTACCAGTGACTGTATGAGACAGGTTTTCGTACTCTGCTAGCGCCTGAATCAAGGTAAATAAGGCTGGAATATCATCTGGGGTCGCTGAACGCACGATCGCAGCATCAGGCATAGTCGTTAATCTAGAAGTGCCTGTATTGTAGCGGAAGGTGTGAGAGGGCTAATCCGTGAACAGTGCCGTGGATATTCTAATTTTGTCGAATGGACCCGGTGAGTTAGCTACCTGGGTGAAGCCAGTTGTGCACGAGTTACGGCGGCAGTTGGGCGACGATCGCGCTCAAGTGCGGATTTCCGTTGTGCTATCACCCTGCGTTAATGCCAGTGGTCAGGAAGCGGCGATCGCCCGGCGGTATCCAGAAGTCGATCGCGTTCAAGCCGCATCACACTTTTTCCCATTTTTACTTTGGGGGAGAACTGCCGAAAATTGGGATTGGCGATCGCAGGGGGTTGTCTTATTCCTGGGGGGCGATCAGTTTTTTCCTGTGGTGATCGGGAAACGACTCGGCTACCGCACCGTCATCTACGCAGAATGGGAAGCCCGCTGGCATCGCTGGATTGATCGCTTCGGCGTGATGAATGCTCAAGTCTGCGATCGCATTCCCCCCAAGTTTGCCCCTAAATTTACGATCGTCGGCGACCTGATGGCCGAAGCTGCCCCATCCTCTCCATCTCCCTCGTCTTCCTCATCCCCCCATCCCCTAATCGGACTCCTTCCCGGCTCTAAACCCATGAAACTCTCCCTCGGGGTACCGTTGTGTCTCGCGATCGCGGAGCAGATGCATCAGAGCCATCCAGAGATCCGATTTAGCATCCCTGTCGCTCCTACCCTAGATCTGCCAGGATTAGCCAAATTTGCGGATCCAGACCACAATCCCGCGATCGCTCAATTTAGTTGGGGTCAGGCGGAATTGGTCATGCCGCCTCAGTCTAATGGTCTACCCTATCTGAAAACTCCGACGGGACTGCACATAGATTTGTGGACAGAATTCCCTGCCTATGACCTGTTGGCGCAATGTGATTTATGCTTAACGACGATCGGCGCCAATACCGCTGAACTTGGGGCTTTAGCCGTGCCCATGATCGTGCTATTACCAACTCAGCAAATGGATATTATGCGAGCCTGGGATGGCTTACCGGGTTTGCTCGTCAATTTACCTGGAGTAGGTCGCTGGTTTGCCAAGCAGATCAATCGGTTAGCTTTGCGTCGGATTGGGTTGCTCGCATGGCCCAACATCTGGGCAAAAGCCGAAATTGTGCCGGAATTAGTCGGGCAGCTGCAACCGGCAGACGTTGCAGCTCAAGCATTAACATTGTTGGCGCATCCAGAGCAACTGCAACAGATGTCAAACCGCTTGCGCCAAGTTCGGGGAGCCGCCGGAGCTGCCGCTAAACTAGTCCAAATCGTCGTAGCAGCATTGAAGGAAGCATCAGAGCCTACGCCAAGACAGCGCTAGCAAAGTATTACCTCACCACTCAATAGCCCAAGTAAGTCAGGTTGAGCAAGATACTGAGAGCTACTACTGCTATAGCCAGTCTCAAATGATTCATGGATCAGGAGGCTAGGTGAAAATAGATTCCTGTAGAGATTATCTTCACAATCTAGACAGAGTCACTAGAAACGACCACGTTCATAAAGGTACTTAACGTAGGATGCGATCGTGGCAAGTTATAAATTACACAAATTATTCACTCAATTTACTGAAATCTTTATGACAGCGCTGTGAGGATTGTGTGAATATGTATGTCACTAGCCGGATTTACAGAAATCGTTGGGAAAAGAGATGTATCAGCCAAGTAGTCAATGCCTTGACTAACTAACTCATCCGAGAGTGGGAAGTCATTGGCTCAAGGCTATGTGAAGAATAGGTAAAGTAGTCTAGACACCACCTGAGTATCTAGGCACTATCAATCAACTTCAGCAGCCCCATGCCTTTTGCTACTCGCCTGTCTGTCTGAACTCATCAGCAAGCCGCTCTACTCTTGATTCTATCGACCGAGCAACCCTTAATGAGGTCATCAGGTTATTCCATTTAGGTCCTGACCAACCACTCAAAACCCAGAAGTGGGTCAAGGATCTTCTAGACATGGCTTCAACGTAATTTAATAAAATTTCAGTATATATACTGTTCAAATTCACTTATCAAGCATACAATGAGGAATATAAAGGTCATTTTTGGCTCCCATGAGTACTTTCTCTCAAGCACTCTGCGTGATATCTTTAATGATTGGTGTTCAGCTAGTAGCATCATCAAGAGTGCTGGGGTTCGACCTGTCAGGAGCACAATATTATCCTTCAAACGATCGCAGCAGTTTAAGTAATAGTGCAGGGCAATATACCCCTCCTGATGAGGGACCTGGATCGGGCAGCCCTAATGGGTCAACTGGCACAGGAACTCGGTGAGGTTCTCTAGTACTGACTATTCGGTTATTTGAAAAACTAGTTTAGGTCGAGGGTGAGTTCTGTAGTTGGCTCACCCTTTGTTGTGCATGACGTATGTAAGCAGCGCATAGCAAAACAGGGTAGGAAGTTCCTACCCTGTGTAGTTAATTAAATCAATGTGGCAAGCGCTTAGAATTCCATTTCAGCTTCTTGCACCCGCTCGATCTGCTTCTTCTTCAGCACCAGCATGATTTGAGAAATCACCACGATCGCGAAGAATGCTAACAGTCCAGCGACACGATTGGGGCTTTGTAGCACGATTTCCGCATCCACTTGACCAAAGCCACCCACATTGGGATTAGCCGTTAGTGCATCACCCGCCTTGACTTCTTGTCCTTCAGCCACGATCAGATCGGGACCGGGAGGAATGGTATCCACCACAGTGCTGCCATCAGCCGTTTGAATGGTGACTTCATAACCACCATCTTCAGGCTTAGCAATTTGGCTCACTTGACCTGCCGCCGATGCGTTGTAGACGGTGTTATTGCTCTTTTCACCGTTGGGGTAAACTTGACCGCGCCCCCGGTTGCCACCGACATGCACCGAATACTTACCAAAGTGAACTGATTTATCTTGGTTAGGATCAGGAGAGAGAATCGGGAACACAATTTCCTGATACTGCTCACCTGGTAGCGGACCCACAACGATGATATTTTCTTGATCTTCGCTATAGGGTTGGTAGTAAAGGTCTTGCACCTTTTCTTGTAATTCTTCGGGAATCCGGTCTTCGGGTGCCAGCTTGAAGCCTTCTGGCAGCATCACAACGGCACCAACATTTAAGGGACCTTTCTCACCATTACCCACGACCTGCTGCACACTAGTGTCGTAGGGAATTTTCACCACAGCTTCAAATACCGTGTCGGGCAGCACGGCTTGAGGCACTTCGACTTGAGTCGGTTTAGCTGCCAAGTGGCAGTTGGCACAAACAATTCGTCCGGTTGCTTCCCGAGGGTTTTTGTAAGCTTGTTGAGCAAACACAGGATAAGCCGCGGCGGATTGTGGGAAGGCAAAGTTTCCCGCTATAAAAACGGTGATTGCCACGATCGCCATTAACGCCGGCTTAAGCGCGATCGCCGGACGGCGGAATAACAGGGATAAAGAAGAATTTCTCATTTGGTTGCAGTGTCTCAGTAGCCAATTAGGATCAGCGAATCGGCGAGGGTGCTTATGCCCACCAGGGATCTTCGCCGGTACGGAAGTCAGTTTCAGTCCAGTTAGTAAAGTTCACCTTGTCGTCGGCAACAGTGGCATGAACCAGTGCCAGAGACAGAGGAGCTGGACCCCGGACCACCTTTCCTTCGCTGTTGTACTGGGAGCCATGGCAAGGACACATAAACTTGTTCTCAGCGGCATTCCAGGGAACGACGCAGCCCAGGTGAGTACAAACTGCGTTAATGCCAAAGTCAGCGATCGCCTTGTCTTCTTTGACCACAATGTAGGTGGGGTCACCCTTTAGCCCTTGAGCTAACACATGGTCTCCCGCGTTGTGGCTTGCCAGGAAATCACTCACAAGGACATCATTTCCCAACGCATCTTTGGCAGTGACGCCACCACCAGCACCACCAGAAGAGGGAGGAATGAAATACTTAACCACGGGATACAGGGCACCGAGAGCTGTCCCCGTAATGGCCCCGAAGGTGAGTAAGTTCATGAATTGGCGACGACCCATATCAGGGACGTCTGAGGATCCAGAAATTTGAGTCATGACTAGGTCTAGGTTCTCTGATGAAGGAGTCTTAGCAAGCACTGGGCAATCACTCACGATCGTGAGCTTGGAATCAGAGTGGCTTAATACCGCAGGTCACCCTCTGCTAGATTAAGCCTCGATCGCAATTCCACCAAGGCAAGTCGCTATGCGAATCGCAAGAACCGCAACAATTTCCTATGGATGCCGTTTGTAGCTTCTATACGGTAAATTATTACATTTCGTGTCGCTAGAAATCATAGCTAAGTCCGGATCCCTAAAAGTGATACGAAATATTAAGGAGATCGATCCAGCTGGATCCAGTCCCAGCTTCCCATGATGGTGATCGCCGGAAACCGTTATGCTGAATTTTGCCAGCCAGTTGCTAGCCCTGTTATGACCGGACAAGAGTTACGCCAGATCATCCTGAATAAATGGGGTTGCTCCTATGACCTGCAATTGCGCCGCATCCAGCGGAAAGTATTTGTGTTGGTGATGTGGAAGTATCTGGAACAGGTCTCCTTTCCGATGACGGAAGCAGAATATTTAGCCCATCTGGATGCCATTGCCAGCTATCTCGTCGCCTGGGATAGTACGGAAACAGTAAGAAACTACATCGAAAAAACCCGCGATCGCCCCCGCTTAGGGAGAGCCGTCAGTATTCCCTTAGAACTGGGTGAGCGGGCATCGGAATGGATTTTGGATGATTAAGATTTTAGAGCTGTTTCGGGATGAAGTAAGGCATACCAAGCGGGCGATCGCTCGGTTCCAGAGGTCTACTGGGTGCATCCGCCCACACGCCTAACGGATTAGAGGTTGTGTCTGTATCAAACTCGCCCCAGAACAAGCGATAGCTCGTCGGTTGAGCCGCCGGAATGCCAAAACTAGTAGATTCAGGCACAGCATTGGCTGAACGGGATTCCTCTAGCACCGGATTCGCATGGGCTGTATCAACGGATGCCGCTTTTTGCTCTCGTTCCACTTGCACCACATTCGCGTACAGGTTTGCCAGAATATGTCTGCCTTGACGAGTCATCCCCAAGTAACGAATGCCATCCACCAGATAGGGACTGACAACATGACGAAAGAACTTGGGATAGCTAGCCCGTAAATCGGCAGGATGGTTGTAACCCAAAGCTTTGGTTGTTCCCACTTCCTCAAATTCATGAAATAGGGCTGGGAGTTTATCCAGATAGCGAGGATCACTTAATTGACCAATTAAATCAGCCGCCCGAGCCAGTCCGGCATAGCTCCCTGTCTTGCGGTACTCTGGCGCATCGGGGACGGGAAATCGGGTGAGTTCAATCTGCTGGACGATCGCAGCCACATCAATTAGGGGATGGCTACTGAAGTTTTCTGTGACAAACCGCTGGCTGCGATCGACATGGTAGGGAGTCAGACTCGCATCCGTTGCCCCTAGCGGCAGGGTAATTACCGCATCATCTACACCCGTAGCAAAGATCCGCTCAGCAGGCTGATCGTGCTGGCAGACGCCCTTGACGTAACCAATGTCATGGCACAGGAGGGCAATCATAAACGTCAGCCATTCATGGCAAGTGACATTACCTTCCCGCAGTTGCTTACCCCGCAGAATTTCCTGCCCCATTTCCGCCACCAAAATGGTGTGTTCTACGTTGTGATAGAGAGCATCACTCGTTGCGATCGCGTCTAGAGCTGTGGTTGCCACCCACTCGATTAAGTCAGCGTATTCCGGTTTCTGAACGCCATAAATCTGATGGTAGCCTGCTTGCAACGATTCTGTACAGCGACGAATAACAAACTCAGTGGGGGTATACATAACAGTTTCCTCTAGCCAATCGAAGCACAGTTGAATCGTTTGGTTTGCTGCTGGAGAGCTGAATTTGTTTCAAACGTTCATAGTCTTAGCTTCGCGAAAATTTCATTAAATGAGAACCAGAAAAGCTCATGAGATTTACCTAACTTCTTGTGATCTCGATCAACCAAATCTGTGACATGAAAACCTCATAAAAGCTCATCTTCTTATAACTAATTCATAGCTCACAAAACCTCATTAAAACCACGAAAGATCTACTGATTAATCACAAATACATCATCAGTATGAGATGATCAGGAAACTTCTATTTATATCGATCGACTGTTTGTGATCCGGATCAGAAATAGAGAATTCCAGTTTTTTTATAATTAAGACGGAATAAAAATTAGCCAATAGCCTACTCATTTACTCTAACGAATTACCCCAGGTAAGTAGTATTCCAGTTTGATAGAACATTACCCGTCAACCCCGAAATAGCTCGATCAGCTTGACTATCACTTAAATTTTTATTGAGAGACAAAACCATTATCAAGTTAACTCTATTGGCTGAGATATGCTGTTCTCAAAATCCATCTTGAAACAAAGATAGTACTTAAGATGGATTAGTTCAGACGCTGATTAGTGAATTAACATTAGCCGCTCCAAAGATTGAACCCGTTGGTTCGCTAAACTCTTTGAGCCTTGTTTTTATCCTGAAAATTGAGGTTGGTTCTGGATCGCTATGGATGTTAGGGAAGCATTAGAACTTGCTGATCGCTTAATTTATCAGCACACGGGCAAGCGATTAAATGACTTAGAACGAGAAGTATTTATTGGTTCTTGGGAAGGACGGACTTATGATGAGATTTATCCCTTGAATCCAGAATATGTAGAAAAATCCGTAGGTTACAAACTCTGGCAGAAGTTATCTACTGTCTGTGGGGAGAAAGTCACCAAAAAGAAATTTCGGGGCGCATTAGAACGAGTAGTCCAGCGGCAGTCCGGCGATCGCTCTCATTCTCTGTTAGAGAAATTTTCGCTCGCCCAATCCCCGACTGATTCGCTACCCCAACAAGTCTTCATTAGCTATCGCAACCAAGAGCCAGATTGCACCTTAGCCAACCAGTTGTATCAAGCCATTACGACTGCCGGACATCAAGCCATCATCACCGTACCTGATGCCATTTCTAATCAGGAGATTTCTATCGATCGCTGGTTAACGCAGATCTACGCCAACTTGCAGCAATGCGACTATTTTTTACTGCTGCTGTCACCCCACGCAGCTGTGAGTGAAATGGTGATCGAAGAGTTACGCCAGGTGAGACTTTTGCAAGACAGTAGTAACACCCGTCGCCCCATCGTCTTGCCCATTCGCGTTGGTGACCTACCCAACGATCGCCTCAACCATGATCTACGCAACTATCTCCAGGGCATCCCCCTACTCGATTGGTACAGCCCAAGCGATACCGAGCCAGTCATCCAACAGGTCATAGCTTGCGTAACCGGGCAAAAGCAATGGGAGAGGCTAAAAGAGGGGCAAGGTAGGGAAATAATTTCCTCCTCATCTCCCTTATCTCCCTTACCTCCCCCACCCGCTCCTACACCCGTCGCTGATCCCGAACTCCCTCAGGGACAAGTTCGGTTAGATTCAGCCTTTTATGTGGAACGATCGCCCTACGAAGCTCAGTGTTATCGAGAAATTTTGCAGCCGGGCACCTTGATTCGGATTAAAGCCCCCCGGCAAATGGGCAAGACTTCCTTAATGTCCAGAATCTTGCAGCAGGCAAGGGAGCAAGGCTATGCCACGGTGCCCCTGAGCTTTCAGCATGCCGATGCCAGTGTGTTTGCGAACTTGAATCAGTTTTTGCAATGGTTTTGTAGCCGGGTTGCCCGGAAGTTGCGATCGCCCCATGCTGTGGATCATTACTGGTCGGATACGTTTGGCAGTAAAGATAACTGTACCGCTTACTTTGAAGACTGTTTGTTGTCAGAAAGCGATACGCCATTGGTATTAGGTTTGGATGAAGTCGATCGAATTTTTCAGTACCCGACGATCGCGGATGACTTCTTTGGACTACTGCGAGCCTGGTATGAGGAAGCAGGGTATGGCGATAGTGGGAGTGGCTTGTGGGAAAAATTGCGCCTAGTGATCGTGCATTCCACGGAGGTCTACATTCCTCTGGATGTGAATCAGTCACCGTTTAATGTTGGGTTGCCGATCGAGCTATCGGAGTTCAGTCCAGAGCAAGTGTTGGATTTATCAGAACGGCATAGGTTGAACTGGCAGTTATCCCAAGTCGAGCAACTGATGCGGATTGTCGGCGGACATCCTTATCTGATCCGGCTAGCGTTCTATCACCTGGCACAACAGCAACTGACACTGGCAGAATTACTTGCTGCTGCCCCGACGGAAGCAGGGATTTATGGTGATCACTTACGGCGCCACCTGTGGAATTTACAACAACATCCGAAATTGGCAACTGCCTTAAGTTGGGTAGTAGCTGCCGATGAACCGATCGAGTTAGAGTCGGTTTTAGCCTTTAAGCTCCATAGCCTTGGGTTAGTGCAGTTGCATGGCAATCGGGTGACATCACGGTTTAAATTGTATCGGCAGTATTTCAGTGAACGGTTAGCCCAGCACTAACAGCCCCCATCTACCCCCCTTCCCTAAGAGTTCCCGATGGTCACTTCACATTCTGCGAGCTATGCCTATAAAGTTGGCGGACACCTCTCCCTTGATGCCCCTAGTTATGTGGTGCGCCAGGCCGATCGCGATCTCTATGAAGGGTTGAAAGCAGGGGAATTTTGCTACGTCCTGAACTCACGGCAAATGGGTAAAACCAGCCTCCGGGTACGGACTATGCACCACTTGCAAGCGGAGGGCATGATTGGAGCGGCGATCGACTTAAATAAAATTGGCAGTCAGGAAATCACTGCCGATCAATGGTACGCCGGGCTGATGCGCCGACTCGTCACCAGTTTTAACTTGAAGCTGGATCTAAAAACCTGGCTGCGAGATCGCGAATATCTTCCTCCCGTACAACGGCTCAGTGAGTTTATTGAACAGGTGTTACTGGAGTCAGTTCCCGAGAAAATTGTCATTTTCATCGACGAAATTGATAGCGTTCTCAGCCTGAATTTCCGCACCGAAGATTTTTTTGCCTTCATTCGAGCCTGTAATGAATACGATCGCCTTACCTTTGCTTTGTTAGGAGTAGCAACTCCATCGGATCTGATTCAGGACAAAAACCGGACTCCATTTAATATTGGTCGGGCGATCGAACTGAATGGCTTTCAGCGCTCGGAAGTGCAGCCGCTGGTTGAGGGCTTAGCGCCGATCGTCACTAACCCTGAGGCGGTGCTAGATGCCGTCTTAGACTGGACGGGAGGACAGCCATTTTTGACCCAGAAAATTTGTAAGCTGATTGCTACCTCCGAAACGAGCATTCCCCCTGGTAAAGCCGCCGTCTGGGTTGAACAACTGGTGCGATCGCACTTAATCGTCAACTGGGAAGCCACTGACGAACCCCCTCATTTAAAGGCGATCCGCGATCGCCTGGTGCGAATTGGGCAACGCGGACGCGGCTTATTGGATTTATATCAACAGATTCTGCTCAAAAGCGAAGTGCCCGCGACCGACAATCCAGAACAAATGGAACTACGGTTGACTGGGTTAGTGGTGAAGCGATCGGGCAAGCTCACCTGCTACAACCGCATCTATGCCGCTGTGTTTAATCAAAGCTGGATTATCAAATCACTGGCAGAGTTGCAAGCCGACTTTATGCAACTGGTGGTCAGCCAAGAACAAAAGCTCCTTTCCATGCTGAATGTCATGGAAGGTCGGGATTTTGCCGATATCCTCTACCAAATTCTCGGCTCAATCACCGTCCGTATGGGAGAACTGCTGCATGTCGATCGCACTACCATATTTTTCATTGATGACGAAAAGAACGATATCTGGTCGATCATTGCCCACCGAGACAGAGGCGGCTATCCAGAAATTCAGATCATCACCAACAAGACCAATGAAGGTCAGGTGACCAATATCCGTAAGATTGTCGATGGCTCATTCGGTTCCGACCTACCAACTGCCCACTCCGAGACGGACTATCAGATCTATAACGAACTGGTGCTACCCCTCGTTAACGAACAGCAAAAGATCGTCGCAGTTGTCCAGCTAGCCAATAAATTACGCCGGGTCTACGCGCCAGGTGAACCTCTCGCTCATCGGATCAATCCCCAAGGGTTTACCGAAGCGAATCATCAGCAACTCGAAGAATATGTACCTGCAATCCTACGAATTTTACTGAGGTGTCAGGACTGCTACAAGTTGACCCAACGGTTACAAGCTTCAGAAGCTTTGGCAGAAGCTACCCGATCGGTGTCTCAAAGTAGTCTTGATTCGGAGGAAATTATCGGACGGGTGATGGAAGCGGCCAAGAAACTGATGAACGCCGATCGCTCCACGCTGTGGCTACTCGACCATGACACCCAGGAACTGTGGACCAGAATTGTATTTGAAGATGGTTCCGATCGGGAACTCCGGGTTCAGGTCGGACAGGGCTTTGCGGGCAAAGTTGCCGCTACCCGTGAACCGTTAAATATTGCATTTGATCTGTATGAGCATCCTGACTCTGAAACCGCGCAGAACACCGACCAAAAAACCGGCTATCGCACCTGTAGCCTGCTTTGTATGCCCGTTTGGAGTCCGGATGGGGAACTGCTGGGTGTCACCCAACTAGTGAATAAACGCCGCCAGGGCGAATTCCCTGACTACAATCCAGCCGACTGGCCAAAAGCACCGGAGTGTTTTCAAGCTAGCTTCGATCGCAACAGTCAGAAGTACATGCAGATTTTTAATGCTCAGGTGGGAGTAGCACTACACAATGCTCACCAATACGCTGCCGTCAAACGCCAGGTCGAAAATAGTCCCCAAAATGTGGTGATGCAGACCCTATCCATGCTGAATCAGGTGATGGATAACCAGGGATTTGACGATATTTTGGATACTACCCTGCGCTCGATCACCTTAAAAATTGGCAAATCGCTCTGCGCCGATCGCACCACCATCTTTTTATTAGATGAGGAGCGCAATGAACTCTGGTCAATTATTGCAGAAGCTGAAGGCAGCGATCGCTCCCTGGAAATCCGCATCCCGGCGGATAAAGGCATCGTCGGTGAAGTGGCTCGCACCAAACAGGTAATCAATATTCCCTACGACTTTTACGACGATCCGCGATCGGAAACCGCCAAACTGCAAGACAAACGCAACAACTACCGTACCTACACCATGCTAGCCATGCCGATGCTGAACGAGCATGGGCAATTGATTGCCGTGATTCAGCTTCTCAACAAACTCAAGCCTGCTGCCGATCCTCATATCGCCCTAGCCGACAAAGTGGATCAACGGGGATTTACGGGAAAGGATCAGCAGCAGTTTGCGGCTAGCGCTCCCTTAATTCAAATGATTCTAGAAAGCTTCTGTTCCTACCATAAAACTGCCCGAGGTCAGCGAGTAGCAGCGGCGTTAATGGCAGCGACGCGATCGGTGAGTCAGAGTAGCCTGGAACCCGAAGATATTTTGCAACGGGTGATGGCAGCGGCGAAGGAGTTGATGCATGCCGATCGTTCAACCCTATGGCTAGTGGATCATTTGACCGACGAATTATGGACGAAAATTCCATTTGAGGATGGGACGCTACGAGAACTGCGGGTGAACATTGGACAGGGCTATGCCGGTCAGGTCGCCGCTACCGGAGAATCTCTCAACATTCCCTTCGATTTGTATGATCATCCTGATTCTGCCACCGCCCGTCATACCGATGAAAAAAGTGGCTATCGTACCTGTAGCCTGCTCTGTACGCCAGTATTAAATCCCGATGGGGAATTAATTGGCGTCACCCAATTGGTCAATAAGATTACTCCGGGAGATGAAACCGATGCCAAGCCCATCTTTGGGCAAGAGATTCCCCAGTGTTTTCAAACCAGCTTTGATGATAGTGATCAAAAATATATGCAAATCTTTAACAATCAAGCCGGAGTGATATTACAAAACGCCCAACTGCTGGCAGCCGTCAAACGGCAGGAACAATCGCTCCGCGATCTGATTGATTAACGATCGTGCGGTAGGGGTATGGTCAGAATATTAGGTGCTGAAAACTAGCTCGATCATAGATCCGACATCCTCATCAACAACAAAAAAGGGTCTGGTTAGTACCGACCCTTGGCTATATAGACATTGCTAATGCGAAATCCAGTGTGCGATCGAGCTATTGCGGACACATGCCGAGGTTACTATAGTTCGATCCGCCATAACCATTTGAGACCCAACCGGCTTTCGGCTGAGTAATTTCGACCCATTCCCGACCCTCGCCATCTTTTTTGCGAGTGGCTGGATCGGTGGTTAGTTCGACTCTACCATTCTTCTCCACTCCACCCAAATTGTTCGAGAAGCGATTTGGCTGAGAGCGAATTACTAGCCCTTCATCGGGATAGATCACGCGACGGCATTTGCTACCCGTTACGGGCGGTTTGTTTCCACTGGTATCACAGTTGGTATTCAGATACCTGGCTTGCACCAGCCCAGTGCTTGGAGAACTGATACCAATTAATCCACCAGAGCCATTATCTGACAGGATCACAACGGTTCCAGAGGGTAGGCTACCACTGGGTTGCACGTTCTCGCCTCTAGATGGGTAAACATCCACCCGTTGGTTAGTACGACGACATTGACCAACCAGATCTTGTGCCAAGGCTGGAACACTGATCAATACGGTAGCGATCGCCGCTCCAGCGACGACACTGATCGAGCGATTTAAGCCACAATTTTTCATAATTTCACTCCTCACGAACTCTAAAAAGCAGGTCTGAGAGCTACTTTGACATTCCTTTCTGCATTGAGTATGCCATGTACTCCTGGAAAACAGCTTAGGGTGGCTCTAAAAAAATTTGCTAGAGCAAATATCCTCAAAGGTCACCCTATATTAAGTTCATGGCATTCCGTTACTGGTCAAATTTAATTCGACAGACAACTAGCGGCAAGTGGTCAAGTTAGTCCGTCCCGGATAGCCATTGGAGACCCAGCCTGCTACAGGTTGAGAAATTTCTACCCAATTGCGTCCATCCGCGCCCCGGTTGACATTAGCTGGATCAGCCGTGAGTTGCAGCCGCTCTCCATAACCAACACCACCAACTTTGGCAGAACTCATCGTTGGTGATTTACGAATGACTAAACCTTCTTTAGGAAAAGCCACCTGTCGGCATCGACTCCCTGTAGCAACCGGAGGAGTTGTACCTGTACCACTACTACCGCTACAGAGTTTTAAATTGGAGGCGGGAATAAACCCATTCATCGGGCTACTAATGCCGATCAAACCACTCGTGCCGTTATCTGACAGGGTGACTTTAGTGTTAGCCGCCAACGTTTCCACCGGTTTAGGATTGGTGCCACCACGAGTCTCATAAACGGGCGTTGATTGATTGGTTTGACGACATTGCCCAACTAACTGAGCCAGTTGCATCGTTTCAGTCGCTGGGGGAGCTGCAATAGTTGGGTGAATTCCTGTAACCGCGATCGACAGCCCTGCTACAACTTGTAGCGATCGACTCCAAATTGGTGTTGCCATAACTTGATACTCCTCACTGGCAGCAAGGGTTTGCCCTTGCAAGACATTTAAAGTCGAGTATCACATGGAAGCTCCAATTCTCAGTGAACCAACCGGATTTACTTAATATATTTTGCTTAATATTTTACAGATGTAGTTAACTAAGCAACGCTAGACCAAGACTTATGACCAACCATACACCCGGAGGTGATTGAAGTTGACTGTATTTATACCATGGCGCTGAAGGTAAACTCCTAACTTTAGATCATCTGTTAACACCAAATAGCGATTCTTAGCAGACATTAAAATGCTACAGCCAGTCAATCCCAACTGGCTTTCACCGCTGTCTTTCAATCAATTATTGGTTTTAAGAGCTATGAATTAAACAACTTTCAATGGTAGCAACAACCGATTCTGCGATCGCGGGTAAATCATAGCCACCTTCTAACCCAAACAGAATCCGAGACGTAATTTGCAAACAGTATTTGGTCAAAATCCCGTAATCTTCGGGCTGTAATAAAACGTGGGACAGTGGGTCAGCTTGATTGGCATCATACCCAGCACTCACAATTAATAAATCGGGTTGAAATGCCGTTAGAAATGGCATGACTTGTTGTTCAAATGCCAGTTCATATGCCGCGATCGTGCTGCCAGATTTCATTGGCACATTTAAAACATTTTCATGGTGTCCCCGTTCGGTGGCTCTGCCTGTCCCTGGATATTGCGGCGATTCATGCAGAGAACAATAGGCAATTTGGGGATGACTTTCCACGATCGCCTGAGTGCCATTACCGTGATGCACATCCCAATCAAGAATTCCAACTCGCTCAATTCCAGGTTGTTGTAAAGCATAGTCAGCCGCGATCGCGGCATTATTGAAAATACAAAATCCCATGCCAATTTCTCGCAGGGCATGGTGTCCTGGTGGTCGAGCTAGCACAAACGCCGGAGAATTGGTTTGTAAGACGCGATCGACTCCATCTAACCAGGCGCTCACTGCCAGTAATGCCACTTCATAACTACGCGGCGAAACCGGAGTGTCACCATCTAAATAGCCACCTCCCCGATTAGCCAGATGCCGGATGCCCTGGACGTATTTGGAGGCGTGGATGCGCAATACATTATTGATTACCGATCGTTGATCGGCGGGGGTGGGAGACTGCCACTCTAACTGATCAGCCCAAGCCGTAGCATGTAAGGCGGCTTTGATGGCGGTTAACCGTTCTGGCTTTTCGGGATGATAGTAGCCCGTATCATGCAAAAGAAATTCGTCTGAATAAATAATTGGAAACTTCAATGACATCAGTTTTGCCTACTCCCTGGCTCTAAATACTGCCAAACATCCTCACTGCTCAACTCAACAAATGTGATCAGCCAGCATGATGGACATAACTACTGCTATTCCGATTGAGGGACGAGACTAACTGTAAGTTTCATGCAATCTTCAGTTGAATCACTGATAAGACCTGCTTTTACATCAGAACAGCCAATTGAATTGGCTTCTTCCCAAGAGAAAAATTACAAGTTGTACAGTTGAAAGTAACTGATGCATTAAGTTAACCCCATCCTCATCATCTCAACTGAGTATTTGTTCGTGATCAGGATCGATCGCAACATTGAACCTGCGCTTGCTAGGAGTCTCCTGTGTCTAATCAGCCACCGTCACCCGCCCCTCGTCTATTCCGATTATTTCAAATTTTGCGGTTAAATAGCTTGGCTGGGCGTAATCCTCTGACTCTATCGCGTTGGGTCGTGTGTTGGATGATGGTCGGTACGGTCTGCGGCTTATTTGCTGGGCTGTACTGGAGCGTTCTGGAAGTGCTCACCCATACACTACGTGAGTTCGCTGGAGCCAGTCTATTAGTTGTCTTACCGATCGCGGGCTTCTTAGTTGGCTCTGTAATTCACGTGTTAGGCAATCCCGGTGAAATTGCCTTAATTGTGGACAACATTCACTTTCGAGGCGGGCGGCTAGAACCCAAGCGTAATCCGTCCATGCTGTTGAGTTCGTTAATCAGTATTGCTGCAGGAGGCAGTGCCGGACCAGAAGCTCCACTGGTGCAGGTTACGGGTTCCTTTGGCACTTGGGTCGCCGATCGCCTGAAACTGTCTGGAGAAGATTTACGATCGCTGAGTTTGGCGGGTATGGCTGCGGGATTTACCGCTTTGTTTGGCGCACCGTTAGGAGGGGCAATGTTTGCCCTGGAAATTCTGCATCATCAGCATGTGTTGGAGTATTATCAAGCCTTGCTGCCCGCGATCGTGGCGAGTTGTGCCAGCTATTTAGTGTTTGCGGCGATTACGCACCTAGGCATCGCTCCGACCTGGCATTTTCCCCAATATCAGATTAACAATATTGATGATTTTCTCTGGGCGATCGGTTACGGCATGATTGGGGCGGGGGTTGGTTGGCTATTTATTGGCATGTTTCGTGCCTGCGATCGGCTGTTTGAACACTTGGCGCTGCCGATTTATTGGCAAACCGCGTTAGCTGGATTGGGTCTGGGAGTGTTGGCATGGCTAATGCCGCTCACCCGCTACTTTGGGCATGAAGAACTGAATGAAGTGATCACCACTGATCTGACAGTCCTGACCTTAGTGGCGTTGGCTTGTGCCAAAATTGCCGCGATCGCCTTAACGGTGACGGGGGGTTGGCGCGGTGGCTTCATCATTCCGCTGTTTTTCACAGGAGCCTGTGTCGGCAAAGCGATTGCGCTGTTGATTCCGGGGGTGAATCCCGCCTTGGCGATGATCTGTACAATGGCGGCTCTGAATGCAACGGTGACGCGCACCCCGGTCAGTACGACCTTGTTATTGGCTAAGTTGGCTTCAGCGAGTCCCTTTACCCCGGTGCTATTCGCCAGCTTGATCGGATTTTTCCTGGCTCCCAAAAATCCGTTAATTTCAGCGCAACTCAAGTCCAAAGCGGAGGCGTTAGCAGAAGAATATTAAATCGTCGGAACAGAGTCGGAATCAGGGGTTCCGGAAAATCAGCGATCGCCTATAGTGGGATGTCTGTCAATGCAAGCATACTGGTATGGCGATGACTGTTCAATCCCTAGCGAAGGAATTGCACTACTGTGAAGCGTTGGTGCGGGCGAAACCAACTAATCCGAAAGCCTATATTGAGCGCGGAATGGCGCAGTTTAAGCTGGCTCAAATTTCGCAGTCCTTACGCGACTTCGATCAGGCGCTACGCCTGGATCCTAGCCTCACTCCGTTGTGGCAGCGTGGGCTATCGCTCTACTATGCCGATCGCGTGACCGAGGCGATTCAGCAGTTTGAGCGCGATCTCACCGTGAATGGGTGTGATATAGAAGAAACGATTTGGCTCTACCTCTGTATGGCTCGGCTAGAGGGAATCGATGTAGCGCGGAATCGCTTAATCCGGACAGCTTATCCGGTTAGGCAAGACCCACGATCGTTTATGCAAAGTGTGTATGACTTTTGTGCGGGAGCCTGTGATCTCGATGAGGTGTTAGCGGAGGGCAGGCAATCCGATCGGGGTATGTTCTATAGCCACTTATACTTAGGCTTGTATTACGAGGTGATGGGAGAGTTGGCTCAGGCGCAGTTCTACTTAACGTTGGCGGCTGATCACTTTCCGTTACCGGACTATATGTGGCATCTGGCTTGTGTCCATAAACAATTGCGCGGATGGACAACGTCCGATAAACCCTGAAGCTGATTTAGAGTGCTTCACCACAAACATCAACTAGATAGCACATAGAGCGGAACCGTAAGCCAACGAATTGCTCGTATAACGGATTCAGCTTACACATCGGCGGAATATGCGCGACTTTGCGTCCTAACAGGATAATGTCACGTTCAAATGGGCATTGTCCGGGAATCGCTTTATAGAGAAATCGAGCCAATTTAGGACTGTTAATCGGTAAGTTATCTAACCATTGACGAACGGGTTGCAGCATATCGCAGCGAGAGTTGGTTGCAGCAAAGTGACGATTCAGAACCATTTCAGAGTTAGACATGTTCATCCTTCCGAATATCTAGGGGCGAGAGTGATTTGTTCTAACAATTACCTAGGGAACAACGACTGGACTTATGCAAGGAGAAACAAATTCTTTGACTTGAGAATTAAGAGTTTGTTCCTGCTCGACTCTTCTCTATGAAGATACCCATTGAAAATGTGGTTTTCATAAAGAAGCTCAGGCAAAATTTAGCCTTTTCTAATGAATTAAATCTCAGACGTTAGAGGATCTCTTGTTATACATCAGTAAACACAAGTGAACTTGAAAATTCCTGATCACAACCTGAGAACTGCATAAGAAAATCTCCATTCAAATTCACCCATTTGGGCTACTAGAGCTAGAACCTAGGCGATTGGTAGTGAATGCTACAGAATGCCTCGATCGCTAGTTCTTATAGTTTTAACTCCTAGAAAAGTGATGGAATTAACTATATTTCTATACAAGCTAATTCCCGCCGAATATTACACTGTCCCAAGAGATAATTACAAGTCGTTGAGATGAGGCTGGCTCTACCGTAAGCAATAATTCCTTAGAAATAACCTCAGTTAACTAGTGAGTTATCTTAGCGGATCTTTTGTGAAAAGTGTGATCTAGTTTTTCCAAAGCAATTGATTAGCAAAGCCAATTATTTGGCAAAGTTATCGCACTAATTACCTAAAATGCAGCGTCTTGTTTTGTAGCAAGATGAAATGTAATTTTCCGATCGGTAAAAGAAACAAACCTAAATACTTACGATTCAGGGCAAATTCAATCTAGGTAAAAAGACTCTTGATCAGGTAAGAGCATAGTATAAGGGCAGAAGAATCTGGGAAATTTCCTGTATATCCCTATGCCTATACCATGCTCTCAGCAGTTATCAACAGCACAGATTACAGACAACGAGGCTACCGCGTTAACGATCGATTAAGGTCATAGTTTGGATTGGTTAGGGTTACCTTCGCCAGCGAAATAAGCCCATGTTCCGATCGCGGCAGCCAGTAACCAACCAGTGAAGATTACAACAGCGAGTACGGTCATCATCACGTCCTCCTTTGAGCTAAAACTCATTGTTGGTGGTCGTACCCGGGTACTTGCTCACCCTAACAATCGAGGTTTGAAGCTGCAACATTTCTGAAATGGAAACCGCAATCTTTACATTTCGTGATCTTGGCTTCAGATAGCTGCTCAATGATGAACATCACCCTCACATGGGTCGAATTCTGCCATCGGCATGATTTGCGGCTGAGGCGTGTCAGCAGTGATCACTCGTGACTGGATGAAAAGTGAGGGGCGGTCGATCGCGAAATCTGAGGAACGATCGAGCAACAAAAAACCGTGAGAAACTCCTCATCACCCTTTAGAATTTCAACTAGCGATGCCGTGATTTGAGGACAGCATGACTAGCGAAACAACGGATACGATCTTTGGCAAGATCATTCGTAAGGAAATTCCCGCCGATATCGTGTACGAAGATAATCTGGCGCTTGCCTTTCGAGATGTGAATCCCCAGGCTCCTGTGCATATTTTGGTGATCCCCAAGCACCCGATCGCCCGCCTATCCGATGCCGAGTCGCCAGACCATGCCTTAATGGGACATTTATTATTGACCGTGAAGCGAGTTGCCGAACAAGCTGGGCTAACGAATGGCTACCGCGTGGTGATCAATAATGGTGACGATGGCGGACAAACCGTGAATCATCTGCATTTACATATCCTGGGTGGGCGATCGATGCACTGGCCTCCTGGTTAAATTGGCTGAATGAAGGGCTTGAGGGGGAAAGCCAATTCTGACCTCCCCTTCTGGCGGCTCAACGCTAAGATCAAAGTAGCTCTGGAGGAGATGCCACAATTTATACTCGTCCCTTAGCTCGTTTGATCGAGCAATTGCAACGCTTACCGGGGGTTGGTCCCAAAACTGCCCAGCGATTGGCATTACATATCCTGAAGCGCCCAGAGGAAGAAGTCAAAGCTTTAGCAATGGCGCTGATGGAAGCCAAAACGCAAGTGGGTTACTGTTCTGTTTGCTTTCATTTATCCGCCGATCCAGTTTGTGAAATTTGTCGCGCCCCCAACCGCGACAACAATCTCATTTGTGTAGTCGCCGATTCTAAAGATGTAATTGCGTTAGAAAAAACGCGTGAATATCGGGGCAAGTACCATGTCCTCGGTGGGTTGATTTCTCCGATGGATGGGATTGGTCCGGAACAGTTACATATTCAGCCGTTAGTCCGACGGGTGAGTCAGCAGAATATCGCTGAAGTAATTATGGCGATTAGTCCCAGTGTAGAGGGTGAAACGACGACATTATATGTCGGTCACTTACTGAAGCCGTTTACTAAAGTGACTCGAATCGCGTTCGGGTTGCCGATGGGCGGCGATCTGGAATATGCCGATGAAGTCACTTTAGCCAGAGCACTAGAAGGGCGGCGGGAATTAGATTAGCCAGGCGAAAATCTCCCACTGATTCAGTTCTCGGTGGGAGATCTACAAAGTTAGGTTGGCTCGGTAAGCCCTGCCAAACGTTACTTCAGTTTTTGCTTGATAAACGCCAGAATTTGCGCCATTTGCTTCTTCAAGCCATCAATTTCAGCTTGCATCTTGGCAATTTTCTCATTGAGCGCCTGAATATCTCCGCCTCCAGCTGCTACTTGGGCTGATCCTCCTGTTTGAACAGAAACGGGGGCGGGGGGTCGTTTCTTCGCTTTGGCCATCGCAATTTTGATGGCTTCGAACAGTTCCTTTTGATCAAACGGTTTTTGCACAAACTCAAAGAACTCAAACGGTTCTTGCAGTTTCTCTGTGACTTCCTCTTTCCGACCTGACATCAGCACTAGCGGAATGCTCTGTAAATCAGGTTGATTCTGAATATGTTGGTACACTTCCCAGCCGCTCATCCGAGGGAGTAGGAAGTCGAGCATGATTAGGTTAGGGCGCTCTTGCTGAATCAGGCTGAGTCCTTGAACGCCATCTTTTGCCTCCAGAACTTCGAAGTTACCTTTTGGTAACATGTCGCGTACCATGTTCCGGATCACGTTGCTATCGTCAATAACCAGGATTTTGTGACTTGCCACAACTGAACTCCTCGGGTTGGTAATTGCGGGATGCGCTGAAAGCTAAAAGAAGCAAGTTTCAACACGATCGCGGTTAAGCTGGCTTTGAGAATAATGTCCTAGAGTAGAGAGACCGCTTAAAGATGCCTCGTTAAGTTTGTAAATAGTAATAATCTACCAAACGGACTGGTTTTCAGATGACCCAGCGATCGCGTGATTGCATCCACTAGTCTAGCTTCTATGTTACAGTCGGGGCATTTGTTGATACCCACTAAAGGGAAGTATTCCCATTTTTATGACTGTTCCGACCAATCAAAGCCTCACTTCATTATCAGCGTCTCAAGCCAAATTGGACGTAAAAAGTATACCGGAGTGGTTGCGTCGTTCGATCGGAAAAGCCAGTGAGCTTTCAACGGTGCAGCGCATTATTAAACAACGAGGAATCCACACGATTTGTGAGGAAGGTCGTTGCCCCAATCGGGGTGAGTGTTATGCCCAAAAAACGGCGACCTTTCTATTAATGGGACCGACTTGTACGCGTGCCTGTGCCTTTTGCCAGGTCGATAAGGGACATGCGCCGATGCCGCTTGATCCGGACGAACCGACTAAAGTGGCTGAGTCGGTAAAACTGTTGGGACTTCAATATGTCGTTCTAACGTCGGTGGCAAGGGATGATTTACCGGATCAAGGAGCCAGTTGGTTTGTCGCGACGATGAATGCGATCCGGCAGGAGAATCCATTCACCCAAATTGAGGTGTTGACTCCAGACTTTTGGGGTGGACGGGATAGTAACCCAGAATCTCCCGCTACCCCAGAGGAGCTTCAACAGCACCGGGTAGGAACGATCGTTTCAGCTCATCCAGCCTGCTATAACCACAATATTGAAACCGTCCGGCGTTTACAGGCTCCCGTCCGCCGGGGTGCGAAGTACGAACGATCGCTGCGAGTACTAGAACGGGTGAAGCAGCTTGATCCCACCATCCCAACCAAATCGGGGTTAATGCTGGGACATGGGGAGACTGAAGCAGAAGTGGTGGAAACCTTACACGATTTACGATCGGTTGGCTGCGATCGCGTCACGCTGGGGCAATATCTGCGTCCGTCTTTAGAGCATTTGCCAGTCCAAAAATATTGGACGCCAGAGGAATTCGATCGCATGGGACAAATTGCTCGTGAACTGGGCTTTTCCCATGTGCGATCGGGACCATTAGTGCGTAGTTCCTACCATGCTGGAGAAAGTAGCTGAAGGAAGTATTTCAGCTTATTAAGAATCGTCTGGCAACCTAACAAAGGGGGAACGATCTTTGGTATTTCTTTAAGCAGTTGATACTTTAGGAGACCCTTTATGGCAACCCCTGGAAAAAAACCAACCTACACCTTCCGTGCTAGCTGGGCGATTCTACTTTTGGCAATTAACTTCTTCGTTGCCGCTATCTATGCTCATATCATCAATATTTAATTGACCGTAAATCTGGATCGCCAATGTAGCCAGATCCAAAATTTCACTCAGGTAGGGACGAACACTGTTCGCCCCTATTAATCTTTTATGGCAATTAAAATGTACCTTTAAACAGCCCTTGTGGTCGAAATAACAGCACTAATACCATCATGACTAGAGCCACCCCAAGTTTGTATTCTGTCGGTAGCCAGTAAGTACTAATTTCCTGACCAATTCCAATCACTAAGGCACCCGCGATCGCGCCATAGGGATTGCCAATTCCGCCCAGAATTACCGCTGCAAACATAGGTAGTAGTAAAAACCACCCCATATTCGGTCGGACTCCCTCCGTTAAGCCCAACATACTGCCGCCTAAAGCCGTTAAGCCGCCAGCAATCACCCAGGTCCAGAGCACCACGCGATCGACGTCAATCCCAGATACTCTCGCTAAGTCCAAATCATCCGCTACCGCTCGCATGGCTTTGCCAATCTTGGTATTTTGCAGCAAATAGTGAAGGGCGGCGATCGTGGCAATCGCTAGTCCAATCACGACAATGTCATAAAAGGGCAAACGTAAACCGCCAAATTGCACGGCTTCCGCTACCGGCAAGTCATAGCGTTGGTTGCTGCCACCCCAAAACAGAATGATGCCATTGCGAATAAACAACGCTAATCCGATCGAGATAATGATCAGTGTCGTCGAGGTAGCTCGTTTAAACCGCATGGGTGACCAGATCAGCTTTTCACTCAGCAGAACTCCTGCGATCGTAGCAGCACAGCCTAATAGCACTGAGAGCCAGATGTTAACGCCCATGCCATTGACCAGTAGCGTCAGGTAAGCCCCCAACGTCATTAAATCGCCGTGGGCAAAGTTAGACAAACGCAGAATCCCATAAGTTAGGGTTAACCCAACGGCTGCTAAGGCAATAATGCTGCCGACCGCGATTCCATTCAGCAGCAGTTGAGTCAGGGCAATCACATCCATGAGGGGTAACGAGAGATGAAACAGTATAGGAAACAATCATCAATGATCACTGACCCCTGATCAATCATCATTGCCGACTAATTTCTGGTTACTGTTTATTGGGCAGTGTTAACTGTTGACGAGCAGCTAGCGCGATCGCCTGAGGAAAAAGTCGATGTTCCTGAACCTGAATCCGAGCTTGTAAGGTGTCGGTAGTGTCATCGGGTAGTACTGGAACCGCCGCTTGCATGATGATCGACCCGCTGTCCACTTCTGGAACGACATAATGAACGGTACAGCCCGTGATTTTTACACCGGCGGCTAGCGCTTGCTCAACCGCATGAACTCCTTTAAAGCTGGGCAGCAAGCTGGGATGAATGTTGAGAATTCGGTTTGGGAACGCATCAATCAGGAGCGGCGTGACTAACCGCATCCAGCCTGCCATGATCACCCACTCCACATCATATTGGCGCAGAGTCTTGATAATGGTTGTGTCCAGGGCTTCTCGACTGGGAAACTCGCGGTGATTCAGCAATACCGTTGGAACCTGCCAACGATCGGCTCGGGCAACCACCTGCGCGCCTGGATTGTTGTAGATCACCACCTGAACCTGGGCATTCAAGCTGCGATCGGCAATCGCCTGAGCGATCGCTTCAAAATTACTGCCACTACCGGATGCCATCACGCCCAGTTTTAACGGAGTATCCAGGGCGATCGACTCTAAGGCAGGCGAAACTAAGCAAGAACTAGCATCCAGCACGATGGAACTATGACCCAATAAATAGCAGGATCTATTTAAGCAGATGCTGGGAAGTTAATGCGTTTAGCATGTCCCCAAAAGGCTTCTAACCCGTAGAATTCCCGCTCTTGCGGCATCAGAATATGCACAATCACATCACCATAGTCATGCAATACCCAGCTCGCTTCCGACTGTCCTTCGGTACGAAATGGACGTTGTTGTAACTCTTCCTCGACCTTATGGCTGATCGAGTTCGCGATCGCGCGCACTTGCACCTTGGAAAACCCAGTGACAATAACAAAATAATCCGCTAGCAGTGATACATCACTAACTTTCAAAATGGTAATATCTGCACCTTTACGCTCATCGGCAGCTTGGGCGATCGTCAGAGCCAGTTGCAGACTAGAGTCTGATTGCAGCTCAGCTTCAGTGAAACCAGCCGCGACCAGGAGTGGCGATGAGATGTTAGAAAAATTTGGCATTCAGGCGTTATTTCCTTAATGAATCAAACAAATTGGACTCTCAAAAGTGTTCCAACATGGACTAAATGGGGGCTGAAAATAACATCATTGGGGATGTTATTCATTACAATCATTGGTTGAAGCAGGTGAGTCAGTCTTAGGAAGGATTTCTGGAGGGCAACGCTGAGATTATGAGTTCGCCGCTTGTAACTGTTGCTGCGCCAAAAGCATTGCCCAGTTACGGGTCAAAACCACACGGGGATGAATCAACCGTTGTTGCTCGAATAGCCAGCGCATCGTCTGTTCGCAAGTCAACCAAACTCCCTGATAGAGATCCTGCCAACTTGCTTCCCTTAAGGCTTCTAGCTCAGGAGTGTGACCACGCCCAGGTTCTAAACTATCGGCTAAGAAAACCACACAACTCAAGCGGCTCATTTCAGGACGACCTAAAGTATGGTTGCGAATAGCGTTTAAGATTGCTTCATCATGGATACCCAATTCAGCTCTCGCCACGATCGCACTCACTTCCGCATGGAGGAGATGGGGATTGGCTGCTTCTACTGGATCAATCGCTAATCCGGCATCTCGCGCCATTTGCAATAAGCGTTCCGGCTTGAAGTACTTTGCTAGATCATGCAACAGTCCAGCTTGTCCAGCTTGATTCACATCAACCTGATGATGTTGAGCTAGGGCAATCGCTGTTTGCTCAACTCGCAAAATATGTCTTAGCCGCAGTTCAGGAACATGCTGGCTTAACCAATTTAAAGCTTGTTCTCGTGGGTAAGAAGTGGCGATCGTACTAGCATCAGAAATTAATTTCAGGTTGACCCGACAAGACTCAGAGATGTTGTCTTGCCAGTGTTCTGCAGCCTTCCCAGTACGAAGCTCCGGGATGATGGGATCACGCATCAACGCGGAAAACTCCTAAATTTGCACCACATAAGCGATTGTAATTTGCTGAATCAAGTTCCTAATCCGATTTGTGAGTACACGTGAGCGCGACGGATCACTGTGTCCTTATTCTAACGTATCCGATCAATGTGCAATCTGGCTAAGAGGGGGGACGGTTGATATACTCGGAGGTCATCAGACCAGAGCGGTTAGAACGGCGCGTATAGTTTTTCAGCATATACCCTAGATCTTCCGGCGCTAGGGAGGATGCCAAGGCATCAGTAGTCGTAATCATGCCACTTTCGTGCAAATCATACAGGGCCTGATTCATGGTTTGGCTGCCGTCTGTTCCTTCTTCCATCAATTGGTAAATTTCGTCGATACAGCCTTTTTGCAGGTAATCGCGAATGGTTTCGGTATTGACCATAATTTCTAAGGCAGCGGCTCTCCCCCCCTGAATCGTGGGAATTAGGGCTTGCGCAATCACTGCCCGCAAGGCATCCACGATCTGAATCCGGACGGTTTCCTGTTCTTCCGGCGTATAGAAGTTGAGCAACCGTTTGAAGGCATTCACAGCTCCTTTGGTATGGAGGGTGCCCAAGACTAAGTGACCGGTGAGGGAGGCGCGAATGGCAGTATCCACAGTTTCCCGATCGCGCATTTCCCCAATCAGAATCACATCGGGGTCTTGGCGTAAAGCGGCCCGTAGCGCATCTTTGAACTCCTGAGTATGGAGTCCGACTTCCCGTTGCATCACCAGCGATTGGTTGGAGGTATGGACATACTCGATCGGATCCTCGATCGTCACAATTTTCCGCTGCATGGTGTCGTTGACATGCCGGAGCATAGCGGCCAACGAGGTTGATTTTCCTGAGTTAACCGAGCCAGTGACTAAAATTAATCCCTGTCGTTCTGTCGCTAACTCACCCAGCACTGGCGGTAAGGCTAGTTTCTGAATTGTCGGGACTTGCAGCGAAATCAACCGCAAGACCATAGAGCCACCTGTAATCGACTGCGCACAGTTGACGCGACACCGCACTAACCCCTCATACAGCACTGCCGTATCGAGTTCCTGATTTTCTCGGAACTGTTCCCGCTGCTTCGGGGTGAGTAATTCATCTAAAAACTCTTCAAACTGACGGGGAGTGACTTTGCCGTAAGACTCCTGAGTCGCCATTTTGCCTTGAATCCGGAATCGGGGTGATTCTCCAACTTGGAGGTGAATATCCGAAGCAGAGAGCTTGAAGGCGTGTTCCACCATGCCACGGACAGTTCCCTGTTTTTCCACCTCTTGACTGGGGGCATCCAGCGTAATGCCATTTAAGATGATTGACTCAGTACCCTGAGCTGTAGGACCACAATTGATCCGACCTTGCATAAAGCCAGGGATCCGAACATCAGCATCCAGTTTGCGATTCGCTAAGTAATGTTTGATCTGCGGTGGAGTCAGAATTTCTTGAAGGTACTGGCGAAACTGCTCTGGGGTGAGTGCCGGAAATTGCTCTTGCGGTAGCAGCTTACCATTGATTCGATAAAACGGGGAGCGACCTGCCTGGAGATACAATGCTGTAGCACCACAGTTATGAGCATCCTGAATAAAAAATCGGATAGAAGTAACAGCATCAGGTTGAGTCGCAGCAGGAGCTTGAGTCGCAGTCATGGTAAGTAGCTTCTAAGACGAGGAGTAAAAGAGCGATCGCAACAGAAACATTCAGAAGACAGGTGAAGAGAGCAGTAAATCTAATCCGTCATCAATAGATTAATCCATTCAGTTTATGGGGTGAACTCCCTGATCTAGAGCAAACAGGGTGAGGAAGGACACACCCCAAAGTAAACTGAACCAACCAAATGCACCTAGCGAAACGAGGCTGTCCTCAAGGGAACTTACAGAATCATAACCAGTCGCAGCCAAGACCAGAGGTAGCTCCCAGTACAACCATTTAACTAAAGTGGCAGGAAGTTCTGCAACTGCCTCGATCAATTTGTCAGCCTTTCCAGGATTTTTCTTCCACAAAGAGTTTTGTCTAGATCGAGTTGCCGTCAACTCATGCCAACAACCTGAGTCATCAAAGCTGCCGATTCGAGCAGCATTTCTATCAAGCGTCAAACAACCTTGAAATCGGCTCGAATTCGACGACTAGTTGCATCTATATTCTGGTTATAGTGTCTATCTACACCAGGAATGACACTGTCACCGTGTATTTCAACCATTATTTTGTTAATTTTTATTAATACAGGCGATCACGTAGGCAGAAATTGAGGTGATGTAGGCCAGTAGCAGTTCAGCCTGCTGCCGTGTCAGGGTGTCAGGCTGAACCCAACTAAATACACAGACTCAGCAGCACCTCTTGCTCATCAGGCTAGCGATTCTACCACCATCCCTCCATTTCACTCGATGTTGCACTGGTTTTGCTACAACTGGAGAACAGCCAAGGTAGCCAGGAACACCCTGAGACCTTAGTGAATTTCCAGCGTATTTTGGAGCACAATTAAGGCTTCTGTAAGCTGGTGTAGTCGATTTTCCAAAGCTTGCTTCTGCGATAAGACTTGCTGCAATTTGTGATGGCGGACGATCGCCAAACTAACGTCAGCTACTTGTTCAGGTGGACAGTGGCGAAACCACAGCTGTCCTCGCTCATTCAACCCACATAGCCGATACCCCGCTGTGGCCACTTCTGATGGCTCATTGTCCGCTTGCGGAACATAGGATTCTAGCCAGCCATCGACAATTGGTCCTTCGCGGTACAACAGTTGAATCTGATGGAGAATTTGTTGCAAGCTGGCTTGCCAATTCTTCACCTGAGTCTCTATCTGTTGCAGCAAGTTTAAAGGTAAATCGGGGTGACTGGCATAGGAACGCTGGGGTGTCTGCGGTACCGTGAAATCAGGGAGTAAAGCAGTTTGGGAGGAGACCACATCAGCTAATAACACGGCGGTGGCTGTCCCTGAGCTAACCGCCGGAAACGTGGGTAGCTCAGGTAGTGGCGGAAAATCTTCTGCTACACGATCGAGGGTAGGAGTAGCCAAAAAGCTCGTCTGGGGATGCAGAAATTCTGGTAGCACGGGCGTTGCTAAATCTGAGGTAGCCAGGAATGGATGGGAACTTTGATCTGGTTGTTCCAAGCGTTGCAGCGTTGCTTCAATGCGTTTCAAGGATTCTTTCATAGCTCACTTCCTCCAAATACGGCAAGAACACCCGGCAAAAACAATGCCCGTAATTTCGTAGTGCTAATCCCAATCGATACCGCAAGCATTATGCTTCAGGTTTGAAGTTATAGCTGACTTTTTTCGTGAGCAATTCTGAAATGACAGCGCCGCAACGGTTAATTTTAGTCACAGGTCCGGCTCGATCGGGAAAAAGCGAATGGGCAGAACACCTGGCCGCTCAATCAGGATTGTCGGTCCTCTATGTCGCGACCGCTCAGGTTGACCCTAGCGATCCTGAGTGGACTGACCGCATTCAACAGCATCAACAGCGCCGACCGACCAGTTGGATCACTCAACCCGTACCGATCGCGCTTAGTGCTGTCATGCAGACAGCTGAAGCAACTGACTGTCTGTTAATTGATTCCTTAGGCACTTGGGTTGCTAACCTACTGGAACAGGATGATCAGGTCTGGGAGCAAACTGTCAGCGAGTTAGTTGAACACTTACGTCAGAGTTTGAGTACGATCATCCTGGTCGCTGAAGAAACTGGCTGGGGGGTAGTACCCGCTTATCCGATCGGACGCTTATTTCGCGATCGATTAGGGCACTTGACTCGGCGGATTGGCAGCATCGCCGATGAGGTCTACTTAGTGACCGCTGGCTACGTGCTGAATCTGAAGCAATTAGGCGTCCCCCTTCAGAACTTAACCATAGCTACAGATTCCTCAAACCTGGAAAACTCTGCCTCACAGTAGCATGGAACTAGATCTCTAGAATGACTCTAAATCCAGGTAGCCTTGATAGGTTGGAGCAGTACCGTTGGAGAATTCTTCCCAAAATCAGCCGATTAATTTAGGTAATAGTATCCAGCGTGGTTACACCTCACCCTCATTGGTAAATAGTGGTATGGCATCTGAACACCAGGTAAGACAGTACCTTGCCTACTGGTTTCAGTTAGGTAAAGGTGTTGTAATTCACAACGGCTCCGACGTTTTATTACCTCGTCCAGTCATCTCTGGCGATCGCTATAGCCAGGCATTTGAAGAGTGCTGGCAGCAACTCATAGCACCGGATGCTGGGGATTGTTATCTCGAGGGTACCAGCCAGACGATCGCTGAGTTACTCTCTCCTGCCTGGGAAATTAATCCTTGCTCACGGTGTTCTATGCCTGTACCGGTTAGAAGCGTGGGGGTAGCATCGTTAGAATGCCCCTGCATTGATATTCCAGATTGGCCAAACACTGAAGTCCCAACTCCACGGGCTCCCATTGATAATCAGACCCTGTTACTGCGCATTCGCGATCGGCTCCGGGAAGCCAACAGCCTAGCAGACCGGGAACAAGGCTAAACATAAACTGACGGGTTAGCGTTGCCCCTGCACCAAATCAGGGAGCTGCCGCCGGGGAATTTCTAGCGTCCAAAGGTCGGATGCTAATTCAGTTTGCGGAAAGATCGATCGGGCTTCTTGGAGCAAATCCTTCAACTCAATGCCATTGCCGGGTAGATACCGAGGACTGAAATGAGTCATAATCAACCGCTTCACTTGGGCTGCCAAAGCTACCTGAGCCGCCATCGTAGAGGTTGAATGCAAACTTTGATAAGCCAAATCGGCATCTTGGTGGGCAAAGGTCGCTTCGTGGATCAAGAGGTCAGCATCCTGTGCCAGTTCAACGGCGCCATCACAGAAGATCGTGTCCGTACAATAAACCAACTTGCGACCAATTTGGGGAGGTCCACATAGGTCAGCACCATTCACCTGTTTTCCGTTCGGCAAGGTAATTTGTTCACCCCGTTTGAGCTTGCCATAGAGGGGTCCCGGCGGAATGCCTAACGCCATCGCTTGCTCAACATTGAAATGTCCCGATCGATCTTTCTCGGTCACACGATAGCCAAAGGCTGGAATCCGATGTTTTAGCAGACCACAACTGATCACATACTCATCATCTTCATAAATTACCCCTGGCGATACGGGATGAGTTTTGACGGGATAGGAAAAATGGGTTTGCGAGTAGCGGCGACAGGCTTTGAGATAATCTTCTAACTCTGGCGGTCCATAAATATCAATGCGCTGAGCATTCCCGGCTAAACCGGAACTTGCCAGTAACCCCATCAGTCCAAAAATATGGTCGCCATGCATATGGGTAATGAAAATCCGGGTCACTTGGCTAACCCGAATGTCACTTCGCAAAATCTGATGCTGAGTGCCTTCACCGCAATCAAACAACCAGGTCTCTGCTCGCTGGGGCAAACGTAACGCCAGACTAGAGACATTGCGCGATCGGGTTGGTACACCGGAGCTGGTTCCTAAGAATGTGATCTGCAAAACGCCGTAACCTAAATGCATACTGGTTCTGAAACTATAGTGGCATAGATAGACAAGGGCGTAGTGAGGTGGCAGAGTTGGTCAAGCCCAGGGAAGAGAGGCGGCAGGCGGAACAATTGTGCCGGGGAGGCGGTCAAGTTTTGAAAAGTTTATAAAATAATTGAGACACTAAATCTATGGTGCAAGATGTCGATATTTTGGGCGATCGCCTCACATCTGGGGGCTAATAGGGGTAGTCGCTAGGAGCGATCGAGGCTCCAAGGCAAGAGGTGGTTGGCTCTACTTTGAACAAATTCATTTATATTAAGCAACGAACATAGTTCCATCCGAACTAGCTGGAGCCGAGCGTGACAGTGCCTCACGTTGCTTTGTTGATCTGTGGGAGACTTCATTTGATGACATTGGAACGCTTCCCGAATCTTGTGCTGACCTGGTTAACCATGCTGATCCGGTGCAGCAACCGAGGTTGGTGGGTTTCTGCTTTAATCTGGCTCATGGCATTACCAGCCACCAGTTTGGCCAATCCTTTGCCAAAAGCTTCTTTAGAGTTACGAGTTGCGATCGAAGAAGGAGTCGGAGAGGTAAATGTTGGCAGTTCTACAAAAGCTCTCGTGCGAGATCAGGCGGGGAAGCCATTAGGCGAGATTGCGGCAATGAATGCTTTTGTAGCGCAGTCCGATAGTGGCGCTGTGCAGTTAGATCGGTGGCGATCGGCGCAACTGTGGATTGAACCAGTCGATGGCGGCTATGTTTACATTGGTAAGCGTTGGTATCGAGGGCGGGCACTTGTTGTGCCAACCTCGGGCGGACTAACAGCCGTTAATTATGTCGATCTAGAACAGTACCTTTACAGTGTGTTAGGAGCAGAGATGGGGGGCAGTTTTCCCCAGGAAGCCCTGAAGGCACAAGCGGTTGCAGCTCGTTCCTATGCCCTGTTCCAACGCCAAAAATCTGGCAATGGCGTGTTTGATGTTGGTGATACTCAATCATGGCAAGTTTACCGAGGCATTGAGGATGAGTCAGCTGGTACTCAGACCGCCGTTAATGCCACAGCCGGTCAGGTATTAACCCACAATAATCAAATTATTGAAGCTGTGTTCCACTCCTCAGCAGGAGGTTGTACCGAGAATGTCGAAGATGTCTGGATGCAGCCACTCCCCTATTTACGATCGGTGCAAGAAGGATTTACCGAAAATTCCCCAGTCGCTCAGTGGACCAAAACCTACGCTCCCAGTGAACTAAGTAAGTTAGTGACTGGAGTAGGCACGATCGTGGCAATGCAACCGGCTAAAACTACCCAATGTGGGCGGATCGTTTCCATGTTGGTAGAAGGGGATGCAGGTCGTCGCACCATTAGCGGGGATACATTACGGAGTGCCTTGGGATTAAGAAGCACGTTGTTTGAGGTCGTGCCCCAGTACGGTGGATCTGGCAAAGGTAAAAGTGGGGCAATTACCGGATTTCAGGTGAATGGTCGAGGATTTGGTCACGGCTTAGGCTTAAGTCAATACGGTGCCCGGAGTTTGGCGCAACTCGGCTATAACTACCAGCAAATTGTCCTGTTTTATTACAAGGACACTAAATTGGCTCAACTTCAAGTGCAATAGGTGGGGGATTCAGTGGACGCGGAACCCAACCAACTTGAACCGATCGTGCAACAAATCGGTGAGGCTGTCTTGGCAAGTATAGAAACTGTCGATCGCTTATCAGAGCGGATGGATGCCTTGGCACTCCAAGTGCAGCAGCAGGGCTATCAGATTTTTGCGCTGAGTGATGCGGTACAAACTTTGGTCGAAGCCCAAAATGGGGCATTCCAACGTTTGGATCGGTTAACAGATGCACTGGAGCAGTTGGTAACCGCGATCGAGCAGCCTGAAGAACTCCCCGTGGAAGAAGAATCGTTTTGATTGAGCTTACCAGCGACGGAAGCTTTGCCAGTACGGTTTGCCTTTGAGAAACACGCCAATCACAATGCCAATGAGTTCCAGCTCATTATTGAGACTAACCAAGCTCCAGGGTAGGGGCAAATGCGTCTTCAATAGAAGTGTTAAAGCTAGAGCCAGCACCAAGCCCCATAAACTGCCTAAGGTGATCCCAGGTTGGTAGATATACTCCAGGACTAAAACACCCAAAGCCCCAATGCCAGCAAAAATGGCTAATAGGCTAATCACACCCAGCGAACCACCTAACAAAGCCGAGACCAACCTCGCAACCGGCGGCGATAGTTGGGCAGTTTGGAGCACTAAGAACTCCAGGATCATCACCACCAAAACCGTAATCAGGGCAGCCTGAAATAAGGCTCCCCAGGGTAAGCGCTTTAAGCGTTCAATTGGATCTCCCATCCAGTTCCGTTGCCTCCATCGATCGTAATTTGCTCTAATTGTGGCTTTGGGCTAAGGTAATTCCTCTAGTTCTGTCTGCAACATTTGATGTTGAGTCCGACGAGACGGACGGCGATACTTTTTACTTTCTAACTTCGGCTCATATTGCTGCCGTCCCTGGCGTTTGCTCTTAAGTTTTAGGTTCGACTCATTATCCCCCATGCGTTCCAGCAATTGCTGTTGGACGATCGCCGCTTCTAAAAAATCTAAATAATGCTCGTACCGTTCCCAGTCGCCCCGCACGATACAGCCAGGCTCATCCCGATGCAGGCAATCGTTAAACTGGCAACGATCGTGGCTCAAGCGTTGCCGAATCTCCGGAAAATAGTTTGCTAGTTCCTCAGGAGCACTGATTAATTCAGGTTGATTAAAGCCAGGGGTATCCGCTAGCAAACCACCTTGAGGTAATTCAAACAGCTCTACATGCCGAGTAGTATGCCGTCCTCGCCCTAATTTTCCAGATACAGCCGCCACTCGCAGATCGGCTTCGGGGATTAGCACGTTGATCAAGCTCGACTTACCAACCCCAGAGGGACCAGATACGATCGTCATGCGGTCAGTTAGGCAACTGTATAGGTCAGTTAAGCCCAGCTGGTGATGCCCACTAATTAAGATCGGCTGATAGCCCCATTGATTTAACCGCGATCGCCAGTGAGCTTGGTCATTTTCAGCCACTAAGTCACTTTTGCTCAAACATAAGCTGACTTGTAGACCCGTAGACTCGGCTTTGACCAGAAACCGACTGAGCTGATGGGGATCCAGGGTAGGTTGGGCTAACGCAAATACCAACAGGACATGATCAGCATTGGCAACCGGGGGACGATCTAATTCTGAGCGGCGCGGTAGCACCTGAGAAATTGCCCCCCGGTTACCAGCCCAATCCGGTTCTTCAAGTTCGACCCGATCCCCAACCATCACCTGTTGACCGAGCTTCTTCAACCGCGATCGACGGGTGCACAATAGGGTCGGAGAATCCGCAAGTGGTCCATTTGCTACACCTGGCTGATCAATCCGGACCTGATAGTAATTCGCTTGAACGGCTAATACTGTCCCAGTTAGCAGAGGCGATGGCTCAGATGCAGGCTCAGGGTTCAACCCATCCTCTTGATCTGCTAGAGGCAGGATATCCGGGAAATCATCATACCCAGAACTCATCACTTAACACTCAGAGGGCTGAGCGGCAGGACAGCGCACCCAGAGAGCAAAGAACTCTGCACGATCGTCAATCTGTTCAATGCCATAACCTGACATGGTTAAGCTATCGGGCACTTGCTCGATCGGCTCTCCTGGATCTAGCCAAACTTCTAGTAAGGAGCCGGGAGCCATCTGCTCTAGACGCAGTTTAGTCCGCACGAAATTAATCGGGCAGGGTGTGCCACGCAGATCAAGCTGAGCATCTGGTTGGTCTAACTGGGACATACCTGACTCATCCACCAAACATTTTGCCAATAAAGCCTTCAATTCCGCCCCGTTCAGTTCGATCGCCCCGAATTTTTGCTAGTTTCTCTAGCAGTTCTCGCTCTTCAGGACTCGTGCGAGTGGGAATATCGACTAACACCGTAATCAGGTGATCACCCCGACTGACCGGATTACCCAGTTTAGGCACACCTTTGCCCTCCAGAGTCAGCACTGTCCCAGGTTGTGTCCCAGGTGGCACGACCAACTCATGGCTACCGTCTACCGTATTGATCTCTAGTCGGGAGCCCAGAATCGCTTGTAAATAGCTAATCTTCAGCGTAGAGAGAATATTGATCCCTTCTCGGTGGAACTCGGGATCTTCGCTGACAAACAAATAGACATAGAGATCCCCAGGCGGACCATTCCGCTGTCCGGCATCGCCCTCACCAGATACCCGTAAGCGGTTACCATTATCCACACCCGCCGGGATCGTAATTTTCAGCTTCTTGGTTTCCTGACGCTGTCCTCTACCCCCACAGGTCTCGCATTTGTCCTCAATCACCTGACCACTACCATTACAGGTAGGACAGACTGAAACCTGAGTAAAACTTCCAAACGGAGTACGAGTGGCGCGGCGTACCTGTCCAGCTCCATTACAGGTAGAACAACCCCGTGGTTGAGTGCCTGGTTTGGCTCCGGTACCAGTACAGGTGGTACAGGTTTCCAGATGGTTGATGCGGATTTCTTTCTCCCCACCAAAGATGGCTTCCCGGAAGTCGAGCTTTAAGTCAAGCCGCAGATCATCCCCCCGCATCGGACCACTGCGCCGCCGGGTTTGTCCAGGAGCACCAGCACCGGAGAAGCCACTAAAGAAACTTTCAAAAATATCAGCGAATCCACCGAAATCGCCAAAGTCAGCCGCTCCAGCTCCCGCTGCCGAACTCACACCCGCTTCACCAAATCGATCGTAGCGAGCCCGGGTTTCCGGTTCAGAGAGCACCTCGTAAGCACGGTTAATTTCCTTAAAGCGTTCCTCTGCTTCCGGCTCTTTGTTCACATCAGGATGGTATTTACGAGCTAGCCGACGGTAAGCACGTTTAATATCTTCTTTATCTGCGTCGCGGGAAACACCAAGGATTTCGTAATAATCACGAGCCATAGCATTATTACTTCAAGGGTAAAGGAATGGGGAACATGGGGTCAGGGGGGTTTGGGGTGGTAGGTGGAGACTGAGGCTAGGCTCGCTCACCTAGTAC
>VRZD01000083.1 GCA_016743235.1 Pantanalinema sp. GBBB05 | reverse complement strand
CACCATCCAGACTAGGGTTTGCAGATGCCGTCGATCTACCCAATGGCTTGATTGACCCAATAAGTCACATCGTTGATCATAGAGACGGGAGGTTCGCATGATTCAGTTGTGTTTGTGTGGTAACTTTCACACTAAACTGCGAATCCCCTGTTTCCAATGGCTAAACCTCCCTCCTTTTCAAGTTTTGTCAGTCAAGCAGGCGACCAGCACAAACGGAGCCTCCCTTTGACAGACTGGATTGCTACAGTCCCTTTTCTGGCTTTTGTTGGCATGATGGAGATAGCTTTTTCAGAAATCAAAGCCTTCCACCCTGTGAGTGGAGGGCTAATTTTTTGAAACCTAGATTGAGATCCAAGGATCTCAGCCTGACCCTTAATATCCCACAAAAACCGCTAAATTCCGTTTAGCTTGTTGAGAACAGGTCATCAGGAAAACAGGTCAGGGTAGATGCTATAACCCTCTGCCAATGGGCGTCTTACCCAGTTTGATAACTTACTTTGTATGGCGATTTTGATGCCAATTCCAGGCGTGTTTCAGAATGGTATCAATATCACCAAACTGGGGATTCCAGCCTAAGATTTGGCTAGCTTTGTCACCACTACCCACCAGGGCGGGTGGATCGCCTGGACGCCGATCGTGTTCCAGAGCCACAATTTCCCGTCCGGTAACTCGTCGGGCGGCTTCAATCACCTGCTTCACTGAGAAGCCATTGCCGTTACCTAAATTAAATCGATCGCTGTTACCCCCGTTGAGTAAATATTCCAGCCCCATCACATGGGCAACGGCTAGATCGGTGACATGCACATAGTCTCGAATGCAAGTGCCGTCAGGAGTTGGATAGTCAGTGCCATAGATGGACACAGAATCTCGCTGTCCTAAAGCCGTGAGTAAGACTAAGGGGATCAAATGGGTTTCGGGATTGTGATCTTCTCCTAACCGACCCTCTGGATCAGCTCCAGCGGCATTAAAGTAGCGAAAACACACCGATTTAAAGTCATACGCTGGATCGAAATCGGCAAGTATCCGTTCCACCATCAGTTTGGTCGCCCCATAGGGATTAATTGGATTTTGCGGGTGATCTTCTGGAATGGGGACTTGATTTGGCACTCCGTAGGTCGCACAAGTCGAGGAGAACACAAACTTCTTGATATTGGCAGCAACCATTGCTTCCAATAGGGTTAACGTACCCACCACATTATTCCGATAATATTTGTCCGGTTGGCTGACGGACTCTCCCACGTAGGCATAAGCCGCAAAGTGCATCACCGCCCCGATCGACCGACTGGCAAACAAATTGTCTAACAACGCGCGATCGTTGGTATCCCCGACAATCAGTTCTACCTTTAATGCCTGCTCAGCAATATCTCGATGTCCGTACACCAAATTATCCAGTACCACGACTGGGTAGCCCGCCTGTTGTAACGCCAGTACGGCATGAGAGCCAATGTAGCCGGCACCGCCAGTGACTAAAATCGTTGGCTTACTTTCTCCTGACTGCACATTCATGCTTGGTTCTCCCAGATTTGCTGACAAAATCGCTACTTAGACTCGATGAAAGGTTTGTTTTACCTCGGCTTGTCGGAGAATTCCCAAGAGGGCAGCATCCCCGACTCCCAATACTAGCGCCCCCAGCGATAGACCGCTGTACACTAGCGCGATCGCTAAACCGACATTTATCCATGCCAGTCCGCTTGCCCCCCACCATGCCCAGAGCCGCCGCTGCCATAAGCCAATACTAACCCCGATAAATAGAATGCAGATGACCCAGGCAATTAACCCGATCGTGGCAATGAGGGATTGCCACTCACTAATCGATGATGTGGTCAAGCCACCCCGCAAAATTTGGTTTGTGAGAACGAGTAGCTCTGATAAGTTACCGGTGAGCCAAAGATACAGGCTGAATCCGGCAAAGATCACTCCCCTGAGTCCCAAGAGTACAATCAGGATCGTTAAAACAGTGGTTTGGGTCATGGTAGTATCCTGGTTTACTGCCAATGGTGCCAATCTTGATTCAAGATCGACATCCCTGGAAAGGCGATCGGATTGCCATTAGCGGTGAGGTGGCGCTGCAAATCCTCTAGATATAGGTTAACTGATGGCAAATTGTCTACCATTTGGTATGGCATGATGCCTGTCTTTAAAGCATAGGCTGCTGTTGTGCCAGCGGCTGCCCCGGCTGACCATTCGATCGCATGCACCCGATAGGCAGCGTTTGTAATATGGGTGGTGGCGATATTCTTGCCTGTTACTAGCAGATTATCTAGTTTCTGCGGAATCATGGCTCGTAAGGGAATTTGGAACGGATAGGTTTGCTCTGCGGCTTGCCGCTCCAGGGGACGTTCTTGATTCCCCGGTGCTTCTGCTGGGGTAGATGCCATACAAGGATGAAAGTCAATATTGTAATTACCAATTCCCACACTATCGGGATAGAGCCGAGCACGAGTCCGCCATTGCATGGCTGCGGGGGATAAATTACCTTGAATGACGTCGATCGCACGTAGTCCTGCCATCGCGGCAGCTAGACGGTTGTAGGTTTCGGTCGATAAATTGTTGGGATCTTGGTAAAACGGTTCCTGGTAATTTTTGCGCGATACAGCAATTTCATGAATTGTGAAGCCGTTAGGGTAGCCGTAGGCTGGACGACCAATGACTCGCCGACCTTCACGAATATAAGGAAATTTAGACAGCCCATGGGCTGTCCCCATCGGGGATTTGTACCCATTCAGATACCGTAGATTCGGAAAAGGTAATTTGAGCGGTAACTTGGCATCTTTTTCCCCAGCCACCATCCAGTAGAAAAAGCCTAATGCCTGTTCTTCCCCCCTTTGCAAGCTACTAATGCGATAGCCACCCTGCCATCCCCCTGGCGATAGCTGTCCTTGTTCCGCCAATTGCGATCGCGTATAAAGCCAATTGTCCTCTGCGGTGCCTGGTCCATAATCATTGCCCCAGTTCCAATTCTGCATCGAAATGTCCCCAGGATTCACTGTACGACTCCCCGCGACGGGCTTTGTACTCAAAATCCGCCGATAAGTAAATACTAGTTCGGGATTCTTGGCATAGTCGATCGAGTTATAGCTGTAGGCATTGGCAAATTGAGGGTAAAACGAAGGCATCGTTGGGGTTTGTGGGGTTGCCGTTGCCTCGATCGCAAAGGTATAGGTAAAGGCTTGGGGACAATAGGGATAGACAGTGGTTTCCGAGGCTGAGGGTTCATCAAAATTACGGGGATCAATGCCTAAGCGATAAGGAACATCGGCTAAGGCAAGAATTTCTCCAGTTTCAGTCGCTTCGATCACGTACCAGGGAGGGGATGAGGAAGATTGGCGAGATGGAGTAGGGGTGAAGTGGATGATTGTTTTATGGAAGCGATCAGAGTTTTGCTCACTGTAGCTATCCGCGATCGTTTGGGATAGGGGATAGGTATTCAGCGGTGGGGCTCCGGGGGCAGGAAAGTGCTGAATCGCCTGTACGGAGAGGATCTGTTGTCCAGAGCCAATTGGGGCGATGTCTAAATCCTTCACGGCGGTATTCAGGAATAAGTGGAGTGTGCCTTTGCCAGTCTTAGCGGCTTGCTTGAGCATATCGAGCAAAATCTCATGCCCATCTTGCGGTAGGAAACAGACTAGGCTGACCCAACAGTTTCCCGGCGTTTTGATCGGGTAGCGATCGAGAATCCGTTGCCGTAATTCGAGATACCCTTTGGGAAAAATCAGTTGATCCCGTTGGGTTTTCCGTTCATCTAACGCCGAGGTTCCCTGCGAAGAAACTTGACCGCCAATCCAATCAGTAAGTTCGGTTAGGCAGACTTCTTGCCCTGCCTTCAGAGCTTCGTAAGCCGTTGCTACGCCCGCCAGCCCACCTCCGATCACTAATACGTCACAGCCAACGGTTTGGTCGGACGATCGCGGGGTTGCCGCCTGTCCTCCTGCCGCTACGAATCCCTGTAGACAAAATCCTGCGATGAGCAGCCCCCAGCCCCATTTCATGACCATGCATTCACACCTGAATCGATCAGCAGTACCGTTTCTGTTGTAACCCCAGGCGATCGAATTGGTCGCAATTTTGAGCAGGAATTTTAGTAAATTATTTTTTTTCGCTACTGTATAGACCAATTAGTCGGGCAATAAAAATGGTGGGGTATAAGATGCCCACGATCGCTTCTAAGTTTGCCAGAATGCGAACGACTGGACTCATAGGCGCAATGTCTCCATAGCCGACAGTGGTTAATGTAGTAAAACTAAAATAATTAATATCAGACAGTTGCATCGGAATCGAAAAAGCCGTTGGATTAAAACTACAGATTAGGGCATAGAGAATTGACCAGAAAAATCCGATTAGAAAGTAGATGCAAACTCCACCTTTAATTGTGTCAGAAGTTACTGTTGGCACAGCAAAGATTTCTTCTAAGATTAGAATAATTGACATGCCAATAAAGAACAAGAAAATAGTTTGGCAACTGGCATTGATAATCTGTTTTGCTAGGGAGGACAGCAAATCTAATTCTCCTAAGATCTTTAGGCAAAACGCTAATCCCGCCAAGACCAAATAACGATGAAATAAGATTCGATCGTGCTCTAAGGCTTTAATAACTAGTAAGATTGTCCACAAAAAGATGCCAAAAAATATAATAAATAGTACTGAAATGCCAATAATTGTTTCACCAACGAATGGCTCACTCAAAAACGCAAAAATCAACGCTATCAATAAGTGATTGTATTTGTTTTCAATTAATTTAATTAGCTTGACTAGCCCCATGACACTACCCTATAGATAAGTTTATCCCTTCATCCGCCCAAGAATTGCTGAAGCAGAGGGTAAAAATTGCGTACAATAGTAAGGCTCCAGAATATGATACAGGAGTCTATAAATATATGTAATGTAGCAATAAATGCGTTAACAAAAACTGATTTTCTGACAAGCCAAAATGTTCAAAGGCTCCTGTCTGCAAAATACCCCAGCGATCGGCTGAGGGAAATCTGACCAGCAGAGTGCCTCAAACAACAAAAATAAACACTTGCGTTGGATTCACCAACCTCAGAAATGACCTGCTGCTAACGGATTGTGGTTAACATATCCTCATTCAACTTAAGGCAAACGGAACCATAATATCTGCCAACAGCTCGTTTAACAGATAATAAGTGCAGATTGACATTTCCTGAGTAAACCCCCTAGACTCAACGGCGACGAGACAAGGAGATATCCCCACTATGGATGTTTCACAACCCAATATGAACGAGCCAAGCCCAGAAGAACTCCGAGATTTGGAGAAGCTGAAAATGATTATTGAACGGGCGATCGCGGACGGAAAAATTTCTAAGTCCGAACTAGATGCGATGAAGACGCAAGCTTGGTCGGATGGCAAAATTACTCCCGAGGAACTGGAGCTTTATAGTTCACTAGTGCTAGATAAAATCCGTACTGGCGAACTGAAATGGGAGTTTTGACGGGGCATCGGTTGCAGCAGAGGGGTGATATCAGTTAAGGTGATCCCGATCTGTTTGGAGCCAACTTAATTCTGACTGCATCGATGCCACCGCTAAATTTATTGTTTTTGTCTACCACCGTTGGTCCGTTAGGTTCCGGGATGGGCGGGGGTGTTGAGCTGACTTTATATAACCTGGCCAAGGTACTAACCCAGCGTGGTCATCGGATTGTGATTGTGGCTCCATCAGGATCCATGTGCTCCTCATTCCCAGTCATAGAAGTGCCGGGAACGTTACAGTCAACGGCTCAGACACAGGGGCGAGATGCGTTCATTGTGATGCCACCTGACCCTGTTTTAGCGACCATGTGGACTTTGGTTCAGCAGGCTCACACTGAGTATGATCTCCTGCTTAATTTTGCCTATGACTGGCTGCCGTTTTACTTAACCCCATTCTTGCAACGTCCGGTTGCCCACTTGGTGAGTATGGGTTCCCTCACCGATGCCATGGATCAAGTCATCGAGCAGGTGTCGCTTCAGTTTCCCCATACCGTGGCGGTTCACACTCAAGCACAGGCAGATACGTTTCCCTTTGCAGAGCGGTGCCGGGTTGTGGGTAATGGGTTTGACCTATCCCTATATCAGTTTTGTCCTTCTCCAGAGCGTTGCTTGGGTTGGGTTGGGCGAATTGCCCCTGAAAAAGGCTTAGAAGATGCCGTTGTGGCTGCTGACAAAACGGGAATTCCGCTGAGGATCTGGGGAGTGTTACAGGATGAGTCGTATTGGCAGGACATCTGCGATCGCTACCCAGATGCACCAATTAGTTATGAAGGGTTTCTGCCGACCACGGAGTTACAGCAGGAGCTCGGCAAATGTTTGGCACTGCTCATGACTCCTCGTTGGATCGAAGCTTTTGGGAATGTTGCGATCGAAGCCTTAGCCTGTGGGGTTCCGGTGATTGCTTACCGGCGTGGGGGTCCCAGTGAGATTGTGATCGATGGCAAAACCGGGTGGTTAGTAGAACCTGATAGCGTTAGCGGATTGGTCGATGCTATCGCCCGTATTGAGCAAATTGATCGCCAAGCCTGCCGTCAGCAGGCAGAAGTTGAATATTCTTTAGAGGCGATGGGCGATCGAGTGGAGCAGTGGTTCGCTGACATTTTGGCATCAAAATGGTAATTCACTCTGTGACCCGAGCCTAATCAGATCGATGGCTTAACAAATTAAAGATTTTTTAAAAAATCTCCTGATCGCAGGAACTTTAGGGTGTATTGGTAGCAATTATTGCTTCCAAAAAAATTAAGTGGGTTGAGTTGCCTTATGCTGCCAATCTTGCCCCCAGAGACAGCAACGGTGGTGGTTGCTTCAACACCCTTAGTCAACCACCTGCCCGTAACGCCAACGATCGATGCCCCAAATTCACTAGTTCCTGAAACTTCCCGTTCCTGGTTTGATTCTGAGACTGTAAACAGTATCCCCGAAGTTCCCCGCAATCCGGGACTGTTGTCCGACTCACCTAGTCCAAGGGAGCCTACGGTTGAATCCGCTGCCATCTTAGAATCTTCAACGGTTCCTTTACCTTCAGAGCCGCCTGCCGATTTAGCTGTAGAACAACCTGACGAGTATTTTCCCCACTGGTCAGATTCGATCTCCTATCCTGATCTTCCTGCCACCCCACCGATTGCAGTCGCTCCTGAGCCGACCATTACTTCAGAGCCAATGCCACAGTTTTCTACTGCTGACCTGGCTCAGGCGAACAGTGTGATGGATACCACCTCTGAGATAGCATCCATCACGCCAGAGCCGGTAGCTGAAATTGATCATGGGGCGATGGATCAAGTGACTTCAGTCTCACAATTGGCGGATGTGCAACCAACGGATTGGGCATTTACCGCATTACAATCTCTGGCTGAGCGGTATGGCTGCATTGCTGGCTATCCGGATCACAGGTTTCGCGGCAACCAGTCAATCACTCGGTATGAGTTTGCGGCTGGTTTGAATGCCTGCCTCAACCGAGTCGAGGACACGATCGCTACAACCACAGATCGTGATGTGCGTCAAGCTGATCTCCTGACGTTCCAACGCCTCCAGGAGGAGTTTAGTGGGGAACTGGGGCAATTCGCGGACGAGTAGATGCGATAGACGCCCGAACTGCCACCTTGGAAAACCAGCAATTCTCTAAAACAGCGATTTTAGGCGGAAGGACCATTTTTGCTTTGTCAGCTGCCGCAGGGGGAGAACCGCCTGGACGGGGAGAAACTAATGTGATGTTTAATTATTTATCCCAGATCCAGATTGCCTCATCCTTTACAGGGCGGGATGTGTTGCGGGTAGGGCTGTCTAGTGCAAACTTTGCGGGCGGTGGTTTTGCAAATCCCAATGCCTTAAATACCAGAATGGCATTACTGTCATTTCAGGGAGAGTTAAATAATCACGTTTATCTCGATTCTTTGGAATATCGCTTTGCGGTGAGCGATCGTTTGGTGGTGATCGTACAGCCTGAAGGGTTCGGATTGAGTAACGTCTTAAGCCCTAATTCTATCTTTGCCGATGCTGGGCAGGGAGCAGTTTCTCGTTTTGCCGAATTTAACTCACTGCTGCGAATTGGCAATTTGGACGCTGGAGTAGGATTTGATTGGTTAATCTCGGATCATTGGCGGCTTCAGTTTGCTTATGGTACACGCGATGCGAATCTCCCAAATCAAGGTGTATTTGGGGATCATCATGCCTTTGGGACTCAGTTTCTCTATAAGCCCAGTTCTACATTTGTGGCTGGAATCCATTACATTAATGCCTACTCTAGTGATGCTCAGTTAGATACATTTACAGGGAGTAATAATGCTGATATCTCTGGTGGATTTGATGAGCGAGCTACCATTCACGCGATCGGTACTTCCATGCAATGGCGAGTTTCACCCAGGGTGATTCTGGGAGCCTGGGGTGGGCTAGTGGTTGCCGATTCACGCGAATCGGATGCGGCTACATTAGCCTCTACGTATCTACTGTCATTAGGATTACTGGATCCCTTTGGTCGCCAGGGAGACTTCTGGGGATTTGTGGTTGGTCAACCGCTCAAATTACATATTGGCTATTTAATTGAACGTTTTGACGAAGGCACTTCTCTGCATCTAGAAACCTTCTATCGGTGGCGAGTAAATGACAATATTTCTATTACTCCAGGAGTATTTGTTGTGACTAATCCTGGACATATTTCTGACAATAATACGATCGTCATTGGGACTCTCCGAACAACATTTAGTTTTTAAGGGAGACGAACGGAAATGCTAATGCGCTGGAAGCGGCTATGGCTCAATCGTTACACCTGCCAAGAGTGGAAATTAGGTTTAATTATCTTAAGTTTAATGACGGTGATCACGGTGTCATCAATACCGGCGATCGCCCAACAGATTACCCAGGCAACTGTGACCGAAATTTTGCCACGGAGTTCGTCCTTGGTTTATATCCAAAATCGATCGGTACGGAAGGGATCTGTTGCCTACCAAGGTGAACAAGTGCGAACGGGGCAAGCAACGGCTGCTCTCAAATTTAATGTTCCGGCAGGAATTCGCTTAGCACCAAATTCTACCTTAATTGTGAATAGCCAATGTGTTCAGCTCGTGCACAAAGGGAGTGTAATGTTGGCAGGAAAAGGCACACGTGGTTGCGTTGGTGGTATTACGGCAGCCAGTCGGGCAACGGTGTATATTTTGGAGTTGAACGAGATTGGTGAAGCCAAGGTCATTGTGCTAGAGGGAGTGGTTGATGTAGCCGGTGCAGAAAGGTCTATACAGGTTAATCAGCGCCAACAGCTCACGGCAACTGCTGATGGTCAACTGGGAAAGGTGGAGCCATTAAGCCAAGCAGAATTTAATGCCATTTTAAATGGTCCTTTATTCCGCGGATTTCGGGAGCCGTTGCCAGGGTTGGCAGTGTTAACGGCGACCGTCAATGACTCGGGATTTGGTAGAACGTTCTTACAAGATGCTTTGACAGGTCGAGATTTTGTGTTTGAGGAACGTCTGCCATCAACTGGAGCCTTTATTCCGAATGGTCTATCTGAAGACGGGATTTTTACCCGGACTGGCAAAAATCAAGCCGTATTTACCCCCACTAGTGCTGGAACAGTCAGGGTTTTTCAACTGGATGTTGATGAAGGTGAAATTCTCAGTGTCAATGGTACATCTGTATCCAACAGTACGTTTGGCTTAAGTGGCAATGCCGCTGCGGGTACAATTCAATTATCCAATGGACAGTTTTTGCGGTTGGAAGTATTTGGTGTTAATGGTGAAGAACCTGAAATTGCTCCTAACCAACCCAGTTCGTTTAGCGGTAGGATTACACCGGGAATTGCTCCCGATCGCTAATCGCTTGGTGGCTGTCCTAAATAGTTGCGTAGCTCCTCCATTGTTTGATGGTATAACGTTTGATCCTCACCTTTCCAACCCACCAGGCTATAGAGCGCGATCGGATTAGCCCGCCCCCGGAGTTCGTGTTCGCCCATGCAAATCGCCTCAACTTTATCCGCGACTAAGATATAGAGAGACTCAGTAATTAAGATATCTGTGCCAAATTGCTTGGTCATCCCTTCAACTCGACTGGCAACATTAACTGTATCGCCAATTACGCCATATTCTCGCCGTCGCAAGGCGCCAATATCTCCAGCAATCACTTCCCCATAGCTGATACCAATGCCACTAAAGAAGGGTACTCTCCCTTCGGCAATAAAGCGAGAGCGTAGATCTGCTAATGCTGCCCGCATTCCTAATGCTGCCCGAATTGCATTTAACGCATCATCTCCTTCGCCTTGAGACAGTGGAAACCCAAACTCAGCCATAATCGCATCACCAATAAATTTATCAACAGTGCCACCCGCTTCGATAATCGCTTGGACCATAGCACTGAAATAAATATTGAGTTGTTCAATCAACTGTTCTGGCGGTAATTTGTAGGATAGAGTAGTGAACCCCCGAATATCGGAAAACAACACAGCTGCTTTTAGTTTGCGTCCAACTTGCAATGTGCCAGGATATTTCAGAATTTCTTGGACCACAGGAGCCGCAATATAGCGTTCCATCGTACTCCGTAGGCGAATCCGCTCGATGCGCTCTGCTAGGGCTCTGGCGGTGAAATAGGAGAAGGTACTGAGCGCGATCGCAACTAATGGAACTGCTGTAGGCAAGATGATGTAGCTATAAGTAAATAGTAAGTAGGCTACAATGCCAGATGCCACTAAAATGCCAATTCCCCCAGCAAGTTCGCGTAACAAGCGGGTAGCAAAAATCCCAATTAACCACCCTGTACCAGCTACGACGATGAAGACAAATAGTCCTCTAATCCAAGCATCGGATAAGGGTTCAATCAGCGATCGCCCTTCTAATAATGTGGCAACTTCATTAGCATGAATTTCAACCCCTGACATAATGCCAAAGGGTGTAGCAAACATATCAGAAGAAATGGTGCTATCTGTTGTGCCGATGATGACAATTTTGTCTTTGAATGTTTGTTCATGTTGATAGATCTGCCACCAATCAGGAGCTAACACTTGCCAAAAGGGAATTTGCTTCACCGTTCCCGCTTTGCCATAAAAGAAAATATTGTGACCTTGAGGGGGGGGATAAGGGATCTGGCTGACGCCTAATGTGGCTTCAGCAAACGTGGGTAATTCAAGTAAATTCAGGGGTCGTAATACGTCTTCATGATAGGCTCTCCCTAAGCGAGCAACTTGCCCATCCGCATTGGGTAAGTAATTTACTAACCCGAGGGAGACCATCGGAGTTCGAATGGTGGCTGTTGGTTCCGTCAGTTGTATCATTGCCCCTGGAAGTGCTTGGCTCGATTCTTCGTAGGCAGCAGCTAAGACAATTTGGTTTGAGAAGCGCGCGATCGTCTGTTGTAACCGTTGATCATCCGCTGGTCCATAACCACTGGGTTGCTCCATGAGTAAGTCTAAGGCAATGGTTTTAGCTCCAGCTGCCATTAGGCGTTCAATCACCTTGGCATAAGCGGTACGGGGCCAAGGCCAGGTTTGTAGCAGTTGCGTGATTTCCCGTTTTTCAGGTTCAGTTTGGTAATTTTTGGCGGCTAATAATGACTGTCCGTCGATCGCCACAATCACGATTTGCTCAGGTGGTCGTGCCGTTCCCCGCAATCGGAAAAACCAATTCTGAGTTTGCTGCTCTAATTCCCGCACTAGGGGTAGATCGAAACCGGTGACGATCGCGGCGGATAGTGCCCACAGCGTAACTAATAAATAACCGGCACGAATTTTGCGTAATCGTGGTAAAACCTGGGTGCGAAATGAATGCGGATGACTATGTTGCTGCTTCATTGCGGTTAAGGTTGACCTGTTGGTTCAGATCACTCAAGGAAATGCGGAAATCTACTGGTTCAAATTCCAGAATCGCATCTGTTGCTTTGTCTCCTGCCAGCCCCCACTGATCAGGCGCAGTTTTGCTGGACTGCCCAATGTAGAAACGGTAGTAATGCATAGTAATGGTGATTTGATAAGCTGGGAGAATCAAGCATTGCAGCTAAGTCGATGAACTGTCCCAAGTGCCAATCTCCTCAAATTATCAAATACGGGCATACCCATTACGGCAAA
>VRZD01000011.1 GCA_016743235.1 Pantanalinema sp. GBBB05 | reverse complement strand
CTTAGTCATAATGGCAACAATTTTAGCAAAGTGGTTTTCTAGAGCTTAATTTTTATTCAGATAATTTAAAAGGTTAGTTATAGAACTTCTCTGAAGCTTAATTTTTATTCAAATAATTTATAAAGTTAGTTATAGAACTTCGGATTATAGATGCAGTTGCCGACCAGAGTATCCAATTTCTTAAGCCGAATTTTGAGTTCAATCTGCAATTGTGCTTCTAGAGAAATAGCACTGTTAATGCAACCCAATAAAACAGAAAACCCACCCCAACAATAATCTGCATGTAGGGGTGGGAAAAATTATCTTTCTAAGATCAGGAGACTACTTACCAAAGTGCTGGAACGGCGCAGTAACCGAGATTCGATGCTCCTACTGGAGCCCCATCGGCTCGACGGGCATCCGTCACCGGAATCCACCGTTTGGTGCCGTTGTCATTAATTGCCACCATAATCGTGGCGGCTGTGCCTGTGCCCTCAGCCACGACCCGTTCTTCGTAAACATCCCAGAGCGTTACTGAGCTGCCAATCATAATCACTTTGGTTGGCGTAACGCTGGTACTGTATAAATCATTGGGGTCATTAAAAACTGGGAGCTGATTGTAGTCAGCTCCTGCTACGGCACGGGGAAATTCGGGACCACCCTGGATACTGACGACACGACGACATTGCCCCCCCTTTTGAGCAATCAAAACATTAGTTTCAGTAGATGATGAGAGTGCGGGAGTAGCCGTACCTATGGCAAGGCAACCCACGGCAATAGCAATAGCCGAGCGAGTCAAACGCAATTGCATAGACAAAACCTCATATCTTGTAAAACGGCAACCATTCGGAGAGATAATCACGAAGTTGCTCCAATCGAATAGTTTAATTCGTCTTACAGAGTTTTTTGGGTAAAACCGCAAAAAGCAAGAAAAATAGAAGGTTCTTAGCAGTTTTGTCTAGTTAATGAAGTTTTTGGGCACATCAACCCAGGTTTTATGCTGATTGGACTGATGGGCTAAATCCATTAATAATTGTGAATAAACTCCTTCCTGTAACGATGGCACGATCGCCTGCCCTTGATCGATTCCCTGCACCCAGCGATCGACAATCCGCAGGAATGGGGCAATGCGACCATCGTCCCACGTTCGGGGAAACTCCAACCGGGCAGGAATTTCTAGCTCGGCTAACTCGGCGCCCTGCTGACTGCCCCAAAGCTGGAAGCCATGCACATAGTCTTTTTGGTTACTACTCCCCAAGACCAATGTGCCACGATCGCCATAAACTTCGACCCAATGTCCTCGTCCCTGATAGGTGGCGGCACTGAGGTTAAGCTGGCAAGGTGTACCGTCTTGCAACTCCAGCATGATTAAGCAAATATCATCCGCATCCACCGGTTTAAGTTGCCCACCACTGGTGGGATCGGGACGTTGAGGCACTGAGACATTTAAGTGAGCACAAATCTGTTTCACTTCCCCAAACAACCAGGCAATGTAATCAAACGCATGGGAGCCGATCGCGCCTAACGCTCCACCCCCCTGATCCTGACGGGCGTACCAATTCCAGGGACGGGAGGCATCGGCGCGACTGGAAACCAACCAATCGATTTTAATCAAGCGGGGTTTACCAACATACCCTTCCGCTAACAATTCCGCCAACCGCAACCAGGCAGGAATGCAGCGAAACTCAAAGTTCATGGTGGTGATTAAGCCCTTAGCCGTTGCCAGATCCTGTAATTCCCTGGCTTCTGCCACTGTAAGCGTCGTCGGCTTTTCCAAAATCAAATGCTTGCCTGCATTTAACACTTGTTTTGCCATTGAATAATGTAGAAACGGTGGTGTTGAAATGCTGACTCCCTGCACGTTCGGTAATGCCAAGATTTCTTCTAAACTCTGGCAGGCTTGGGGAATTTGGTGACTCTGAGCGATCGCTTGGGCTTTTGCCAAATCCCGGTGATAAACCGCCACAATCTCGGTGCGATGATGGGCTTGAAACGCCGGAATATGGACTTTTTGCCCGAATCCTGTGCCGACGATCGCCACACCAATCGTTGCCTGAGTCGAAGAAACCATAACCAATCCCACCCTACGGTTCACGAACGTTTAGACTACAAACATCAGCCAGATTGGGGGAATTGAGTAGCGCCCTTTCCCTGGCTCGATCGCAATCCACTCTTTAGATTACGCCACGATATGACCGCCGCCGCACACCCCCAGCAGGATTCTCCATCTGTGATGCAAGCGATGGTGTTGGCAACTCCCGGTCAACCCTTGCAACTGATGGAGTTACCAATTCCCCAACCTGGAATGGGGCAGGTGTTAATTCGTGTCCATACCTGTGCCGTTTGTCGCACGGATCTGCATGTGGTCGATGGCGAACTGACGCAACCCAAACTACCATTGATTCCCGGTCATCAAATTGTCGGGACGATCGCCCAACTCGGTGACAATGTGACTCGGTTCCAGATCGGCGATCGTGTCGGAGTGCCCTGGTTGGGGCATACCTGTAATCACTGCCGTTACTGTTTGAGCGGACGAGAAAATCTCTGCGATCGAGCGGAGTTTACAGGGTATCAGATTGATGGCGGGTACGCCGAATATACGGTGGCAGATCAACGGTTCTGTTTCCCGATCCCCGCTGGTTACCCAGATTTACAAGCCGCGCCCCTGTTATGTGCGGGATTAATTGGCTATCGATCGCTACGAATGACTGAAAATGCTCAACGGCTAGGGTTGTATGGGTTTGGTGCGGCTGCCCATTTGGTGATTCAGGTGGCGCGGTATCAAGGGCGGCAAGTATTTGCCTTTACCCGGAATGGCGACACCGAAGCTCAAGAATTTGCTCGTTACCTGGGGGCTGTGTGGGCAGGTAACTCAGATCAGTTACCCCCCGAACCGCTAGATGCCGCAATTATTTTTGCGCCAGTAGGAGCCTTAGTGCCTGCTGCACTGAAAGCGGTGGTGAAAGGCGGCATTGTCGTCTGTGGGGGCATTCACATGAGTGATATCCCCAGCTTTAGTTATGACCTGCTCTGGGGCGAACGAGTATTACGCTCTGTGGCTAACCTGACTCGGCAGGATGGTGAAGAGTTTCTGGCATTGGCTCCCCAAATTCCGATCGTAACGCAGGTCAAAGCTTTTCCCCTGACTGGTGCGAACCAAGCTTTAACGGCATTACGTCAGGGAGAAATTCAGGGAGCCGCTGTTTTAGTCGTGGAATGAATCGCAATTATCAGCCGTTTAGCCGTTAGGATAGGTTGAGGTGAGGTTGATATGGCTCGAATTCCAACACTTTCTTACGATCGTGGTACGTTACTCATCCATCCGCCCCCTCGCGGCAAGGAATGGATGGATTATGCGACCTGGGACGATCGGGTGGAAAAGTTTCGCATTCCGGCGTTGCATTATCGGGATGTGGTGTTGTCGTTACGGGCAGCGAATACTGAACTGATTGACAATGCGCGGCAGTTTCAGGAAATTGAGTTAGTCCCCAGTCTGGAGATGGAACCCTATCCGCATCAGCAGGAAGCGTTGGATGCCTGGAAGCGATCGGGACGGATGGGGGTAGTGGTGTTACCAACCGCCGCAGGTAAAACCTATTTGGCGCAACTGGCGATGCAATCGACTCAGCGCAGTACCCTGATCATGGTGCCGACGTTGGATTTAATGCACCAGTGGTATGCGCATCTGAAAGCGGCATTTCCTGACGTAGAGATTGGTTTACTAGGCGGCGGTTCCCGCGATCGCACTCCGATTTTAGTTTCTACTTATGATAGTGCCGCGATTAATGCAGAAACGTTGGGAAATCAATATGCGTTGCTGATTTTTGATGAATGTCATCATTTACCCAGTGACTTTAACCGGGTGATTGCCGAATATGCGATCGCACCCTATCGCCTGGGATTAAGCGCTACCCCAGAACGGACAGACGGCAAACATGAGGATTTGAATACGTTAATTGGTGCCGAAATTTATCGCCGCACGGCGGAGGAACTGTCCGGAACCGCTTTAGCGAATCACAAAGTGGTGCAGATTAAAGTGCATTTATCGCAGAAAGAACGAGAACGCTACGATCGCTTGATTCAGACTCGCAATGCCTTTTTGCAAGAAGCCAATATTTACCTGAGTAGTGCCCAGGGGTGGCAACGGTTCGTGCAAGCTAGTGCCCGCTCCAAAGCCGGACGCCGCGCTATGTTAGCCCATCGGGAAGCGAAGGCGATCGCCTTTGGCACGGAAGGTAAATTACGGGTATTAGCGGATTTGTTGGCGAACCATTACCCGGAGCGATCGTTGATCTTTACTGATGACAACGCCACGGTCTATCGCATCTCGCAAGAATTTTTGATTCCCGCGATCACCCACCAAACGGGCGTGAAAGAGCGGCACGATGTCTTGCAACGCTTCAAACAGGGAGAGTATCGGACGCTGGTTGCCTCTCGGGTGTTGAATGAAGGCGTAGATGTGCCAGAAGCCAGTGTGGCAATCGTCCTATCGGGGACAGGCTCAACTCGTGAATATATTCAACGCTTGGGGCGAGTGTTACGCAAGGGCAAAGATCCGACAAAACTGGCGTTACTTTACGAGGTTGTGGCAGAAGACACCAGTGAGGAAAACGTCTCGCGTCGTCGTCGGAGCACAAAGTCCCAACCCCAATCGAATCAATTGGAGCTAGTCCCATCGCCATCTCCTTACGCTGTGCAGCGAAAAGCAACTCCCCGTGCGGCTGAAGCTGAGGCGGAATGGGGCGATCGAGCTGATGAGATAACGGATTAATGCGGACAGTCGATTTTGGCTTCTACAGGTGGAAACGTGGTTGGCGCGATCGGCAGTTTTGCCCCCATCGCAGTCTCTTCCGGTGGTTCAGCAGATCGGTAGAAAATAGCGTGGGCAGTGGGCGCAAATTCGATGCGATCGCCATCTTGCAAATCATAGACGCAATGCTTGATCACCTCACCTGTACGTTGCTCCAAGTCAATGTCTGCCAGACGATACCCCGTTTCAGTTTTAATAAATAGGGCTTGGCATTCGTGAGCGGTAGCTGAGATCAGTTGAATATCACAGTCAGCACTACCACCAATGAGGTATTGTCGCTCTTGTAAGTAGATCGTTCGGGCACCCAGTAAATCCTGAATCACTAAATAGGCATAGCGAGGGTTTTCAGGTAGCATAAGGGGTCGCAACCAAGAAGGAGATCATTTCTTTCTTCAGCGTAGTAAGTTGCTTAGTGACCGTCAATAGTACAACGTTATGACTGACGTGAAGATAGATTTAGAGCGATCGCTCCCTAGCTTTTCTCTAGTCTTAGAAACCGAAAATCTGGAAAACGCTGATCTCAACGATTTATTACGCTCGTTAACATCCTTAGCGAATCAGAAGATTTCGCCTCAACAAGCTAATGAAGTGTTGTTAATTGATAGTGGTGATACACCCGCTGAATTATTAGCGGAATTATGTCATCAATATCCCTGGATTACCGTCAAAACAGCACCTCCAGCGACGGGTTACTATACTGCCAAAATGTTAGGCGCAACGCTGGCAACGGGAGAAATTATTGTTTACTTTGATTCCGATTGTATTTATGAATCAGATTGGTTAAAGCAAATGTTGCTACCGTTTATCCAAAATCCAGCCATCAATGTCGTGGCGGGTGAAACTCGGACTCGTGGCAGGGGGGCCTATGGCACAGCGATGGCATTAACCTACATTTTTCCGCCATATTCTGGGCAGACTAAACTCACTCCTGTACCGCAATATTTTCTCAATAATGTGGCTTTTCGTCGCGAGTTTTTATTGCAACATCCGATCGCGGATAACCTACCGTTGTTCCGAGGAAACTGTGTGCTGCATGCCCATGATTTACGGCAACAAGGGTACACGATTTGGCGGCAACCATTAGCCAGAGCCACCCACGCTCCCCCCGAATATGGATCGCATTTTTTCTGGCGATTCTTGTTAATTGGACATGACTATTATTGGCAAAAACAGTTATTAAAAGCCCGGACTGCTACCGCAATCTCAAAGTCCGATCGCCTGGAATCCTTCCGAGAAGGGGGATTTCGAGGTAAAGTGCAAGTGTTTTTTGAGCGAGTCCAGAAACTCTTCGCTGACGATCGCCGCCACTGGTTATATTTACCCCTAGCGATTCCGATCGCTGCTACCTCCATCCTGTTAATTTTCATCGGCTATTGGATTACCCGCTGCCAACCGGACTACTTACTCAAAGCATACGAACGAGCCGCCAATACCGGAGTGCCTAATCCCTACTCGACCACATAGAGATCGTTGATGAACTGACTTGTAGTGTGCGATCGCAAAGCACCTCCTCTGATTGGATGAGGCGATCGGGCGATGGGGATAACTGGGGTTACGCCTTACCTTAGAACAAACGTTGTAAGGAACGAGTCCGCTATGCAGCCCAGCACTCTAGCTCAACCGTCAGTTAACCCCCAATCTGCTGTTGCTGAAGTGCCGCTTCAGACGGTGATGATGCAAATGGTGACGGGCTACTGGGTTGCCCAAAGTATTTATGTCGCCGCCAAGTTGGGCATTGCTGATTATTTGCGGGAAGGGGCGCAACCCTGTACCGAGTTGGCAATGCTGACTGGTTCTGATGAGCGATCTCTGTATCGCTTGTTGCGGGCACTCGCTAGTGTGGGCATTTTTGCCGAAACAGAACCGGGTTGGTTTAGCTTGACCCCAATGGCAACGTTTCTGCAAAGTGATGTGCCAGGCTCAATTCGAGATATTGCCATCATGTTAGGTGATGCTGAACACTACGGCAGTTGGGGCAACATTCTGCATAGTATCCAGACGGGTGGCAGTGCGTTTGAGAATCTGTTTGGTACTAATATCTTTCAGTACTATGCCCAAAATCCCCAACCTGCGGCTGTATTCGACAAAGCTATGACGGGGTTCTCGGAAGTGGAAGGCGCTGCGGTAGCTGAAGCTTATGACTTTTCCGAGATTCACTGTTTGGCAGATATTGCCGGAGGTCAGGGTCATTTACTAACAACGATCCTGCAAGCAAATCCTCACATGACCGGGATTCTGTTTGATCAACCCGCTGTGATTGAAGGAGCAGAATCGGTTCTCGCGGCTAGTGGGGTTGGCGATCGCTGCCAAACGGTCGCAGGAAGCTTCTTTGAACCAGTTCCCTCGGGAGCGGATGCTTACATCCTGAAGCATATTGTGCATGACTGGGATGATCAGCGAGCGATCGCGATTCTGCGTCAATGTCATCAAGCGATGCCAGCACACGGCAAGTTGCTGATTGTGGAACAGATTGTTCCGGATGGAAATGAACCCTCGATGAGCAAATTTCTGGATTTGAATATGTTGGTGATGTGTCCGGGGGGCAAGGAACGCACCGTGGGTGAATATGAAGCGCTGTTTGCCGCCGCTGGATTTAAGCTCAATCGAACTGTGCCAACAACTCAGATCGTAAGTGTGATTGAAGGCGTGAAGGTTTAGCGATCGCTGACTTGGGGATTGCTCCTGGAAGTGCAGGGGCAATCTCTTAGTAAGAAGCGGCAATGATCTGGATGCGATCGTTTTTTTGGGTATCTGCTGGGGCGATCGTGCTATTTAATGATGTTCTCTAAATTTTTAATTCTAGATTCTAACTCCTTGATTTTTTGCTCTTCTTCAAGAAGACTCATATAATCTTCTGAATTTTCCTTAAATGAGCTATTCGTTATCAGAATATATACTATTAAATTTCCTAACCAATATAACCACTCCCATCTCCCTTCTTTTCCTAGAAAAGGCATTGATGCGAGTAGAATTATGGCAGCTACCCAGCTTTGATAGTCGATTTTTATTTTCACTTCTACCCACCTTATAAACTACCGTTTTTCTAATCGTGCTGCTCTGGTTTTAAAGCCTTTTCCAACTCTTTCAACCTATTTTCTATCTCCTCTACTCTTCTATCCTTCTCTAGCAATCTTTTATTTGCTTTTGTAAGTTTAAGTCTAAGTAAAATAATGGGATATACATAGAAAAAGACAACAAAAACCCACATCCACCATGATTCGTGCATAAACATCCTCCTAAGTTCTCAAAATCAAGTAGGTATTTCTTAGTGCGGTTGCTACTCTTATAGAGTGTATTACTATCAAGTGAGCGTACTATTAGCTTTCATATCGGCTAGTATTTAGATCTTTGACAGATGAATCCCTTGTGAGCTTAAGATGAATAAAGCTTTCTCAACTTATTCTCTTTAATGCATTGAGTATTACTTAAATCATCATGCCAAAATTCACTTAAAATAAATTTTCCATGTTTATAATGATATTTAGTCAAAGAATATATACGACCATCGGCTCGGTTACATCCGCTTGCTAGCAATAACTCTTTTTTCTTGGGATCATAGCCTAAACCCTTGGAAACTAAGTTTATAGTGTCTTCAAACTTTAATTCACCCGTGTATTGGAAGGTTGGCAATCCATTTTTTATAACGCGCATTTCTTTGATTGATACCACTGTAAGTTTAAGTGGTTTTGGGTTAATCCCTTGACTATCTGTATAAGTAAATAAACGATAGGAATTGGCAGATCGTCCGCCGCTTGTACACTGTAAAACTATCAAGTAAATACCTGGCTCGATCGGATGTTGTAGAGGAAAAACATTAAACGGTTTGTCTATCTGAGTAAGTTTCGTAGGATTACAGGTCGCTGCAATCCTACGAAACTTAGGATCTTTCTTTAAAAGTTTCTCCATGATGCTTCTATTTTCCTCTGAATTTACATATTCTTCCTTTGAATTTCTCAGTTGGGACAGCCTATGTTTCATCCAATCCTCTACCGAAACGTATGATGGTTCAGAATGCGACTGAATGCCTATACTTTTGATGTTACTAGATCGAATAGATGGTAATGGCGATGAAGTAGGGGAATGAGAATCATCAGAGCCAAAAGTTTGGTAACAGCTACTCAAAGTCGCAATTGTTATTCCTAAAATTCCAATCTTTAAAGCTATTTTCATCATGGCGGGGTACAGTCGGCGGGAAGTGCTGAATCTATTCAAGTTTATTGATTGGGTTATGATCTTGCCAGAGGGTTTGAAGCAGACGTTTTGGCAAGAGTTGAAGGCTTACGAGGAGGAACGCAAAGTGCCCTACATTACGAGTGTGGAAGAAATCGGCTTTGAGCGTGGCATCCAACAAGGACGACAGGAAGGACGGCAGTAAGGGCGACAGGAAGGACCACGATCGCTGCTTCTGCTTCTGCTTCAGCAACGAGTTGGGCAACTCCCGGATCAGTTACACGATCGCATCTGTCAATTAAACCTGACTCAACTGGAAGCTCTGGCGATCGCTTTACTCAATTTCTCTGCCCTTGCCGAATTGAAGGCTTGGCTAGAAAGCCACCAGGAGATTGACAAACTCAGCGAAACCCCCAACCAAGGAGACTAACCCATGCAAATCACGATCGACCTTCCCGATGCCCTACAAATCAGTGAAGCAGATCTCCGCACCGAGCTTGCGATCTCACTGTTCCAACAGGAAAGCATTACCCTCGGTACTGCTAGTCAACTTGCTGGCTTGCATCAGATTGAGTTTCAGCAATTAATCGCCAGTCGTGGCATCTGTGTTCATTACGATATTGAAGATTTAGAACAAGATCTCAACAGTCTGCGCGAGGACGGTTGGTAATGGTTGTTGTGAGCAACATTTATGCTAAACAACAGGGGCTTATCCCAGTTCTCACGCCAATTCTCGATCGTTTGATCAATCAAGCTGGCTTTCGAGTCAGCCAAGCTCTTTATGATCGGACGCTCCAAGAAGCAGGAGAGTGAAATGTGGCTTTCATCACAATTTCTCTGCCCTTACCGAATTGGGGGCTTGGCTAGAAAGTCACCAGTAGTAAGGTTTGTTGTTATGGTTGCTCTACTTCCTGTGTGACGACATAATGCAAGAGAGCATGGAGCACTATTCATAAAATTTGTATTGAGACAATTATTATGTTGAATGTCACTGTTGATGAAATTCAACGCGATCCTCTAAAGTATCTTCGTCAAGTAGAGGCAGGTGAAACGCTTGTTATTGTTCAATCTGACAAGCCGATCGCTGAACTTAGACCTATTACTAGTAGTAAGCAGTTGCGACCCTTTGGGTTATGTGCAGGCGAGTTTACTGTTCCAGATGATTTCGACGCTCCTTTGCCGGAGGATGTACTCAATGCCTTTGAGGGCAAATGAGGATTTTGCACGAAGGGCTAATCGATATGAGCAACAAAGACTTAAGCGCTACAAACGCTATAATTGCTGATAATTCTGTCAAATTCTCTAGTCCGTATGAGTCAGCAACTAACTCTAGAATTAAGTGACGAAGTTTATGCAGATTTACAGCAGAAAGCTAACGCTGTAGGTCTGTCTATTGCAGAGTGGATTGTTGCTGCACTCAGTCATCAAAGTCATGGTGTAAGTAAGGTTTTGGGTTCAGCAGAACTGCAAGAAGAGGCGCGGCAGCGATTTAGAAGCCATGCTGGGGCAATCAGTCTTGGGTATGCAACAGGTGTAGACAATGCCAGCATTGATGCTGATCTTGCAAGAGCCTATGCCAGTGAGTATGAAGGGTAAGGTCAGTTTGTGCTTCTAGATACGTCGGATTACTGTGTTATATCCATCAAAATGAGCCTCAGCATCAAGAAGCAGTGCTATTTCTTAACAGCGTCAACAAGAAGTATTTGACTCATAGTTATGTTTTATCTGAGTTAGTTGCTTTGGCTTTAATACGTCGGTTTCCTCGTTCTGCGGTACTGACATTTGTGATGGACTTACTTGATAACCCAGATATCGAAACAGTTTGGGTAGATGAGAAAGTGCATCGAGAAGCTATGCAGCTATTAAGCGATCGGCAAGATAAGACCTATTCGTTATGTGATGCAGTCAGTTTTGTTTTGATGCGTCAGCGTGGAATGACAGAGGCATTGACAACTGATCGGCATTTTGAGCAGGAGGGCTTTGTCAGACTGTTAAAGTCAGCCCCCTAACATTGAATCAAACCTTGTCCATCCTCCTTGCTCAATATAGAAATGAATAGGAGGGTTGTCTCCTTCAGATGCTCGTATGAATCCAAATACATAGCCTTGATGAGCAGTGAATACAATGGCATCATCTGGCAATGCTTCTGGAAAGTTGTTGAACTGCATTAACTCAAGAGCACTTTCTCGAATAGACTCAATCTGCCCAAACTGAAAATCTTCTCCTCTCATAAACTCTCCAGAACCGTGTCCTATCTAGAGCAGAAACTCCTGATAAGTGATGGCAATGGTAGTTTCAGTTGTTGCTCAATAGCCTGTATCTCATCTACTGTACAAGGTCTAGCTTCGTCTATCCAATTTAGCGTCTGAAGCATTTCTTGATACGCTTTCTTTGCCCGATCGAGATACATAGAATCCCTCTTTCAACTTGCTATGTTGGTTAATTAAAAGCCTCAAATATATCGCAATAGCAGGTTTACGGGAGTTGAGCATAAAATGGCTCATTCTAAGGTGTCCAACATAATCCAATCACGGCTAACCCACTGGAACCAGTAGTCGATAAAATTATCGTTCCGTCTGATGTGATTGTAGGTTCAAAGAACAATCCCCAAGCGCCCCAAGAATTCCAGATATAGGGAAAGATCTGTTCACGAAAATTAGAGGAGCCTACAATAAAACTAGACTCTAATTCTGTACCTTTGTACCATATTGCTCGATCGCGGCTGTAGGCTAAAGTTCTATCTTGATCAACGCCAACTATCTGTAATACATCAGGAAACTGACGAATAGTGCCGTTAGTTAATAAATAAATCCAACTTTGTCTACCATCTTTTTTGGTAAATGATATAAAAGGTTCTCCACTTGTCGTTAAGCCAGCAGTTATTACATTTAATTGAAATGTTTTGCCATCAGAGCGGTAATAGAAATATCTGTTGAAGAGACCAGTTGTTATTAGGTTATTCTTCACAATTGCTGATAATATTCCTCCAACTCGCTGAGGAACAGGTGGTGGAATGACTTGCTCTGAACCATTAGGGTCTAAACAACAAATTCTTTCTAATTCATAAGTCAACCAACATATACTATCCTGCATCAAATTCACTGGTGAACGTGGTGAATTTTTCCATTGGTAAGGAGTGCGGGCATGACCTTCAGCATCAATAAATTGAGCTTGCCCCCTGCTAACAACCCAAACACTATTATCTGTAACTCCAATTAGCTGTGCTCCAAGAACATCAATAGCAATAGATTTCACAATATTTCCTGAAACATCATAGTGAGTCAAGGTTGTTCCTTCAAGTACCCATGCTCCATCGGAGCGAGCACTAACGGCTCTTGGAGAATATGGGAGAGGAATGACTTTAGGTTGCTGCCCAAACAGAATCACTAAAGGCATAACTTCCACACGGCGAATTACGAGACTTACTAAGCCTCCAGGACTGGTAAAGGTTACAAGTGCTGGACGTTCCAAGAAAGGTCCCACTTTCTCTATTGAAGGGGGACCAATAGTGCGGTATTTAGGAGCATAAGATTCATACGGATCTTCAGGAATAAGTGAATTCCACTCTAACTTGGCAATTATCGACAGTTCGAGCTTCATCTGGATGAGAGTGCAATTAGCTGCTTAGGATCGTAATTCTGAGCTAAAAATGAGATTGAAAAATCTAAAGGTTCCAGAAATAAAAATCAAGAGAATGACTTTAGATGACTGAACCATCTTCAAATTGTAAAAAGGGAAGAATCAATGATTACGTCACCTGTTAGCCAAGTTAGATCAATCACTACCGACTTTGGGATCAAGGCTATCACGTAAGCCATCGCCTAACAGGTTAAAGGCTAATACCATTAAGGTGATGACTAAACCGGGAAATAGTGTGGTCCAGGGAGAGGTGAGCGAGTAGCCTCCTTTAAATGCATCGGCGAGCATTGTTCCCAGTTCGGGGGTTGGTGGTTGTGCCCCTAAGCCTAGAAATCCCAGTCCCGCCGCTTCTAGAGTTGCTGTCCCGATCGACAATGTAGCTTGCACCACGATCGGCGGTAGGCTGGCAGGCAAAATATGACGGCTGAGAATGTGCAGCGGAGAAGCGCCTAACGCTCGGACTGCCTGCACAAACTCTTGTTCGCGTAACGACAACACCATGGCTCGTGCCAGTCGAATGTAAATCGGGATCTGCACAATTCCCACAGCAATCATGACGCTTTGCAGACTGGGACTGGTGACGGTGACGATCGCGATCGCCAGCAAAATTGAGGGAAAGGCTAGCAGAATGTTGGTGAGCCAGTTAATCACCGCTTCGACCTTACCGCGACTATATCCGGCGATCAGTCCTAGCCCTAAGCCGATCAGTAGCCCTAATCCGACGGAGACGATACTGATTAACAGCGATGTGCGAATGCCGTACCACACCAGCGTTAGAATGTCCCGTCCTAAAGCATCGGTGCCAAACCAGTGAGCGGGACTGGGAGGCAGCAGTCGGGCAAGATAATTGCGATCGGTGGCGGGATTGTAGGGATGCAATACGGGAGCTAGTAATGCCAACAAGAACAGGACGATGCTTAATCCCAAGCCCACTCTGCCAGAGGGAGACTGCCAAAATCGTTGGGCGGCACGTTGAGAGGATAGGACGTTGGTTGTCATTGCCATTGAATCCTGGGGTCAATCAGAACGTAGGACAAGTCCACCAATAAATTGATCACCACAAACGCGATCGCGACGACCATCACACCGCTTTGCACCACGGGATAATCTCGTGCCAGGATGCCTTCGTAAATCCAGGAGCCGATGCCAGACCAGGAAAAGATTGTTTCCGTCAGAATTGCACCTCCGAGTAATGTGCCAAATTGTAGTCCGGTAATCGTGCTAATCGGTAACAACGCATTTTTGAACGCATGTTGGCTAATTACCCAGAATTCTGGGACGCCTTTGGCTCTAGCAGTACGGATGTAGTCTTGTGAAAGGGTTTCTAACATCGCCGATCGCGTAATCCGCGCCAGAATTGCCAGGGGAATGGTGCCCAGAGTTAAAGCAGGCAAAATTAAATGTGCCAACACATCTCGCAATGCTGACCAGTTCCATCGCAGCAAGGCATCTAGCACATAAAACCCGGTGAGTGGCTGAAAGCTAAATCCGGCATCGACACTAATCCGACCACTGGGCGGCAACCAATGCAGATTGACGGCAAATAAATAGATCAATAACAAGCCCAACCAATATACGGGTAATGACACCCCCAATAGAGAACCCGTCATCATCAAATGATCGAGCCAGGTATTTTTACGAACGGCTGCCAGCATTCCCGCTGGAATCCCTAAAATTAACGCCACGAGCATTGCCGCGATCGCTAACTCAAAGGTGGCGGGAAACCGCGTCCGTAATTCATCCACGATCGGAATGCCGCTAATAATACTGGTGCCCAAATTCAAATGCAGCAGATTATTCAGGAATGCCAGATATTGCCACGGTAAGGGGCGATCGAGTCCCAACTGTTGTCGTAGGTCTGCAACTTGGTCAGGAGTTGCCCGTTCGCCTAACAAAATTACGGCAGGATCGCCTGGAATTAGATGCAATAGCCCAAACACCAATAAGGTAATGCCTAGCAACACCGGCAAGAGACTAAATAAGCGTTTCAGGAGGTAAATCCACACAAGTAAGCGCCATAGGGTTTCCCGCCATTATCATACGAACTCGAGTGATCGACCGGAGATAGCCTCTGATTGAGCAGAACACTGTCATAGCTCAGTTATGTTGCTACTCAACTGAATGCGATCAGAATTCCATCAAGTTACATTGCGCTCGTACTCAATTTACTGGTGATTACAGTGAATAGCATGACGATGCAATTTAATGCGATCGCCTGACTCATAATAAAGTTTTATATTTAATCAAATTCGACATTAATATTACTTGTTTTTGTCGTCATCTCATTGAGTTGCATTGGCTGACAACTGAATGCGATCATTCGATTAATAATAAAACTTTATCTCAAATTAAATTTCGTATTAATGTTACTAAGTTCTGTTGTGATTGCATTGAGTAACGTTGCGATCGTACTTAATTCATTCGTAATGGCATTGCTTAACACATCAAGACAACTTAATTCAATCGTCATTTAACTGAGTCATCCAGCGATCTCAGCGAATTCGATCGTTCCTCGCAGGTTAATTTAAAGCCACAAGTATGACCAAATTTATCTTTTATCTTAAGAGCAGGCAGAGAGAGCCGCAATTGAGGGGGCAAAAGCAATTCAGATCATTAATCTATGCTTTCCACAATCTCTAATGTGCCTGTGTTTCAAGTTGAATTGTTGCCTGAACGCGCGCTCAGAACCTGTGCAATGCTAATCATACTGTGATAATTAATACTGTATGTTAATGAGTCTGTATTTATACCTAAGCTAGTTGAGCTGCTGCTGATTGTGGAGTCGTCAGCCATCATCTTTTCAGCAGCGTCAATAGTTTGAAATTGTGCGGATACTAAGACCTGAGACTGTCACTTTAACCCCTGCGATCAATGCTTGTAACGAAGTCAACCAGCAGTGTAGTTATGAAGAAATTAGAGATAATCCCAGCCAACTCTCAGTTCAAACTTTTATAATTAATGCTCACTGGGGTTGAATTGTGATTGCAGATAGTGAACCAGGAATGGCTAATGCCAGCAAAGCCAAAAGTTTTGTCTGTTCTTTATGACTAAATCCGTGGGTAAGGGCACTGGCATTGGCATGTCAATCAGCTAGCAAATTCTTATAGAAAAGCATCAGGGTCAATTGGAATCTGTCTTAGAACTGACTCAGTAATTAATACAAGCATTTCTGTATCCTTTGTTCATGATTTGGCTTGAGTCACAAACTTCTTGAACCTCCCTACTGTATGACTAGTCAACCGCAATTCTTATCAGTCAACTTGCCCATTCCCTTAGTGACTAATTCAGATGCCAGTGAGCAACAGGAACTAATCAGGTTACGCCAAGAGAATGAACAATTGCGGCGGGAACTTGCCACTTACCAGCAACATCAACTGGAGTGGCAACAGCTAGAATCAGCTCGATTCCGATTAGCGGCGATCGTCGATTCTTCTAATGATGCCATTATTAGCAAAACTCTAGATGGCATCATTGTCAGTTGGAATGCTAGTGCAGAACGTATCTATGGCTATCAGGCTGAAGAGATCCTTGGTAAACATATTACGTTATTGATACCCGACAATCGCTTAGATGAAGAACCGAAAATTATTGAGCGGCTCAAACGTGGAGAATGCATCGATCATTTTGAAACCGTTCGCAAACGTAAAGATGGCACGTTAATTGATATTTCACTCACGATTTCTCCAGTCAAAGATAGAGAAGGTAATATCATTGGTGCATCTAAAATTGCTCGTGATATTAGTGCTCAACAAGCCATATTGCGCGATCGCCAACACGCTGAGGCGAAATTGCAGCAGCGGACTCAAGATTTAGAGCAGGCGTTGCAAGAACTGAAGCGCACTCAAATGCAAATGATTCAGGCCGAAAAACTGTCTGGACTGGGGCAACTAGTCGCCGGTGTTGCCCATGAAATTAACAATCCAGTGAACTTCATCTACGGTAATCTCACACATACCAATGACTATATTCAGGACTTGTTAAGGCTGTTACACCTCTATCAACAGCACTACCCCACGCCTCATCCCGACATCCAACAGGCAACAGACACAATTGAGCTAGAATTTTTGACCGAGGATTTGCAAAAGTTACTGCGCTCCATGCAGGTTGGCGTTCATCGCATCCAAGGGATTGTGGCATCATTGCGCAACTTCTCGCGGATGGACGAAGCCGAGATGAAGGAAGTCAATATTCATGATGGCATTGACAGTACCTTGGTAATTTTGCAGCATCGGCTCAAGGCGAAACCCAATTCTCCTCAAATTGATGTGATTAAGCACTATGGCAAGTTGCCCCTGGTGGAGTGTTACACCGGACAACTCAACCAGGTCTTTATGAATATTCTCTGTAATGCGATCGATGCCCTTGAAGATGGCTTTCAGCCCTCAAACTCTCAGACTGAATTACAGCCTGCTCCAGTCATCACGATTCGCACAGAACTGCTCCATCACGATCGCGTCAGAATTGCGATCTCAGATAATGGTCGGGGCATTCCTGAACATGTGAAAAAGCACCTATTTAATCCTTTCTTCACAACGAAACCGATTGGGAAAGGCACGGGATTAGGCATGTCTATCAGTTACGAAATTATTCACAAAAAGCATCACGGCTCTCTCACCTGCCTTTCTGCTTTAGGGCAAGGCACAGAGTTTGTGATTGAAATTCCGATTCACCAAACGCTGTGAAGATGATTGCCATTACCCATCAGTTTTTGTGGCTAGAGCGGGAGCCAACTTAGAGGTAAACTTCGTCACTTCCAACCGTTGATGTTCTGACCAGGTGCGATAGCGAATTGTGCGACCACTGGGCAACGTCAGTTGTTCAAAGCCCTCATCCTGCCCTGGTTTCCGATAGATTTTATTGTCTAACAGCACTAAGGTTCGCACTTGGGCGGGCAGGAGAATCGGTTGCTGTTCGACTAAGCGGGACAGATGCCGTTCTTGAAATTCTGGTAAATGCACATCTGGCAGTCGTCCGTAATGTTTTTGGGCAAGGACGGCGGTACTCTCGGGCGGAAAGTTGGCGCGGACAAATTCAATCCGTTCCGTAAACTTATCGTCAAACGATCGAATACTTTGCAAACTGCGAATACTACTGGGCGCAAACAGGAAGAACAGCGCATTCAGACTGACGATCGCTGCCATCACCACCAATCCAGCATGGCGATATCGCTTTTCCAAACGATCGCCGACTCCCACAACGGCTAGTCCTGCCAACAAGATAAACGCTGGCATGACTGTAAACGTGTGTCCCTGCCGTTGCAAATGCACAAAGGTAAAGTACATGATCCCAGGGAATAGCCAAAGCGCGATCGCCTGACACCGCCAGTCACGATTTAAGCGCCGGATCATGGCAGCACCATTCTGGCAGAACAGCCCTAACATCGGTAATGCTGCCACTCCCACGACAAACAGTACCGTCTTCAGGAAGAAAATCACATTATCCAGTACCTGGATGAAGGATGTGGCATCGTCCGTATGTCTATGCATCCAGCCCTGAATCATATTCCAATAGGTTTCAGGACCGCCAGCCATGATCATTAAGGGGAGGAACCAGACAGCTAGAGCCACAAACCCGATCGCAACAGCCGCCAAGACCTGCTGTAATTTGAAGCGTTGGGTCTGTAACCCCCGAATCACGGCAAATAATGCCAGCGGTAACAGAAAAATCGGCGTGTTAGGTCGAATACCTCCGGCTAACCCCATCAGCAGCCCTAAAAGGGGTAAAGCTGGGCGTTCTCCTAACCCAGTCAAGTAAGCCGCTAGGACGATCAGCGTCACCGTACAGAACTCTGGCATGTAGGACAAGGGCATTTCGCCATAGAACCAAACCAGGGGACTGGCGAGCATCAGCAATGCCGTCGCCCAGCCGACGCGGGCGTTAAACCAGGTGGTTCCGATCGTGTACAACGTGGCGGCCGCAATGCCCGAGGCAATGACACTAACCATCGTCAGGCTAGCAGTAGGATTGTCCAGCACGATGTTTAAGCACCGCGCCAGAGAGATATAAATCAGAAAAGTGCCAGGACGGTGAGGCTGCTCCAGTTGTAAGTTATAGTCCTCTACGGCTAAAGCGAAATTACCAGCATCCCATTCCTGGACGAGTTCTGCCTGAAAGGGTAAACGAGTCAGAATTCCTAAGCCAAACATCAGCAGGATGGGGGCAAACTGGACGATCGGCTGGGAAACTAAGCGGGCTTGGCGAACGTCACGAACCTCGGTCTGGATCATGGTGAAATCCCAGATTCTAACTGTGTAGATGTCAACCTGATAGGTTGCAGCAAAACTGTTGCAGATTTTGCCCTGATTTTGCTGAGTTGACAATACAGTAAATTAGATTCCCGTAGGTTCGTGACGCGATCGCTACGCTTTGAAGGTTTGGGTAATCCGTTGCATCGCTTCGTTCACGGCATCCCGGCTATTAAACGCAGAAATCCGGAAGTAGCCTTCCCCAGCAGCGCCAAAGCCCGAACCGGGTGTGCCGACCACGTTACAAGTTTGCAGCAACTTATCAAAGAAGTCCCAACTCGATAACCCATGCGGCGTTTTTACCCAAACGTAGGGAGCATTCACCCCACCGTAGACGGCTAGTCCGGCGGTCGTCAGTTGTTCCCGAATGATTTGAGCGTTTTCTAGATAAAACCGCACCAAAGCTTGAGTTTGCTGTTGTCCAGCTTCGGAGTAGACCGCCTCTGCCCCCCGTTGGACAATGTAGGAAACGCCATTAAACTTGGTAGATTGGCGCCGGTTCCAGAGTTTCCATAACTCGACATCAGACCCATCTGCGGCTTTGCCTGTTAGGGTTTTCGGCACTACAGTTAAGGCACAACGGGTGCCGGTAAACCCAGCATTTTTGGAGAAAGACCGGAATTCGATCGCGCAGTCTCTAGCGCCCTCAATTTCGTAAATCGAGTGAGGAATGGCGGGATCGGTGATGAACGCTTCGTAAGCCGCATCAAAGAAAATAATCGAACCATGAGCACGGGCATAGTCTACCCAAGCTTGCAGGTGCTCTTTGCTGGCAACGGCTCCCGTGGGGTTATTGGGGAAACAGAGATAAATTAGATCAACTTTCTGACTGGGAATCTCGGCTGTAAAGTTGTTTTCCGCTGTAACGGGCAAATATACTAAGCCACCATATTCGCCTTGCTCATTGGCATCACCTGTATGTCCCGCCATGACGTTGGTATCCACATACACGGGATAGACCGGATCCGTCACCGCAATCACATTGTTCTTACCAAAGATATCCAGAATGTTACCGGTATCGCACTTGGAACCATCGGAGATAAAAATCTCGGAGGCATCCACCTCACATCCCCGCGCCTGAAAGTCATGTTTGGCGATCGCTTCTCGCAACCAGGCATAGCCCTGCTCGGGACCATAGCCCTTAAATTTGGCACGATCGCCCATTTCTTCTACGGCATTGATCATTGCCGTGCGGCAAGCTTCGGGCAATGGTTCGGTAACATCGCCAATCCCTAACCGAATAATTTTGGCGGTCGGATTGGCTTCGGCAAACGCATTCACCCGCCGAGCAATTTCGGGAAACAAGTATCCCGCTTTCAGTTTGAGGTAATTATCATTAATTGTTGCCATGTTGAATCGCCATAAACCCCGTAGAACAGCTTATCGCGTTATTGCAAACAGACAACTTTAGACGATGGAGATGGGTAGCGTCACTGTAAAGGTCGTACCCTGACCTTCTTCCGTTTCAAACTCGATCTGTCCACCGTGTAATTCCACACAGTTTTTGACGATCGCCAACCCCAAGCCTGTACCCTGAATTCCGGTGACGTTACTCGCGCGATGGAAGGGGTCAAATAAGCGATCGCAATCTTGTGACGGAATGCCCATCCCGTGATCCCGGATTCGCAAGACAACCTGGTTATTGTGACAATTCAGCTCAAGCTGGATCCTGCCACCGATCGGTGAATACTTAATCGCGTTAGATAACAAATTAGTCAAAATGTGATGGAGTAATATGCGATCGACGGCGACCTCGGTTGACTGCCCGGTGTAAGTGTAGGTCATTTGATGTTGAGCATTGAACATGACCCGCAGATCTTCGATTAACTCACTGCAAAAGTCTTTTAAATTAATCAGCTCAGGACTGTACTTAAAGCTGCCAGATTCTGTTTTACCTAACAGCAACACCTCATCCAATAGTTGCGTCATGCCATGAATTGCCGTCTGGATCTGTTTGAAGTAGCGGTGGCGTTGCTGCTCCGATAACGTTTGATGCTCCAGTAACTCGGCGCAAATCCGAATAGCAGTCATGGGAGTGCGAAATTCATGCGACACCATAGACACAAACCGCGACTTTAACCGATTCAGTTCTTGCTCTTTTTTTAAAGCACTTCGGATTTCGGTTTCTGCCAGAATCCGATCGCGCAGTTTGGTTTCTAATTCTGGAATGCTGGATAGCTGCCAATCGAGCAGCGGGGTGTTAGTGACTGGGTAAAGCATGGTAGCTGAAGAGTCGCTGATGGGACACTGCTGCGCTTGCCGACAAAAATCAGTCACATCTTGGATCGATATCAAGGCATCAAAGCCAGTGCCATCAACCCGACGAATCGGTTCAGCGATCGACCGTTGCACTTGCAGTGTGCCATTGGCTAACTGACAAGGAATCAAGTGAGGGTGAAATTGTGCCGAGAAGATGACGCGCCCCCCCTGCTGAAAGGTGTGGTTCAGGCGATCGCGATACTTTGGTTCAGCTAAATGGGGGAAATAAGCGGCGATCGCTTGCCCCACAATTTGCGTCCTGGCAATCCCTGTCCAATGCTCTAAATGGCGATTCCAAAAGCGTACCGTCCCATCTTTTTGCAAAATACAAATCCCTACCGATACCGCATCTAACAGGCTGAAGGCAGAATCGGTCGAGGAATTGAGCAATGGCTTCTGTTGATTCACCAATAGTCACCCATTTAGAGGCTAGAAACCGATTGAAATGATTCTGAACAATTCAAATCATTGATGATAACGGCACTTAACTTGCACCATGATCTTGCTCGCATCATAGGCTGCGAATCTAAAGAACTGATGGAGAATCAACGAATTACCTCTGTTAACTATTTATTGTGATGCTTAACTCGATAAAAAAGCAGCCTCGATCGCGATCGAAACTGCTGAAGTTATTCTCGTTTCGGGATTAGAACAGCTAGAAGACTAAGCCGCTAAATTAGCTGCCACAAAGTCCCAGTTCACCAGGTTATCTAAGAAGTTTTTGATAAACGCGGGACGAGCATTGCGGAAGTCAATATAGTAGGCGTGTTCCCACACATCCAGAGTCAGCAACGCTTTCTGACTGTGGACTAAGGGATTCTCAGCATTTGGAGTTTTTGTGACCTTTAGTGTGCCACCATCATCCACCAGCCATGCCCAACCACTACCAAATTGAGTGGCAGCCGCGTTCGAGAACTCTTCTTTGAACTTATCGTAGCTACCAAAGGCACTGTCGATCTTGGCAGCTATGTCGCCGGTCGGTGTGCCACCGCCACCGGCTTTCAGGCAGTTCCAGAAGAAGGTGTGGTTCCACACCTGAGCCGCATTGTTGAAGACACCAGCGTTACCATCTTTGTAGGAGGTTTGAATTACTTCTTCCAAAGACTTGTTAGCCAGATCAGAGCCTTCAGTTAGCTTGTTCAGGTTGTCCACGTATGCTTTGTGATGCTTCCCGTAGTGATATTCAAACGTTTCCGCTTTCATACCGTACGGCTCAAGCGCATCCATTGCAAAAGGAAGGGGGGGCTGTACAAATGCCATTGTGTTCTTCTCTCTCTCTAGTCTTGCGTTAAAGTCTATCAGCCTTGCTTGTCCGGTCGATGATTCCGGCAAACTGTCTTCATCCAGGAAAATGTCAATGTAATGGACGGAAACAGAACTTAACACCTGGATTTTACCTTAGATAGTACTGACCACACTATCTCAGAGCGTATTTCTAGGGATAGAGATTTATCGAGGAATGTATGAAGCGTCACTTTAGCCGATTTATCGTCCTGGGAAGCTTATTTCTACTCAGCAGTTGTAGCGATAGTGAGTGGACGGTTTCTATTAAGCGAAATCATCCTCCTGATCGCCCTGAACCGCCTGCTCCGGAAAAGTCGATCGGCTCTGTCCCGTCGCCCGATCGCCCCCCAGCTCAGCCGTCTGTTACGACGCTATATGTTGATCCCCAAGCAGATTCCATCGGCACAGGCACAGAGGCAGAGCCGTTTCAAACCATTACTCAAGCCCTTTCCCAGGTGTCATCCGGGACAACAATTCAACTGCGTCCTGGCAGTTACACCAGTAATTCTGGCGAAACCTTCCCTTTAATTCTCAAGTCAGGGGTAACGTTGCGCGGTGAGCCGTCTTCACGGGGTAAAGGGTTTGAAATTACGGGAGGCGGCAAGTTTCTTAGTCCCAGTTGGGCGGGGCAAAATGTGACGATCGTCGCCCAGCCAGGTTCTACGGTGGTCGGACTAACGCTGAAGAATGCCAATACTCGCGGCTCTGCGGTTTGGGTCGAAGCTGGTTCGCCCACGATCGTGAACAATACCTTTATTGGCAATAACCGAGAGGGCGTCTTTGTTTCCACGACAGCGACCCCGATCGTGCGCGATAACTTGTTTAACCAAAATCAAGGGAATGGGGTGTCATTTACTCGCGATAGTGGTGGATTATTGGAACGCAATATTATTCGGGATAGTGGCTACGGCGTGGCGATCGGGGAGCGAGCCACACCCAAATTAACCAATAACCAGATTATTCAAAACTTAGATGGCTTAGTGATTGTCGGCAATTCCCGTCCCACTCTGCGGCAGAACTTAATTGCGAACAATAAACGGGATGGCATTGTGGTCGCGGGCGATGCCCAACCGATTCTGCAAGAAAATGTGCTGCGGGAAAATCGCCAATTTGATCTGCATAACGCCAGTACTCAACCCCTGAAAGTCACAGGAATTGATTTGGCTACGCTAAAAGTGGATGGCAGAGTCGAGTAGAGGGAGAGATCGCATTAAGATTGAGGGAACGATCGCAAGAAACATGTTGAGGTCATGCACGTATTTGTATTGCTGTTTAATCCTGGAACCGACAACGAAGGGCTACATACCCTACAAGTGGGAGAACACAACCTCGTGTTGATGTTTGAAGATGAAGATGATGCCACTCGATATGCGTTGTTGCTAGAGGCACAGGATTTTCCTGCTCCTTCAGTTGAAGAGATTGAGCAAGAAGAGATTGAAGAGTTTTGTCAGAGCACTGGGTATATTTGCCAAATTGTGCCCAGCGGCTTTGTGCCTCAAACAGATGCCGAACGGTTACTGATTGTGCCACCTGAGAAAAACGTGGATGCCACCGATTGGCGGCCTGAAGGGGAAGCGGCTGAAGTAGAGGAAGCGACCATGCCTGAATCTGATTTAGATTCAATTCGTCGCCGATTGGAAGGCTTGCTATAACAAATCACTCGGAGCGGTAAGGGATATTCCACTAGAACTATGCATAATTTGACAGAACGTGGTCACTTGCTGACAGAGCAAGCCAACCCCAATAGCCAGAACTTGGATCAACTGACCGCTTTGGAATTAGTTGACTTATTTAACCAGGAAGATGCCAAGACGATCGCCGCGATCGCCGCTGCTCGTGAATCTCTCGCTACCGCGATCGAGTTAACAACGGCAGCTCTGCGACGGGGAGGACGCTTGTTTTATGTGGGCGCAGGCACGAGTGGTCGCTTAGGGGTGCTAGATGCGGCAGAATGCCCACCAACATTTTGTACTGATCCAGAGCTAGTCCAAGGCATTATTGCTGGAGGAGCCGGAGCCTTAATCCGCAGTTCTGAAGGTCTGGAAGATCGGGCTGAAGATGGTGCTACGACGATCGCGCATCACCGGATTACGCAATTAGATGTCGTGGTTGGCATTACAGCGGGTGGTACTACTCCCTATGTCCACGGAGCCTTACAAGCTGCCCGACAACGGGGTGCCACTACTATGTTGATTGCCTGTGTACCGACTGAACAAGCCAGCCTACCCGTTGATGTCGATATTCGGTTGTTAGTTGGACCAGAAGTGTTAGCAGGCTCCACTCGGCTGAAAGCCGGAACCGTGACTAAATTAGCGCTGAATATTATTTCAACGGGGGTCATGGTGCAACTTGGGAAGGTGTATGGCAACCGTATGGTAGATGTGGCGGTGACCAATACCAAGTTGCACGATCGGGCGTTACGGATTATTTGTGACCTGACTGATTTAAATCGAGAAGAGGCTGGTTATCTGTTAGAAAAAAGTGGACGTAACGTTAAATTAGCGCTACTCATGCACTGGACGGGGCTGGATATGGATGCCAGCGATCGCCTGCTGACCGCTCATCATGGTAACCTGCGACAAGCGGTTCTCAGTCATCCAGCAACTAGCTAACTATGGGATGTAGATGCACCCGAAGCAAGAGTTAGGACTTGGCTTTCCGTGCCATCCGTTTCTGCAGAAAGGCAGCAAAGCCGAATATGCCGATTCCAGCCATTGTGGTTGGTTCAGGAACGGCTGCTACCTTAACTGGATCAGAGCTAACCCCAAACACCAAGGGAATCGACAGTTTCAAATCTGGTTTATTTTCGACCCCGTACAACGTTAGGTAGGATTCGCTGGAATTCAGACCACAGGGAGCCCGATCAGGGGCGACATTGCGATCGCCCGAATAGCAATTAAAGAACATGTTGAAATCTGCCCTGGTGGGATTGTACTGGGAATGATTATCCAAATCGCCACCCAGAATCGAAAAGATAAACTCATCGATTTTGATCAATGGTTCTGTTTCAGCATCCACCCCGATCGTGGCTTGGAAGTCAGGATACTTGTCGTTGGTAATTGTAATCAGAACCCCTAAGATTGGGAAGATACCCCAATTAGGATCATCCGGGGCTTGATCCTTAGCATTAAGGTCATAGAAGATTTCACCCGTAAACGTGGCGTTTTGATATTCCTTGAAATAATGTGACTGCTTGCCGAACAAAGACCCGGTTGTTCCAGAGATGTCATACCTCATCAACACAACTTCCTCGGGTTCAGGTTCAGAAAGTCCAAAGGCACTGGCAGGAGCAACGCTTCCTACTGCCAGTGCTGCGGCACCAACCGTTGCCAAAGCAAACTTCTGCATTACGGTAGTCATTCAACCAGTCTCCTGAAGCAAATGATGAATAGAACAATTCAATAGGTGTCGCTTTTAGCTTGAGGAGAAACTATCAGTATCGAGATGAAGTAGCAATTTCATCCCTTTAAACGTGATTTCACGTAGATAGTTCATTAGCAGTATCAACAATAGAACCTGTCACCTTGATCCGACAAAGTGCCTTTCCCCATGGCTGAATTGCTAATGAGACTCTACCTACCCCAAGTTTAGGAGCACTGCCCTCAATTAGTAAGCAGCTTAAACGCTATGACTGATTGGCAACCAGTGTTTATACTGAAACTTTAAACAAAAAATATAGTGATGGAACCCGTAAATGAACTGAGGGACGCTGAAACGCAGATGTTCTCAAGTGGCAAGCGCTTTAAGACGGCTAGCACTGAAGTAAAAAATTCATGAAGCTACGAGCGCACTGACTGTGGTTTGGTCATGGCTCTAAGGGGCGTTGAGCGGGACACGTGATCTGCCGCCAGAAATCTCGGAGGCTCCCATTCGCCGTGGAGGCAATCAATACGACCTGACCATCCGGTTGCGTAATCCAACCTTGCGCCTCCACGATCGCCTCAGGATCCGAATTTTTAGCCGGATTGGAGCGCGATCGTTGGCTCACGGTAAGAGGCAGGGGGCGCAGGTCTTGCCAGGTTGAGGGATTGCTTAGCGTATCTCCCGGATCGACTGGTAAACCGCCCCGTCCCGTAATAATAAATTCTCCCTGTTTGGTTGCCAGGCTACTGCCGCCAGAGGCACAACTTTGGGTAACTAACTGGGACGCATCAACCGGATTGGTCGGTAAATCTGCCAATCCTTGCGTGGGATCAAGATTGGGTGTAGTAATCGAGACCACTCCAGCCACTCCAAACTCGGAACTGGCAGTGATGTCACTAAAGGGAGTTAACCGGGGTCGGAACTGAATGCCAAAGATGCCTTGAGTGGTGATATCCACCCGCCCCCCTCGTCCCAAGAAGGCATTGGCGGTAATGTCACTATTTTCTAGCTCGGAAGCGATCACAAAGCCCGCATTAATTTGAATATTGCCACCATCCCCCCCGGCTCCGATCGTGCCAGCAGTGGTCGAAATCTGGCTCTGTCGCCGCAGCAATAAGATTCCGGGGACTTGCAGGGTAATATTTCCCCCCGTGTTGCTGGCAGTTTCTGCTGAAATTCTGGCCTGCCGATTCAGCGTCAGCGAGTCAGCCTGAATCCGGATATCACCCCCTACACCGCTACCCTGACTATCAACCGAAATGCTTGCTTGATCGTCAAGTTGCAGTTGATTGGGATTAGCGATCGTAATTCTGCCCCCTTTGCCAGTAGACCCTGGATTCGTTGTGGCAAACAACCCACTATTGCGACCCTTGAGCTCGATCTGATCGGTCGCCTGAATATTGAGATTACCGGCATCTCCCTGCCCACTGGTATTACTGCGAATTTGCCCCCCCTTGGATAGCGACAGTGAGCCTACGGCTAGATTGACATCGCCTCCCCGTCCGCTCACAGTTGATCCAGTACTACTTGTGGTTGCCGTACTTGCCGTAATGGCAGCCTGATTGGTGAGTGAGACGGCATCAGCCCGAATTGTAATGGTCCCACCATTCCCTCTCGCGCCTGAGAGAACTGCACTGGTAATACCCGTCCGCTGGGCATTATTGCGTTCTCCTCCATCTAGCGCCAGTTCATCTGCTTCAATGGTGACATTGCCAGCATTCCCAATGCCACGGGTGGAGGTGCGAATTTGCGCTCCATTGGTCAGCGTTAGAGAGGGGACCTGAATTAAAATGTTACCTCCCTGGGCGATCGCCCCAGGTTCTACCGTACTCACTACTCCTGCTGCCTGGGTACTGACTGTGCCATCAGCCAATTGGGTGTCAATGGCGCCATCAAACTGTACTGACTCACTCACCCGCAAAGTCACGCTGCCAGCATTGCCGCGTCCTGCTGTACTAGCCACTAGTTGGGAGCCATTGCGAGCAGACAGTGTTCGGGCAGAGAGGGCCAGGTTGCCGGCATTACCCACTGCACCTGGAAACGCCACTGTACCAATTTGACTAAATGTAGAGGCTGTCCCAGCAAAATTTTCTAGAGCCACAGCATCCGCATTCACGTTCACATCACCACTATTGCCGAGTCCAAGGGTAACCGCCAGAATTCCGGCATTATTCAGCGTTAGCGATCGCGTATTGACGGTAATCTTGCCACCATTGCCTCTGGCTCCAGGAAACACCGCCGTGTCGGCTTCGCTGTTATCGAGTGCGATCGTGTCTGCGGTTAAATTGAGGTTACCGCCTTGAGCCGTACCCTGAGTCGCTGCGAGCAGAGTGCCAGCATTGCGCAGCGTGAGATTCCGAGCGGTTAGCGTGACATCGCCCCCTTGGACTGTAGTAGCTGTGGAACTGCTGGTACTGTTAATAGCAAAAGCCTGCCGATTCCCTGCCCCTGTGATAGTTAAATCGGCGTCACTATTGAGGGTAATGCGACCGCCCAATGCTCCACTTGCCAGAATTGCCTGTCCATTCGCTGCCGCTGCGCTGAGTGCCAGATTTCCGGTCGCCAGCATTGTGACATTGCCACCATTCCCTGTGGTTGCCGAGGTATTCACCCGCCCAGACCCGGTAATGCTGCTCCGGCTATCAATCACGACTGTACTGCCGCCAGTCGCACTGGCAGCATTAATTGTGCTAATCCGAATGCCGTTAGGACTACTCAATGCCTCGTTGGCTCGATAGCGGTTGGAAAGATACACCAAACCTCTAGGCTGCGTGATGGCGATCGTGCCGACGGTAATATCAGCACTAGAAGGCGTTCCGGCGAGGGTTAAACCCACTGGAGAGGGTAGCCCAGTTAAGCCGATCGGACTGCTAAATGCTGTTGTACCGGCTCGAATATCTAAAGTCGGCTGGGTACTGCCGTCGATCGCGAGCGCAGTACCGTTCGATAGGGTAACCGTTTCCCGCAAGGTACTGGCAGCTGGAGCAGTGCCGTTAATCGTAATGGTGCCTGCGGTGACACTACCTCCAGCCAGGATATGCAACGAACCACCCGTATAGCTCGTGAAACTGACATCACCACTGGCACGAATCACGGGATCATCCACGCTGCCCCAACTTCCTGGACTGCCATCCAGTTGCTCGACCCGAAAGCTGCTACCCGTTGTGTAGTGGGCATCACCGTTAATGGGGTTAGGCGATCGCAGTACTAAATCTCCACCTGCGAATAGACCACTGCTGGGATGATTGAGGGCATAAAGATCGACGTGACGATCGCCCTGGATGAGTAATTGCCCTCCAGCTGTGGCGATGAACGGAGTGGTAATCCTGTCGCGGACCTGCACTGTATCGGTGGCTTGCAGAGTCAGATCTCGTCCTGCTTGAAGCTGACCCTGTAACAGCAGATTGCCCCCGGCTAACGTGAGATCCTGTCCTGCCGAGAGATGACCTGCATTGGCGATCGTGCCGGGACTGATACCATACTGTAACCCTGGACGAATATTGATCGTTAGTAAGGGTGCCGCCTGGGGATTCACGGCACTGAACTCCAACCCATTGCCGAACACCAGGCGATCGGCTGTACTCGCAACAAAGGATCCAGCAATATCTAGGCGGGCATTGGGTCCAAATAGAATGCCATTGGGATTGAGGAGAAATAGATTCGCTGCGCCATCCACTCCCAGTGTTCCCAGAATATTAGAGGCATGGCTACCTGTGACGCGCGTTAGGATATTTTCTACACCAGTTGGATTGGCAAAATAGACTCGCTGCAACTCGTTGACATTCAAGTCCTGGAAGCTGTGAAACAGATTAACACCGCGTTGTGCCCCACCCTCAATGCGATCGCCACGACTCCCCCGAATCATGACATTGGGAGTAACGACGGAATTTTCATGACCTAATGTGCGATCGGGACTCAGTTGCGCAACTGCTGCCGCGATCGTCAGAGTTTCTGTCAGGATTAAATAGCCGATCAAACCCAACCGCCAGCTCAGCCTGCCCCAGCATCGAGTCATCATTGATTCCTATGTCCTAAGATTTTCAGGAATAAATTGCTTGCGTACAACCCGGCTATGACACTATGCAGATGCCTTAAACCTCGAATTGTCACCGAGTTGCTTTCTGATGATGAAGATAAAAAGTATACCTGGATTAGACGTGAGAGAAGTTTAAGCTTTACTGAAACAATAGAATTTTAGGGATTGGTCTACTATTTTTATCTAAAAGCAAAATTCTGCTGAAATTAAACATAGGTTTGCTCAGGGAATGAGCCACTAATTCAGCCATGCGATCGCCTGTTCGCATCCCTCATAGACAAAAACTGGGGGAAGCGGTGAGCCTCCCCCAGGTGGTGTTTGCGGATTGTCGTGATTAGGCGGTTGCTGTTTGAGCTTTTGCCGTAATGCTTGAAATTGCTTGCGGCGTTGGCGTTGGCGAGCAGACCCACCCTTGCCTTTATCGTTCCGCCCTTGTCGCCGGGGCGATTCCCAGCGCTTCAGTCGTTGTGCCATACGAATTCTCCGAAAATGTTGGCTCACCTTATAGAATAACAATCACTTGTTGTTCGTCAGATTCCGGATTTCCCAATCCCGAATTTTGGTTTTCCTACTTCCCGGTAATTTATGAGTTCGTTTTGGCAATCGCTGACTTTATCCAGCCTGGCGTTCCCGCAATGGGGCAGTGCAAGCTATTTACATCGTCCGATCGGCATGCTACGCCACTGGCGACAGGGCAGCTGGCTAATGCAATGGGCAGACGAAATCGGCACTGGCTTAGTCATGCTAGTGTTTGGACTCGTTCCCTTTGCTAATAACGCCTTAACTGGGGTATTAATGGCGGCGGCAGGAGGCTACTGGTTGCTCCTCACTCTGTCGGATGATGTGGGGGCTAGGCAAGGGTCGCTAGGGGGTAACGATCGCCGATCGACGGGGGTGATGACGCCAATTCACTTGCTGGTTTTGCTGTATTGGGGCATCGCGATCGTGGCGACAGCCATGTCTCCGATCAAATCAGCCGCCTTGAGTGGATTACTGAAACTCACGCTATACCTTTGCCTGTTTGTTTTGATGGCACGGGTATTGCGATCGCCGCGCATTCGCAACTGGGTGCTGACTCTTTACTTACATGTATCGCTGGTTGTGAGTGTGTATGGCTTACAGCAATGGTTTTCTGGAGCGCAAGCCTTAGCCACCTGGGTTGATCCAGAGTCGCCCTTGTCTAAAACCACTCGGGTGTTTAGCTATCTCGGGAATCCGAACTTGTTAGCCGGATATTTAGTTCCAGCCGTCATTTTTAGTGTCGCTGCTGTGTTTGCTTGGCAGCGTTGGCTTCCCAAAGCCCTAGCTATTACTATGGTCTTGGTCAATGTGGCATGCCTTGTATTGACGTTTAGCCGTGGCGGTTGGATTGGTATAGTCGTGTCGCTCTTTGCGATGGGTACACTGTTGTTGCATTGGTGGAGTATTTATCTGCCCGGCTTTTGGCGACGCTGGGCAATGCCGATCGTCTTGGGTAGTGCCGCAGCAGTGGTGATTCTGGCAGTTTTGGTTGTTGATCCCTTACGCGATCGTGTGATGAGCATCTTTGCCGGACGGGGGGATAGCAGTAACAACTATCGGATCAATGTTTGGGGATCGGTGATCGAAATGATCAAAGACCGTCCCGTAATCGGGATTGGACCGGGTAACAGTGTATTCAACAAAATTTATCCGCTGTATCAACGACCGAAGTATTCGGCTCTTAGTGCTTACTCCATTTACCTGGAAGCGCTGGTAGAAGCGGGTGTGATTGGGTTTACCTGTTTTCTCTGGCTTCTGCTGGTGACGCTTAACTTGGGTTGGAGCCAGTTACAACGCCTGCGATCGCTGGGTGATCCCCAAGGCTTTTGGCTAATGGCCGCGATCGCCTCTTTGCTGGGCATGATGGGACACGGGCTAGTGGATACGGTACTGTATCGCCCCGAAGTCAACACCTTATGGTGGCTAACGATCGCGTTGATTGCCAGTTTTTATCGACCTCAGTCAACGACCCTAGCGCGTTAGGACGACTGACCTCGTTGGTAGACAATCACCTTAAAAGCCCTTCTCTCACAGGAGAAGGGCTTTTGGGATCAAGATGTATGATCGTGTAGACAGTGAGTTAACGATTTTTCAATGCTCGTTGCATTTCCCGCTGATCATCCCGGCGTTTGACATCTTCGCGTTTGTCGTGCAATTTCTTACCGCGTACCAGTGCCAGATCAATTTTGATCCAGCCCCGTTTCAGGTACATTTTTAGCGGCACCAGAGTCAGCCCTTGTTGTTCTACTTTGCCTGTCAACTTGCGGATCTGATCTCGATGTAACAACAGTTTGCGGGTACGACGCGGGTCATGGTTAAAGACCTGGCTCGTCGTGTGGTGGGGCGAGATATGCACATTCAGCAAAAATACTTCACCATTCCGCACTAAGGCGAAGCCATCACGGAGGTTGGCTTTACCTGCCCGAATCGACTTTACTTCCGTCCCAAAGAGTTCAATCCCCGCTTCATAGGTTTCCAGAATCTCATATAGGAAACGAGCTTGGCGGTTGTCGCTAACGATTTTGATTCCAGTGCTATTGTCACTCATGTTTCTAACTCTAGCGCTTCAGATGGCGGATTGAGCGAAAATCTCTGGCACCTGTGCTCGATCGCAGTAGCGGGCCATTCCTGAACCTCTGCCACCCCTAGCAAGCCCATGTTGGGGGTGAAGCCCCTAGGATCAAATATGCAGAATTGTTGTAGAAACTCGGTGTATGCTTGCCTCTAACGGTATAAAAGTTCATAGATTTAGATTGGTGGCAAGTCTAACTGGGTAGGGAAAATGGCAGTAAAACCAGCCAGACGGTGGCGTTACCAATGGCGCTTTTGGATTCGAGTTGGTTTAGGTATCCTCCTCTACTTCCTTCTAGGAGGGCAATGGGGGGCAGTCAACCTGCCACTGGTAAGTGAACAACCAGTGGCGATCGCCCAAACCACGCCCGGTGTAGTGGCTAGCCTTGATGCAGCGCAATTAATGCAGCAAGGACGGCAGCGTTACCAATCAGGGCAGGTGGCTGAAGCCCTGCAACTTTGGCAACAGGCCGCAGCCATGTATCAAGCTCAAACCGACCCCGTCAATCAGGCACTGGCACTGAGTTATCTGGCATTAGCTCAGCAGCAACTGGGGCAGTTCCCGGCAGCTAAAGCGACGATCGCTCAGAGTTTAGAATTAATTCAACCGTTGGCTCCCCAGACGAAACGCCCCATACTGGCACAAGTTCTCAATACTCAAGGGAGTTTGCAATTTGCTCAGGGGCAGGCAGAAGCGGCATTGGCTACGTGGGAACAAGCCGAGCAGAACTATCAACAAGCGGGGGATGAAATTGGGCGGATTGGCAGCTTGGTGAATCAGACCCAGGCTCAGCGATCGCTGGGTTTCTACCTGCAAGCGAAGAAGACCTTGATGGAGGTAGAACGATCGCTGCAACAACAAACTGACTCAGACGTAAAAGTGTTGGGCTTACAGAATTTGGGTGATGTTCTACGCTCAGTTGGCGATGTGGAGTCCTCCCAACGAGTGTTACAGCAGAGTCTCTCCATTGCGCAACAAATCCAACTGCCAGACGACAGTGACATTCGACTAAGTTTGGGCAATACAGCCCGAGCGAAAAAAGATTGGGTGACGGCACTGACTTTCTACCAACAGGTTGCAGCTCGATCGACCTCGCCCCTACTGCAAGCCCAAGCTCAACTGAACCGTCTCAGTCTGTTCATCGATCACCAGCAATGGCCAGAAGCGCAGCAGTTACAGGCACAACTGTTGCCTCAAGTCACTCGGTTACCGCTGAGTCGATCGGCAATTTATGCGCAAATTAACCTGATCCAAAGTTTGAGCCGCTTACACGCTGCCCAGTCCGCTCCCGCCTGGAACGAGATTGCCACAATGGCGGCTACTGCTGTGCAAAATGCCCGAACCTTGGGGGATGCTCAGGCAGAATCCTATGCTCTGGGGACATTAGGGGGACTGTATGAAAAAACGCAGCAATGGGCAGAGGCTCAAGATCTAACTCAGAAAGCGTTGGTGTTAGCCCAAACTATCAATGCACCACATATTACCTATCAATGGCAGTGGCAGTTGGGACGGTTGCTGAAGGCGCAGTCATCCAGTTTGCCCAGTGCCGCGATCTCAGCCTATACCGATGCCGTCAATACCTTAAAAGCCCTGCGTAATGATTTAGTCGCAATCAGTACCGATGTGCAATTCTCCTTCCGGGAGCAGGTAGAACCTGTCTATCGTGAGTTAGTAGAACTGTTGCTAGAACCCAGTCAGGGAGAGGTGACTCAGGATAGCTTGAAGCAAGCCCGCGAAGTGATTGAGTCGTTGCAACTGGCACAACTGGATAACTTTTTTCAAGAAGCCTGCCTCAATGCTCGCCGCGCCCAGATCGATCGTGTTGATACCAGTGCTGCTGTGGTGTATTCGATTGTTCTGCCAGAGCATTTAGAAGTGATTTTGTCGCTGCCCAATCAACCCTTGCGTCACTATGCTACGGCGATCGCCCAACCTCAGATGGAAGCATTGTTAGATAAAACCCGGCGCTTGTTGCGGTTGACTGCTCCGACGGCAGAACGACTGAAAATTTCTGAGCAGGTTTATAACTTGATACTCCGTCCGCTGGAAGCGGATCTAGCTGCTAGTGGTATCAAAACGCTGGTGTTTGTATTGGATGGAGCCTTACAAAATGTCCCCATGGCAGCGCTGTACGATGGCAAGCAGTATGTGATTGAAAAATACAGTATTGCGTTGGCTCCAGGCTTGCAACTCTTTGATCCACAGCGGTTGGAGCGGGAGCAGGTTCGTGTCTTGGTGGGGGGCTTGACCGAAGCAAGTCAGGGGTTTTCTGCCCTGCCAGGGGTGGCGTCCGAAGTGCAGCAAGTTACCTCGGAAGTCCCGGCTCAAGTCCTGCTGAATCAACAGTTCACGAGCACGACGCTTCAGGACCAGATTGCCGCCGCTCCTTACCCGATCGTGCATCTGGCAACCCATGGTCAATTTAGCTCGAATGCCAAAGAGACATTCATTCTGGCTTGGGATAATCCAATTAATGTCAAACAGTTGGATAGTTTGCTGCGCGCCCGTGGTCAGCGCGATCGGCGTCCGATTGAACTGTTGGTTCTCAGTGCTTGCCAAACCGCTGCAGGCGATCGCCGCGCGACTCTAGGGTTAGCAGGAGTAGCCGTGCGATCGGGGGCCCGCAGTACCCTGGCAACTCTCTGGTCAGTTGATGATCAATCCACGGCATATTTGATGGCACAGTTCTATCAAAAGTTAGCTCAACCCAGCCTGACCAAAGCCGAAGCTCTCCGGCAAGCCCAATTAGCACTGCAAAAACAACCTGGATTTGACCACCCTTACTATTGGGCACCATTTGTTTTAGTAGGCAATTGGCTTTAACATTTCGTTGATTTAGCCGATGGCACGAGAATTGATTGCTTAAGATAGTTAGGCAAGAGTTTTTATGGCGGCTCCATAAAATTTAGGTCAGTGAGTCGTGTTGTTCCTTTGAGTGACAAAAGTTAGGTTGATCCATCTGGATCCTATTTTCTGGGACTCACGTTGAACTAATTCACTATAGGAGGCTACAGACGGTGGTTTGGACCAAAATTTACCCTGTTGGCGTATGTGTTACAGCGGCTACCTTGATGCTGTTGCCGATGCATCATTTAGCGATCGCAGCAACACCTGATAAACCAGTGATCAAACTAGCTCAGTTCGAACCGCCAGAGGGTAAGGGTGCCCCCAGTCAAACGGTAGGAGGTGGTAGACGACAGGGGGGGATCTGTAGCAGTAGCCCTGCCTCAACTTTAGAGCAATCATTAGTCGCTTTAATGCCGTCTAATATGGCTGGACTGGTATTGGCAGAACGTCCTACCTTTTTGTTCTATGTCCCCAAAACATCAGCGCAAACAGCAGAGTTTGTGTTGGATGATGTCCAGTCTGGTCAGCGGTTAGTCCGAGCTGTCGTTAAGATTCCGACTTCTCCGGGGATCTATAGTTTTACGCCTGATCTACCTACGCCACTGCAATTGGATCGAGAGTATGCTTGGGTATTTTCGATGGTATGTGGCGCTGAAGGAGACGTTGAGGATGCCCTAGTCCGGGGACGAGTGCGCCGGATTAAAGCGGAGCCTGCCTTAGTGAGTCAATTGGATAAAGCAACGCCACTAGAGCAAGTGACACTCTACGCTAAGGCGGGAATTTGGTTTGAAGCCGTGAATGGCTTAGTAGCTTTGCGATCGACCAACCCCAATGATCCAGAATTAATGGCAGCTTGGCAAAAGCTGTTGCAATCTGTAGGTTTAGAGGCAATTTCCACTGCTCCCTTGAAGTTAGCGGCTCAATAATGCTGGAATTAACTTTAATCTTCTAGACTCGAACGATTAATCCTGATATTCCTAACAACAGTGGCTTTAGTGTAATCAGGGCGATCGATGGCATCTACAGCAACATCTACCAGGTAAGACAGACACGATCAGGGGTACGCCTTTCCAATATCGAGATCGCTTGTACAACCGCAAAATATTGATCCGCTGGTTCCATACCTGCGATCGGACTTTTGCTAGGTTCGCTGTATACCATTACCGTAGACATCGCCAGGATGTGGGCAAAACAAATTAGACAGCGCCTATGGCAATGGCGGGGGATTTGGATTACGGCTCCCGCCATGACTCTTGCTGTGGTGGTGTTTCGCTTAACAGGAGCCCTGCAATTATTGGAATGGGCAACGCTGGATCAATTTTTTCGCTTGCGTCCGGCTGAACCAACCGATTCACGCATTGTCCTCGTTGATATCAGTGAAGCGGATATCGCGCAACAGGGCTGGCCGATTACTGATGCGTTACTGGCAAAGGCTTTGACTAACCTGAAGCAACACCAACCTCGGGCAATCGGGCTGGACTTATATCGAGAATTGCCGATCGCTCCGGGGCGGGAACAGTTAATTCAAATTTTTGAATCAACTCCTAATCTGATTGGTATCAGCAAGGTAGTTAGCAACCCACTGGGGTCATCCGTTCCGCCTCCTACTACCTTAGAAAAATTGGGACAGGTGGCAGCGAATGATTTCGTGTTAGACGGGGATGGCAAGCTTCGACGGGTCTTGGTGTCGTTAAAAGACAGTCGGAATAAAACCATTACCACCTTGGGAAGCAGGCTGGCAATCATGTACCTCAAAGCAGAAGGCATTGAGGTAAAAGTCCTAGATGCCAAGAGAAGACAACTCCAACTCGGCAAAGCCATGTTTCAGCCGATGCAAGAACAGGATGGTGGCTATGCCAATATGGAAATTGGGGGATATCAAATTCTGGCAAACTTTCGCCATCCGATTCATCCATTTCCTAGCATTTCCCTCACCGATGTGGTGAATGGCAAGATTCCGGCGGATCTGTTGCGGGACAAAGTGGTGTTAATCGGGATCACCGCAGAAAGCTTAGGAGACTATTTTTATACGTCTTATAGTACGATGCCCAGCGATCGCTCCGCAGGAGTGAGCATCCATGCCAATGTCGCTAGCCAAATGATTAGTGCGGCATTAGATGATCGCCCGTTGCTGTGGAGTTGGACGGAACCTGTAGAGTGGTTATGGATTTTAGGTTGGGCTTTAGTAGGGGCTCGGTTGGGCTGGACTCTGAAACCCCCCCGCTGGACGATCATTAATCTGCTAGTAGCCAATTCGGCTCTGGTAGCCATTGCTTACCTGCTGTTTCTGCAAGGGGGCTGGATTGTTGTAGTGCCACCAGTACTGGCGATGATGGGCGCTACTGTAGTCAACAAAGCCTATATTCTATGGGAAAACCTGAATGATTCTTTCCGATCGCTGGAAGAGTATTCTCGGACCTTAGAACAGCGTGTGGAAGTACGGACCCTAGAACTCAGCCAAAAAAATAGTCAGCTCTATCAAGAAATTCAAGAACGGCAACGCGCCGAAGCGGCATTACGGCAGAGTGAATTGCAACTGCGTAACCAAAATACAGTGCTGATGTCGTTGTCACGCAATAAGGCGCTGTATCGAGGTGATTTGACGATCGCGCTACGCGAAATTACCCAGGCGGCAGCTTATACCCTAGGGATCGATCGTGCCAGCATTTGGCTCTATGACGAGCTGAAAACTAAACTCTGCTGTCATGATCTATTTGAGCCTAGCGACGACTACCACTCCCGAGGCATGATCTTAACCGTCGCCGACCATCCAGCTTACTTCCAGGCATTAGCAGAAAACTGGGTCATTTGTATTAATGATGCTCAAGCTGACCAGAAAACTCGTGAATTTTATCATTCTTATTTAGCCCCCTTAGGTATTACCTCACTCATAAATATTTCGATCCAACTGGGGGGACAAAATATGGGGATTTTGTGTCTGGAGCAGATGGGAGAACCCCGGCAATGGACGATCGAAGAACAAAACTTTGCTGGATCGTTGGCTGATCTAACGTCGTTAGCGATCGAAGCCCAAGCCCGTTTACGCGCCGAAAAAGCTCTACAGGAAGCAGAAGAAAAGTATCGCAGTATTTTTGAAAATGCCGTTGAAGGGATTTTCCAAACTACTTTTGACGGTCATTATCTCAGTGCTAACCCTGCCCTAGCGCGGATTTATGGTTATGACTCACCGTTAGATCTGTTTAGCCGTCTGCACAATATTGCCCAGCAATTGTATGTTGATCCGCAGCGACGAGCCGAGTTTATTCGGTTAATTCAGATTCAGGGCGAAGTATCTGTCTTTGAATCTCAGGTGTACCGCAAAGATGGCAGTGTGATTTGGATTTCGGAAAATGCCCGGGCTGTCCGAGATGAACGGGGGGGATTGTTGTACTACGAAGGGATTGTGCAAGACATCACGGCACGTAAACAAGCCGAGATTGCTCTCCGCATTGAACAAGAAAAATCCGAACGGTTGTTACTCAATATTCTGCCCGGCGCGATCGCAGAACGCTTGAAACAAAGTGAAGACTTGATTGAGCACCCTGCCCATAGCCGGGCATTAATTGCCGATAGTTTTGAATCGGTGACTGTCCTGTTTGCCGATATTGTGAACTTCACAACACTGTCTGCCAATATTTCTCCGGCGAATCTGGTTGGATTACTGAACCGGATTTTCTTGATGTTCGACGATCTTTGTGAGAAACACGGTTTAGAGAAAATCAAAACGATTGGGGATGCTTACATGGTGGTGGGGGGGCTACCGCAACCGCGCCCAGATCATGCCGCCGCGATCGCTGAAATGGCGTTAGACATGCAAGCGGAGATGAAGCAGTTTAAAACCTATGAAGGTCAGCCGATCGCCGTGCGCGTGGGGATTAATACCGGCGCCGTTGTCGCGGGAGTGATTGGGAAGAAGAAATTTATTTATGATCTGTGGGGCGATGCCGTCAATATGGCAAGTCGGATGGAGTCGCATGGAATTGCAGGCGGGATTCAGGTCACCGAATCGACCTATCAGTTGTTAAAAGACCAATACCGATTTGAAGAACGCGGCAGCATTCAGGTGAAAGGTCGGGGAGAGATGCAGACCTACTTCTTGCTCGATCGCAGGTGATAGCAGTCATCGAAGCAGGGGATTGACTCCAACGAGTAATTGCGAAATTGGCATGGCGGCAATGATTAAAAAAATCTGAACAACATGAACAGACTCAGACCCCTGACTGGTTTATGATGACAGTGCTACTCTTGGCTACTAGTTAGGACATTGAGATCGGCAAGACCAATTAGGGGGTACATAGGTAAGCATGCGAATTCTGTTTGTTGCCGCAGAAGCGGCTCCACTGGCAAAAGTGGGCGGCATGGGAGATGTCGTAGGCTCACTCCCCAAAGTGTTGAAGGCAATGGGGCATGATGTCCGGGTATTGATGCCGTATTACGGTTTCCTCCCCGACAAGATCAAAATTCCCAAGGAACCGATCTGGCGTGGCAGTGCCATGTTCCAAGAGTTCGAGATCTACGAATCGGCGTTGCCCGGCAGTGATGTGCCGCTCTACTTGTTTGGACATCCAGTCTTCATGCCCCGTCGCATCTATTTTGGGGAAGACGAAGACTGGCGGTTTACCTTTTTTGCCAATGGCGCCGTTGAATTCATCTGGCATTACTGGAAGCCTGATGTGGTCCATTGTCATGATTGGCATACGGGCATGATTCCAGTTTGGTTGCACGAAGACCCCGAAGTAGCCACGGTCTTTACGATCCACAATCTGGCTTATCAAGGTCCTTGGCGCTGGCGCCTAGAGCAGATTACCTGGTGTCCCTGGTTTATGCAAGGGCATAACACGATGGCAGCCGCCGTGCAATTTGCCGATCGCGTTAATACCGTCTCTCCGACTTATGCCAAACAGATCCAAACTCCTGCCTATGGTGAAGGTCTGGAAGGACTGTTGTCTTTTATTAGTGGCAAATTGTTTGGGATTCTGAATGGGATTGATACAGAATCCTACAATCCTGCGACGGATAAGAGTCTGACCCAAACCTTCACGGCAGATTCCCTCGATCGCCGCGTTGCTAACAAAATTGCCTTGCAGGAAGAGGTCGGCTTAGAGGTTAACTCCGGCGCGTTCTTAATGGGGATGGTGACGCGATTAGTCGAGCAAAAAGGCTTGGATTTGGTGATCCAAATCCTCGATCGCTTCATGGCATACTCGAATGCTCAAATGATTTTGTTGGGCACAGGCGATCGCTACTATGAAACCCAAATGTGGCAACTTGCCTCTCGGTATCCCGGTCGGATGTCGGTTTACTTGCTGCATAACGACATTCTGGCGCGTCGGGTTTATGCTGGAACTGATGCCTTCCTGATGCCATCCCGCTTTGAACCCTGTGGGATCAGCCAAATGATGGCATTGCGGTATGGCTCCGTCCCGATCGTGCGGCGTACAGGTGGTTTAGTAGATACAGTCACCCACCACGATCCCATGAATCACGCGGGGACGGGGTATTGCTTCGATCGATATGAACCGCTTGACTTGTATACCTGTCTGGTGCGGGCATGGGAAGGTTTCCACTACAAGAAAGAGTGGCAAGAACTCCAGCAACGTGGGATGTTAGAAAACTTCAGTTGGAAGCAATCGGCCGCAGAGTACGTCAAACTCTACCGTGAGGCGAAAGGTCTGCCTCCGGAAGAACCGGCGGTGGAAGCAGTGAAGCAACCGGAGTATGTGTAGGTTTTGAGATAGGGAGATGAGGGAGATAGCGGTGATGAGGGAGGTTTAATAGTTTCTTCCCCATCTTCCTTACCTTCCCCATCCTCCTCACCCTCCCCAACCTCATCCACTCCACCGCCCCATTTATTGCCAAGCGTTGATAATTTCTGTTGAGATTCATAGGATCTATCAGGTTTCGATGCAGAACGCGGTATAGTTCAAGCCGATAGGTGCAGTGATTGGTTTCTGTGGATATCAGGCGATCGCTGTGTCGATCGGTGATGTTCTTGAGATAAGCAACTGACTGTGAAGTCTAACCCTTCCAAAAAAATCCTGGTTGTATTAAACGGCAAGGGGGGAGTTGGCAAGACCACAACTGCCGTTAATTTAGCTGCTCTATTGGCAGAACAGCAGCGAGTCTTGTTGGTCGATGCCGATCCACAGGGATCGGCATCCTGGTGGTCGCAGCGGGGCGATCGGGCGATCGGATTTGATTTAGCGCAGGAAACGGATCCGATGCTGCTTGGGAAGTTACAAGCGTTGGCAGAGTATGACAAGGTTGTAGTAGATACACCACCAGCGTTAGGGTCTGAAGCATTGGCAGCGGTGATTCCGGTAGCAGATTATTTAGTATTACCCACTCCACCCACGCCAATGGATCTGGCAACATTAATTGAGACTGTGCGACAGGCGGTTGTCCCTAGGGGCGTTGCTCATCGGGTGCTCCTCACTCGGGTAGATCCCCGACGATCGAATGAAGCGGTGGAAGCGCAACTCACTCTCAAGGAGTTAGGTATTCCTGCCTGTACCACGTATATTCGAGCTTATAAAGCCCATGAACGAGCCGTATTAGAAGGAACTGCGATTACTCAGCTTCGGGGAGCAAATGCCCGAGAAGCGGAGGCAGACTATCGCCGCGTATTAGATGAAATTCAGCAGGATTGGAGGAAGCATGGCTAGAAAACGCTTATCGGATTTGTTACGGGAGGAAGCGGGCAAACCTACTAGTAAAGAGGCTAGTCCAGAGGCGAAAGCGGCAACGGCGGAAACAGTGAAGTCCCCAGCTCAGAAGCCAATATCGGATAGTGGAGCCACGATCGAGGTTGAGGCAGTCCCCGTAACGGAAGAGCAACCGGAACTGGAAACGTTAGTGGCAGAGTTAAAAACGGCGGTGGAGCAGGCAGAACAGCGTGAGGCGGACTTAAACCAACAGGTAAATGATCTGAAAGCGGAGTTAAAGACGCAGACCGCAGAGCTGAAGCAGACAAAATCGCAGTTAGAAAAAGCAGAACGTCACAGCGATCAGCTAGAAACTGAGATGAAGGCTCAAGCAACTGAGGTTAAACAGTTACAAAGTAGTCTACAAATCGCAGAACAGAAAGCTAAGCAACTGGATGCTGAACTGACAGATGCCAAACAGGCGGCGTTGCAGTTAGCCGAGGCAAATTCTAAACTGACCCAAGAGCTGGAAGCCTTAAAACAATCTGCGAAACCAGTGGCGAAACCAACCGCACAACCAACCGCACAACCTGCTGCCAAATCGGCTCCCCCGAAGGCTCAGCCTGCCCCGCTCGCTACGGCAGATAGCTTCCGACAACTCCAAGAACGATCGCTGGCACACCCGATCTTTCCCAATAAAGTACCCGGACAACTGACTGAACAAGATTTAGGGTGGGTGGATTAAGGTATGGATAGGCAACCGCAACGAACATTATCGATCGATATTGGCGGTAGCGGCATCAAAGGCATGGTGTTGGATGAAACGGGTACGCCTCTGAATGAACGAGTGCGGGTTGCCACACCCCAGCCTGCCACGCCCGCTCCAGTCATTGCTGCCATCGTGGAACTGGTGAAAGGGTTGGAGTTTGATCGCGTATCAGTCGGATTTCCGGGTGTGGTGCGGTTAGGGATTACGGAAACGGCGGTGAATCTGCATCCCGATTGGGTTGGTTTTGATCTGGCAGGAACACTGACGCAACAACTCGGTAAGCCGACCAGAGTTTGCAATGATGCGGATATGCAGGGGTTAGGCGCGATCGCGGGTCGCGGGGTAGAACTAGTGATCACTTTAGGAACCGGGTTTGGTTCCGCTTTGTTTTTGGATGGTAGGTTAGTGCCTAATCTAGAAATGGGACACCATGAGTTCCGTAAAGGGGAAACCTATGAGGAACAACTGGGACGGGTAGCCCTTGATCTCCAGGGTAAGAAAAAATGGAATCAACGCTTGGAGAAGGCGATCGCCTCATTACAACACTTGTTTAATTACGATTGCCTCTACATTGGCGGCGGCAACACCGATCGCATTACCTTCGAGCTACCTGCCAACGTCAAAATTGTGCCCAATATTTCCGGTATCCTGGGCGGGATTGCCCTTTGGCGCGATTAGTTCGGACGGGTGACGGTAATCCCAATACTGTGTTCGACTCTGGCAACATAGCTTTGCAGATCAGGCGCAATTTTGACTGTGCCACTCGGGGAGGCGTGTAGTAGCCCGAAGCTGCCATCAGCTTGCCGATAGGCAATTCCGGTATGGGTGACATCTAAGCCAGGAATGTTGGTGGCGATCGCAATGATGTCTCCGGGTTGCAATTGACGATAAATCTGCCGAATTCGATCGGTGGGAATGTAGTAGATTGGCAACGGCTGTAACTGGGCTTCTACCTGCTGAATGCACTGATAGGTGGCTGGGTCGCTCATTTGCGGATAACTACTACGATGCTGGCTCATAAAGTTCAAAGGCTTGGCTTGAGCGATGCCACCCAGTTCCACGGTGAGAGGGCGAAGTGTGCCGCGTTTCTGGTTATCGGCAATCCACTCTGAGAAATAATGTAACCGGCTACAATACCCATCTAGCTTGCCATCCCGGTAACGCTGGTCTTGTAAATGCTGGACAAAGGTTGTGTAGGAGTAATCCTGAAGCGCAATCCCTCGTGATAAGGCTAAAACGGTTTCGACGAGCAACAGACAGTCAAACTGAGTGAAAGACACAATCAGCTGTTCTTGCTTCGATCGATCCAATAGACCTGCCTGATAGCTACGACCTAGTAAGGGGACAGCGATCGCTTGCATAATCTCCCCGATCGGGCGCTGATACAAGTGTTGTTGTTTGGCAGTTTCGATCAGTTGTTGGAATGCTTGCTCCTCACTGCTCGCTGCCATTGGCATTGGAGCCGTTGGCAGGGAAAATACAGGTTGCGAGCGATCCGATAAACTCACTGGAAAACTGACTAGATACCCCACCAGGCACAGCACATTCGTCAATTGTTTCAGGTTAATCTCCATCTCACCTCATCCGTGCCCTGGGTCAATGCCAGTGATTGATAGACAATTCACCAGCACTAGCTAAAGTCAACATTAAGTGGCAGTAAATCGCTGCTTCATCATAGTCGATCGCTCCTATCTCATCGCAGCGATATAGTGTTGGGAAATGTTATCCATTGCTAGCGATCTCGCTAACAGTTTTGCTGAGTTAGACCGTTTATCTCCATTGGTAGGTTACTCCTTGGTTACGGATCGTTCCTGAGAGCGATGCAGTTTTGATCGTGGTCATAAAAAATAGCGTTAGCTAAACTTAAACGATCGCCAGATTTATGCAACGGAAAGGCATTTTTGCATTACTAAAAGAAACATTTAACGAGTGGAATGAAGACAAAGCCTCGCTTTGGGCGGCGGCATTAGCCTACTACACCGTGTTTTCCTTGGCTCCTTTATTGCTGATTGCGATCGCGATCGCAGGAGCGGTATTTGGAGAAGAAGCGGCACGGGGGGAAATTATTGGGCAAATTCAAGGGTTAGTTGGTCGGGATGGGGCAGAAGTAATCCAGACGATGATCCAAAATACCCAAAAGCCAAATTCTGGTGGTACGGTAGCTACTATCTTTGGGATTGGGGCATTGTTTTTTGGGGCGTCTGGTGTATTTGGACAACTTCAAGATGCGCTGAATGCGATTTGGGAAGTGAAGCCGAAACCGGGATTAGCGGTCAAAAGTTTTATTCAATCCCGATTTTTATCCTTTGCGATGGTGCTAGTCCTAGGCTTTTTACTGTTAGTATCCCTGGTGCTATCCGCCGCGTTAGCCGCAATTAGTAACTTCTTTGGCAGTCTAATTCCGGGTTATATGGTTCTAGGACAGCTGCTTAACTTTGCCATTTCCTTTGGTTTCATCACTTTATTGTTTGCGGCTATTTATAAATTCTTGCCGGATGTCCAGGCTCGCTGGAAAGATTTATGGGTAGGAGCCGCATTTACGGCGTTACTCTTCAATGTGGGTAAATTTCTCATTGGTTTGTATTTAGGGAATAGTGGCGTAAATTCTACTTATGGAGCGGCTGGTTCCTTAGTCATTATTTTGATCTGGGTATTTTATTCAGCTCAAATTATCTTGTTTGGCGCAGAATTTACGCAGGTATATGCCAAATATTACGGAGCCAAGATTGAACCGAGTCATCATGCTGTGCGCCTGCCAAAAGCCAGTTCTGCTGAAGAATCAACTGAGCCATCCGGCGATCGCATTAGCCCCAGCCCTAGTCGCAGGCAACAACGGCATCGGGTCAATGCGCTTTTGAGTCCGATCGCCGCGTTAACACGTCGATTAGGACGTGGTTCTCGTCGTTCTCATCGGTCTAGACACCGGTAACCAGCTAATGGGAAAGGCGTGTCTATTTTTTGCCTTTGAAATAGGTTCTGTAGATCTGATGGGCGATTGGCACGGCAGACTCTGCCCCAAACCCACCATTCTCCACGACGACAGCCACAGCAATTTGAGGTTGATCCACGGGACCAAATCCGGCATATAAGGCATTATCCCGTTGACCTAACACTTCAGCCGTTCCTGTTTTCCCAGCCGTTAGGGGAATGGAGCCATCACTGAGTTGTCGAGCTGTGCCCTCACGGACTACAGCCGCTAATCCAGCCCGAACGACAGATAGTACATCGGGTTGCAGTCCAATTTTTTCGGGTTTCATGGCAGGGGTGTTTGTTTGGCTGACCATTAAGTGGGGCTTAACCCGCCACCCGCCATTGGCGATCGCTGAATACACCACAGCCAACTCCAATGGTGTCACTTGGACTAAACCTTGCCCGATCGCCATACTAACAGTGTCACCGCCATACCAGGGTTCCTTAAATAACTGCTCTTTCTCCGCCGGAGTCGGAATCATGCCATGACTACCCCCGTCTAATTTCAAATCTGTTAAGTTGCCAATCCCGAGCTTGTGTCCCCACTTAGAAATATTTTCGGGACCCGTTTCTAACCCAACTTGATAGAAGAAGGTGTTACTACTAAATGCCAAAGCATCTCGGAAGCCAATCACTCCATACCCACTTCCGCCATGCTCATGAAACAGATGTCCGCCCAAATTGATATAGGCAGCCGTTGCCACTAGAGAATCGGAGGAAAACTTACCAGACTGCATCCCCGCGATCGCCGTAACGACCTTGAAGGTACTGCCTGGGGGATAACCTTGCAATGCCCGATTTAGAAACGGATCATCTTCACTTTGTAACTGCTGCCATTCAGCCGTAGAAATATTGCGGGTGAACAGGTTGGGATCAAAGGTCGGACCGCTGGCTAGCGCTAAGATGCCTCCCGTTTTAACATCCATTACAACGACGGCTCCCCGCCGATTGGCAAGTGCCTGTTCGGCAGTTTTCTGGAGTTCAAGATCAAGTGTGAGTTGGACCGGGTTGCCGGATTGAGCTACTTTTGTGCCCAAAATTTTGACCTCTTGCCCAGTGGCATCTACCTCTACCACCTGTCCTCCCCAAACACCCTGAAGTTCAGTGTTAGCTAACCGCTCAATCCCCATTTGCCCCACTAACATACCGGGTGGATAGTTGGGATTGGCTTTGACATCAGCAGGACTGGCTTCGCTGATATAACCCAAAATATGGGCTGCCAAGCTCTTTTCAGGATAGTAGCGGCTCGATTCTGCCCGAATTTCTACACCAGGGAACTGCCCAGCCCGTTCTGCCAAGGCGATAAAGGCATCACGGCTAAGGTTACGGCTAATCCGAATTGGCATGGCGGCTCGGTAGCCACTTTGTTGCAGTTTGGTCAGAATCTCTTCTGGGGGAATCTTCAGAATGCTGGCGAGTTTGGGCACAACTTGACGCCACTGCTGTTCAGATTGTTCACGCGCTCGGAGATACACAGAACGGGACAAGCGATTGGCAGCTAAAAGATGCCCTTTCCGATCGACAATATTGCCCCGATCTGCCACGATCGGGATGAGTGCAATGCGATTTTGTTCTGCCCGATGGCGATGATATTCACCCTGGACAAGCTGCAATTGCACCAAGCGCAAACCGCAAACGCTCAAAAGCGCCGTCGCGACAATTAACAGAGCGAACGAGCGCTGGGAACGCTGAGTTAGCGCCACATTAATGAATCGACTACCGGAGACAGAAATTCCATTCGCCATCGTTGCTCACTTCCAAAGGCACAAAGGTTGGTGACAGAGAGGATCTACACAGAGGGATAGCAATAGCACGGTTTAACGCTTGAGATTGAGTTGACTGATCAGAGGACTTCTATAGCCTAGTGAAGCTGCTTTACTAAAGCTAGAGTCATTCTGAGCCGACAAATTTCATCTATAGTCATCATAGATTCACATCTATAAACTTGGCTTGGCATTCGCCTTTAACTCTATTAATATCTTGTAATGAGTCAGAAATAAGCGTTCGTGTAGATACTATTCTGGGTACTCTTGATTAAAGTTCGCAAGGAAAAGAGCTGTTCCGGAGTACTATCTATGAGATTTCGGGCAAGTACCGTGCTCAATTTGGCATGAATCTTCTCTGTTGGGCTGCCATTCATGACAGATTCTGACAATATGGATCTCAGCCCCTTACTCTAATCGCTTAATACAGGCGATCCTTGGATGCTCTACCAATTGGGATATTCTCGACGTTGAGACTTCAATTACATCATGGACTCTACGATTTCTGCGATTAAGGTTATTCAACCTTCTGGAATTTTGGATGGCCCCCAAGCTAATCAACTCCGTCATGACATCAATGAAAGTCTCGAAGCTGGAGCCAGAGGTATTCTGGTGGATCTCCAGAGCGTTACCTTTATTGACAGCTCTGGATTGGGAGGATTGGTGATGGCGTTTAAGTCGGCTCGGGCAACCGGTCGCAAGCTATTTTTCTGCTCGGTTGGGGAACAAGCCAGAATGTTATTCGAAATTACAGGGATGGATCAAGTATTTCAAATATACTCTGACCAAAGAGAATTTGGTCAGGTATTACAGGAAACCCCTGAGTTGATTTAGAAGCCTAAGTTGCTGAAAGCAGCTAGATCGAATGGATAACTCATGGCTAGCATCTACTACACAGCATGTCTAAATCAGGACAATCTATGTTGTCCTATAGTTATCTATTCTCTGCTTGGGAAATTAATCCTTAACTAAATTGAATTTGTAGCAACGAGAGATCGTCCTCAAATACTTCTTTAGAGTTAAGTGACTTGACGTAATCCAGAATGTAATTCAGTCCATGCTGATGGATTGTGTCACGGTGCTTGGCGAGGAGTTGGATAAACGCATCTAGTCCCCAAACCTCACCGTCGGTTTGATGGATCTCATAGACGCCATCGCTGAAAATATATAACGTGCTATGGTCTTCGACTGTACAGCGCTGGTTGACAAATTTTGTATCTGGCATCATCCCGATCGGTAAACTCACCGTTTTCAATTGGCTGATTTGCAGCGTTTTATCAGGTGATTCTGAAATTAGAATTGCTGGTGGATGTCCGGCACTGGAATAAATCAATTGCCGTCTTGCCTGGTTATAAACGCCATACCAAATGGTGAAATATTTATCGTTTTGGAAATCCATTTGGAACGCTTCATTTAAAGCCGTTAGCACATGGTTAGGCTGGTAGAAGTTGACTCCATCCATGGATTGGGAGCGCAACAAGTTCAAGACCGAAATAGATGGTAATGCGGCCCCTAATCCGTGCCCAGAAACATCGAGTAGATAAATCGCTAAATAGTCAGGATCGAGCCAGTAATAATCGAAGCAATCTCCACCTAAATGCCGGGAGGGCACGAAACGAGTATCAATCTTAATTTTGCGATCGAGCGGCAGGGGGAGCAGCGATCGCACATACTCGGCAGCCTCTGCTAATTCACACTCCAAAATGCGTTTTTGATCCTGCAGGTCTTGATAGACCCGATGCAGCCGTAACCCTGCCCGGACTCTGGCTTTCAATTCGCTGCTTTCTACCGGTTTGGAGAGGAAGTCATCGGCACCACTATCTAATCCCTGAACTCGATCTTCTACGCCATCCCGAGCTGTTAGTAGGATAAAGAAAATCGTTGCCAGTTCCGGTTCACCTTTGATATAGCGGCAGACTTCAATGCCATCCATCCGTGGCATCATCCAGTCACAAATAATTAAGGCTGGACGTAATTGTTGGGCTTGTTTAACTCCTTCAATCCCGTCATTGGCGGTAACAACTTCGTATCCCTGTTCCTCCAACATTTTTTTCAAAACTAAGCGAGCCGTTAGATCATCATCAATTACCAGAATTTTGGAAGGAGCGTTCGACATAGAAGCAGGAATACGGTAAAAAGTGTCCTAGAGTTAGGAACTAGCTAAAAAAAGTGCGACAATTCAGGTTATAGAACTTCTGTAGATCCGATAGATATCGACTTCAATCACAAAAGTTCAATTCGCTTAAACGACTTTTTCAAGAGTTCTTAGAAATGGGATCAATTTGAGTAAACGACTATACACTATTTTCAGGGTTTAAGCGCGGGGATCTTTAGCCATTGCAACCACTTTATAAATCTTCCCTTCAAGTAAATACCGACCTGAATACCCTTGCCCAAGTATTGGAGTGGTTCGATCAGCTGAATGGACCGCCCATCCCTTACCATGCCTGGTTGGAGTGCCAATTGGCTTTGGCGGAAGGATTTACAAATGCAGTGCGCCATGCTCATAAAGGATTGCCGATGAATGTCCCGATCGAGATGGAAGTTAGGGTCTATGCTGACCAACTGGAGATGCGAATTTGGGACTATGGGCAACCCTTTGACCTCCATCGGTGCTTAGAGCGTATGCCTCAAGAATTGGATTCTGAAGCGGAAGGTGGACGGGGCTTACGGTTAATGCAGCGAATTGCGGATTCTTTAAGCTATACCCGCATGGCGGACGATCGTAATTGTTTGCTGCTAGTGAAAAAGTACCTCCCGCTCCCCTAAGAATACCTTATCCAGACAACGGCGTTGATCCGGGATCATGCCAGTTATCAATCTCTAAGATTGATTTGCCAGAAATGTTCGCACCTGCTGCAACGATTGCTGTAAATCAGTCAAGCGATCGCTGCCCCCTTCCAGTTGCTGTTGGCGAGCTTGTTGTTCCAAATCAGACGCTGTGGCTTGCATTAAATACAGCCCCACATTCGCACTGGCTCCCTTAATGTGATGGGCTGCCTGCTCAAGTGCCAGAAAATTCTGGTCAGCGATCGCATGTTGAATTGCCTGTAAGTGCTGATCTGTATCCTTGACAAAGGTTTGGAGAATTTCTAACTCGAACTCCGCGCTATCGTCACAAATCTGATGCAAATGCTCCCAATCAAGCGGTAACTCTGTGGCAGAGGGGGGATTCAGAGGATCTAAGATATTCATTTCTGAAGCCGTTGTCGCCGGGTTAGCCGATTCTTGAGGCATGGATCGTAAGATGTCACTCCAATAAGCCAGTTTACTCGCAAGCTTGTCTTTGAGAATGGGTTTGCTTAAGTAGTCATCCATGCCAGCATCCAAACAGCGTCGCCGATCTTCCTTCATCGCATTTGCTGTGAGGGCAATAATCACAGTATGGCGAGTGTCGCCCTCTAACCGCCGAATCTCTTGTGTGGTGGTATACCCATCTAACACCGGCATTTGACAGTCCATTAACACGAGGTCATAGGTAATATGAGCCATCATCTGCAACGCTTCTTGACCGTTTGCGGCGACATCTGCCAAGTAGCCCAAATTTTTTAATTGGTTCAAGGTGACCTTCTGGTTGACGATGTTATCTTCAACTAACAGAATTTTGACTTTAGAAACAGATTTACCGTCGAGGGCGATCGGACTTGCTGTACTGCGACCATTGGGAGGCGAGCCGGCTTCAGGCACTGATCGAGCAGGGTTGAAGGATTGCGCTAGGGTGTTGACGATGCAGTCCAGTAGCCGTGATTGCTTGACGGGTTTGACTAGATATGCCGAGAATCCCATTTGTAGCATGCGTCTGGCTCCTCCCCAATGATTGAGGGACGTCATCATGATCAATTTGGTATCTACCAATAGAGGATCAGATTTAATTTGCTGTCCCAGCATTGCGCCATCCATTAGCGGCATTTGCATATCTAGAATGACTAAATCATAGGGATTGCCCACCATTGCCTGCTGGCGTAATTGCTCTAAAGCTGCGATCGCTCCGTCAGCTTCGTCTACCTGCATCCCCCACGATGACACCTGATAGCGTAGCACTTTGCGATTGGTGGCGTTATCGTCCACAACCAGTAGCCGCAACTGACTTAAATCTAGAGAGGGCGGAAATAGATGATTGACCGGGGCGATCGTTGGTGCTTGTTTATGCAGGGTAACCGTAAACCAGAACCGTGAGCCTTGCCCCTCCACACTATCCACACCAATTTCCCCCCCCATCAGGTCAACCAGTTGCCGGGAGATGGCTAGCCCTAATCCTGTACCCCCATAGCGACGAGTCGTGGACGCATCGACCTGGCAGAAGGGACGAAATAATTTTTGCTGTGCTTCGAGTGGAATACCAATGCCGGTATCAATCACCGAAAAGGTAATGGTTGCTGTTGTGGTCGTTTCTGATTTCAGGGCTGCCTGAATCACGACTTCACCTTTTTCTGTAAATTTAATCGCATTACTGACTAAGTTAGTGAGAATCTGGCGTAATCGGCTGATATCTCCCTTTAGTCGGGTAGGTAGATTGCGATAGATTAAAGTTGCTAGTTCTAGCCCTTTACCATGAGCTGTCGCTGCTAATAGATCAGCAACTTCCTCAATGCAGGTACTCAGATCAAAGTCGAGAATTTCCAATTCCATCTCGCCCGCTTCCAGTTTGGAGAAGTCGAGAATTTCATTGATCAGAGTAAGTAAGGTTTCCCCACTACCCCGAATGGTTTCGACAAAATCTCGTTGCTCGGCATCCAAATTTGTGTCCATGAGTAATCCAGTCATCCCGAGCACGGCATTCATCGGAGTGCGGATTTCATGGCTCATGGTAGCCAGGAACGTACTCTTCATCTGAGACGCCCGTTCAGCTTCACGACGCGCTTGTTCCAATGCCAGATTTTGTTGAGCCAGTTGTTCGCGTTGTTGGGTTTCTTGTTCTAGCAAGTAGGCTTGAGCGATCGCAATCCCGACTTGGTCGGCAAGTTGGCTGAGGAAGTCGGTTTCAAACGATCGCCATTGGCGAGAACTAGCGCATTGATGAGCAATCAGTAGTCCCCATAGTTGGGGTTTGTTAGTGGCTCCCCGTCCTTGGATAATCGGTACCACTAAGCTGGCTTTCACCTGAAATTGCTCCAGCATCTGGCGATAACAGGGGCTGAGGTCGGCTTGGGCAATGTCGAACATGGCACTAGTGCCCCAACGGTAATATTTTTGCCAGAGCCCTTCTTGAAAGCAAGTATCGTGGATTTGTACGCCCAATGCCGATCGCCAGTGACTATTGACGGATTCAACCATGATGGTGCCTGACCAATCAGGTTCAAACCGATAGATCAATACCCGGTCCGCCTGCAGAAATTGACGGACTTCTGCCACGGTCGTATTCAGAATTTCATCCAGGTTTAAGGATTGCCGAATTCGCAGGGTAATGGCTGCCAGCAAATAAGCTTGATGGTTTTGGCTTTGCAGTTCTTCTTCCGCGTGTTTGCGATCGGTAATGTCACGGTAATACCACAATCTGCCATAGGGCTCGCCATCGGGGGATAGGATGGGACTGGAGTAGCGATCGAGGACACGACCATCCTTTAACAGAATTTCGTCGTAGATTACCCCTTGGGGATGCTCTTGAATATAATCACTAGTCTCGGAACAAATTTCTGGACGTTCTAGCCGCGATCGCATCCAGGTGAACAGTTGTTTCAGATCACCCCATTCCATCAGGTCATCTGGCAGTTCCCAGATCTGCCGAAAGCGATGATTATAGCTAACAATGTTTTTTTGTTCGTCTAACACCAAAATGCCGTCAATCACGGCTTCTTGTTGAGCTTTGAGCAGTGAATTACTTCGGTGCAAGGCTTCTTCTGCCCGCTTACGTTCCATAAATTGACCAATTTGGCGACCGATCGCTGCCATCATTTGCATCAATCCATTGTCAGGAAGTCGGACTTCTCGACTAAATAAGGTAATCACTCCCAGGGAGCAGTTGCCACTAAGAATTGGGAAACCAAAGGCGCTGTGCAACCCATCTCTGACCGCAGACTCTCGGTTCAGGAAGTTATCCTCATCAGCAACGTCATTGATCCATAGCGGTTCTCTAGAACTCCAAACCCGTCCCGCCCCACCCTCGCCAGGGGCAAAGGTACACTGTTGAGTGGCTTGTTCAAATTCAGCTAGATTCAAGGGATCACGATGCCAACTAGCAACCCAACGTAAGAGATTGGCGAGTGGATCGATCGCCCACAGTTGCCCCAAGTCCCAACCTAATGTTTCACAAATAACTTGCAGCAAGCGGGGAGTAGCTTCTTGCAAACTGGGCGATTCAGATAACACTTGGGCAGCAGCGTATTGCAAACTTAACCGTTGTTGGGTTTGTTTACGTTCACTGACATCCCGAATAATCATCAACACTTCATCTTCACCCGTTGCCACAATCCGGGCTTCCTCGTCGTGTAAGACGTTATTGATCAAAAGTTGGTATTCACAAAATTGGGTTTCACCCGTTGCTAATGCCTGTTCCCGAGACAGCCGCCGCTTATCAACGATCGCGGGAGGTAGCAACTCATCTTCCCGTTTGCCAATCACATCTTGCCAGGGAATAATTGTGTCGAAATGCTTGGCAGGCTTAACATCCAAATAGGTCCCATCCCGACTCACGCGTAGCATTAAGTCAGGAATGGCATTGAGTAAAACATGGTTGCGGACTTCGCTTTTGCGTAAGGCGGCTTCTATGCGCTTCCGCTCAGTAATATCCTGAATTTGGGCAATAAAATAGGGCGGATTGCCGTGATTGTGGCGAAGCAAAGAAACGCTTAATAATACCCAAACAACATGACCTTGTTGATGAAAATAGCGTTTTTCCAGTTGATACGATTCAATCTGACCTTGTAGCAGTTGCTTGCTATATGCTAGGTCAGCTTCCAAGTCATCTGGATGAGTTAGGGCTTGAAAATTGGTGGCTAACAACTCTGCCTCAGAGTAGCCCACGATCGCGCAGAGCGAGCGATTAACCCGTAGCCATTGCCCATCGATGCCAACCAATGCCATCCCGATCGGGGCATGGTCAAAGGCGTTGCTAAATAGCTCATGGCTTAGATTAGGCTCCAGTTCCTGAAGCTGATATAAAGCCGTCGGGGCTACTTGGTTGTCAGGCAGGGGCGCTGTCATAGTCCGTTTCTTGCCTCAATTCATAAGTTCAAATCACGGGATGAAAGAGTCGTCATAGGATACTGGTGCAGTTAATTTTTGTGCAGAGCAATTAATCGCTATCCATCTTGTTCTGAACGCTCCCTCTGGCTTCAGGATTGATTGATTCTGAAACCATGCCTGGTTCAGGCTTGACTTGCTAGTGAACCTGAAGAGAACGTGCTCCTAGAGCTAATTAATCCCGTAAAAACCAGGATAATAACCACAGCCCGATCGCCCAACCAAGCCAAGCTGGCACATGCAGCCACCCGAACGGTAGGACAAAGAATTGGTTAATCATCCATCCTAATAAAATTAGGACTGCCAAAATCCCTAAACTCATTGATTCCGGCTAACTCGATGTAAGATTTTGCAATTTTGACAGAATTACCTCTACCTGAAAACCGAGATGGCGATCTGGTTAAGTCTATGGTTCTGGAGAGCTGGAGCTGTAAATACCTGGAAATGCGACCTGACGCCCTGTGACAAAACTTGATTGTAGCCAGAACTTCGGCGATCGGTGGAACTTCGCCTTGCGTAATTTTTGCTGTCATTCCTGATGCTGTAATAAGGCAGAAGACCGCTGCCTCAATTCTGGAATTTAGCCAAAAACACTGTTGAACCATTGGACACGATAGATTGGAGCTACAAGGTGATTCGCCCCCCCTAATGCAGAGAATAGTTTGAACGAGTAGCAAGGCTGCAAACCTCTCTGCGCCGGGTTATTGGGTATCGATGTCTGAATCAATCAGCTTTAGGAATGGGAACTATGACTAGTAAGTATCAACCGATCGGCTTGTCAATTTTGTTGCTCGGGTTAAGTTCGGTCTCAGGATTGGCACAGCCGCCTAACTTTGGTTCGTTAACGATTAGCACGAATCACACCTCTGGGCGCTTATCCGGCACGATCGCCGGAGCCACCTCTTTGCCCGCGATCGTCAGCAATACCGATCTGCACCAAAACAAATGTTTGGGATTTGGCGATCCGAATCCTGACCATACGTTAATCCTGAAACAGGATATGCCACTCCTAACTCTACAAGTGAATAGTGGTGGAGCTGATACCACACTGGTTGTGCAGGGTTCCGATGGCTCAGTACGGTGCGGTGATGATACCGACACAAATAAGGATGCCCGCATTACCGACACAAACTGGAAACTTGGCACCTATAAGGTTTGGGTCGGGGCTAAGGTGCCAGGGGTACGGCGAGACTATACCTTGACGATTCGTCAGTAGATCTAAGTGCGCAAAATCACGGAGCTGCTCTAGGCTTCATTAAGCCTTGACATGGTGCGCCATTTCTTAATTTGTGGTTTATCTAGGGCGATCGCTGGAGGGTTAAGATGGATTGAGGTCACTTAGTCAAGGCTAGACTTCATCGTGATATCCACTCTCCTTGCCGACTTCCGCATTATCTTTGATCGCGATCCAGCTGCCCGCAACGTGCTAGAGGTGTTATTCTGCTATCCCGGTTTGCAGGCGCTCTTGTTGCATCGGTTTGCGCACTGGCTATATGTTCTGGGTTTGCCCTTTATTCCTCGCTTGATTTCTCATATTGCCCGGTTTCTCACGGGGATTGAAATTCACCCTGGCGCCCAAATTGGTCGGGGAATGTTTATTGATCACGGCATGGGAGTAGTGATTGGTGAAACCGCGATCGTGGGTGACTATGCTCTGATCTATCAAGGAGTTACCCTAGGGGGAACCGGAAAAGAAAGTGGTAAACGCCATCCGACCCTGGGCGAAAATGTGGTCGTTGGTGCAGGAGCAAAGGTTTTAGGGAATCTCCTAATCGGCAATAATGTTCGGATTGGGGCTGGCTCAGTGGTATTGCGAGATGTTCCGTCAGATTGCACGGTCGTAGGGGTCCCTGGTCGCATTGTCTTCCGCTCCGGAGAACGGGTGGGACCGCTGGAGCATGGACGCCTGCCTGATTCAGAAGCCCAAGCGATTCGTGCCTTGGTCGATCGCATTGAGGTATTAGAACAGCAGCTGCAAGGGCTGCAACAGCAATCTCTTGTGCCAGCTGAGCAATCTCTTCGACCCGTTTTGGTTGGAGCAGTAACCACAGAGGCGGCACCAGAACTGGCTGAACCTAGAACTGCACCCACCTGCCGCCTGAGCGATCGCATTCTAGAAGAATTCTTTGATGGCGCTGGCATCTAAGATCACAAATTAATCAAATCACCTTAAGGACTAAATTATGTATAGGGATGCATCTTAATTAGATGTATCCCTATTTTTTAAATCAAAAGTTAGTGATGCAGAATTTGCATAGATCTGCCTCTGTAGAGATGAAGGCTAAATTGCCCTCATGATAGTTTCTAATACGTTAATTAGTTCATTTCTAAAATTATCTGAGCAAACTCTAAACCCCTTTAGTAATTGCTGCTGTGCTGTTTTTTACTTGCTGCGATGGGTAACCACATTTGCTTCTGTGATTAATTCAGAAAATTACTTTTTTCTGTAATTAATTCAGAAATCTGTTTGTGGCTTCCTGCTCAGATTAATCAGTTCATAAATAATCCAAATGTCAACTAAACGCTAAAGGATAGTCACCATTAGCGCTGCTTTTCCATGTCTATTTCTAGATCAGACTCTTGCACTATTTAGTCAAGGTAATCTAATGCGGTTTATTTTTCTGATTCCTGAGCTGGATACTGGTCGCTTACGGCAAGTGATCGATCGCCTGACTTATAAAGCTAGGCTCCAACTCTTCAAGGATTTTGCTCGGAAGCGCTATATGCGGACAGATTGCGCCTATGGGGGCACACTCAATCTGATGCGTCATTGTCAAGTTGCCCGTGAGTGTGGCGCAGAAGCCTATATGGCAACTCTACGTGGCGTTGATACCTACGGTAGAACTGGCATTTTGGGGATTCCATTTATGCGCTGGGCTGATCGGCGCCGGGATGATGTTTGCATTGTGCCCGATTTTGTGACGGATTTAATTGATGAAGTGAAGGGACGCTCGATCGCGTACCTCCAAGTCCCTACTTTCACCAACAGGAACTTCAATTACCAATCCGATCGCGTCGCTATTTGGACTGATTCTCCGTTCATGCAAGGGATCTGCGAAGCCACCTATTCGGGGAAATCGATCGAAATGGTGCCTAACATCGTGGATAATCGGCTCTTTTCCTTTGTGCCTCAGTCCCAACGGGAAGCAGGCTTAGTGTTTGCCTTTCCGCGTAAAGGTCCTGAGTATATTGCTAAAACACAAGCTGCCTATGAAAAACTGGGGGGAAAATATTGGCGGTTTGAGTTAATTCATGGGTTAACAATTCATGAACTAGCCCAACAGTTTCGTCGTCCTCAGGTCTTCCTGGCGTCTGCTGATGTGGAAGGTTGTGCTTTACCCCCTCAGGAATCTATGGCAGCTGGAATTGTTGTAGTTGGTAAAACGGCTCAAGGCGCCAACTTCTGTATGGAACATCGCAAAACCGCAATGGTGGCAGAGACACCGGAAGCCGCCGCCCAGTGTTTAGTGGAATTAGAAAACGCTGAGTTGCGCGATCGCATTTCCCACCAAGCCTATCAAGCGATCAAATCTCTCTTCCCCTCCGCAGAACCAACGCGATTCTGGCAACGGATAATTCGACAGTATCAGGCCAGCACGGAGCAGCCTAAGGTCTACGTCGGCAGTCGTTAAGGCGGTTTGAGCCGCGATCGTCGTGGCATATCCGACCGACTGGTTCAGCGGCACAATTCGTGAAAGTTCTGAGTAATCAGTCGATGTTGCCCGGCATAGGCATAATAGAGGCGATCGCTGATAACGTCAGACCGCGATGAAGGTTGAACTGCGGCACATTCGCAAACGCTTTGGTCAAGTACAGGCTAATGACAATGTTTCTCTCACCGTAGAGGCAGGTAGCATTCATGGTCTGCTAGGGGAAAACGGGGCTGGAAAAAGTACCCTGGTGAAGATTTTAAGCGGGTTTATTGCTCGGGATGCGGGACAGATCCGGTTGAATGATCAACCGGTGGTGATACAGACTCCTGCTGATGCGATTCGGGCGGGTGTGGGCATGTTGCACCAAGACCCGTTAGATTTCCCGCCTCTGTCAGTGCTGGATAACTTCATGGCAGGTAGACCAGGAGGTATCTGGCTCGATCGGGCTCAAGCTCGGCAGACATTACAGCGGTTATCTGAGCAATTCGATTTTGATCTCAATCCCTATACCCCCGTGCGTCACCTGACTGTGGGTGAACGCCAGCAGCTAGAACTGTTGCGGTTACTATCTTTAGGCATCCAGATATTAATCCTGGATGAGCCAACTACGGGGATTTCTGCGGCTCAGAAAACGGCACTCTTTGCCGCCCTGAAACACCTCGCTGTACAAGGTAAAGCCATCATTTTTGTCTCGCATAAGCTCGCAGATATTGCCGAGTTGTGCGATGAAGTCACAGTGATGCGGCACGGTCAGGTCGTGGGTGATTTACCGATGCCCTGCGCCGATCGACAACTAGTCAAGCTGATGTTTGGACGGGAGTTGGCTACTCCCGCTAAACCCCCCACTCGCCGTCCAGAAGTTGCCTTGCAGTTAACCGATGTCAGGATTGCCACTGATCGTCTTGCGATTAAGTTGGGGAACCTGACAGTTTACCAAGGGGAAGTCATGGGCTTGGCAGGTCTGGAAGGCAGTGGTCAACAATTCTTGTTACTTCTGTGTGCCGGTCTACTTCCTGCTGCGAGTGGCACAGTGACGTTACATGGGGTGGACATGACCGCCAAACCCTATACCGATTACCTGCAAGCTGGAGTGGGCTACTCGCCTACCGATCGCCTGCATGATGGCTTAATCCCAGGATTAACGATTCAAGACCATATGGCACTGCGGGCTCCTAGCCATCGTTGGTTTGTAGATTGGCAAACCATGCGGGCAAAAGCTCAACATGCGATCGCGCTGTTTAATATTCGGGGTCAACCCGATTCGCGGGTAGAACAACTGTCAGGTGGCAATCAACAACGGACCCAATTAGCGTTATTACCTGTGCCCCTGAACCTGTTGTTGATGGAACATCCAACGCGTGGATTAGATATTGAATCAGCCCTGTGGGTCTGGCAACAGTTGATTGCTCGGTGTCAAGGCGGTACGACGATTTTGTTTATGTCCTCTGATCTAGATGAAATTATGCAATACAGCGATCGGGTGTTGGTGTTTAGTGGTGGGCAACTATCAGCTCCCATTCCGACGACTGAATTGACCGTTGATCGCTTAGGAGAAATGATTGGCGGCAGATTGGAGACGGACGCAGAATGACGAGATCGCTTTACTATCAAACAGCTGCTTTGCTTCTATCACTGGGGTTAATTGGGGGCATCATCCTATTAGCCGGTGGTTCACCGGGGCAGGTTATGACCAGTATGGGAGCAGGTGCCTTCGGAACTCCCGATCGCCTTGCCAGAGTTGCCGCGACCTTAGCCCCTTTATTGCTTTGTACCAGTGGCTTGTTATTCACGTTCACGGCTGGCATATATAACCTGGGCATTGAAGGACAAATGGTGATGGGGGCGATCGCCACTACTTTTGTGATGCGCCTGATGCAAGATGTTTTACCGCCTGTGATAGTAATCCTCCTAGCGATTGGAGCAGGGGCGATCGGGGGGCTGCTCTGGGGACTGTTAGCCGGAGTGCTTTATGTGTATGGACGGATTAACGATATTTTTGCGGGATTAGGCTTAAACTTTGTGGCTGATGGGCTGGCACTCTACCTGATCTTTGGTCCCTGGAAGAAAGCTGGGGTTGCCTCTATGAGCGGCACTGAACTATTTGATCCCTCTCTCTGGTTGCCAACCTGGGGGCAGACAGACTTTAGCCCGATCGCGCTGCTTTTGGGGATCACTGCCCTTGGACTGACGTTTATGGTGTTGCGTGGCACTTACTTTGGCTTACAACTGCGGGCAGTGGGTCATAACTTACGGGCAGCTTCCCTGTTGGGAATTCCTGCCACCCGCCAGCTGATGAGCGCTTTTGCCATTTGCGGAGGATTAGCAGGACTGGCAGGAGCCTTACAAGTTCTAGCCATCTTCCATCGTCTAATTCCTAGTGTTTCTAGTGGATTGGGCTTTCTCGGTCTTTTAGTAGCGATGTTGATTGGCACTAACATTTGGCTGATACTGCCTGTTGCCTGCTTCTTCAGCTTGCTCAATGTGGGTAGTTTGCAACTCCCCCTTTCCCTGAATCTAGAATCCTCCCTGGCTGGGATTATCCAGGGCACGATCGTGCTATTTGCCATCCTGGGACGCGGCTTCAGCCAGATCACGACCAAGGCAACATCAACTTAGGTCAAGTCTAACGTCAGTCAGCTTGGGGTCAAACAAGCCTAGAGTAGCTAACTCATCTTCTTAATCACCCTTATCACCCCATCCATGCAGTTTCCCCAAATTATTCCGATTCTCTCCGTCGCGATCGCCACTTCTACTCCCCTCGTTTTTGCCTGTCTGGGCGAAACGATCACCGAACGATCGGGGGTAATTAACCTATCGGCAGAAGGGACGGTGATGTTGACCGCCATGACGGCGTTTGCAATCGCCAAAACCACTGAAAGCTGGGGAACATTCCCTTGTCTATTATTAGGGTTTATGGGAGCAGGATGTGTTGGGGCGCTCATTGCAGCGATCGTGGCATTTGGGGCGTTAACGTTGAAGCAATCTCAAGTCGCGATCGGGTTTGTGCTGGCGTTACTGTGTGCCGACCTGTCCTCGTTTCTCGGTAATGCGTTTGTGCGAATTCCCGGACCAACGGTGCCCAGCTTGAGGCTACCAGGATTGCAACAAATTCCAGTGGTCGGGGAACTCCTATTTCAAAGTGATGGATTAGTCTATGCCAGCTTTTTACTGATTCTGCTGACCTGGCTATATTTCTATCGATCGCGCTCTGGCTTAATGTTACAAGCACTTGGAGAACAACCTGCCGCTGCCTTCGCCCGAGGCACGAATGTAGTGAGAATGCGCTACCTCTATACCATGCTGGGTGGAGCCCTCATGGGCATTGCTGGAGCCGCTTTTTCGCTGGACTTTAAAGCAGGCTGGAGCTATCGCCATACAGCAGGCTATGGCTGGATTGCTTTGGCGATCGTGATTTTTGGTGGTTGGAATCCTCTCCGGGTTGCCCTCAGTTGTTACTTGTTTGGCATCCTACAATCCCTGGCGAGTCTAGCCCAGAGTGCGCTGCCGGAAGTACCCACCCAAGCCTTAACGATCGCTCCCTTTGTCTTGATGATCCTGCTTCTAGTTTTCACCTCTAGCCACTGGCTAGAAACCTTATTTCGGTATCTTCCCGAGCAAGTTGGTCGCATAGCGACCCAGAGCATTAGCAGTAGACCTCCTGCAGCTCTGGGCAAGGGATTTGAGCAGGATTAATCAGCCGTGTCTTGCCGATGCCCATCTGAAAAGATGGTTGTCTTGTCCAGGTAGGCTCCTGTTAAGTCAGCCTCCTGAGCCCGAAACAAATTGGCTCCACTCAATTGAGCATTAGTGAACTCGGCTTTATGTAAATTGGCGCGACTAAGATTAGCATTCGTCAAATTACAGTCGGTCAAGTCAGCATGATAGAGATCCGCTCCCTGAAGATCGGCATCCGCTAAATTGACCTGCTGCAAGTTCGCAAAGCGAAGATTGGCTCGGGACAAATTGGCTCCTCGGAGATCGGCACCAGCAAGATTCGCTTGATAAAGTTGGCTATCACCCAATTCTGCCTTTTGCAAATTCACCTTTGACAAGTTAGCTTGATTCAAATTGGCATAGGGTAAATGCACCCCAGTTAAAATACTTTGTGAAAAATCGGCTTCAGGTAAAACAGCTTCAAACAGATAAGCATCACTAACATCTACATACCGAAAATCTCGCCTCCCAGATGTATATTGCGACAGTAACTCTTCCGAACTAAGTTTCTCCATGTGCAGTGGATTAGACAGTATGTGCTTATGCTCCTTGGGCTGCTGTAGTCATTATTTGAAGCAGCTCAAAACCTTGCAACCACAGCTGTCCTGACAAGTATCGATCGAGTACCAGTCAATTTAAGACAGATGTTGCAAGCATAACGACATACCTATTAAGGTAAAGCAATGTAAATTTAAGTTAGCCTTCCTTAACCTTTTCTTCTGTTTAGTTAGATTTATGGCTCAGATTGAATTTGTAAAATCCCTAGTTATTGACAACTAGGTCTGGATCTCGCGATCGTGCCACTCCATCTGACCAGAGTATTTGCAACATAAAGTAAAAATTAAGTTCCCGGGCAAACAACCCGACAAAAATGATCCCCAACCTTAAGAATTCTCCAGGTTCTATTTGAGTTCGCTCCCCGGCTGTATCCTGTGTCTACGGTTCTCTTCAGCTCAACTCCCCTGCCCACGGCTGTTTCACCTGCCATTTTGGCGGTTTACCTATTTTTGCCAGCAGCTTACTAATCTGTTTCACATCAACATTGCCGCCGCTGATTAGCACACCAATCCGAGCATCTGGCAACGTCACCACACCTTCTAATAAAGCGGCGGCAGCCAGTGCGCCCGTTGGTTCGACCACAATTTTCAGCCGCTCCCACAGAAACGCCACAGTGCGAGCGATCGCAGCTTCTGAAACCGTCACCATATCTGAGACATAATGCAGGATCAACGGAAAGGTTAACTGCCCTAGGGAGGGAGTACGGGCGCCATCGGCGATCGTGTCAGGATTGTGGACGGTTTGCAGGGTTTTGCTATAGAACGATCGCGTTGCATCATCGGCCCGTTTCGGTTCCACCCCGATCACTTTGCAACCAGCCGCCAACGCCTCCGCCGCGATCGCGCTTCCCGACAACAAGCCACCACCACCGCAACATACCAGTAGCAGATCAAGGGGACCAACCTCCTCCAACAGTTCTTTCGCTGCCGTCCCTTGTCCGGCAATGACCTGGGGATGGTCGTAGGGATGAATCAGGGTTAATCCGCGCTCTTGGGCAACGGTGCGGGCTAATTCTTCCCGGACGGTGGTTAAGCGATTGAATAGAATCACTTCAGCGCCATATCCCCGTGTTGCCTCTTGTTTTACCTCGGGGGCATCATCGGGCATGACGATCGTCGTGGGAATCTTCAGTAACCGCCCAGCTAATGCGATCGCTTGGGCATGGTTGCCAGAGGATAAGGTTAATACTCCCCGGTGACGCTCCTCGGCAGAGAGTTGCGACAAGGCGTTGTAAGCCCCCCGAAATTTGAACGATCCGGTCCGTTGGAAGTTTTCACATTTAAAGAAAACCTGACTGCGGGTGCGCTGATTGACGGTTGTGGATGTTAATACTGGTGTCCGGTGTGCCTGTCCTGCCAATCGCGTTGCGGCGGCAACTATATCTGCATAGGTAACCGGCAGAATTTCAGCAGCAGCATTGGATTCAGGAGCCATGACAGTTACGTTTCCAGCAAGGTCAACAATTGACAGTCATCGATCGCGAGACAAGCGCGGAGCCGATGGGAGAGCGGACGGCTTGAATCGGAATTGTGATGACAAACTCCGTGCCCTGACCCAATTCGGAATGACATTCCAGGGTGCCGCCATGTTTATCGACAACAATTTGATAACTAATCGACAAGCCTAGCCCTGTCCCTTTACCAATAGGTTTTGTGGTGAAGAACGGATCAAACAAGCGCGATCGGGCTGGCTCAGGAATGCCAGTTCCATTATCCGTAATCCGAATCGCAATGTGTTGTGAATTAACCACTTCGGTATAAATCCGAATTTCTGGATGCCAGACTGTTGTAGCGGGTGTAGCGGCATCAGCCACTTGAGAGTATTGCGGCGCAAGTGCCACGGTGGAGCTAGGTTCCCAGCGACTCTCTAACGCATCGATCGCGTTACTCAAAATATTCATTAAAACTTGATTCAGTTGCCCGGGATAGCATTCGACTAATGGCAGTTGACCGTAAATTTTGCTCACGGTAATTTCTGGCTGGTTGGATTGTGCCTTTAACCGATGTTGCAAAATCAGCAATGTACTATCAATGCCTTCATGAATATCCACCGCTTTCATCTCAGCTTGATCGAACCGGGAAAAGTTCCGTAAAGACAAGACAATTTGCCGAATCCGCTCTGTTCCCAGTTTCATGGATGATAAGGTCTTCGGTAAATCTTCAATCAAAAAATCTAAGTCAATTTCTTCCTGGTACTGCTGGATAGTGGCATCTTTACTAGCCGGATGGTGTTGATAGAACTTGATCAGATCCAGTAAGTCCTGAGTGTAAGCGCCAACATGATTGAGATTGCCATAAATAAAACTGACTGGGTTATTAATTTCATGAGCAACCCCAGCGACTAATTGCCCTAAACTAGACATTTTCTCAGTGTGGATTAACTGAGTTTGAGCCTGTTTCAGTTCATTTAAAGTTTGAACTAATTGTTGGGTTTGCTCGCGCAATAAGGCTTCGGAACGTTGTAATTCGGCTTCTGCCTGGCGGCGATCGAGCACTTCTTGCTCTAACCGTTCGTAAGCAAATCGGAGTTGTTTAGGGCTGGGAATTGCCAGGATATTTGGAATGAGTGATATCAGCACTATGCCGGTGCCTAAAGAGATGGCAGCGGTTAAGGCTTTAATCGTTCCAGATAACCAATACGTCGGATGCCAGAGGGTCCAGATGTCCATTAAGTGCCCAGTACCACAGGCAAGAATGAAGCTGGCAAATAGAAAAAATACCCAGTCAAACGGAATATCTCCTCGTTTATGGACGATATACAGAAGCAACATCGGAATGGAATAATAGGCGGCACCAATGACAGCATCTGAGGTGACATTGAGGATAACCAATCCGGATTTCCATAAATAACAATGGCCATGCGGAACAAACTGGTCTGAACTCAATAGCTGGTGTAGGAGTGAGGGCATTTTCCTTCCTAGATCGAATAATTAGTATTAGCAACCGCTAACATTTCCTGGTCATGAAATGCGGCTGAAAAACCGATCAATAGGAATTAAAGTTTCTCCAGAGAAACTGAAGTTGTCCCATAATCAGCATCAACCTGATCACGACAACCCGGACGCCAAATGTGACTACGGGATGTGAAATTTCAATTATTGTTCCCTAGAAAAATCAGGCATTAACGTAGTAATTTTGCGCAAACTAGCCGAATCGATTTGCTAGAACTTGCGATTATGAAACTGATTTTTAATCTTAAAAAAGAATTTATTGGCTGGAGTGAATTTGAGTCTTGCGCGCTAATAATGCTGTGCCATAAGCCGCTTCTGTCTGCAATGAAGACACTACAGGCACACCTAATAACCGTTGCCGAATAACTGTCCACGTAGGGTTATTTGCTCCACCTCCAGCGGTATACACCTGAGTCAAGGGTGTGGCCCCTAAGGTATGTAGTAAGTGATAACCCTGAGCTTCAATTCTGCCGATACTTTCTAATAGTCCATGCAGAAATGCCACGCGATCGCGTGGCTGTGGTTCTAATCGCGGCGATAAATTTGGATCATTAATCGGAAAGCGTTCCCCAGGTTGTAGCAAAGGATAGTAGTCGAGCGGACTTGGTTGATCAACCGGAATCTGCTGACTCAAGGTCGCTAATTCAAGTGGGGTGAAAAACTGCTGTAAGACGGCTCCTCCAGTATTTGAGGCTCCCCCTACCAGCCAACGATCGCCTAATCGATGACTATAGATGCCGTAGGTGGCATTTTCGATTGCCGTGTGACTCAATAACTTCAGGACTAAAGTAGAGCCTAATGATGTGACCGCTTGCCCGGATTGGGTCGCGCCACTGGCAAGAAACGCTGCGATACTATCGGTTGTTCCCGTGCAAATTTGACAATCTGTGGGTAAACCTAGATCTGCCGCGATCATGGGTTGAATCGTGCCGACTGGCGTTCCCGGTGGTAAAACGTGGGGTAATAAGGACGATACATCCAGAGCCATTAGCCAGTCTGGATAAGTGAGTCGATGAACGTCATATCCCAGTTTGAGGCTATTGTGATAGTCGCTGATGCCGAGTTGCCCATGTAACAGGAACGCTAACCAATCGGCTTGATGTAGAAAGTATTTTGCTTGGGCATAGACCGGTTGCCGCTGCCACCACAATAGTTTCACCAAGCTAGACGTGGCATTGCAGACATTACTCTGGCAAGGGGCATCCGGTTGAGTGGCAAATAGTTCCTGTAAGGTGGCTAATTCCGCTGCCCCGATCGCATCGTTATATAGCAATGGTGCTGTTAACGGCTGACCCGCGCTATCACACAGCAGCACTGTAGAGGATGTGCCATTGATCGCGATTGCTCGCAGCCTGCCCCGAACCCGTTCTGGAAGTTGCTGAATTAAAGTGAACAATAGGCTTCGCCAAGTGGTGGCTTGATCTTGAGTCTGACTGTCTGTAAACCGTTGGCTGACTTGAGCGCAGACATGAGTTTCGGCATCAATCACGATCGCCCGTGCGCCTGATGTGCCAAAGTCAATCCCCAGATAGCAGTCCATGTGGATGAGTGCTTAAAAGTGTGTTACAAACCCTGTGCATCTTCCATCATGGCTGACTAAAATTCAATGCTCAATAGGCGATTGGCATTGAGTTGGAGGATTTTGTATGGCATATACATTTGAAATTCTCGGTGTAGCTCCGGTGTTGGAGTTTTTCAATCATCAACAAACCCTGCTGCACCACCCGCCTCGTCAAGCCGTGAATTATTTGGGTGCCTATCGTTGTACGCTAGATGCGCTAATTCAGTCGGTGGAAACTGTCCCACCGCATTCGGGCTGGCATTTAGATCAGGCGATTCAAACTGTGATCGACTTCTGGATGCGAAATACCGATAGCGTTCACCATTGGAGAAAACGTCTGGATGATGCCGGGGCGCAGAATCTCTTAGTATCGCGGTTATCGACCTTCGAAGCGCTGCGATCGGAATTTGACCTGCTGCTGGACTAAACCCAGGTGTTGTCCAACCAAGCCAGGGTAGTAGCGGCCTGAATTCGCGGCTCGGGCGGACAGGTTTTGCTGCTGCTGGCATCCAGGGAACTACCAACATGGCACCCTGCATAATCTGTCATGGCAATTCAATGGTTGGACGCGACAGCTCGATTGCGATCGAGGCATTCCGGATGATCTGCGACGGCAATTCAATGGTTGGGCGCGACAGCTCGATTGCGATCGCGGGATTCCGTATGATCCGCTGCCCCAATGCGATCGTGACCCATGACATTCGAGTTGTCGCTCACGACATTCCGTATGATCCGCAATCACCTTTAAATTGTGGTTGACGACATCGGCAGGGTGAGCGTTGCCCATTAATTACAGCTGACTGTCATTGGACTGCGAGCGGCAAACTGCGATATAACCGGAGTGACAATCCCCTGATTGGGGATCACCCCTATGCGGACTAATCCTTGCTAGAGAGGGAATCTGCTTAGAACAGGATGAAATGATCCGCAGGAGCATAGTATTCTCAAAAGATATGTCCGCAAAGCAACACTTATGAGACAGCTTTTGAACCTACTGACTCCCTGGAAGGCAGCATTTCGACATTTAGTATTATCAATTACCGTCATGCTGCTAGCGATCGGTCTGTTGGCGACACCGGCTTATGCAACGGGTGTCTATGAGATTCCTCCCCTGGCGGCTGATACCTGGGTACTCGATAAAGCCGAGATTCTCAGCCGAATTAGTGAAGGCAACATTAGCTCAGAGCTGAAGCAGTTAGCCCAACAAACAGGCTACGAAGTTCGGATCGTTAGCATTCACCGCTTGGATTATGATGAAACCGCTCAAAGCTTTGCTGACCAACTATTTGAGAAGTGGTTTCCGACTCCAGAGGCCCAAGCCAATCAGGTATTGCTGGTGATTGATAATGTCACTGACAACACAGGGATTCGAACTGGGTCACAGGTGAAATCGGTGATGTCGGATGCGATCGCGGAGAGCGTTGCCCATGAAACCGTCTTAGTCCCGCTCAAGGAAGGCAATAAATATAATCAGGCATTCACCGATGCGACGGATCGCTTAGTCGCGGTGTTGTCTGGTAATCCTGATCCGGGTCCGCCCGTCGTTAAAGATAATGTGCAGGTAGAAGGCACGTTTGCCACACCCGAAGAAACCAAGTCCAGCAACGCCACCGTCTGGGTGATCGGGATTTTGGCCGTTGCCACAATCGTCCCGATGGTGACGTATTACTGGTACGTTCGGTAGGTTGAGAGCGATCGAGCCTTTGCCACTGACCAGATCATTACAACCCGCTCAAGCGCCCTTCTCCCTGGGGAGAAGGGTAGGGTTGAGGGGCAGAAGTGAGTTGCCCATTAGATATAGTTCCCTAGCGGGAATCAACGGCTTAGTCCTGAATATAGTCCTGCCCCTGTAACAAGGCGGCTTCCGCCCGCTGAAATTCGCGCCCCAAGTAGGCCGCATGATCCAGCATCGTCACTGGGCAAGGTTGAGTGTGCTCAAATAGCTGGACACAGATCTCTTTTGCTGTTCTGCCGCTATAGATCTGGGTGGGGAGCCGTTGCAACTGACCGTTACAGGGGAGTGGCTTACCCGTATCGGGGTCACAAGCTACTCCCTGCTCGTTAATTACATTACTGTAGTGCTTGGCTTGGATCTGTTGTTCCTCCCGGTTGATGTAGATGACAAAATAGCCACCGGGGTCGAGATCAATATGCCGATTGGATAGCTGTTGGTCAATTGCAGTGGTGTCTGCAATAGTGTGGTTCATAGTTACTGCTGTATTTGGATGCAATAAACGGTGGTCAGTCTTTTCCCATCTTATTAGACTGCGCTGCCAGTCGTCTGCGCTCATCGATCGAGCCTAATGACGCCAGCTATTTTCTACTTTTGTAATAAAAAACTTCATCGTTGCTTTACGATGTCCTTATAAATACTGAACGAAATCTAGACTTAGAAAAGCCATCCTAAGGAAAGATGAATTCCTACCCAAGAAAATTGATAATACCCTGATCTCTATTCATCCTGACCTGCTGTGCTAATGATCGAATAGTGAGTAGACGCCTGATCTGCTCATGGGTGTTTTTGAGTTCCCTGCCTGAACCGTGTCGAAGCCCTTTGCCATTTTTCTAGCTAATGATTGACACCTTCATTGCCGATGAACTGGCGGTTGCTCCTAACCCATTAGGAACCCTATTCAATTTAAAGCTCGCGACGATTCCTATCGATGCTTATACGTGTTTCGAGCTTTGGGTTCCTCCGGCAAATGGCATCCTGTTACCTGAAGAAGCAATGCTACTGCGGGGCGATCGCCTCCGCTTAGAAGACATCTGTGCGCGGTTAGTCTGGTTATTGGGTGCCACTCTGATTGCAGACGAAACGCTACTCAATGCCAAACCTGAATATGACTGGAGAATCCTCCTCAAACAGATGGCACAGCTCAAGGCTCAGTTTGACGCGATCGGGGTTGACTATTTCCCGCAAACCATCTGTCCGAGTTATGCCAATGATGGAATTCCCAATGCGTGGACGATTCGTCCAGCCACCTGGCATGTCAAGTTTTTGGCACTACAGCCTGCGGCTAGCGGCTACTGCGCTAAACCTTTGGCACTAAAACTGTCGCTATCGCTGGGACAATTGATCACACGACGATCGCATACTCCCCCGGTGGGCGCTTCGTTGTAGGGAATAGTTGCCTATCCGTCGCCCCTTGATTAGCTCACTCAACTTGAGTCATCCGATGTCTTTAGCGGGGCGGAGTGATTGTTGCATCACTATGAATATGAACCAACCCTGACTCTGCCTATGCCTACATTAATGCCGTTCGCTTTTTAGCTGGGTGATAAGGTGCTTGAGGCTCAGGCAGTGGGCAATAAACCGCTAGATTAGCGGTAACGCGATCGCCCCGTTGATAGCATTGCCAGGCATTTTCTACAGTTCTGGGCAATACTCCGACTAATTGAGCCACCAGATCGTTAGGAATTTGACGAGCTTCCGTGGTGCCAATCCATCCACATAACTGTTGCACCATCAAACAAGCCCGCTTTAACGGAGAAGGGATTGATGTAATAGCTTGTTGCTGTTTCATGTAGTTCATCCGCAGCTGAAATCCCCGTTGCCGTTCCCGATAGGTAGTTGGGACGGAAAAATCAACATTCCCGATCGCATAAATAGACTTACATTTAATATCAAAACTGCCGCCCACGATCGCGCCAACCCCAACAAATTCTGCGTAATGCGGTTGTTGCAAAATCAATCCAACCTGGAAATTAGGCACAATACATAATAATTGACCTGTTCCTAACTGCTGAAGTGGTAGAGCAGAATTAATTGGCTTCATAGCATTCCCCATGATCAGCCATATCACCCATGGATCGATGACCGTCATGTTTACATTATCGGTGATTCAACTTATTGATGGGTGGCCTAAATTACAGATATAAATCATTCTTCAAACATTTGTTTTCCGCAGAAACTCTTAACCAGAAATCGGTGCTAAAAGATTAATTAAAGCTAAAAAAGTGATTGAGATCACTATTCAGTGGTTAGCGTGATCAATCCTTGAATTAATCATTGAGATAAATTGCTGATCAGGTCGTTTCAATGATTCCCCTACGGATACAACTGGGGAATTTGATCCGTAACATCCCTTGTCCTGAAACTCGCGATCGCCATCCGGGCATACTAAAGCCGAGAGTACAATGGCTTCCGTACGATGAAGGGCGCTGCCGTGAATTTAATCACTCAACAACAAGCATTTCAGCAGTTGATTGCCGGAGACTACCAGCAAGCCGTCTGGCTCTATCAACAACTGATTGAGGCAGAACCCGCCGTAAAACTCTCTTATTGGTACTTAGGACTCGCCTTATTACTACAGGGCGAAGAGGCTGAAGCCCAAGCTACCTGGATGTTAGCAATGGTAGAGGGGGAAGCCGACCAGATTGAACAATGGACAATCGAGTTAGTCGATGTCTTGCAAACAGAGGCGGATCGCCAAGAGACACTACAGGCATGGGCGATCGCTTGGGTCATCCGTCAATACATACGGGAACTCTACCCCAGTGAACTAACTAACTTGCTGCATTTGGTCAATCTGGGCTGCGAACTGCATACTCTGACCCCGGAAGCGGTGGCTGAATTGGAGCTGGTCGCCGCGTTAGAGTCGGAGCAACCAGCAGATCCCGCCTTTCTGCTTCAGGTCTTGCAACGCTTAATGGGCTTGATGCCTGTAGAACCGATCGTGGCGGATGTGGCAGCCGCCTGTTTGCCGCGCATGTCAGAACCATTCGAATATGTGCGGTTATTGATGGATACCGCGATCGATGTGGCTCATACGATGGGCAAACCTCTTCAGTCGGTACGCTATGCCCAGCTGTGTTTGCAAATTTATCCGAATAACTTGGATTTAATGCAGCACCTCTGCTACTTCTATCAAAATGCCGATCAACATCAGCCTGCGATCGAAACTGCCCGCCAACTCTGCATGATGGTTCGGGCATTACCGGATCAGGTATTTGCCGCATTTTTACTGATGCGCTCACTGATGCGGGCGGGCGGATACTGGCAGGAAATTTTTCCCATCTTTGACCACCAGCAAACCCTGATTGCCGAACTGGCTACCGCCCAGACCGAACCGTTGGATCAAAGTACAGTATTTCGGCTGGCAACCTCTACCTTCTTTCAACCCTATATTCGGGATGATCTGGCAAGAAACCGCCTGAGCCAAAACCGAGTATTTCAACTGTGCCAATCCAGTGTCTTGGTTTACATGCAGGAACGGGCAGAACGCTATCGTCAAGGCATTGCCCAACGCCGAACCACGCGCGATCCGGCTCGCCCATTACGCATTGGCTATGTATCCCATTGTCTGAAACGACATTCGGTCGGTTGGCTATGTCGCTGGCTATTTCAGTATCACGATCGCCAGCAGTTCCAAATTTATGGCTACTTCTGGAATTATCAACCTCATGCCAATGATGATTTGCAACAATGGTTCTTCGACCAAGTCGATCAGGTCCGCACGTTTAAGCGAGATAGTGGCGAAATTGCCGATCGCATTTTTGCGGATGAAATTGATATTTTGATTGATCTGGACAGTATCACTGCCGATATTGGCTGTGAAGTATTGGCGCTCAAACCGGCTCCGATCCAAGTAACCTGGCTGGGCTGGGATGCATCAGGGATTCCTGCCGTTGATTACTTTATTGCCGACTCTTATGTCGTTCCGGATTGGGCAGATGCGCATTACTCCGAAAAGATTTGGCGACTGCCCCAAACCTATATTGCAGTGGATGGCTTCGAAGTTGGTGTGCCAACTCTCCGCCGCGAGCAGTTAGAGATTCCTGAAGATGCGATCGTCTACTGGAGTGGTCAAAGTTCCTACAAGCGGCATCCTGATATGGTGCGAGCGCAGCTTCAGATCATTAAAGCCGTGCCCAATAGCTACTTTTTAGTCAAAGGGCTGACCGGCGAGCAATCCATTCAGACGTATTTTTCCCAGATGGCGCAGGAAGAAGGCGTTGATCCTAGTCGCTTCCGGTTCTTACCAGATGTGCGGTTAGAAATGGTGCATCGGGCTAACCTGGCGATCGCGGATGTCGTGTTGGATACATACCCTTATAACGGTGCGACAACCACCTTAGAAACCTTGTGGATGGGTATTCCTCTGGTGACTCGGGTCGGTGAACACTTTTCCAGTCGCAATAGCTACACCATGATGCTGAATGCGGGGATTGAGGAAGGCATTGCTTGGAGTATGGCTGAATATGTGGAATGGGGTGTGCGGTTTGGTACCGAACCTGCGCTCCGGCAGCAGGTGGCGTGGAAATTGTGGCGATCGCGGCAAACGGCTCCCCTCTGGAAGGCAGAGCAATTTACCCGGGACATGGAAGCGGCATATTGCCAAATGTGGTCCGCTTATAGGCAGGAAGATTCCTCTCTCGGTCTACAAGCCCATCTGTAAAGTTTTGTAGAATCACGATAATGCCTAGGGAACTGGGTACTGGCATATTCCTACGAGGCTCATCATGTTTTTACCTCCTGGTTTTTATCAGCGATCGATTGTCACTAAACTCGGCAGAATGGTTTACCAGACGGCAGACCCTAGCTTTTGGCTGCCAGAACTAGATGAAAAGGCGGACGCCTTATCCGCATTGGTATTTCTCCATGGGTTTGGTGGCGGCTCCTCTGCCTACGAATGGTCCAAAGTTTTTCCTGCCTTTGCCACCGACTATCGGATTTTGGCACCCGATTTGATTGGGTGGGGACAATCCGATCATCCGGCTCGTCGCTACCAGGTTGATGACTATATCAGCACAATCATCGAGTTTTTAGAACAAACCTGTACCGAACCCGTGCCTGTGATTGCCTCATCCCTCACAGCCGCGATCGTCATTCGGGCGGCGATCGCCCGTCCCGAACTATTTCAATGTTTGATTTTGTCTACCCCAGCTGGACTTTCAGATTTTGGTGAAAACTATACCCGTAGCTTGTTTGCTCAGATCGTCAAAGTCCCGATTCTCGATCGCTTGATCTATAGTACCGGGGTAGCGACCCGAGAGGGCGTGAGTACATTTCTGGAGCAGCGCCAGTTTGCCCAGCCCAACCGGATTTATCCCGAGATTGTGCAAGCCTATCTGGAGTCAGCCCGCCAGCCGAATGCAGAATATGCTGCCCTTTCCTTTGTCGGTGGCGATCTATGTTTTGATTTATCGCTCTATATGCCGCAACTGGCGACTCCAACAGCAATTTATTGGGGTAAGGGCTCCCAGTTTACTAGCCCTGAGGTTGGGCAGCGATTGGCAGATCTCAATCCCCAAGCTGTGAAAGCCTTTCAAATTCTAGATGACACTGGATTAACGCCCCATTTAGAACTACCCGCTGTGACGATTGGAGTCATTCGGCGCTATCTGAAGCAGTTAACCCAGCCGGATTAGGATTCTAAAATCCGCAGATCCCGCACATTCAAATTACTAAAGGAGTACCGGAAACCCTCAATTTCGATCGGAGTGCCGATCTTAATTTTCTTGTTACCTAGGACAGGACCATCTTTGGTGATTTTAGCTTTACCTGTTAGGGTGACCAACAAGTTGCTACTTAGTCCTGCTTCTGGTCTAGGGTCGGGCATGGCTTTGACCTTGCCATCCGGCTGAGGAATTGCCAGGTTTTCCGGTAATTTCTCGACTGATTTGATGGTGACTTCCCCATAAGGTTCGTTGCGGATAATTAAATTGGTCTTATCCCCTGGTTTCATTAAGGTTCCCAAGTTTTGGGATGCCGTTCTAATCACGACTTCCACTTCCACAGGTTTTGTCGGAACACCGATTTGAGCGACTGAACTAGATGCGCCCGGAAACACAAAAATACCAATGAGGACGAACAAGATAACGAGAGCAGCCCCAATATCTAGTAGGCTGACCTTACCTAACAAGCGTCCTTTAGAATCCACCAAAGCCATGAATGCTGATCCCAACCATTATGAAGTTAAGCAATCCTGTGTCAGATTAGCATGACTTCATCAGACCGTCACTCTACTAAAACTGCCAGATTTTTTCTCGCTTCCTTAGCGTAAAACTCAGCCGCTGTATCAAAGACTTCCAGAATCCGATCCATATCTGAAATATCAAATAAGCTTTTTGCCTGATCATTAAGGCTGCAAAGACACAACTTGCCGCCAGCTAGTCGCATTCTGGTGTGCATAGATACTAGAGCTCCCAATCCAGAGCTATCAATAAAGTCTACGGATTGCAGGTTCACTAAGATCAATTGCGGTTTCCCTTTAAGACAATCACTAAATTGTTGCAGTAGCTCTTGAGAGCTTACAGAATTCAGAATACCGGAAGGTTGTAGCACCTTGACTTGGGCGGACATAAGTTGAACTCCTCTGAAGTGACGGAGAATTATAGAGCAAAATTTGTTTCACACCCTGAGCGCGATGATCTATGTAAAACTACTGGGATTGGTTGAGTAGCTTGTTACTTTAGATTAGCGACTAAAAATAAGTAAAAGATAAGACGCTGGAAAGAATCTAGAAGGCTGATTTGATTTACTTTCACTGTAGATTTTGCGCTCAGCTACGGTCAAGAAATTGCCTGAAGATTTACAGGAAGTCTATGAAGTGCAGAACGCAGATAAATCTGCTGTAAACAGCGATCGCGAAGCGGTCAGTCCTTAGCAATGATGAAATTAATGTCACCTTTTATACGTTAAATGCGAAGTTTTTCCGGCGATTGGCGGTTGACTGTCCTAGCCCAGGATTTTGCATAACCTGACATTTTTCCGGGAACCTGTTAAATTACGCAGAAGCTGCTCCCACACGATCGAACACGCAGTTTAATGGCATTTATTTAGTGATTTTGACAATATGAAGCGTATCTCAATCACCTCTGTAGCTACCCTCTGCACTTTGGTCCTCAGTGCTGTAGCGGCTCAAGCCCAGCCAAACGGCTTTGCGTCTGATGGCAAAACCAACTCCTGTGTAGACAAAGCCCGTGCGAGTGAAAACCCCACTGTAAATATTTTGGCTGTGGGTAGAGCTAAGAATTTAGCTCGTCAATCCGCTGAATCAGCCAATGGGGGATTGGGCAATTACCATGCTGAAGATGCCATGCATGGTCCGATCGGTGGAGTCAATTGTACAGCGAATGATAACGGGACGATGACGTTTACCTTTCAGGGGGGAAAACCAGGTTTCACCACCCCGACGGTGCAGACGACAGTGACGGTTGATCCCACTAATTGGGATGTAAAGGTCGATTCCAACGGACCGATCGGCTCATAAACAGCCGGTAGTTACTCCGTCCGATGATGGCGTCGGGGCGAATCAGTGTTTGCCCTGACGATCGCTAACAAGAGAAGAATTAAGCTGAGAGTGCACTTTCTAGAGGAGTTGCAGCATTGAGCAGCGAGAGCAATACTCCAGTCTGTTCTTGACCGTTAGTCGATAGATCACTGTGGCATAAGTAAACCTTGTCGCTCGATCGTCCTAATAAATCTAGTAGGATTCGCCGCAATCGCTGTTCATTGCTTGTCATTAGATCGGTGGCAGTCCAGGCTCGTCCTGACCAAGACTGAAGAAATAACGGTGCCGCAAACAACGCATCAACCCCACTCAGCCACCGGGGTGACCCTGCATCTAGCCAGAACTGCCAGCGGTGAGCTCGACGGCTGGAGCGGTATTGAAACACATTTGCTAATGTAACAGCATTACTAGCAGGACCCATGGGGCGAACTGGATAAGGATTAGCGGTCACGGTTCCACTTTGCAAAAGCTGGATGAACTGACTAATGGTGCGGACCGAGGAAGCGTCACTACGATCGCGGCGACGTAGGCGATCGCTGATCTCCCAATAATGCTGAGCTGTCTCCATGAACTGTCGGAGGCACACCAATTGATCGAATGGTAACGCTCCCCCTCCCAGGAAGAATTGCTGGATTGCCCGATCGAGTAACGACACAGCGCTAGGAATTAATCGTTGTTCTAGCTGGGCTTGTTGCTGCTCGAGCCAATCCACGATGCCTTGATAGGCTGTAGACGCTTGATAGCCGAGCCGATCCCAGCGAGGAAAGGTCGTTGCAGCTAATAGTCGAGGGCGATCGGGGTGAGGGGCAAAGCAATAATCGGCTAACAAGCCTGCTCGGACTGGATCAATCAAAGCGGGGTAGAGTGCTGACCTGGTCGCCAATCGAGAGCCTGCTCGATCGGCGGGATTTTCCTCCTCAGTCTCATTCAGCCGGGCTCTGCTACTGCTTGGTTGTTGGCTTAAGACCACCAACATTTCTGCCACAGCATCGCGATCGACTAACCGCCCCAAGTGGGGATAGACCAATGTCAGTAAGGTTAACAGTGCCCGAATAATTGGCGAACTGGTTAGGGGACGCTGATCATTCAGCGATTCTACGGGAATTTGATGCTTGGCTAAGATTTCACTCAAGCTATAGCGGGCGATCGCATCTAAACCGGGGCTAATCACAGCGACATCTTGTGGATCCACTTGGTGAGTTTGCACAGCTTCTGTAATCACCTCAGCCACTCGACGCAGGAGCTGGGCCCGGGAAATGGTTTGAATCGTCTGAATGGTTTCTGGAAGTATGGCAAAAAAAGTAGGATTGCCCGCTAATTCCACTACCGATGCACCTAACTCAGTACTTAAGCAAGGAACCGCTGGCGTTGCTAACACTTCGACTCGACAGCGAGTTGCCAGACCTTCCAGATAATGGGGATCGGCTCCTAATCCCAAGCGCACAGCACCGTCAGGGTTGTAGGTGAAAGCTGCCTGAACCCCGGCATCGAGGAGCACTTCAAACAGATGCCGCGCGATCGCGGGATATTCATCGACATCATCGGCGAGGAGGACAGCATAACGTTGGGCAAGGTGCTGTTGATAGGTCGGATGAGGCAGCAAGTATTGTCCGTATAACCCAGTAGTAATGCCGTAGGTGAGTAAGCCCCGCTCCAGACACCAGTGCTGCCACTGTTGCAGCATTTCCCCAACTGTTTGAGGGGCAATGGGTAACTCACCGTTCTTGCCGCCCAAGCCCTGTTCCAGAATGGTTGGAATCTCGGCGATCGTGATCTGAGCTAAAGCCGCTAGTTGCAATAAGTCTAATACCCGCCGGACGAACCGGGACTCATTCACGGCTGATTGTGCAATGGCACGATCGATCTGCGCTCGCCAAAGCTGGGTGGCTAACTCCTGCTCGTTTTCAGGGTTCAACCGTAAGGGAAATTGAGCTTTCAAGTCAAGCTGTTGAATTAACAGGGGCCAAAATAGGATGACTTCGGTCTCAAAAAAGCCCAGGGGAGTGGTTGAGTGCACTGGATATTTTCCAGCCGTTGCCAGCGTAATGCGATCGACGAGATCAATCCGGTTATCCCCGATCGCGGCTAATACGAGGACACCCGGCATCTCTAAGGAGGGGATGTCACCCGATCCTTGGGGGGGGGGTTCTGTCCCGCCGTTGGTCTGACGCTCTCGTTGTGCCATCCAAGTGTGGAATTGCTGAATCAGCCGAGTGGTTTTGCCACTGCGAGCTGCTCCAGTTATCCAAACTGCCTCATAGTTCACCAATCACCCTCAAATGATTTTGTTACAATCTCTTGGTACTTTAACTGTAGCGCTCTACTGAAAGTTTGACTTTTCGCTGTCTAGATGGTTACTCGGTCGGGCATAATAGTTAGCATTCTAAATATTAGGACAATTGAGTACGATCGCCTCAGGATCTAAACCCGCCCGGTTCTCTGCTCATTAGATTATGACTTATCGCGGTTGGCATGTGCCATGAGAACATCCCTATTCACAACGTTGAATCGATACATTCAAACTGCAAAACGGTGGTACGAAGGTACACCGGAACGTGCTTTAGATCAGGCCTACGATGCGGCTTTAATGATCAGGGCGATCGAAGATGAACATTTTGATGGCGGCAAAATCACTTCGAATACTACCCGCTATAGCCAGAACACGTTAGCCTGCTTGCAAGCCGATTTAAACAATTACTTGAAAATCGCTGAACTGCGGCTAACCGAATTTAGAGCTAGCCGTTTTTTGTTCAATACCACTGACTTTTCGGCTAGCGTCCGTTCAGGTTCCTACCCGGCTAGAACGCGGGAGCAGATTGAAGAAATTTTAGAGAAACTTAAGTTTATCGATCAAGTGATCGATCGCTATAAACCGCAAAATTCCACGTCTTTAGTACCTGTTACGCCCGATAATTCCGTGAGTTTCTCAGACGGGAATAATGCATTAGTGAATGGGCAGATGGGAATTGGTAGCGATCCTAACCAAACCTATGCTCCTGGTTCGGCGGCTGGTGGTAGAACCCCAAAACGGGGCGGCGGCGAAATGATTTTGGATAAAACTGGAGTTTTACCACGATCGATCTTAGGGACTCTGAATCGAATTAAGCGAGACTTAGATCCTAATTCTGAACAGGAAGTTGTCCAGAATTTCCGGAGTTCTAAAAATAAAACAGCTACCGCGATCCGGTTTTTGTTATTGCTAATTATTGTGCCCCTACTGACCCAACAAATTGCCAAAAATGTGTTCGTTAGCCAAATTGTCGATCGTGTCAGAAATGTTGAGACTGCTGAGCCATTCATTAACTATGAATTAGAAGAAGAAGCGCTCCGCGAATTGCATACGTTTGAAGAACGATTGCGCTTTAATAGCTTAATTGGGCGAGCACCCAAGATTGAAGCCGAAGAACTAGAAGCATTAGTTGAGGAAAAGGCTAAGGAAATCGCGGAAGAGTACAGCCGTCAAAGTGCAAATGCAATTAAAAATGTGTTTGCTGATATTTTGTCTCTGGCTGCTTTTGCGATCGTGATTGTCACCAACCGACGCGGGATCGAAGCGCTTAAATCCTTTATGGATGATGTGGTTTATGGTTTGAGTGATAGTGCCAAAGCTTTTATCATTATTTTGTTTACAGACATATTCGTTGGGTTTCACTCACCCCACGGTTGGGAAGTGTTGCTAGATGGGGTCGCAAAACATTTAGGATTACCAGCAAATCATGCCTTTATTTTCCTATTTATTGCGACTTTTCCAGTGATTCTAGACACTATTTTCAAGTATTGGATCTTCCGTTACCTCAACCGAATTTCGCCGTCTGCGGTGGCTACCTATAAGGAAATGAACGAATAAAAGAATGCTCAACAATTCCTGATCGGAAAGGGCGAAGCATTGAGGTAGATAAACCTTATTTTTATTACCAGGATTCTGCCTCAATGCCTCGCCTCTATTAAGTCTGTATCGGAATAATAGACAATTAGCCGGAATTTAGTTGCTCTACCACAAGGCTGGTACAGCTGGAGCAGTAGGCTGTGGTGTAGGTGCTGTAGTTTGTGGAGGAGTGGGTACAGGCTGTACAGGCACTACTGGCTCTGGAGTAATCACAGGTTGTGGAATGGCGCTAACAGGAATAAAGGTGGGATCCACCTCACGGGGGAAGTCGTAGGCATCAATGCAAGCCTCTAGAGCGGGAGCGGCAGCGATTTTTGCGCCTCGGCTGACCCCGGTGACACAACTCGCATAGCGATCGGGAAGTAGGCTGCGTCGGCAGTAGTCCAACACGGTATCATCCATAGCGGTCGAAACTCGACCCCGAACATCAATCACACACTTTGACATTTCTACAGGCTGCCTGACCTGACGACAGGCTTCTAGTGCTGCCCCTGCCCCAATGGGGGAATTGCGACTGATGCGGCTGACACAGTCTGAGATGTCATTGGGCTTCAATGCTCTAGAACAGGCATCAGCGGCTTCTTCTGGCGAAACTTGTAGCCCAACTAAACGGCTGGTGCAATTGTCAAAGTCATTCGCGATCGCTGGATCCAGGGGCAGAGTGAAGGCAAATAGACCAGCCATGATGCTGAATCCAGCCAGACCTCGGCTTAGGTAAGTCGGTCGGAGAAATTTCATCAGGGTTGAGAAGGGGAATAATTGGTACGACATTGTAAAACCTTGCACTGACAGGCAGACGCCATGGCGGAACAAATGCTGCCGTTATCTTCGCATACCTCCACACTTGAAGGCATCGGCGCAGTGATTATAGCCTTTATCGTTGCATTGCTATATTTCAGCCAAAAAAATTACCTCACCTTATACAGCAAGCGGTTGTTCTGGCAAGCTTGTTTCTGTAAAGAAAGCCTAATTTTTAACTCATAATCGAAATAAAAAATGCTACCACTTTACCCGAATTCATGACCCTTAATCCTCTACTCTGGTAAGAGTAAACAAACTCACTTCAATAAGCCAGAGGATACCCCGGTATGCATCTGAGTGAAATTACCCACCCGAACCAGTTGCACGACCTTTCGATACATCAACTCCAGCAGCTTGCGCGTCAGATTCGTGAGAAGCACTTGCAAACGATCGCGGCATCTGGTGGTCACCTCGGACCTGGTTTGGGGGTGGTAGAACTGACCCTTGCGTTGTACCACACTCTGGATCTCGATCGCGACAAAGTCGTGTGGGACGTAGGGCACCAGGCATATCCCCACAAGTTGCTGACTGGTCGTTATTCCCGTTTTCATACACTGCGGCAAAAAGATGGCATTGCGGGCTATCTCAAGCGCTGCGAAAGCAAGTTTGATCACTTTGGTGCGGGTCATGCCTCTACCAGTATCTCAGCAGCGTTAGGCATGGCATTAGCGCGAGATATGCAGGGGGAGAAGTACAAAGTTGCGGCGGTGATTGGGGATGGGGCGTTGACGGGTGGGATGGCACTGGAAGCGATTAACCATGCCGGACATCTGCCTAAAACCAATTTGCTGGTGGTCTTAAATGATAACGAAATGTCGATTTCTCCTAATGTAGGTGCGATTCCTCGTTATCTGAATAAATTACGGTTGAGTCCACCTGTCCAATTCTTGTCTGAGAATTTAGAGGAGCAATTTAAGCATTTGCCTTTTGTTGGTGGCTCTCTGGCACCTGAGTTGGGACGGGTGAAAGAAGGGATGAAGCGCCTAGCTGTGCCTAAGGTAGGGGCTGTCTTTGAGGAATTGGGCTTTACCTACATGGGACCGATCGATGGTCATAACCTGGAGGAACTGATTGCCACCTTCCAGCAAGCCCATAAACAACCGGGGCCAGTGCTGGTGCATGTGGCAACGGTAAAGGGTAAAGGCTATGAGTTAGCTGAAAAAGATCAAGTTGGTTATCATGCCCAATCGCCATTTAATTTAGCGACAGGGAAAGCGATTCCATCTACCAAACCCAAGCCACCCAGCTATTCCAAAGTGTTTGGCGAAACCTTGAGTAAGTTGGCAGAAAACGATCCTCGCATTATTGGGATTACTGCTGCCATGGCAACAGGGACGGGGTTAGATATTCTGCAAAAGCGTGTACCTAACCAATACATTGATGTTGGCATTGCTGAACAACATGCGGTCACATTGGCGGCAGGGTTGACCTGTGAGGGTATGCGTCCGGTCGCAACCATTTATTCCACCTTCCTGCAACGGGCATTTGACCAGATTATTCATGATGTCTGCATCCAAAATCTGCCAGTGTTCTTCTGTATGGATCGAGCTGGCATTGTTGGCGCAGATGGTCCAACGCACCAAGGGATGTATGACATTTCCTATCTCCGCTGTATTCCCAATATGGTGTTGATGGCTCCCAAGGATGAAGCGGAACTGCAACGCATGCTCGTGACTGGGATTCAGCACACAGGACCGATCGCTATGCGCTATCCCAGAGGCAATGGTTATGGTGTGCCGCTGATGGAAGAAGGCTGGGAGCCCCTGCCGATCGGTAAAGGTGAAATTCTCCGCCAAGGCGATGATGTGTTGCTAGTGGGCTATGGCTCGATGGTCTATCCTGCCATGCAAACGGCGGAGATTTTGAGTGAGCATGGGATTGAAGCGACCGTGGTGAATGCTCGCTTCGCTAAACCACTAGACACCGAATTGATTCTGCCCCTGGCACAGAAGATCGGTCGAGTGGTAACGCTAGAAGAAGGCTGTTTGCCTGGTGGGTTTGGCTCGGCGATCGCGGAAGCTTTGCTCGATGCTGAGGTCGCTGTGCCTGTAACCCGCATTGGGATTCCTGACATTCTGGTTGACCATGCTGAACCAAATGAATCGAAGGTCGATTTAGGGTTAACTCCGCCCCAGATGGCAGAACGGATCCTGAAGCTATTTAGCCAGAAACCATCAGCAGTCAATGTTTAACTAATTGCGTTAAATTAAGCAACTTAAGGAGTCGATCACGGGGCTGTTCCCCGAGATCGACTTTCTGGCGACTAATGGCGACAGATGGACTAGTAAAATGAGGAGTGCTGTTGACTCCCGAAGCAAAATTCATGGCTGCTAATCCGGTATATCCCGTGATCTGGAAGGACGATCGTGTCCTGTTGATTGACCAAACCCGTTTACCCAATGATTATGAGGTGGTGGACATCCACCAAGCCGAAGCCATGGCAACGGCGATCGAAACCATGATTGTCCGGGGTGCGCCGGCGATCGGTGTAGCGGCAGCGTATGGCATGTACCTGGGAGCCAGAGAGATTCAGACCAGCGATCGTCACCAATTTTTAGCGCAACTGGAAGTAGTCGCGAAACGGTTACGGGCAACTCGACCCACGGCAGTAAATCTGTTTTGGGCGATCGATCTGATGCTGAAAACCGCTCATCAAACTAGTGGTGACGTTGCTCAAATTAAAGCCGTGTTACTGGAAACGGCGCAAACGATTAATGCCGATGATGTGCGAACCTGTCAGCAAATTGGTGATCATGGTTTAACCGTATTACCCAGCCAGCCCGGCAAATTACGGCTGCTGACTCACTGTAATGCCGGAGCCTTAGCTACAGCAGGATATGGGACAGCTCTTGGAGTTGTAAGGTCTGCCTGGACAGCCGGACGCTTGGAACGGGTATTTGCCGATGAAACGCGTCCGCGTCTGCAAGGGGCAAAACTGACTGCCTGGGAATGTGTGCAGGAAGGGATTCCCGTCACGGTGATTACCGATAATATGGCGGCTCACTGTATGCAGCGTGGCATGATTGATGCAGTGGTGGTGGGAGCCGATCGGATTGCGGCGAATGGCGATACGGCGAATAAAATTGGCACTTACAGTGTGGCACTAGTCGCTAAAGCTCACAATATTCCTTTCTTTGTAGCGGCACCACTTTCGACGATCGATTTTGCCATTAGCGATGGCAGCCGGATCCCGATCGAAGAACGTCACCCCAGCGAAATTTACTCTGTGGGCAATACCATCCTCTGCCCTCAGGGAGCCGAGTTCTACAATCCCGCCTTTGATGTGACACCAGCGCATTTAATTACTGCGATTATCACTGAGCATGGGGCGATCGCTCCGGCTGATCTCCAATCGCGTCTGCAATCACTGGTCACTGCTTAAACTATGGATTGGGGCGAACAACCCTAGCTCTGGTCACCTATTCAGGAGAAAACTAACCTTCCAGGTGGCATCGTCACCGATTGTGTTTGTATGGATAGCAAATGCGATCGGTGTTGCCTTTCATAAGTATTAGCATCTGTTTAAATTGCTTTGTCCTACAACAGAAATGTTATAAGCAGAGCCATAGATCTGTTTTCAATGATCGATAGCATCTCGATACTCAGGGCAAATATCTAGGTTGTCTAGAATCAGCACTGAATCAAACCGAGAATAATTACAAATTAGTTTGAAATGCTTGACTATAGCAAGTTAATTAATGCTTAAACGACCTGTTATTAACCATCTTCTCATTGTAGGTTTGCTAATCCTGTTATCCTCCTGCCAAAACCAAACGAAGGAATTTCCCAAATATTCTACTGCAACTACTCGTATAACTACAAATCAGGAGGTTAAAAGTACGTTACCCAATCATCAGGCTAGTAATAATGAGGGCATAAAAGGTGAAGCATTAGCTATTAAAAATATGACTGATCACATAAAACAATCTAGGCTAGAAAAACCAGGCTTAAGACCAGTGATTGATAAAGTTTTATCTTAACCAGAAAAGTTTAGTAGTCTTGTAGAAACGTGTAGCATTAGTAGTCTGTCAGGAAAGCTTTATCAACCTCAAAATCGCTTCATTAGCTTCTTGAGACTCGCTGACAATCAATATCTTCTCTACTTACAATGCTTTACAGGTGCTTATCAGCCAGGTGGAGTATATTTCTTATTCTCTACAGTAACCGGAATCCAGACTCAGCCATTACGCTTAACAAAATTGAGTGGTTATGAATCAAATAGCCCGAAAGAAGTACCCATTACTGACCGTGATAGTCCAGCGATCGCGGGCTATCACCAATTTAATCCAGCTAAACGAGAACTGATTTTGCTGCATAGATGCGATGGACAATGGAGATGCTTTAGTCAGTCTAGATATACGTTGATCAAGGATCAAATGGTGCTTCAGGAATACGTGATTGGTTCTAGAAACCTGGATACTAAAGACAAACGCTATAGAACCTATCAACTAATTCGTGATGGCGATCGCTGGATTTCATCAGGAATCATGCTGTGTGAACAAAGAGAATTGGCATCTTGCTCGAAATAATGGCTGTGTAAACGCACTTTGTAGTTGCGTAGACTAACCTATATAAGGGACTAAAGGCATGACAAAAACAGCGATCGCCACATCAATCAGCACCTTCTCTGCTGTGATCTTGGCGAGATCTCTTGGCAAAGTACCATGCTTAAGGTGGATTTGTTGCAAAATATAAAGAGCGTCGTCTGCGGCGGCACCCAAGCACCTAATCCCTTGAGTCTTTTATGCTAGAGCGTTCCATAGAACAGTCCGATATCACTGCTAATGCTGACAATGCAAGTGTTGAGAGTTATTCAGCCTCCTCGGTGAACCGTGGAACAGTTACGAAGGGGGCGGTAACTGCGATCTATTCGTCGCCTCTAGCCTATACCGATGTCTTTGCTGAACGACATATTGGCCCGAATGATGCCGATATTGCGGAGATGCTCAAGGTAGTGGGGTTTGACAGCTTAGATGCTTTGATCGATGCCACGATTCCGGCAGCGATTCGACTGAAACAACCGCTGCACCTAAATCCGGCCAAGAGCGAGTATGAACTGTTACAGGAATTAAAAGATATTGCCACCGAAAATCAGGTCTTTCGGTCTTTCATTGGTATGGGGTATGCCAACTGCATTACCCCACCCGTGATTCAGCGCAATATTTTGGAGAATCCCGGTTGGTATACGCAATATACGCCCTATCAGCCAGAAATCGCTCAAGGTCGGTTGGAAGCGCTACTTAACTTCCAGACCATGATTACGGATTTGACGGGGTTGGAGATTGCCAATGCTTCTCTATTAGATGAAGCCACGGCGGCGGCTGAAGCCATGTTTATGAGCTACGGGTTGCATAAAGCGGGAGCGAAAACCTTTTGGGTGTCAGAGGCTTGTCATCCCCAGACGATCGCGGTGGTGCAGACCCGTGCCAAAGCGTTGGGAATTGAGGTGATTATCGGCGATCATCGTCAGTGCCAATTTGATCAGGCTGTCTTTGGGGTGTTGTTGCAATATCCAGCTACCGATGGCGCGATTTACGATTATCGAGAGTTCTGCGATCGGGCGCATACAGCCGGAGCCTTAGTCACAGTCGCGGCGGATCTATTGAGTCTGACTAAATTAAAGCCACCGGGAGAATTTGGCGCAGATATTGCGATCGGTAATACGCAACGCTTCGGGGTTCCCTTGGGATACGGTGGCCCTCATGCGGCGTACTTTGCCACCAAAGAAACGTTTAAGCGACAACTCCCAGGTCGGCTCGTTGGGGTATCGAAGGATGCCGAAGGTCGTCCGGCGTTACGGTTGGCCTTACAAACACGGGAACAACATATTCGTCGGGATAAAGCCACCAGCAATATTTGTACGGCCCAGGTGCTACTAGCCATCATTGCCAGTATGTATGCGGTCTACCACGGGGCACAGGGACTTCGACAAATTGCCGATCGCGTCCATTGCTTGACTGGAATTCTGGCAGCGGGTTTGCAACGGTTAGGCTACCAACTCGGGACGGAACCGTATTTCGATACACTGCGGGTAGAAGTGCCTGCGGGACAAGTCGATCAGATTCTTGCCCGTGCCCATTCCCATCACATCAATTTGCGGCGAATTAGCGATCGCGCGATCGGGGTATCGCTGGATGAAACCGTCTGTTCGGATGATTTAATTGCCCTATTCCAGATCTTCGCGGGAGAACAGGGAGCGCACTTCACCCCCGAAGATCTGCTGCATTGTCCGGTGTCATCTCTACCGTCTGAGTTGGTGCGGACATCACCCTATCTCACCCATCCCGTCTTTAATACGCATCACTCGGAAACCGAATTGTTGCGGTACATCTATCAATTGCAGGCTAAGGATCTGTCGCTGACTACAGCGATGATTCCATTGGGTTCCTGCACCATGAAGCTGAATGCCACGACGGAAATGTTACCCGTCACCTGGGCAGAATTTGGACAAATCCATCCCTTTGTGCCACTCGAACAAACTCGCGGGTATCAAACTCTGTTTGAACAATTGGAACAGTGGTTAGCCGAGATCACCGGATTTGCCGGAATTTCCCTACAACCGAATGCCGGTTCTCAAGGCGAATATGCCGGACTACTGGTGATCCGGCAATATCATGAATCTCGCGGTGATACGCATCGGCAGGTTTGTCTAATTCCCCAATCGGCTCACGGCACGAATCCCGCCAGTGCGGTGATGGCTGGGATGCAAGTTGTCGCGGTGGCTTGTGACAAAGACGGCAACATTGATATCGCTGACCTCCGTGCTAAAGCCGAACACCATCGCGATCGCCTCTCAGCCTTGATGGTCACCTACCCTTCCACGCATGGCGTGTTTGAAGAGGGCATCATCGAAATTTGTGAAATCATCCATGCCAACGGTGGACAGGTTTATATGGATGGTGCCAATATGAATGCCCAGGTCGGCTTGTGTCGTCCAGCAGATTTTGGCGCGGATGTTTGCCACTTAAATCTGCACAAAACCTTCTGTATTCCGCACGGTGGTGGTGGTCCTGGCATGGGACCGATCGGCGTTGCCAAGCATCTCGTCCCTTTTCTCCCCCAACATCCCGTGATTGCCGTGGGTGGAGAACAAGGGATCGGTGCCGTATCGGCTGCACCCTGGGGGAGTCCGAGTATTCTGCCGATCTCATGGGTTTATATTGCCCTCATGGGATCTGAGGGTTTAACGAAAGCGACTCAGGTGGCAATTCTCAACGCGAATTACATCGCCAAACGCTTAGAAGGACATTACCCCGTCCTTTACAAAGGTCAGCAGGGGTTAGTGGCGCACGAATGTATTATCGATCTGCGGCAATTTAAGAAAACCGCCGAAATCGAAGTCGATGATATCGCGAAACGCTTGATTGATTACGGCTTCCATCCGCCTACGGTGTCCTGGCCGGTTGCTGGAACGATCATGGTGGAACCAACGGAAAGCGAATCTCAAGCTGAACTCGATCGCTTCTGTGATGCCTTGATCGCGATTCGAGAAGAGATTCGGGAAATTGAGGAAGGCAAGGTCGATCGCAAGAATAACCTGCTGAAAAATGCCCCTCACACGGCTAGCGCCTTAATAGCAGACGAATGGCATCGTCCCTATTCCCGTCAACGTGCTGCTTACCCCACTGGCTGGACTCGCAACAACAAATTCTGGGCATCTGTCAGTCGGATTGATCAAGCCTACGGCGATCGCAATCTCGTTTGTACCTGCCTACCAATGGACGCGTACCAATAATCACACCTGCCAGGGATTCACGATGCTTACTCCGGTCGCTCGAAAATCATTTGTATTCCGAGTTACCAAGTGAAAATCACCCCGCAGCGCAATCGCCGCAATTAGAGAATCAATGGCAGGCATAGGACGACTATTTTGTTCTAGCCCGCCTGCCAACTCTCCCCCAATCAGCATTCTTGTAGTGCTGGAGGCAAGATTAAGATGACTAAAATCGCTAAATTACTTGATGTAGTTGCTCTAACAACTGATTTACCTGAATATAATCTCTGGCGCGGGCAAGTAGGGACAGCCGTTGAAATTCTGGCTAACGGTGCGGCTTTTGAAGTCGAGTTTAGCGATCGTCATGGTCGAACCTATGAATCCGTTGGTCTGCGCCCGAATCAAATCATGGTTTTGCATTTTGAACCGATCACTAACGAATCTAGTCCGGTTGAGGCAGCAGTGTAGTTGTTTGGGCATCTAATCAGGTAACAACCTGCTCAATTGGGTTGTTTAGTCATTAACAAGCCGATCGCAGAAACGCTACGATCGATTTGACGATGCTTCCTGACGATTCAAGTTCCTTATTATCACGACGCTTCAATGCCAGAGTCTCCGTTTGCGGCAGAACGATTATTATTTACGCCGACCACTCCCGAATCGGATGCCATTCCGGTCATCTTTGCCTTTCCGAATGAATATAGTGTGGGCATTACTAGCTTGGGGTATCAAGTGGTTTGGGCAACCTTAGCCACGCGATCGGATGTGCAAGTCAGCCGCTTGTTTACTGATGTGCAGGAATCATTACCTGCGAATCCAGAATTGCTAGGGTTTTCTCTCTCTTGGGAATTAGATTACGTCAATATTCTGAATCAGCTGGAATCGTTAGAGATTCCAATTGAAACGCGCGATCGCACTGCCGAACATCCCTTAGTGTTTGGCGGTGGTCCTGTGCTTACAGCCAATCCCGAACCCTTTGCCGACTTTTTTGATGTGATTTTGTTAGGCGATGGGGAAATTTTATTAGCGGCATTAATCGAGGGTTACAAAACCATTCGTCATGCCGATCGCGCCACTCAATTGCGACAGTTAGCCAAGATTCCCGGCATTTATATTCCCAGTTTGTATGAAGTGACTTATCACAGTGCGGAGGCTGGAGTCGCGGATATACAAGCGATCGACAGTGATATTCCGGCTCAAATTGATAAGCAGACGTACCGGGGGAATGTGCTGTCTGCCTCAACGGTAGTCACCGAAAAAGCCGCTTGGGAAAATATTTATATGGTCGAGGTAGTCCGCAGTTGCCCAGAAATGTGTCGCTTCTGCCTGGCGAGTTATCTCACACTCCCGTTTCGGACAGCTAGTGTTGAAGAATCGCTGATTCCCGCGATCGACCGGGGTTTGCAAGTGACCGATCGCCTGGGACTACTAGGGGCATCCGTTACACAACATCCCGAATTTGAGAGCTTACTGGATTATTTGAATCGTCCCGAATATGACCACGTTCGACTTAGTATTGCCTCCGTTCGGACCAATACTGTCACAGCTAAACTGGCAGAAACCTTGGTCAAACATGATACCAAATCCGTCACGATCGCCGTTGAAACAGGTAGCGATCGCCTGCGACAGATCATCAACAAAAAACTGTTGAACCAGGAGATTATTCAAGCAGCGATTAATGCTAAAGCCGGTGGTTTAAGTAGTTTGAAATTGTATGGCATGGTGGGTCTACCGGATGAACAAACGGAAGATTTAGCACAGACCGTTGCCATGATGCAGCAGATTAAAAAAGCGGCGCCGGGTCTGCGGTTAACTTTAGGATGTAGTACCTTTGTCCCGAAAGCCCATACTCCATTTCAATGGTTTGGGGTGAATCGACAAGCCGAAAAACGATTACAATTTCTGCAAAAACAATTGCGTCCGCATGGGATTGATTTTCGTCCTGAAAGCTACAACTGGTCAGTAATTCAAGCGCTATTGTCACGGGGCGATCGCCGTTTATCGCAGTTACTCAAATTAACGCGACATTATGGCGATTCTCTGGGAAGCTATCGCCGCGCCTTTAAAGAACTACGCGGTCAACTCCCTGATTTAGACTTTTACGTGCATAGCGATTGGCAACCAGGTCAACTGCTGCCCTGGAGCCATTTACAAGCCGCCTTACCACCAGCGACATTACTAAAACATTTAGCCTCTGCAACCGATCAATTTACTCCGACTGCCGCGATTCTTTGTACTTCCTCATGAAACCAGACCAAATATCACAATCTGCCATGATTTTTTAGATCAGTAGATTCTGTCCTTTCCGAAGCCCCAAACCCTTGCTCCTACACCCCATTCAGTTGCTTGAAGTACGGCAACCCGAATTCGAGAGTGTTACTAGAGACACACTCCCAATAGAGGGGTACGTTATGCTGTGGAAGGGAAGCAATCGACGTTCGTGTTGCAATTCCTCCTCACCCTAATCCCTATGGCTAGTTCTAACCCTTCATTCGGAGATACTTTTTCCATGAGAAACCTTCCTCAGGAAACGCTGGATCGATTGCCGGAAGATTCCCAGATTTGGCACAACCTGAAGCAAGCCATTGCTGCAAGCTCAGGATTCCGCCGCTGGCAACTAGAGCACAGTGCAGACGATCGCCTACCGAACCAAGAATTAGATACGTTAGTGCATCGCTACTTACGCGAAACCCTCGAAACTCTAGCGTACTAATTGAGTTAGGTATCAAGATTTAAATTCCTCCTGTAGAGGCAGGTTTTGCTGATGATGCAAATTCTGACTAAGAAAGATTTGCACCTAAATCTGCCCCTACATGGTTCGTGAGTCCTAAAACCTCTCAGTCTGAACAAATGTCACGTGCGAGCGCGAATTTGTTTCTCTAATTGGCTGAGTTGCCGATAAGCATTGACGACCCGACTACTTTCAACCTGAACTTGAGCTGTAGGGTAGTTTTGAATCGCTTCTAATAGAGATAATTGCCCATCATTGCTGGCAGATTGCACTAAGGCTGTTCGCAATGCCACCCGATTATTCCGGCTGGTAGAGGAATATACTGCTTCACCTACCTGATCCAATACAGCGCCACCAGTGGGGCTTTTCAACAGTTGATCTAATGCAACGGCATTTAATTTCACAGTTCGGGTTAGCGCTTGACGTACCTCTTCAGGTCTTTTCTTCGCTAGCTTCATATAAGCTTGCAGCGATGACGGTACTTGTCCGGTCTGAGCAAAATTAGAGAGTTCTGTAACCGCGATCGCTTGCCGGAGCATGCCAAACTTGAGCATGACCTGTTCTGCGGCAAAGACAGGCAAGGCTTGAATGATTATCCCAAACCCGATCGCGCAACTTAACAAGCGATACCGTGACGAATGAGGCATCATCATAATTTAGTTCCTATGAAACCAACACATTAGTGGTCAATTCTGTTGCTCAAATACTCCACCAGGAGAAGACGGCGGATTTCAGGAGTTCATTGTTGTTCTGCGCTTTTAATCATCGACAAGCGCGATACGATAGATGCTTGCATCAGTCCTGGCTACACCTGACGAAAGGATGCCCATATCATCACTGCAACTATCTCTATCAAAAGTCAGATTCAAGTAGAAACTTTTGCTATCAGCGTCCGTCTTAAGAGTATTCAGAGGACTCAGTGATCGTGAAGAATGATGAATTAAACTTTCCAGAAAGTAATATTTTCGGATGATCATCGGGTCGCCAAGTCAAGTTTTGCAACGAGTCGGATCACCTTGAAGAGTTTTCAATATCCTGCTTAGAGTCTGTCAGGGATCGCGTAACCGCCATACTGGGAGTTTCAATCCTATGAACCAACCTCTCCTCTACACTGCTATACCCATTCGAGTTGGCTTCGCTGCCCTTATGCTTTGCGCGAACACCGTTGGGCTGTTGTCTACTCAGTCGATCGCATTAGCCCAGGCAGCCACACCCTCTCTCTCCATTGCTCAAGCCCCGTCTGGTGTGGCTGTGATTTATGTCAATCCGATGTCTAGCAATAGTCAGGATGCTCCGGGAGCTGGAAGCAGTGAAGCGCCTTTTCGAACCATTTCCTATGCGCTCAAACAAGCGGCTCCAGGCACGATCGTGCAAGTGGCTCCGGGGACTTATTCTCAACAGACTGGTGAAGTTTTTCCCCTGATGATTCCACGTGGCGTAGTGCTATTAGGGAGTGAAGCCGATCGGGGGCAGAGCGTGGTGATTAGTGGTGGCGGACAAAATATTAGTCCTACCTTTGCCCGTCAAAATATGGCGATTTGGATTGAAAAAGATGCGGAGATTCGGGGCATTGCTGTTAGTAATCCGAATGTTCGGGGGACAGGAATTTGGATTGAAGGGGGTAGTCCTTTGATCCAAAATTGTACGTTTATGAGTAGTCACCGGGAAGGGATTTTTGTCACAGGGACAGGGAATCCCAAGATTGTTAGTAATGTCTTCTTTAAGAACGGTGGCAATGGGATTTCACTAGCCTCTAAAGCCAAGGGTGAGATTCGCAATAACGTGTTTCAAGATACGGGATTTGGATTGGCGATCGGAGGATTTTCTGCCCCAATCGTGGATAGTAATCAGATTGTGCAAAATGTGGATGGCATTTATATCAACGACTCTGCCAGCCCCGTGCTACGAAATAATTTGATTGAGAATAACAACCGGGATGGCATTGTGATCACGATTAAAGCCAAACCGAATTTAGGTTCAGATGCCGACTTAGGCAAAAATGTGATTCGCAACAATAAACAGCACGATTTGACTAATTCTACCAAGGAAACGATTTACTCGATCGGCAATAGCTTGGATGCTAAAAAAGTGCTGGGTCAAGTGGCATTTACCTTTGTCGCGGGTGAATCTGGACAACCTGGTAGCCCGATCGTGCCGGGACAACCCACCACTTCTCCAACCACTCCAGCCGTTGGGCAACCCACTGGCGCTCCTGGTGCACCAACCGGACAATCGCCCGTTGCCCCGACCTTGCCTCCACCTCCTCCAGGACAATCTATTCCGGCTCCAGCCACACCGACCGGGCAATCTCCGCTTGTTCCTGGTGTGCCGCCAGCGTCAGCAGGGCAGCCTGTTCCAACTCCGCCAACGGCTGCTGGACAACCGGCGATCGCACCTGCTCCCGCTGGGGCGGCAACCTCACCGACGATGCCTGCCACTCCAACGAATCAGCCGTCAATTAGCCAACCGTTACCATCAACGCCGACCAACGGACAACCTGGAACCGCTCCAGCCGTAACCGGACAACCCTCTCCTCAACCTGCGACTGGAACAACGAGACAACCTGGTGATGTCGTGATTCCAGATACCTAAGAAACAGCGTTTTGGTTGTAGACGGTAGTTAATGTTAGTTAGGGGTAGTGGCGTGAACTACTCCTGCTATAGCATTCAGTTGGAGCTGCTCAAATAACTTTTCTACCAACTGAAGATCTTTGTCGCCGGGGCTCCGTTCAACGCCACTGGATAAATCAATCCCATTTGGTGTCACCTGCTGTAATGCCACTAAGACATTCTCAGGAGTTAGCCCACCCGCCAGAAGCCAGGGACATTCTGGCTGGAATTGTTGCAGGAGCTGCCAATCGATCGTCTTGCCTGTACCCCCAGCCAATTTGGGATCATACGCATCTAGCAGCAACGTATCAACACAAGATTGGTAACGGCTGGCTTGGGTGCAATCCTCGATCGCCCGAATCCGTAGAGCTTTGATCAGTTCAATTCTGGGTAAGTGTTGCCGCAATTGTTGGCAGAATTCTGGCGACTCGCTGCCATGCAGTTGCACGACGTTTAAGTGGCCGATCGTAACGGTTTGCTGAATCACCTCTGGGGTTGCATTCACAAACACGCCGACTCGATCGACGATCGGCACTCCAGTAGTTGCATCCATCGGGAGATGGGCGACGATCGCACCAATCTGTTCCGGTGAGACATAGCGGGGCGATTGCTCGGCACAGATAAAGCCTAAGGCTGTTGCCCCTAGCTGGGCGATCGCTCGTCCCTGCTCCGGTTTAGTAATGCCGCAAATCTTGATTCGTAGCGTCATAAGCTTGATATATATAAAATCGTGAACTTTTTTGTTAATTATTTTTTCGTTAACTCTTAAGAATTAAGACAGATCGCGATCGTTTTGCGGTTCTGGAGCAAGAGCTTCCTATAATCCTTCTAAATCCTGCGTCACCAAGGTTCTCCTAGTGGTCTTGATCGTAAGTCCAGCTTACGTTCGAGGCAGATTAGTGTGTTGATTTTGCTCGTAGAAGAGTATCTTACGCTACTCACTGTTTACGGACAACAGCCCACCTTGACGACATCAGTTTATTAATCCAGGAGGGTAAAAGCTTGTTTTATTCGTTCTTACTTGCTGCTACGACTGCTGCTCCCCGGACTGTGGAGTGGTCGCCTGCTGTAGGACTCACGATGATTATCTGCAACCTGGTTGCAGTCGCGATCGGTCGGTATGCCATTCAAAAGCGTGGCGTTGGTCCCAAGCTGCCTGTGGAAGGACCCGCTCTATTTGAAGGCTTTGGTGTAGCAGAATTGCTGGCTACCGCTAGCTTTGGTCATATCCTGGGTGCAGGTGTCATCCTGGGTCTGAGCAACGCGGGTGTTCTCTAAATTAAACCTTAATCATAGAAAAGCCGCCCAGATCCTTGAGATTTGAGCGGCTTTTGGTTGGAATCGTTGAACTGGCTCGTGTGCCTACTGATTATTCAGGAACACTTGAGAGCTTTATGCAACTGCCATCGTGGCGAAGCGATCGCGATCGTGGGGTGCTGAGAAGTCAATCAGTGGACCTTTAGGGACAATTCCCGTTGGATTAATCTGGGTATGACTGGCGTAGTAGTGCCGTTTAATATGTTCCAGGTTGCAGGTGTCTTGAACCCCTGGAAATTGATAGACGTCCTTCAGGTAATTCCATAGATTCGGGTAATCCACAATCCGCTTCAGATTGCACTTGAAATGACCGTGATAAACGGGATCAAAGCGGAGCAGCGTCGTGAACATGCAGATATCCGCTTCTGTTAGGCGATCGCCACACAGATAGCGTTGCTGCCCTAACACCGATTCCCAGTGATCCAATGCCTCAAATAGTTCGGTCACAGCCTCCTCATACGCGGCTTGGGAGGTGGCAAAACCAGAACGGTAGACACCGTTATTAATCGGCATATAGATGGCATCGATCGTGTGATCAATCTGGTCTCGTAGCTCGGTAGGATACAGATCGAGATTCGATTCTGCGATCGCGCCAAACTGCGTGTCGAACATGCGAATAATTTCGCGCGATTCGTTGTTGACGATCGTCTGGGTCTGCTTGTCCCACAATACAGGCACCGTTACCCGTCCAGTGTAATCCGCCTTGGCTTGGCGATAAATGTCCTGAAGATACTCTGCCTGATTGACGGAATCGGGAATGGCACCGGGATAGCTGGAAAAATGCCAACCTTGATCGGTGAGTAATGGATCGACGATCGACACACCGATCGCGGATTCCAATCCCTTCAGCTTGCGCATAATTAAGGTACGGTGTGCCCACGGACAAGCGAGGGAAACATACAGGTGATAGCGTCCAGCCACCGCTGGAAAGCCACTCGAACCATCTGCGGTGATTTGATTCCGGAACTTGGTCGGCATCCGGTTAAATTTGCCGCTGGTATCCCGTTCTGTCCATTCGGTTGTCCATTGCCCATCAACCATCATTCCCAGTGCCATAGTTCCTCCTTAAATTGATTACGCTAGATCAAACAGCAGCACTTCTGCCTCAGTCGTCGCCCCGATCGTCAGATTAGTCGTTTCCGAGATGGCGGCTCCATCCCCCGCAGATAGAGCGCGATCGTTCAAACTAATGTCACCTTTGACCACCTGAATCCAGGCATGGCGATTCGGTTGCAACGTATAGGTGCGTTCTTCGCCGGGTGACAGAATGGTGGCGTACAGAGTCATATTCTGATGGACTTTAACCGCGCCATCCGTGGCATCGGGACTAGCGAGTTTGCGCCACTGCCCCCGCTTTTCATCCGCTGGAAACAGTTTTTGTTCGTAGCTCGGTTTGATGCCAGTTTGCTCCGGCAAAATCCAAATTTGTAAGAGATGAGTAGAGTCCGTTGATGAGGGATTAAATTCGCTGTGGGTAATCCCGGTGCCAGCCGAGAAGCGTTGAATGCCACTCGCCCCGATCGTTTCGCCATTCCCCAAACTATCTCGGTGAGCTAGGGAACCATCAACGATATAGGAAATGATTTCCATATCCCGATGAGGATGGGTAGGAAACCCGTTGCCTGGAGCAATCCGGTCTTCGTTAATCACCCGTAGATCGCGGAACCCCATGTGTTTTGGATCGTAATAATTGGCGAACGAGAAGGAGTAGTGGGTATCGAGCCAACCGTAATTAGCATGTCCCCGATCGGCAGATTTGCGAATGGTGATCATAGGTTTGACTCCTTAAATAACAAGGACAACGGGAGTTGAGAGGGTTATAACTTGGCGTGAGCGCCATCACAGAAGGGGGCATTTTGGGTCTGTTTGCAGTTACATAACGCCACCTGTCGGGCTTCAGCTACCTCAAACTTCAGGGGTGTGAAGCCGGTATCTTTGTGCGACCCATCGCAAAACGGTTGATTTTGGGATTGCCCACAACTACACCAGTAGTAGGTTCCAGGCTCCAATTGCATCACAACCGGCTTAGTATCGGCAATAACAGGTTCAGTCATCGGGTGCTCCTGAAGGGAATTTAGTGGCGGAACAAACTAGTTCATACTGTTTGCATATAAACAGAATAGCAAAAGATTGTTTGGATGTAAACAATTGGTTGAGATTTGCACGATCGCGGCTGTAACGGCACACTGAAGAAAGTTCTTTCCTGTCCCCTCCTGCATTATGCAAACGCTGGAAACCACCCATCCCAAACTACTGGAACTGAAAACTCGGCTGGCGGAAATTCACGATATTCAGGCGGCAGCGTCTCTGTTGTACTGGGATCAGGCAACTTACATGCCTCCGGGGGGTGCAGCAGCCAGAGGGCGGCAACTAGCCACTCTACGGCAGATTGCTCACGAAAAGTTTACCGATGGTGAGATCGGTGACCTACTAAACGCTCTAGAACCTTATGTCGCCGATTTACCCGCCGATTCTGACGATGCCAGTCTAGTGCGAGTCACTCGCCGCAATTATCAGCGATCGATCAACGTCCCAGCTGCGTTTATGGCGAAATTTTCCCACTGTCGATCGCAGTGCTACCAGGCTTGGGCAAGGGCTCGTCCTGCTAATGACTTCTCGTTGGTGCGATCGCACTTGGAACGGATGTTGGACTTCAGCCGCGAGTGGGCGAACTTCTTCCCCGGCTATGACCATATTGCCGATCCCTGGATTGAGTTAGCCGACTATGGGATGAAAGCGGTTGACATCCGCACCATCTTTGCAGAATTACGGCAGCAGCTAGTGCCGATCGTGCAAGCGATCGCGGCTCAACCTCCCGCCGATGATACCTGTCTGCGCCAGCATTATCCCGAAGCCGACCAAATTGCCTTCACGCATACCTTGTTGTCGCAACTGGGCTACGACCTGCAACGCGGACGACAGGACAAAACGCTGCATCCGTTTATGACCAATTTCTCGATCGATGATGTCCGCATCACCACCCGCATCTATGAACAGGAATTAGGTCAAGGCTTGTTCAGCACGATTCATGAGATGGGACACGCCCTCTATGAACAGGGGATTGCTCCGGAACTGGAAGGCACCCCATTAGCCGGAGGCACATCCTCTGGGGTGCATGAAAGCCAATCGCGCCTATGGGAAAATCTGGTCGGGCGATCGCGTTCTTTCTGGCACTATTTCTATCCCCAATTACAAGCCGCTTTTCCAGACCAACTTAATCACGTTTCCCTCGACACGTTTTATCGAGCCATTAATAAAGTAGCCCGATCGCTGATTCGTACCGATGCCGATGAAGTCACTTACAACCTGCATGTGATGATTCGGTTTGATCTGGAACTAGCATTATTAGAAGGAACTCTGGCTGTGCGGGATCTACCGGAAGCTTGGAACGATCGCTACACCCAGGATTTAGGTCTAACTCCCAGTAGCGACAGCGAAGGCGTATTGCAGGATGTCCACTGGTACACCGCGCGGATTGGTGGCATGTTTCAAAGCTATACGATCGGGAATTTGATGGGCGCTCAGTTTTTTGCAGCGGCGATCGCGGCTCATCCTGAAATTCCCCAACAAATTGCCCAAGGTCAATTCCACACCTTACACGACTGGTTGCAAACCAAAATTTATCGTCACGGCAGTAAATATACCCCTGCCGAAATTCTGGAGCAGGTGACAGGACAACCTCTTACTACTGCACCACTTATGCACCATATCCGACAAAAATATGGTGAACTCTACGACTTATCTTAATCCACGCTTTGTTAGGCAGGCGTAAGTAGGCATCTGGTTCATTAAGCAGTTCATCAGCAGCAAAAATATTTCTAATAGCGGTTTTAGGCAACCTGGAAAAATTTTCTAGGGATAGGCAGCTGTTGACCATCCTCTAATGCTGATTCAACCAAGAGTTCCAGGGCTTCTTGAGCATGATGAAATGCCTCTTCGTAAGTCTCACCATGAGTAACGGGTTGCATCACATTTTCAAATTCAGGTAGAAAAATCACAAAACAATTATCTTCCTCTGACCATTGAATGATGATGGTATATCTCATTCTTTAGGCTCCTCAAGTTTCTTTAAGGCTGCAAGTGCTGTATCAACTTGCTTTTCCAGGTAAGGTTTGGCATCACTATCATCTTTTCCAGCAATAATGATGGATTGAGGCAGTTGAGGATGGAACCATTTTGTATGACTGCCCTTAGCAGATTTGTAAGTAAAGCCTGCCTGCAATAATAGGCTTTTCAATTTTCTGGGCATTCACTACTCCCTACCTGCTGTCTTTTTGTGTAGTGCATCTCTCATTTTCAAGCTTTGACCCAAAGTTCGTCTACACCAATCGAAACTGTTTCTTTTGGTTTAGGTGCGTTTTAGCATCCGTCCTGACACGTCTTTAGCAGAGTACCAACTCTGTAGCCGATGTGTTCTGCATGATCTCCAGTGTTAGGGCAAATGCGATAGACTGACATTTCGGTACGCATTGTGAGGGAAAAGCAGTATGGGGGCAAAACCAACCGCAACAGATGCTGAGGCAGAACAAACACCCAATGGTTCATCTGGAAAAGCGAGCGGAAAATCTCCGTTAGAACTCGATCGCCCGTTAAATGGGGGATCGTTGTTACCAGCAGAACCAGCAAAAACCTGGACGATCGAAGATAGTGAAGAACTCTATCGGATTACGGGTTGGGGTGAACCCTACTTTTCCATCAATGCCGCAGGTCACATTACGGTGTCTCCTAAGGGCGATCGCGGTGGCTCATTAGACTTATTTGAATTAGTCAATGCCCTGAAGCAACGCAACCTGAATTTACCCCTATTAATTCGCTTTTCAGATATTTTGGAAGACCGGATCGAGCGGTTGAATGCTGCCTTTGCCAAGGCGATCGCGCGGTATAACTATCCGGGGGTCTACCGAGGCGTGTTTCCGGTTAAGTGTAATCAACAACGGCATTTAATCGAAGCGCTGGTACGGTTCGGACGACCTTACCAGTTTGGGCTGGAAGCTGGCTCGAAACCGGAATTAATGATAGCGCTGGCAGCGATGACTACGCCGGGAGCGTTGTTGATTTGTAATGGTTACAAAGATCGGGAATATATTGAAACAGCGATTCTGGCCCAACGGTTAGGCAAGACACCGATTATTGTGTTGGAGCAAATTGAAGAAGTTCCTCTGGTGATTGAAGCGGGTCGCAAGTTAGGCATTCGTCCGATTCTAGGAGTGCGAGCCAAGCTAAGTGCTAAAGGGATTGGACGTTGGGGGATTTCAGCGGGCGATCGCGCTAAGTTTGGTCTGACGATTCCCGAAATTCTCAATACTGTGGAGCAATTGCGGGCAGCGAATATGCTCGATTCTCTGCAACTGTTGCATTATCACATTGGTTCCCAAATTTCCGCGATCGGGGTAGTGAAAGATGCGATTCGGGAAGCTAGCCAAATTTATGTGGAGCTGGCAAAACTGGGCGCTAATATGAAATACCTCGATGTTGGCGGTGGCTTAGGCGTTGATTATGACGGTTCTAAAACCAATTTCTATGCGTCTAAGAATTACAACATGCAAAACTACGCCAACGACATTGTGGCGGAAGTCAAAGAAGCCTGCGAAGAACGTAATATCACAGCACCAACTTTAGTCAGTGAAAGTGGACGCGCGATCGCATCGCATCAATCCGTTTTAGTGTTTGATGTTTTGGGTACGAGTGAAGTGCTGTCTGGAGTGCCAGAACCGCTGCAGCCGAAGGAACACCTGATTATTCGTAATCTCTACGAAACCTATCAATCCATCTCAGTAGAGAATTATCAGGAGGCATACCACGATGCCACACAATTCAAAGAGGAAGCGATCAGCCTATTTACCTTTGGCTATGTGAGTTTGCCAGAGCGGGCTAGAGCTGAACGCTTGTATTGGGCATGTTGCCATAAGATTTTGCAGATTGCTCGTCAACAAGATTATGTGCCGGATGATTTGGAAGATCTAGAGCAGATCATGGCATCGATTTACTATGTCAATTTGTCAGTATTTCAGTCAGCTCCCGATAGTTGGGCGATCGATCAACTGTTTCCCATCATGCCGATTCACCGCTTAGATGAAGAACCAACTCGTCGAGGGACATTAGCTGATTTAACCTGTGATAGTGATGGCAAAATTGATCAATTTATTGATCTGCGAGATGTCAAACATGTGTTAGAACTGCATCCCCTCAAACCAGTTGCTAATCCCCAAACCTCAACGCATGATCATGAACCTTACTATCTGGGCATGTTCCTGAATGGGGCCTATCAAGAGATTATGGGTAACTTGCACAATTTATTTGGCGATACCAACGCTATTCACATTACCCTCACGCCTAAAGGCTACCAGATTGATCATGTAGTCAAGGGTGACACCATGACAGAAGTGTTGGGATATGTGCAATACGATTCCGAAGACTTGGTTGAGAGTATTCGGCAACAGACAGAGCAGGCACTGCAAGATAAACAAATTACCTTGCAAGAATCACAATTGCTGTTGCAAAACTATGAACGGAGTCTAAGCCGCTATACCTATTTGTCAGCATAATTCAGGCTCAATTGCTATCTGGGGAATTAGTTATGCTAAGGCTAATTCCCCCCAGGTATAACTATTGGCTCAACCAAATGAATAGTGTTTCCTAACCGCTTTGGTAATCTTCCAGGTACAAGACATCCCTGCTGGGAAAGTCACCAGATCACCCTTGCCCATTGATACGGGTTCGCCACCGTCCGGAGTTACGGTAACCTCACCTTCCAGGAAATAACAGGTTTCTGCATCATCGTATGTCCAGGGAAATTCGGAAACGGATTTTGTCCAAATTGACCAGTTAAATACATCCAGGCTTTGTAACTGTTCCTGAGTTGGTTGATGCTCAATTTGAACTTGAGAATTGGTTTGAGTCGTCATAAATTTCTCCTGACAAATTCTGGCTACGGCAGCTTGGCTTGATTCTGTCGTTGTTGATGCAAGTAATCAAATACACTTTTATCCCCAATATCTGGTGGAATTGGTTGCATGACTTTGCGAACAGCAAATACCAAGAATAAAATTGCCCAACTCGCTAACAACATTTGTTCTACCGCTAGTGGCAATAGCCCAACTAAATGCCCGATTAATAGGGTGGGGACGATCGGGGTTAACGCTTTGGTTTCCAACCGATTAAAACAAAAGGCTTCTTTGAAATAAATTCCTGTGAGAGCGACAAAGGTGAATCCTACCCCAAAAATTGTCAGGGGATTAGAATATACCGTTTGAGCAAAGGGTTCTGGGCTGAGGTGAGCGATCGCCAGCGATGCCACACCACCCACTAACAGGAATGCTTGTAAAGCGCGATGGAGCGGTTCGAGATAAATGTGGATCGTCAGCAAACTAACGGCTAAGCCTAACCAAAAAACGGTATAAAGCGGAGTCAGCAGTTGTACTACTACAGGATTGTGACTCTGCCACAAGACTAATCCCACCCCGATCGCAAAACTGAGCGCTGCCACCATTAATCCACTGCGATAAATGACTACCCCTCGGCGATCGTCCTGCGTAATCGTAAATTCGCCAAATTGCCCTTGATAAATCATTGGCTCAACCGATGCTGTCATAGCGATCAACCCACCCTTACAACTATTCTTTGATTAAAACTTGGACTGAATTGCCGATCGTTAGTTTGAGTGTAGCTTGCGCGTTCCCCTGATTGACAGCAATTTCTACCCAACCATGGCTACCAACCAACGTAACTGGCTCACCTGATTGTCGATCGCTGTAAGTTTGTTTGCCACACAAAACTATCCCATTGACGATTGCTAACCACTCTTTTCCTAAAACATCAGTACCAGGAATATTGGTGATCAAATTACCAAAATGATCGATCGCTTGAATACTGCCCGTGATAGTTGTAGCTGGCTGATTCAAATCTTGTTTATAGCTGCAAACTGGAATAGCTAGTTGGGTCAGTGTATTAGTAGCGATCGCTGTGCCTAACTCTGATAACGGCACTCCACTCGCTAAATGAGCCGCTACAGGTGCAAAAATATCGCGACCATGAAAGGTGCTGCTTGGTTCTGCAGTTCGCCAATAGTCAGTATTGGTTAACTCAATGGCGGCTAATACGGGTTGTTGTTGCAACACGCCACTAAATAAGCCATTGTCAGGACCAACTAAAAACCCGGTTGGTTGAGCGACCTCTGTACCAACGGCTAGCGCGATCGCCCGGCGGCGGCTTCCCACTCCTGGATCAACCACGGCAACATGGACGGTTTCAGCGGGAAAGTAAGGGTATGCACTCATTAGCGCAAATCGAGCGCCGGCAACATCTTGAGGGGGAATTTGATGGGTTAAATCAATCACTGTTAACTGCGGATTAATTTGGGCGATCATCCCTTTCATGACACCAACATAGGAATCTTGTAGCCCGAAATCTGTCAAAAGGGTCAAGATGCGATTTCGTCCGATGGGCATCACTGGTTCTCAAAACGTTAGCAGCGAACTTAATCTAAGCGGAACTTAGTAACAAAAACTACCCTTTGTGAAAAATCGGTAACATAAGCTACCGTTTCGCATTTATAGTGCTATATTAATTTGTAATTAGATGCATAAGAAATTGAAGAGGACCGTTCACGATGAACAAAAGACGTCAGAATAACGCCATGGAAGTAGCTCAAACTCATCGCATGAATCTGCAAAAGAATTTGCAGCGGCGCTTAGAAGCGGCAAGAGCGAGAGGTGATGAAAACCTGGTACGGTTGTTGGAAGCTGAAGCCAGCTACCTGGGTTAGTAGAGCGATCAATAAATTGATATTTGTCTTCACTAAACAAGGAAATCAAGCACCGAATTTGAAAGCTGCTCAGGCAACAAAGGCTAAGAGCAGCTTTCAGATTTTTGGTTGAAATTAGGTTAACCTTCGTATTCGCTATCAATCTCAATTTCTAGCGTCTCTTCATCAATTCGCACATACAAAATATTAGGTCGGCAGCACACCTGGCAATCTTCAACATAGGATTGTTGCCCACCTGCACTGAAATCGACAAAAGTGGTGTTTGGCTCACCACAGTAAGCACAGAAAAAGTCAGCCGTATTTTGCATCTTTGGGAATTGTCTACCTCAGTGATTTTGACAGGTGGCTTCAGTTCGACTGATTATAAAAAAGTTGGGGGCTATCGTGATCGCACTTAGCCGGACTGCATAATTAGGACTGGAACATGGATTTTCGCATTGGCTGTGCGCTATGGGCATATAAAGCTTGGGTGGGAGAACTGTTTCCCCCAGGCAGCCAAGCAACAGACTTTTTATCGCTATATAGCCACCGCTTTACGACTGTAGAAGGAAATACCACGTTTTACTCTGTCCCCGATCGCAAAACTGTTCAACGCTGGGCATCGGTTACTCCTGCCGGATTTGAGTTTTGCTTGAAATTGCCAAAAGCGATTACCCACGATCATCTCCTGCAACCCAAATTAGCCGCAACTATGCAGTTTCTAGAACAGATGCAGGACTTAGGCGATCGCCGGGGTCCCTTTTTTGCCCAACTCCCGCCCAGCTACAGTCCAGCTTACTTTGATGACCTGGCAGCCTTTCTGACTGCCCTACCACGCCAGGAATCAGAGTTTGCCTTAGAAGTGCGCCATCCGGAATGGTTTCAATTGCCCCATTGCGATCGACTAACGGACTTATTGACCGAATTGGGAATTGGGCGGGTGTTGCTTGATTCACGCCCAGTTTATGAAGTTTCTGATGATCCACAAGTTCATTCGGAACGTCGTAAGCCCAAGCTACCGTTGCAAATGAGTCTTACTGCACCCTTTAGTTTAATTCGATTTATTAGCCATCCGGAGCAACAAACCAACTGGACTTTCTTGCAAGATTGGTTAACTCAGGTGGAGCACTGGTTACAGCAAGGCATTCGGCTCTATTTCTTTGTCCACTGTCCAGTGGAGGAGCGATCGCCCAGCAATGCTCGCTACATTCAACATTGTTTAGAACAGCAAGGAACCGCGATCCCGCAATTACCTTGGGATGCCATTTCACCTGAGGCGACTCAGCTTCAGTTGTTTTAAATCAGTCGCCTTTGACTAAGCGGCTTCTATGTAAAACCTCAACATCCGGTAAGCTTCTTCTCGTGTTGTTACCCGATGGTTCACCTTAAATAAAAAGGGTCTTGTCCGCACATCGGTGGTTTTGGCAGTTTCCCACACACAAAGATTGACTCCATCCGGGCAGGGGGTAATGCTGTAGCGAACGTTGGTAGAGATATCAAGTGCTTGCATAGCCGAACCAATGACTTAATAGGGCAACTAACAGGGAAAGCATGAACTGCTCAAGGGAGATGTTGAGCACGTGAATCAGAAGTAGCTGTTCTGTAGATGCAAGTTGGTTACCTGATGCTGCATTTATCATGCAGAGAATTTCCAGTCAGGAACTCACCCGTCTGAAGGATTTAATTAACCTGAATTCAGGCGCAGATTTCTGTCTCAAGAACGGGATGAATTCTATCCAGTGTTAGAGCTTCCGTAAAAACACGGTTTTTATCCTTGCATTCACCTCTGCAAACTCATTATATCTACTGAATCAAAAAAGTTGCGCTCAAATAATAAAGCCTTTGACCGCTCAAATTTCTTTTACCTAAAAATATGATGAAGCCAATGCCTGGAGTCATCAGCACCCTTAGCATTGGCTTACGTTAACCCAGCAACTTTATAGGAGAGCGGCTGAAACTAGGGCAAACAACTTACACATCACTTAACATGATGCATTCGCCAGTCCGTCGCATCCAGTCATTCGCGACAAGCTCAAAGGTATAAAAAGCTACGGTTTAAATCGGCGAACTGAATCTTCTCAACCGGACTCTAACTTAAAGTGTAAACGAAGGTTTGTCAGCACCCTGTTCTATCCAACCCCGTCGGTTTACAGCTGTTGAAAGCCGGGCATTTAGGGTCATGGTTGGATGGTTAGTTAACTCAGCTCACTAGCTAGCAACTTGAGTGACGAGTGGCTCTAGCCAAGATTGAAACTGATCGCGGCGAAAGATTTGTGCCCGATGGCGGTAGTCAAACCGAACTAAGCTAGGTAATCCATGTTGCCTGACACAATCACGCAACCAGGAGGCTACCCCTTTTCCCTGTCCTGGCAGCATTTCCGCCTGAAATGGACCATACATCAGAACTAGAGTGCTATGAGTTTGCAGTGGCGCATCTTGGGCGATCAAGCTGATGAGGCGAGATTGAGGCTGACGATCGCTACTATGGGCTTGATGCGCGGTCTTCGGGTGATGATTCTGAGCAGGTCTAGCAACACCTTGACGAGTCTTAGTGGGTTGATACTCTGCTTGAACATCTGGACGAGAGTGACGAACACGTCGTTGAGTCATACTACTCCTATTTCAAAATGACTAAAAAAGCCAATCAGCCCCCTCCTGACAAATTTCAGGTACTTGAAGGGAACGGTTGGCTTGAGATCTATGCAATGACTACCTATTTGGGTTGGATCAGTCTTCTAGGTGAACTGCTATACACTGACCTGTAGTACAGCGTCAGCTTCCCTATTGATCGGCAACTGCCGCAAAAACTCGATCGTTCTATTGGTCTGGTATTGCCTCAAAGGGCAGGCATCCTGGTTCCCAAGATCCTTAATCGTTCTTGCAAACCTGTACCGATGCGCTGGATTTTCGCAGCCGGTACCGAGGGGCAAGTTGATCGTAATGGTATTAACGGACAGAGTTGGGTTGCTTCCTCATTCCCCATCACTACTGTCGAGAGCTTAGCTAGTCGATTCAGTTTGGGGTGGAATCGTCAACTCACTCGGCGTAAGCTCAAACCGGAGCATGGTGGTATGAGACTTATACTACCTTAGCTAAATGGTAACTGTTTTTTACGAAAACGCACAGATTTTTACCAAATAATGATATATCTGCTCAGACCTTGCTCTAGCCAGGCACAATGAGGGGAGGCAGACTAGCGAGATACAGATTTATGATCTTTAGTAAGCTAGCCTGAGTTGATTAATTTTGAACGATCGGTGAAATCATGACTGTCTGCGAATATAGGGCAGGTTTAGAGGGCGTCCCCGTTACCCAATCCAGTATCAGTTTTGTGGATGGACAACGGGGCGTTTTAGAATATCGAGGCATTTCGATCGAGGAATTAGCCGAGAAAAGCACCTTTCTGGAAACGGCTTACTTGCTGATTTGGGGTGAGTTACCTACAGCGGAGGAGTTAGCAGCTTTTGAACACGAAATTCGCTACCATCGGCGGCTGAAGTATCGGGTGCGCGACATGATGGAATGCTTCCCCGAAAGTGGTCACCCGATGGATGCATTGCAAGCCTGTGCCGCGGCTTTAGGACTGTTCTATTCCCGGCGGGCCCTGGATGATCCGGCTTATATTCGGGCAGCGGTAGTGCGGTTGCTGGCAAAAATCCCAACGATGGTGGCTGCCTTTCAACTGATCCGTAAGGGCAATGATCCGGTGAAGCCACGTGATGATCTGGAATATGCGGCAAACTTCCTTTATATGTTGAATGAACGGGAGCCAGATCCGTTTGCTGCTCGGGTGTTCGACATTTGTTTAACGCTGCATGCCGAGCATACGATTAACGCTTCGACTTTCTCTGCTATGGTGACAGCGTCCACTTTGACTGATCCTTATGGAGTTGTCGCTTCAGCCGTAGGCACATTAGCGGGTCCCCTGCATGGTGGTGCCAACGAAGAAGTGATTCTAATGTTGCAAGAAATTGGCTCGGTGGAGAATGTGCGTCCGTTTGTGGAAGATCGGCTAGCTCGTAAAGACAAGATTATGGGCTTTGGGCATCGTGTTTATAAGGTTAAAGATCCACGTGCCACGATTTTGCAGAATTTGGCTGAACAATTGTTTGACAAATTTGGTCGGGATGAATACTACGACATTGCGATCGAGCTAGAAAATGTCATGCAAGAAAAGGTTGGGCATAAAGGTATTTGTGCCAACGTGGACTTTTACTCGGGATTGGTTTATCGCAAATTAGGCATTCCCGTGGATTTGTTTACTCCCGTATTTGCCATTTCCCGGACAGCTGGCTGGTTAGCTCACTGGAAAGAACAACTCAACGAAAACCGGATCTTCCGTCCCACCCAGATCTATACCGGAGTGCATTCTGTGCCTTACACGCCGATTAATGAACGCTAACTGGAAACGGGTTTACCACACTTTTGGGTGATGTGAATGATGGGCAACGCCCCTCTTGCGAATCTGGCGGCAAATTGTCAGGATATTGTCAAGTGACGATTTTCAGGAACTCCAGCCCCCGGACTCTCGGTTTTGGGGGCTTTCTATTTGTATAGCGTTTTATCTATTACGGTTGGTCTATGTGCCGACTCAGATTTATTGATGCCGGTTTCCCTATCGTGTGATGGCTATCCAACGATATACTTCAGTGTGGATACTGAGCGATCGCTGGAATCGAGAAAAACATGGACTCAGGAATCGATTTACAAGGAATATTCATTCAGTCATTAACGGAATTGGGCATTCCCGCTGGTGCGGCTAAAGCTATCTGGATGCCCTTACCCATGTTGTTAATGATCATCGGAGCAACGGTGGGTGTGTTAGTCACCGTTTGGCTGGAACGGAAGATTTCCGCCGCCGCTCAACAACGGATTGGTCCAGAGTACATTGGACCGCTGGGGGTTCTAGCACCCGTTGCCGATGGCTTAAAACTGATTTTCAAGGAAGATGTTGTCCCGGCAAAGTCGGATTCGCTGCTATTTACGCTAGGACCGGTGATCGTAGTGATTCCCGTGTTTTTGTCCTACTTAATCGTGCCGTTCGGACAAAATCTGGTTGTTACCGATGTCAGCATGGGTGTGTTTCTGTGGATTGCCCTGTCGAGTATTGCGCCGATCGGTTTGTTGATGGCGGGGTACGCATCCAACAATAAATACTCGCTATTGGGTGGTCTCCGAGCTGCGGCGCAATCGATTAGCTACGAAATTCCCTTAGCTCTGGCTGTACTAGCGGTGGCAATGATGTCGAACTCGCTCAGCACGATCGATATTGTCGATCAACAATCCGGCTATGGCATTCTAGGCTGGAATATTTGGCGGCAACCCATTGGCTTTTTGATTTTCTGGATTGCGGCTCTGGCAGAATGCGAACGCTTGCCGTTTGATTTGCCAGAAGCGGAAGAAGAACTAGTCGCCGGGTATCAGACCGAATACTCCGGTATGAAGTTTGCTCTGTTCTATTTGGGGTCTTACGTCAACTTGGTACTGTCTGCCCTGCTCGTAGCCGTGCTGTATCTGGGGGGCTGGGAATTTCCAATTCCGTTGAGCATGATGGCAAACTGGTTTGGCATTAGTGAAACCAATTCCTGGCTGCAAATCATTGATGCGGCACTAGGGATTACCATGACGCTGCTGAAGGCTTACTTCTTGGTCTTCCTGGCGGTGCTGTTGCGGTGGACAGTCCCCCGGGTGCGGATTGACCAGTTGTTAGACTTAGGGTGGAAATTCCTATTACCCGTTGCTTTGGTTAACCTGCTTCTGACAGCGGGTCTTAAGATTGCCTTTCCCGTTGCCTTCGGTGGTTAATCTTCATCCTTATTCCTTTCAGAGACTGAACCTATGCTGAAGTTTCTCAAACAAGTTGGCGATTATGCCAAAGAAACCGTTCAGGCAGCTAAATACATTGGTCAAGGGCTGTCGGTTACGTTTGACCACATGCAGCGTCGCCCTGTCACTGTGCAGTATCCCTACGAAAAGCTGATTCCCTCCGAGCGCTTCCGGGGTCGGATCCATTTCGAGTTTGATAAGTGTATTGCTTGCGAAGTGTGTGTACGGGTGTGCCCAATCAATCTCCCGGTAGTGGATTGGGAATTTAATAGTGGCACCAAGAAAAAGCAACTCAAGCATTACAGTATTGACTTCGGGGTGTGTATCTTCTGCGGCAATTGTGTGGAATATTGCCCCACCAACTGTCTGTCGATGACGGAAGAGTATGAACTCTCGACCTACGATCGCCATGAACTGAACTACGATAATGTGGCGCTGGGTCGCTTGCCCTACAAGGTGACGAACGATCCAATGGTCACCCCGTTACGGGAACTAGCTTACCTACCCAAGGGAGTAACCGATCCTCACGATCTGCCGGCCAATGCGCGGCGGGCAGGTCAGCGTCCAGAGGAAATTTTGGAACAGATGGAGAAATAAGCGATCGGTGATTCGGCTCTTAGAAGAACATGCATCATGAACACTAATAGCCAATCACCGATGGCAATGTCGCGAGGAGAACAGAGATTGTGAATCTAGCTGAAGGGGTTCAGATTGTTTCGTTTGGTGTGCTAGCTCTGATGATGATCGGGGCGGCATTGGGAGTGGTACTACTCCCCAATATTGTGTATTCCGCCTTTTTGCTGGGTGGCACCTTTATCAGCGTGGCAGGACTGTATTTATTGCTGAATGCTGATTTTGTTGCCACAGCCCAAGTCTTGATCTACGTGGGAGCCGTCAACGTCCTGATTCTGTTTGCCATCATGTTGGTGAACAAGCAGGAAGATTTTGCGCCGATTCCCCGTGCCTGGATTCGGAAATCGGCAACCGCGATCGTCTGCATTGGCTTATTTGCTCTGCTCAGCACGATGGTATTGGTAACGCCCTGGTCCATTTCTACGGCTGTTCCAGCTGGTGACGAAGCGATCGTGCGGATTGGTCAGCACTTCTTTACCGACTTTTTGCTGCCGTTTGAACTGGCATCCGTGTTGTTGTTGATGGCATTAATTGGCGCGGTGATTCTGGCTCGTCGCGAGTATCTGCCCGATGAGTTGGCGACCTCCGCTCAAGCCCCGGTGTTGACCTTACCTGAGCGTCCTCGGGAACTGGTATCGGCAGGAAGCCGCGATCGGATTCCGCCGCCTAAGTCCTAACTGCAATTTGCCCGAATTCAACCGAGACTCATGCAACTCCAATACTTTTTAATCTTGGCCGCCGCCTTATTTTGCATTGGTATCTTTGGCTTAATTACCAGCCGGAACGCTGTCCGAGTTTTGATGTCGGTGGAATTGATGCTGAATGCGGTCAATTTGAATTTGATGGCGTTCTCCAATTACATGGATGGACAAAGCATTAAAGGGCAAGTGTTTACCGTGTTTGTCATTTCGATCGCCGCCGCAGAAGCTGCTGTTGGGTTGGCGATCGTCCTGGCGATCTATCGCAACCGTGACACGGTGGACATGGAGCAATTTAACTTGCTCAAGTGGTAATTCTCGGGTGATTAGTGATTCGTCCCAACTTGCCAGTAGACTAACAACTAATCACCCAAATCCTTTGAGCAAACGTGCAACTTCAGCAGGTCATTATTGCCCACAAAGCCAACGATTCCAGCAGTCAGCGTTGTGCTGAAAAGTGTGCCAGACAATTAGAGAATCGCGGCTGTAAGGTTTTAGTGGGTCCCAGTGGACCGAAAGACAATCCCTTTCCAGTATTTCTGGCTTCGGTGACTCGCCCGATCGATCTGGCAATTATTTTGGGGGGTGATGGTACTGCCCTCACGGCCGCGCGCTGGCTAGCCAGTGATGCTGTACCGATTCTGGCAGTCAATATTGGCGGGCATCTGGGTTTTTTAACCGAATCGATTGAGGAATTTACCGATACCGAGCAGGTTTGGGAACGATTATTGAGCGATCGCTTTGCGGTGCAGCGCCGGATGATGCTTCAGGCAACCGTGTTTGAGGGGAGCCGCAGCAACCTGGAACCGATGAGCGATCGCTTTCTAGCTCTGAATGAAATGTGTGTGAAGCCAGCCTCCGCCGACCGCATGATTACCTCGATTCTGGAAATGGAAATTGATGGTGAGGTGGTTGATCAGTATCAGGGCGATGGCCTGCTGGTAGCAACTCCCACGGGTTCTACCTGCTATACGGTAGCGGCGAATGGTCCCATTATCCATCCGGGGATGGAAGCGATCGTGGTGACGCCGATTTGTCCTTTAAGTTTGTCGAGTCGCCCGATCGTGTTGCCGCCCGGTTGTGTGGTCAGTATTTGGCCACTTGCCGATCAGGATCTCAGCACTAAATTATGGATGGATGGGGTATTAGCGACATCGATCTGGCCGGGACAACGGGTGGATATCCGGATGGCGGAATGTCAGGCAGAATTTATTATTCTGCGAGAGAACTACTCCTACTACCAGACCCTGCAAGAAAAACTGCAATGGGCAGGTGCCAGAGTGCGATTTAACAACCACCATCGCAACTAAAACCGCTAAGACGGGTGAGTGCCTCCGACTAAGTTGCCATCTGCCCATTCCAGCACATCCCCGATCTCCGTGCCGTCGTGATAAGCCGCTAATAGGACCTCACAGGTTTTACCCCAGGAAATGGCGCCAGTTGCATCAATCCCGATCGCGCCAAAATCCCGTTGATTCTGAGCCGCTTCTTTAAAGGATTTCTCGAAGGCAGCTTGCAAAGGCATGCCGTCCGTCACACGTACCACAATCCGCGCTGCTAAACACTCGTCAATGATGTCCTCACCGATGCCCGTACAACTAATTGCCGCTTGCATCGTGGCATAGTTTCCGGCAGGTGTAGCCGAATCGCTGACGCGACCAATCCGCTCGAATCCTTTACCCCCGGTAGAAGTTCCGGCGGCGAGTCGTCCTTCCCGGTCTAATGCCACCACCCCGATCGTGCCCCGTCCTGCCGATTCTTCTACCAGTTCTCGTTCTGCGACCACACCTGCCATTTCTTTGCTGAAATTGCCTTGTCGTTCCAGCATCCACTCCTGTAAGCGGATTTCAGTCAGGGGGTCGTAAGTGGGTAAGTTAAGTTCTCGAAGCAGTTCCAATGCCCCAATGTCTGACAGCACATGATCGGGGGAGTTCTGCAAAAAATCTGCCAACAAAATTGGATTCTGCACCCGTGACACATTAATTACGCCGCTAAACCGTTGCTGACTCCCATTCATTAGCGAGGCACTCATACGGATTTGCCCATCAGATTGCAACACCGAACCCGTACCCGCATTGAACCGGGGATCATCTTCTAACAAGCGACAGCCTTGAATTACCGCTGCTTCTGCCGTTGCTCCATCTCTCAACAACGGATACACTGCCTCAAGCACAGCATGGAGCGATCGCCGGACTGACTCCAACCCACCTTTACTTTTGAGCGAACTGCCTGCCCCACCATGAATAATTAACTTGGGTTGCACCCCTAGTCCTGACATGCCTGATTCCTCCTGCGACGACAGCGCTCTGAGCAATATTTCACTTCATCCCAGCAATCTTCCCATTTTTTGCGCCAGCTAAATGGACGCTGGCATACCGGACAGAGTTTGGTGGGTAAATTGGATTTCGATCGAGCATGCGGCATGGCTTCAGTAAACAAAAGTTTACATTTATCACCTTAACTGATTTCTGGTTGACCTCATCTATGCTTGATCCTCGTTTTGCCAACCTGCGGATTGTTCTGGTGGAGCCAGCTGGCGCCTTGAATGTTGGCTCGATCGCCCGCATCATGAAAAATATGGGCTTAAGTCATCTGGTGTTAGTCAATCCACAATGTGATCCAATCGGTGCAGAAGCCCGCCAAATGGCAGTTCACGCACCAGAAATCCTAGAAACAGCCACAATAGTCGCGACCCTGCCAGAAGCCCTCATAGGCTGCCAACGGGCGATCGCCACAACTGGATTACAACGCCCGCTTACCACCCCACTAGAACCTCCAAGAACCGCCTTACCTTGGCTGTTAGGCGATCAAATCCAACCTGATAGTGCAGCCCTGATTTTTGGGCGAGAAGACCGAGGTTTGACTAACGAAGAATTAAATTACGCCCATCGCTTAATCTACATTCCATCCAGCCCAATTTATCCCTCGCTCAATTTGGCTCAAGCGGTGGCGATCTGTTGCTATGAGCTATTTCTGATTGGGGATGAAGGAGATAGAGCAGATGGGGATGATAAGGGAGATGGAGAAGCTAAACGCTCACTTTCCTTACCTTCTTTACCCACCTCATCTTCCTCACCTCCCTTACCCTCCTTACCACCTCTTTCCTCCACCCACATACCTGCCACCTTAGATACCCTGGAAGGCTTCTATCAGCATCTGGAAGCTGTCTTACTACAAATTGGCTATCTCTATCCCCACACGGCAGCTAGTCGCATGGAGAAGTTTCGACGGTTGTTTCACCGATCGCTGCCAACGCCCGAAGAGGTAGCCATGTTGCGAGGCATTTTGAGTCAGGTGCAATGGACCGTCAAGCAAAATTACGATCGCCAATAAAAGCTTGGTGCGAGCAGTCTTTACATTACTTCATGCTGATGATGGCTAAGGATGACTCGACAGTTGGCTGCAATTCTGCTAACGTTTCCGTTGAATCTTTGTGGGAGTGTCATCATGCCGGAGTCGGGTGATACATCGCGTCAGCGCAGCAATAATCGTTCCCCTCTATTTAAGGGACGACGGAAAGCCCTACGGTTGCGAGAACCCGCTTCCGGTTCTGGTGGATCTTCACCAGTCTCATCATCAAATGCCTTACCATCCAACTCTCAGGTAGGCTCAGACCGCAACAAAGCCCAGGAGCCATTAAACTCCAAAAGCCCATCTCGGGATGCTAAAAGGCAGGGTAATCAGGTGGTTCGGCAAGACCGGACAAAAGGACGAGCTAGGTGGTGGTCTCGCCTGTGGGGAGGACGCTCCCGCCTAACTAAAGATGGAGTGGCTCCTACTGCCCCGCGGTTGGGGGAGCACCAGCGTCCTACATTTGCCAAGAATGCAGCTAGCAGCTCTAGCGCCGATCCGGGGGCGCTGCGCCGTGATCAGCCCCAGTCGGTGTCAAGACTTAATTTGCCTGGACGAAGTGGCATTGGGATGCCATCTTCAGGAAACACAACGATGCTGGAGAAAAACCGGGACGCGCGGCGACAGTCTCGGGAGCAGCCATCGGGGGCTCGGCGAGGGGCGGAATCTAACCCTAACCATCAAGAGAGAAATCGTCGGGGTCTACGGCTACGTCAACCAACCGCCAACCCTATTCTGCCCTTGCGACCTGGTCAAGTTTTGGAGCCATCAGGAGATGCTAGACGATCGGGAGCGGGTAGCTCTGCCCAGTCGATCGAGTCAACTAATAGGCTTCAGCGATCGCGGCGTCATCGGCGAGAGGCTTCTCTGGGTCAGCGCCCTCTGGCTGAACCGAGGCAACGGCAGACCCGTCCTAAATCTCGAAGCACGGCGATCGTGCTGTATGCCACCCGTATGTTGATTTTAAGTATTGGAGTGGGCGTATTAGCGGGAACGGTACTCTCTGCCTGGGATCCAGCAACTCACTCTTTTTTGACTAATAATTCACCTAATAACCAGCCCTCTACCCAGGCGATGTCAGTCGCTCCTAGCCCAGCCTTGAAAGTTGGGCAGGAGATTGCTCCGTTAAAAACTGCCGTTGCCCCCCTAATCCAGCAAAACCCACAGTTTACCCTGGGTGCCTATCTTCAAGATCTAGATGACAATAGTTATCTGGATATGGGTGGTAGCGCTACATTTGCGGCAGCTAGCACGATCAAAGTGCCTGTATTAGTTGCCTTTTTCCAGGATATTGATGCAGGAAAAATTCGCCTGGATGAGAAGCTCACTTTGCGAAAAGAGCTGATCGGTCAGGGATCAGGTGATATGCAGTATGAGCCATTGGGCACTCAGTACACCACGCTAGAAGTCGCTCGGCGGATGATCGTGATTAGCGATAATACAGCGACAAATATGCTGATTGCTCGGTTGGGGGGTAAGGCAGCATTAAACGATCGCTTCCGGTCCTGGGGCTTAATGACAACCGAAATTAGGAACATGCTGCCAGATCTTCAGGGAACCAATACAACCAGTCCCAAGGATCTCGCGATGGTCATGATTCGTGTGAGTCAAGGTGAACTCATTTCACTGCGATCACGCGATCGCATGCTGGAGATTATGCGGCAGACCGTCAATGATAGTTTATTGCCACAAGGGTTAGGAGAAGGCGCAACGATTGCTCACAAGACTGGGGATATCAGTTCAGCGCTGGGTGATGTAGGACTTATTGATCTACCGAATGGTAAGCGATATGCGATCGGGGTGGTGGTCAAGCGACCTCCCAATAATTATCAAGCCGCTGAACTAATTCGTCAGGTATCACGAGCGGCGTATCAGCACTTTAACCGCCCGACGACTACTACCGCTCCTAACCAGGCGCAGTCATCGCCACCACTCAATCCTGGAGAGACTTCAGCTCCCGTAACCGCAGAACCGCAAGCTCCAAGCGATGACTCCCCAGGGACAGATTCCCCAGCAACGGGTAACACCATGCAAGCCACCCGTTAAAGCGTTAAAGAGCCGCTTCATTCAAACGGGGCGATTCCCATCGATCGGGTAGAATTCCTGACACGCTCGGACAAGTTCATTAAGTTTTAATGGATGCTTTAAGGGGACGAGTGACTCAAAATTCAAGACTATCGCTGTGATTCTGAGCCTGGCATATAGGCTGGGCTGGAGCATTGATCGTCATTTCCGCCCGAGATGAGACAAATATTGATTGTTCGATCGCCAAAATTAAATGTTTGAAGTTATGGTTAATCAGGGCAACGAATAGAGGTTTTTGGAAAAGATTTAGGCATACTGAGGAAAACTTAGTCGTTGCTTAAGCACAAGTGGGAAGGGAATGTCTCATCATCCAATTTACCTAGACTGCCACGCCACTACACCTGTCGATGAACGAGTGCTTGCAGCCATGCTGCCGTTCTTCACCCAGCATTTTGGTAATCCTGCTAGCACTAGCCATCAATATGGTTGGGAAGCTCAAGCGGCGGTACATCAGGCGAGAGAAGTTTTGGCAGCTGCCATTCATGCTTCGCCAGAAGAAATTATTTTTACGAGTGGGGCTACCGAAGCCAATAATCTAGCCATTAAAGGCGTGGCTGAGGCTTACCATAGCCAGGGTCGGCATATTATTACGGTGGCGACCGAGCATAAAGCAATTCTAGATACTTGTTCTTATTTACAATCCCTCGGATTTGAGATCACATTTTTACCTGTTTGTCCAGATGGGCTAGTTGATCTAGCCCTGTTAGAACAATCTTTCCGTCCAGATACCATCCTGGTTTCAGTAATGGCGGCAAACAATGAAATTGGGGTCCTTCAGCCGATCGCAGAAATTGGAGCAATGTGCCGAGCGCGCCAAGTTCTGTTTCACACAGATGCGGCTCAAGCGATCGGGAAGGTGCCGCTGGATGTGGAAGCCATGCAGATTGATATCATGTCGCTGACCGCCCACAAAATTTATGGACCTAAAGGAGTTGGGGCGTTATATGTCCGGCGGCGTAACCCCAGAGTGCAACTCGCTGCCCAAATGCATGGGGGCGGTCATGAACGAGGAATGCGCTCTGGAACACTCTACACACCGCAAATTGTTGGGTTTGCCACAGCAGTAGAGTTAGGTATTCAAGAAATGAGGGCTGAAACGGAGCGAGTGTCGCGCCTCCGCGATCGTCTCTGGCAGTCTCTAGCTGCTTTAGGGGGAGTTTACCTGAATGGACACCTAACCCACCGTCTGCCTGGCAACCTGAATATTAGTGTAGCTGGTGTGGATGGACAGGCATTGACCTTAGGATTGCAATCCGTGATTGCGGTGTCTTCGGGGTCTGCTTGTAATTCTGCTAAAGCTGCCCCTTCTTATGTCCTAAAGGCGCTGGGACGATCGGACGACCTGGCTTATGCGTCGATTCGATTTGGCATTGGACGGCATAATACCGAGGCTGATATCGATCGGGCGATCAATATCACGGTTGCTACGATTCAATCGCTACGCCAAGCCAATGATCCGGTTTTTACCAAGATGTCTGCTTAGTCTGCTGTGCCCTCTGCGACCATCCGCATCCTCCGAAATAAAACAAAAGGTCACCCTTCCTTAGAAAGAGTGACCTTTTTTGTTGGATTGCAATATGTCTCTAAGCCTAAAGTCACCTTCCAGTAGAAAGGTGACCAAATTTTTATCTAGCTTCAACGTTTACTGAACTAAATCGTAACTGCAATGCTAAAAACCAAAATTTAGCGGCAATGCCAATTAGCTCATGCCAACATTACTAGGATTGTACGCACTGGAAGAGGCATGAGAGCGATTGTGAACATGGCTCCAGAGCTCAGCGGCTTCAGCAGGCATGCCAACTTCAGCAGCAGCGCGGCTCAATGCACATTGTTCACGATTTCTGTTCATTTGCTGGTGGCGGATCATCAATGCGCGAGCTTGTTCTTGAGTAGACATACAGGTTATTTCCTTGATCGTTTTTACTTTGTAATCTGAATATATCAGGAAAATTCTGTATCAAAAACTACGAAAAGGTGTTTTTAACAAAAATTAATGCCTAATTAAGGTTTGCTAGGTGACAGGGAGAAGAGAGCCGGGGAGGTGGGGAGATATGGAAGAATTAGGAGCCATTCGCGGTAAGCTCAAACAACAAGTAGTGTGGGCGACTGTGGGATATGGCAGAACGAATTGTGGGGGAAAAGCCGGGAGAGCAATGGCTTAAAATTGGTGACTTGTCTTGGTTTTTTCGGGAGGCGAAACCGATCGAAGACCGCGATCGCACTCCAGTAGTGCTGTTACACGGGTTAGTGTCTCAAAGCTACGGTTGGCGGCATATTTTACCCGCGTTAGCTGACCAGGGATTTTGGGCGATCGCCCCAGATTGGATTGGTTGTGGCTTTTCAGCCCAACCCGATCGTCGGGATTTTGCCTACACGCCAGAGCGGTTTATCTCCGCTCTAGAAGAATTATTTGCTGCTTTAGAATTGCCCCACTTTTCCTTAGTGGTGCAGGGTTTTTTGGGTTCAGTTGGGTTGCAATATGCGCTGCGACACCCCGACCAGATCGATCGCATCATGATTTTGAATGCCCCCCTCTCACCTACTGCCAAATTACCCTGGAAGATCAAGCAACTGGGGATCCCGTTTGTGGGTGACATGATGACGCAAGATCCATTATTGGTAGACCGTACCCTGGAAGGTGGAGGTGGCTATCGTGTGGAGGATGCAGACTTAGACATTTACCGTCGTCCCTTTTTACGCAGTTCTGATGCGGGGCGAGCTTTACTAACTACCATTCAAAAGTTGCAATTGCCTCAGGTGACAGCGGAAATTGCCACCGGGTTTCAACAATGGACTAAACCAGTGTTGGTAGCGTGGGGCGATCGCGACCCGTGGTTGCCAATCGCGATCGCGGAAGATTTTGTGAGGTCACTGCCTGATGGTGAACTGGTGATTCTGGAAGAAGTAGGACATTATCCCCAGGAAGACTGGCACGAAAAGGTGACTGAAGCTTTAATCCCATTTCTCCGACGGCAGGCGCTTTAAGGTTAGTGTACTTGTACCGGTAGAATTGAGCGAGAAGGCTACTGATACGATAGACTGCTGTGTTGTAGCGTAGTTGAATTATTTAACTAGAAATCGACATAGCCATGATGAAGTTCCGGTCTGTTCTCGTCATCCTTCTGGCGCTGGTCACTGCATTGATGCTGAATGTTGGCAGTGTGGCAGCTGCAAAAGTGAAGAAGCCTCAAACCTATACTCCAGCTCAACTGGAGCGGATTCAGGAGTACACCACAGAGTTACAGGCAACTCGCGATCGTCTGCCTGAACTGGCAACCTTAATCCAACAACAGGACTGGACATTTGCGCGCAATTTTATTCACGGTCCATTAGGTGAATTGCGGTCTGACATCAGCGGTTTGATTCGTAACTTGTTACCTGATGCCCAGCCTAGTGCTCGCTTGCTTGCTAAAACTCTGTTTGATGATTTGATTGCGATCGACACAGCCGCCCAGGCAGGAGATTATAAAAAGGCTATCCGGAACTATGCCGAAGCCCTACGAGACTTTGATGCCTTTACGGCTGTTCTGCCCAAAGCTTAAGCGTCGATCGAGTTAAACACTGTTCTCGATTTAGACATAATTGACTTTTGGTCATCAGTTGCCAGTGTTCAGTCGATCCGCAGTCACTGATCACAAGGTAATTGGTGACTTCCTGTTTTTTACCTCTACATTAATCCTGATTAGAAATGACGAAGGTTGTCATTATTGGCTGTGGGGTGATTGGAGCCGCGATCGCCTATGAACTGAGTCAAGTTCCGGGACTGACAATCACAGTTTGCGATCGTGATACTCCGGCTCAAGCGTCCACTGGGGCAGCTTTAGGCGTATTAATGGGGGCGATTAGTCAGAAAGCGAAGGGGCGAAATCTGCAAATGCGCCTCAGCAGTATCCAACGCTATAACACCTGGATTCCGCAACTAGAACAGGCGACAGGTCATAAAATTCCGTTCAATCAGCAGGGCATTTTGCGGCTATGTTTTGAGGGTGAAGAGTTGAGTGTCTGGCGATCGCTGCTAGAAATTCGTCAGCAACAAGGTTGGACATTACAGATGCTCGATCGGGCGCAGTTAGAAGTTAATTATCCCCAGTTAAACCTGGAACGCGTGATCGCCGGAATTTACTCACCGGACGATCGCCAAGTTGATCCGATCGCGTTAACTCAGGCATTGGTTGCCGCTGCGGCTCAAAATGGCGTCACCTTTCAGTTCAATACGACTGTGATAGGGATTGATAGCCAACCTGCCTCTGATGCATCGCTCCAGCGTGGCTACCAGGTACAAACCACCCACGGTGGGTTATCTGCCGATTGGTGTGTAATTGCGGCTGGCTTAGGCTCAACTCTGTTAACCGAGACGTTGCACCAACCTGTTGATATTCGACCCGTACTAGGACAGGCTATGCAGGTGCGCTTAGACCAGCCCTTGGGACAGCCGCATTTACAACCTGCGATTAATGGCGATGATACCCATATTGTTCCGTTAGGCAACGGTGAGTATTGGCTTGGAGCAACTGTCGAGTTTCCCCCGAATGGTAATTCAGTCACCTTACCACCTGATCCAACCCTACTAGAAACCGTTCGACAAAAAGCGATCGCCCTCTGTCCGGCTTTAAGTGCTGCAACAGTCCAGCGCACCTGGTTTGGCTTACGTCCTCGGCCTGAAGGTCGTCCAGCACCCATTATTGAATTACTTCCGGGTTACCAAAATATTCTGTTAGCCACAGGACATTATCGCAACGGTATTCTTCTGGCTCCGGCGACGGCGGCTAAAGTTAGAGCGGCGATCGGCAATTAACCTAAACATTACCCATGCCGACTGACGCTGCCAGCCCAACTGGAAAATGTCGGCTTGGCTGGAGTTAGGATAGAGTCGATTTTCTTGAGGGTGATTGCTAATCCTCGCTGCAATAGAGGCGTACAGCGATCGATAATCTGCGCCAAAACAAGAGTGCCGATGATCATAAGCGGCAACGACAGATAGTAGCGCCAGAGTGTGTCTTGCACAAACAAATTAATCGTGCGATCGACCACGAAGTTATGCACCAGAAAGTAGCTATAACTGTGACTGCCCAGCCACAGCATGATTGGTCGTGCGTGTTTGAGTTGCTCTAACCCCTTAAACCCAGCCATACAGCACAACGATAAGCCGATCGGAGTCAGCAGATCTGCCCCTACCCAGCCGATCGCATAAAACTGGCTGACAAATCCAGCGATATAGATGGGAAGACCAACTAACAGTGCTGGCAGGGGGTGCCAGAATAGTGGACCTCGACGCTGTAAATAGGCTTGTCCTACTACCATCCCCACTACAAAGGTGCTGAGTTTAGCCAGAAAGGCTAGAAAGGGCAACCAGTTAGCGGGAGTATCCAAAATTACGTAAGTAGGATGTCCGCCAAAGGCATAGACGGCCAAGGCGCGATACACCAGAGTAATAGTTGTACTAACAATTAGCAGGTTTCTGGCTCGCCATTGTTGCAAGCGGCTCCAAAGAAACGGAAAAATGATTGTGAAGCTAAGAATCAGGGAGACAAACCACCAGGGTCCACTAATGGGTAACAGAAGTTCACCGGAGTAGTCAAACAGCAGTGGGAACGTGATCGCCGCAAAGAAGTACCAAATATGCGGAATATAGCTACACGTTAGAGTGCCAATCAGCCAGAGGACAGGATAAGACAACCAGGCAACTGTCCAAAATGGCATCAGAATTCGCAACGATCGGCGTTTGAGAAACGTGCCAGTCTTTAATGGTTGACCTTTGAGAGATAGCACCAGGCTGAAGCCACTGATTAACACAAACACATCAACAAATTGGAACCCAAACCAGCCCGGTAAGCACCCGATCGTTCCCCAGGCCGGTATGCCTAATTGCTGACTAGCACTGCTCAGCGATCGCAGGTTTTCTTGCAATCCAGTGGGCTGTGGCGTATAGGCATAGTGTGTCATTAACAATTGCGCGTGATACAGCAAAATCATCACTGCTGCAAAGATTCGCACTCCTTCTAACCAGGCAATCCGTTCGATCGTCGCTGAGAGTTTTAACGCCATTTCCACCTGAAACTAAACAGTAGTCACTAAGCGTTTTCAGTGTGGTAGATGGCTGTCACTTAACAAATCTCCACTTTTATCGATTTTTTGACTTTGAAGAATCTATCCCCAGGGAGATACCGTTCCTGAAGAGTTTAGGGATCTGGGGTAACACATTATTCTGCTAACTCAGTATTCCAAATTCCTGAAGCAATAGCAGGCTACAAAATAGCCATAACCAGGAGGTGAGAAAAATAATATGGTAGATTCCGTATAGCAGTTGAAGACCCTGATTGTCTCCCTTTGCTGTAAGAAACAGACCAACATGAGCCAAAATATTTGTCAAAAACATTAAATTCAAAGCGCTAATTAACCAATCGCAATCCTGGCTATAACGGGTGCATTGAGTCACAGCGGGGATGTTTCTTGCAGCGCCAACCACAATTGCTGTCCATAAAACAGTCATTCCATCTAAAACAAGGGGGATGTGCCACCAACGAAAAACTCTCATCCCCCGTTGCGATCGCTGGTCACTCATTCCTCAACCCTATGCTGTATGAACTCCCGATATTAACAGACTAAAGATCGGTGTCCCTTGATCGCCTTTGCTGCTTATCCTGGTACTGAGCAACAGCAATAGTTTAAGTCAGCGATCGCAATGCCAAGATACTAAGCTACTAGGTTGAATCAGTCCCACCAAAGTACAAAGACGTGGTGTCCTGGTCTCAGTTCAGGTGCTAACGGTGGCTTAATCCCAGTACGACATGACCATGTTCCTAAATAGGCATCATCGGGAACGAGTCGCTTTGTCATCTGAACAAATTCGTCTTCAGTAAATGCAGCTAGGACGTAAACGGTATCGCTAAACGGCCAAATTTCTTCCTCAAGAGGCTCATCTGCATCAGGACTTTCATAAATGGCAATTAAAACATCTTGGACATCTGGGCGATCGCGGATCTCAGCTAGGATCTGATAGCACTCCTGCAAGGGAGGAATGTCGTATCCGGCTCTACGGTTAGCAAAAGACCATTCATCCCAATTACCGTCAAAGAACTCATCCAACGATACAACTGGTAATACAGCAAAGTCTGAAACCATATCGTATTGCAGCATGATCTTGGCAATTAATCGATTACGCTTCTCTAGAGCTGGTTGACGGTCATTCATGCTCTACACCTTGAGAAATGGTGTTATTCCATTAAAGATGGCAAACCAGAGAATTTCAAAGTCTTAGGTGCTCTATGCCTTTGCTACTAACCCTTTAAAGAGTTTCAGGGAGAGGGTTAAGTAATCCTCTCCCTGAAACTTTTAGATACCCCCAGGGGAATTCGAATCCCCGTCGCCTCCGTGAAAGGGAGGTGTCCTAGGCCTCTAGACGATGGGGGCGTGTGTTTCGCGCCTTGTTGTCCGCGCCTTTATAAAATTAACTAAAGTACCCCTGGTCTGTCAACCCTTGGCTGAATTTTTTTTGTCCCAGCTTCTGACAGACTTCAGCTACCTCTATCTTCGGTTAAACCATGTCTTTAGAATTCCGCAGCCGGATGAGCCGGCGCCGCATTTGAGGAGAAGCTTTTAGCTCTGGGATCTCTTGGGCAGCTACTTCTACCTGCAAGGGTTCCATATATTCATCAGAACCATAGGAAAAAGCATCGAGCAGCATTTCAAGGAGCTGATCACGATTGCTGAGGACACCTTTTTCTTCAATTAGCCTGAACTTGAGATGAACTTCGCATTCATAAACGCTCACCTCTGATGGCGCAGGTTCAAACTCTAGAGAATCGTACTTCATCTGTAAAAATAGCCCTATTCTGCTATGAATGAGAATTTAGACTGTATTCAACTGGCTGTATTCAACCGAGTTTTGTTGAATTGTTTCGGATAACTTAGCCAGCCAGTTATTGTAGGAACCTCACATAACACTCTAAACTTAGCATTCTCATAAAACGATCTTGATCCGCTAAATAGCGGAAGTTCATACCGAGAAAAATGGATAGTTTCGCAAAGGCTTAAAACTCAGCTTATTAATTTTCTAATGCTCAGTAAGCAGAGTGTGAATTGGTAAAGTTTAGTTCTTTTCTAAAGGCTAATCTCAGTGTTTAGAACTCTAGTTTCATAAAGTTTCTATGAGGAGAACTTGCCAATCTTCCTCTGAAATAACCTAATACTAAAGTATTGCTGAATACCGGCTAGGTTGAGTTAACGTACTACTGAATTTAGTTAAAGCTAGATAAAACCACGTTCAAACTAGAGATTTATCCCACTTGTTTATATTAGAACACGGAGAAAGCTAATTAGAAGTATGTAAATAATGTCACCCGTGGTATTGAGCCACTTTAGCGATCGCGATTTCAATGGATATTTACGAACCTGGTTTAGTTCAATTAAAAAATATTTGATTAACTAAATTGATACTTAAATCTACGTATACGTGGGCTTTTTTAGCTTAAATAACTGTAGTCTCAGAAATATACTGAGGAATATACTTAAACTTTATTGACCAAAAATACATTGACCAAGAAAATTTGTGAGCAGCAATTCCTTCGAAAGCTCTCACAATCTAGAAGGTAGAGGACATGGCAGATTTTCTCCGAGTCGGATTAATTGGTACAGGGTATGCCGCCAAATTACGAGCAGAAGCGCTACGATCTCAGCCCTATGCCCAGCTGACCACAGTAGCTGGGCATACTCCTGAAAAAACAGCGGAATTTAGCCAGATTCATCACGCGATCGCGGTGAGTCATTGGCACGATTTAGTTCAGCAACCGGATTTAGATTTAATTGTGATTGCTGGAGTCAATCGCGATCATGGCGAGATGGTACGAGCTGTGCTGCAAGCGGGCAAACATGCGATCGTTGAATATCCGTTAGCCCTCGATCCGGCAGAAGCCGCTGAACTAATTACTCTAGCTAAGATGCAGCAAAAACTACTGCATGTAGAGCATATTGAACTTTTAGGAGGGGTACATCAGGCTCTCCAAGCGACTCTGCCTCAAATTGGTATCCCCTTCTATGCCCGATATGTGACGATCAAACCGGAACGACCTGCACCACAAAAGTGGACCTATGCCCCAGAACTGTTTGGCTTTCCGTTGGTGGGTGCCCTGTCTCGCTTGCATCGGCTCACTCATCTGTTTGGTCAAGTAGCGACGGTAAGCTGTCAAGCCAAATTCGAGGCAGTAGAGTCTACTACTCCATATTCCAGCTATTCTCAACCGTATCGGGCTTGCCTATGTATGGCTCAGTTGCGCTTCCAGAGCGGATTACTCGCAGAAGTCACCTATGGTAAGGGTGAAACCCTGTGGCAATCTGAGCGGCGATTTGAAGTTCAGGGAGAGCAAGGAGCGTTAGTTTTAGAGGGAGAGCAAGGTACGTTAGTTCAGGCTCAGGGGGGACAGCCGATCGCAGTGGGTAGTCGGCGGGGATTATTTGCCAAAGATACCGCGATCGTCTTTGACTATTTGCTGAACCAAACACCGCTATATGTCACTCCGGAAGCAAGTCTCTATAGCTTGAAAGTGGCTGATGCGGCACGGCGATCGGCAGAAACTGGACAAACCATTACTATCGAGTCAGACGGTTAAAACCGGGCTTCATATTCAATCAGGGCTCGACTATCACCCGAAAAATCTGTTGAACCGCGCAGAATTAAGTTGTCGTTGATGCGATAGCGCAGCCCAAACTGAGGTGGTTGATTGGAGGTGAGAATTTTTAGAACGCTGACGGACAGCGAAGGCGTAATATCAATCCCGGCTTCAGCGGCAATCCCTAAGGTATTGCGATTACGGGTATTACGGCGACGATCGTCTGGAACCAAGGTTGTAAACAACCGGAAATCACTTAAGCCCAGTGCATTACCAATAAAGTTCTGGACATTAGTTAACAAAGCAGAACCGGCGAGGTTAGCAATTCCCAAGACACTGTCACCTCGCCCCAACGTCTGCACAAAACCACCGCCGAGTAATGCCACAATTTCAGACTGGGTGCGGGCAGGACTACTCGTTAATTCCAAATTTTGATCCAGTTCGCTTGCTGGTCCTTGAATTTGCGCCTGAATCCGCACTGTTTGGAGCGAACCAAAGTTACTAGTTGCGATCGGATTATCCAAAATTTCTGATGAGAGCGGCGAAGTCGGTTGGCGGTAGCCCGTGGCTTCTGGGACCAGGGCAATCATGCGCACATTCAGAATTGGGTCAAGCCCTTGTTCTGGTAAAAATGTTGCCGTTTGGGGATAACCACGAACCAGATTGAACTGAGTTGTGAAAATATTGACTTGCCCCGATCGGAGATTAATCACACCACTAGGACGAATTTCATTGAGCGCTCCGTTAATGGTCAGATCACCCGATGCCAAGAAGTTCAAGATTGGCTGGCGAGTAATGCGAATGTCATTACCCAACGTCAGCCGTAAATTATTAAACTCAACTAGCGGTTGCGGGGATTGTCCCTCCGTTGTTGCCGTTTGGGCAGTAACTTCGGGTGGATCAGATAAAAGTACCTGTCCATCAGCTAGGCGAATATCGCCACTGAGAATCGGATTAAATGCTGTGCCAGCGATCTGAATGTCACCATTGACCCCACCTTGATATAAACCTTTCAAATTCAAAGCAATTTGATCAAGTGACACACTCAGGGAACGATCGCGATCGGGGTCATCGGTAGCCAGCGGGGCAAAGATAGGTAATACGCCCTGGGCACTCACCTCACCTCGGCTAAACTTACCGCTCAGGGTTTCAACCCGGAGCCGATCTTGGTCGAACCGAATGGTTCCATTGACATTGGTTAAGGGTTCAGGTAAAGCTCTGACCTGCAATACAGTGTTTTGGATTGTAATCAAGCCGCTTGCGATCGGCTGGTTCACGGTGCCACGTACTTTCAGGTTGACTATACCCTTGCCATCCTGCCAGACGACCTGATTATTCGTGAGGACATTGAGGAGAGTTAGCCCTTCGTCTCTAACATTGACATCTAAACTAACGGCATTGCTTGCTGGGGGTACGCTCGCAAAGGTGAACTGATAGGGTAGGCTACCTTCTACTCGCAATGGTTCTTTGCCACTAATCAAAAAGGTACTGCTAAATCCTAGACGGGCATTGGCATAATTGAAGCTGGCGCGCGCCTCTTCCACGGGTGTTCCGTTTAATACGCCATTGACTAAACTTAGGAAGCCGACTGCTTGGGGATTTTGCAGACTTCCTGAAAGGGTCGCTGTGGCGTTAATCCGACCTTCAATATCCAGTGGTAAATCGACCAAAGCCGTTAGCTGCTCGACTGGATAATTTTCGATCCGGAGCTGTCCGGATTGCTGTTGCCCAATTTGTCCTGAGTAAGCAATCACGGAGTCACCTGACTCAATCCGTAACGGTAATAGCGTGACGGTGGTGTTTTCTAAGGTTCCCACTGCCACAATTCGATCGGCGGAGAAGCGTCCCCACTGCCATTGGTCACCTTGCAGACTAAATTCAGCATTAACTCCCGATCGAGCCGAACTGTTAAAGCTAATCTCGCCACTGAATGACCCAGTTAGGTCTTCTAACGGTGGTAAGGGGGAGTCAGCGGCTTGGGCTTGCTGTTGGGCTTGCAGAGCCGTGATTTCCGCCAGACGCCGCAATCGATTGAGCAACGACTCCTCCGCTTGCTCGATCGGAACGGTGGCTAGGTTGGCGGCTGTTCCATAGTTGGGCGGATTTAAGCCCCGCGAAAAGTCCGCAATATCGAAGACTTGTAGCAGTTCCAGGACATCCTGAACATTCCCTTTCGCAACTTTTACTGCTCCTTTGACTGATTGCTCGGGGCTAAACAGGTTGGCTGACAGATCAAGCTGGAAGACAGTTGTTCCCCGGCGGAGTTGTCCCCCAGTTAATGTGGCAACCCCGTTGGCAAAACTGACTCGCCCACCAAATTGCTCCGCTCGGTAGGGACCAAACGCCAGCTGATCGATCGCGATCTGACCAGAGGCACTGAGCCGGTCTAGATTAATGGCTACTGTTCCAGTCAATGTCCCTGAAGGAGATAGCCAGGCAGTATTGCCAGGGAACTGTACTAAGTTGAGGGGGAAGTTTTTCAACTCCGTGATCAAAAGGTCACCCCGCGTTCTGCCTGTTGCTACGGCTTGATCTCGGCGGATGTCAAATGCGATCGGGCGATAGTTAGCATTTAAGGTTACGGCAATTTGATCCTGTTGCCCTCTTAAATCGAGATTAACCCCTCGGTCTACTCGCACATTTCCTTGGAGTAACGGCTCAAAGGCAATATTATTCAGCACAAACTGGCGTAAAGCCACAGTGCCGTTGACATTAGGGGCTGTAGGAGTCCCGGTGATCCGTCCAGCGAAATCAACTAGTCCCGCATATTGAATGGTATTGGGAACCGTAACCGGAAAATCTTGCAGGTTAAAGTTATCTAGCCGGACATTTAGGTTTAACGCTGTAATGGCAGGAGTCCCCTCTAGCGCCACCCCGATCGTGCCATTGGCACTAAAGTCGGTCGCGCTGGCTTGCTGTAATACAATCTGCTGACCATTCCATTGCAACTGGGCAGTGAGGGGACGATTGATGATTGAAATACCTTGAGATAAACGAGCCTGACCCTGTGCCCGAATATTGGCAGGGCTGAATGATGATAAGGATCCGGCTAAGGTGAATTGCCCGTCTAACTCTCCCTGCAAATCGGGGGAGAAGGGTCGTAGCGGAATTTGGCTGAGCTTGACATCGCCTTGCCAGCGGTCATTGATGGCTCGCCCCTGAGCTGTAACCGTTCCTCCAGCTACATTCAAAACGGTATCTCGCAGAGCGATCGCGCCATTGGCAATTTCAATCACCCCGGAGCCAGGATAGGTGGCTTCTGGCAGTTGCCATCGGACTAACATTTTTAAGTTGTCGGCAACTCCAGCAATCTGAGCTTGAGCATTCACCCGTCCAACGGTAATCGGCACGGCATTGCCACTGTTATAAGCGCGGGCGATCGGATCACCGGGAACATTAACTGCCTGGAAGGTAAATGCCAACTCGGGTGGCACTGGCTCTGGGGGGGCGGCGGCTCCTGGTTCACCCAGCTTGATTACCCCTGAGCCTCTAACCTGCCCACCGGCTGTAGGAGTTGCCTGGATATCCGCCACGGTCAACGTCAGTGCGGCTGTATCTAACTGAAATTGCCCATTGAAGCGATCGAGGCGGACTTGGTCTAAACGTCCTGGTTCAGTGCTACGAACAGTTCCAGATAGAACGGGTCGCTCAAGGTCGCCTGTTAGACGCAAATCGGCAGCGATCGCCCCATCGACCGAGAATGGCAGTGGCACCTTGAGAGCGTCGATGACAACGGGTAGTCTAACCGGTTTCACCTGAGCAGTAATGTTGTAGCCTTGTTCCAGCACTAAGCCACCATTGGCAACAAATGGCACCTTGCCATAGGCGGCAGTCACATTTTCTAGGCGGATGGTTTTACCTTTGAGTTGCAATTGACCGCTAGCTTGCGTAAACGGTTGTGGCACCTGGGGGATAACCATTTTCACCCCTTGAAATTGCAGTGAACCAACCAGATATGGCAGATCTTCCTTCGGACGAAACTGGACTGAAAGATTGCCGCCACCTCGTCCAGCTGCTAGGTTGACTGGTAGGCTGATTAATCGACCGACTTCCGCCACCGAAAAATTTTGTGCCTGAATCTGGAGATTAGTGCGTTGGGCAGGGACTGAGGTTTCTCCCTGAAGCTTTAAGCGCCCTCCAGTTCGCGACTGAATATCGGCTTCATAGGTGATGCGCTGATTGTCATCCAGCATTGTGACGATGCCATTGACCGGAGCCAATTTCACGGGAACCCGTCGTCCTGGAATGGGCACAGACTCGTTTGGCAATTGAGCCGCTGGTAATAACACGGCGTTGGCGTTTTGAATCCGAATCAGTGGCTCGATCGTGATTGCCCCAGCTTCCTGCTGCTTAATCTGGGTTTTCAGCCAAACGCCATCTGGAGACTGATCCAAGAACAACTGGGGGTCGATCAAGGTCACATCCAGCGTTAATCGCCGGGTGGTTGCGACCTGCACGATCGCTTGAATGGGATTGAAATTGACCTCGATTGCCTTAACAGAGGCATAGTCTGGATCGGTAGCGGTCTGAGGAATGCGGGTTGTACCAAATCTGATGCTGGTGAGCGTGACCCGCTCTACCGTCCCAAAATCAACTGGGCGATCAAACAAGGTGGTGAGATTAGTGGCAACTAAAGGGGCTAATCGCTCATTGATAAATACCCAGCCCCACCAAGCCCCTGCCCCTAATCCTCCAAGCAAGCCAATACCAATTGGCAGCACCACACGCCGCCATCGCCGTCGTCGGGGAGGACGATCGCTCGGTTCGGGGCGATTTAACTCTGGATTCGGTTCATTACTGGGATTGGGATCGTTTGTCATTGTCGTAGACTAGCGACAATTATCTGTGTAACTATACCGCCTCGATCGCGGTTCCAAAAGCCTACTTTTAACTTTCGTACTCCGGTTTTAGGAAAATTCCAGATAGGTAACTGGCACAGGTTAAACGTTGATAGGAGAGATAAGGATGGTTGTCACCGATTCTGCGATCGAGTCGGTAGAATGAGGAAAACTATTCGGAATAGTTAGGCAGCATGATTCCTACCGTTATTGAACAGTCCGGGCGCGGCGAACGTGCCTTTGATATTTATTCCCGCTTGCTGCGGGAGCGCATTGTCTTTTTAGGACAGCAAATCGACTCTGATGTTGCCAACTTGGTCGTTGCCCAACTGCTGTTTCTGGATGCGGAAGATCCTGAGCGCGATATTTATCTTTACATCAATTCTCCAGGTGGCTCAGTCACGGCAGGAATGGGCATCTATGACACGATGAAGCATATTCGTCCTGATGTATCGACCATCTGTGTGGGGTTAGCTGCCAGCATGGGTGCATTCCTGCTCAGCGCTGGAACCAAAGGCAAGCGTATGAGCCTACCTCACTCCCGCATCATGATTCACCAACCCCTCGGCGGTGCCCAGGGACAAGCAACGGATATTGAGATCCAGGCAAAGGAAATTCTGTACCACAAACAACGGTTGAATGAGATGTTGGCAGAGCATACAGGCCAGCCAATGGATCGAATCCAGGACGATACGGAACGGGATTTCTTTATGTCAGCCGAAGAAGCGAAAAATTATGGCTTGATTGATCAAGTGATCGATCGCCGCCCCTCGGCTACCCGACCAGTTGGCTAAAGCTGGAGCGTCTAAATCTCCGATTGCTTCAAGAGGTCGGAGATTTGGCGCTAGGCTTCTTCGTACAGGGGTCTGGCTTTGAGATAGTTCAAAAAGTCTAATAGCTCCTCATCGGTTAATTGTTGGCGAGATCGCTTACCGTAAGTCCGTTTCAGGTGATCTCGACCTTGTTCTTTTGTCCAATGAATCCGCTCCATCTCTTGTTCGATTTGTAGAAACAATGGGGCTAGATCGATCGGGGCATCGGGTGATGTCATAGCTTTAGGGAGATCGGCAGCCGCTTTACTGCTCTTAGACCGTGGGGATTTGGCAGGACGGTTGCTGCTGGTGGCAGCCTCAACTGGGGGTAAAGGCTCGCTCAGCGGTAAGCGTTCTTCTAACGGAAACTCATCATCGATCGCGACCGTATCATCTTCTAAATCATCGTAGGAGGATGAAAAGGTGGCACTGGGAGGCGCATAGGGTTCGGGTTCTGTGATCTCCAAATCCAACCCCGAATAAGTTGGGAGGGCGCTCGGAGGCACGGGCTTTGCGGCTAGAGGGGGGACTTCCGTATCTAAGCTAGGCGATGGGGAGAACAGTGGTGCTTCTATGGGCAGATCTAGCTCTGGTTCTGGGGTTGCTATCGCCGTCGATCGAGGTGAAGCAGGAGATAAGGTGGCGGCGGCATGGTTGGTCTGAGAGATAGGCGGCAAGGGTAAAGCAGGCGAGTTGGCTGCCGTGGTCAGGTTGGAGGGGGTGAAGTGATTGGGCGACGTTGACCAAGGCTGGCTGGGAGAAGGAAGGTGAGACGGTGTTTCCGTTCCGGTCAGACTTGTGGTTTGAGCGATGTCTGAAGGAGCAGTGTTCCCTGGAGTTGGCAGTATCCCCAAAAGGCTGAATAGCCGCGATCGAGCTTGATCCTCTGCTAATTCCACAGTGGAGCCAGTTGCCATACTGGTGGCTAGTGTTACTCCACCGACCTGTACTAAGGCTCGCACAATAAAGCGGTGCTCATGAATTTGCACTAGTTCGGTAATCAAACTGCTGGCAGGATAACGAATCTGAAACTGAACGAATAAACCCTGGAGATCAACTGGCTGATACATAGCGTTGCAAGCTTAAAGCAGAAAACAGCACGTCAAGAATTGGTGAACCCAACTGGGCGAGTAACAAAGCCCCAATCATAAATCACGGGTTGCTACTCTGGGGGTTGCCACTATAGCCCATCCTGGAAATCCTAACGATCGAACTTTACGCTAAAACAGGAGTATGGCTTTTCTGTAAAAGTAAAATAATACTTAAACAGGGAGCGTCGTGAGTATTCTATGATATCTGCCAAACTGGGTGGGATCGATATACTTAGAGCTATGTACTAGCCAGTCCGGCTGAATAACCCATTAGAATGGCAGTTGCATAAATTTAGTTTTGGAGTAGCCTTCTGGTAGGAACTTCATTGAATAACTCAGGGTCAACTCGGGTCAACTTTGAACGGCAACTCCGCCGCATCCAACGGGATGTTCTCCGCATGGGCGCGCTGGTTGAGAACTCCTTTTGGTTAGCACGACAAGCCTTATTTGAGCGCGATCTGGAAGCTCCCAACCGGATTGCGGTTCAAGATAAGCAAATTGACCAACTGTATCGGCAGATTGAACAGGATTGTGTGACATTAATCGCCCTGCAATCTCCAGTGGCTCAGGATTTACGGTTGCTGAGTGCCTTAATGCAATTAGTGCGGGATTTAGAGCGGATTGGTGATTATGCCGAAGATTTAGGCGAAATTGCTGTGCGCCTATTTCCCTACCCTCCACCTGCCCAGATGGCTCAGATGAAGCTGATGTGCGATCGCTGTCGAGCTATGTTAGCGATGAGTTTAGCGGCTCTGTCCGATCTGGATGCTGAATCTGGTCTGGAGATTAAGGAGCGGGATGATGCGGTTGATCTGGACTATGAAACCCTTTACAGCTCTTTAGCAGAACAAACGAATGTGCAGGGGGTAATTGAGCCAATTATTCTCATGGTGTTAATCATCCGCCACTTGGAACGGATGGCAGATCATGCCACAAATATTGGTAAACGGGTGGCGTATGTTGTTACTGGGCAGCGCTAATTAGCGATCAGCACGAGGTTAAACATGACAAACTGAGGCGTAGCTGGCGATCAAGCTTAGGATTCAGAGAACCCTAGTTGATCTCGGCTACGCCCCAAGTAGGTTTAAGACTGGCTTAATGCCAAATTAGGCGCTAATAGTCGGTTTGTACATCAGATCGCGAACTTTCACCATCGTATTGACTAGCCGATCGATCTCCTCTTTGGTATGGAGGGCATTGGCAGTAATCCGAATGCGTGGCTTGGCAATAAACCAAATGGGCGATACCCAGATCCCATATTCCAGCAGTTCTCTAGCATAGACTTTGGGATTGATTTCTGGCGGCAGAATGACTGGGACGACATTGGTCTCCCCAATGGGCATAAAGTCATGTGCTGCTAACCGCGATCGCAAGTAACGAGTATTTTCTTGCAACCGCTTCACCCGATCGGGTTCCCGCTGCACAATACGGATACTTTCGAGGGCAGCTGCCGTCGTTGGTGCGGGCAGAGAGATCGTCCCGATCGAGGTAGGAGACACATTCAGCAATGGCTTCAGTTCTGCTACATGGCTACTGATTGCCGCACCTGCTGAGGCGGCGAACTTCGAAAAAGTGGTCATGATCAACGGAATTACGCCTCGATCGATCGCGTCTTGAGGCAGCATGTCAAAGTACTCGTAAATCCCCCGACCTGTTGCCCCGATCGCGCCACTGGCATGGGCTTCATCCATGACGAGAACACTGCCTTCATAGTTACTCATAACATCGATCATGTCGGGCAGTGGCGCAATGTCACCATCCATGGAAAATACGGCATCGGAAATTACCATAATCCGATCGTTGGGACGGACATAGCGCTGAAGCTTCCGGGCTAAATCTTCGACATCACAGTGGCGATAGGCGCGTACTCGTACCCGAGGGCTATGACCAAACAACTTGCCAGAGCGGGTGCCAGCATTGGAGGCCGCTGAGACAATACAACCGTGATTTAACACATCGGTCAAAATCAGGGTCTCGCGAGTGTGTTGAAAGTTAGGAACGGGAATGGCTAAATGACAGAACGCATCCATTAACGCCTGCATCGCCATCCAGGCATTCAAAAATAACTGAGTATGGGGTAGATGTTTGAAGGCAGAAATTTCGTCCTCTAACTGTCGGTGCAAATCAATTCGACCACTTAAGACCGAACAAGAACTGTTGGATGTCCCGTATTGCAGAATCGAATCGATCGCCGCCTGCTTCACCGCATCATCTTGAGTCAGCCCCAACACATCATTCGTGCAAAACGTCAGAACGGTATGGCGCTTTCCAGTTGATGCATCTTCAATCTCAACAATATTGCCTTGCCGTTTGTGGCAAATATATTCATCGGGGTCAAGCCCGCTCTCATACCAACGCTGGACGTACTCTTTAACAACTTGCACAGTAAACTCCTCTCACCTTTTCTGAATAGCCAATTGCTGCTTGCTCAACAGTATATTTTCCTATCGAGTCATTTGCTATCCAGGTACAACCCTGCGACAAGCATACGTCCGATGGAGTAGTTGATGGTTTGTGCCCTGGCAGACAAACGAGCACGGGTATCATAGCGTTCATCCCGAAAACACCTATGAGGGGTCTATATGGTTTGTGGCGATCGCCTCAGGAACAGAGACGGGTTCATCCACTGATTTGTGCCTGTTACCGGTTTGTCCATTCGTATGAGCTGGTTCCAGCGATTGCCGAAACTGCTCATACTGGCGGACGAGTACACGTTGCAACGCCACAATCGCTGGGTTGATCTCAACATAGCGCCGCTTAGGATTAGCCCAATAATTGCGTTGTTCACTCTCAATCATTTCGATATCTTGAGCCAGGAACCGCAAAAATAGACCGTGCCGGATGCTGTACTGAAGCATAGGACGAACCGTGGCAACTAGCCACTGGGGCAAGCGGACTTTGAGAAACAGAAAGGCAAATGATCGGCTTTCGGAAGGACTTACAGGCAGCCGCATCAAATACAGCGAGGAAATGCCTTCAAGCGATGTGTAATAGTTGGGATAGTGATAGTTGACCGAAATCACTTTAGTGGTGATACTACCACCGTCTTCGCTTAACCCCAGAAAGCGAGTAATCGGTCCCTGGTAAGACACCCGGTAATCGGCACAGACCGAATCATCGGATTCTTTGAGCTTCAGTAAAACTGGATTAAACCATCCCTGCAAGTTGCGGTGAAGATAGCCATGAAACACATCCATCGTGTTTTCATTGCAAATGGAGTAATGGGCATTGAAGCGTGCCCCGATCGCCACCATAATCCAATGAGGGTTATCAAATTCGGGAATCTCAGGTGGTTGGCGTTCTGCGGCTAACGCTGGATTACCAGGGAAAATCCAGATCAAACCATACTTCTCCTGCACGGGGAATACCCGCAGTTCTGCACAGGGTAGTTTTTGTTCTTCCGGCAGATAAGGGATTTTGGCACATTGACCTTGATGATCAAATTCCCACCCGTGGTAGCTGCAAACCAAGCGCTCGCCTGTTACATCACCAGTATGTAGATCAACACCTTTATGAGGACAGATATTATCCAGAGCATGGATCTGACCGCTGATGCCTCGGTAAACCGCGATCGTCTGATTCCAGATAGTGACTGGTATAACCTGCCCCGGCTTCAGGTCTTTTGCCCAAGCTACGGCATACCAATGATCTGGATTAATCCCAATTTCTCTGACCCCAATGCGGACATCCTGAGTTTTTAGGGTCGTAGCCAGTTCCATCCCATCGTTCTCCTCACTCAGATGCTATTCTATACAATCCTTAACTAGGGGTGCATCATAGCACCTAACTCTTCCACACAGTAGACCCGAGTGGATAGTTCAAAAGATGAGTGATGGGATACAACAGTTCCCAGAACCTTATAGCAAGATGGCAGAATACAGAAGATGTTTGCCTTAATTTCTTCCTAAAATGGAAAAACTGTAACCCATCCCCCGGAACAACTGAGTGCGGATTCTGGGTCTCTGACTGGGACAGGATGACGGAAATTAGGATTAAGGCAGAATTTTTTGTGAGGAACCAAGAGCGAAACCCATGATTGCCAAGTCGTCGATCGGAATTATTTGTTTTGTCGGTGCCTTTGTGTTTGCCAGCCTAGTGGAGTATTGGGTGCATCGGCTGATGCATCAGCCTTATCGCTTAGGGCAACGTCACCGCGATCACCATAAACGCAACCAAGGGCAGGGCGTATTATGGGAATTTTTGGATTACATTAAAGGCACGATCGTCGTAATGTGTCTGCCCTTTTTTGTCTCTTTAGAGGCAGGGATTGGTTGGTTTTTAGGTGGATTGGTTTACGCAGCATTTTCATCCTATGCGCACCAAGTCCAGCACGATAATCCGACTAAATGTTTTTGGATGAAAATGCCAGTGCATTACATCCATCACAAGCATAATATGTGGCATCACAACTTTGGTTTAGGAGTGGATTGGTGGGATCATATCTTCGGAACCTATCAAGCTGTGGAATGGCCAACTCAGGAAGAATTGAACCAAGCAGAACAAGGAGATTTGCAATTACGCTGGTGGTAAATCTGTCCCTTGATTTCACTGTAGAACCGCCGTAATCACCTCTTTGTTAGTGCTCCAAAAGGAGACAACTAAATCACTTCTTTTGGGGCGATTTGCCGGGGGTACACGATCGTGTACCCCCCGACCTAGAAATGTCCCTTAATCAAATTTGCTCTTAAATTATGGGTGCAATGGTTCAAATCACATTACTGCTATAGAGCGGCTTGGGAGCGCTATTTTAACCATCTTTTACCTTTAGGCAGAGAGTTCTAAGGGTTAGGTGTAGAGGAAACCCTTGAATCATCCTGACAAGTTTGCTATGTCGGTTTTGGCTTATCCATAGACAACCTTTTTTGATAGTTAATGCGTTAATTGCAAAGAAAATCGATCGCATCTCTAAGAGTGTAAAGCTCTATGGTATCGTGCCAACAATTATCTCTAGATTCATTTTGGAGACCCCCGTGAGCTACTTTCAAGAAGCGAAAGCCCACTTTGTCGCTAGCCATCAGCATCCGATTAACCAAATGTTGCATCATTTGACCAACATTCTGGCGATCGCGGCAGTGATTTTGCTGTTTTTTGATTGGCGATTGACGTTACTGTGTCTGGTGTTGACCCAGGTATTTGCGATCGGCGGTCATATCGTGTTTGAGAAAAATGAACCTGCCTTCGTTAAATACCGGAATGGCATCATGATTCTGGCTTCAATGTCTTGGTCATTTGAGCGGTGGTTTGGCTTGCGTCCACTCCTCACCAATTACAACCCTAATACCAACAATAATTAAGAGTTTCATGGGCAGCTAAACGCGTTTCAATTTGCTGTTTAAGGAGAAATCATGTACGACGGTTTGTTAGTGATCGATGCGGATGCTCACAAGTTAGAAAATCCCCTGGTGTTGCGGGATTATATCGAGCCAGAATACCGCGATCGCATTGGCTTGGTGGTCGATAGTCTGGGTGATCAACGGGCAAAAATTATTGATGTTCATCCAGAGACAGGCAAAGCCGATTTTGCCCGCATGTTTCCGCAACCCCAAGGTTTAGGAAAAGGTGGGTTCCGCAACCTTCATCCTGACACGACCCTAGGAGCCATGTTTAACCGGGTACGGCTCCAGCATATGGATGAAGAGGGTGTGGATGTGCAGGTGATTTTCGGCACCCTCAACCTGATGTTCTCTAGCATTCTGGATAAGGATCTAGCTGTCGCGCTCTGTCAGGCATACAACAACTACATTGCCGATGATTGTCGAGGGTATGACAATCGCCTCAAACCGATCGGGGTGATTCCTTTACAGGATGTGACGGCAGCGATCGCTGAAATGAAGCGCTGTGTGAATGAGTTAGGCATGGTTTCGGTCGGAGTGGCGCCTCATTTACCAGTGCCTCATCCCAGTGCTCCCCACGCCTTCCCCGAAATTCGCACCTCTAAAGCGATTAGTCACCCCGATTTTCGCCCCTTGTTGCAGACCGCAGTCGATCTAGATATTGCGTTAGGCATTCATGGTGGACCGGGTTCTGGCATGGTCGGCGGCATTTCTGACCATATGGAAACCTTTGTCCTGACCCATATTTTTGTTCAGCGCAATCAGCAACAGATGGCTCTGGCGCGGATGATTTTTGATGGAGCCTTTGAGCAATTCCCCACCTTGCGAGTCGGATTCTTGGAAGGGGGGTGTGGTTGGCTGCCCGATCTGGCTCATGCCTTCCATGAACATTGGGAGAAACGGATCCGCGACTTTGATCCCAAGCATCCCTATCGTCCCTCACTGATGGATTTCACCAAACTGATGATTCAGGAACGGGGTGCTCACAATAACACCAACATCATTAGTCAAGCCAAGAACCTGTTTGACCTGATGTGGACAAAAGAGCATGACCCCACCAAAATTGACGATGCCAGCTTATACGAACACTACGATTTGCGGCATCGGGATCCTCTGGAATATTTTGAACGCGGTCAGATCTTTGTCTCGTTTGAATCAGATGATCCAGGTCCTGCCTATATGCATATCGCTATGGGAGAAGTGGGTAAGCGCTTGGCTTGCTTCTCGGGGGATTATGGTCACTGGGATGGTGTGCTGAGAGGGTGTGTTAAGGACGCCGCAACGGTGACCAATTACGATCGCGACCATCTTGGACTGTTGCTCGGTGGTAACGCCTTAGCCCTTTATGGCGATCGCTTACGCCAAGGTCTGCCAGCATCAGTGACCAGTCAAGATCCAGCCTTGAGCAGCACAGCCAGCTAAAGATGGACCCACCGGGAGGGAATCCAAAGATCCGATCTCGCCCTGGTTCGCCTCGCCTGTATCAGCGGGTTGTGACTCTGGGTGGACAGGTGGAGTTTGTCCTTCAGGGCTTACTTCATCCTGTCTGGCGAGATCTCTATCACCTCTTGCTGATGATGTCCTGGTTAGGCTTCATTGGTTTAATTGTGGTTCTATACCTTATGGTCAATGCTTTGTTTGCCTTGGCCTACCTGGCAGGGGGAGATTGTATTGCCAATGCCCAACCGGGTTCCTTTCCAGATGCTTTCTTTTTCAGTGTGCAAACAATGGCGACGATCGGTTACGGGGCGCTATATCCCCAGACTGGATATGCCAATATCTTGGTCGCGATCGAAGCTTTAGTGGGATTGCTGGGAGTAGCTATGGCAACTGGATTAATGTTTGCCCGATTTTCCCGACCGACGGCGCGGGTATTGTTCAGTCGGGTTGCGATCGTGACCCGACTGAATCACGTGCCAACCTTAATGTTTCGGGCGGCTAACCAACGGGGCAATCAAATTCTGGAGGCAAGGCTATGGGTGACACTAATTCGCGAAGAAATGCTCCCGGAAGGCTACACCATGCGGCGGATTTATGACCTGAATCTAACGCGCAGCCATACGCCTTTTTTTGCCCTCAGTTGGTCAGCAATGCACCCGATCGATCCGGATAGTCCTCTATATCATGAAACCCCAGAGTCCCTGGCAAACAGTAATGCGGAAATTCTGGTGACATTAACTGGCACGGATGAAACGGTCTCGCAATCGATTCATGCCCGCCAATCCTATCCCGTCCGAAATATTCTGTGGAATTACCGCTTTGTTGATATTTTTTCTCGATCGCCGGATGGTCGGCAATATATTAATTACACCTTATTTCACGATGTCGAACCCTTAGAAGAAGACCGTTAGAACATCCATTCCACGCCAATGCCTAGACGGCTATCTTTGCGGTAGCGCGAATTCTGCTTCTGAAAGTCGGTCGAGAGCCGTAAGTTCTGGGTCAGAGCATAGCCTACGGAAACAGTCGTCATTCCCACTTCATCGTCGCTGCCTGGAGACACCCAACTTTGGGTCAGGCTAATATCAGCCGCTCCAGTGCGGGACGGAACTAGCAAGAGTCGCGCACCAACATTCACACCATCTGTAGAGTAACGCTGTGTGTGCAGATAGCGATAGCCGATGACGGGGGCAAGATTGACATAACCTCCTAGTGGCAGCACATAGTACCGCAGATCTGCCCCCCAACTTTCCCGCTGACCGTTAAAACTGGCTTGATAATCCGCATTCACTGTTAACCCAGTGCGATCGATAAACACATCTTCTATCCCGACCTGCCAACCACCTACATCATCGGTTGAGGGAAATTGGCTATAGCCTAAGCGGAGGCGGGTCCGAAAGCTGCGATCGTGTTTAATATCTTCCATGACATTCGGAACGTGTTGAAGCCAGCGTTGTAAGACGGGACTGGTGTTAATCAGTTCGGGGTCGAGGTCGAGGGAGGCAGGAGGTGAGGAAGAGGGGGAAGGTTGGGGATCTGGAGTTTGTCCAATGATGAGATCCCTGGCGGACGAGGGAATGGGGATGGTTTGGCTGTGGGCTGGAAGAGCGGGGAAGCAGGCGATCGCTGCGGTGATAAGTCCAATTGTGAACCATGAGCGAGCTGGCAAAACTTGACGGTGCATACAATCTAAGCTGGTCATCGTGGCTGTCTGAGTTACAAAAGGTTATGCATTTCTAGAGTGTCTATTAAGAGCTGCCCTGGCTCAACCAAACTAGCGCCACAATAGCGGAAGTTAGGCGAATAGAGGAGCTAATGCATTTATGCGACCGATTCGGACGTTCAACGTTTCTCCTTCCCTACCTCCCCAACTGGAAGCCCTCCGTAAGTTAGCCTACAACCTCCATTGGGACTGGAACGTTGATACGAAAGATTTGTTTCGTCGTCTGGATCTTGATTTGTGGGAATCCAGTCGGCATAACCCGGTCCTGATGCTAGGAACCATTAGCCAACAACGATTGCAGGAAGCGGCGGAAGATGAAGGGTTTTTAGCTCAAATGGAGCGGGCCTCTCGGCAACTGGATGAGTATTTACAGGAGCGTATGTGGTATCGCAAACACCGCAAACAGCCTGCTCTTGTTCACGATCGGACTGCCTCCCAGGAATGTTACGCTTACTTCTCGGCAGAATTTGGACTGGCGGACTGTTTACCCATTTATTCGGGTGGATTGGGGATACTGGCTGGGGATCATTTGAAATCTGCTAGTGACTTAGGTTTACCCTTAGTGGGAGTGGGGCTCCTGTATCAGGAGGGCTACTTTGCCCAATACCTGAACGCCGATGGTTGGCAGCAGGAACGCTACCCCATTAATGATTTCTACAATATGCCGCTGTATCTGGAACGTAATCCAGATGGCTCGGAACTCCGGCTAGAAGTAAGTTATCCAGGACGAGTGGTGTATGCCCGGGTCTGGCGAGTGCAGGTGGGAACGGTACCACTTTACTTACTGGATACAAACATTGAACCGAACAACCCGTATGACCATGACATTACCGATGAACTGTATGGCGGTGACATCGACATGCGGATTGATCAGGAAATTATGCTGGGAATCGGTGGCATGCAAATGCTGAAAGCGTTGGGTCTAAATCCAACGGTGTGCCATATGAATGAGGGGCATTCAGCGTTCTTGGTATTAGAGCGGATCTGGACCATGATGGCAGAGCATGACCTGAGCTTTGCGGAAGCCAGGCAACTCGCGCGTGCCAGTCAGATTTTTACTACCCACACGCCTGTTCCCGCTGGCATTGATTTATTTCCACCGGATAAGGTGATGCATTCAGTCGGGCACTATGCCGATCGCTTTGGCTTGTCCCGTGAACAGTTTCTAGCCCTGGGGCGGGAGAACACTGGTGATTTAGCCGCTCCCTTCAGCATGGCCGTCTTGGCAATCAAAATGGCAAACTTTGTGAACGGCGTGAGCCAATTGCATGGTTTGGTATCTCAAAAAATGTTCAGTCCGCTCTGGGCAGATCTACCCGTAAATGAGGTGCCGATTAGTGCCATCACGAATGGAGTGCATGCCCGCAGTTGTGTAGCTAAGCCTACTCAGGAGTTGTATGACCGCTATCTGGGTCCTAGTTGGTCCGATGCCCCCGCCGATCATCCCTTATGGGAACGAGTGAAGTCGATTCCCGATGAAGAACTTTGGCGGAATCACGAACGCTGTCGATCGGAATTGGTCATGTTTGTGCGGGAGCGGTTGCAGCGAACTCTGCGCGATCGAGGGGCCTCACCAACGGAGATTATTCAAGCAGCGGAAGTTTTAGATCCAACTGTGTTAACGATCGGCTTTGCTCGTCGCTTTGCTACCTATAAACGAGCCACGTTGTTTCTGCGGGATTTAACTCGGATTCGCAAAATTTTGTTGGATATGGGTCATGTTAAACGTCCCTTTCCTCATAAGAAACAGATGGTACAGTTTGTGATTTCTGGTAAAGCCCATCCCAAAGATATTCCTGGAAAAGAACTGATCCGTGATATTGTGCACTTCACGCGTGAAGAAGGGATCAATGCCCATGTTGTGTATATCCCTGATTACGATATTCATGTCTCTCGGTTAATGGTGGCTGGCTGCGATATTTGGCTGAATACCCCACGTCGCCCTCGGGAAGCCTCGGGTACCAGTGGCATGAAAGCCGCGATGAATGGCTTGCTCAACTTGAGCATTCCCGATGGCTGGTGGGATGAAGCGGACTATGTGCGGACTGGCTGGGCGATCGGGCAGGGTGAAGACTACGAGGATCCTACCTATCAAGATGATGTGGAAGCAAATGCCCTGTATGACCTGTTAGAACAGGCTGTTGTCCCGTTGTTTTACGATCGAGGCGACGATGACCTGCCACGCGGTTGGGTTGCCAAAATGAAGGATGCCATCCGGTTAAACTGTCCCCGATTTAATACAGCTCGCATGGTTGGAGAGTATGCCACCAGAGGGTATTTCCCTGCTAGCGATCGCTATTTAGTGCTGACCTCTAATCAGTACGCTCCTGCTAGGGAACTGGCGCTATGGAAAGCTAAAGTGATGGAGCAGTGGTACAGCATCAAAATTCTTAATGTCGATGTTTCCCAACCAGCCGATATTCATGTCAACCAGACAGTTACGGTTAAAACCCAAATTCATTTAGCCGCACTGACGCCGACTGATGTGGAGGTTCAGCTGTATCAGGGAGCCGTAGATGCTAGTGGCGAGATCGTGAATGGCGTCCCTTCGGTCATGCAGTATCAAGGCACCGATCAGCAAGGGAATCAGATTTATTTAGGTGAGTTGGCATATAGCAGCAGTGGTTTGCAAGGACTATCCCTGCGGGTAATCCCCAAACATGAGCATCTTGGTAGTCCCTATGGTATGGGATTAGTAATTTGGGCTACTCCCTAAGTCAACTTTGAATTAGCAGGCTCCTTGTTTTGCCAGGATGACATAAATGGTGCGCCAGATCAGCACTAGGTCATAGAACGGGTGCCATTGCGCTTGGTAATGTAGATCCAGTTGCACAATCTCTTCAAAATCGTGAATTAGCGATCGTCCGCTCACCTGCCACTCACCGGTCATGCCTGGCTTCACATTGAGCCGTTGCCAGTGATACCAGTGGTAGCGCGAGACTTCATCGGCAGTGGGTGGACGCGTTCCAACTAAGCTCATTTCTCCTTTGAGAACATTCCAAAACTGGGGTAATTCGTCTAAACTAGTCCGTCGCAGGAATCGTCCTACGCGTGTCACCCGTGGATCGTCCTGATTTTTAAAGATTAACCCTTTCGCTTCATTTTTGATTTGCGTCTTTAACTGGTCAGCATTTTGCACCATTGACCGGAACTTATAGATATAAAATGGTTGCCCCAACAACCCATACCGTTCTTGTACAAATAGCACTGGTCCTGGACTATCTAGCTTGATGGCGATCGCGATCGGTAGATAGATAGTTGCCAAAATGATTAAGCCAACTAAACTACCAACGATATCAAGCAGCCGTTTAAAGCTGGAAGAGGCGGAGTGATGTGGCACCCACAAATTGGCAGATGTATACCCCGGAAATTTAACTGTTGCCTGTTTCAGTGCAGATGGCATAGCAATTCCATATATCGAGGGAAACCGTGTAAATACTTAAGAGCTTCACGAATTACTATAAGCCAAGCGGCTGTTAACAAACGTATACCGTGATAATACTGAGCCAATCTTTTCTAGAACTTCACAAGCTGAATGTTTTATAAAGCTTGGATGAAGTAGAAAAATAGAACGGGCTATTGAGTCAGACTTTTATATCGAGATAAGGTATTCCCAAAATCAACTCACGTGGGTTTAACCCCTTGAGCTAACCAGAGCTGAAAGGTAGGTGCTGTAACCTTGTAGAACCTAGTAAAAGCGAACAGCAGTTTAAGAGACTCAACCGCGATCAAGCCTTTGAATCCGGCGTTGCCTCCCGTAGGTTGGCGAGCCCCGTAGAAATACTGTTAGAAATTATTTAATTACTTTGAGATCGCCGCCAGTTGCGGAATCAGGGATTGAAGTGCTTTCCCCCGATGGCTGATCGATTGCTTTAACTCTAGTGGCATTTCGGCAAAAGTCTGTTGATGCTCTGGAACATAAAAGACGGGATCAAAGCCAAATCCACCGCTACCCTGGGGGGTATTGAGAATTTCTCCCGAACAAACACCTTCTGTTTGTAAGGCGATCGTCCCATCCGGTCGAGCGACCGCAATCACACAAACAAATCGCGCTGCTCGGTTAGGACGATCGCCTAATTCCGTTAACAATCGCTGAATTCGCTCTGGATCCGAGCTGCCGTAGCGCGCTGAATAAACTCCTGGAGCACCATTGAGTGCCATTACCTCTAACCCAGAGTCATCCGCGATCGCCCATTCTCCTGTTGCCCGGGCAACCTCAGAAGCCTTTAAGCAGGCATTGGCGACAAAGGTATCTCCGGTTTCTTCCACCTCTAACTCAGCAGGTTTAGCTCGCAATTCCCAATCTAGATCTGCTAGGACGGCTTGCAATTCTCGCACCTTACCGGGATTTCCGGTTGCTACTACCAATACGGTCATGCTACTGATACCTGACAATCTATTCCCAATACTTGTTTCGCAAAGGCATCCCAACTTAATACTTCATCCAATAAGGCTTGATAGCCCAGCACATTGGGATGTAATCCATCCTCGAGTAAATGGGTTTGACACCAATCACTACCATGCTCCATCCACCGAGCAAATACATCCAAGTAAGGGATTTGGCGTTGCTGGCAAGCGAGTCGGGTTGCCTCTTTATAGCGAAACTGGTCGGCGTGGTTATAGTAAAAACAGTCTAGGAACGGCATTTTAGCTTCATTCACTGGCACCATGCCGACAAATAGCACCGGACAAAGGTGCTGCGCCTGATCGAGAAGGTTTGCCAGGTCAGCCTGAAATCGATCAAAATCCGTGAAATTCCGGCCATCTTGCCGCGCTAATCGGGCGGAATCATTGACTCCTACCGACAAAATAATGAGATCTGGGACGCGGTTCCGCAGTTCTCCCCGATGCCGAAATTCATTCTCTAATCGTTGAGCGACCTGGCGAACGCTATCACCCCGTACCCCCAGGTTGTAGAGAGCATGTCCGGGGCTATCGGGATGCATCCAACTCCGACGGAGACGATCGACCCAACCCCCTCCCTCAGGATCACCGAATCCGTAAATGAGGCTATCTCCCAATGCCACAATTTTCAGAGGTGACTTTTGGGTATAGGTGGAATGTCGTTGAGATGGAGAATAAGGAATGACAGGTGCTTGCATGAATTCACTCAAGTTCCAGAGCAGTCAGTCCAGCGAGGTGATCAATGAATCTGCGACAAGGCACGATCGCGGTTTTGGCGTTACTCAAGGCTGGGCTTGATGAAATAGTGCAAATTTGACAGCACCACCGCTGGGCGACCAACCTTTCTCTAAAAATAGGGTTGAGCAGACTAGGTACGACTTCACTCAGCAATCTAGCACCTGAGCAAGGACTTTGCAAATCTTTATAATTCTGTACTCTTCAGCTTCGTTGTCTTTAACAACTCTTTAGATTTCTAGCGGAGGGTTAGTGTTGCCCAAATCCATTGTCCGCCAGTAATCAGGTAAAACCCACCCACTAGCAGCAGGATGACGCTAGCTACCCGCACGATTTTATCGGAGTGAACCAGCAACGTCCGAGTTTGTTTGGCTAATCCGGTAAATAAACTCGCCAGGAAGATAATTGCCGTATAGCCCAAGGCATAGCTCACCATCGCTAAAGTACTTTGAAATTGCGAGCCAGTAGCAGCTCCAGCACTTAAAACTGTCACCACGATCGGGCTAGTGCAGGGCGAACTTACTAAGGCAAAGGTTAAGCCAATCCCATAGGGACCAATAAAAATCGAACGCAACAACCCACCAAGCGATCGACTGGCATTGCTATCAGGTGGTTGAGAATTGGCAGCGGTTACCTGCCAACGATTTTGTAGGTTGGGCAGTCGCACAATGCCTGCCAAACTTAAACCCATGACGATGATTAAACTGCCAACGGCGATATGGAAGTAGCCTTTGTATTCCCGAAATACAATTCCGGCAAAGGAAGAGACTAATCCCAATAAGCTAAGAACTGTAACCACTCCTAAAACGAATAAACTTGCCTTCGCGAGGGCGTCCCGCCGGGAAGTAATCTCTCGCGTACCAATGTAGCTGAGATTGATAGGCAGCATTGAGAGAATACAGGGAGACACGCTAGCAATTAATCCACCAGCAAACGCCAGACCAACCAACATAACGGGATTATTCGCTGCACTTTGCTGTTGCTGACTAAACCACCCTTGATAACTTTCAGTTGCCCAAAAAGAAAAATCTTCGACTAGGCGATACAGCGAACTTTGACTAATCAGATTAACGAACCAAACTGCAAATAATCCTCCACAAAATAGCAGAAGTGGAAGTAAGAATTTGATTAAATGACGAGTAGAAATCGGTTGCTTAGGAGATTTGGTACGAGTCATAAATTAGCTGGCGGAATGGTGATTAATTGCAGATTTGGGGCTCTAACCGAAGCAACAAGTAGCCGAGAGCAACACGATCGCGTCATGACTGGTGTTCTAATGCACTAGAAAAAAGGACTGTAAGGTAAGTTTTGCCTTTTTTAGGGGACAAGGGGGATCGGCAACAGGCTGAAACCCACAACAGATCACTGGTCAAACACCCTCTAAAAAGCTCAGAAATTACGGGCGCCTTGATAATCAGAAATATCTGCCAGTTCTTCTAAGGAACGCATTCCTCGATAAAATTGCCCATCAATTTCCCAAGTGGGATAGCTCATAATTTTAGCTTGAGCGCATAAAGCCGGTTGGGCGTTCTCGCCACCCGGATCGCATTCAATCACTTTCAGTTGACTGGCAGCATCAGCAAATAAGCTCTGCTGCCGATGACAATACCCACACCAGAAGGTGCTGTATAACTTTGCCCCCCGCTGACTGAGATGTTGGGCAAGCGCCGCTGTAGCGGGAGTTGCCTTAGGTTCAGAGCGGAGCGATTTACGCAGTTCAGCTAGCGAACAACTGGTAGTGCTAATTAATAAGACGATCGCCCATCCGAGGAGCGGAAACCTGATGATTCTGGAATGACTGCTCATTGGGGTGATTGCCTGTTTGAAAATAGTGAATGTCTACACATGAATTCAGTCAGAGAAGCGCAGTTTCCTGAGCGATCGCCGTGAACTTGAACCCTAGTCCGGCGATCGCTAGGAACGTTTATTTCAGATCATTATCGTCGGGTTGGTTGCCCTTCTCGAAACTCACCTGTGATCCGACTACCATTCTTCATCGTCATGGTACCTCTGCCATCGGGTACGCCCCGGCGGAGTTCCCCACTATAGCTTCTGACTGCATTGCCTTGGGGATAGCTACATGTTCCCTTACCACTTAATTGGTTGTTGTAGAAAACGCCCTGGCAACGAATCCCATTTTTGTTAGAAATCGTGCCATTACCGTTAATTTGACCTAAATAAAATTGTCCTGTATAGGAATATTGCCCATCTACCAGGGTGCCGCTGCCATGCGGTTGTCCGCGCAAAAGTTGTCCGGTGTAACGACCACCATTGGTATAGGTAAATGTGCCTCGACCACTAAATTCTCCATTCTTAAACTCGCCTTCGTAACGGCTGTTATCGGCAAATAGAAACATGCCTCTCCCATTCGGTTGTCCATTCCGAACTTGCCCTTCATAGCGATCGCCGTTTATGTAGACAAAAACGCCACTTCCATTGGGAATCCCATTGCGCACTTCCCCTTTGTAGTAGTCGTAAGCTCCACCTAGTTCCTCGGTTTTGGAATAAACACAAATGCCTGTACCGCTACGTCCTTGAAAGTTGCCGGTACAGCGAGTGCCATCGAGCAGCGTAATTTCTCCGGCTTTCACTGGCGATGGATGACCGAAACTAATTGCCAAATCTAGTAAGGTCAGAACGGTTCCACCCACGATCCAATGCATTTTCATCGATTGGCTCTTCATCACTGCCTCCATTACCAATGAACCAGTTTTGATTTCTAGTATCTCCTGTCTCCAGGCAATATCAACCTAACTTCTAATAAAAAAGCCAATAAAAAACGAGGGTTAGATATCGGGAAGCAGGCAACTTCTCGATGAAGTACCGCCATTTTGGATACTAATCAATTATTTTTCAGAGATGCTTAAGATTCAGGATGCCCCAAAAACCTGTAAAGCTAACATCCAAGGACAGAAATTGAGAGCGCTACGGTGGACGGCTGTTATTGGTTCTGGGCATGATTCGGTGCTTCAGAAGGAGGATTTCCTACCCACCCTTGGTCTTTTCAATTCGGTAAACAGGATGCTGTTTCCAATTTAGTAACAGGAGCAGTAAAGAGATGTAGCAATGGCTAACTTCAACGAACTCTTGCTTGTTAACCCCTAGCTCTGAAGATTTTAATCCCATTGCTTTTCAAACTATAGTGAGTAGTCATGATCTCGTTTCAAATAGTCACAATTTATCGACACAATCCATGAAGTTATTGACATGAATAGGGGAAATTAGAGCTATTGTGGAATTAGCGCATTCGGGAAGTTTTTGGTTATGCATCAGCACAAGTTTGTTGTTCTGGTTGGGGCGATCGCTTTAGCAATGGTAGGCTGCTCCTCTGAAGCCCCTGTAAACACGGCTACCTCTCCGTCTCCAGCGGCATCTTCTAGTCCTACTCAACCAGCACCTGCTGCATCAGCCGCACCTGCGGCTTCTCAACCTTTAGTGGCACAGAAGCCCACCGCTCCGGGTTCCGTTTTACCTGGATTGATTCAATCGACGAATGCTAATGAGCGGGCAAAGAATGTTCAGCAGGAGATCACGACTCAACAGCAACAGGCCAGTAATCCCTTTGGGGCTGTACCCTTAGCTGCGCCTCAGACTCCTGCCCGGAAACCCGTGCCTAAAGTGACAGCCCTACCCGCTGGAACAAGACCTGGGGGTGGCGTTGAGGCAACTCCCGTTGAAGCGAAAGAACCTTTGCTACCTAGTCCAGCCAGACCCCCCGCGATCGCTGCTAGACCGGCTGGGATTGGTTCAGGGTCAGCGAGGACGCCAGGGCAACCGAATGCAGCCAACCCATCTAGCACGGCAGCTAGACCGGGAACGGGGGGACAGTCAACTCCTTCAGCGGGTGGCAACAGTCCTAATGTGGCAGCATTACCGCCAAAGCCAGCGACTACTCTGGCTGATGGAGTAGAGGTTAGTGGGGTGGTCAATATTAATGGTGTGCCGCAGGCGATCGTCAAAGCCCCAAATGAGGAGACCAGTCGCTACGTTGGAGTTGGGCAACGCTTATCTAATGGGCGAGTCTTGGTCAAACGGATTGAAATGAACAATGGCTCGGAGCCAGTGGTTGTTTTAGAAGAGAATGGGGTGGAGGTAGCGAAAGCGGTTGGCGATAAGCCAGCTCGCTCAGGCAATACCGCTTAATCCGTGTGCTGAACCGTCCAACCTTGCTAAATTGATTTATAAACATAGGTGGCGATTCGCAGCCGCCACGTCAAACTAGCACGGTCAGCTTCATGGAAAAAATGGGTACAGCGATCGGTGGTTATGCTCCAGATTTTGAGCTGCCCGGAACGGATGGTTCGGTGCATCACTTGTTCCGCTACTTAGAACGATTGCAAGCTGTAGGGGTAGTGTTTATGTGCAACCACTGCCCTTATGTCAGGCTTTATCTAGAGCGCCTCAAACAAATTCAGACAGAATTTCAGACGCAAGGATTTACCTTAATTGGCATCAATCCTAACGATGCCGATCGGTATCCCGATGATAGTTTCGAAAACATGCGGGAATTTGCAGAGCAGCATCAGCTCAATTTTCCTTACTTACGAGATGTCACTCAAGATGTTGCCCATAGTTTTGGAGCGGAGAAAACGCCGCAAGTGTTTTTGCTTAATCGAGATGGCATTCTTTGCTACAACGGGCAGATTGATGATAATGCCGACCAGCCTGAGGCTGTGGGAACGGCGCATTTTCGGGCTGCGATCGCTCAAGTTTTGAGTGGACAACCGATTACGCCTACGTACATTCCACCGATCGGTTGCTCGATTAAATGGCGTCCTTAACCAACGAGTCTCTGGAGAAACCACTGACTGTTGGCATCTTAGTGCTATCTTAGGGTGAAGGTAAATTAGAGCAAGAAGCATAGTAATCCCATGGGATTAACTTACCAACGAGTTTTACTTAAGTTAAGCGGTGAAGCTCTAATGGGCGACCTTGCCTATGGGATTGATCCGACCATTGTGCAAGATATTGCCCAGGAAGTAGCCGAAATTGTTACCACTGGAGTCCAAGTCGCGATCGTTGTTGGGGGTGGCAACATTTTTCGTGGTGTGAAGGGCGCAGCAGCAGGGATGGATCGGGCAACTGCCGATTACATCGGCATGATTGCTACTGTCATGAATGCCATGACCCTGCAAGATGCGTTAGAACGAGCTGGGGTACCGACTCGGGTTCAAACTGCGATCGCCATGCAAGAAGTTGCCGAACCTTATATTCGGCGACGAGCCATTCGGCATTTAGAGAAAAATCGAGTGGTGGTGTTTGGTGCGGGTTCTGGCAATCCGTTTTTCACTACCGACACTACGGCTGCATTACGGGCGGCTGAAATCAGTGCAGATGTGCTATTTAAAGCGACAAAAGTGGATGGAGTGTATGACTCTGACCCGCATATCAATCCACAGGCACGTCGCTATCAAACCCTGAACTACGCGCATGTTCTAAGCCAGGATCTGCGGGTGATGGATAGTACTGCGATCGCTCTATGCAAAGATAACAACATTCCCATCATCGTCTTTGACCTTTCTGTGAAGGGAAATATCCGTCGAGCCGTGATGGGAGAACCGATTGGAACGCTTGTCGGAGGTTCTTGTGAAGTTAGCTGATGTTGAAGACCACATGCATAAGTCGGTTGAGGCGACTCAACGGTCGTTTAATACAATTCGGACAGGGCGGGCAAATGCCGCCATCCTCGATCGAATTACGGTGGAATATTACGGTGCACCTACACCGCTAAAATCGTTGGCAAGTATTAGTACACCTGATGCCAGCACGATCACGATTCAACCCTTTGACCGGACTAGCCTGAATCTGATTGAAAAAGCCATTTCCATGTCGGATTTGGGACTAACTCCGAATAACGATGGCTCGATTATTCGCTTGAATATTCCCCCACTCACCAGCGATCGGCGGAAAGAACTGGCAAAAGTGGCAGCTAAGTTTGCCGAAGAAGGAAAAGTTTCGATTCGCAATATTCGGCGGGATGCGGTTGATTCTGTGCGTAAACAAGAGAAAAATAGTGAGATCTCGGAAGACGAAGCACGAGATTTACAGGACAAAATTCAAAAAATGACCGATAAATTCACGGCTAAAGTTGATGAATTGTTGGCTGAAAAAGAGAAGGATATCGCCACGGTCTAATCCTCAATGAGTGCTGAAAATGGCATTAAATTGTGATTGTTGACCAACTGATTTAGCCAAGGCATAAAACTTGGTAATAAGCGTATCCGCCTGGGCAGCATCACTTGGCTTTATTTATCCTGTCAGGGCACAGTTCTGCTGTGCCCTTTTTAATATTCTCTAGTGACTTAAGTGCAGGGGCGTTCGGCTAAGGCAATCGGTCGGACTACATAAGCTACATGCATCGGATAGCCTTGAGAGTAGATCGCATCGACAGATTTGAGGGCTAATTCCCGATTTCGATAATTTTGCAGCGGTTTTTCTTGCCCATTAGGATATCGAATGCATAGTTGCCACATCATCGCCATCTCCTATGGTTCCGTGATAGTAGCAATTATTCGGAATTGCTTTACGAAACCTTTATAGCTTCATCCTACGATTTGCAGAAAAAGTTGTACTCCGTGCAATTCATGAATCCTGTTCTTGTGGCAGTTACATCGACTGGAATACTAATGAACCTAGATTGCAGTTCTCCTCAATTTTGCAGGTATCTTTCCGCAATAAATTCATGAAGTTTCCTGAATTGGCATCCGAAAATTAGTAGTGCCCATTAAGCTAAATCAGCAGAACTGCGGAGAATAGATGCGATCAATCTAGCCGCTTTCAGAGTTGAATCCGTAGGGATGCTGACCTCATCTCTATGGATAGATCGCTAAAGTTTGATTAGCGATCGTATATTACTAAAAACCTGGTAAACCTTGGGGAGAACTTGGCATGATATTCGACTGTATTGTTGTGGGAGCGGGCCCTGCTGGTGCGTCAGCCGCATATCACTTGGCAAAGCGGGGGCACTCAGTCCTTCTCCTAGAGAAACATTCTCTCCCCCGGTATAAGCCCTGTGGTGGTGGGGTGCCGTCTACGGTCTCGCAGTGGTTCGATTTTGACTTTACCCCAGTGGTCGCGCAAACCGTAGAACATGTTCAGTTCACTTGGAAACTAGGTGATCCGATCGAGGCTCATTTAACGACCCCTGAACCCATGTGGATGGTCAGACGGGATCTGTTTGATCACTTTTTAGTGCAACAGGCGCAAAAGCAAGGCGTAGAACTGCGAGAGAATACGGCAGCCACAGGCATTGAATTTAAGGGCGATCGTTGGCAAGTCAATACGGCAAATGGCAGTATCGAAGGTCGCTATTTGATTGCCGCCGATGGGGCAGGTGGATCCATGAGCCAATGGCTGGGATTTAAAGCCACCAAACGCCGACAGGGATTCACCTTGGAAGGTAGCGATCCTCAGGGTAACCATATCGCTCGGTTTGAATTTGGTTTGGTCAAAAATGGGTTTATCTCCAGCTTTCCTAAAGCTGATGGCTGTTCGATTAGTGCAGCGACCCTGCGAGGTGGCAACTCAGCTGATTTACCCAAAATATTGATGGAATACGCCAGCAAAACTGGAACTCAGGTGACTCAACCCCCGAAGGAATACTCCATTTGTGTTTGGGATGGTGAACAACCTCTGCATACCCAACATGCGGTATTGGTGGGTGAAGCGGCTTGTATCGTTGATCCCATTACCGGCGAAGGGATTCGTCCCTCTATTTATACCGGTGTCAAGGCGGCTGATGCGATCGATCAAGCTTTAGCAGGTAATACGAATGCCCTAGCAGAATATACCCAGACTATCAATCGAGAGCTTGGATCTGATATGGTTTGGGCGCAACGGATTGCCGGTCTGTTCTACCAGTTTCCTGGGCTGGGCTATAAGCTACTGAAGCGACCAACGGCAGCTGAACGGATTGGTCAGTTTTTGTGTGGGCAAGTTCGTTATTCCGATGTTGCCGGGCGGATTATGAAGCGGCTCAGTGGTGGATTGATTCCGGGTATGGGCTAAGCCCCATAGCCGTAGGAGCTTCTAGACCCGCAATGGGTGGTAGAACGTCTACCACCCCCGCCGATTAACTGTGTAGCTATGTAAATGTCTCGCTGGTAACGCATTGGGTCTGGGAACACTGAGATAAGTGAGGTATACAGTATCACCTAGTAATCTCTCAGTTTGATTGTGAACTATCACCTCACACATCCACTTCAACCCGTTTGGGTTTGATTCTCTGCCAGTTCGCACTAGGGTTCATTCTGACCTGGAAAAATGAACTGGCAGATGTTCTCTGATAGGAGATGTTGCGTGGTGGACATTCCCCGACCTGAGCCAGAAAAACATTATGAGCAAGCGCTAGCGGTTGAGCTGGCTCTGAAGGAAGCGGCCTCAACCTATCCAGGGTATGGTGATTATCTGTGCCAGCCCCGATCGCGCTTAGCCACCGAACCATGGCGTCGCCATGACTATGAGCATTTGGTTAGCCGAATTGCCCAACGCATTCACCAATCGTTAGATTTGGCAAAAATTCTGACAACAACCGTAGAAGATGTGCGGCATTTTCTGCAAACCGATCGCGTCTTAATCTGGCGGCTGGACGCTGACCATTCTGGCTACGTGGCGGTAGAGTCGGTGGCACCAGAATGGAATGCGATGTTAGGGACAACGATTCGTGATCCTTGTTTTGCAGAAAAATATCTGCAAGCCTATCGTCAGGGGCGGGTGCAGGCGATCGCAGATGTCTACGCTGCCAACCTGTCAACCTGTTACCTGGAGCTACTGACTCAGTTCCAAGTCAGGGCTAATTTAGTTCTACCGATTATTCAACCGCTACCCCCGTCAACGGAGGGTACCGATACCGAGCCAGCGACTGAAGCAATTGGAGAGAATGTTTTATGGGGATTACTGATTGCCCAGCATTGTCAGTCTTCCCGCTACTGGCAACCTCTAGAAATTGAGACATTGCAAGAGTTGGCAACTCAAGCGGCGATCGCGATTCAACAATCAGAACTTTATCGGCAAGTCCAACTGCTCAATCGCGATCTGGAGCAACAGGTACAAGAACGCACCCAACAACTCCAACAGTCGCTCAATTTTGCCGAAGTTCTGAAGCGAATTACCGATCGGATTCATGCCTCTCTAGATGAAAGCCAAATTCTTCAGACAGCCGTTGAAGCCTTGGCTAATGCGTTAAGTGTGGATTACTGTTGTGCGGCTCTCTACAATGTTGAGCGCACTACGGCAACCATCCGCTATGAGGCTACACCTGCCCATTTAGGGTCGGCGATCGGGCAAGTTCTGGCGGTGGCTGATACCCCTAAAGTGCATGAGCAATTACTCCAGGGCAATCTATTTCAGGCGTATGATGGCAAGCGGACGCCGCTCCAATCGACTCAGACAGGGGATCTCGCCTGTCCAGATTTATTTCACCGTTTAGCCGCCAAGTTGTTGTGCCCAATTTTTCTAGAAGCATCTGCTCTGTGTTCAGCTTCGGAGCAGACGTTGTTACCTCATCCCTGTCCTGATCCAATTCTGGCTGGTGAAGCCGGGGCGATCGGCTATTTAGGCATAATTCACCAGACGACCCGCAGGTTTAGCGATGCCGAAATTAATCTGGTCAGACAGGTAGCAAATCAATGTGCGATCGCGATTCGGCAAGCTCGACTTTACCAAGCTGCCCGTGCTCAGGTAGAAGAACTGGAAAAACTCAATCGGTTGAAAGATGATTTTCTCAGTACCGTTTCCCATGAGCTTCGCACTCCCGTTGCCAGTATGAAAATGGCGATTCTCATGCTGACGTTGGCTCTGAAGAAAAATCAATCGCCATCGGATAAAGCCAGCCATTATTTACAGATCCTGCATGAGCAGTGTGAACGAGAAATTAGCCTGATTAATGATCTACTAGAGTTGCAACGCTTGGAGGTAGGCGAACACACTCTAACGGTGAGCGAAATTGACCTGCAACCCTGGCTGACTCGGGTGGTGGAGTCGTTTCATGACCGGCTCGATCGTCACCGCCAACATCTTCAAGTCAACCTACCTACCCAATTGCCTCGACTGAGGTCGGACCTGGCTAGCCTAGAGCGGGTTGTCGTTGAGCTGTTGGGGAATGCTTGTAAATACAGTCCGGCAGAAGCAATGATTACGCTAACTGTTTGGCGAACCAACATTGGGATTTGTCTGGATGTTTGCAACTCTAATGCAGAGATTCCACTGGAAGAAATTCCGCGCATCTTTGACAAGTTTTATCGAGTGCCAAACGCCGATCCCTGGAAACAAGGTGGGACTGGGTTAGGGTTAGCCTTGGTGCAAAAACTGGTGAACCATCTGGGCGGTACAATTCGGGTCAAAAGTGGCAACCACCAAACTTGCTTTACATTAGAATTGCCGCTCATACCTGATTAGGTCGTGAGAGTTGAGCGGTTAGGTGAGACACCAGTCTTATCTCCTAATAGCAAGCACCCTTGCTCAAAGTCGTTGGGGATTAAGCAACGGTGACGAAAATTAGCGATTGCCTCTACCACCTAGTGAACTAAGGGATTACTGATAAGTTTGATTCGATCTATTAGATAAATCTATGGTCGGGTTCTGCTACCCGATCTAGAGCTTGTATTGAAGTCGGAGAGCAGGTTTTAGTCGATCATTTACTCTGGATTGATGGGTGTCCTATAAGATAAGCAGATTAAATCGACGGTATTCATTACGAATCCCATTCGTCCCGCTAGGGATTTACAGTCCGAAAAGGATGTTTTTCCCGTAGTATCAAAAGTGAAGCTGATGGATCCGGTAGGCTTTCGCTGAAAGTGCTACAGATTCTGCTTCTTGATGAGTTTTTAAGTGCTGTTTCCATTATTGAGAGGACCACTGCATGGCAACTTACAAGGTCACCTTAGTTAACGAAGCCGAAGGGCTGAATACCACGATCGAAGTTCCCGATGACGAGTACATTCTCGACGCGGCTGAAGAGCAAGGGATTGACCTACCCTATTCCTGTCGCGCTGGTGCTTGCTCCACCTGTGCAGGCAAAATCACCGCTGGTACCGTTGATCAATCTGATCAATCGTTCCTGGATGATGATCAAATTGAAGCTGGCTATGTGCTGACCTGTGTGGCTTACCCCACCTCCGACTGCACCATCCAAACTCACCAAGAGGAAGCACTCTACTAAATCCCTCCTGGTAGGGAACGGTTACTATGCTTCGGTGCTCTTGATTGGCATTAAGAAGTTGTAATCAAGTAGATGCTTGATCAAGCAATTTTTACCGCAGCACTTCACGGTTAGATGACCGTGAGGTGTTTTTGTTTATAGCAGGGTAATCAAGTTGAGACCAGCCGATCGCTGGTGATCCTTGCAATAATACAGGTAAGCTATCTTTCCCTAGTGCATGCATCACGCCTCTATTCGGACTGCTAATATCCATCGTGCGATCGCATTCTACGAACAGTTAGGCTTTGTGGTTAACGAACGCTTTACGACGGGTTATACCCTTGCCTGTTGGATGGAAGGCTTGAATGGACGGATTGAACTGATTCAGATTCCTGAACCTCACCCTGCCCCGGATGCCTTTGGGGATGAACATTACGTTGGCTACTATCACCTGTCATTTGATCTCACGGAAACGGCTACCGACCTGCCGACTTGGCTAACAGGACTGAAAGACCAATTTGCTCACCAATTGCAAGCCGATCCCGATCGCCACCAACCGCTCAAGGTCTTGTTAGAACCAGAGCAACAGATGATCGGCGATCGAGTGTACGAAGTGGCGTTCATCGCGGATCCCGATGGCTTACCGTTGGAATTTATTCGGGTTCTAGGCACCATCCATCGCTCCTGATCTGTCCTGTTTTCTCACCTGCTTCATCATCGTCCCCATTGCCCCCATCGCCCTCACGCCTTGCCTCTCCCCACCTCACCATTCCCACCTCCATGCCAACCGAGTCCTCGATCGAACCGTTTCTCGATAATTGGAGCTACTTACGGGCTGAATTGAACTGGCTCGATCGGGTGTTAGCAGTGGCGGTAGCCCGACAACGTAGAGAGGTGAAAGAAGTGGAGCGGGTGGCGAGATCGAAAGCCGATCTGGCTACAAGTCACTGGTGGAAGGGATTGTTAAACTTGGACGGCGATCCGTCCTACGACTCTCCGGCAGATGGTCGGCGGAAGACCAGTCCGACCAAAGCCAACTACCAACAACAATTGGATGCCAAGATTCAGGTTAGCCAGCAACGGGGAATTGCCCTAGGTATTCCCACCCTCTGTAGTCGGCTAGAGCTATCTGTATTTGAGAAAAATCTGCTGTTAATGGCGCTGGCCCCTGAAATTAGCCGTCGCTATGGGCGAATTTATAACTATCTCCAAGAATCCGAGCAGATCGGGGCAATGGGGTTGCCAACGGTTGATTTAATTTTGCGGATTCTTTGCCGGAATGATGCCGAATGGCGTACCGCTCGTCATTGTCTAACTGTGGATTCACCTTTAGTGAAATCCGGGTTAATCGAGGTGCAAACTTTTCATCTAGAGCCATTTTTAGCCCGTCCGGTGAAGCTGTCTGATCCATTAGTCAATTATCTGCTGGCAGACCAACCAGAGGCTAAGCAGTTGGAAGCCCTTCTGAGACTGCCCCCTTCCAGTAAGGAGTTACTGGAGTTTGAGGACGATTCTCTGCTTGAGCTGCCGCCCCTCTGGGCGCCTACGGCTCACCGAATGCCTGCCAATTCTGCTGATCCCTGGCAAACCTTAGTTTTACCCCCAGGCTTACGCTCGAATCTTCAGCACTTGTGCGATCGAGTGCAACTGGCAGAGCAGGTCGATCAAGAGTGGGGCTTTCAAGCCGCTACGGGTGGTGCTGATGTAGGAACGCTCGTATTATTTGTTGGGGCGCCGGGCAGCGGAAAAACGACGGCGGCTCACGCGATCGCTCACACCCTGCAAACCTCAATCTTTGCCGTTGATTTGGCATTAATCAATTCAGTTGACTACCCACGGTTACTGCGCGATATTGCCATTCAAGCTCCAACTGTTTTACTGCTGCAGTCCGCTCAAGTCTGGTTTGGGCAGCATGCTCCTTTATCATCCGCTCAACTTCAACAGTTCTGGCAACAGCGGCGGTGCGAGCGAGGCATTACCCTATTGACAACCAAGCATCTTCACAGCATGAGGTCGAGTTGGCGACAGCAGATGGATCAGGTATTGACATTTCCGCTCCCCGATAGTGAGCATCGACTGATCCTCTGGCAGCAAGCGTTTCCTGCCCAACTGCCGCTAGAAAGTGGAATCGATTGGCAGTGGTTAGCCGAACAATTTCCCGTGACTGGGGGAGTAATCCAAGCGATCGCCCGAGAAGCTGCCTTATATGCGGCGGCGGAACCGCCTGGAACTAAAGTCAGCATGAGACATTTGCAACAAGCGCTAGCTCAACGATCGTTGAAGCCTAAACATCCCAGCAAAGCTCCCACGACATCAGGGAAACGGCGAAAGCAGCGGGCGCGATCGGAATGACTAACAGCTAGGATAAACAACCGACTTGACGGAGCATCTCTAAATGTTTGTGGACCGGTGAGAGGCTATTTGCTGTGATCATGCCACTGGCGGCGACGGCTGGTAAGCCAATTCCCGGAAAAGTCGAGTCGCCGCAACACCAGAGTCCCGGTAAGGGAGTGCGGGAGTTCGGAAATAAGCCTTGGGTCGCAGGAATGGCTGGACCATAAGAGCCACGATGCCGCCGCAGAAACCGTTCATGGGTTAGGGGTGTGCCTACCAGCGTGACTTCGCAACGGGAACGAATATCGGGAATAATCCGTTCCAAGGCTTGCCACATGATTTCTGAGCGCAATTTTTTCTGCTCCATATAGGCTGCACTGCGGCGATCGAGTCCTTCCCACAGGGCATACGGTTCGTTTGCAGGCGTATACACATGGATCGTGTGTTTTCCTGGGGGAGCCAGGGATGGATCAAGAAGCGACGGAATCGAAACCGCAATCACATTCTGGGGCGCCGTAATGCCTGCCTGCCAATCATTTACGACAATGTGATGACAGGCTAGATCCGAGGGAATCCCTGTGCCATCAATGCCCAAATGCAAATGCATGAAACTGTCACAGGCTGGAGTGGCTTGGCGATTGGACTGGAACGATCGCGGCAAGACTCCGTCAGGTAGGAATTTGAGCGTGTCCCAGATGGAAGCACTGGAAATTACCGCCTGTTTAGCCCGAATCTGTTTACCGCCGCGCAATTGGACGCCGATCGCTCGCTTGCCTTCGACCAAAATCTGTTCAACGTGGGCATTGAGGAGGAGTTGTCCGCTGTGACCTTGTAACCCTTGGACAAAGGCATCGACTAAGGCGCCACTGCCCCCGATCGGGTAATCTAGCACCACATTAGGGCGATACCAATCGGCAAACATAAAGGCAACCTCTGCCGCATTCGTGCGATCGGCAGGTAGCCCAGACAACAGGAAACAGAGGAGATTCAGCCAGTTGCGAATAAATGGATCCTGAATTGCCCGATCCATAATTTGCCCGAAGGTTCCTGATAGCTGCGCTACTTGTGGTAGGTATTGCAGTACAGCAGGGACAAAGCGCCCGGTGGTAAAAATCGCGCCCAAGTCATACCGTAATGCCGCTGGAGGTAAGGCGATCGCCGCTTGGGCATAGGGTTCCATGAGGCGTTGTAACTGTCGCCATTCTGCTACTGCCCGATCGCCGCGTAACCGCTGCAACACCTCGCAAAACTGGTCAGCTCCCACATCGGTATCAAACGTGCCTTCAGGTAAACAGCAGCCCCAGGTAGCGTAATTTGCCCAGGTGACATCCTCTCCTGCTCCGATCGCATCTAACGCCTGCCGTAAGGGATTTGGTGATGGCGAATAGGACATCCCAGAATATAACGATGGTCCAGAGTCAAACGTAAAACCATCCCGTTCAAAGGCATGAGCTGCCCCACCTGGAATGGCATGACTTTCGCACACGATTACCTGATAGCCATAACGAGCCAGCAAGGCAGCACAACTTAAGCCACCAATGCCACTCCCAATGACGATGATTTCGGTTTCCATAACATTCGTAAGCATTGAGCATGAACCATAAAGGGGCTAACCACGATCGCGACTCGTCTCGATTTTCCCCATCCTCCCTACCTTCCTGACCTTCTCTCACCCCATAAGCTGTCTGGCTACTGTTGCGATCGACTTAAGCTCATTAAATTACATAACTTATAGACCACTCTGGCGCCGACATTGCCATCCCATTCACTATTGCCAACTTCGCACACATCGAAGCCGATGATCTGACGACCGCTATGAATTAACTCTCGGAATAGGCAGAATGTTTGTTCCAACTCCAGACCACCCGGTACAGGAGTACCCGTGTTAGGACAGAGTTTGGGATCGAGTCCATCGACATCAAAACTGATGTAAACCTGTTGGGGCAGCTCTGCCACCATTTGCCGACAGAGGTCTAGCCAGGACAGACCCGCATATTGTTTTTGCTTTAACACTGAGTCGTAGTAGGCCGAGATCCGTCCCTGCGATCGCTGAATTAAATCCACCTCATCATGACAGAGGTCGCGGATGCCCACCTGCACTAATTTGCTAATTTGCGGCAGTTTCAAGGCATTGAACATGATCGAGGCATGGGAAAACTCAAAACCTTCGTAGGCATCCCGCAGGTCAGCATGGGCATCGATATGCAAAATGCCGAAGTCGGGATAGCGGGTTGCCAGGGCTTGCAGGTAGCCCAATGGCACACTGTGATCGCCACCGATGACGGCTACCTGTTTCCCCTGAGCCATCGCCGTTTGTGCCTGGTCAAATAACCACTGATTAACGGTTTGGCATGCTTGATTGATCGTTTCGCGCATTTGGAGTAATTCAGGATTGGCTTCAATGCGATCGCCTTGCTCTAAATAAGCAATCAGCCGAGCTGCTTCCTGGCGCAATGTATCGCTTTGCTCCCGAATCTGGTGGGAAATTTCTGCCATAAAAATTCCTTGTTTCCAGCCCTCGGGATGATCCAAATCAAAAATATCCAGTTGGCGTGAGGCATCCAAAATGACTTGGGGGGCATCTGCTGTGCCAGCTCCATAGGAAACAGTGACTTCCCAGGGCACACCAAACACGATCGTCTGGGCAGAATTGTAGTCAAACGGCAGCCCCAGGAGATTGCCATTATCCAGGGCGATCGCGTTGGGGTCAAAGTTTTGCAGGAGATCGGAGGCAGTAGTCATGTGGAGTTAAGTGATTGATCAATGAAGTTGACTTCAAGCGGTTGGTTTGAGTGTCGGCAATTCGCGACGCGGTAGGGTGAAATAAAAAGTGCTGCCGCTACCCACTTCACTATCAACCCAAATTCGGCCACCATGCTGTTGAATAATAGTTTTGCAGATTGCTAGCCCTAGACCCGTTCCCCCTTTCTGCCCAGCATCTGCCGCTTCTACCTGTTGAAACCGCCCAAAGATTGACTCTATTTTATCCAGAGGAATGCCACGCCCTTGATCGTGAACGGCTACGGTGACCCAATCAGGATAGGGTTCGGTGCGGAGGGTAATTGTGCTGTGAGGCGGCGAGAATTTAATCGCATTGCTAATTAAGTTGGTTAACGTTTGGATGATGGCATCAGGGGCAACCCAAACCTGCATTGTGGTCATGGGGAGGACAGTTAGTGTCACTTGGGCGGCATCGGCGCTGGCTTGCATGGCTTCTACCGATCGCTGCAGCAAGGTTTCCAAATCAGCGGATTCCTTAACTAAGGTAATTCTGCCCGACTCCAGTCGTTCTAGATCCAGAATATCGTTGACTAAGCGACAGAGCCGTTCACTATCCGTCAGAGCAATTTCAATCATCCGGCGGGCTTTTTCCGGCTTATGATCGTAGACTCCCGTGGCCAGCAACCCTAAGGACCCACGAATTGAGGTCAGTGGTGTGCGTAATTCATGACTGACGACTGAGATGAATTCATTTTTGGTTTGCTCGATCGCTTGGCGTTCCGTTATATCTTGAATTTGAGAAATAAAGTATTTAGGCTGACCTTGGGCATCCCGAATCAGCGAAGCATCCAGGAGAATCCAGATAATGTGCTCCCAGCGATCGATATAGCGTTTTTTAAGGGTATAAGACCGGATTTCCCCTGCTAACAGCTGATTCATATAATTGATGTCGGCATCAAGATCCTCTGGATGAGTAATGTCTTGAAACGTTTTGGTCAGTAGTTCTGCCTCGGAATAGCCCAAAATGTCACATAAAGCTGGATTCACTTTCAGCCAACGTCCGTCTAGACTGACGAGCGCAATCCCGATCGGGGCATTGTCAAAAGCACTGCGGAAACGATCCTCACTTTCACGCAAGGCCGCCTCTGCTTGTTTCCGACTGGTAATATCTTCGGCAATGCCAGTAACCCACTGAATTTGATCGTTTTCCGAGGCGATAGGAAACCCCCGATCGTGAACCCAGCAGACAGAACCATCAGGACGCAGTACCCGATATTCCTGGTCATACAACCCTTGGTTGACTCCGTGGAAATACGCCTGTTCTACGCGGTCGCGATCGTCGGGATGAATGGCTTGCATCCATTCCTGAAAGTTTTCATACAGAGCTGCAATGCTCCGCCCCCAGATCGTTGAATAAGCAGGACTGACATAAACTAGCTGTTGCGCCTGGGGATCGGAAATCCAAAATACTTCTTCAATCGTCTCGGCTAGATAACGGAATTTCGTTTCACTCGTCTGTAATTGTTGATTCGTTTGTAATAGTTCTTGAGTGCGTTCTTGTACTCGATGTTCCAAGTCTGCTTTTGCCTGCCGCAACTGGGCTTGAGCCTGTTCCCGTTCAGTAATTTCAGCGGTCAGCCGTAGATTTGCCTGGGTTAGCTCGGCGGTGCGTTGGCTAACTCGATCTTCTAATTCATTATTGATCTGCTGTAGCGTTGCTTCTACTTGTGTGCGGAGAGCAATTTCCCGCCGCAGTAAATTATAGACTCCTATTAATAAGCCTAAACTGAATAACGAGCCAACTAAGACGATTGCTTTGGTCGCCTGTACGCTGCTGCGAGTAGTGTGTAACCGTTGCTCCAGCAGGGTGCGTTCGGTCTTGCTGATTTCTAACAATAGACTTTGAATCTGACGCTGAAGTTGGCTCCCTTGTGCAGTCAATTGTGATTGGAGCGATTGATTGATTTCCCGCTGGTTTAGGTCCGCGATCGACTGTTGTAAGATCGCTAGCTTTTGGGCGATCAAGGGTTCCAGCTTAGTAAGTTGCTGTTGCTGGATTGGGTTGTCAGTGGTGAGTTGTCGCAACGATCGTAGCCCTGTGATTGCCTGCTGACTGCCAGATTCGTATAGTGTGAGGTAACTGGCATCGCGAGTCAGCAAATAGCTGCGTCGTCCCCGTTCCACATCTTTCATACCGTCAGCCGTCGCATAAACCGTATCTAGCACCCGATAGGTATGCTCGACCCACTGTTGGTTATCGGTGAGCTTTTCGATACTGAAGTAAGCGGCAGTGCCCACGCTGGTCACCAACAATAAAGCAAGTCCAAAACCACCTGCCACTAGTTTGTGTTGAAGTCTCCAATTCCTCAGAATCATGCTTCTAGATTCCTCGACTGACGTTGAGCGGCAGTGACTTTGCGTTGCCAATGAACTCGTTCAATGCGGCTGAGGATGCGGGTTACCAATTCTGGTCCCACTACTGGCTTGCCGACAAAATCATCGGCTCCCACCGTAAACATTCGCTGAATCGTGGCGATGTCTGTGTGAGCAGTGAATACCAAAATCGGCAAATCTCCCCACCGTGGATCTTGACGAATGACCTGACACAGTTCCAATCCGCTCAAAGTTGGCATTTCTACATCCAGCACTAATAAGTCAGGTATCGTTTCAGTTAAGGTTTGCCAGAAGGATTGTGGATCCTGGACGGGAATGACCTGTAACCCCCAAGGCTGAAGTAAAGTCGCCAGCATATCCAAAATGGCTGGATCATCATCAACCACCATGACTTTGGCATCAGCCGGTTGCTGATGCGTTAGGACCTGCATTATGGCTTGCAGCAGTTGCTCCAGCGGAATCGGTTTATGCAAAAAGCCGCGTCCCCCTAGCCGCGATACTCGCAAGCGATCGCTAAAATTATCCCGAGCGGTAAACACCAAAATGGGCAATTGTGGCTGGGTGTGGCTCAGTTCGGCTAACAACGTCAACCCATCTTCAGTCGTGTCTGGAAAGGTTAGATCCAATACCATCAGATCGGGTAATTTGGTTGCGATCGCTTGCCGAGCAGCTTGTAAATTGGGCGCGACTTGAATGCACAAATTCCAAGCTGGGGCAGCGGCTTGAATGCCTGCCGTAAGGGCACGATCGTCATCGACCAATAGCACTAATGGAGTTTGTACCGCTGGTGCTGGCTCCACAACAAATGGCTGAGGTGGTTTCGCAACTTCTTGCTGTAAGGCTTGCACGAGTTGCGTGAACTGGAGTGCTTCCATGGCTCCTAAGGGTTGGTCTGCCGTCAATAATTCCTCGATCGTCCGTGCAACGGTCGAACCTCCCGGCATCCCAAAAATGCCCAGGGATCCAGCTAATTTATGGGCTTCACGAGTAGCCTGTTGCCGCAGTTCAGCATCCATACATCCTGCTGTTAAAGCGGCCTGGGCTTTTTCCAGTAGCGTCACCTGGGCAGTAAATGAGCCACGATGGCGTTCTAACAGCGTTTGCAGGTGTGCCAAGCCCTGTTGCTTTTTCAGGGTTTTGGCATCAGTAGCAGTTAATTGATCTGGTGTCGGTTCCACAGTTTTTGGCTGAGGCGGAGCCTTAAGTCGATAGCCTAAGCCATACACAGTCTCGATCGGATCCACGGTCATCCCGGCAGCCTTCAGGCGTTGCCGTAGATCTTTAATATGAGTAGTGACGGCACTTTCGGCAGGGGACTCATCCATATCCCACAGGCGATCCAGAATGGCACTGCGGCTAAAAATCCGTTGCGGGTACTGCATAAACAGTTCCAGTAGCCCTAATTCTTTGGGAGTGAGCGTAATCAGTGTGTTGTGATAGCGGACTTCTGCCTGGTCTGGGTTCAGCAGCAGGTCACCCCAGGTTAGCACCGTAGTAAAGGTTTTACTGCGTCGCCGTAATAATGCCCGAACCCGAGCTAGTAGTTCTGGAATGTCGCAGGGCTTCATGACATAGTCATCTGCTCCAGCATCTAACCCGACGATCGTATCCGCTTTAGAATCTTGCGCTGTCATGAGCAAAATGGGATGTTGATAGCCGCTCGATCGCAATTGCCGACAGACACTGATGCCATCTAATCGAGGTAATACGACATCTAACAGAATTAAGTCGTATTCATAAGCTTGAGCCATTTCTAGACCTGTTTGCCCGTCAGTTGCCAAATTCACCACATAGCGATCGGTGGTTAAGGCACCCAAAATTACCTGTCCAGTTGGCTCATCATCTTCCACAAGTAGAATTTTCATACTTGCCTCATCTGTGCAGGTTTAGCTCTTTCTTGAGGATATGAGAAAACTTGCCAATTGATAATTACTCAACTGTCCTATTACACGTAGGAAATTAATCCTAATCTGCCACAGACATACCGTAAACTGGCACTCCATAAGTAGACAGAAGACAAATGAGTTAACTTTGGCAATAGAAATCCATCTGTAGCTATAGCCGTTTGGAATGCAATCACTGACTCCTTATCTATCTCAGGGAACATGAGCGATCGCTTGATCGTTTTAGTTCTTAGAAAGAATTAGCCTGAACAATGGATGGATTGATTGATTCGGAGTGGACAGACGAAAAACTGGCAATTCTACGCAGGAAATCACAATTCCTTACCTAGTACACTGTGACCACAGTAAAGAAATCATGAAGCTGATTCAGGGCTTCTACCAATGACTGAAAGCTTCTACCGCATGTTCCTAGTGGTGTATTCGCAGTTGAGTAGCAAATCGATTCACTCACAGCCAAGGATTTGAACGTTGTTATGATCAAGCTATCGATTGGCGATCGACTATCAGCCATTGATCAGAGATCAATTTCAGTATCGTCAAAGTTTAAGACTGAGGCTAGGTAAGCTAATCTCCTGCATTATGCAACCCTTCTGAACTTAGCAATTCATGGTCATGATCTAGGTTTCAGGCTTGTGAATAAACCCATGATTAAGGGTTACTTGTTAGCGAACACTGTTCTGTAACTTAGCTGCCATAGTCTGATTGTCTAACCATGAAATGCGTAGTCAATTGCATTTCACCATGTTGTCTTGGGCAGATATGAACTGTCCTCAGGATATTTTGGAGGAATCTTGTATGTCCTACTCCTACCCGACACTTGCCAACCATTCCTTTTCTAAGCCGGTCACTGTGACAAATTTAAATGACAGTGGTACTGGCTCTTTGCGGGATGCGATCGCAAATGCCCAAGCAGGGGACACAATTCGATTTGCCCCCCACTTAGCCAATCAAACGATTGTGTTAACCAGTGGGCAGTTGGAGATTCCCGCCGGAAAAAATCTAGTGATTGATGGGATTGATGCGCCAAATTTGACCATTAGCGACAAGCAAACTCATCGGATTTTTGCCTTACAGCCTGGAACCGCTGCCGCGATGAGTTTGACGATTAAAAATCTGCGGTTAGCGAATGGCTCCCCATCCGATCGCTATGCCGCCATCGATCCCAACGACCAGGGTGCATTACAGCTCGAAAATATCAGATTTGCCCATTCTGGGGCAGCTAATGATCGGAGAGCCGAGTTTAACACTGGGATTAAGTTTCCTGCACCAAGCAATCAGAGATTTTGGCGCCAACTGCGGGCATTGCAAAGCGGTTTCAAACAGCGATCGGTAGCCAGTTACCACTAGAGTGACCGATTGCCTCGCCCCATATATCTGTCTTCTGCCCAGTCAGGCATCTGTACTCCAATCTAGATTCTAGCGGCTGGCTTAACCTGACTGGCACGATCTCACCTGGCTCAGATCCCTTGCTCTAAGGGAGTAGAGGGATCTGGAGCATGCTTCAACTGTAATTCGCTGCTTGCAACTCCCCTTGCCATTCAGACTTGAAACAGATAATTGCTCATTGTGCCCTTGGTCATCGAGATGATTTGGCATGTCTCATCACCAATGCACCATCACCAATTCTCTAGTGCTCATCTGACGGTAGGAGTCGCTGTTCGATCTCTGATCCCATACTTTATAGACGGCTGCATCATTCTATTCAGGGTTGTATTCCACCGTGTCTGACTCGGCAGCGAGTCGCTTCATGATTCTGGCAGCAACGATGGCAGTTAACGCGTTGCTGGTGGTTGACGCACTGCCAAAGACCTTTGGAGGAATTTCAAATGATTATTACGGTTACCAACACCAATGATTCTGGTGCAGGTTCACTGCGGGATGCGATCGCCCGTGCCCAATCGGGTGACACGATCCAATTTGACTCAGCTTTAGCCAATCAAACTATTCGGTTGACCAGTGGGCAAATTGACATTGGTTTGGGCAAAAATCTGGTGATTGATGGTGCTGGAGCCTCCAATCTGACGATTAGCGGCAATAATGCCTCACGCATTTTTTATCTCAATTCGGGAATTGCGGCAGCTACGAATCTAACGGTGAAAAACCTGGCGTTAGCTGATGGTTATACCAACGATCGCGGTGGAGCGATTAGCACGACCCATCGTGGGGTTTTGACCGTTGAGAATGTCACCTTCCGCAATAATGTGGCAGACAAGGGCGGTGGAGCTATCTTCAGTGCTTATGAAGGGTCGTTAACGGTTACAGGTAGCCGTTTTGATGCCAATGTAGCTGTCGCTGGCAATGATGAACGGGGCGCAGGAGCGATCGCTTTCTGGGGTCCAGGCCCATTAGTGGTTCGCGATAGTGACTTCACGGGGAATCGGGGGATTGTTGGTGGGGCGATCAATAGTTTGAACGGCAAACTGACGATCGAAAACTCCCGCTTTATCAACAATGACACGACAGCTGGCTACTACGCGGATGGGGCAGAGAATCCCTTCCTGCGAGGCTATGGTGGCGCAGTTTATGCCGATCGCGCCAGTTCCGTGAATGAACCATCTGGCACCATCCGGATTACCAATAGTGTGTTTGACGGAAATAAGGGTAGAGGGGGGGGCGGGGCGGCTCATCTCTACACGGGCAATCAGGATAATGTGATTGTGGAAGGCAGTTTGTTCCGGAATAACTCGGTGCAAGGGATTGTCGATCGCAATGGTAATCGTGTTGCTAATACTGAGCCGGGAAATGGTGGTGCGCTGAATCAAATGAGTAGCGGAGCCAATCAGGGCTTTGTCCTGCAAAACACTGCCTTCGTGGAGAATACTGCCACCAATCAAGGGGGCGGGATCTGGGTGATGAATGCCCCTACCACGATTACCAACAGCACGTTTTCTGGTAATCAGGCAACGGATCCCAGTGTTGGGTATGGCGGTGGTTTAGCTCTGTATGCCCCAACGAATATCCTTAACTCGACGATCGCCAATAATGCGGCAGGGTGGTCAGGGGGTGGAGTGCTGGCTTCCAATGCTCCGATCACTGTGCAGAACACGATTTTCTCTGGCAATACGGCAAACAATCCCTATGGCATTCAGTTTCAAACCAGTCGGCAACTCACCGATCGCGGCGGCAATATTCAGTGGCCTCCTAAAGGCACCAATTTAGGCAATGATTTCAATGCCACAGACCGAATTACGCTAGTTGATCCTCAACTTGGCGCGTTGCAACAGGTCAATAACACCTATATTCATCCCTTACTAACAGGGAGTCCAGCCATTAACACGGGGGTAACCACAGGCGCACCAACTACAGATGGTCTGGGCACGAATCGTGATAGCCAGCCAGATGTTGGGGCATTTGAGTTTGGTGGCACTCTACCTCCACCACCCACTCTTGGGGAATTACAGATTGGTAATGTGACGATCGCTGAAGGCAATACGGGTAGCCAGGAGGCTGTCTTTACAGTCAATCTTTCGGCGGCTAGTGCCCAACCTGTCACTGTGAATTTTGCCACAGCCAACGATGGGGCATTGGCTGAGTCGGATTACACCGCCGTCTCTGGGGTGCTAACCTTTGCGCCTGGGGAAACCAGCCAAACGATCCGAGTGCCGATCGTTGGAGATCAACTGGTGGAAGCTGATGAAACCTTTTTCGTGAATCTGACCGATCCAACGAACGCCACGATTACAACGGCTCAGGGCATTGGCACCATTACCAACGACGATACTGCCCCCACAACTACTCTGCCTGAACTGACGATCGCTAATGTCACACTGGCTGAAGGCAATAGTGACACGACGAATGCTGTGTTTACGGTGAACCTTTCGGCCGCTAGTGCTGAAACGGTTACTGTTAATTACACCACAGCGGATGATACTGCATTGGCTGATTCAGACTATACAGCCACGTCGGGAGTGCTGACCTTTGCGCCTGGGGAAACCAGCCGAACGCTCTCAGTCGCGATCGTGGGTGATGCGTTGGTGGAATCCGATGAAACCTTTTTTGTCAATCTGGCTGATCCCAGCAACGCCACCATTACAACGGCTCAAGCCATTGGTAGCATCACGAATGATGATGTAACCACGACGCCCCCTACCCTGCCCGGACTCTCGATCTCTGATGTCACTTTAATGGAGGGCAATCGGGGCACAACCGATGCCGTTTTTACGGTGAGCTTGTCAGCTCCCAGTAGTGAGATGGTCACGGTAGACTACTCCACGGCGGATGGGACAGCTTTAGCTGGCTCAGATTATCTTACGGCTAATGGGACGCTCAGTTTTAACCCCGGTGAAACGAGTCAAACGCTGAGTATTCCAGTCTTGGGAAATCGCCGCACGGAATTGGACGAAACCTTCCTGGTCAACTTATCCAATCCGACTAATGGGACGCTCACTGATGATCAGGCGATCGGAACCATTCAAAACGATGATGTTGCTATGCTCAGGATTCGAGATGTGTCCTTAAGAGAGGGCAATAAGGGCACAAAGAATGCGGTTTTCACCGTTTCTCTGTCAGGTCCGGTGAGCCAACCTGTGACGGTTGACTATACAACGATGGATGGCAGCGCGATCGCCGGTGAGGACTATACAGCCAGTAGTGGTCGCCTCACCTTTAACCCCGGTCAAACGGAACAAACGCTGAATGTAGCCATTACTGGAGACACTGTGTTTGAGCCCAATGAGGTGTTTTACGTCAATCTCAGCCATGCCACCAATGCTACGATTCGTGACACAAGTGGCGCAGGAATCATTCGTAATAATGACGCTCTGGAGGTCAACATTCCTCAGGTGAATGGATCTGGTGGTCGTTGGTTTACGAGTGGGCTGCTAACCTCGGCAGCCACGATCGCGGCTTCAGTGTTTACTAATCACACCCAATCACCCTCTGTGACCGATCTGAGCCAGCGTCCAGTACCCAAATTCTAAGCGTTTAAGCTGATTTCGATCCTTTTCTAGTTGAGACAGGGCACCGATCAGGTGTCCTGTTTTCAGCAAGATTGGGCTTGAAGATGCGATTGCAATTGAGATTGATTAAGTCGGGATAAGGATTGTTGGAGCGGAATCTGAATTATAAAAGCAGTGCCTTCACCAACTTTAGAAAAACATTCCAATTTACCATGGTGTTTTTCGGTAATAATTTGATAGCTAATCGGCATCCCCATTCCTGTTCCTTTACCAATGGGCTTGGTCGTAAAAAACGGCTCAAACAATCGTTTTCGCGTAGTTTCTGCCATACCCATACCATTATCAGCGATCGTGATTTCTACCCATCGCTCTGCCATTACAGTCGTCTGAATCGTAATCTGATTAGCCTCTTGTTGCAGCTCTTGATAGCTCCGATTGGTATTCTTTTCTTCTAAAGCATCAATAGCATTGACTAATAAATTCATAAACACCTGATTCAATGGACCAGGGTAACATTCCACTAAGGGCAAGTCGCCATAATCTTTGAGCACGGTAATTTCAGGGCGTTCTGCTCGAGCCTTTAAGCGATGCTGCAAAATCAATAATGTGCTATCAATTCCTTCATGTAAATTGACCGCTTTGATATCCGCTTCATCAAGGCGGGAGAAATTGCGCAGGGATAAGATGATCTGGCGGATCCGCTCGGTGCCAACTTGCATGGAAGCTAGTATTTTGGGTAAGTCCTCCTGGAGAAATTCTAAGTCGATCGCCACAGCTTCGTCAGCAATTTCAGGTACAGGCTTAGGGTAGTAAGCCTGATAGAGTTGGATAAACTTCATCAGATCTTCGGCATATGCTTGCACATGACTGAGATTGCCATGAATAAAATTAACTGGATTATTAATTTCATGAGCTACTCCAGCCACTAACTGCCCCAAACTTGACATTTTTTCAGCTTGGATCATTTGAGTTTGAGTAGTTTGTAAATCGTGCATCGCTTGCTGAAGCTCACCTTCAGTTTGTCGGCGCTCGCTAATCTCATTGTGTAGTTGCTCATTGGTACTAATGAGTTCAGATCTAGAGCGCTGTAAATCACTTGCCATCTGATTAAAAGAGGTGGCTAATTCGCCCACTTCATCCCGAGATTGAATTTCAACTCGGGTTTCCAGCTTGTCCTCAGCCAGAGCTAATACGGCTTGCTGAAGTTTTTGGAGTGGCTTTGAGATACTTTTAGCAATTAGATACCCAGCGACCAATGCCAACGCGCTGCCTCCTATACTTAAGATTGCCGTTGCAAAAATGCTTTTTTCTGCCGTTACCATAGCGGCTTGATATAGTGGGGTATATTCCATCACGACTGCGCCGATCGTCGCATTACTAATCGTCTTTAAAGGAACAACCATTAGTTGGATGCCATTAGGATATTCATTACTTGTTTCAACATAGGTTCTTGGTATCCCATCCTGAATCGTTTTACCAACTTCGTTATGGCGATCATGAGCCAATTGAGTGCCAATATCCTCAGCGACTACATCCGCTAAAATGATTTTTTGGCGGTCTACAATTTCCATGTCTCGATGGCGTCGGCTATGCAGTGCTTGCACATGCGCTTGTAAACGAGATAGCCACTCAGCCCTTGATACAGGTTGATAGGTTTCTAGTTCATGGCTTGTAAAGTAGCTGAATAGTCCAGCTACTTCCTGCGCTTCTTGTTGAGCAAGGTACTCGGCAATTTTTGATTGTTGTTCAATGCCAATCGCACCAATAACTCCTGTGGCTGTAGCAACTCCCAGATACCCCAAAATTATTTTCTGTCTGATCTTCATGGCTTACACGCAACCTTACAACGTGAATGAGTTGACTGATGCTTAAAATGCAGAGGTAGGATTGTGTAGAGA
>VRZD01000010.1 GCA_016743235.1 Pantanalinema sp. GBBB05 | reverse complement strand
CCTCAAGCTTTCCTGGTGTCTCTAGCGGTTTGGACCCACTCTGACCCATCCCGAACTCAGGTGTGAAACAGACCAGCGGCGAAGATAGTCGGACGGTAGCGTCCCGCAAAAATAGCTCGATGCCAGGTTAATTATTGAATTAAAAGCCTCTCTATCATGATGATAGAGAGGCTTTTCTCTTAAAATAGGTAATTAAATTTTTATTCTGTTAGCTTTTTTACTAGGTGGGCATTCTATAAAAGTACACTCTAATCAAATAAAAATATGTCGAGTGCTGGTCTAAATAAGTGGATTGTTAGTGGTAATCTTGCCGCAGATGCTGAGGTAAAAACCGTAGAACTACGGAATGGCGAGAAAGCAAAGGTAGCTAAAGCGACATTATATGTTCGTAGACCTCGACATCGAGAAGAGTCTTTTACTGTATCGTTAAGCATTTGGGAAGGATCGGCCGCATGGCGCAGGTTACCTTTTCTCAAGAAAGGGTCTTTGATTATCTGTACTGGAAGTGTTGAACCAACTCCTTATATTTCTAGTCATGACAACAAGCCGAAAGCTGGATTAGCAATGTCTGTGATTGATATTGACCTTGATAATGTGCGTAAACCTGAAGAAGATGAAGACGAACAAATTTTACAAGATGTTTTAGAAATATCTGCTGAAACGGCTATACAAGCAACATCAGCTCAAACTCGAGGAGATTCTAAGAATACTAAAAGTAGAGATGCTCATCCAAATGCAAAGGCTGCAAAAGAACCAAAAAGCAATGAGAAGCCAGAGCCTGTAATCGTCTAGCTTTTAGCATAGAGACGCATATTAGATAAAAAGCGATCGTACATTCCGGGACGATCGCTTTTTTAATGAATGGGCTAACTCCTAGAATTGTTAAGTGCATTTGCCATTTGGCACTTCGTACATAATCCAAAAAACTCAAGCATGTGATAGTAAATCTTGAACTGGTACGACTTGTTTAACTGTGCTTCTAGGGCATGAACAGGGCATTCATTAATAGGAATTGAATCACCGCATTGCAGGCAGGTTAAGTGATGGCGGTCTTCTTGGATTAAACTGTAGACGGATTCACCGCCTGGAATAGTTCGAGCCTGAATGATCCCTTCTAATTTGAGTGCTTCTAATGCCCGATAGACGGTCGCTAAGCCCATGCTTTGATCCCGCGTTCGTAACTCTATATATAAATCCTGAGCTGAAATAGCTCGGTTTAGGGTCTTGAGAATATTAATAATTCGTTCTTGACTACGAGTCCGGCGAGATTTCATGGGGAGTGCGGTAGCATCAGTAAAGTTGAAAGGATTCAGGATACTGCCGTGGCGCAACAATATCAGGCTCAAATCTATGTTACTCTCCGACCGTCAGTTCTAGATCCAGCAGGCACTGCTGTTCAAGTTGGGCTAATGCACATGGGATACGAAAATGTCGGTCAGGTAAGAATTGGTAAATACATTGAACTTACCTTAAGTGCTGATAGTGAGACGATCGCCTGTGAACAGCTTAATCGCATTTGTGATCAATTGCTGGCTAACCCGGTAATTGAAAACTACCAATTTGAGTTGCAGGAGATGTCTACTGTAGCTAGTCAATAACGTTTGATGAGCAGAGATGAGTCATTATTTTCACTCATCTCTACTCATTGCTTAAGATTGTTAAATCAACTTGCCAGGTTTCACCCATTACGGACACAAGGTCACCTAGGCGCAGCTTACGTCCACGTCGTGTCTCGATACTGCCATTAACAGCAACCTCACCTGCCTGGATCAAGAGCTTTGCTTGTCCACCTGTGCCAACAACACCTTGCATCTTCAGAAACTGATCTAATTTAATACTGTCTGCTTCTACCATTGTGAACTGAATATTCCTATTCCGCTTGTCCTACAATAGGCTGAACGACCTGAACGTTTCAACCTAAAGCTCTGTCTCTCCAGCGAGAGTGCAACAAATAGCTGATGTTATGGAGTCATTTGGGATAGTTTTTGTCAGGGCTAAAACCTGCATAATTTTTTGAAGAAACCTGAGTTCAGAAGTTCAAAATATTTTTGTTGGAGGGAGCAATGGATATTAAAGCGGCGATCGCCTGGGAAGCAGGCAAACCTTTAAGTATAGAAACAGTGCAATTAGACGGTCCGAAAGTGGGAGAAGTTTTAGTTGAAATTAAAGCCACTGGCATTTGTCATACTGATGCCTACACATTATCAGGTAAAGACCCAGAGGGTCTATTCCCCACAATTTTAGGTCATGAAGGGGCAGGAATTGTTGTGGAAGTTGGCGATGAAGTGAAAAGTTTAAAACCAGGCGATCATGTCGTTCCACTCTACACACCAGAATGCCGGAATTGTGAATATTGCCTTAGCCGAAAGACAAACCTCTGCCAAGCTATTCGTGGAACGCAGGGAAAAGGGGTAATGCCAGATGGAACTAGTCGCTTTTCACAGAATGGCAAGATGATTCATCACTATATGGGAACATCAACCTTTGCGAATTACACAGTATTGCCGGAAATAGCTCTTGCCAAAATCCGTGAAGATGCTCCGTTTGATAAGGTTTGCTATATCGGTTGTGGGGTTACTACTGGGATTGGCGCTGTGATCAATACAGCGAAGGTAGAACCAGGATCAACAGTCATTGTCTTCGGATTAGGTGGCATTGGTCTGAATGTGATTCAAGGTGCGCGGATGGTCGGCGCCAATATGATTGTTGGCGTAGATATTAATCCGGCAAGAAAGAGATTAGCAGAACAGTTTGGGATGACTCACTTTGTGAACCCTAAGGAGATTGATGGAGATTTAGTCACCTATTTGGTTGAGCTGACAAAAGGTGGGGCAGACTATACCTTTGAATGTATTGGTAATGTCAATGTGATGCGTCAAGCCTTAGAGTGTTGCCATAAGGGGTGGGGGATTAGCACGATTATTGGTGTAGCAGGTGCAGGGGAAGAAATTAGTACTCGACCTTTTCAGTTAGTGACTGGAAGGGTTTGGCAAGGTAGTGCTTTTGGTGGTGCTAGGGGTCGAACGGATGTGCCTAAAATTGTGGATTGGTATATGGAGGGTAAAATTAACATTGATGATCTCATCACCCATACTATGCCGATCGCCCAAATTAATGATGCTTTTGATTTGATGCATCGGGGGGAATCCATTCGTAGTGTTGTAACCTTTTAATCTGATTTTCGTCAGGTGATTAGGGGCAACTCTTAGAAATTGCCCCTAACCAAAAATATTTTGTTCATGAACGATCGCAGAGTCAGATTGAGAGACTCCTCCCTCATACGATCGAATCGCTTCAAGAGTCCGATCGATGCGGAGTTAGCTAAACTAACTGAAATCCTCAATTGCTCTAATAACGCTGATCCCAAGCATAGCTATTCAGAGCCAGAAGAGAAGCCCAGGTAGCTCACCAACAATTAGGAGCCGACATGACTGAAGGGTTTATCACTAATTGGTTTAAACTTGTCAGCGGCAGCTGAAGTTGTTGATCCGTCCGCAAACTTCACAACAACTAACTCGGATGTGGTGGGTGTTTGGCTATTCGGATCTCTATCACTATCAATCACTACACCAATCCGTCCGTCTTCTGCCTGAACTTTATCTCCAATTGCGTAAAGTTTATTGTTATCCATGTTGAAAAGTCCTCCAACGTTGCAGTCAATTACCAACAGCATCGTTTTGTGGTTGGCTCAGGATTTAATTCAAATTAGACGCATCCCACACCAATTTTTGTGTAACAACATGGTGTAACAATCTGCCAGTAAAACCCTCATTCTATGGTTATAGATCGTTATTTTGATCAACGTTCGTAATGTTCCTCAATCCAGATTCTCATTTCTGCTTCGGAACTTAAATTCGTTGTGTGATTGGTTTGAGCATCATAAACATGCCAGTGGGGGTTACCACTACGATCGCGCGATCGCCAAACCTGCAAATTACTACGGCTAGCAAGAAACTCGATGACCTGTTGCCAATGTTGTTTGATGCCAACCAGCCAAGCTAGATTGAACTGTGTGTGTGGAGTGTTCATCCTTCAAATACCACCTTAATGCGTCGTCCTATAGCAGTCTCAAGCTGGAGTGCAGAGCAATAAATATCGTTGAGACGGCGTAATAAAATTGCTTACTATCAGTAATTTCGGTAATTGATCAATGCATCGATTCTCACAATGAAGTGAGGTTCTAGTTTTAGAGTTCCATTCGGACTGTCCGCATCATTCATTTGCTTAACGAAGATTCAATAAAATCGTCAACACCTTGAGTTGGCGGAGTGTGGGAAATTAGGGGTGATTTCTGCACTCTCTCACTGTACGATTAGCCAGGATGCCCCGCATTCACCCAGACGACTCGCCCAATCGGGTGATTATGAGCACTGACATGAATTCTGCGATCGCAACAGCTACCCACCTGCTGCAACAAACCGCTTCCCTGCTGCTTTATCAATCGGTATTAGAGTCAGAGATTGGACAAGCTTTTCTCCTCTTATTACAGAGTATTCATCAAGCAGAGCCTAATCTGGAGACAAATCGGCTGGATTGCTTACGGCTATACGGGCAATGGTTTAAAGCATTAGCCACCCGTCACCAAAGTTGGCAGGATTACGTCATGAGTCAACTCTTACGAGACGATAATCCATTTACCCAACAGATCCAGCAGACTGAGTTAGCCCAGTTACCGATCGCCCTTGTTAAAGCAGTAGAACACGATTTGCAAGTTCTGCAACAGCTTTATCATTGTGATGGACAGCAACTCAGCCAATGGGTCATGGCAGCCAGCCAAAGCTCAATTGCCCCGATCGTCTGGGAAGTGGAGGTTTCATCAACTATTCCAGATTGGTTGCGATCGGCGATGCAATCCCAACAAGCTCCAGCCGATTGGTTAGCCACATTAGCCACTTATTACCGCCAACAGGGGACGGGAATTTTTGCTGACTATGGAGCATTGCGTTGGCAGTTTGGTAGCTTAGGTGGGATTGCCTATCCCGACCCAATTCAGGTAACGAATTTAGCTGGGTATGATGCGCAAAAAGCAGCCCTGCTGAAGAATACCGAATTCTTGCTTCAAGGCTATCCGGCTCTACATGTTCTACTGTACGGAAGTCGGGGTTCAGGAAAATCTTCTTTGGTGAAAGGATTATTGCATCAATACAGCGATCGGGGTTTGCGCTTAATTGAGGTTGCCAAATCAGATTTATGCGATTTACCGATGATTGTGGATCAAGTGCGTGAGCGTCCCCAGAAATTTATTTTATTTGTAGATGATTTATCGTTTGAAGAAGATGATGAAGCGTACAAAGCGCTGAAAGTCGTTCTAGAAGGCAACCTAACCGCGCGACCCCAGAATGTAGTGGTTTATGCAACTTCTAACCGTCGTCACCTGATTCGCGAGTTTTTTGGCGATCGTCCTCGTCCCAAGGATGCCGATGAAATCCATAACTGGGATACGGTACAGGAAAAATTGTCGTTTAGCGATCGCTTTGGTCTGACGCTCACTTTTGAACCAGCCGACCAGCCGACCTATTTGCAAATTATTCATCACCTGGCTCAACAAGCCGGAATCACGTTAGTACAGGCAGATTTAGACTACCAAGCCTTACAGTGGGCAACTCGGCATAATGGGCGTTCTGGTCGCACCGCCCGTCAGTTTATTGACTTTCTGCAAGCGGAGTTGGCGATCGCAGAGCAGTCATCCACATCAGACGATAGCAACAGGAAGCAGTGATGGCATTTGTCTACCAACGAATTGTGCGTTTTCAAGATACCGATGCGGCTGGGGTCGTGTATTTCACCAATATTTTAGCCATGTGCCATGAAGCCTATGAAGCCTCACTGGCAGCTAGCGGGATTAATTTAAAGCAATTCTTCAGTCCGGCTGGAGTGGTGATTCCGTTAATTCATGCTCAAGCAGACTTTTTTCAACCGATGTTTTGTGGCGATCGCTTAAATGTTCACCTCACACCACTGGAGCCACACAATCATGAGTTTGAAGTGCTTTACACAATCTGGAATGCTGACCAACCCGGGCGTTTGCTGAATCAGGCAAGAACTCGTCACGTCTGTATCGATCCGACAACTCGTACTCGTACTGCCTTGCCCACTGAAATGATTGACTGGCTCCATCAATGGCACCCAGAACATGCCTCCGAACCTAGCCTTTGATATCGATCGCGCCATTACTCTGATTCGCGAGGTAGTGCAACCCTATCCTAAAGCCGCCATGTTTGCCTTGGCAGAAGCTGGGTTTGATTCCGCTTTTGAACAACTAATTGCCTGCATCATCTCCATCCGCACATACGATGAGGTCAGTTTGCCGGTAGCGCAACGGTTGTTTGCCCATGCCCGGACTCCAGCAGCTATGATGCAGCTCACTCCAGCAGAGATTGATCAATTGATTCACGAGTGTACCTTTCACGATCGCAAAGCGGTACAAATTCACACGATCGCCCAACAAATTGTCACTGACCATAATGGGGTGCTGCCCTGCAACCTGGAAGTCATGTTGTCCTTTAATGGGGTGGGTCCTAAATGTGCCCATTTAGCCTTAGGGATTGCGTGTAACCAGCCTTACATTAGTGTCGATACCCATGTCCATCGCGTCACGAATCGTTGGGGTTATGTGCAGACTCGGACTCCCGAAAAAACGATCGTGGCTCTAGAAGCCAAACTTCCCCGCGATTACTGGATCGAAATTAATCGCTTACTTGTTCCCTTCGGCAAACATCTTTGTACCGGGCAACTACCCCATTGCTCTACCTGTCCAGTGCAGGATATGTGTCAGCAAATCGGCGTGGAAAAGCACCGTTAAGGACTAAGTGAAAGTAATTCACCGAATAATAAGTTCTCTGATTTATCTGCATAGGAGAACAGTCACGATCGCAAATGAGTTTCTGCTGGAACAAGCAGAGGTGTAGGATCAACGAGGAGACAGATTTACGGATGGATCGACTTTGTTAGCAGCGTTACTGTACGGAAAAGAAGATTTACGGTTAGAGCAAGTTGCCGATCCAACTCCAGCGGCAGGAGAAGTGATAATTCGGGTGGGAGCCGCCACCACTTGTGGTACGGATTTGAAAGTGTGGCGGCGAGGTGGGCATGCCAAGATGCTAAAGCCGCCCACGTTGTTTGGGCATGAAGCGGCAGGTGAGATTGTTGCCCTGGGCTCTGGAGTCACAGATTGGCAGATTGGTGATCGTGTCGTTGCCAATAACTCTGCGCCCTGTATGGAGTGTTTTTTCTGCCAGAAAGCGGAATATTCTCTATGCCAGAACTTACTGTTTAATAACGGCACATTTGCTGAGTACCTAAAGATTCCAGCTCCGATCGTCCAACAGAACCTCTTGCGAATTCCGGACGGGATTCCCGATGCGCTGGCAGCCATGACAGAACCCCTGGCTTGTGTCTTACATGGTGCCGCCCGAGCCAATGTCAAACCGAGCGATCGCGTCGTAGTCATTGGGGATGGCGCGATCGGGCTAATGTTCGTTGCGGCTTTGGCTTCTGGATTAGGTGATTGGATAGGCGAATCTGTTCAGGTACAGTCTGCCCAACCCTTTACGGAAGTGTTTCTGTTTGGTGGTAACGACTCCCGCTTAAAAGTCGGTCAAAAGTTAGGAGCTGCCAAAACCTTTAATTACAAACAGGTTGAAGATGTACCGCAGTTAGTCAAGGAGCTGACCGATGGTTGGGGCGCTGATGTGGTGATTGAAGCTACCGGAGTCCCAGCAGTTTGGGAAATGGCGATCGCCTGTGCCCGTCCCGGAGCCACCATCAATCTATTTGGTGGCTGTCCGCGTGACACTACGATTACCGTGAATACCGAACAACTGCACTATAGTGAACTGACGCTGAAAGGTGTGTTTCACAATACTCCCAAATATGTGCGATCGGCGTTGAATTTATTGGCTAGTCAGGTGTTGCCGTTGGATTTATTGATTAGCGAGCATCAACCCCTCAGTCTTCTCGCGCAAGTGTTTGAGGACATGAAGCAGCGACGGGTTATCAAAGTAGCGATCGCGGCTGATTAACCAGCGAAAGTAGATCACGCCTTTGGCTTGATATGGATGAATCTTATTGCTTGGGTTTGGGTGGCGACTTGAGATCAATCTTGGGCGGAATAAATGACACCTGCCCATTTTCTGTTTTTACTTGACCACCCAACGCAATAATTTCCCGTTTGGCTCGATCTTGAGTCTGCTTGTCTTTGACAGCGACGGCCTGGTCATAAATGGAACTCCAGGAATAAAACCGGACTAAGACACTATTCGGATCTTGACGGAGGAAATTGGCAGTAGCTTCGTATAGCAGCAGCACCTCACTTTTCGGCGGCAATCCAGCCGTTTGCCATGCCTGATCTGAGGTTTCCCGGACCCACCGAGCCGCCATGTCATGGGAATAAATGGAACCAGGAACATCCCCTAATAGCAATAACTGATCCAAGCCTTTGAACCGCCAGACCTGAAATGCCGTGGGATCAATCGCTGGAGAAAGGGCATTTGTTCCACGCGTCATGTACTCGATCGCTAATTCCGGTTTGCCTAACTGGTATGACAGCGTCCCCGAGAGAAACAGATAGATATCGACAAAGCGCGGATCCCGTTGGGTAATCAGATCAAAATATTGTGGGCTCAACCCGTAGCCCGTTTGAGTTCGGACAGGGGTATCGCCGTAGTATTGTAGAAAGTTGAGAAATGTCCAGTCTGCGAGAAGATTATCAAATCCCAAGGCTGGCGCTTGCTTCAGCAGTTTCAGGTTCATGGCTTCCTGAGCCTCTGCTTGTTTGGCATCCGTGACCCAGAGAGAGGGTCGGTTTAGCTGGCTACGTTGCATAAGGATGACACCCGCTAATGCCACGATCGCGATCGCTCCAGTCACGAGCAGTTCTAACCCCTGTCTTTTGGTTTGTTGGGGATGTGTTACCATCCTGAATCCTCTCGGCAACTAGCGATTGCTTCTATTCTGACAGGCTTTTTTATTTTGCTGACTGCGAGCGCGAAGATCACTGACAGGGGGGCAATCACCGTCGATTTCGGTAAAATCCCTGATAGGATTTGCTTCTTTACCAAGACTTTAGTATTAACTCACATAAACTTCAGTAAAGTTTACAATCCTCCCCCTATGCCAATTGGTAGAGCTTCGGTTAGATTGGCGGAAGGACTTTACCGAAGTTTAGTTCTAGATGTCAGACGCGATCGCTGACTAGCCTAGGACACTTTGCAAAGTGTTGCGGTTGATATGGATTTTGTCATTCAATCCCACTACTGTGGTGTCATAGCTAGAATGTCATAGCTAGAATCAAGCAACAACTTTTGTTTAGTTTCCTGGCAAGGCTTCGGTGTCGCTGTAAGAGATACTAATAGCTACCTGAAAGCTGACATGGTAGCTCTTACAATCTGCTCTATGCCTTCTTGACTAACCTAAAATTTACTCTCATAGCTAGTAATTCGAATGAACCGATCCCCCAAGCATCCGTCCCTTCCTCAAGTTGCTCTGTGTGGTGGAGCGATCGCGGCTGTTGCTGCGGTTTCTTTGTTTGGTCCTGGTTTGGGTCGTGTCCGGGCGGCTTTGGAAGATAGTCCCAAAACCGTTGTGGATGAGGCATGGCAAATTGTCAATCGCGAATATGTTGACGGGACATTTAACCAGCTTGACTGGCAGGCAATTCGTCAAAGTCTACTCAATAAAAACTACACCTCTCGCGAGCAGGCTTATTCCGCTCTACGAACTGCTTTAGAAAAACTGGAAGATCCTTATACCCGCTTCATGGATCCGAAACAGTATGAAGCTTTGAGTAGCCAAACGGCTGGGGAGCTATCAGGAGTTGGCATTCGGCTGGAATTAAATGAACAGACTAAAATGCTGACGGTCGTAGAACCGATCGAAAATTCACCTGCCCTGAAGGCTGGCATTCAAGCGGGCGATCGAATTATCGCGATCGATGGCAAGCAAACTAAAGGGATGACGGTTGAAGACGCCTCTAATCTAATTCGGGGTGACGTCGGAACTAAAGTAACGCTACATATTGAGCGTAGTGGTCAAAATAAGTTGACTGTGCCCATTACTCGCGCCCGGATTGAACTACCCACAGTCCGCTATACCCTCAACCAAACAGGTAAAAATCGCATCGGCTATATTCGGTTAAATGAATTTAGTTCCCATGCGGCAGAGCAAATGCGGCGAGCCATTCAGGATTTGTCAGCCCAGAAAGTTGATGGATTTGTACTGGATTTGCGGAGTAATCCGGGTGGTCTACTGCAAGCCAGTATTGATATTAGCCGGATGTGGATGAGCCAGGGTTCGATCGTGAAGACTGTCGATCGCCGAGGCAATGATGAGCAGATTACAGCGAATCAGACAGCATTAACCAAATTACCCATGGTCGTTTTGGTTGATGGTAACTCTGCCAGCTCCAGCGAAATTTTGACAGGAGCCTTAAAGGATAATGGTCGAGCGGTTGTGGTTGGCAGCCAGACCTTTGGCAAGGCACTGGTGCAGTCGGTACATTCGCTCTCAGATGGTTCAGGCTTGGCTGTAACGATCGCCCATTACTACACTCCCAATGGGACAGACATTAGTCACAAGGGGATTACACCCGATGTGAAGTTTGACCTAACCGATGAGCAACGGCAAAAGCTAGTGTCTAATCCCAAAATGATTGGCACTAATGATGATCCGCAGTATGTGCGGGCAGTAGCTGAACTGGAACGTGTGATTCTGGCTCAACCCCAAATTCCAGGGAAGCAAGCCAGCACCCGTTAGGTCACGGTTACTACCTAATTCTGACACTCAGTGTAGGGACGTTACTTGTAGCGTCCCTATCTAGTTGAATGCTTCGCTCCTGGTTATTGACGAAGTTGGCTCACCAAGTGAGTTAGCTCAGGCAGGATCAAGTTTGTCATGGCTAGCGTGACGGCATTAGTAGAGCCAGGCACGGAAAAAACCAGTTTTTGCTGGAACACTCCAGCGATCGCGCGTGAGGCGATTGCCCGTGAACCAATTTCTTGATAACTTAACCAGCGAAACAATTCACCAAAGCCTGGTAGAGTTTTTTCCAGGCAACCGGCGATCGCGTCATAGGTAGTATCTCTCGGGGCAATCCCAGTGCCACCATTAAAAATTAGGACGTCTAGATCGGGTTGACGGCTCAACTGATCTAGCTGCATCTGGATTTGGTCTGGCTCATCTTTAACTAGCAGATACGCCCCTATTTGATGCCCAGCCGCCTGAAGTAACTGTTGAATCTTTGCCCCACTACGATCGGTTTCGACTGTCCGGGTATCGCTCACCGTAATTACAGCACAGACAATAGTGATTTCGGTAGGAGTAGGGTGAGGTGAATGATCCATAAGCAAATATTAACCGACATTAACAATGACTGACCGGCAATAGAACTTCAAATGTTGTCCCTATCCCTGGTTCAGTCCAGAAATGAATCCGTCCGGCGTGTTTTTCAATAATGATTTGACGACTAATGGCAAGCCCTAGTCCGGTACCCTTACCAACCGGCTTAGTGGTAAAAAAGGTATCAAAAATCCGTTCTTGAACTGCCAGAGGAATGCCACTGCCATTATCACTGATTTGAATGGCAATCCAACTATTATCGTTAGGAATAGCTGGATGATTACCAGATTTCGTTGTAATTACGATCGTCGGTTGCCAAGACGCATGAGGGGGTTGCTCGATCAAGTCACCTAGAGCATCGATCGCATTACCAATCAAATTAACAAATACCTGGCTGAGCTGTCCAGCATAGCCATTAATTAAGGGAAGATCCTGATAGTTTTTAGTGACTTGAATGTGATGTTTGAGGCGGTTGCTCAAAATTAATAATGTGTTGTCTAAGCACTCATGTAAATTAACTGGACGCTTACTCCCCTCATCCAAATGCGAAAAATTTCGTAAAGCGCCAATGATCTTCTTTAAGCGTTCTGCCCCCATCTTCATACTACTAATCACTTGGGGAAGATCATCAATCACAAAATCAATTTCAATTTCCTCCTTAAACTGTTCTAACCGTAGAGAAGGTTGAGCAATTTCGCTCTCATAAACTTGTAAGAGTTTTAATAGATCCTGACTGTAACTTGATAAGTATTCGAGATTACCCCAAATGAAATTAACCGGATTCATGATTTCATGAGCGACCCCAGCCACCAGTTCTCCTAAACTTGCCATCTTTTCGGTTTGTAGCAGTTTAGCTTGCGATTGTTCATCTAATAGCTGAGTAGTTAATTGATGAATGCGGGACTGTGCCAGAAATAAATGATGAACATCTAACAAGCGATAGTCTGTGTCATTAACTTGAACTACGATCGGTTCATAGAGCACTTCCGGCGATCGCTCTAAGGTCTTTTGTACAGCAGTGACAATTGGTATATCGCTTGGTAAAACTAGCATTGGGATATGCCCAAATTCATACATCACTCGTAGCGATCGTTTAGAGAAAATTTCTAACCCATAGGGACGACTCATCGATTCTAAAAATCGCCGTCGCGAGATCATGCCAAATAATTGTCCGGCATTGCGGAGAATTACTCCTGGCAACAGGGGATTGGTATTGAAGGTTGAAGCGACTTCACTCCCTAAACAATCTGCCTCAACTTGATAGTCGTACAACATTAAATCAACCAGCTGGGACTGCAACGTTAAACAGATATGAGATAGATCTGGAGCGGCAGAGATAGATGGTGGTTCTAGCGTAGGCATCATAATTTACAACTGAGCAGGGGAACAGGGAATATTGGTTAATCTAAGTTGTTTGAGTTACTAAATCAATTTCCTATAATTCGTTTTCAAGAAATAATTAAACTGCTAACCTTTGCTTAACCAAGAGTTAACCATTGGGCAGATTCACATCTCTATTCAAACCACAAAAAATCCAAAATCGAAACAACTTAATCCTAATTTTCAATGAAGCTTAAGTGAAAGTAGCCGACTCTTTAATGCTGGGTAGACTACTCTTTCGATTTAGCTATTGCAATCGGCTTCCTGCCCTGATTAATGATGTAGAGTGATGGCTGGAATTCCTTGACGAGCAAACTCAGTTAGCGATCGAGATTGAAAATTGATTCCGCTAAATACCTGATAGTCTTGCAAACTGCGGCTTGCCCCTAACCCATAGTTCGCTAAGGTGTTCTGAGCTGGTTCCAAACCCAACAGTTGCCGTAAGCGAGTTTGGGCAATTTGTTCTAATTGCCACCAGCGAGGATGATCTTCCCAATGTTTTGGCTTGCCGGAACGTTCATATTCGTGGTAGCAAGCAATTTGGTTAGGATGATAAATATCCCACCCATGAGTCCATGCCCGCACCGCCAGACTAGTTTCCTCCCCTTGAAAGTAAAGCTGCGGATCGTAGGGAATCTCTTGGATAAAGTGGGCTGAGGCAAACCAAAATCCAGCCGCCATAAACATACCTAATTGCGGGCGAATTTGCTCGCTCAAACTTTGGGAACTGACTAAACTTAAGGTTCCTGAATCGGTGAAATGGGATGCGGCTAACGCTGTGGGTTCACCATGGGGATGCAAAAAATTGGGAGGGGTGTAGGCAGGTGGATAGGCAGTTAACACCGCTTTATCGCTCGGACATTGATGCAGCATGTGCAGCAGCAAATCATCCCATCCATAGACAAAGCGCATATGGCTATCAATTTGCAGGGTGTAAGGCTCACCCTCCCAAAGCGATTGGGTTTTTGCCCGTGCCCAACACACCCCTTGACTGCGATCGCTATCAATCAGCAAAATCCGACACCAGTTCAGCTGTTGCCAGGGAATATCATCAATACCTGGTTTGCCCTGCCACACGATGCCAAAGGAAAGTCGATCGGGGTGTGCTGCTTTTTGGAGAGCATCCTGTACGGTCGCGACCAACTCTGGATCACGATAGCTGGCAATTTGCACAAAGATTCGTGACATACCTTGTCCCTGTCCCAGTTATATGGTGTCAGTCACAGCAACCTAACCGTCGATCGGCATCCATAATAACTTTTACCGTCCTCTGTCCCATTGTTCATTTCCTGATGTAACCTGGTTGTCGATAGCTGGCACAAGCACAGTGAGGGTTCGTCATGCTGAAAGTGACCCAGGCTCCGCAGGGACCAATTTTAGTCAGTCAAGAATTTACAATTTTGGGGGTTGCCTCAACGGATTATGCGGGTAGAAACCTGACGTTAATCATTGACGATCGCTTTCAGTCCCCTGGTCCCGTCATTGCCACCGACGGAATTTGGCGGGTACGTTTTTTATTTCAACAAGCTGGCAACCGGCGGATGAGAATTGCCGTTGGTAGTGAAAGTGTAGAAGTGCCACTACAAATCGTCACGAGTCTGCCACCTGGGTATGCTCAGTTGCAATTTATTAACCCGCCGACTCAGATCCAATCGGGACAAATGGTAACGTTGATCGGCGAGGCGAATAATTATCCAGAAGGCGCTCAACTCCTGTTGCGGGCAGACGGACGGTTTGAACTTGCTCGTCCTTATGTTCAGGGAGCTAAATGGCAGGCGACTGTTTTGTTTACCCAAACGGGCAGGCGATTACTCGAAATTATTGGCAGCGGACAAGATAAAGCCCAGATTTATGTTGATGTGGTCACCGCTGTTCCACAACCACCCCGACTCAAATTCATCACTATCCCCGATCGGGTGCAGACAGGGCAAACAGTTGTTGTAGCGGGTGAAGCGACAAACTACCCAGATGGTACGCAATTACTGCTGCGGGTTGATCGCACATTTGAGATTGCCCGCCCGATCGTCACAGCTCAAAAGTGGCAAGCACCTGTCTCCTTTAGTGCTGCTGGCACTCGGACACTAGAAATTATTGCTTCTGAGCAGGACAAAGCGGAAGCGACGATCGATGTAATTACGCCACCACAACCACCAAGACCACCCAGAGTCAGCTTCACCAGTGTGCCACAGCAGCTTACGGTTGAACAGGTTGTGACAGTCAGTGGTGGGGCTGAAAACTACATTGATGGGGCACAACTCGTGTTGCGAGTCGATCAGCAGTATGAAATTGCTCGACCTCAGGTGCAGGCAGGCAAGTGGCAAGCGCCGATTTTGCTACGACAGGCTGGCAAACGATTATTGGAGATCATTGGTTCAGAGCAGGATAAAGCTCAGGTCACGATTACGGTAGTTGAAGCACCCAGTAGCAGTTTTAAGGTCATTCCCCGGACTACCTGGACTAGCACTCCCACCCCCAGCGACTTACCAAATCTGCAACCCCTCCGCATTACATTGCACCACACAGATATGACTAATCTGCCAACAAGTGCAACACAGTCCCAGGAAATTAGTCGGATGCAACTGATCCGGAGCAGTCATGTGAATGGGAATGGCTGGAGTGATATTGGGTATCACTTTATCGTCATGCCCAGTGGCAGAGTTTATGAAGCCCGATCGGAGCGCAAACGTGGTGCTCATGATGTGATTAACGATGGCTTGGGGATTGCATTTGATGGCAATTACACCGCTCAAACGATTTCTCCAGCGCAATATGAGGCGGCAGTTGCCCTCTGTACAATTCTGTGCAAACGCTATGGCATTACTGATCCCGTAACTGCTGTACCAACTCCTACAGCCGATTTTGGCACACGTAACCTACCGCGCATCTGTGGACACCGCGATCGCGTTAGTACAGCCTGCCCTGGTGCGGAGGGGGGACGAACGGTGCGGTTAGCCGATATTCGGCAAGCAGTGAAAACAAATCTATAGCGCTAACTATGCCAACGAATGCAAATTATTGGCGTGATGGGACCTGGTGAACAGGCAACTGTGAGTGATCAGCAGGTTGCCTATGATTTGGGCTATCAGATTGCGCAGACGGGTTGGGTGTTGCTGACTGGGGGGCGCAATACTGGTGTTATGGATGCCGCTAGTCGGGGAGCCAAAGCCGCCGGTGGATTAACGATCGGCATTCTGCCCACCCACGATCGCCGGAATATGTCAGATGCCGTCGATCTGGCAATCGTCACGGATCTGGGGAATGCTCGCAACAACATCAATGTGTTATCGAGCGATGTTGTGATTGCCTGTGGCATGGGAGTTGGGACAACTTCCGAAATTGCCTTGGCGATTAAAGCGGGTAAACCTGTAATTTTGCTCAACACCTCGTTAGAGTTTCAACAGTTTTTTCGGCACCTCTCCCACCAATCTGTATTTGTGGCTGAAAGTGTGACTGCCGCGATCTCGATCGTTCAGCAACAACTTAACTCTGACTGGCAAAAATAAATTACAGCCTTGATGTTCGCTGGCGCACACCAATCCAGCCTCAGAGTGGGTTACAAATAGCCTAGGGAAGCATAAGTTGTTGGAGTCACGCTACGATCGATGAAGAACGATGAATTTTCCGTTCAACCTCCCTTGTGTGTTCTGGTTTGGTTAGCGTCCACCCTACCCCCAATTTCTACCTGTGGCTGATACGACCAATAAAGACAATTTTTTCTATCCCACAGCCCGCTACCGGGGCAATTTCACTCCTGAACAACTCGCTTTTAACGCCAATTTGCAAGAGTTCGCCCAACGAGTCTCCTTAATTTGCGGTTTAGAAACAGGCGGAAAAATTTCTTCCAAAGACGCTTATTACGAAATTAAGCAACTGTGGGAGCAATTACGGTACTCCAAGCGGGAACTGTTAGACGCGACGGCTCAACCCAGACCAGAGCTACCGGATGACAATGAGACAGACAAAGGATTTGGCTGAAAACTCACCTGCTAAGGACGACCAGAGCAGTTCTGAGCAAGTTGAGCTTGACCGGCAAAACCGGCTATTGCAGCTTGCTGTTCTCCTCACGGCTTCGGTGCTGGCACTCCTGGGTGTATTAAGCTGGTCAATTCAAGCAAAATTACTTCAGCTAACCACCTCAGAATTTCTGGGACATCTGGATGGTTGGCTGCTCGTATCTAGTGCCTTGGGTCTTCTGCTGGTTCAGCTTGCTTATAAGCAGTTAGGTTCAGAACGTGAGCAAGTTGGCTATTTAAGCATCAGTATTACAGCCTGTCTATTACTGTCTGCTGTATCGATGTTGCTGTTTCAACCAGCCCGATCGTTACAGTCAATTAACTGGGCAAATCCGGTGTTCGTAATGGCTCTAATTGCCTCCACTCTCTCTTCTTTGGAAGAGGATAAGCACCCACAGGCAAAGAAGCTGCTGGACAGGACTTCTCTCTTGCTGTCATTAGTAGCAATAGGCATTCTAATCATATTCCCGACTCACCCGTAGCAGATTATTGTGCCGCTAAGGGAATCAAAATACTGTTCTCCCCTTCCCCCTCTGCCTGATCTTTCTTATCTTCCCTACCTCTCAGAACTCCTACAGACCAAAAAACTGCTTAACAATCTGTAAAATTCTCTCGGCGGCGTGACCATCACCAAATGGATTGACGGCAGTTGCCATTTCGTTATAAGCAGTTTGGCTGGCTAATAACTCACTGGCTGTTTCCAGAATGCGATCGGGATTTGTCCCAATCAGCTTGGCGGTGCCTGCCATAATGGCTTCGGGGCGTTCTGTCGTCTCTCGTAACACTAGAACGGGTTTACCTAAGCTGGGGGCTTCTTCCTGCAAACCACCAGAATCAGTGAGTAGTAAATAGCAGCGTTGAATCGCTCCAACGAGTTCAGAGTAATCCAATGGTTCGGTGAGAAAGGCGCGGGGATGATCGCCTAAGATCGCTTGCAGTGGTTCACGTACCGTGGGATTGCGATGCAAAGGTAACAGCAGAGCCGTATCGGGAAACTTGTCTAGAACACGCAAAAATCCTTGGGCAATGTCTTGCAAAGGCTCGCCCCAATTTTCGCGGCGATGTACCGTTGCCAGCAAAACTCGATGCTGCTGCCAATCTAGCCCAGGGATGTTGCAATCCGGTTGCCGAGAGGCGATCGATAACAGGGCATCGATCACGGTATTTCCCGTTTGATGTATATCTCCCACAATGCCAGAGTGTTGCAAATGTTCGACCGCAAGGGACGTTGGAGCAAAGTTTAGCCGCGTTAGTTGCGAAATCAGCCGCCGATTAGCTTCTTCAGGATAGGGGTTGTAAATATCATCCGTGCGTAATCCGGCCTCTACGTGCCCCACCGGAATTTTTTGGTAAAAGGCAGCCAAAGCTGCTGCAAACGCTGTAGTCGTATCGCCTTGCACTAGCACTAATTGTGGTTTTAGCTCTTGAAACAGGGTTTCCAACCCTTGCAAACTACCGCAGGTAATACTGGTCAATGTTTGCTTGGGTTGCATGATTGCCAAATCAAATTCTGCTTGCAACTGAAAGAGTTGCATCACTTGATCAACCATTTCCCGATGCTGACCTGTGAGAATTACCTGAGTATCAAATAGGGAACAGGCTTTGAATTGCTGAATCACCGGAGCCATTTTGATTGCCTCCGGACGAGTTCCCACGATGATGCTAATTGGAAGGGGCGGTTGCGACATCAGGATTTAGGGTTGCGAACGACACGAATCAAACCTTTTCTATCCTAAAGGGTGAGTGCAACGACTAAACAATAAAAAACCCGGTCGCAACCGGGCATAACGGGGAAACATTGTACGAAGGAAGCTAAACGTTCTGCAAATCAATCCAACCAATTAATCTTATTGGCGAATGCCACAGGTTAAGGGACAAGCGGCATAGACTGATGTATGGCTAGGGTTAGCTTCACCCCGTAACCAGCGTAGCCAGTTCACTTCCTGCGGATGAACTCCCTTGATTGTTAAAGCCGCTGCACCGAGCAAGATCCCCAAAACATTGATCCCAATAATGCTACCAGCCACTAACAAAACGGCGCTAACTGGCATTACAGATTGAAGAATAACTGCTAACAAAGAGCCGATCGTTACCATCAAAATCACAAGCGGAAAGCCAACAACCAACAAGCAAACTGTTAGTGTAAATGCCCAAATTAAAAAGCTTTTTAGCATAAACAATGCATACACCTTTTTAAAGCTTTGGCTCTGAGATAACGCCATGCCTCTTCCTCCTGGGGTTTGCAGCAATTGAATTAAGCGGAATACTTGGAATACTTGCAAAAAGTGATCCCCACCACTTGGGATCTGTGTAGACATCAGTATAGGGAAAATACAGAGGGAAGATAAGCCGTTGTTGGATAATTTAACAGTCGTTTTCAGTTGTTTATGTTTCTCGGGGTAGCGTTTTAGAACTAAAAGTGCTGTCCTAAAACTGCTGTGGTTCTAGTGCTGAACGATGGAACTGGAGCTAGATCTAACTTATAGAGAAATTTATCGATCGCCGCTTGATTTGATTACCGTCCTCGATTTAACGGCGTTTTAGTCCGATCACTATAACTTTACACTTCTTATTGGAATCCGAGGTTTTTCTCATATTGCTGTAGTTGTCCTGAAAGCTGAATCCGGCTTGATCCCCTAAGTGTTTAGACAGCAAAGATGATGGTCGCTCCTATTCCACCTGATGCCCTGACAAAAAAACGTTGCAATTCACCATCAGTTCCAATGACAACTAAAAAATTACTTGAGCAGACAATAACTGCTAGTCATCCAATGCTTTTGCTGCCAACTTATTGACTGAGCCAGTGAGGTTAAGATTGCGACAGCCTGATTTCTATTGAACTAAACCAATGAAACTATTGAGCAAAACCATTGCCATCATTCTGTTAATGTGGGGTGTACCGTTGACGATCGCGATGTTGGTTGATGTTGCCAATCCCAAAGCGTCGAATAAAGAGGGCGCCATGGTAGCAGGGATATTCTTGGGTTTACCACCCACGGTTTTGGGGAGCTGGATGTTAATCGATGGACAGCGGAAAGCTCGATTAGCCGCAGACGATCGGCTTCAGTCCACTTTCTTTCAGGTATTGCAACAACAGAATGGTCGAATCACACCATTAAGCTTGGCAATGGCAACTGGGGTATCTGGTCAAGTGGCTAAAACCTTCTTGGCTGAGAAAGCCAAGGAATTTGATGCCAATTTTGAGGTGGATGAGACTGGTAATGTCATCTACTGCTTTAGTTTAGGAGGTAGTGGTTTCCGCCCTACGATCGCGGCGGCTCCTCCATCCTCAGACCGGCAATTGGCAGGACAGACAGAAACGGTTGATGTGATTTTAGAAGCAGTTCCATCGCAGCAAAAAATTTCGGCAATTAAAATCGTGCGAGAACAGACAGGCTATGGCTTAAAGGAAGCTAAAGACCTGGTAGAAGCGGTTCCCGTCACAATTCGCCAGTCCGTATCCCTGGCTGAGGCGCAGAAGCTCCAGCAGCAATTAACCGCGATCGGCGCTACAGTGCGAATTGTGACGAAATGAAACGGCAATCGTGCTGTTACCATCATCCTCGTTACAGAACAACATCACTTTTATGAGAGAGGAAACTATATAGTGAGTTCAGATTCTTTGGAATAACGCTACGTCAACCAGGAATCTGATTCAGTTAGGAGGCACTTGCAATGAATTCCGATCGTTCTGCATCGTCTGATGGTTATGCGGCAACTAACCAGGCTTTCTCTTCTCAGGTCTCTAAATCGGTGTTGATTAGTTCAGCAGTGCCGACTGATCCGCCCCATGCCAACACCACGATGCTGAATCAGGATGCTCTGCCTGCCGATCCTCGTCCTATTAATGTGACACTCCTAGCCAATGACACGATCGTTCCCACCGATCGACCTCCAGTTAACGTTTATTCCCTCCTCGATAAAGCGATTCCGACTCAAAAGCCCTATGTCTGTAAGACGCTCCTGATTTCGGAGTCGATTCCCACGCCTCCGCCTTACATTCATACGACTTTGCTGAAGGATACCCCTTAACCTTTGTTTCCTTTAGTGGAGACTCTCGTCTACCTACCGCTTCTAATCAAGCTCTGGATCTTACCGTAACTTCTTGTGCCCTCATCCCCAACCCTTTTCCTACAGAAGAAGACAGCCAAAAGGCTGATTCCCTCTCCCTGGGGAGAGGGCTAGGGTGAGGGCAAAATTGCTACTTAAAAAACCACGATCCTAAGGAGGATTGGCTCGATCGCGGCTCTAATCGGCTCCCTCGATCGGGGCGAAGCCTTGCCGTTGGATATTCTCCGTCACGACACGGGGTTCCAAGAATTGCAGTAAATAATCGGGACCACCTGCCTTAGAACCAACCCCGGATAGCTTAAAGCCACCAAACGGTTGTCGGGCCACGATTGCTCCAGTAATGCCGCGATTGATATACAGGTTGCCGACTTCAAACTCACGTTCTGCTTGCTCAATATGCGACGGAGTGCGGGAATATAATCCACCTGTTAAGGCGAAATTAGTGCCATTAGCGATCGCTAAGGCTTCCGTAAAGGTGGCTGCCCGTAACACGGCTAACACAGGTCCAAAAATCTCTTCCTGAGCGATCGTGTGATCCGGTTGCACATCCCGGAAGATGACTGGACCAACAAAATAACCACCATCGGGAGCTGTCATTTCTAGTGCCACCTCACTCTGCATCCGCCCTTTTTCGATATATTCCTTGATGCGATCGCGGGCACTGGCATCAATCACGGGACCGACTTTGCTGCTGGGATGTTCGGCAATACCGACGTTGAGAGATCGGGCGGCTTCCACCAGGCGTTGCAGGAACAGATCATAAATCGGCTCCAGGACAATCACGCGCGAACAGGCAGAACATTTCTGCCCACTGTAGCCAAAGGCAGACTGCACCACGCCTTGCACGGCTTGATCCAAATCGGCACTTTCATCCACAATGATGGCGTTTTTGCCGCCCATTTCGGCAACGACCCGTTTCAGGTGTTTTTGTCCCGGTTGCAAGATCGCCGCCTCTTGATAAATGCGGCAACCGACTTCCTGTGATCCGGTGAAGGTAATCATGTGTACGTCGGCATGTTTGACCATGTGTGAGCCAACTGTAGAACCTTTACCAGGAACGAATTGGAACACTCCCGCCGGAATTCCCGCTTCCACCAAAATCTCCGTGAGTTTGGCAGCGATGACCGAAGAGACTTCGGCAGGTTTTAGTAAGGTGCAATTGCCAGCGACTAAAGAGGCGACGACCATTCCTGTTGGAATCGCTAACGGAAAGTTCCAGGGCGAAATCACCAGAGAAACCCCTCTCGGTTGGTAGCGGTAGCGGTTGGTTTCCCCCGGAAAGTCGTAAGCCACTCCCTGTTCCAACCGTTCCATTTCATCGGCATAGTATCGGCAGAAGTCGATCGCTTCCGACACCTCTGGATCGGCTTCCTTCACGACTTTGCCAGTTTCTAGCACCATCCAGGCAATTAATTCTTGTCGGCGTTGCTCCATTAAATCGGCAGCGCGGCGCAGGACATCGGCGCGTTCCTTCACAGGTGTGCTCTTCCAGGCTGGAAAGGCAGCTTTTGCCGCTTGAATTGCCTGGTCTGCCTGTTCCACTGTGAGTAAGCCAATCCGTCCTACCTGTTCTGTGGAATTGGAGGGATTCAACGACTCAACATAACTAGCTGTCGTGACATATTCCCCATTAATCAATGGTAGATAGGTTTTACCCAGCTGTTGCCGTACCTGTTGCAACGCCGATTGCACTGCTTCCCGTTGCTTCACTGCGGCATAATCCGTATCTGCCACATTTTGAAATCGCTCTGCTTGGGACTCATCAACTCCATTGCCCCCCATCTCCCTCACCTGCCCCATCACCTCCATCACCGGAGCTGCCAACAACTCCTCGATCGGGCGTTCCTCCAAATTCTGCCGCAGGAAGGAACTATTCGCCGTATTCTCCAGCAGTCGGCGGATCAGGTAGGACATGCCGGGAATCAGTTCACCATAGGGACAGTAGACCCTGACCCGATAGCCCTTATCCGCGATCGCCTTGGCTAACTTATCTGCCATGCCATAGAGTACCTGACATTCAAAGTTGCGAGCTGGAATCTTTAGGGTCTCAGCGATCGCGATCGCATGAGCTTGAGTGCGGACATTATGACTGCCGATCGCCGCATATAAATACTGATGATTTTCCAGTAACAATCGCGTCATCGCTTCATAGTTGGCATCGGTTGCAGCTTTGTCATTGAAGACGGGCTGCTGCCAATCTTTTTGCACGGCTTTGATCGTCTCTTGATCCCAATACGCCCCTTTTACTAACCGAACAGTGACCGGATTACCTCGTTGTTTTGCCCACTCAATTAAATCCTTCAAGTCCGTCAAACTGTCGCGTAGATAGGCTTGCAGGGTGATGCCAATATCAGTACGGGAACGGAATTCCTCTTCTAGTAATAGTTGCTTCAGAATTGTTAAAGTAATGTCTTTGTAAGCATACTGTTCCATGTCAAAGTGGACGGCTGCTCCCAATTCTTGCGCCCGTCGCAGCAAGATCCGAATGCGATCGCTGACCTTCTCTTGACTCCCTTGCTCATCCAACGGATCAAACTGGGAATAGAACGCGGTGAGTTTGACGGATACTTGCACGGGTGGCAGGGTTTCACCATCAGCCTGATCAATTTGCGGCACTTTTGACCAGCGTTGAGCCGCCTCACTCAGTTGCGTCATCAACTCTAGATAACGCTCTAGATAAGATTTCGCCTCGACCTCGGTGATCACCGCTTCCCCTAACAGATCCACCGTGAAGGTCATCCGGTCTTTGCGTAACCGCTCGATCGTTTTAATCACCTGTTGGATCGTTTCCCCGGCAATATACTTATGTGCCAAAGTTTCTACGGCAGTCGAAAGGGTAGTCGCCGCGATCTGTCCCGGCATGGAATCGGGATTGGCAAATCCCAACAAGCCTTTGAGCGCCGCAGGCAGTTCGACGGTGGCATCGCCCAAATATTCCTGTAAGTGACGGGCAATTTCTGGTTTACTCCGTAGGGATGGCAAACAGTCAATTAACCGAAACAACTGTACCCGCAACCCTGGATGACTCATCGCCCAACCCAGCAGTTTGTCATCCCAGCGCATTTGATCGCGCATTTGTGCCAGGAACGATCGACTTTCACGGGTTGCCGACAGCAGTTGACGAGCGATCGTCTGAGTTTGTTGTTCGTACGGGTTGGCAGCAGACGTAACCACAGCGAGGACTCCTATGAGCGCAATGATGAGGAAGCGGATTGATTAGAGTTCTTTATCAATTCTACCGTCGCTAGTTTAACGTCGGTTATTAATCCAGCTTCCTTCTGTTCACTGTTCACGAACTTGAGATCACGGACTGTTCACTACCAACTTCTTAATGAGAAATCTTGCTAAGTAGATTGAGATGGCGTTAGCATCCAAATGCAGACTAACTCGCAATACTGTTGTAAGTATTGCTTAAGGCAGGGCAGAGGCGATCGGACGGGCATGACAGAGCAAGATGGATTAGGGAAAGTAAATTGGCAACGGCGGCAGCTCTTAAAACTAGGGCTGGGAGTAGGTTTAGGGATAACAGGAGCCGCGATCGCCTTCAAGAATTTTTGGAAAACTGACTCTGGCTTAATGGTGCATGTCCCACCAATGGGCAAGGATACCTGGAAAGGGGATCTGGCGACAAATCCCATGCATGTGTTGCGAGATTTTGATTACGGCACCGTCAAGCAAATTGATGGTCGGACGGTACGGGAATTCCGGGTGGAAGCCAAAACTACACCAATTCAGTTAAACAGTGCTACCTCGTTTATCACCTGGAATTTGAATGGTCGCGTCCCTGGTCCTACCCTCCGAGCTAAACAGGGCGATCGCATCCGCGTCATTTTCTACAACCAAGCTGGACATGCCCATTCCCTGCACTTTCATGGGGTGCATCCGGCGGAAATGGATGGGATTCGCCCGATTCGGAATAGCGGTGTGATGATCTACGAATTTGATGCCGAACCCTACGGCGTTCATCTCTATCACTGTCATGTGTCTCCTGTGACCCGCCACATTGGTAAGGGGTTATATGGCATGTTTATTATCGATCCGCCAGAACCGCGTCCACCAGCCGATGAGATGGTACTAATCATGGCAGGGTATGACACTAACGACGATCGCCGCAATGAGTTATACGCCTTTAATGGCATCCCAAACTACTACATGGATCACCCGATTCTGATCCAGCAAGATCAATTAATTCGGTTGTATGTGCTGAATATGATTGAATTTGATGCGGCGGCGACCTTTCACCTGCACGCCAATTTGTTTCAAGTTTATCCGACGGGACATACCTTAACTCCTGCCTACGCGACGGATGTGATCACGATGGGGACAGCAGAGCGGCATATTTTAGAATTTTCGTTTCGCTACCCTGGTAAATTCATGTTTCACCCCCACCAGGATGTAATCGCGGAGTCGGGATGTATGGGTTGGTTTCAGGTAATACCAAAGAATACTTGAATTTTTTCGCAAGTTAATTGACATTAATTCTCAAAGATAGCAGGATAAAACTTGCAGGCTTTGACAAACCGCTACGGCTCAACTCAATTTAAATTGTAGCGGACGAATATTGATATGGAAGGAGTACAAGACAATGGGGTTTTCGCGACGATTTTTCCGCTATCTGGTGGTGGGGGTAGCCTCCCTCTGGTTGATGATTGGGATCAAAGCTTGTGCTAGTCCGACAACACAGCAACCCTCAACTGAGTCGCAGTCAGCGACAACTAGTACCGAGGTGGCGAGTAACCCGATCGGCGCGAAGAAAATCAATATTAATACTGCCATTCTGTCGGAATTAGACAAACTAGAAGCGCAACTAGCAGTTCCAGCCCTATCCCATAAAATTCAAGCGAGTCGCCCCTATGGCAGCACCGAGGAACTGGTCAGTAAGAATGTGGTGAGTCAGGCACAGTTCGATCAAATTAAAGACCAACTGACGATCGAGGAAATTGTGCTGACTGGGGAAGCCAAAGATATCGACTACATGACCAAGCTGGGACTGATGAAAGGTCACATGATTGTGGCTGGGGAATTACTCACTTTGCAAAAGCCGGAGCAGGCAGAACCGCACCTGGGACACCCAGTTGAAGAAATTTATGTCGATCTAGAAGAGCAACTCAGCGACCGGAATGTTACCCCGTTTAAGGATGTATTGACGCGGGTGCAGGATTTGGTCAAATCGAAACCCAACGATCCGCAGATTAAAACCGAATATGAAGCTGCCATGACCGCCATTGACCAAGCGATCGCGGCATTACCAGACACCCAACGCACCAATCCTAACTTTGTGTTGCCTGTGATCAATGGCATGTTGGAAACAGCAACCTCCGAATATACGGCAGCGATTACTGATGGTAAGGTCAAAGAGGCGATCGAGTATCAAGACTCACGCGGCTTTGTTGCTTATGCTCAGGATGAACTCTACAAGAGCATCGAACCCCAGATTACCAAAGCTGATGCGACAGCTCATACTCAGATGACGGCGGCATTTAAGCAACTGCGATCGGCTTGGCCTGAGCCAATTCCACCCACCACTCCAGTGATGACCCCTGATCAAGTGGCTGCCAGTGTGAAGCAGATTGAGCAGGCAGGCACTCCGGTCGTAAAAGCCTCTGCGTCATAAACACAGCGTCACAGATGCTCATAGTCCCCCTTTTTAAGGGGGATTTTGAATTGGTTTCCGTTCTTAACAAGGCTACGGTGTATATTCCATGAATTTCGGCGCGTTCTTACCAACATTTGTCATTACATTGCGGGAAGGGGTAGAAGCTGCCCTAGTCGTGGGCATTGTCCTGGCGTGTTTGAAAAAAGCCCGACAAGCTCACTTGAACATCTGGGTCTATTTCGGTGTCCTGGTTGGAATTCTTGCAAGTGCCATGATTGGTCTGCTGTTTGGCTGGATCATTCAAGTTCTGGGAGCCATTAGCCCGGTTGCCGAACAATTATTAGAGGCAGTCTTTGGCGTTTTGGCGATCGTCCTTTTAAGTTGGATGCTGATCTGGATGACGCAACAGGCACGGTACATGAAGTCCAATGTTGAAGGATCAATTCATGCTGTCTTAACTCAAAGTAATTGGGGCGCTGCTTGGGGGGTATTTGGTCTCATCTTCTTCGCTGTCCTGCGGGAGGGCTTTGAAACGGTCGTATTTATTATTGGCAATCTGCAACAAGGATTTTTCGCCAGCTTGGGGGCGTTAATTGGCTTAGGTGCAGCGGCGGGGATAGGCGTATTGCTGTTTAAGTGTGGAATTCGCCTGGATCTACGACGCTTTTTTCAGGTGATGGGGGTTTTATTACTATTAGTCGTAGCAGGGCTAGTCGTGACGACCCTGGGACATTTAGATGCGGTAATGCAGACCTTAGCCAGCCAAAACCGGGCTTCAGAATCGCTATGTTTCTACTATGAGCGCTTTACCCGAGTTCATTCCTGCGTTTTAGGTGCCGCTATTTGGGATTTTTCTAAGATTCTGCCAGAAGATAATTTTCCGGGGGCAATTCTCAATGCTCTATTTGGCTATACTCAACGGCTTTACGTCGTGCAGGCGATCGCCTATTGCCTGTTTCTACTGACGATCGGCGGCATTTACTTTCAAAGTCTTTCCGGTCGCGTTTGGTTTGCCAAGAAACTCACTTTTCCTGGTAATAGCTAACCATGGATTGACTCAGTTCTTTAATGGAGTAAAGCTGAGACTTTCATCCACAGTTTAGGAAGGATCAGGGTGCCTGCCACCCCGATCGAGACTAAGGCAGAAATTAAGACGGCAGCGGCGGCACAGTCTTTAGCGATTTTGGCTAACTCGTGATAGCTTTGCTTCACAGTCAGATCAACAACTGATTCGATCGCTGTGTTGAGTAACTCCATGGTCAGCACCGCCCCGATCGTTAGCCCAATGACCGACATTTCTACTGCACTTAGCCCCAGGTATATGCCTACACCTACTGCTAAAAGCCCTAAAACGACATGAATCCGAAAGTTGCGTTGGGTATGAAATGCGTAACTAACACCAGCCCAAGCATATCTAAAACTGATCAATAAACTGGGCGCCACACGCCATGCCAGATCCCGCTTAAATTTCGCTGTTTCTGCTACTTTGCCATTGGCGGGATCGGAATTTTGTGTGGAAAGTTCAGATGGCATAGACCGGAACAAGAAAAGGGATAGTTTGCCTGTAAAGCAGGTAAGCTCTGGATTCAGGTCATCTCTGAGCGAGGCTGACTGGAGAAAGACAACTCGCCAGAGCCGCTGAGTAGGGCTAAAGCCAACATTGTCTTAATCTCAGGTTGCCCAACAGGCTATGACGAATATAATCCGTCCTGAATTGAAAGACCAACCGTACTCAGCAGCTTTTGCTGTTGGTTCAACATTTGTAGCAGACTATCCTCATCCGGGTGATCCCATCCCAACAAATGTAATAGACCATGGGCAGCTAACCACACTAGTTCAGTAGACAGCGGATGTCCTTGAGCCTCGGCTTGTCGCTGGGCTGTGTCGAGGGAAATCACAATATCTCCCAAGTAGAGGGGTTGCTCCGCTCCTAAGTCGTCTAATTGAGGTGACTCTACTTCTAAAGCCGCAAAGGCTAATACATCGGTAGGTTTATCCTGCTGGCGGTATTGGGCATTGAGGGTTTGAATTTCCCGATCGTCCGTTAACCGTAAACTCAACTCATATTCCTGAACTGGCGATAGATCAGGTTGCAGAACGGTCAACCATTGCTGAAACCAACTCTCCCAGGTTTCTGGAGCGATCGTAGTACGGGAAGCTTGCTGATCCGACTCATCCAGACCTTGCTGAACACACACTTCAACCTGCATATGTTTGTGCTATCGCGTTAAATAAGCTAGCCCAACAAAGACCGCCAACAACGCGATCGTGGTTAGAAAAAAGTGTTTTAGGGATTTGCCCCGTTTCCGCACCATATTCCGCATTGCCAATTTGACATAGCTAGGTGGCGGAGTTGTTGCCGTCACTTCACTACTCTCTGGTGATTGATCAGGTGATGGCAATCCTTCTGCCGCTTGAACTTCTGTTTTCATAACAACCCTCTGGTCAGACAACCTTGCTTTAACTAAATTAACAATTTATGGCAGCGATTCACCTGAGGGAAGCGGCAGTTCCGTCCCTGTAGAGGCGAACCCGTGTCCGCCCCCTGCTTGAAATCTGCCGCTTTAAACATCCACAAGCTGAGTTTCCTGCCGGAGATAAGCTTGAATGAATGGATCAAGGTCACCATTCATCACATCTGTAATAGCAGTTGTCTCGCTTCCAGTGCGTAGATCCTTCACCATCTGGTAGGGATGAAACACATAGTTGCGAATCTGGTTGCCCCAGGATGCTTCTACTATGTCTCCCCGAATATCAGCAATTTCCTTAGCTTTTTGTTCCTTAGCAATCACCAGTAATTTAGCTTTCAACAGCGCCAGAGCCTTTTCTTTGTTCTGAAGCTGCGATCGTTCTTCGGTACAACGGACCATCAAGCCGGTGGGAATATGTACGACTCGAACGGCTGTTTCCACCTTGTTGACATTCTGTCCGCCCTTGCCGCCAGCCCGGGAGGTGGTAATCTCCAGATCTTTATCAGGGATCTCCAGCTGCACCGAATTGTCTAAAATCGGCATCACTTCCACCCCCGCAAAGCTAGTTTGGCGTTTGCCATTGGCATTAAAGGGCGAAATCCGCACCAGGCGATGAGTGCCCTTTTCGGCTTTCAGATAGCCATAAGCATAGCGACCTTCCACTTCCAGCATGGCGGATTTAATTCCCGCCTCATCTCCTTCCGAGATTTCTGCTAAATGGACTTTATAGCGGTGATCTTCTGCCCAACGGGTATACATCCGTAACAGCATTTCTGCCCAATCTTGAGCATCTGTGCCACCCGCTCCAGCATTAATTGTTAGTACTGCACCATAGGCGTCATAGGGATCTGACAACAATTGCTGAAGTTCCCACTGATCCAGTTCTCGGCTCAGTTGGATGATATTCGACTGGGCTTCTTGCAACAGCGATTCATCCTCCTCCAACTCCAGTAGATCCAGTACAGCTCGCGCATCCTCTAAATTGCTTCGCCACTGCTCCAGTTGCTGGAGGTGGGATTTCAGATCATTTAGTTCTTGGAGGGTTTGTTGTGCCCCGGTTTGGTCATTCCAGAAATCGGGTTGAGCAGCCAGTTGCTCTAAATCTTGAATTTTTGCAGTTAAAGCGGGGACGTCAAAGATAGTCCTGGGCTTTGCCCAGGCGATCGGACAACGTTTCCACCTCGCGTTTAATTTCCAATGCTTCCATAGAGATTCGATCGTTCACAAAGACAAGCTCTTATCGATCTTAGCGGTTGGTGCCAGATGTCGGGCAGTTCAAAGCCAAAAGTATCCACAGCATTACATTGTTTGTCCAAACGTAAATCCACGCTACCCGTCTCGCTTACAGCCCGTGAAGTTCGCTGCGGTTGGCTAAAAATGCCAGCAAAATCAGAGGTTTTGCCGAGTCGCTTACGTGTTTATGCCGAAACCCCAAGAAGAGGGTCGCCTGAGTACCGTAGATCGACGATGGTTTCTCCTCCTCGAAGTACGGAGAATAAACTCAACTCTGATGTGAAAGGTGACTTGCAAGATGATGGCTACTCAACCTTGTGTTCGCTCGCGTGGGATGGACCTCTTAGTTGCTTACCACCGGAATCCCTCGGTCAAGCTCCGGAATCAGCTCGTTCAGTTAAATGCTGGTCTGGTTAGAAAGATTGCTCACCGGATTAGCCATCAATGCGCTGAGCCTTACGAAGATCTCGAACAAATTGGCTTCCTGGGTTTGATTCGAGCCATTGAACGGTTTAACCCCACTCAAGGATGTGCGTTTAGCTCGTTTGCCGTTCCCTATATCCGAGGTGAGATGCTGCATTTCCTTCGCGATCGTAGTGGTACTGTTAAGATTCCCCGCCGCTGGCAACAACTCAACAAAGCGGGACAAAAAGTTCGCGAAACTCTGGAAGAAGCTTACGGTCGCCAACCGACTGATGAAGAAATCGCTACAGAACTCGGTGTGTCAGTCTACGAATGGCGCGAAAGCAAGTTAGCGACCAAGAATCGGCTGCCCCTCAGCTTGGATGCCACAGTCTCCCAGCAAATTGACTCTCCTACGACCCTCGGTGAAACGCTGCCCGACACCCGTTGTCTGAGTATGCAATACCTGGAAGAAGATCGGCAGCAACTTCAGCAAGCCCTCAGTCAATTAGAAGATAAAACCCGGCAAGCGATCGAGTTTGTCTTCATCAAAGACCTGTCTCGTAAAGAAGTAGCTGAACGGATTGGTGTGAGTCCGATGACTGTAACCCGTCGCATTCATCGAGGTGTGCAACAAATGGTGTCCTTTCTGCAACCCCAAATGCTGCAAACCGACCCGTAACCCTTAACGCTGTAGCTTACCAACCCCCAGATTCATCACCTTTCATCTTGTATCTGGCTTACTCAACTGGATTAGCACCCCCGCTAGTCCAGTTTTTTTATGGTTGTGATGCTTGTAGGTACTCGTAGATCTGGTCACAGTAATGTTCCTGCCAGCATTCCTGCTAACAGAACAAAGCCAATCCAGACGTTCTGGCGAAAGAGTTGTCCATAGGTAGCATGAGGAATCGTTTTGAAGGACAGGCGGTAGTATTGCCGTGCCCACCATCCTGCTGCGATCGCCAGCGTTACCCAGAATCCCCAACTGAGCGGCATCACCATGCCAACGCCTGCCAGCAACAGAACAGTTCCAGCGAGAAAAGCGCCAACGGCATGAGTAGCATACTTGCCAAAAAATAGGGCACTGGAATTAACCCCAATTCGGCGATCATCTTCGCGATCAGACATCGCGTAAATAGTGTCAAAGCCGAGCGTCCACAACACTGTAGCGCCCCATAATAACCAGGTTGGCAAGCCCAGGCAGGCGGTTGGTGCTGGGGTAGAGCCACAACTAACCGCGCTCCAGCTAATCAGGACAGCAAATCCCCACGCGATCGACAGCACCAGTTGCGGTACGGGAAATACACGTTTTGCTAGAGGATACAGCACAATCACTGGGACAGCGGCGACACAGAGCCAGAACGTCAATGGATTCAAGTAAAGCGACAGTACCCAGGCACAGCCGAACGAAATCAGTGCCACTACTAACCCCACCTGGATTGATAGCGATCGGGCAGCGAGGGGGCGGTTGCGAGTCCGTTCTACCTTGGGGTCAATATTGCGATCCCAGAGATCATTCACTACACACCCTGCGGCACTGGTGGCTAGCGTACCGAGCACGATGACGCCAATCAGCGGCAGCGGTGGCTGACCAGCGGCAGCTAACACCACAGCCCATAATGCTGGAATCATGAGAATTAAGCGACCAGCAGGTTTGTCCCACCGTAACAATCGAACAATGGTTTGCCAGGTTGGTTCAGAACGATCGGGCTGAGTTAGCATCACACATCAGAAAATCCACTAGGGATGATCTTAATGCAGTTCCTAGGTAACAGGATTACCAAGGTCTTTCACTCTCTTATCTCCCTGATGCCCTCACTGGATACTGGCTAACTCTTGATCTCCTGCTCAGCGCGATCGACCACTTGCTTGGCTCGATCCCAAATTGCCCACAGTGTAAATTTGAGGGAAATCTTACTGCCATCAAGATAAGTTGTGACCTGATATTTCTCCATCAACGTATTACCATCCACCAGAGAAATAGGAAAAAGCTGATCATAAGAGTCGCTGCCTCGCAGCCATTCCACATTGTCCCGTTTGAACTTTTGATAGGCTTGCCAGATTGTAATACCCAGTTCGTAATCTCGCAGGGCTTCCGCTAAATCGGTATAAATTGGATGTTGGGAACCTTGAGGCGGCTGCAGTTCTGCTAAGGTCGTTTTGAGAAGTTGGAGGCGATCGACATAGTCCTGATATTCAATTCCTACCTGCCCAACGGCTTGCCCCGCAGCTACTTGAGTCGGCAAATCTTTTAGATAGTTTGCGGTTGTCTTAAAGGTTGCTAGAGCAGTCAGAGTTTTTTTCTGCGTGGCAATTTGCTGCTGAATTACCTTTTGATTACGGCGGTAGATCGCTAATTTTTCCTGGGATTGAGATGACACACTGCTAACAGCTGGAATAGCTTCGAGTTGAGCGATCGCCTGCTGCCACTTACGATCGGCGCTTTGCCAGACCGCAAGAGTATGGGGAGGCTTTTGTACCGTGACTGCGGCTTGCCAGGCTAATGCTTGAGCTGATTCTAGTTGTGACACTGCCGCTTGTTCCGTTTCGAGCCGATCGTCAATTGCCGCATAGTTGGTGCGATAGACGGTCAGTCGTTGCTGAGCTTGGGTTGCAACTGAGGTTTCTGTGGCAATGGCTTCTAATACCCGAATTGCCTGCCGCCACTTAACCCGAGCTTTTTGCCAGGTTTCCACGGGGTGGGGGGGATTTTGAACGATTACTGCGGCTTCCCAAGCTAGTTCACGCGCCTTAGCTAACTGGGCTTTAGGCGTAGTCGGCAAATCAAGTTCTGACTCATCTCTAAATGTCTCGCTTTGGCGAGAGTTTGCCGGTAAGAGTAATGGATTAACGGAACATCCTGCGAAGAAGACAACAGGAATGCTGGCAGCCACTACAAACGGTACATGTTTCATTTTGGGATCTAGGTGCAGAACTGACAGAATAACGGACTGAGCATTCAGTGTTTCAGAGTTTTGCTTTACAGATCAGGAATTTCCTGATCGATCGCCTATTGTAGGAGCCCAATCTTAAACGCCGCATTCAACCTAAGGATTAAGAAGGCAATTGACTTCCTATTTTGTCACTCTAGGTTTTTTCCTGAATCACGTATAGGGACTTCACAGAATCTACTTTTAATTACAGATTTTATTCTGTAATTTCTCTGTTGCCGTAAAAACTGAAGGTACAAGTCGAACTTATTCAACTAGAGCAAATTCGTTATTAACGATGACCAAACTAAATTCTGTGGAATCCAGCGATATATTCGCTCAACTATTTTGAAGAAATAATTGAATCCGTGCCCAAACGGCCTCCAGTACATCGGGTCGATCGCTATCAAACCATTCAATTTCTGGGTAAGCACGAAACCAGGTGCGTTGGCGCTTGGCAAATTGGCGAGTATGTAGCACTGTTAGCTCCTGGGCGGCTGACAGTGAAAGGTTTCCCGCCACATATTGCTTAAATTCGGCATAGCCCAAGGTATTGAGTAACGGTAAATCCCAACCGTACTTTTGCCCCAGGTATTCCACTTCAGCCACAAATCCTGCTGCGACCATCTGGGCTGTTCGATCGGCAATCCGACGGCGTAAGGCATCCGTATCCTGACAATCCAAGCCAATTTGAAGAATGGGGTAACTAGGTGGCTGTTCCCCTTGTTGTTCAGACATAGGACAGCCTGTTGTGTAGAACACCTCTAAAGACCGTAAGGTGCGAGTTTGGTCATGGGGATGAATGCGACTAGCAGCACTAGGATCAACCTGTTGCAGACAGGCATAACAGTACTTCTGCCCTAGGGCTTGCAACTGCGATCGCAACTGAGGTTGGGGCGGTACGCGAGGAATTTTCATTCCCTTAACGATCGACTTAATATACAGCCCAGTTCCTCCGACCAGCAGCCATGGAACCTCAGAACCAGCGTCTAAGCCACGCCGCTCACAACCTCCCTCATCCGCCTCAGCCCCCTTACCTCCATCCTGCCTTCTCCCCTCAATCAGCCCCTGTGCCTGCTGCTGATAGTCTGCCAGCGTCAGAATTTCGGTTGGATCGCAAATATCTATTAGATAATGGGGCACGGCTTGCCGTTCTGCCAGGGTGGGTTTGGCAGTGCCAATGTTAAATTCTCGATAGACTTGGCGCGAATCAGCGCTAAGAATGGCAGAATTCAACCGCTCGCCTAGTGCGATCGCTAGACTGGTCTTCCCAGTGGCGGTTGCCCCACAGATAACGATCAATCCTGGTACAGATGTATTGTAATTGGTTATACTAGAAGTAAATATTGACATTCGAGAGCATCCGTGATCCATCCCCTCTTCAAATCCAATAGGAGAGGGTACTAAAATCGCTTATAAGCCTTTTGTGTTAGAATTTTGGACAGTTTTGGTCTTTTGGCTCTCAAGGCAGGTTTAGACCGTTTTACTGGTTGGAGCGCTAATTCATGACAAGCAACTACGGTGCCGAGCAGATTCAAGTCCTGGAGGGCATTGATCACGTTCGTAAGCGTCCGGGGATGTACATTGGCAGCACCGGACCCAGAGGACTTCATCATCTAGTGTACGAAGTCGTAGACAACTCGGTTGATGAAGCCCTGGCAGGTTACTGCAAGAATATTCAGATTACCTTAAACCCAGACAATTCAGTCACCGTAGTTGATGATGGACGGGGTATTCCTACGGATATCCATCCCCGGACTGGAAAATCAGCCTTAGAAACTGTCTTAACAGTGCTAGGGGCAGGTGGTAAGTTTGGGGAAGGTGGCGGTTATAAAGTTTCCGGTGGCTTACATGGCGTCGGGGTGTCTGTTGTTAACGCCCTCTCCGAGTGGGTAGAAGCAACCGTTTGGCGAGATAGGCAGGTCCATACCCAACGGTTTGAGCGGGGAGTGCCCAAAACTGGCTTAGAGGTAGAACCCAGTTCTAGCAATCGCACTGGAACCTCGGTAACCTTTCATCCTGATCCCACCATTTTTACCTCGGGAATTATTTTTGACTATGCCACTTTGGCAGGTCGTCTGCGGGAACTGGCGTTCTTGAACGGTGGGGTGAAAATTACCTTCACAGATAACCGCCCCGACTTTTTCAAGAACAATGAAGCCCATGTTGAGGTTTACTACTACGAAGGGGGCATTCGGGAATATGTCGCCTATATGAATAGCGATAAGCAAGCCTTGAATGAAGATGTGATCTACATTCAGGGTGAGCGCAACAACGTTCAGGTTGAAGTGGCATTGCAGTGGTGTACTGATGCCTATACGGATAACCTGTTAGGGTTTGCTAATAACATTCGCACGATCGATGGTGGCACCCACTTAGAAGGCTTGAAAGCGGTGCTAACGCGCAGCATGAATGCGATCGCCCGAAAACGCAACAAGTTAAAGGAAGGTGAGTCTAACCTGGCAGGTGAGAACATCCGGGAAGGGTTGACGGGTGTGATTTCGGTGAAAGTCCCAGACCCAGAATTTGAGGGGCAAACGAAAACCAAGCTAGGCAATACCGAGGTGCGAGGGATTGTCGATTCGCTAGTGGGCGAAGTGCTAACTGAATATCTCGATTTCCGTCCTGGAGTCGCGGATGCCATTTTAGATAAGGCAATCGAAGCGTTCAAAGCAGCGGAAGCCGCTCGTAAAGCCCGGGAACTGGTCCGCCGTAAATCTGTTCTAGAGTCATCAACGCTCCCAGGTAAATTAGCTGACTGTAGCTCCAGGGATCCAGCGGAATCCGAAATCTTCATTGTAGAAGGGGATTCGGCTGGTGGTTCCGCCAAGCAAGGTCGCGATCGGCGGTTCCAAGCCATCCTGCCCTTACGCGGTAAGATTCTCAACATTGAGAAAACCGATGATGCCAAGATCTACAAAAACACTGAGATCCAGTCATTGATTACCGCGTTAGGCTTAGGGATTAAAGGGGAAGAATTTGATGCCTCGCAGCTCCGTTACCATCGGATTTGTTTGATGACAGATGCCGATGTAGATGGTGCCCATATCCGCACCCTCTTGTTGACGTTCTTCTACCGCTATCAACGGTCTTTGGTGGATCAGGGCTATGTTTATATCGCTTGCCCACCGTTGTACAAAATTGAGCGAGGACGCAACCATTTCTACTGCTACAGCGATCGTGAGCGTGATCAATTGATTGCCACCTTCCCTGAGAATGCCAAATACGAAATCCAACGGTTCAAAGGGTTAGGAGAAATGATGCCTGCCCAATTGTGGGAGACCACGATGAATCCCGAAACTCGTACACTCAAACGGGTGGAAATTGAAGATGCGGCAGAAGCCGATCGTGTCTTTACAGTGCTGATGGGCGATCGGGTAGCTCCCCGCCGGGAGTTTATCGAAACCTATGGACCAAAACTGAATTTGGCAGATCTGGATATTTAAAGCCGATTTGCCCCGATAAGGTTGAGCTGAAACAGCGGAATTAAGGTAGGCTCCAGTTGCTGAAGTAAGGCTTGCGTTTGGCGGATCAATGGTTGGTCTGCCAAACGCGCTGCTTGCATGAAAAATACGAAGACCGCAACAACCTCCTGCTCGATCAAAAAGGGTAGCCCTAATCCCGCTTTAACTCCAAAGGCTCTGGCAATCTGATTGCGGAGAAAGTAGGTTTCTGATTCTGCGGAGACATCAGCAATCCACTGAGGGCATTGGGATGACCAGGTTTGACCAGGCAAACCCTCGCTCGGTTGCAAAATAAACGCCTCACTGCATTGATGAAATTGTTTCAAGGCTAAAATCCGATCGTCCTCCAGGACATTAATGCAGCAGGCGGGACTGAGTTTAAGTAGATTGCGATCGACTTCTGGTAGCCAAACTTCGGCGTAATGCCAAGCTGTTCCTTTGCAGATCTGGTTCAGAGCCAGATTCAGTGCCGAATTGAGATCAGGAGTCTGACCGACTGCCTCAGTTTGCAAAAACCGCTGGGGTGAACATCCGAAATTAGTTTGGGAATAGTCGGTCATAGTTACCAACACTGCTAGAGGTTGCTCGATTTTAGCGGCAACCATCCATCATGAACTGTTCAGGCTAAGGGCAGCGAAAATCGGAACGTGCTGCCACGCCCTACCTGGCTATCAACCTCGATCGTGCCACCCTGAAGTTCGACTAGACGGCGAGAAATGGCTAACCCAATGCCTGTCCCTCCCGATTGCCGATCGCGCGATCGGTCTGCCCGCCAAAAGCGCTCAAAAATATGCGGCAGTTCTTCTGGGGCAATCCCCTGACCTGTGTCAGTGACAGCAATCCATAGTTTGCCGACATCATGATAGGCAGAAATAGTGATCGAGCCGGCTTGGGTATAGCGCAAGGCATTACCCACTAGGTTCACCAATATCTGTTCGACCCGTTCTGGATCGGCTAGCACAGGCGGCAAGTCAGCCGGACAGGTTAACCTTAAGACCGGACCTTCTTCTAAGAGTTGATCAGAAAACTTTTGCACTAAAGCGTTTAACAGCGGAAATGCCTCTAACCGCTGGGCACGAATTGGTAAATAGCCAGCTTCGGCTTGAGAGAGTTCTTGCAAATCATTCACCAACCGTCGCAATCGGGCGGTTTCCTTGGCTAACCGCTGGTAAATATCCACCGAAGGTTCGATCGTGCCATCGGCTAACCCTTCCAAATAACCTTGCACCACCGTCAACGGTGTTCTGAGTTCATGGGTTAAATCGCCAATTAACTCGCGCCGTCGCTGCTCAACTCCTTCTAGCGTCGTTGCCATCTGGTTAAAACTGAGGGCTAGTTGATTCAATTCAGGAATATCGCTGCTGGGTAAGCGTTCTCGGAGATGTCCTGCGGCGACCTTTTGAGTCACTCGCTCAATTTGAACTAATGGTTTCGTAATCCGTTTGGAGACCAAGTAACTCAATCCCCCTGCCGCAGAAGCGCCTACAGCCACAGACCAAATGGCTCCCCGACTCCAGGCAGACTCAAACCCTTCGACTAAGCGCTGCCGTACCAGAAATAAATTGAACCCACTAAATTCCATTTGCTGGAGATGCAGCACGAAGAAGCGCGGAGAGTACAGTTTGCCGACAATCACTAACGTACTCAGCCCCACCACCATTACAGTTAAATGGGACAGAAATAGGCGCCCTCGAAGTCCAAGTTTTGCCATGAGCGATCGCGAACCCCTAAGTGGGTGAGTCTTCAAATTTGTATCCCACTCCAATCACCGTTTTAACGAATGTGGGATTAGCTGGATCCGGTTCAATCTTTTTCCGCAGTCGAGCGATATGGGTGTCCACCACACGTTCATCCCCAAAAAAGTTATCGCCCCAAAGTTTATCGATCAGTTGAGCGCGGTTCCAAACTCGACCGGGATAACTCATAAAAGTTGCTAGGAGATCAAACTCTAATGTGGTCAGATCTAGCGGTTCCATTTGCTCAGAATGATCCTCACATCGCTGTGCCGATCGCTGGTCTAAATCAATCAAGAAATGCTGAGTGCGGTAAGTTTGAGTTTGTCCCCCCTGGCGTAAGGTGCGCCGCAGTAATGCCCGCACCCGTGCCACCAATTCCTTCGGGCTAAAGGGTTTCACCATATAATCATCGGCTCCGGTAGACAAGCCAATAATGCGATCGATTTCTTCCCCCCGTGCCGTCAACATCAAAATAAACGGATCTTTTACCCCAGGTTTTTGCCGAATCCGGGCGCAGACTTCCAAGCCATCTAACCCCGGAATCATTAAATCTAAAATGATCAAATCCGGCTTCTGCTCCTGAAAGACTTGCAAAGCCGTAATGCCATCTCGGCAAGTGCGACAAGAAAATCCCTCTTTCTCTAAATAAAGCTGAATCAATTGGGCAATTTCGGCTTCGTCTTCAACAATCAGAATTTCCATATCCGCTCAGTTCAATCGTCAGTTACTCATTCACAGAAGTTTAGGAGCTGGTCCCGCCGCTCGATCGCCTTTACCTATCCCATACCACCTGTCTCCCGACTTTTCTCCCCCGATGACTATCTCAATTCTAGAGACTAGGATGGTAACAACAGATTTAGTTAAATGCTTTATGGAACCCGTGGCACAGCAGGAAGGTTTGCAACGGATTGCCCAACGGTTACAGGAAGATTTGCAACTACTGAACGATGCCATTCCGGTTCAAATCCAATGTGTCCTGAAGCAGGGTAGTTTGATGGTTTTGGGACAGCATCCAGCGGGGACAACCCTTGATCCAGCGCAAGTCTTTGGCACATTAGAACAGGCGATCGCCACCTTACCTCCCGATTTCACCGCTGTTTTAGGTCACACGGCTCTGCCGTCTGTAATTCCAACAAAATTGTACTTGCGGGTATTAGGGCAAAAACAGCCCTATACGTTTCATACATTTGAGTTTGTTCCTAAGCAGATAGAACCGGAGCCAATATGGTCTACCGATTTGGAATTAAATGAACCAACCGTAGTTGAATCTTCATTGGATAGCCATTGGCAGGAGCGAAACAGTCGCAAGACTGACCTTAATCAAGGTAGCACCACCTCTGAACCTATTAGGAACGAGTATAGCGTTGAGGACAGCCATAGCTTGGTGGATGCCAACCAGCCCAGTGATATGGACTTGGCTGAACCGCCATCATTTACCCCATCTGTTCAAGCAAAAACTCATTCCCGCTCCGCTGCTAAGTCATTTCCCTGGTTGATTGTGGCAGGTGGTTTGGGGGCAGTAGTCATGGCAGGAGCCGGATTTCTAGTCAGCCGCCCCTGTGTGATTGGAACTTGCGAACCCCTACAAACCGCACAACAGGTCAGCCAGCAAGCTGCTGAACTAGCAAAAACAGCTAAATCTCCGGCTGAGTTGGCACAAATACAGCAGCAGTTAGCAACAGCCCAACAATCGCTCAGCGGTATTCCAACCTGGTCAGGTCAATATGGTACAGCCCAAGCCTTACGGCAAAGTTTGGCACAGGTAACGACAGCCGAGCAGCAAGCAGAAAGCGCTCAGCAAAAAATGGCAACCATACCGCAGCCGCTGAGTGAATGGCAGGCAACCCAAGTCCTGTGGCAGCAGGCGATCGCCCAGATGCAAGCGATTCCTCCAGAAAACACCCTCCATACTTTCGCCCAGGAACGGCTAGCAAGTTATCAACAAAGCTTAGCGGCAGCAAATAAATTAATGGCGATAGAACAACGAGCTGCGAAGCAACTGCAATCAGCCAAGGAGACGGGTCAGGTGGCAGAAGCTCGGCAGGGGATTGCTCAAGCCCTTCAAGATTGGCAACTGGTGCAATCTACCTGGCAAGTGGCAATCAACACCCTGAAACAGGTCCCACAAATGACCACCAGTTACGGGGAAGCCCAACAGTTACAGTCAGACTATCAAGCTAAACTGGCAGCCGTACGATCGCGGACTGGCAAAGAGCAACTGGCAGGTAAATCCTATAGTCAGGCGGTGAAGTTGGCGAGCCAAGCGACGACTAAACAACAGCAGAATCAGTGGTCACAAGCGGTGGGGATATGGCGGCAGGCGATCGCGGTTGCTAAACGAGTTCCGGCTGAGACGACCCAATATGCGGAAGCGCAAAATTTAGTTACGACCTACAGCACATCCTTACAGCAAGCAGAGAACTTAGTGCGAGTCCGAACAGATTTGGAAAAAGCCTGTGCTGCAATCAATCCCCGCATCTGTAACTACAAAATCACCAATGATCTGATTAAGGTGACCTTGACCCAAACCTACCAGCGCACTTTGAGGGCAAAGGGATACCTGAGTTACTCCGAAAGAGACTATGACACCTGGCAGAGCATTCGCCAACACTTAAAGACCCTAGAAGATGCTTTGCAGATTATTTCAGATAATGCCGGGCTGCCGATCGAGGTGTATGCCGCCGGAGGCTCGGAGTTGATCGGCTCTTTTAGCCCTGGCGGCTCGAATAACTAAAATAATTTCAGCTAAGGGGTTGCCATTTTGAGAGGCCTGTTGTTATGATTGATAAGCCGACGCGGGGTAGAGCAGTCTGGTAGCTCGTCGGGCTCATAACCCGAAGGTCCATGGTTCAAATCCATGCCCCGCCACCAAATCAGAATCGAAGTAAGCCCTGTTCCGCAAATTGTGTAGCAGGGCTTTACTTTATGTTGAACCGATCACCAGTCCTGACTATCCACCGTTACAATCCTGAGTACTGGGATCTTCCCTCCCCTGGTAAATCTAATATTTGTAAGTCGAAGGAATTCTCCGGGTTAAATCCTATGATGACAAAACTACAACAACCCCTCCTGGTTGGTGGTGTGGCTCTGGTAAGTGGGGTCTGGTTGCTCAGCGCTCTAGAACATGCCATCGGGGAGTGGAGCATGTATGGGCTATTTCTAGCGGCGATCGGAGTCGGCGTCTGGTGGCTGCGCCAACCCGTGGCTCCACCGGCTAAAACGCGTCCGGCTCCCAGTGAAATTGACACCAGCCTGGTAGAACAGGAGATGAGCCTAGCCCGTCAGGTGATTAGCCAGTTGGCAACGGAGGCAGAGACTCCTGAAGCTAATAGTTCTTTGGCAAAGTCCCAGGTCTCTTTACTACAAGCCCGGCTCGCTCAACTAGGCACTGAGTTACAGCGGGAAGATCTGCGGTTTATGGTCATGGGGGCAAAAGGCTCTGGGAAAACGACCCTGATTCAGCTCATGCAAGGCAATTGGCTAGAGCAAACTGGGAGAACTATTAACCTGTATGAAGCACCCAGTTTCTCGGTGGCAACAGCCGATGGCTTGACCGCAGACACGATCGCCATGCAGCAAGCCACGATCGCGGATTTGATGATCTTTTTGGTGACTGGGGATATTACCGAGTCGGAATATCAGACTCTGAAGCAATTAGCAGAACGCAAGCGCTTACTGCTGGCATTGAACAAACAAGATTTGTATTTACCGGAAGAACGCCAAACCATTTTCGGTCGCTTGCAGGAACGTGGACAAGCTGTATTACCTCTGTCGGATGTAGTCGCGATCGCTACATCACCTAATCCGCTGAAAGTCCGGCAGCATCAACTGGATGGTGAGGTGCAGGAGTGGCTGGAGGATCAGACTCCTGATATTGCCCCGTTGACCCAACGCTTGGATCAAATTATGCAACAGGAAAGTCAGCAATTAGTGTTGGCTAGCTGCTTTGATCAAGCCGTATCTCTGAAACAGCAGGCAAATTTGGCGCTGCATGAACTGCGTCGGGCTCGGGCGCTACCCATGATTGAACAATTCCAGTGGATATCAGCAGCAACGGCTTTTGCGAGTCCGCTGCCAACGCTGGATGTCTTAGCGGCCGCTGCCATCAATGGGCAGATGATTCTGGATTTAGGTAACCTATATCAACAAAAATTCTCGCTCCAGCAAGCCCAAAAAGCCGCTGCAACGCTTGGTAGCTTAATGCTGAAGTTAGGTTTAGTGGAACTTTCGACTCAAGCGATCGCAGGTCTGCTCAAGACCAATGCCATGACCTACATAGCAGGTGGGTGCATTCAAGGCATCAGTGCGGCTTACCTGACTCGGGTCGCTGGACTGACCTTAGTGGAATATTTCCATACTCAGGAGCCCAATCTCACAGTAGCCGAAGCCAAACCATTCGCTATTGATCGACTCAGCCAGATTTTACAAACTGTATTCCAACAGCATCAACAACCTTCCTTATTGCAAGTATTTATTGGGCAAGCCAGCGATCGGCTACTCCCCAAGCTCACGGCTAATTCTGGGAAGCCAGCCCTGGAATCTACTGCCTTGACTGGGCAAACGGCAGTCATTCTAGAGCAGAATGGAGCTAGTAGCTGCTGATTCTGAGCTAGTCTTCATGCAACCTCTGTCCTTGCCAACTCACAGTTCTGCCCGGTCAGTTGATGTGACTGAGCGGGAAGCCTCTTATTTAGTCCAGGCTCGTGCCAGTGTCCGTCAGGTCTTAAACCGCTATACGCCTTACCTGCGAGCCGCTCGGACACGCCCAATGAATTTAACCCTCCAGTCCACTCTCAAAGCGGAAATGGATCGGTTGTCAGTGACCCTACACAAATTGGAGCAGGGCGTCGTCCGGATTGCTGTTTTTGGGTTAGTCAGTCGCGGTAAGTCGGCAGTGCTAAACGCGTTGATGGGAGAGAAACTGCTGCCTACGGGTCCCTTAAATGGAGTGACGTTGGCACCTCGATCGGTGTCCTGGTCACTCCACTCTGATTGGTTACCTGATACCCCAATTGAATTAATTGATACCCCTGGGCTGGACGAAATTGATGGGCAGGCACGGGCAGAGATGGCACGGGAAGTGTCCCGGCAGGCAGATCTGATTTTGTTTGTGGTGGCAGGTGACATTACCCGGACAGAATACCAGGCATTATGCGACTTGCGGCTGGCACAAAAACCATTGCTCCTGGTGTTCAACAAAATTGATCTGTATCCCGATCAAACGCGTCAGGAAATCTATCAGAGTCTGCAACGCTTAGCCGCTAGAACTCAAGCAGGTGAAGAACTGCAACAACTTTTATCAGCTAATGAAATTGTTTTAGTAGCGGCTGAACCTGCACCACTACAAGTTCGGGTAGAGTTGCCGGATGGGCAGGTGCGGTATGAATGGGAATCCCCCCCAATTCAGATTGATGATCTGAAACAAAAAATTGCTGAGATCCTGGAGCGGGAAGGACGAACGCTCATGTCTTTAAACGCGTTGGTACAGGCAAAGGAAGCCGAAGCCTTATTAACAAGCCGAATTGTGGAATTGCATCAACCGGAGGCCGAAGCCCTAATCCAGCGGTTTGTCACCTATAAGGCACTGGCTGTTGCTCTAAATCCGATCGCGATTCTAGATGTGTTTGGCGGTTTTGTTTCCGATTTAGCCATGATCCGGGCGTTGTCCGAACTCTACGGGCTGCCTGTCACTCGCCATGAAGCCGCGCACCTCTGGAAAACGATTCTGCTCAGTTCTGGTGGGCTGCTGCTCACTGAATTGGGTAGTGGACTGATGTTTGGTCTTGGTAAAACGGCAACGGTAGCCACGGGCGTAGATAGCTCAGCAGGAATTTCGGCTTACCTGGGAGCCGCGATCGCCCAAGGTGCGATCGCGGGATTTGGCACCTATTCTGTTGGTCGAGCCATTCAGGTGTATTTAGAACAGGGGTGTAGTTGGGGTTCGCAGGGAGCCAGCACAGTAATTCAGGAAATTCTGAGCCAGCTTGATTCCAAAACCATCATTTACCGTCTGCGTCAGGAATTGAGTCAGCAACTAGGCATGTTCTAGTCCTGTCAAGTCACTGTGATATCACAGTCACAATGCTGTCAAACCAAATTTGTATGGTGAAACTATTCGTCCTACCATACTGGTGTTTAGTATGCTTCCCATTCCTTTAGCAGCACTGATTGTAGGCTTGCTGGTTTTATCTGGCTTTTTAACCGTTAGCTATCTGTTTCCAAGCAAGCGATAGTGAGATGACTTTCAACGTTGTTAAAAGAGCACAATTTAGGTCAAGAGTTGTAGGAATACACTTTGATTTCAGATTTTTTACTGACTCAATCCATGATGACTAATTTGGGTTCTTAATCACCACGCAGATATTAAAAACTTTCTTGTAGCGGAGTTGTTGAATGAATCGCTTAACCCCCTGAAACCAGTTAATTTCAAGGGGTTAGTTCCTTAAGGCTGCCAGTTAACCTAAGACATAAGCGGAGCGGAGCGCCCAAATAATTAGAACACCAATACTACCTAAAATCAGAATCGATGAAACAACGATCGCTGCTGGGCTGTCTGCCCCGTTGAACTTCATGATGCCACGATTCAGATCTGTCATGAGCTATGCTTCTCCCGTTTTAGGTGCTTCCGCTTCCAATTTTAGCCAGATTAGTTAGGATTTCCAGCTATCTGTAAAGTTTCTGTTACACCTTTGAAAAGCTGAGCTTATCCATCGATCGCCACCCGCTCTATTTAGCTAGAATGCTGCATTGATCAATCCATAAACTGGTAGGGAGCTAACACTGACAAACTCGATTTAGGCTGAAGTTTTACTACTTCTCACCCCATTAATTCTTTCTAAAGAATATTATTGCCTTGAGCCATAACATTTTTGTGCCGATCTAAAATTTCTCGGCTATCGTGACTCAGGTGTGATCTGGTGAGATTGCGATATGACGCAGTCAAGTTTGTTACAGTTAGCAAGAGCTGGGAATGCCGACGCGATCGCAGCACTAATGAACGCGAGTTTGCAGGCAATTGGGGTTTCGGCGCGAGCCGTGTTACGAGATGGTAATTTGCATATCCTGTTGGAATCCGATCGCATGTTGGCGCAGTTGCCCTCGATCGAGTTCATTCAACGGGGGATTAGTCGCTTAGGAATTGGCTGGGTGTCTTCTGCGATCGTCTATGGTCGGTTGGTGGGTCAAAGTTCACCAATTTGGGTCCAGCGCATTGATTTGAAGACCAGCCCCTTGGTGAATCCATTTTTCCTAGAGCCAGATGTGGAGTTGGAAGCCACCATTCCGCCGTCGATCGGTCAGCGTTTACGGCAATTGCATCTACCCCGCTTAGAACAGCTATCTCGACCAGAGCATGTCAAGCTCTTACATCTGTTGCTGCTAGGTGTGCCGTTATTTGTGTTATTCAGCACCACCTATATCTGGAATCGCTACTTATCCGGCAGCGGAGTTTTAGTCCCGATTAGCCAAACTCAATCAGCTACCCAGGCAAACCTAGGAGAGTCAGCCGCCGTCGAGCCCTGGAATCGGGCAATGCAGCAAGCGATGATCGCCGTGAATTTAGGCAAAACGGCTGATTCTCCTGCCCAGTGGAATGCCGCGATCGATCAATGGCAACGAGCCATTAAGAGCTTGCAGACCGTGCCAGCGAACCATCCAAAGGCGGCAATTGTTCCTCAGAAGTTGGCGGAATATCGAGGTTATGTAGCCCAAATTGCCCGTGATTATCTCAGTGCAACTGGCTTGACTCCTGTAACCACCATTACGGGTGGTTTGTCTCCAAAATCGGTGGTGTTTTCGGGCAAGGATCTATTCTTTGCCCAAAATATGATGTACAGCCATACGATTAATGTCTACAATCGGCAATTTAATTTGGTCAAAACAATTTCTGACCGAGTCAAATTAGCAGACTATGGCTATCCTCAGTTTCCAGGTGCTCAGCAGGGCGCACCCGTAGAAGCGGCGTTTAGTCCTGATGGCAACGATGCTTGGGTTTCTAACTATCAGATGTATGGAGCCACTTTTAGCAGTAATGCTGATGATGACTGCAGTCCTTCTGGCGACTATAGCCCTAGTTTTTTGTACCGGATTGGCACGAAAAATCTAAATATCGATCGGGTAGTGCAGGTCGGGGCAGTTCCAAAATATGTGGCAACTACTCCCAACAGTCGTTATGTCCTAGCCAGCAACTGGTGTAGTTGGGATGTCAGTGTTGTAGACCCACAGCAGAATAAAGAAATCCGGCGCATTCAGTTAGGACCTTATCCCCGTGGCATTGTCGTGGATGCCAAATCTGAAAAGGCATATGTGGCGATTATGGGGTCCTACGACATCGCCGTGATTAATCTGAAAGATTTTGCAGTAGATTGGCTACGCGGCATTGGTCATTCTCCCCGCCACCTTAGCCTTGATCCGGCAGGTCAATATCTCTATGCCACGCTGAATGGGGAAGGTCAGGTCGCCAAAATTGATTTGCGTACTGGAGCCGTCGTCAATAAAATCGTGACGGGTAATGCTCCCCGGAGCATGGTGATTTCTGACAATGGTCAGTTTCTCTACGTGGTCAACTACGATTCTGATACGGTCAGTAAAGTCCGAACCCAAGACATGCAGGTGGTACAAACGGTTAACACAAATTCTGCTCCGATCGGAATCACCTACGATACCAAAACTCATCAAGTTTGGGTCGCCTGTTATTCTGGTAGCATCCAAGTCTTTCAGGACTAGGATTTAGAGTAGATGTTGCTTGGCTGCTCTAAATCCTACTCGGGTGCTTGATGGCTAAACTGCAACAGTTGGCGAAGCCATTAAGCTGGCTTCGACTTCTTGTGTCTGCCAGGCCTGACCATCCAGCGCCATTTGCTCAATTAAACTAGCGAGTCGCAATGCCTTAAGGGCTTGCTCACCACCGACCGACGGTTGATTACCACCCCGGACACAACTGACAAAATGTTCCAGTTCGGCATGGAGAGGTTCGATATTGCTGGTGTAGACCTTTTCAATTAAACCATCCTGCCGATATAGAACTTGTCCATAGTCAGTTGAGTAGTTAGCCGTTGTTTGACGATGGATCAGGATTTCGTTGTTTAGAAAATCAGCTTCAGTGAGGGAATTTTTGCAGTGAGCCGCAATCCGCCGAATCTTGCGATGGGTGACCTTACTAGAGGTCAGGGTGGCAACAATCCCATTGGCAAATCCCAAAGTGGCTGTGACGTAATCGAGATAACCTGAGCCATGAGCCCGACTGCCACTAGCCGTGAGTTTCACGACAGGAGCGGCGGCCAGTTCTAGCAATAAATCAATGTCATGGATCATCAGATCCAAGACGACAGAAACATCATTAGCCCGATCGGAATAGGGACTCATGCGATGGGCTTCTAATGCCAGCAACTCTTCGGTTTTCAAAACTTTGCTGAGTTCTTGAAAGGCGGGATTAAATCGCTCAATATGTCCAACCTGGAGAATACATTGCGATTCTGCTGCCGCATTCACTAGCGATTCTGCCTCAGCAATACTGGCCGCGATCGGTTTTTCGATTAAGACATGAACCCCAGCCTGCAAACAAGCCATGCCAACGGCATGATGCAGACGAGTGGGAACAGCAATACAGACTGCATCCACATGGGTTAACAAATCTCGATAATCTTCGAAGAACCGCACCCGATATTTGCTGGCTGTATCAATACCACGTTCCGCGTTAACATCGGAAACGCCTACCAACTCAACATCCTTAAGCAAACTGAGCACACGAGTATGATGTTGCCCCATATTGCCGACCCCAATCACCCCGACCCGGATTGGTTCTGGATGACTGCGTTGCAGATGCATATGAGGTAAATGCGCGTTAGAATAGCCTGCTGACAAGCTGTCTTGCACTCCTATATCTCCTCCACCACCGAGAATTGGGCTACTGAGCCGTCATGCGCCACTTGAGCCATCCAGATAGTAGCACAGTCGCTCTATGTGTGAAGAATTTCAAAGTTATGGTTGAGTTCCCGAACCGACGTAAATTTTGCTCAACTTTGCAGTTTTTGAACATTCCTGGTTTTAGGATTCATGAATGCTAGAACGTTAGGGAATCCTGATCGTAACGAACCGACCGCAATTATTTATCTCTGTGAAATCCTTCATAGACTTGTGATTTGTGATGAAATGCTTTTGGCAACAGCGGCATCCCAACCTTCGACGCACCGGCGGAGCGATCGCCCTGGCAACGGTTCTCGCAATTGGCGGTTTAGCCCTAAAACCTGCCTCGCTACTGAATGCTGGTGTATCCGAATCTCCGACTGGTAATCAACAGGCTAAATCCCAGGCAACGGCAACGGCAAGAAGTAAGCATCGCGACCAACAAACTCGCCAAATTCGACCGGAGAATTTTGATTTACAGCGCTTTCCGGTAACCAATCAAACTGAATCCCATTGGCGTAATATTCTCTGGACAGCAGCAGTCGTCGAACCCCAAGAATCCTTTGTCGCTGATAGCCTGAGTCAGATTCTCAGTCTCATGACTCGGCAAGGGCTATCTGACTCACAAATGCGCACGATCGATATGGCAGTTAAGGTTGGGACTCAGCTTTACCTGGTCGATCGCTCTCTGTACGCCGGCGTGAAGCAACAGTTTATTCAGGCAGTGGAACAAAGTAGTGATGCTGAGTGGGTCGCTGTTTCTCTATCTGGTGTAGCCAAATTCGGGTTGTCTAACAATGACTTACAAAGCCTGATTGGACGAGTTAAACAGCGATTTCCGAGATGGTCGAGTAATGTCTATTTGCACACAACGTTGCAAGACATTCAAGCATCATTGCAATCGCCTGACACACCCCCGTTAGCTGATTTACTGAATTGGACGATCGCACCGAAACAGCTGCATGCCTATGCGATCTGTCGTTCTGATCGGGATGTGTTGTGCCGCCTGATTCTGAAAGATCGGAACGGCGAATTTATCCAGCAAGGTGGGCAACTTTGGTCTGTGCCATTACTGCTGCGATCGATCCATAGTTTGAACTGGAACTTTGTGCGTGGGCAAACCCCTCAAGGCGTTTACCGCATCGAAGGCTCAGTCCCTCAACCCGACGATGAATTTTTCCGTGCCTATGGACAATTTTCGTTGGTTAATCTTTATGTACCGTTTGAACCAGGGGCGAAACAATTTCTGCCGGGACGAGCTGGACGCTTTGATGGGAGCTTAACAGACTACTTAGAACTACTGCCCCCATCTTGGCGGAATCATTGGGCGATGCAACAAACCTTTTGGGCTGGGAAAATTGGTCGCGGCTTGTTTCGGATTCACGGCACTGGGGATTCACCAGATTTCTTTAGCCGCAAGGAAAAAAATCCCGATAGTTTTAACTGGAACCCAACGATCGGCTGTCTCTCGGCACTGGAACTGTATAACGAGCAGGGACAATTGCTAGAAGCTGACATGCCTAAAATCCTGCGGGCATTTGAAATGGTCGGTGGCAAGAACTATACCGGATACCTCGTTGTGGTTGACGTTCCGGGTGATGCCAAAACTCCGATCGCGCTTCGGGACATTGAAGCGATCGTTTTGCCCGAAAAAACAGCGGCGAACCGGCAAAACAAAGCCAAATCCCAGAAGCCAGGCAAATCTGTTAAACCCGCGAAATCCTCAAAATCTACTAACCAGCCAATCTCTAAAGCGAAATTGACCTCGGCTAAACCAACGACCGCTCTTGTAGTACAGCTCAACGCTGGGACGACCCGCTCCAATTCTACCCCCATGCCCGTTAACGCCCCAGAGCCTGAATCAGCGGCTACAACGTTAAGCCCCATTCCGATCGCGTACTAAAGAGACCACCAATTCAGAGGGCTTCAATCCTGAATTAGATCAGCAAACCGTAGGTGCTTGCCTGGCTGTTTGACCGAAACTTCCCTTGTTTCCTGCATCCCCTTAGCTGATAATGCAAGTCTTCCTTGCTGCGATCGAGAGTAACTGAGTTTGTGACTGCACCCATTAGTCTGTCTTCGAGTAGCTTGCCTCTATGGCTGGATTGGTCACTGCGGTTAGCGTTAGCCACCTTAATTGGAGCAGCGATCGGTTGGAATCGTGAAAGAACCGGTAAAGCGGCCGGACTACGCACCCATATGCTGGTGAGTTTAGGCTCTGCCTTATTTATTTTGATGCCTTTAGCCGTCTACCCGGAACCGTCTGCCGATGCCTTGAGTCGAACTATTCAGGGGGTGGCAACCGGTGTGGGTTTCTTAGGGGCAGGGGAAATTGTGCATCAATCCCTGCCCGCTACCGGTAAAGCCAAAGTTAAAGGGCTAACGTCAGCTGCCGCTATTTGGGTGACGGCGGCTTTGGGGACGACGGCGGCGTGTGGGGTCTGGCAGTTGAGTTTGGTGGGCACTGTGATTACTCTGCTGACCTTAACTGTGGTGAGACGAGTTGGACAGTTTGCCCAGAATTACCACGATGAGGATGGATAAAGAAGGAAGGAGTGCCGATCGCAATTTGCCAGAACAGACCGAGACAAAGTAATTTAAGTTGTTTGCTTAAGCACAGCTGAGCCTTTTGCCCTCAGAAAGTAGGACTTTATAAATCTCTGGTCAAACAAGAATGATGACGATGAAGGTGTGAAGCATTCAATTACTTCAGGAAACTGAATTGTTGCATTTTGGTTCCTGCATCTTCACCCCTTGAGGAGTAAGTCAGTTGAAACATCAGCAGATTGATCGACTTTGGACATTGGGGCTAATTCTAGCCGCCGGATTGCTATTTACTATCAACCTAGGAGCGCTACCCCTGCGTGATTGGGATGAAGGCATTGTGGCACAGGTGGCGCGGGATATTTGGCGAGCGCCCGATGGTTCGTTGACCTGGCTATATCCCACGATCGGGGGTGAGCCGTATCTCAACAAACCACCGTTAATGTATTGGCTAATTGCCTTTGCTTATCAGCTGGGAGGGGTCAATGAATGGACGACCCGCCTACCAGGGGCAGTGTTATCAGCCCTCTCAGTACCATTACTGTATGGGATTGGCAAAGAATTATTTCTGCGGCGAACGCCAGCCCTACTGGCTGCCCTGATCTACTTGACGCTATTGCCTGTCGTCCGGCACGGGCGGTTAGCCATGCTCGATGGTGCATTGAGCTGCTTCTTTCTAATTATGCTGTTCTGTCTTCTCCGAGCCCGTCGTGATCTGCGCTGGGGCTTAGGTGTGGGCATTGGTTTAGGATTGGTATGTTTAACCAAAGGAATAGTCGGGATCTTGCTAGGCACGATCGCGCTTGTCTTTATCCTTTGGGATACGCCTCGCTTATTAACCTCAGCTTATCTATGGACAGGAATTGTTTTAGGCGGGATTCCCGTTGCGGCTTGGTATTGGGCACAATGGCTACACTATGGCGAGAAATTTCTAACTACTAATTTAATTAGTCAATCGCTGAGTCGGATCTGGACTCCAATTGAAAATAATGGCGGGGCACCCTGGTATTACCTGCTGGAAGTCGTGAAGTACAGTTTGCCCTGGCTGATTTTTCTCCCGCAGGGATTTCGTCGGGCTTGGGAACACCGAAATTTAGGTTGGGCAAAATTACTTTTAGTCTGGACGATTGGCTATTTGGTCGTGATTTCTCTGATGAGCACTAAATTGCCCTGGTATGTCCTGCCACTTTACCCAGCACTAGCATTAGTCGCTGGCAATCTGTTATCCGAAGCTTGGAATTTAGCAGATTTGACTGGCTTTTTCCGTCCGGTGCGTCGTCCTTACCCGATCGCGTGGGTCATTCTGTTGGGTTTACTGGCGATCGTAGCCTGGAGCGGTTGTCTGTACTTTAATTTTTTCGCTCCTACGCCGAAACCTGACTTAGCCCTGATTTTAATTACCGTGGCAATGGCAATGACCACAGCTGCCATTTTAGTCAAATGGCGAGACTCGCAGTTTATCCCAGTCTTACTTTGGGGGATGTATATTAGCCTCATGTTTCTGATGGCTTCCCGTTACTGGATCTGGGAGCTGAATGAAGCCTACTCCGTGAAGCCAGTAGCGGCTTTGGTACAGCAAGGCACTCCCACCGGAGCCACAGTGATTACCTCCTATCCTAACTATCGCCCTTCCCTCAATTTTTATAGTGATCGTCAGGTGATTCCAGCAAATGAGGTTTACCGCGATCATCGACCGCCGCTGCATACAGCTGCTGCGATCGCTCAATACTGGCAGCAAACTCCTCAACCTTATTTGCTGGTCGATGCAGAAACACTCAACCAGTTAGCTCTAGACTCGGTGCATAAGATGGGTGAAATCGATGGTTGGATATTAGTCACCCATCAACCCACTACTCGATAACAGCGATGCTGCTTTCCTAAAGGTCAAGCTTGACGATAGTCGTTATGTAATCAAAAATTTTAAGCTTTTAGATTGCATAACCAAGCTCCCTGCTTATGCCGGTGAGATAAGTGCTGAAACTAAAATTTAGCCATCTCTATACGTCCTTGCAAGGCTTTTTAAGTGGCTTGCCTCCTATAGTTGCAAATCAGCTCATCGTTTTTATTTCATAACATCACCTAAAAAAACTGTTTGTTATGCAACAAATTATGTAATTGTGTTTGTTATGCAATTAATTCGGGTATTGTATAAAAGTAGACAGAAACTTAAAGCAAGGGTGTGAGCCAAAGAGCCACGATCGCTAGATCAACCGCCGTTATGTAAGTGGCTCCTACCTCCAAACTATCAACTCAATAGTTCCGCAATTTGCCAGGAGGCATTAGCTATGGTGTTTACTCAGGAACAACCAAAAGTCCAAGCGGCTCAACCAGCAGAATTTATCAACCAGTTGCAGATCGAACAGAAAGTTTTACTGAACAAAATCCACCAGCAAGGATTTGAATTGGGAATCCGTTCCACTTCCAAGCTGTCCTATAAAGACTTTCAACATTTTGAGCGGGTACAAATCCCTAGCCACTGCTTTAGATGAAGATGCGATGGAGTACCTATGGGCATTTTTAGATCGCCGAGACTATCCCCAAGCCGCTCGTATCCATGAGCCTGACTTTAACCAGTTGCTAGCGGTTAGCCCTGATAGCGGCATTCAGTTCGTTCAAGGTTGGCTTGAGGGAGTATTGTCGGTTTGGCAAACGGTGAAAGCCCAAGTGGCAACAGCTCGCTAATCGGTTTGTGACCATTAATGCCATTGCCAGAAGGTCTAGGAACAAAGCACTACAGACATTCCACCCAAAGCGTGGCAAGTCAGCACTAACTTGATCAAAAGTCTGCCTAATCGCGATCGACACTTACTCAGAGATAGGTGTCGATCGCGATTTGCAGTTAACCTAGGGCAATGCGTAAATGCCTAAATGAGTGGCAACTGGACGCTCCCACATGGGAATTTTGGCGTGAATCGGTGCATTTAATACTGCTGTTCCCGTGGGAGTAGTGGTCACTAATGTGGTGGAGCCACCCCCATCTAAATTGACCGCTGCATCTACAGGTAGTTCCTGCAAAATTGCTGTCAGTTCTGCTAATGTTGCCCCTTCACTATAAAAGGCTTGCTTACCATCGATCGCGACTAACCACAGCGTTGTACCAGTGCGATCAACAGCGGCACTAATGCGGGCATAAGGGCGTTGGTCATCGGTGCTGTGAGGATCTGCGGCAACCGGTTTACCACCATGAATCAAGAGAGCATTGCCAGAAACAGCCTGCGTGGTTCGGGCGGGACATTGACCACTGGGCTGAATAGAAGCCTGTTGCTGATTAGAAATGCAGAGTGCTACCCAGTTGAGATTGAGCGTCGAGTAAGACACCCCATTGGCAATCGTGCGCCCAATCGGTGTCACCCGATCGCCAGAACGGGGATAGTAGTTCCAGGGAGTGTCTTCACTAAAAGGTGTGAAATAACTGGCGTTCACAGCCACTTGCAGCTTAAACTCTTGCAAAAATTCTGATGTCGTGCGAGCGATCGTGGTGCCATTGCCATCCGGCTGTTCCGGTGTCACCAACAATTTAATCCCTGGTGCGGTCAGGTCTACCCTCAAGATATGAATCATCATTGGGCGGGGCATAGAGCGAAATTCCCGCCGATAGTGAACCCCTTGAAATAAAGGGCGTTCATGCAACGTTTGGGGTGGACGTTGCAATGACAATTTGCCATAAAGCATTAAGGGGATGGCTAATAAACCCATCCCTAGGGTAACCCCAAACTGGTGCAGCCAAAAACGACCTATCACAACCTCAAGTCCTGTGAGCCAATCTTCTCTAATCTGCCCGGTTTCTCCCTCAACTGCCAACTCATTTTGACTTGCACCAATATGCCAAATCTGCGATCGCTCAATTTTGTCAACCAAGATCTCCGTAATCGTTCCTTTCGGCGGCAATTCTTAAGCGGAGCGAATTTTCAAGGGGCTGACATTCGGGGCTGCGATTTTAGTCAAGCGCAACTCGTCGGAGCCAACTTTACCAACGCCAAAGCCGGACAATCCCGTCAGCAAATTGTGCGGTTAGTGGTGATTGTCGCACTCGTGGCAGGAATCATGACTGATGCGGTGAGCCAATTAATTTTTGGTGCATTGGGGCAGATTCCAGGTGGCTCTACCTGGGGATTTATCATGGCGCTCTACATATGTCTAGGCGTTGCGGGTGGCATGTCTGGGCTGAGAAATGTCCTCAAACCCCTATCGCTAGCTAGTAAAATAGCTGGCTGGTTGGCTGGCTCCAGCTCTGCTGCCTTAGTCGGATTTTATTATGGCGGTAGTTTAGCTGGAAAAAATGCTCCGATGGCGATCGTGGGGGCGATTGGCTTAGGTGGCTTGATGGCAATCATGCTAGTACGTCATCAAACAGCAACCCTGACCGTGATTGTCGATGCCGCTGGTACAATCACTGCCTATGGCTTTGCCTTTTTTGTTTACACCAATGGTCTAACCTGGTTACATATTCGACAGATCGGCTTAGGCGGACTAATGGCGGTCCTAGCGTTGATCTATTTATGGCTGACTTTAAATTCGCTCATCCTAACCTATCGACATATTCGCCAAGTTCCTGGCACCCGATTCTGTCACGCTAATCTTACCCATGCCCGCTTCGAAGCTGCCCAGCTCAACAACACCGATTTTGAGGGTGCCCTTCGTCTAGATGATTAAGGCTTATCGGGTGAACGGTGCCACCGTATCTAAAAATTGTTCCAAATCATCCTTGAACCGATCTTGCCAGGGACCAAAACTTAATTGGCGTTGGCGATTCCACTCCTGCTCGATCGCAGCTCTAGTCTGAGCATCCATAGATTGAAAGGAGATCGCTTTGCCCAACGTGGCTGCCCGCTGAATACCAGCCACTAAGGCAGCGATACCTTGTGGATCAGTTGATTTTACCCAGAGGAAATCAACAATTACGGCATCCGTCACTTGTTCGATCGCCGCTTCTAGTTGCACTCGAAACTCAGCACTGCTAATCGGATCGAGATTACCGTCTGGTTGGAGCACAATGGTATGGGGTTTTATCTCTAAAGGCGTGTCCCAAAAATGAGGAACAGTAGCAATGGATTCAATTGCAATATTCATAACAAACCTCCGAACCAAGCCGGGTAGGGCATTAAACACAATATTTTGCTGAAGCGAGATGCAAGACGACAAACTCCCCGACTATTTCTAGCTTGGAGTAAGATTCGGCAAATCGTTCTGCGGAGCATCACAAGTTTTCTGTGCTTTCGATCGATAACTACGGTGTCCTAAATCAGTTATCAGTGTGAGCCTCATCAGTTATGCATGTGTTTTAGATCAGTTTCCCATGTGATTCTAATCACTGCCAATGGCACAGAATCTGTAATACATCTCTACGTTCCTGCCTAAAATTTTGCTGATATGGACTTCGCTCAACCTCGACCGGGGTACACACTCCCCGTTTTTGCCTGCGCCGCTGCGATCGCAGGTCTACGCTATCTGCGCCAACCAGAACCCATTGAACATGTAGCGATCGATCTATTGGATCCGCCGCTAACGGTTGATATCCCGATCGAGCAGGTGGCTGGGCTGAAACCAGGTGTTGCCCTGGCAATTACCCGCAGTGATCCAGGTGATAACTTGGACATTACGCGCCATACGCCAATTTGGGCAGTAGTCGCTTGGGGCAGCACCGATCAGGCAAGCCCAATTCAGATTGATGGCGGTGAAGGGATTGGGCGGTGGGGCAACGCCGGTCAGGCAGCCATTTATGCATATGCCAAACGCTTGTTATTAGAAAACTTGGGACGATCGCTCTATCCCGGGGAAACGCTACAGGTGACAATCATTCTGCCGGAAGGTCGCCAGTTAGCCCAACGTACCTCGAATGCAGCCTTCGGAGTGGTTGAAGGTTTATCGTTACTTGGCTCCACAGGAATTTCTCAACCGCTCAGCGCCCCTGGTCAGTTAGAACTTTACCGTCAAGAACTGCAACAAAAAGCCGCCAAATTTGATTGCCTGGTGTTTTGTGTAGGAGAGAATGGGCTAGATCTAGGTTGTCAATTAGGAATTGATGCTGCTCGCCTAGTTAAAACCGCTAACTGGATTGGACCGTTGTTGGTGGAAGCGGGCATTCAAGGAGTGCGATCGATTCTATTGTTTGGCTATCACGGTAAACTGATTAAACTAGCAGGCAACATTTTTCATACCCATCACCATGTAGCCGATGCTCGCTTAGAAATTCTCACCAGTCATTGCGCGATCGCAGGTTTACCCACAGCAGATTTACAAGCGATCTTTGCCAGTTCAACTACGGAAGATGCTTTGAAGTATCTCAGGCAATTAGAGACAGCAACCACTCACCCTTGGGTCGATCAGGTTTATGGCACGATCGCCGCTGCCATTGATCAACGTTCCCATGATTACATCCGGGCGCAGAGTGGTTGCTTGGTCACAGTAGGAGCCGTATTATTCGATCGGCGCCGCCAGATTGTCGCTAAAAGTGCCATTGGCGACACCCTACTGCAACAGGTAAGTTGACTCTGGGAATTGGCAAAACCATCTCAAGGCCAGTGGTATCTTTTCTACCCGAAATCTCCTAGAATGGCGAATCACCCTAAATTTAGCTGTTAGGCTAGTTAGAATAGATTCATAATCGACTCTTAATTTTTGTAAACCTCCCCTTAGAAGTAATTTTTCCAATTACCATAGTCCACGCTTTGAACTTACACGGATACAGTGGTGACTCTACAGACTGAATCACAACCACACACTGAATCACTTGACCGGTTGAACCGTCAGATGATCGTTATTCTTGATTTTGGCTCCCAATATTCGGAGCTGATTGCTCGTCGCATCCGAGAAACTCAGGTTTATTCTGAGGTATTGTCGTACCGCACATCGGTTGAGCAATTACAACAATTAAATCCCAAGGGCATCATTCTCTCAGGTGGACCTAGTTCGGTATACGCTCCAGGCGCACCGCACTGCGACCCTAATATCTGGAAGTTAGGAATTCCAGTTCTAGGGGTTTGCTATGGCATGCAATTAATGGTGCAGCAATTGGGTGGTCAGGTCGAACGTACCGATCGCGGCGAATATGGTAAAGCATCTCTGCTGATCGATGATCCAACCGATCTGCTGACCAATGTGGAAGATGGCACCACGATGTGGATGAGTCATGGTGACTCCGTCACCACATTACCCGAAGGCTTCGAGTTACTAGCTCATACCGCCAATACTCCTTGTGCCGCGATCGCCCATCACGACAAAAAGCTGTATGGGGTACAGTTCCATCCCGAAGTGGTGCATTCGATCGGTGGACTAGCCCTGATTCGGAATTTTGTTTACCACATCTGCGACTGTGAGCCAACTTGGACTACGGCTGCCTTCGTCGAAGAATCAATTCGAGAAATTCGGGCGAAAGTCGGCGATAAACGGGTACTACTGGCTCTATCCGGTGGTGTAGATTCGTCTACCCTGGCGTTTTTACTGCACCAAGCGATCGGCGACCAACTGACTTGCATGTTTATTGACCAAGGCTTTATGCGCAAGTATGAGCCAGAACGGTTAGTCAAACTATTTCAGGAGCAGTTTCATATCCCAGTCGAATATGTCAATGCGCGTGAACGCTTTCTTCAAGCGATCGAAGGAGTAACCGATCCCGAAGAAAAGCGTAAACGCATTGGTCATGAATTCATCCGGGTTTTTGAGGAAGAATCTCGGCGACTAGGTCCCTTTGATTACCTGGCTCAGGGCACTCTTTACCCAGATGTGATTGAGTCAGCCGATACTAATGTCGATCCGCAAACTGGCGAACGAGTTGCCGTTAAGATCAAGAGCCATCATAATGTCGGCGGTTTACCTAAGGATCTCCGGTTCAAACTGGTTGAACCTCTGCGCAAATTATTTAAGGATGAAGTGCGTAAAGTGGGTAGATCGATCGGCTTACCGGCAGAAATCGTTCAACGCCATCCCTTCCCTGGTCCCGGTTTAGCGATTCGGATCCTGGGTGAAGTTACAGAAGATCGATTGGACATATTACGAGATGCCGATCTGATCGTGCGCCAAGAGATTAATCAGCAAGGAGTCTATCATGACTTCTGGCAGGCATTTGCGGTGCTACTACCGATTCGGAGTGTCGGAGTGATGGGCGATCAGCGGACCTATGCCTATCCGATCGTGTTGCGCTTAGTTACCAGTGAAGATGGTATGACTGCCGATTGGGCACGAGTGCCTTACGATCTGCTGGAAACGATTTCCAACCGGATTGTCAATGAAGTCCGGGGAGTCAACCGGGTAGTGTATGACATTACCTCGAAACCGCCTGGAACGATCGAGTGGGAATAATTCCAGAACCTTTGCTGGCTCATTCTCCTCGTTGACGCGGACACTTCAACCAACTCTGCGGAAACCCTAACAAACTCTTGGGGTTTCCGTCGGCAGCACTGGGGGCAATATCTTTCTGCTCTCGATTTAGGCTGAAAAAATTAAACGTAGTAGCTCTATATAATAACCATCGCCCGATCGAAATTTTGCTTTTTGTGTCCACTCTCCCACTTCTAGATCAGGTAAATCATAATGCAGACAAGACCCTTTGTTTGGAACAATCTGGGGTTTTGATCGTTTTCCTATCGCTGGATCGTGGCTATGTCTTCTCTCCAACCTCCTGCCATTAGTTGCGTCAATGCTCGCGTCACTGTTGTCGGAGCAGGAAATGTCGGGAGTACCCTGGCACAACGGTTAGCGGAAAAAGATATTGCCGATGTCGTGCTCTTGGATGTGATTGCAGGTCGTCCGCAAGGTCTGGCATTAGACCTCATGCAAGCGCGGGGAATTGAACGCCATGATCGCAAAATTATTGGCACCAATGACTATGCAGACACGGCAAATTCCGACATTGTCGTAATTACGGCTGGACTACCCCGGAAGCCGGGTATGAGTCGGGATGATTTGCTGTTAACCAATGCCAAAATTGTTTCCAATGTAGCTAAGCAGGCGATCGAGTATTCGCCAAATGCCATCTTTATTATTGTGACAAATCCCCTAGATCAGATGACCTATCTGACCTGGAAGGTGACAGGATTACCGGCTCATCAAGTAATGGGTATGGCAGGAGTGTTGGACTCAGCTCGCTTCCAAACGTTTATTGCGATGGAGTTAGGGGTTTCTACAGCAGAGATCACTGCAACAGTATTGGGTAGCCACGGCGATCTCATGGTACTGCTACCCCGTTACACTACAGTAAACGGCATTCCTTTGAGTGAATTAATGGAGCAGGCGGCGATCGATCGCTTAATTGAACGAGCGCGTCATGGAGGAGCAGAGATTGTCGATTTGATGAAAACAGGTAGTGCCTTTTACGCTCCTGCGTCATCCACCTGTTTGATGGTAGAGTCTATTCTCTACAACCGCACCCGGATTCTACCTGTCACTGCTTATCTAGAAGGACAATATCAATTGCGGGATGTATTTACTGGTGTACCCTGTCGGCTGGGTTGCCAGGGAATTGAACGAATTATTGAACTTGATCTCACACCTCAGGAGCTAGCCGCTTTACATGTATCTGCCCAAGCCGTCCAGCAAAGTATTCAGGATTTACACCAGCTTCTAGCAGATTCTGGCATTATGATCTGACTTCTCCCATTTCCTGGATCAGCACGAACGGTTGGACAATTAACGCCTGAAAGCGTTTGGTCAGATCGTGGCTCCAAACTGCCACCTGGCTAGGCGAGGGTTTATAAATTAACGCTTCATCAATCCAACGTTGTACATAGGAAACATTATCATTCGCGATCGCGACTCCAACATCAAGTAAGTTCAGTCCAGAATCTACTAAGATCAGCGACTCTCGCTCAGCATGGGGAGCGAGCCAATCCCATTCTGCTTCATCTAATGACTCAGCCAATTCAGCTCTTAGATCCTGCATCTTACAAGTTCCTGTTGGATTAATACAAGCGATTTAGAGTTCACATACATTAGCACAATTACTCCAGAGAGATCTGGCTAGCTAGAGGTTAACGAGTCATCGATCGCTAAGCTAGCATCAAATGTAAAGTGCCATTACCAAAGACTTCAGTAGAACTACGGGTTAATCAGTTTTTCTGAAATTTATGCAAAATTCTCATCTATGTAACACTGCTTACAATTGAGGATCAACGTTTTTATTTGTACACCAAGTGACAAATTGGCTCAAATCATTATTATCAGAGTTTTATCGCTACTAACAGTTATTTGGTCGGAAGTAAGGCGACAAATTCCTACCCTAGTGTACATATCTTGAATAAACTTTTTTCGAGTAGGTTTCTTTAAAGGGAAAGCTGATAACTTCGGTGATTTAACGCTGGTGACTCGGTACGATTCTCTGACATCTTAGGTATGTTAGGCATCTACCTATTGAACTATGCGTCAACTTACAATCGGCTTTTCCTTACTGGCCTTATTCATTTCGATGGCTGAACCTGCCTTAGCGCGTGAAGGCGTACCAGGTCGACGGGTCGGCGGAGGTACTCGGTGGACTGCCCCCAAGCTCAAACCCACTCCTTCCCAGCAAAACCGCTTAAATGCACTGGCATTTGCTTCTAGAACAAACCTACCGCTCGCTCTCAAACTTAAGGCAATTTACGGTTAAGAATGGCAGTAGCTCGGATGAGATAAGACGATAGCCGCCCAAGTCATACTTTTGTACGTTATGAGTATGAGAAATGGTGCAATCTTCACTAATTCCTAAATCTCCACTACTGGCTATTGATTACCGTTGAAATATTAAGGAATTCTGTCTTATCCTGCTCGACATCAAGCTTGGCTGTTCTACACTTGTTGTTGTGCCACTCTAATAACTATCCTAATCCTATTGCAAACAAAGCTCTGTAAGTATAACCCTTCATAACTTCGTCTTGAACCTCTGAATTGATCTACCCAAGCTTGTAAAATAACCAGAGTCATACTTTACGTGATGACGCAGTTATTTGGATGATCGGCGGAATGACAAAAACAGCGTGGGTTTTCCCTGGACAAGGTTCTCAGGCGATCGGGATGGGGAGTGATTTAGTTGCCCTGCCGGAAGCCAAAGCTAAATTTGAGCAAGCAGAACATATTTTGGGCTGGTCAGTGCCAGAACTATGCCAAAGCGCAGACGATCAGCTCTCTCGCACCCTTTACACGCAACCCTGTCTTTACGTCGTCGAAAGTTTGCTGGTTGATCAACTGCAAGCCCGAGGTCAGCACCCTGATTTAGTGGCTGGTCATAGCTTAGGGGAATATGTTGCCCTGTATGCGGCTGGCGTGTTTGATTTTGCGGCTGGTCTACAACTGGTGAAGCGGCGGGCAGAATTAATGGATCAAGCCTCTGATGGCATGATGGCGGCGCTAATTGGCTTCGATCGCGATCAATTAGATACGCAATTGCAACAAACGGCGGATGTCGTCCTCGCTAATGACAACAACTCCGGGCAGGTGGTGATTTCTGGAACGCCTGCGGCTGTGGAAAGCGTCCTCAGTAGTGTTAAGGCGAAACGGGGGGTAAAACTGAATGTGAGTGGAGCGTTTCACTCACCGTTAATGGCAGACGCGGCGAAAGAATTTCAAGCGGTGTTGGATACTGTGGCGTTTCAAGCCGCTAAAGTCCCCGTATTGTCTAACGTTGATCCAACACCGACGACCGACGCTGAACTGCTAAAACAACGTCTGACGCAGCAGATGACGGGTTCTGTTCGTTGGCGAGAAATTTCGCTGCAATTCCCTGAATTAGGGATTGAGCGAGTGATTGAGATTGGACCGGGAAAGGTGTTGACCGGATTGATCAAGCGTACCAGTCCCAGCCTCGCGTTAGAAAACATCACGGCTGTGGCTGAATTACCGCAATAACTTCTCGATCGGCGGCACACCGGAATCCGGCAAAGACTTCGCGCACCTGCGGGTAATACCAATTCCGAAACGCCGATCGCAACGCCCAAGGTTGGGTTGCCCAACTACCCCCCCGTAGGACTCGATGTTGATCATCGAAATAGGCTTGAGAATAGCCGCGATAGGGATAGGGTTCAAAGTTGGCGTAACCCGTAAACCAGGATGCCGTCCATTCCCAAACGTCGCCTAACAAGTCATAGCAACCGTAAGCACTTTGACCTTGGGGATAAGCATCGACAGGTGTAGTTTGTCCCATGAAGTGATTGTGGTTGCAATGCTGGTGAGTGGGTAGATTTTCTCCCCAAGGATAGGTCATGCGCTGTTGGGAGATCGGATTCCAACTGGCCGCTTTCTCCCACTCCGCTTCGGTGGGTAAACGTTTGCCAACAAAGTTCGCATAAGCTTCAGCTTCATACCAACTGACGCCATAAACGGGATGGCGATCGTGCCTCGGATCATCCGACCAATACAACGGTTGGGTGATCAAGTGAGCTTGCACCCACTGCCAGCCTTCAGCAGACCACCAACGTTGATCTTGATAACCGCCCGCTTGGATGAACTGGCGATATTGGTCGCAGGTAACGGGATATTTGTCGATCCAATAGGTTGGCAAGTCGATCCACTGCACTGGACGTTCATTATCTAGCGCTTCGATCGCATCATTGCCCTGTTGAAATTTACCCGCAGGGATGCAAATCATCTCTGTGAGGAGTGGAGGAGTTGGGGGGGATGGGGAAGGTGGAGGAGTTAGGGAGGATAAGGAAGGTTGAGTAGGTGAGGAGGATGGGGAAGCAGATTGTTTGGCTACTTTCTTGGTTCTATCTCCCTCATCTTTCCTATCTCCCTCATCTCTTTCATCTCTCCTATCTGCCTGATCTCCCTTATCTCTTTCCAGCAGGGCTAACACGATCGCGATCGTCTCGCCATGTTGGCTTTCGTGTTGCAGCAACCAGCGCCAGAGTCGTTCCTGTTGGTCTAGGGGAGCGGTTTCCAGGTAAGTGAAGACTTGAGTGCGAATGGTATTGAGATACTGGCGGACTTCGGCGATCGGGGGTAAGTAACGGCGATCGGTTTTGGGTAGGGTATCGGCGGCAAATAAGCGACGATATTCGGGAAATTGCGGCGGCTGTCCGGCGAGATGTTCGAGTAGCCACAGAGATTCGGTGTAGGCAATGTGACCTAAATGCCAGCCGACCGGACTGAAATCGGCATGGGCTTGCTGACAAAAGGTGTCGTAGTCCATGCCATCAAACAGTTGCAAGGTACTGGCGCGGCACTCTTGCATCCATTGTTGGAGTTGTTGCTTAAGCGAGAGGTGGGTGTCGGGCGATTTAGATTGGGACAGATTCGAGATTAAGGTCATGATCAACGGTGAGAAGAGTGCGATCGTCGAGCGGTGTCCAGTTTCCCTCGAATAGGGGTTCGGAGGCGATGACAACGGACTGGGGAAGAAGTAAATCGTCGCGCAGCCAGTACAGGGTGGGAGTGGGAGGACGATTAGCCAAGCGGGAGGCAACCAATTGTTTACCGTCACTCACAATCATGTTGGCAGAGAAATCGGTTTGGTATTGCTCTGCTAGGTCGAGCAGAATATTCAGAACCCGTTGGAGGGCTGTGGTTAAAGATAGATCAGGATGCTGTTCTAATTCCTGCACCAACAGAGCAAAAATATGTTCGGAATCGGTGCTGCCCTGGATGGACTGGTAGACCGCATCACTGAGCCGTTCCCGAATCGGGCGGTACAGCGTTTGACGGAAGTTGGCAATGAAGCCATTATGAATGCCCAAGATGAGATGATGCTGAAACGGCTGACAATTGCTTAAATCAACGGGGATTCCGGCGGTAGCACTGCGGACGTTTGCCAGCACACAATGAGATTCGATGTAGCGACTGAGATGGGGGAGGTTGATATCATTCCAGGCGGGCTGAGTGTTTTTGTAGGTGTAGGGGTCGGTGTCGCGGTGCGAGTGATACCACCCCATACCAAAGCCATCAGCATTCAAGAGCCCAGAGGTCATTTCCTTCGGTTGATAGCTCTGGACAATCAGGGAATGGTCTGGTTTTAATAACAGTCGATCGAGGGAAATTGGATCGCCAAGATAGCCCAGTAAGCGGCACATAGAGTGTGAGGGTAAGGATTGCCTCTCACATCTTGCCACAAACGATTCGGCATCCGAGGGATGTGATAGCCTGTGCGTGAGATGGCATTCAGGTCAAGGCTATGAGTAGTGTAATGACCAAGCGGTTCACGGTGGATGATTACCATCGCTTAATTGAGTTGGGCTTTATCAAGGAGGGCGATCGCATTGAGTTAATTCGAGGAGAACTGGTACAGATGGTCGCGAAGGGAACATCACATTCGTCCTGTAACACACGGTTGTTGTACGAACTATTACCGTTATTAGGCGATCGAGCCATTGTTCGTCATCAAGATCCAGTAACACTGCCACGCCATAGCGAACCGGAGCCTGACTTTGCCATCGTTAAGGTGAGAAGCGATCGCTACCGTTCGGCTCATCCTCAGCCAAAAGACATTCTACTGATTATCGAAGTATCCGATTCAACGCTGACCTACGATCAAACCACTAAACTATCGGTGTATGCAGAACACCAGATTCCCGATTACTGGATTGTGAACCTAGTGGCGAATCAGTTGGAATGTTACAGTCAGCCCTATCGCACTCCATCCGATGAATATGGGTATCGACTGAAGCAAATTGCCTTACCGAATGAAACGATCGCGTTACCCAGCTTCGAGGATTTGCGGCTGAATTTAGCGGCTGTTCTGGATACTCAACCCAATCAGTAGTCACAATCCAATTGCAGCCCCCGACAATCGAATGGAGATCGCGGCATTCCGTATGATCCGTAGTCACAATTGAGTTGCAGCCGATGACAGTCGATAGTGCGATCGCTGCACTCAGGACAATCACTAGTCACAATTTAATTGCAGCCCACCACAGTCGAATTGTGACAGTTGCACTCCGTCTAATCCGTAGTCACAATTCAATTGCTGTCCGCGATCGGTCAATTGCAGCCCACGGCATCAGAAGGGTTACTTGGAGCAATCGTCCTGTCTCACCCGAAATTCCGTCTAACGTGAGCCACATGGTTCCTACCAGCAAGCGCGATTCATCTCCTCCATCTCCCCCACCCTTCTCATTCTCCCCATCCTCCTCATCTTCCCCCTCCCCCTCTCTATCCCCAGCCTCTACCCGTTCTTACCGTTACCCTGTACCCTAGAACCTGTAGGCGTTGACAGAAACAGCGAATGGCTCTGGAATATCCTGACGATTTGAAATATTTGGACTCCCATGAGTACGCTCGGCTGGAGGGAGACATTGCCACGATCGGCATCTCAGCCTTTGCCGTTGACCAGTTGGGAGACATTGTGTTCCTGGAATTACCAGAAGTGGGGGATGCCGTCGAAAAAGGGGAAAAGCTTGGCACGGTGGAATCAGTAAAAGCTGTGGAAGATTTAAACTCTCCCGTTTCTGGTACGGTGATTGAAACTAATGCTCCGCTCCTCGATGCTCCAGAACAACTGGCAGATGATCCCTACGGGGAGGCCTGGCTAATTAAAGTCCGGGTAGATAATGTGGATGACCTGGATGATGCCTTGTCGGCAGATGAATATCGATCGCAGGTCGAAGGTGAATAACCTTGACTCCGATCTGCATTCAGCATTGAACTAGCCTGTTAACTTAACTTAAATAGCGATCGATCGAGTTCATCAGCAACACTAGCAAGCTCGATCGGTTTGCTTTTAAAGCTAAAACAGCAACATCAAGCCGCCATTAATCACCTCAAAATTAGTCCCTACAGGTTCTGCTGACATAGAAAATTGTGTTTGCCAGAACTACAACGCTATCAGAGCATTGTGAATAGACAACTTGCCAGCCAAAAAATATCCGCTACCAGGTGACATCTGATAGCGGAGAAATTTGATTAGTGTAATGGCTGTTTCAGACCAGCCTTAACGCCGAGCATCGGCAGGAATCGGTTTCGGAGCTTGCGCAGGTGTGACCATCCGTTCAAAACTCAGGGCACTGACCCCTAATGTCACCAGCACAATTCCTGATATTTGCACTGGAGCCAGGGGACTTCTAATAATCCAAAATGCTAACAAGGCAGTCATTACCGGACCACTAGAGGCAATAATGGACGCCCGAGCTGCTCCCATAAAGCGCACTCCAAAATTATTAGCCAGGTAGCCAATTAGCGTTAATACACCTAACACAAGACCGCCTAACAAGATACCAGGTCGATTCTCTGGTAAAACAGTTACTCCTAACGCTGGACCAAAGGCTAATAAGGTAACTGAAGAGAACAGGAAAATTGTCGCGAACTGCACTAGGCTGACGGGAACAGGATGCAGTTTCTTGAAGCCCAATTGCATAAAGATTAAATAGAGGGCAAAGAATACACCTGATCCAACGGCAATCAAAATACCAGTCGCAGAAGTTAACTTATTCGGATCAATTTTGGGCAGAGCTGTCAGTACAACTCCAAAAGAAATCACAAACATGACGATCCAGCGTAACGGTGTGGGTCGATCGCCAAATAATGCCCATGCTAAGGGCACGGTAAGAATGGGATACATGAACAGAATCGTGACTGCTGGTCCGGGTCCAATATCACCAATGGCAATATAAATCAGGATTTGGGACAGAAACAGAAAGAAGCCACTGCCAACGACATTGATCATGGGTCGGCGATCGCGAGAGGTTAAAAACTTTTTAATATCTCGCCATAGAGGTGGATACAAGAACATGGCTACCGGAATCATCAACGGTAAGACCACCAACATTCGCAGCCACAGAATTAATAGTGAATTTCCTACCGTATTGAGCGCCAGATATCCGCCAATATCGAATGTCCCCAATACCCGAGCTGGCTTTAAACCAAGAAACGCTTTAGTAACTGGATCAAATTTGCCATTCCCAATAATTTGGACAACAACATTATGGATTGACAATGCCACAGTAGACAGTAGTACCAGAATCAAACCCAACTGAAAGTTAGAAGTCTCTTTCTTTTTAGGCAGCGGTAGGGGTGATCCAGGGATGGATAGAGGAGTTGGTTTGGCAGTTGGGGGATAGTTGGCATGATGACGGGGAGGAGCGCTCGCTTCTCCTTCCATCACAGATGTGGTGTGACCGTTCTCTTGGGCGATCGTGGGATGAGTTGCTGTTGGCTGGAGGGTTGGAGCAGAACGACTGGCTTCTAGCTGGAGCTGTTCTCGCAAACGAGTCACCAGGGCTTCTAGAATTGCTTCTCCCTGCTGCTCCATACTGTGCATTCGGTTCAACTGTTGGGACAGAGAACTGTGATAGCTATTTAGCTCTTGCTGAAGCGTTTTGAAGGTGGCATTAAACGTGGAATCCAATGACGCTAGTAAGCGATTGGCATTGTCACTATAGCCATTTGCAGACATTGGTGCATTAAGATTACCACCTCCAGTCATCGGCGGCTGATTGGCTGGCATCTGTCGAATCTGCTGCACCATCAAGGCCTGCAAATGATTCGCTAAAGCTACCGCCAACTGTTTTGCCCAGAGTTGCTGTTGAGCCAGTTGCTGCTGCGAAAGGGCTTCAATCTGTCGGGTTTGCAGCCCCTGGTGATAGGTCTGGAGTTTTTCAATATCTGCCAGCAGGCGGGACCTTTCTCCCTGCAGGCGGGTCACCTCCTGCGAGAGTTGAGTGACTAATCCTTGATGTAGCCCTCGTAAATCCTGAGTTACGGCTTGCAAGATTTGCTCAACCGTCCGATTATCCCCTTGCCGATTTCCCGGTTGATGATCCATCTGTCCCATGAATGGTTTCCCCTAGTCTGCCAACCCGCTGTAATTAAATAAATCTTTGGTTAGCGTCTGTTTCTCAGCATTCCCCAAAATCTTATAAATCTCATGTTTAGCTTTCAAGAAAGCCGCTTCCACGGTACTCTCATTTCTGCAAAATGCGCCTGTATTAGGAAAAAAATTTAAACAGATAGCGATCGCAGCACACTAGGTTAGGCGACAGTTCCTAACATCAATCCACGCCTGAGCAACAGCCTCAAATGAGTTGAAGCTGAGCTAAGCATGCAGTGATGACAACCACTACTCGAAATGGAACTCCTATTTGCCAGGATATACCTGATTTGAGTAATCGGTTTGTTAGGGATGAACCCATGCCATTCTGGGTCACCTTGCCGCGATCGGTGTGCTCAGAATGGCAGCAGATTAACGGCTTTACGAGCCTACCGCGACCGAAACAGGGGGCTGGCTAGTTTTCGGGAGCCATTGATGGGCGATCGGCATCCGCCAACCTACACCAAAGGCGCGATCGGTGACTTTGAGTACAGGAGGCGCTTGCCGCCGTTTAAACTCTGCTCTAACGACTAATCGCACTACCTTATTGACGATCGCTGGATCATGTCCGGCTGCCACAATTTGATCCGGTGTTTGCTGATTTTGGATCAGCCGCACCAAAATATCATCCAGCACTTCATAGGGGGGCAACGAATCTTGATCAACCTGTCCTGGCTTCAATTCAGCACTGGGGGCTTTAGTAATTACATTACTGGGAATGACTTCTGTCGCGGTGAGTGGTGGCAATTGAGTAGAGTTGTCAGGCTGATCAGCCTGAGCGTTTAACCAGTGGCAAATCGAATAAACACGGGTTTTAGGCACATCAGCAATTACCGCTAACCCTCCGTTCATATCGCCGTAAAGGGTACAGTATCCGACTGCCATTTCGGATTTATTCCCGGTTGATAAGAGCAGATAACCAAACTTATTGGCGATCGCCATCAATAAATTGCCGCGAATGCGGGATTGAATATTTTCTTCGGCGATACCAAATTCAGTTCCGGCAAACATGGCTTCTAGAGTATGGTCATAGCTTTGCATCAATTCCCCGATCGCCAGAGTTTGAGTCTGAATGCCAAGGTTGTCGGCTAATTGCAGGGCATCGTTGACTGAATGATCGGAGCTATAAGGGGAAGGCATCAATACACCTAAGACATTTTCCCGACCAAGAGCCGCCGCCGCGATCGCGGCAACTAAAGCCGAATCAATCCCGCCGCTTAAACCAATCACCGCTTTCGAGAACCCACATTTCCGCGCATAGTCTCGCACTCCTAAAACCAATGCTGTCCAGATTTCGGCATCTTCATGACTGGGTAAGGCGGCGATCGGGTTAGGTTGACTCGCGACTAAATCGTGCGTCGTGCGATCGAACTCTACAAACACTAAATCGGGTTGAAATGCTTGTGCCCGAGAGATTAATTCCCCTTGGCGATTAAAGGTCACACTACAACCATCAAAAATCAGATCATCATTACTGCCAACTTGATTAGCGTAGATCACGGGTTGGCTGTAACGAATGGCTTCATGGCGTAGCATGGCTTCCCGGAGCCGTTGTTTGTTTACCGTGAACGGTGAGGCAGATAAATTCACCGTGAAGTCTACCCCCAACTGCGCTAGATCAGAAATCGGGTTGACAGCATAGCTGCGTTTGCCCCAGAACTCTTCATCGTTCCACAAGTCTTCGCAGATCGTCACCCCAATGTTGATCCCATCCAATTGCAGCCGATTCGCTTCCTGACCGGACTCGAAATAGCGATCTTCATCAAATACGTCATAGGTTGGCAACAGGCGCTTATGGAAAATCTGTTGTACCTGCCCATCTAGAAGTAGAGCCGAACTGTTAAATAATGGTTTCCCCCCTTCCAGTGCCGCCTTAGGATGATCAACCACAGTGCCGACTAAGGTGGCTAATTGGGATGGCAGATCCTGGGCTAACTGAGCTAGGGTCGTTGCCATTGCTTGAATAAAACCGGGGCGCATCAGTAAGTCACGGGGCGGATAACCACAGAGCGATAACTCGGGAGTCAGCAATAGTCTCGCGCCCTGGTCTGCGGCGGTTTGTGCGGCCGCTAAAATTTGTTGGGCGTTGCCTGCTAAGTCACCAATGGTTGGGTTTAATTGAGCGATCGCAATTTTCATGAGGTTTCTACGGCAATAACTAAATAAATACCAGGGGTTTGTCTTTAAAGGGAGCGAAGGCTTCGGCATCAAAGCGATATAAGCTAGCCGGTCGTCCGGCGCCACGGGATACTTTAATCCCGGTGTCCTCCAGAAATCCTAGTTTCAGCAAACGGGAGCGAAAGTTAGAATAATCCGAAAATCCATCTCCTAGTACCGTGGTGTAAAGCTGATATAGGTCGCTCAACGTAAACAATTCCGGCAACACTTCAAACGCCACTGGGCTATATTCCAGCTTGTTGCGTAAGCGGCGATGTCCGTATTCCAGAATCCGGTTGTGGTCGAACGCTAGTTGGGGAACTTGATCCACGGGATACCAGGCAATACCACTGACCCCATCCGCAATCAGTTCGGCTTCGGCAAATCGGACTAAGGCAAAGTAACTGACGGATAGGTAGCGAACGCCATAACTGTCAGCGGCTTCTCGAGGATCCCGATCGGGTCCCCCAAAGGTATACAACTGCTCCAGATAGAGATTGCGCACTCGAATTTTTTCCGACAGGATGCGATAGGCGGCATCTTCTAGCGATTCTCCCTGTTGTACCAATGTGCCGGGAAAGCTCCAGTGTCCCAGAAAGGGATCTTCCTGCCGCATAACTAACAGCACCAGCAAGCGGTTTTGGGCCGTATCTACCGAAAAAATCACATTATCCACTCCCACCTTAAAGTCGGCGAGTGGCGGCGATGTTACCGGATCGGCTGTTTTTCTCTGGGATCGTCCTGCCATGAGTACAACTGCTGTTGGTGAATATAATCTTCGATCGGAGGTGCGATTCCCCTAGTATCTCCATGTTGGCGATAAGCGGTAGACGACGTATTGGGAGCCTGAAGATCGGCGATCCGCAGTTTGGCTCCCTGTTGGCGCAATTGACTTAATGCCAACTCACTCAAAGGATAGCCTGGACGTGGCACAACCAGAAGGTTGACTTGTTGCAGTAATGTCTCTACTTGATACCACTGAGGCAACTGCTGAAGCAGATCAGACCCAATTACCAGGGTAAAAATGGCGTTGGGCCATAGGCGGCGAGCAACTTCTACGGTATGCAGTGTCCGCGGATGGCTCAGTTGCGGATAGACATGCACATTTTGCTTCGGTGGATTTAGATCTTCCACCAGCAATTGCAGCATGGTCATACGATGGCTTAAAGAAATTTGTTGAGCTTTGAACGGATTATCCGATGCCCAAACTGCCACCCAATCATAATGGCGTGACAACCAGTTGAGGATCACTTCATGTCCAGTTGTCGGTGGGTCGGCACTGGTGCCAAATAAAGCAACATGGGGTTGGTTATCAATCATTGGTTTTGGTCATTGCTTACTGAATGGGCAAACTTCCTGCTGACTACGCGCTGGTTCCGCTTGATTGCCGTTTTGTTTGCTGAATTAAGGTTTGCAAGTCAGCCGAAAGCTCGATCGCGATAGAAGTCGGTTGCTGCAATTGGCGAGTTGCTGAGGGCAAGCTGGCGATCGATTGGGCTGTCCGTTGAGCGATCGTGTCTAACGATTCGGCTGGCTGGAGCCGTTGTCCCTGTTGCATGACTAACTGTAAAAGTGGTCGTTCAGTAGAAGATGGCTGGTTGACCCCAGCCATTAAATCCAGGCGATCGCCCTGAATCTGCCCAGCTCGGAACTGGCGAAAAATTTGTTTGCGTCCGGGGTAGGTACTCTTGCCCTCAGACTCTTTCATGACCGGAATGCCATCAATTTCAACCAGTTTATAAACCCCATTCACTGGATTGCCAGTCACCAATTGAGTCCCAATGCCATAGCCATTAATACAAGCTCCCGCCGCTTGGAGTTCAGCAATCCGGTACTCATCCAAATCACCACTGGCAAAGATGGCAACTCCAGGCAAGCGTTGCCGTACTTGTTGAGACAAGGTGACCAGATCGCCCGAATCAAGCCGTACCCCGCTTAAACTGATTTCACCTGCCTGGAGTTGGGCAGCGAGTTGATCGGCTGCTGCGATCGCATCATAGGTATCAATCAGGAGAGGAGCGGCTGGGAAATAGCGATGAAATGCCGTAAATGCCTGAGCTTCACTACCTTCTGTTGCCGCAAGTGCCATCACTAGGGCATGTGCCATGGTGCCAGCGGGATTCCGATTTAACCGTAAAGCCGCTAGCACATTGGAAGTGGCATCAAACCCAGCCGCTAACGCCGCTCTTGCTGCCCACATTGAGGCTTGGGGGCTAAAAGCTCGCCGTGTTCCAAATTCCAATAAGGTTGCTCCTGGTCCTGCCACATCTCGTAAGCGGGCAGCCCGAGTGGCAATTAAGGTTTGATAGTTGAGTGTATTCAGTAAGTAGGTTTCGAGCAGCTGAGCTTGCCACAGGGGCGCTTCGACTCGTAGCAACGGTTCATTTGCAAATATGGCTGTGCCTTCTGGAACGGCCCAAATATCTCCAGTAAAACGGGCGGTGGCTAACAGTTCCCAAAAGGACTCGGGTGCAGCGGCAAAAATCCCAGTTCGTCGCAGAGCCTCAATTTGGGCTGAACTAAACTGAAGTGCGTCTAGATAATCTAATACTTGTGCTAGCCCCATAGCTACGAGATAACCGTAATTCTGGGGTAAACGTCGGGTAAATACTTCAAAGCTTGCCCGCTGTTGTGCCAACCCCTCCCCGGCGTAACAGGCGATCATGGTGAGTTGATACAGGTCAGTAAGCAGGCTATAGTCAGCGGGTTGCAGGGCTAGTTCTTGATCTTCTATAGGGGCGATCGCTTGGTCAACCCTAGCCCCTGTGGCGATCGACTCAGTGGGCGATGGATCTAGAAACACCTGGTTCAGGTTAGTTGGGATACTCATACCGTGTTATCCGGTAGACAGTGACACCCTAATTATAGTCAAAAAAACCAAAAATACAAAATGAAAAATATTGATTCACATTATTTTATCGATCAGCAAGCCGCCGAGATTGCTGCCACATAGAGTGACAGACCATCTTGCAGCTTGTTTGAATTCAGCTATTTATGGTTGAATTCAATAAAATAAATTAGTTCTGCTTATGGCTCGCGGGTAGAAGGGTTAGCCTCAACGGTATTCTGCTCAACTATTGCGCTCTGTGAAGAATCGGCAGCAATTCTTGAGTAAATTAGCTGATTTTGTGACGAGATTGTCGTCATCAAAGGCGGACGATCGCGCTAATTAGGGGTAAAAGGTAACGCTGGATGAAGAATCATCAATCAGTGCAAATTTGAATCTAAACAATTAATTCGAACCTAATAAAAACTCGACGATTTAGGCATAATTGGATTAGGAAGCTCTAGAGTTTTTAGAAGTCGGTTCTAACTATTAGGTTAGGCAGGCAAAATTAAGTCAAACCACTCGCTTTTGAGGTGAGCATATGAGTATTCCCAGATTCATTGAAAATGCCATTCAATACGTTTCCGAAGCTGTAACTCGGATCTTCGCACCTAACGATGATGCTTACCCCAATATCGGTGTGCAACCTTTTGACGGTGAACCAAACAAGGATGAGAAGTCCGCAGATTGGTAACCACAAATTAATCTCAATTTTGGGGTAAATGAGTGTTTAGAGTAGCCATTTAGATTGTCTCCTGGTTTTTGTGAGTCCAATCAGCAAATGCTGAAACAGTTGGTGGAGTAATAGTTATGCTCCACCAGTTTTTTTCTGAGCTAACGATCGCTGGGCTATCCTATCTATTCTTCCTATTTGTGGAGCTAACACAGGCTCACGTTTCTACAAGTAGAATATTTTCTTATTTGAACCCTACTTGATCAGGTAAGAATAGGTAGGCTAAAAACTCACAATGCCTGACCATTGAGCTTTTTTCTCACGGCTACGACGGTAGGAAAAAAAATAGCTGGCATCCTGATAAGTACAGTGCGGCGCGATCGCAATTTGCTCTGGAGCAATTCCTAGTTGCTCTAGTTGCAGCACGTTAACCCGACGGACATCTAACCGTACCCGTCCGGGTTCCGGGTCATCTAAAACGGGTGGCTCCGGTAATTGGCGAAGTAATGCCAACGAGTCAGCCACTTTGTCTAAGTCAACTGGGACGACAGAAGCTCCCACTTCAACTGCAACTTCTTCTGAGACTTGGTAAACATCTCCCGCAATCGCAGGTCCTAGGGCAATTCGCAAGTTACTGAGTTGACTGCCTTGGTGCTGGAGCCGAGCGATCGCTTGTGGCACAATTTTTTGAGCTGTGCCTCGCCATCCGGCATGAACAGCGGCAACTTGTCCGGTGGCAATGTCAGCAATTAGTACTGGCGTACAGTCTGCCGTACAGACCCAAACAGCTTGATCAGTTTGCTCTGTCACCAAGCCATCGGCAGCAGGGCGATCGTTCTCTAGAGGCATCTGTTCAGTCACTTCAGAAGCCGTCAGGACGGTGTTGCCGTGAACCTGTTTCACCCGATAGGGTTGAGCCAACGGATGTAAAACTTTGGTCAGTTCTTCCGGTGGCTGTGGAGCAAACTGTTGCGTAAAAAAGCCATGCTGCCAGGGTTGAAGCAGGCTACAAGTGAGATAGGGAAGATCGTTCCAGGTCTGCCAATGCCAGGTATGCATGAATGAGTTGGGATTATGGTTTACTGTACTCGGTAGGTGAATTGCGTCCAATCATTGGGCTAGGAAAATAGCCCGTGATGCCCTGCCCGAACGACATGGTTTTTGAAGTCAGTTAATGGATTACTCTTAACGCATACCATTGAATGCCATCGTCGTAGGGTGCTGCTCGTAACCAGGCGATCGCTCACTTCAATTTATGACTGAATTTAATCAGGAACGGTTTAATGCAGCCTATCAAATTGTGCAAGCCTGTGCTGGTCGGCCGTTGTTAGCTCAGCCCACACTTTACGTATTTTCTAACCTATCCTCAACGAATCAAACCGCCTGGGACTTGTTCGAGCAAGGGAGCCCGATCGCAACAACGATCATTGCCCTGGAACAGACCGCTGGACGGGGGCAATGGGGACGGCAATGGACCTCGGCTCCAGGTGGGTTATATCTTTCCATGGTTCTGACACCGGATCTCCCATCTGAGCAAGCCGCCCAATTAACCCTCTGCACAGCGTGGGGAATTGCTACAGCCTTACGAGAACTCCCCCCGAAACTCAGCGGCACGACAGAATTAATTGAGATCGGGCTGAAATGGCTGAATGATCTGGTTCTGCATCGGCGGAAGCTGGGAGGTATCCTCACAGAAACGCGGCTCCAGCAAGGACGCATTACCAAAGCGGTGGTTGGTGTCGGTATTAATTGGACAAATCCAGTGCCAGACACCGGAATTAATCTGCAATCCGTTTTAGCGAGTACGCCAACACCCTTGATTGAATCTTTAGAAATGCTGGCAGCTCTGACTGCCTATGGTCTGCTATCAGGGTATGAACGCTGGCAACAACAAGGGATTGAGCCGATCTTGCTGGAATATGTTGAACTTCTAGCGCACCGCGATCGCCCGATCGTAATCAACGGACAGTCAGGTAAGATTGTTGGGGTTACAGCGACGGGTGAGTTACGAGTTCAGCTACCGACTACGGCAGCTCTCTCCTCCCAGACCGTCTGCGACTCGGAAGTTCTCCTGAAGCCGAGTACAATCAGTCTGAGTTACCCGTTATAGTTCATAACTAACTATCAAACTGATACAGCTAACTGGAACTTTTTTACCTGTATTTACGACTAAAGCCAGTTAAGGTAACTTGTTCACGATTCAGGAATCTGACATGACCGGAAACGCGATCGCTCGAATTGTTCAAACCTTGCCCTTCCAGCGTCGTCTTGTGATCCAGGGAATGGGCTGGCTCGGTAGCCTCAGTCTCCTCAGTAGTGGAGCCGCCCTGGCACAAAGCCCAGCCAGTGAGTTAACGATCGCTGAACCGGCGGCTACTTCTGCCAGTGACCTAGCTCCTACCGCTCCCGTAGATGCCCCTGTGCCAACCGCACCAGAATCGTTGGCACCGATCGAGCCTGAATTGGCGCCAGATACTTCCTATGCACCTGCCAGCCCAGTTCCTAGCACGGTGATACCCAGTACCACTCCTTCAGAAGCGCTCAATCTTCCTACTCCCTACATTCCAGCGCAAACTGATAGCTACTCTGCTCCCAGTACGATCGTCTTTAGTGAACGCTCGACAGGGTGTCAAACGGCTATCTCTACGGGGCAAGCGATTAGTGGGATTTGTCCTCCTCCATCGGTCAGTTCACCAACTGCCCAGCAGTGGTCTAGTACAAGCGGTAGCAGTGCCCTGGGTGGAAGTGCGCCCTCGGTCTCGGTTGGTCTCTTAAATGTTTCCACCTCGGGAGTGAGTGTTGGAGGCGGGACAACAACCACTTCGGTGCGTGACTACTACCAGCGAACTGTCCGTCCTCCAGCCCGTTTAGGAAATGGCAATGTGCAATTGGTGTTTCCGTTAGCCATTCCAGCAGCAATTTCTTCGGCGTTTGGTTGGCGGGTACATCCTATTAGCGGTGACCAACGCTTGCACACAGGAACTGACCTAGCCGCCCCCATGGGAACTCCAGTGTTAGCCGCCTACGCGGGACAAGTGGCGATCGCAGATTTTCTGGGCGGCTACGGGTTAACAGTAGCTTTGGATCATAGCAAAGGCACTCAGCAAACTTTGTATGCTCACCTGTCTGAGGTGTTTGTTAAACCGGGAGAAATGGTGAAACAAGGGGACGTGATTGGACGAGTAGGCAGTACTGGCAATTCCACCGGACCTCACTTGCACTTTGAATTCCGCCAATTGACTTCTGACGGTTGGGTAGCAATGGATGCTGGCGCCCAGTTGGAGTATGCCATGGCACAATTGGTCAAAGCCATGCAGGTGGCTCAAACACAGCCAAGTCAGAGTAAGTCGAAGAGCTAAGGTTTAGCTGGGGTAAGGTGAGGGTGATAGGGAGCGGAGGTTATAAGTAACCATGCTCTGCCAGGAAGGTACTAGTTAATGGGTCGGCTGTCATATAGGAGCGATCGCCCTCACCTTGTCCCACTCGCAGAAATTTCTCGACATACTTGCCCAAAATGTCGCCTTCCAGGTTGACCGGACTACCGGGATGTAAGTGTTTCAGATTGGTTTCTGCGTAGGTATGAGGAATCACCGCCACCATAAACCAGGTTCCCTCAGGGTCACAATCCGCCACCGTTAGGCTTACGCCGTTGACGGCAATACTGCCTTTAGAAATCACATAACGGGAAACTACAGGTGAAGTCGTAAAGGTCATTTCCCATGAGGTCGCGGTTTGTACGCTAGCCTGGAGATAGCCAATACCATCAACATGCCCAGTGACAAAATGACCTCCTAATTTGCTGCCAACCCGGAGTGACGTTTCCAGGTTTACCCAGGCGTTTTCGCCATGACCTAGAGTGGAGCGATCGCGGGTTTCAGGGGATGCCACAGCCACAAATCCCTGCGGTAAAATCTCCACTACAGTTAAACACACCCCATCAACAGCAACGCTGTCTCCGATCGCGAGATCTGGCATGACCAATTTGGCAGTTTCGGATGTACAGGTGATCTTCAGTTGATCGTTGCTAAGGGATTGTAAAGTTCCTAGTCCCTGAATTAACCCAGTAAACATGGTTCTGTGAAGTTATCGAACTCTACTTTACATTGTCAAATTTGCAGAATGATCATTTAGGATCAGGGCATAAATCAGGGCATACTAAGACTCAACCCCACTCTGAAATATGTTCTGGCTCATCTGGGTTCCGGCTATGGTTGTTGGGTAGCTAGTATCGATCGTCCTAATCAGTAAACCCTGACCCTTGAATCAGGGACTTAACTCGATGCAGGAGTCGGGGCTTGCCCAGGCTAAAAAGTACACGTGTATTATAATGGTTCGCCTGATCCAGTTGTCCTAAGTTTAATGGTTCCCGCTGCAAGGTATTCTAGAGGCTAAGACGATGATTGAAATGAAAGTCGCTGGAATTGCATTGGATGCCGTCACGCGCAGTCCGATCGTGCTCCTGAGAGATTTCACCGACCGACGAGCATTGCCAATCTATATTGGGCAAGACCAGGCAAAGGCGATTATCAACGCGATTGAAAATCAGGCTCCTCCTCGCCCCCTTACCCATGATCTGCTCGTCAACTTGCTGGAGTCATGGAACCTGGCTTTAGAGCGAGTCGTCATTCATTCCCTGCAAGATAATACATTCTACGCCTCATTGATTGTGGCTCAAGGCGAAACCAAACGCGAAATTGATGCCCGCCCTAGTGATGCGATCGCCTTGGCGCTGCGGACGAACAGTCCAATTTGGGTAATGGAAGAAGTGATCGCAGATGCCTCAATTCCCGTCGATCGCGATGCCGATGAAGCTGAACGAAAAGCCTTCCGTGATTTCATTTCTAATCTGAGTCCAGAGGACTTCAGTCAGCGGGGTCGCTTTAGTAGCGGAGAAGCTCAGTCGTAATCAGTTGCCACGATGGTGGACTGAAAACGACTACCCTATGCACTATCGGCGGTTTGGCAAAACAAATCTTCCCCTGTCTGTATTTTCCTTGGGAACCATGCGTTGTTTGGCATCAGCAGAAGTTGCCTATGAGACGGTGGTAGCGGCGATCGCGCAGGGAATTAATCATTTAGAGACAGCCAGAGGCTATGGCAACAGCGAATTATATTTGGGTGCGGCTCTGCAAGCCGGACTACCACAGCCCCGATCGCGCCTCTACATCACCACAAAACTGCCGCCGATGGCGGATGCTAGCCAAATGGATCGAAGCATTGATGAGTCTTTGACCCGGCTAGGATTAGACTACATTGATGCCCTAGCGATTCATGGGGTCAACACCTGGGAGCATCTAGATTGGCTCAAGGCTGAGCAGGGTTGTATGGCCGCAGTCCACCGAGCGATCGTGGATGGAAGAGTCCGCCATGTGGGATTTTCGACCCACGGATCTTTAGAGTTAATTCTGGCGACGATCACTACAGACCAATTTGAGTTTGTCAACCTGCACTACTATTACTTCTTCCAACGTCACGCTCCTGCCGTAGCGCTAGCGCACCAAAAGGATATGGGTGTGTTCATCATTTCTCCAGCAGACAAAGGCGGTATGCTCTACACTCCCCCCGCTACCCTGGAGACTCTGTGCCATCCCTTATCCCCCCTAGATCTAAATTCTCGCTGGTTACTCAGTGACCCCCGAATTACGACGCTGAGTGTGGGGGCAGCGAATCCTGCCGAACTCGCACGTCCTTTAGCGATGGCCGATCATACTGAACCATTATCTCCAGATGAAATTGCCATTCTTGATCGCTTGCACACCCACTTGACTCAGACATTAGGCACCGATCGCTGTAGTCAGTGTTATGACTGTCTGCCCTGCCCAGAATCGATTCAGATTCCCGAGGTACTACGGCTACGGAACTTAGCGATCGCCTATGAGATGACCCAATTTGGGCAGTATCGCTATCGCATGTTCGAGAATGCCGGACATTGGTTTCCCGGTAACAAAGCCAATCGCTGTAATGACTGTGGCGATTGTTTGCCGCGCTGCCCAGAATCCTTGGACATTCCCACCTTGCTGCGAGATGCCCATGAACGCCTGCATGGTCAACCAGGACGACGGTTATGGGGCTGATCTGAAGGGAGATGCCATTTATTCCCGCGATCGCGTTAGGCTAAACTAGTTCATTTTTACTGACCGATCACAGTTATGAGAGCCAGAATTGAGCAGCAAATTCTGTTCATTCACCAGGACGATGTACCGCCCTACAAAAAAAGTGGTTCAGTGGTGCGGAATAGCTATTTCTGGGCACTGAGGTCGATTGCAGCCCAAGCGCATCGATCGCGAGATTGGGAGTACGATCCGGAAGTTTGGTTAGCCCTGCAACGCATGCTGCTGTCGTTTATGGAATCTGGCTATTTAGGCATTCACGAAACCCAGCTAGAGTTTGCCCCTAACCAAGAGATTCCTGCTGTTCTTAAACCCGTGGCTACCTGGGAATAGGTGAATTGCAAACCTGGAGCCACTTAACTGGGGTGCTAGGATTCGAACCTAGGAATGGCGGGACCAAAACCCGCTGCCTTACCACTTGGCGACACCCCATCGCGCTGGCATAAATCACCCTAGCAATTCCGACAGTAAGAAAGCTCTAGTCCTACCAGGAAACCACTAACCTTAGGTGATTTAACTGGGGTGCTAGGATTCGAACCTAGGAATGGCGGGACCAAAACCCGCTGCCTTACCACTTGGCGACACCCCATCGTGTTTGCCTCAACTATCTTAACAGTTAAGTAGGCAAAAGTGTCAAGACTTCTCTGCCGAAGAGTAAATCATTTTTATCGAAAAATTTAATATCTGTCAAAACGAGTTGATTCTGAAGGCTCTAAGGGCGCACGGCAAGCCTAATTCATCGCCGGAAAGTGGCAATTAGTATCACAGGCGACAGTTCCCAGCCTACCTCCCCCTCTATTCATTGAGTGGAGTGGCTGTCTACGAGATCCTGGTGCGATCAACCGGGAGAAATCGCGGTCAGTTTTGTAAAATTCCAGAACATCTCGTTTGGACTGAATCACTGTGCAATTCAACGACTACGATCCAGGGGACTTCTATGACGAACTATTTGAGGCTAAGGGAAAACCTCGTCCAGAAGCGATTCCCCTGATCGATCGCATCAACTCGTTGCCACTACCAGAAGTCCAACGGCGCCAACAGGCTGCTGAAATTGCGCTGTTTAAACTCGGGGTGACGTTCAACGTTTATGGTGATGGGCAAGGCACTGAACGCATTATGCCGTTCGATATCATTCCCCGCATTGTCTCAATGGCGGAATGGAAGGTATTAGAAGAAGGACTCAAACAACGGATTTACGCGCTTAACCAGTTCTTGGCTGATATTTATGGAGAGCAGAAAATCCTTAAGGATAGTGTGATTCCAACGGAACTGATTCACTCCGCCTCAGGATTTCTCAAACAATGTATTGGCTTAAAACCACCGGAAGGCATTTGGTGTCACATCACTGGAACTGACCTTGTTCGCGATCGGGATGGGCGTTGGTACGTGCTGGAAGATAACTTGCGCTGTCCGTCCGGTGTTTCCTATGTGTTGGAAAATCGCCGGGTGATGAAAACGACCTTTCCCCTGGTGTTTAACAATGTCCAGATTCAGCCGGTTGAGGAATATCCCAGTTACCTGCTAGAAACCTTATTGAACCTGGCGCCACCGCATCTACCCGATCCTACTGTAGTTGTGCTAACCCCGGGAATTTATAACTCTGCCTATTTTGAGCATTCTTTCTTGGCGCAACAAATGGGCGTGGAGTTAGTCGAAGGGCGAGATTTAGTAGTAGCGGATGGCTACTTACAAATGCGCACCACCAAAGGGTTAAAGCGAGTTGATGTGATTTATCGCCGGATTGATGATGAATTTATCGATCCAAAAGCCTTTCGGGCCGAATCTCTGTTGGGTGTACCTGGTTTGATGGAAGTGTACCAGTCAGGACGCCTGGCGATCGCCAATGCCTTGGGAACCGGAGTAGCAGACGATAAGGTGATTTATGCTTACGTGCCCCAAATTATCCGCTATTACCTGAATGAAGAGCCAATTCTGTGTAATGTACCAACCTACTTGTGTTGGGAACCACAGCAACAAAGTCATGTCCTAGCAAACCTGGATAAATTAGTCGTCAAAGCCGCAGATGAATCGGGGGGATATGGCATGCTCGTCGGTCCCCACGCTACCCAGGCGCAACGTGAAGAGTTTGCCGACAAAATTAAAGCCCATCCCCGCAAATACATTGCTCAACCCACCCTCTGCCTCTCCCGGGTTCCTACCCTGTTCAATGACCACTTTGAAGGGTGTCATGTTGATTTACGACCTTATATCCTTTATGGCAAGCAGATCTACGTCAATCCTGGCGGCTTAACTCGTGTCGCCCTTAAACGAGGCTCTCTAGTTGTCAACTCCTCGCAAGGCGGCGGCAGCAAAGATACCTGGGTCGTCTGCAAATAATTGCGTCTTTTCCTTCTCCCCTATCCCCCTCATCATTCCTATCCTCTTTATGCTCAGTCGCGTTGCCGATTCTATTTACTGGCTCAACCGCTATGTCGAACGGGCAGAAAATGTGGCTCGGTTTGTCGAAGTCAATATCAACTTACTGCTGGACTCTCCCGCCGGTACAGATCAACAGTGGGAGCCATTGATTTTAACTAGTGGTGATCTACCGCTATTTCAGGAGCGCTATGGTAATGCCAGTGCCGAAAATGTTGTGCGGTTCCTCACCTTTGATAAAGACTACCCAAATTCGATTCTGTCCTGTCTTCGGGCAGCTCGGGAAAATGCTCGATCGGTCCGAGAAATTATTTCCTCAGAAATGTGGCAACAGGTTAATTCCTTTTACCTGATGGTGACGGAAGCAGCGGAGGCCCAATCACTCAGTGACTTAGGCACAGTCGTCAAATTTTTTGATGAGGTAAAGCAAGCCAGTCATTTGTTTGCCGGATTGATGGATGCCACCATGACCCACAATGAAGGCTGGCATTTTGGTCAAATTGGTCGCTTAATCGAACGGGCAGATAAAACCGCGCGAATTTTGGACGTGAAGTACTTTATTTTGCTGCCATCGGTCAAAGATATTGGGGGCACGTTAGATCAACTGCAATGGATGGCACTCCTGAAATCTGCTAGTGCCTATGAAATGTATCGTAAACGGGGACAGCACCGGATTGAACCAACCGAGATTGCTGAGTTTCTTATCCTAGATCAAGAGTTTCCCCGATCGGTGCGATCCTGTATTACTCGTGCCGAGCAATCCCTCCATCACATTACCGATACACCTGTAGGAACCTGGCGCACCCCAATAGAACGGGTACTAGGGCGATTACGAACAGATTTGGATTACCTGACGATCGAAGATATTGTCCATACCGGACTGCATGAATTCTTAGATGGGTTGCAATCTCGCATGAATGATGTGGGTGAAAAAATCTTTGAAACCTTCTTTGCCTTGGAACCCTTAAGTTAGAACTTTGGATTCTTATTGTGCTGTATCAGATTAGTCATACGACCCACTATGCTTACGATCAACCTGTCACCCTTCAGCCCCACATCATCCGGTTGTGCCCTCGCAGTGACTACACGCAAGCCTTAAAACTATTCTCCCTGCAAATTTCGCCGATTCCCAAGCAAGAATCCCCGATCGTTGATTTAGATGGCAATCCATTGATTAAAGCCTGGTTCGCTCACGAACCAACGACTTCCCTCACCATCCAAACGCTATCGCAGGTCGAAACCTATCGAGAAAATCCCTTTATCTACTTGCTGGAACCCTGGGCAGCCCATTTACCGATCGATTATCCAGCCTCGTTGTTAGGACAATTACAGCCTTATTTAATTGGCTCCCAAATGGCTTACACAGGGAGTGGATTCGATCCGATCGCGCAGCAGCTCGCCCAGAACCTTCTGTATCAAGTTGATGGCAATACCATCCGGTTTCTGAGCGAACTAAATCAACTCATCTATGAATCTTGTACCCAGGAAGTCCGGGATACAGGGCATCCTCACCCGCCCAGTATTACCTGGACTCAGAAGCGAGGCTCCTGTCGAGACTATACGGTGTTGTTTATGGAAGTCTGTCGGGCGATCGGAATTCCAGCCCGATTTGTCAGCGGCTATCAAGAAGGAGATGTGGATAGTACCGATCGCCATCTCCATGCGTGGGCAGAAGTTTATCTACCCGGTGCAGGTTGGCGCGGTTATGATCCTACCCATGGATTAGCGGTTGCCGATCGCCATATTGCCTTGGTCGCTAGTGCCGTTTCTCGGTATGCAGCGCCAGTTACTGGAGCTTACGGTCCTCCTGGTGTGCAGGCTACTATGACCTATGAATTAATGATTCAGCCACTGTAACGCATTAAAGTGGCGCTACTCTACTCAGAATAGCGCCAGTCTAGCAATTAAAGGAGGTGTATTTTACACACCCCTATGTTATAAGCAATATTTAGCCAATTAGTTGTAGCGTCTCTTACGCCGCGCCACGATCGCTTTACGCTTGCGCTTTTCTAGTGGCGTTTCAAAGTGCCGATGCGATCTGAGATCTGCCAAAATTCCGGCCTTAGATACCTGGCGCTTGAAACGCCGCAGGGCAGAATCAATTCCTTCGTTTTCGCCAAGAACTACCTGGGTCATTCCTACTACTCTCTCCGAGAAGACTGTTTAGTAATGGTGTTGGGACAATTGTTCAAAAAAATGCCGCCCAAACAGAGCGCCGACAGACTACTCAGGGACGATATCTGCACATTAACATAAAATCTGTTAGTATAAACCGTTCTTTCCGGTCTCCTTGCCAGAATTTTACTGTCCCTTTCACTCCCAACCAGAAGCATTACCACTGGTTGATTAAGGCAAGATCCATTGTACTGAAATTAGTACTCAGTGCTACATTCAGATGTTCCATTGCCTGGACTAACCATAGTACCGCATCCCGGCGACTGGATTCATAATGACTAAACAAAATGGAAAAGCGTTTTTCCAGATAGGGTTTAACCTTACGACAAATTAGGACGATTTTTAATAACAACCCGGTTGCCCAAATTGGACCAATGTTAGATACCAGATCAATAAACACAAAGTGTTCTGGTTTATGCGGACTTTCAACTACCAAAAAACTCAGCAGCTGACTACAGGTTCTAACAAGCAGAAAATCGTTCAATTTTTGGGAATTGTTTTCCGGTAGCGTATTCTTCAACTGAGCATACAGTTGGTTATTAAACTGCCGTTTGCCATACTCCGGATCAACCGAAGCCGTAATGTACTGATAGAGGCTATCTTTAAACGCCCCAAATGAAGGTATGTGGTTAGTATGCGAGGTAAATCGCTGAGCTAGATCCCGATAAGAACAGGAACCCTGGGAGCGCCCGACGTAGTGTTTTAAGGCGCCACACAGTTCGCGATCGCTTAATAAAGTAGGATTTTTAATCGGTTGCAACACCCGATTCGCTGTTTCTAAAGAACCACTCCGGGCAATTTGCGATCGCCGCACTTGATAGGTAACGTATTGAGATAGATCGAGCTCGTACTGGCGCTGAGCCTTGAATTTCAATTCTTGAATAGTTTGTTGCTGTTCATAGGTACTGCCTTCTGCTAACAAGCAATGTTCATATAAATAGGGATAACGCCGAATTAACCCACCCAGCGGTTCGCTCCCACTAGCATTACTCTCAGCTGCTTCACCAATGACTTGGGCTAATCGCCGTAGAGTCAGGTATTGCTCACTCTCAACAAACGTTTTAACCTGTTCCCGTAATCGTCGCACTGATCGAGAGCGGGAAATTTCAAACACATGCCGAGACGGTGCGGCTTCAAATACTGCCACCAGTTCTGGAATATGTGATTGAAACTGTGGGCGGGTTTGCCAGCGGTTAATTAAAATATGGCAGCAGCGGTTGAGTACATAACGAAACTCTTGGTCCGCCAGCTTAGATGCGACAACTTTATCTAGCGCTCTCGCAATTTCCGCATCTGGGTAACCAACTCCGTCAACAAATAAAGCCCGAAAACGCTGAACGAGCTGACTGGGCAATTCAGTCTGGACAAGGTTCAGCAAATGATCATATAGTTGCTGCTCTTCCTGCTCAAGTGGTCTAGTGGTATGGGCTGTCCAGGTACTCACAATAATTAAAACCCCCAAGCCAGGGACTAGGGTTGAATTTGACTATGGCGGAAATTTAGATAGGATTTGGCTCTAACTTTAGAGGGTAGCTGCCCCGTTGGCAAGCGATGATCGAGATTTCTCTCATCCTTTAGACGCAAAATGGCTTCTAAAGTTTCGCTTACTATAGGTACTTGCGATCGTATTAGGTATTAATGCATACCTAATGTGACCTGAATCACTGAGTCGTAGCGATAACGATCACAAGGCATAAAGTATCGAGAAAACTACGGTGACAGTGAATTCTTCCTTATATTACTTCCCGAGAAGAGTGGAGTGTTGCCCTCTGTTAGAAAAAACACAATATACACAAAACTCCCCGCATCGCTTAATCAGGACTTCATATGCTAGCTATCTGCTTCCGGAAAAATCCCATCATTAATAAAACACCCCCAGCCAGTTTAAGGCTGAGGGTATAGTAACTCACGATAAAAGGGATGTTATCGGGATTCGGTTCCAGTTCCAGATTGGGTGTTTGTGGTATCAGGCGCTGAAGGGTTAAATGGAGTTGTTTGAGTAGAGTCTGTACTATTATCAGTCACACTGCCATTGTCATTAGCTCCTTGAGTTGGCGCAGGCGCTGCCGGAGCCTGAGTGGCTGGAGCCTGAGAACTCGGAGCTGATTGGTTGGCTGACGGCACAGTAATATTCACACGAGGAGCGGGCGCTGAGGTTTGGGGAACGGGGACGACGCGATCGCGCTCAATGATCCGTTCCCGGACTTGCGGCTGTTGCTGCTGGTTTGCGTTAGGCGAAATTCTGGGAACAACAATCGCGGGAGACGATGGCGCTGTGCGCTCCCGTTGGTTTAGGAGAAATACGGCTCCGGCTGTCGCTGCCACGAGAGCGGTTAGCAGAATGCCTAACAGTAACCCTCGCCCTGCATTTTCATTATCCCGAGTTTCCAAATCGCGATCGTACTGCCGTTCATAGTCCCGACCCCGTACATAGCCATTATCCCGACCTTGGACATAGCCATTGTGATAAGCCGCTTGTCTAGCAGTCGCCCCGCGATCGGGATGAACATCCTGGCTACCTGTCACTTGTCCAGATAAACGTCTTTCATGTTCACGGTTATAGTCACGCTCGTTAATATTTGCCATTTTTCAAATCCAGAACTCGTCAATAAATTCACTTGAAACTGTTTAGATAAACTGGCTCAAAAATTAAATGCCAGATAGTCTAAGAAATTAGATGCACTTTTAGTTAGATGCATTATGGTGGGGTTGTTTCTAGACTAATCGCTAGAACTTAACTTCTCGCTCTACCCAGAGAAAGGACAGATTCTCTGTCAAAAGATTGATCCTCACCTAGCCCTGAATTGAGCGAGAAGTTAAGAGGATTCAACTTGTTATTTGTTGAATAAATGGGTGGGTTTTAGTCAAAGCATTGCATCAATACCTGCCTGATTTATCTTGATTACCAGATTGTCAATTGAGCTACTTGGTTAAAATACTGGCGATAAATTCCCCAGGTGACTAGCAAAGTGGTCACGAGTGTGGCAAACGCCAGCATGAACATAATGAGAATTTGATAAGCGGCAGCCGTGACTGGATCTACACCACTCAACAGCTGCCCGGTCATAATGCCTGGTAGCGTGACTAGTCCTACCACCATCATGGTATTGATCGTAGGGATCAGTCCTGCTCGGATTGCATCTCGTCGATATTGTGCGATCGCTTGTTGAGGAGTTGCGCCTAAACTCAGATGAGTCTCAATCTCTAATTGGCTAGAGTTTAGTGTACTTACCAAACGCTCTCCGGTAATTGCCGCGCCATTCATGGCATTGCCTAACACAATCCCAGCCAGTGGAATAATATATTGTGGCTCGTACCAAGTACGAGGTTGCAGGACAAAAATATTGATATACAGCAGCGTTAGTGCTGTACTGATCAGGATAGAGCTTCCTACTAAGGGAATTAGATAGGGGACTTTTTTACTAATGCGGTTGCGGGCAACAATCGTCGCGATCGTGAGCATCACCCCTAAGACAGCTAACACTAACCAGGGATTGTTAAAGGCAAACACTACGGCCAGGACATAGCCAACTACAAGGAGTTGCATCACAGTGCGCCCGGTTGCCAGTGCCAGTGTCCACTCCAGACCTAGACGTTGCCAAGCTGAAAGCGCAATCGCGATCGCCATTAAGCCAAGTGCCCAAACCAATTGCAGCAAAGAGTTCATGAATCTGAAACAATTGATATATCGCCATAGTCTATCGACTTAAGCACCCCCAATAGATTCCATTTGGTAACAAAATTTGATTCTATTAATGGTTGATCCCGCTTGTGGTGTAAGTGAGTGAATAAGATTCCCCCGTTTGACCTGTCTGAACAATTCAAGGTGATTGGTGCAGAGCTTAATGCTGCTGTATTACAAGTGCTTGCCTCTGGTCACTACATTGGTGGTGCAGTAGTCGAAGGCTTGGAGCATCAACTAGCAGATTACATTGGCACACCGGAGTGTATTGCCTGTAATTCGGGTACGGATGCGTTGTACTTAGCGTTACGAGCCTTAAAAATTGGGGCGAGCGATGAAGTGATCACAACGCCATTTACTTTTGTGGCAACGGCTGAAGTCATCAGTGCCGTAGGAGCCACGCCAGTTTTTGTTGATATTGAACCGCAGACGTTTAATTTGGATTTGGCACAGGCAGAAGCGGCCATTACTGATCGCACCCGCGCAATCATTCCAGTCCATCTCTTCGGTCATCCCGTAGACATGACGCGGTTGATGGCGATCGCCCAAGCGCATCATTTAGCGATCGTGGAAGACTGTGCTCAGGCAACAGGAGCCCGTTGGGCAGGACAACAGGTCGGTAGCATTGGTCAGATTGGCTGTTTTAGCTTCTACCCCACTAAGAATCTGGGAGCCTGTGGGGATGGTGGAGCAATTACAACTCATGATCCAGCGATCGCAGAGACAATTCGCCGATTACGGGATCATGGTCGCCGAGGCACTTACTACTACGAAGACCTAGGCATGAATAGTCGGCTTGATGCCATGCAAGCAGCCATTCTTCAGGTCAAACTCCGGTACTTGGAAACCTGGAATACGCAACGCCGGGCGATCGCGGAGCGGTATCAACAGCTGCTGAGTCCCATTGCAGGCATTGCTCTACCCCAGGAAGCAACAGGCGGACAAAGTGTGTGGAACCAATACACTATTCGAATTCTCAGCGATCGTTCCTCCCCTGGCTCAAACAGCGAACGGCGCGATCAGATTCGCAGTCAACTTCAGACCAAAGGTGTAAGTTCGATGGTCTATTATCCTCTACCACTGCACCTGCAACCCGTTTACGCCCACCTGGGTTATCAACCGGGTCAACTCCCCGTTGCTGAACGAGCTGCCCATGAAGTGCTTTCCTTACCCATGTTTCCTGAGCTGACCGTGGAACAGCAAGAACAAGTGGTCTATAGCTTGAAAGACTGTCTGTAATCAAAGAAAAGTAAACCGGCAGCCGTGGCGCGATCGATAACGTTGTCGATCGTGCTAATTCATTCTGCGTAGCTTTGATCTCCAGCCTTTCTGCCCAAATTGGTCGCAAGCCACCTATCAGAAGTCTGCCCTTACGGGTTTGGTCGCAGACAGGATAGCGGTTGATTGCTGATGATATTTTTGCCGTTGGCAGAGGGCACTCTGAAACTGAAGGTGGGCTCAGTGTCGTTGCAGCCAGGATAAAAGATTAAGAATCATTAAGAATGCAGCGACGCTTGAGGAGCCAATTGGTGCGACATGATGGTTAAGAATCCTCTAAGGATAGGGATTCTATCGCTCTTTGCTGATGGGGGTAATCCCTATCCCTCCCCAAATGTTACGAATTTTGTTAAAGCGTATACTATAGTTAATAAAAAGATAACTATTTGCGACTAGATGATCAGGGGTTTCGCTTACCCCTACTGATTTAAACCTATAGAGGGTTTGGTCAGGTGGCTCCGTCAGGCAGACTCTTTCGAGAACCGCTAAAACGAATGCTCAGGCAAATCGCCTCCTCGCCTCACCTTCAATCTCCACAATCCCAAAATTGTTTTAGTTTGAGAGGTTAATCAAGGCGTGGGTCAGCATCCCCTCAGTCAGTTAAGACGCTACGATGCCAGAGCGATCGCTCAGTATTACAGTCGTCGTCCCTGGTTAGGCTTTTGGCGTTCCTGCCGAATTGTTCTATCGTTTTTCGGCTTTTTCTTAGGTCTCAAGTGGGATAGCTGGCAGCACCAAGCTGGAGCGCATCACCCCCAGCGAGCGGAACAGCTACGGCGGATTCTCACTCAACTGGGACCAACCTTTATTAAAGTTGGTCAGGCCCTTTCTACGCGACCAGATCTGGTCAGACGAGATTTTCTCGATGAGTTGATCAAACTCCAAGATCAACTGCCCCCGTTTCCTACCGAAACTGCTTTTGCCATTATTGAAGCGGAACTCGATCGCTCACTCGACGAAACATTCCAGCAGATCTCCGAGAAACCAGTCGCGGCAGCTAGTCTAGGACAAGTTTACCGGGCACGGCTCTACAGTGGCGAAGAGGTGGCGGTCAAGGTACAGCGTCCCAATTTGCTCCCAATCCTGACGCTCGATCTCTATCTGATGCGGTGGGCAGCTAGTTGGATGGCTCCTTGGTTGCCGTTGAACTTAGGGCATGACTTAACGCTGATTGTGGATGAGTTTGGTTGCAAACTGTTTGAGGAGATCGACTACCTGAATGAAGGACGCAATGCCGAGAAATTCGCTACGAACTTCCGGGATGATCCAACCGTAAAAGTGCCGGCAATCTACTGGCGTTACAGTAGTCATCGAGTTTTAACCCTGGAATGGATTCACGGCTTCAAACTCACTGATGCTGAACGGATTAGTGAAACTGGGCTAGATATCAATACCGTGATCCAAATTGGGGTCACTTCAGGTCTACGACAGTTATTAGAATTTGGTTTCTTTCATGCTGACCCTCACCCTGGCAACCTGTTTGCCATGACGCCGCAGTGCTCGTTAAATGGCACTCAAACTGCCCAAGCCGAGTATGGAACGCAGATGGCGTACATTGACTTCGGCATGATGGATCAGATGGATGAAACTACCAAGGAAACGTTGGTCGATGCGGTCGTTCATCTGATTAACAAAGAATATCTAGCGCTAGCTCAGGATTTTGTTAAATTAGGCTTCCTAACTCCCGATGTAGACATTCGTCCGATCGTACCGGCGCTGGAAGCCGTACTCGGTGATGTAATTGGTGAAAGTGTGCGGGACTTCAACTTCAAAACGATTACCGATCGCTTCTCGGAGTTGATGTTTGATTATCCCTTCCGCGTTCCCGCCAAGTTTGCCCTGATTATTCGATCGCTGGTGACTCAGGAAGGGTTAGCGCTCACTCTCAATCCCAACTTTAAGATCGTTGAGGTTGCCTATCCCTACGTAGCGAAACGCTTGCTGACTGGGGAATCTCCTCAACTGCGTCGTCGCTTGATTGAAGTGCTATTTAAGGATGGTAGATTCCAGTGGGAACGTTTAGAGAATTTGATCTCGATCGCCCGGACTGACCAAAAATTTGATTTGCTCCCTACAGCACAACTCGGCTTGCAGTATCTGCTATCAGATGAAGGAAAGTACCTGCGGCGACAATTGCTGATTGCCTTAACCGAGGACGATCGCTTACATACTGAAGAAGTCCAACGGCTCTGGAATCTCATTAAAGATGATTTCAAACCGGCACGACTGTTTAACGTAGCCTTGGGAGCCCTAGCAGACCTATCCACCGCTGGAGCAACTGCCCTAATTCCATCACCTGCTCCGATCAAACCGATCAAAAAGGATTCCGCGTAGGGAAGCTTACCTGGCTGAGGACTGAGAGACCGTCAGCTGATCACCACTGACATTGGGTCAAAACGGTGTAAGGTTAGAGTGTTAAGTTTTGCGACCTGACCCTGGAATAATTTGTCATGGAAAGTTTGCCTGAATTTTACTATGTGCTACCTTCTCCCCCCTATGTGTTGCTGATTGCCAGCTTGCTGGCTAGCATTGCCTCGGGTGTGGCATTTGAGGCAGTCCTGAAACAATCGGTACGGGAATGGTCTAAAAGCCGCTCAACTCGCTCGCTGGCAAACCTACAAGGGTTTCAATTGCTCGTGCCATTTTGGGGAATGGCAGGTGGGATCTGCATATTTTTATCCTCTGGGATGGAAATTTTTGGATTTCCGGCTAAGTTGGCCTACATGATTGCCCTGCCGCTGACCGTCTTTATTAGTTGGTTAGTTTGGTCACAATTGGGCAAAATTTTGACTCAATTACAACAAGGTGGTTCTCAAGCCTTAGATCTAGACTCGTTGCTTTAATTACAGCGAACCGATTGTTGTCACCCGTAGCATCGCCACCCCTTTCTGTGACTTGGTAAATGGTCGGGGCAAAGAATTTCGATCGGGCATTCCTGATGCAATCTGTAGAATTAGCTGGGGAATGCTCTGCCCCGACCAATCAGCTTATCCCTATCCTCTTAATGGACAACGAGTTACTATTATTTCTTACCAGTGTTGGACTCCTAATTCTCTACCTGATCCTCTCAGCCATAACAGAGATGGGCACAAAGCTGCCCTGGAAAAAGTAAATTATTGTTGTCCAGTCTGCGCTTTTTGCAATTGTTGATCGGCTTTAGCAGCCCAGGGGTTGTTGCCTTGTTTGGCATAGAGTTGCTTGGCGTAGTTTAATACCTTCTGGGCATCCTGAAACTTCCCTTGTTTCATAAACACCAAGCCAGCACCATAGTAGGCATTGGCATAATTAGAGTTTGCCTGCGCCGATCGCCGGAAGGCATTTAACGCCTCATCCAACTTGCCTTGCTTAAACAAAATGCCACCTACGTTGTAGTGAGCTTCGGCATAATTCGGATTCAGTTTGATGGCTTGTTGAAAGGCATTATAGGCTTCGTTCTCTTTGCCTTGCTCTAGATAAATGAGTCCTAGATGATACGGTGGCTCCGGCGCATTGGGACTTAGCTGCATAGCTTGACTAAACGCATTGATAGCCGGGAGATAAGACTGCTGCTTCTCCAAGGCTAGGCCCAAGTTGTAGTGAGCTAAGCCCAACTTAGGATCGAGCTGAATCGCCCGTTGCAGGTAATCTCTTGCCTGTTGAACGTTGTTACCTTCCAACAAAGCTGCCCCCAAGTTGGCATAGGCAAGGGCAAAGTTGGGATCTGCCTGAGTGGCTTGATAAAACGCCGTTGCGGCTGGTTGTAATTGCCCTTGTTGACGCAATGCCAGCCCTAAATTATAGTGAGCGGCTGCCATTCGTGGATCCAGCTGAGCGGCTTGCCGGAATGAAGCGATCGCTTCATTCAGTTTGCCCTGTTGGATAAATTGCAGCCCCTGATCGATCGCGCTCTCCGCAGGTTGAACTGCATTTTGAGCAACTTGTCCGACACTCTTTGACTGTGCCCACCCCGGTGAAGGGGCTGCCAATCCACTCCCAAAGCCTAAAACCATCAGGCTAGCGAACCCGATCATCCTCCACTGCTGCCACTGTCTACCCATATTCTGACCTGCCAATTTCCTCCAGGGCTAAATGGTGTCGCCATTCTACAAGAGGATTACGAAATTGTCAGTCAAAAATTGTCTCACACACAATCATGGATGTTCGTGGGTCAGGCGATCGCCATACCTGGTTGGCGCAAACACAACGGCAATACGTTTTCCCTGGAGTTGCGATCAATATCGCAGGTCAAATTCGAGAGCGGATGTAACATGAGGACAAACTCACCCGCAGCCCCTAGGTAGTCTAAGGTTGTAGGCGCCATGACCATGATGAGTTCTAACAGCATTTCGGCAATAAACTGTTTATTGAAAAGGTTCATGGCTGATTACTCGGCTAACGCTGTGACCTAACTGAAAAACCAAAGACTTGGGGACATCTGTATCAAGCTAATAAATACTAGAAAGCTGAAAAATGAATTGAATGAGCGAGTTCACGGAACTTGTTGGGGTGACGTGTAGGAACCTCGGTAAGAGCACGGCGGTAGTTCTACATACCCAAGAACGCATTCAATCTACTGGCATGGGATCAGAGGCATAACAGCTAACGTTAATCTCTTATTTCTGCTTATGAACCAGCAATAATCTCTGCCAACTAAATTAACGATTGTTTAGCGCTTTCTTAAGATAAGCTGCAATTTCAATGCCTATCCCCATGACCGCTAGAGAATCAATCTATAACGTAAGCAAGTGTATCTGGAATTACAGATTCATCTTGCCATTGACTGGCTAGAACCCGTAGCCAAAGCTCCCGTTCTCGCCAGCCAAACGGTTTTTCGACTCGTTTTTTGCTAGCGAGGTTGTTATGAGCGAAAACGTCTTATCGGGTTCCCGAAATGTGGCGATCGTGGGACCGTATTTAAGTGGTAAAACAACAGTTCTAGAAAGTTTGTTGTTTGTAACTGGAGCCATCACCCGTAAAGGCAGAATGGTGGATAGAAATACGGTGGGCGATGGTACCCCAGAAGCCCGCGATCGCCAGATGAGTGTAGAAATCAACGCCGCCAGTACTGAGTACGGCGGCGTTCGTTTTACGTTTATCGATTGTCCTGGCTCGGTTGAGTTTATTCAGGAAACCTACAATGCGTTGATTGGGGTTGATGCCGCGATCGTGGTGTGCGAACCGGTGAGCGATCGGGTGCTGACTCTAGCCCCCATGTTTAAGTTTTTAGATGACTGGCAAATTCCCCATCTCGTGTTCTTTAACAAGATGGATCGGGCAGATATCGATTTTACCGACGTCCTCCAAGCCCTGAAGAAAGTTTCCAGTCGTCCGTTAGTGGCTCACCAGTACCCGATCGGTCGGGGTGAGAATTTAGTGGGATTTATTGATTTAGTCACGGAACAAGCCTATCACTACCATTCCGGCGCTCCGGCTGACCCTGTCCCATTACCCGACTCCCTCAAGGAACAAGAGAAAGCTGCCCGGACAGAAATGCTCGAAACCCTGGCAGAATTTGATGATCATCTGTTAGAAGAACTACTGGAAGATATTGAGCCACCCCAAGAAGAGATTCTGCAAGATTTGAAGATGGAGTTGGGCGCAGACCAGATTGTGCCTGTATTTGTTGGTGTGGCTGAGCAGGACTTCGGTATCCGTCCCCTGCTGGAAGCTTTATTACGGGAAGCCCCCGACCCAGTCGATACAGCTGAACACCGTCAGATTCCTGCTAATGGAACTGTGGCACAGGTGTTGAAGACTTACTACACTCCGCAAGGCGGCAAACTCTCGCTCACCCGCGTCTGGCAAGGCACAGTCACCGACGGCATGACGCTGAATGGGGTTCGTGTGGGTGGAGTTTATCGACTAGCAGGTCAGCAGCAGCAAGGGGTAACGGCTGCCCAGGCAGGCGAAATCGTGGCATTAGGTCGGATGGAAGGCATTAAGACGGGTGATACGCTGTCCGATCAGTCAGTGCAACCACTACCTAAAGTTGAACAAATTGCGCCTGTGTTTGCGCTGGCGATCGCGGCAGAGAAACGAAATGATGAAGTGAAGCTGACTGGGGCGCTAGCGAAGCTGCTGGAAGAAGACTGCTCTTTAGTCTGGGAACAACATGGCGATACCCATGAAATTATTTTGTGGGGACAGGGCGAAATTCATCTTCAGGTAGCCATGGATCGGTTGAATCGCAAGTACAACTTGCCGATGACCACTCACCTGCCGCAAGTACCTTATAAAGAAACCATTCGCAAGGTGGTTACCTCAATTCATGGACGTTATAAGCGCCAGAGTGGGGGACATGGGCAATTTGGTGATGTTTATCTAGATATTAAGCCGCTGTCTCGGGGCGAAGGATTCAATTTCAATGAAAAGATTGTCGGTGGAGTAGTACCCCGGCAATATATCCCTGCTGTGGAAAATGGAGTCCGGGAATATCTTAGTCACGGTCCTTTAGGCTTCCCTGTGGTTGATGTTGCTGTGACTCTAACCAACGGCTCCTACCATACGGTGGATAGCTCTGAGCAGGCATTCAAGCAAGCCGCTCGGTTGGCAATGCAGGAGGGGATGGCGAAGTGTGAACCAACGCTACTAGAGCCTATCCTGAATGTGACGATTTCTGTGCCGACAGATTTCACCTCCAAAGTGCTACGGTTGGTCAGCGGTCGCCGTGGTCAAATTCTGGGCTATGATGCCAAAGCTGATTGGGCAGGCTGGGACGAAGTGGTTGCCCACATTCCTCAAGCTGAAATGCATGACCTGATTGTGGAATTACGATCGCTGACCATGGGCGTCGGCTTCTTTCATTGGCTTTATGACCATTTACAAGAAGTTCCTGACAAACTCGCTGAACGGGTTCTTGCCACCACCAGCCATGGCAATGGTAATGGCAATCATGCCAAGTAGGTAATTAGGATGCGATCGGTCATGTTGTTAACTCGTTGACCGATCGCCTTGATCCAGTCTCAGTGGATAGTTCAAAGCTCTTGCCTTCCCCAACTCTAAGCAGAGAGGGGAATTTTTATGGCGATTGAGGACCCTCGCCGGATTTGAATAGACTGCTTTTATTGGACTCGCAGTCTCGCTACCATGGCTTGCAACCGTTCTAGCGGGTATTCAGCGACAAAACTATCCCAGCGTTTCGCCTGCCCGGCTGCATTATAAACATGGAGTACCCCATTAATAGTGCGGCTAGACACTACCAGATCGAGGGCTCTAGCCAAATTTAGACATTGGGTTAATTCAGTTTGGGTCATAAGGTGCGATTAAAAACAGCCTTGTAAACACTTGGTAATCAAACCAGTTTGTTGACTAGCCACTATCCTAAGCGGGTGTACTTGAAAATACCTAGCCTCCCTGGTCTTAGCGAAACGAAATTTATCAAAAGCCACTTTTTTTCGTCCCCTAGCGATATGTCCAGAGTAAATCACTCCTTTAGGGGAAAAATAAATGACTTGATTCACCTTATCCTCTACGGGGAACACTACTATTAGGGGCATCAACCCAACCCGAATCGTTCACGAGCTGGCTCAAATCAGTATTTACGAGGAAGTCCTGGCTCTTCGATCGAATCTATATTCACTTTTCTGCGAAACACTACGTAATTACAGTATCAGGGGTAGTGACTAGATGGCGGATGACGGACATCTCACGCTACTGAAACAAGGGGTGAGTACATGGAATGATTGGTGGCAAAAACACCCTAAGGTGATTCCGAACCTGGAAGGGGCGAATTTGCAAGCGATCAATTTGCGAGAAGCTAATTTCTATAAAGCCGATCTGCAAGAGGTTTCCCTGCGACAGGTGGACCTAAGTATGGCAAACCTGGAAGGGGCAAATTTGAGAATTGCAACTTTAGAAGGAGCAACGCTCTACACGGCAGTTCTCTATAAAGCGAACCTGCGGGAAGCCAACTTGTATAAAGCCGATTTGCGGGAAGCCGATTTAAGCCAAGTAGACCTGAGTATGGCAAACTTACGGGAGGCAAATCTCTGTACAGCTCTATTAGAAGGAGCAACGCTGTATACAGCAATTCTGTACAAAGCCAATTTATGGGAAGCTAGCTTGTATAAAGCGGATTTGCGCGAGGCAGACTTCAGTATGGCCAACCTCCGGGAAGCCAATCTGAGTCGAGCCAACTTAAGCATGGCAAATTTATGCATGGCAAATCTAGTGGGAGCCACCTTGTACGAGAGTAATTTGCGGGGGGCAAACCTCAGCTTGGCAAACCTCTGTATGACCAATTTAATTGGTGCCAAACTGCATAAAGCTAGTCTTGTCGGTGCCACCTTGATTGGAGTCAATTTCTATAAAGCTCAGTTACTGGAGGCAAACTTACGAGAAGCCGACTTACGAGAGGCAACCTTAAGCATGGCAGATTTAAGTGGAGCTAGCCTACATGAGGCAAATTTAAGTATGGCAAACTTACGGCAGGCAAATCTAAGTGGTGCAAACTTAAGTATGGCAAATTTACGAGAAGCAAATCTGCACCAAGCCAACCTGATCGGCGCCAACTTGAAAAACGCTGATTTAACTGGAGCCTGTTTACAAGAAGCTATCATGCCGGATGGCACCCTTCATAGCTAACCTCGCTCATCTAGGATTTTCAAGCAATACTGCCCCGTTTACGAGCTTCTTTGTAAGAAATTCCCACATTTTGCAATCCAGCCCGAATCATTTGCTGCTCCAGTAGCGCAAAAAAGCGAGTTCGATCGCCTCCCCGCACCACCGCTTGATTATGGGCTTCTGCTAATGCCACCGGATAGCCGTAGCCTTTTTGCACCTGTGCCAAGCTCAAACTTAAGGCTGTATCTAGTAAAGCAGGATCTTCCGCGACCCAGGCAGGTACTTCAATGCGAGCAATTTCTGTCCCGACATGTAGATAGCAGAAGTAAACCCGGTGGTGACTGTATAAATCCAGAATAGAAGCAGAACTCCGCCAGAACGGGCTACGCTGACCGGGTTCTAGCTGTGTTGCCCAGAGCGTCACATCCTTCAAAGGTTCGAACACTTGGCAGGGTGCTTGATCACCTCGATCGGCACAATGGGTTGAACAATCCCGTTGCTCATAGGCACAGGCTTGCAACCGCAGAAAGTTGAGCGCTTCCCCACTGCGAGACGCACTGAGATAACCCACCAGCGGAATTTGAGCCATCCGTAACTGTTCCCACGCTTCTAGAATCGGCAACAAAATGCGATCGCGGGCTTCATTCGGCAAGGACTCTAGGAACCAGTAGATTAGGGAGCCATCGACCATTGCTAGGGTGGGGGATGGGGAGGGTGAGGGGGAGGGAGATAAGGAAGATGAGGAGGGTTTTCTTGTCTTCCTACTCTTCCCTACCGTCCCTATCTCCCTGACCTCCCCCATCTCCCCCTTCACCCGTTGCCCTAATTCCGCCAGGACGATCGCTTCAGAAACTGTCCGCCGATAGCCCATCCATTCTTCGGTGCGAATGCCCCACTGCCGGGAGACATACAAATCTTCGGGACGGTAGAAGATTTCGGGCACGTTGTCTAATAGGGGATGACGGTTTTGTCCGTAATGCAGGATGACGCAACCGACGTTAATCAGGTAGCAGTAAGCAATCTCGTGATGGCTGGGAGCAATTTGGGAGCCGTCGGTAGCCAGGACAGTGTGATTAGGGGGAGCGATCGCAATGCGTTGCCGTAAATTAAGGGGTTCGATCGGTTCGGCGGCAGTAAAAGTGAGACGATCGCGCCAGAGGTGTTGCTGGTCAATTAAGGCGGCTTGATTTTGGTTGGCTTGCTCTAGCAACTGTTCTGCCCGTTCTAACCGTTGCCGAGCGGCAGTGGCTTCTAGGGTCAGGTGGTGGCTGATGCCCTGCATTTGTTGGGCAAGTTTGGTCAGGTCAAGCATGGGGAAACATTGCGAACGGCAGCGATGAATCTACCTTTCACTGATAGCACACTTCCCTGAAGTCGGTGGCTTTAGCCTTATAGCACCATGGCTCTGAGACGGGCGATCGGCAAACAAGTCAGCTTCCGAGGACCAGAAACATAGGCACGTTTGCTGAACACATCGTAATCATTGCGTTCAATCACATCCAGAATGCCCCGATACAGAATCAACGCTGCCCACACTGGGAACCGAGCATCGGGACTCAAAGCACTAATTCCAGATTCCGCCGTCGCAAATACTTTACGCGCCCGTTGGATTTGGAAGCGCATTAACTCCCGCCAGCGTTCATCTACCACGCCGTTAAATAGATCAGCTTCCGAGTAGTTGAATAGTGCCAGTTCCTCTAGCGGCAGATAGATCCGACCGCGACGGGCATCTTCTCCGACATCCCGCAGAATGTTGGTGAGTTGGTTCGCGACTCCTAATGCGATCGCTTGCTCAGTCGGATCAATAGAGGAACGATTGGATTGTGCCCAGGGAGCGGTCGGCAAGGAGTCATCAACGCCCATCACCGCTAAAGACATTAGACCCACGGTTCCGGCAACTCGGTAGCAGTAGAGTTCCAGGTCTTCGTAGGTTTCATAGCGCGATCGATACAGATCCATCCGCTGTCCGGCGATCATGTCGCGGAAAGGCTGGATATCGATCGGGAAGCGCTCCAGGGTATCGACCAGGGCGACATCTGCGTCTTCCAATGCATGTCCAGCAAAAATCGACTCTAACTGCCGTTCCCACAGGTCCAATGTTTCAGGGGTTGTGAGGCTGGCACGCGGACCATCCACGAGTTCATCGGTTCGGCGGCACCAGACGTAAATCGCCCAGATGGCACGTCGTTTTTCCTCTGGCATCAGCATCGTGCCAAGGTAGAAAGTCTTGGAGTATTTCGCGGTGATCTGACGACAGAGTTCGTAGGCATCCTCCAGGGAAGCCAAAGGTTTCACGCGAGAGTGGTTGGGCAATTGCAGCATTACCTTAGGAGCGCTTTACGAACGTTGCAGGGAAAGTGAGCAGAGCAGAGTGGGTCTAGTGAGTTGCCACAGGTTCGCTGGCAGCAGAATTCACCTGGGAAAACTCTGCTAACGGCTGACTGGTCACAATTGCCTGCGCTGTCAGCTTACCAGAAAGTACGGCACCCTCCATACTTGCCAGATAGCGTTGCATCGTGAAATCCCCTGCAAGGAAGAAGTTCGCGATCGGCGTCATCTGCTCAGGACGGCAGGCTTGGCGACCAGGTGTAGCGGTGTACACCGATCGAGGGGTTTTCACCACCTTGAATTTCAGCAGTTTAGCAGGATTTTCTGTGCAGAAATGATTCGGGAAAAGTTTCTCTAATTCCGTCATCGTTGCTGCCACGATTTCCTCATCAGACTTGCTGATCCAATCCTTCGCCGGAGCCAGTACTAGTTCCAGCATTGAGCGATCGGGATTGGCGTATTCCCGACAGGTGTTGCTCATGTCAGCATAGACACTCAGCAATGATGAGCGCGAGAACAACAAATGGTCAATGTCAGTCAACTTGCGATCGAACCAGAGATGCAGGTTGATGACGGGTACGCCTTCCAAGCCGTTGAGCTTTTGGAAATAGTCCATCTGCTTCCACGGTTCTGGCAACATCACCTTGAGTGGATCAACGGGCATTGCGGAAACATAGGCATCTGCGGTCAGAATTTCATCCGGTGCGCCATCCAATCCTCGGATCAGAAATCCCCGGACTGAGCCGTCTGGATTTAATAGAAATTCCTTCACTGGGGCATTAATCCGAACTTCGCCACCCCGTTCCGTAATATAGTCCACCAACGGTTGGCACAGCCGCTCGGTCGGAGAGCCATCCAGAAATGCCATTTTGGAACCGTTCTTTTCCTGCAAAAAGCGGTTGAGGGCGGTCAGGATCACGGTAGAAGAAATTTCATCGGGACCAATGAAGTTCAACGCCTTGGACATGGCAATGAAGACTTCTTTCTCGACTCGAGGGGGCACATTTTGTAGCTTCAGCCACTCGGAGAACGAGTATTGATCCATTTCTTCGACATAGCGCTGACCCTGGATCATGGCGGGAATTAGTCCCAAGCCAAAGCGGATTTTTTCGCCCCAGGTCAGCATGTCGTTGTTGCTGAGAATGGCGGTAATGCCATTTAAGGGAGCCGGAATATCCGGAAAATCGAAGCGAGAGTAAACCCCCGGATGATCCGGTTGGTTGAAGATCATCGTGTGTTCTTTCCACTGCAACCGATCTTCAATGTCCAACTCTTTGAATAGCTGCAACATGTTGGGATAAGCCCCAAAAAAGATATGCAGCCCAGTTTCGTACCAATCTCCGTCTTCGTCTTTCCAGGCAGCAACCTTACCACCCAACACATCCCGCCGTTCTAGAACGATCGGTGTATGTCCGGCATCGGTAAGGTATTTGGCGCATGATAGCCCCGCTAAGCCCGCTCCCGCGATCGCAACTCGCATGTAATTTCTTCAGAATTTCTTCAAGGTTGATCCGCTCTCATTATACGTTGCATTCCGTTACATTTTTCGAAGCCTCGAAAAATGTAACTTTACTTGCAGCATTTATGCTCATTCGGGGCAGAGGAGACACCCGGCAATATGGCACAATGAGAAACAGTGATTTGAAGTCCTTGATTTCCCAGGTAAACCCGTGAGTCCTACTGCGAACGCGATTTCTGCTGAAAATGGTCGAGCTGTCCACTCTTCTGCTGCTACTCGTCGGCGGGCGGTATTCCCGTTTACGGCGATCGTGGGTCAGGAAGAAATGAAACTAGCCCTATTGCTCAATGTGATTGATCCCAAAATTGGTGGGGTGATGATCATGGGCGATCGTGGCACTGGAAAATCCACTACAATTCGCGCCCTGGCAGATCTGCTTCCGGAAATTCAGGTGGTCGCGGATGATCCCTTCAGTAGTCATCCCACTGACCCAGAACTAATGGGCGATGCAGTGCGGCAACAAATTGAACAAGGTTTGGATGTGCCGGTCACCACCAAAAAAGTGATCATGGTGGACTTGCCCCTCGGTGCTACCGAAGACCGAGTCTGTGGCACGATCGACATTGAAAAAGCGTTGTCGGAAGGGGTGAAGGCCTTTGAACCCGGGCTGTTAGCCAAAGCCAATCGGGGCATTCTCTACGTGGATGAAGTCAACCTGTTGGATGATCACCTGGTTGATGTGCTACTCGACTCGGCGGCTTCCGGTTGGAACACCGTTGAGCGGGAAGGCATCTCTGTACGCCACCCAGCTCGCTTTGTATTAGTCGGTTCGGGCAATCCCGAAGAAGGGGAATTGCGACCCCAGTTGCTCGATCGGTTTGGGATGCACGCCGAAATCCATACTGTGAAAGACCCTGTCCTACGGGTACAGGTGGTGGAGCAACGGACTGAATTTGACCAAGACCCAGAAGCGTTTCTGAATAAGTACCAGGCGCAACAAGATGAGTTGCAGCAACGCTTGGTAAGAGCACAGGAACAACTCAAACAGGTTCAGCTTGACTACGAGCTACGGGTGAAAATTTCCCAGGTGTGTGCGGAACTGAATGTCGATGGCTTACGGGGTGATATTGTCACCAACCGGGCAGCCAAAGCGATCGCAGCGTTTGAAGGTCGCACCGAAGTCACCGTAGATGATATCCGGCGGGTAGTCACCCTTTGTCTGCGCCATCGGTTACGTAAAGATCCTTTGGAGTCGATCGATTCGGGCTACAAAGTTGAGAAAGTGTTTAACCAGATCTTCGGAGAAGCCGCACCTGAAGCCGCTAGTTAGTCGGCAGAGTGGAGTTGACTGAAGTAGGGGTGAGGTTGTTGCAGCCTGGTATGATCACTGGCTAAAGCTTTTAGCGAAACCCACCCTTACAGCCTTTACAAAAGATTAAATTCATCACACCGTTGCCGAGGCGCGAGATTAATCCTGATGAGTTATTGATGCCATGACTGCAAATTCTAAGGCTTCAGTATGGCGAGATATCCGGTTTTGGCAGTTTGCTGGGCAGGCGATCGCAGTCGTCTTCATTGTGCTTCTCCTAGCATTTTTGGGCAGCAACCTGAATCGGAATTTGCAGCAGTTGGGCATTCGGTTAGGATTTGGGTTTTTGAACTCACAAGCCGGATTCACGATCGGCGAAACACCAATTCCTTACCAGCCTACGGACTCTTATAGCCGAGCCATTCTGGTGGGATTAGTCAATTCGCTGCGGGTAATCATTTCTGGTTTGGTACTGGCAACGATCGTGGGGCTAACCGCAGGAATTGCCCGGCTATCAGATAACTGGCTGGTACGGCAGTTAGCGATGGTCTATGTGGAAGGACTGCGTAATTTGCCCCTCCTAATTCAGCTATTTTTTTGGTATTTTGCCGTTTTCTTCAGCTTACCGCTGTCTGATCAAGCCATTTCCTGGTTTGGTGGACTGTTAACCCTGAGTAAGAATGGTGTGGAGTTACCTGGTGGCTTACAGTTGTCATCGGAATTCTCAGCTTTGCTGCTAGGGCTATCGCTTTATACGGGTACATTTATTGCCGAAATTGTGCGATCGGGGATTCAGTCTGTTCCCAAAGGGCAATGGGAAGCGGCAAAATCATTGGGGTTAACGTTTGCGCCCACGATGCGATTAGTGGTGTTGCCTCAAGCGCTGCGAGTGATTGTGCCCCCGTTGGGTAACCAATATTTAAATTTGGCGAAAAATTCTAGTTTAGCGATCGCCGTTGGCTATCCCGATTTGTACGCCGTGTCCTCAACGACGTTTAATCAGACTGGACGAGCGGTTGAGGTCATGCTGTTAATTTGTGCGACTTATCTCACGATTAGTTTAATTATTTCTTTATTACTGAACTTATATAACCGATCGGTGCAACTGGTAGAACGGTAATAGAGGCATGTCTGACTCAGACTATAAATTCATCTCTTCAAAAGCGTACAATGAGAGAAATTAGTATGAGTGTTAGTGTTGGATTGACTATAAGGTTTGATCGATAACATGAGTGAGTTTGGATCAAGTGGCTTGAAGTGGACATCAGAAGCCAAAGCCAAGTTTAAAAATATTCCATTTTTTGTGCGCACTCAGGCACGACAACGGATTGAGCATTTAGCCCGAGAGGCAGATCTAGATACGGTGACTGTAGAGATTGTGGAACAGGCAAGAGTGGAATTTGGGCAGTAGAGACATCACATTGCCACTAAAAGCTTCTTTAAGTCATCAGTGATTTGCAGTTCAAAACATACTCATGGCAGACGCGATAACTGAATCCTGACACCTAAAGGTCTAGGCAGCTATGCGGCTTCGAGCCAGTCAAAAATCTGTTCTAGCTGCTCGATCGACACTAATCCGTATTGCCATAGGATCATGGGCAATGGACCTGGGTCTTGTTGACTATGACGTAATGCGATCGCGATCGACGTAGGTGAAAGAGCTAACTCCTCTTGCAGAAAATGAATTAATTGGTTGTCTTTACGATCGGATTCCACGACTCTCACGATTGAACTCCCTGAAGTTAAACATTGAGTAGCAAAGTAGATACAGGATTCAGACGGTTGAACTGCCATACAAGTTCAGTTACCTATTGCCCTTTGTTTGATTGAGCTGACCGCCGCTTAGTGACCTCAGCTGAACCAAATCATTGAGCGTGGCAACCATTATTAGGGAAGGGTCAGGCATAACACCTCATCCATTAGATTGACCTGATTGGGCGAATAACGTCTCCAGTACTACACTCCACCGCCAAGCGAACGATTAGCAAAAATCGGGATCATCAGTTGGCAACCCGAGGGTATTTTAAAAATCCGACTTTTGCAACATTCATCTCTTTGCTCCACACACGTTATGTCATTCTCTTAAATCACAAGCTTGAGGATTTGACTTTAAAGATTGATTGCCATACGTAACGAAACTGCAAAAAAGCCACTATATCTAGTGTCACTACTCAACAAAATCAAGCTTTGGCGCTGTATCTAGTAGATAAAGCGAGTATGACAATTTATTGCTAAAGTCGAGCGACGCAGAAATAATTAAGCAAAATTGCTGACCACACGGGCAAGTTTAGCCATAGGTCATGGTGCTATTGCTGGATGGCTAAGCAAAATTGCTGATCATGCTGGCAACTTAACGTTGCTGCCGACCAGTCAGCCAGTACGTAGTCATTTCGCCTTTGCCCTTCACCTCGATCGTGCCTCGATGATCAAAGCAGTATTTTGTTTTGAGCCGTTGATAGGTTGCCTCTGTCACCTGAATTGCCCCAGCTAACCCGTGGGCTTCCATTCGGCTTGCCATATTGACAGCATCGCCCCAGAGGTCATAAATAAATTTTTTCTTGCCAATGACTCCTGCCACCACGGCTCCGGTGTTGATACCGACCCGCACAGCAATCCGTTTACCTTCATAGGTGCGGAAATTTTGAATCGCAGCTTGCATATCTAACGCCATTTCTGCGATCGCCTCGGCATGATCGGGGCGAGGATTGGGTAGTCCGCCGACGACCATATACGCATCGCCAATCGTTTTAATTTTTTCCAGCTGATGCCGTTCACATAAATCATCAAAAACTAAAAAGATCCGATTCAACAAACCAACTAAATCCGCTGGAGAAATATCAGCTGACATCGTCGTGAAATTGACAATATCGGCAAACAGAACTGTGACTTCATCAAAACTATCGGCAATTAACGCCTCACCACTGGATTGGTCAAACAATCCTTCGCTCTGTTTCAACCGTTCCACGATCGGATTCGGCAAAATATTCAGTAATAGCCGCTCGGATTTATCCTGCTCCGCCTTCAGGGCTTCCTCAGCTTGTTTGCGTTGGGTAATATCTTCAATCACCCCCAAAATGCCAATTACTTTCCCTTGCAAATCATGAATTGGGATTTTGCTGATGTCTAACCAAACGGTTTGACCATCTGGAGCTGATTTCACTTTTGAAGCCGTTAGGTGCAGTTGGGGGGTATCTGTTTCAATGATCCGGCGATCCTGAGTCCGAAATTGCTCAGCAATCTCTGGATTGGGCAATAAGTCATAATCTGTTTTACCAATAATCTCCTCAGCACTCAGAAACCCAGCTGCTTTTGCCCAGTTGTTATTACAGCCGAGGAATACCAAATTGGTATCTTTCCAAAATACTTGTTGCGGAATATTGTTCAGAATCAACCGGAGATATTGTTCTTTTTCCTGTAAGGCGGCTTCGGTTCGTTTGCGATCGGTGACATCGCGAGCAGCCCACACCACCGAGTGGTCATCGATCGCGGAAATATTGGCATCTGCCCAAACCTCCTGCCCATCGATCATCAGGCTATATTCCACCTTGATCGTTTCATCACTGTCCAGAGCCTGATGAATACTCTCCAGAAATGTTGCGGCTAGTTCTGGCGGATAGAGTTCTGGTAGGGTTTTGTCGAGTTGCGCTTCGATCGGATGGAGCAACAGTCGGGGATGACTGGAGGGAATCCGCAGGCAACGCCCCTCACGATCGAAAACATAGATCAAGTCATCCATTGCCATTAACAATGCCCGTAGCTCTGCATTCGTAGCTTGTAGCGCTTCTTCTGCCCGTCTGCGTTCTCTAGCTTCAATTCCTAAAGCCACCAAATCCGCCATCGAGCGGGCAAAGCTTTGTTCCTCCAAGGTCCAACGATGAGTCGTGAAGCGTTCTAGACAGACCACTCCCACCGTCCTACCACCTGAACGCACCGGAATGTCTAACAGTGACGTGATGCCATAAGGATTAAGATAGTTCTCTACAAATTCCGAGGTGCGACTGTCATGCAAGGCATCATCAGCAGGAATGCCAAAAGATTCGTCTAAAGCTCGAAAATAAGCCGGAAAGTCAGTTGCGACCAGTTCCATGCCTTCTGAATGTTGTTCGACATGTTGCTCAAACAGGTCTAAACACCGTAATCGGGCAGCCCCCCGATCGTAAAACCACACACTGGCTCGGTCCACTTCCAAGGTCCGGGTAGCCGTTTCTGTTACTTCCTGGAGTGCAGTTTTCAGATCTCCCTGATTCAGCACAGTACTTTTGGCCAAGTCCAGCAACACCTGGTTCTGTTTCCGTAACCGCTGTTCACTCAGACGCAGCACCGTTTCAGCCCGTTTGAGATCGCTAATATCGCGGGCAACCCAGACGACGGTTTGGGGAGTCAGGGGCGAAACATTGGCAGAAAACCAATATTCTTCTTCGGCGATCGTCAGGCAATACTCCACACTAACCACCTGTTGCGTATCCAGAGCTTGCCGAATGTGAACCAGTTTTTGTTCTGCCTGAACGGGAGGTAAAAGCTCATGGACTGTTTTGCCAATCTGCTCTTGAGTCGGTCGGATCAAGTGCGCCGAGTCACTGGAGACTATTTTCAGACAGCGACCATCCCGGTCATACACAATGACAAGATCAGTCATCGCCGTAAACAGGGTTCGCAGTTCTGCCTCAGCAGCGACTAGTGAGGCTGTCCGTTCGGTAACTCGCTGTTCCAAAATCTCATTCGTTTTTGCCAGCGTCTCAAAGGATTCGCGTAACTGCTGTGCCATGCGGTTAAACGCATTTGCCAGGGTTTCGAGTTCCGCGATCCCTCGGGACTGCACGGATTGATCGAGTTCTCCATTGGCGAGGGCTTCCGAGGCTTGACTCAATCGCAAAATTTGGCGAGTGATCCAACGGGAGGTGACAAAGCCAATCAGGATAGCAGTGACCAAGGCGATCGTACAAGCGTAAAGCGTATTACTAGTGTTTTGGTTGATCTGTGCCATGAAGTCAGATTCAGGCACAACGACCACAATTAGCCAGTCCAAGCCCAAGCGATCGCGCCAAGGAATGACTTGCAGAAATTGCCGCTGGTCATCAATGAAAAAGTCAAGTTGTTCACTGCCGCCAATTTGCTCTAGACCGCCGAAGTACTGCTGGAGATATGCCGCGCTGTCCCGAATCAAGGGATCCTTACTGTTGATCGCCCTGACCCTACCCGCCTTACCATTTGCAATGCGATAAGGTTTGTCCTGTTCAGATGATGTCGCAACTAACTCCCCCGATCGCTCCAGAATAAAGGTTTCTCCATTGGGGCTGACCCGGATTTTCTGGAGAAAATCACTGATCTGACTCAGGATATGGTCAACACTTAATACACCTAATAATTGCCGATTCCGATCATAGAGCGGGTAACTCGCCGCGATCGAAAGGACTTCTGGCTTATCATCCCACTGGTAAATCGAACTCCAGGTAGGTTTTCCGACTTTCACCGCATCAGCATACCAGCCTTCCACCAGGGGGTCGTAGTCTGGGGTGACACTGACCACCCGTTGACGATTCCCTTGATTATCCGTGTTATAGGCCAGCAAGCGATGATTGGTGGCAGACGACTGTTCGTTAATCAGCAACCCCCCAGTGTTGAGTCGTTCCACCCCAATAAAATCACCTTTGGGATTACCAAAGCTAATATAGCCAATATTAAACGTCTGCATTTGCCGCCAGAAGTACTGACCTGTCTGGGTAAAGTTATTCAGGTCTAGTAGTCCAAGTTCCACTGCATCCGCATTGATGCGATTAACCTGGATTGGCGTTGCCAGATACTCATCCAGATGTTGCCGAATGCGGTTGCCATTCTCAGTTCTCAGTTGTGAGGCAACCTTATTCACAGCCTGCTGCCCATTCGTAAATGACAGCCAACCAACGACACCGACAGCACCAGCAATTTGCAGAATAAACGGTACCACTAGTACCAAATGTAAAGGTACTTTGCTCAACAACCGGATAGCGCGATACTTGGAGCTAGCCAGTAATGTAGTGGGCGATCGACCTGAGATCATTATGACCATTCCTTAAGCACTCGCGAGACTGGTCAGTTGCATACCAGCAACGCGTTTAGAGTACCCAAACAAATAGCCATTGGTATTAATTGATACAGTATGAGAACAGTTCATATGCCAATGGCTCCAGGTCAGGTTATGCGGGAAGGGAAACTCTCACCCAATCTTAATGAGGTTAGTCGGAGAAATTTCCTCAGCAGAAGCACCTAGGGATTTAGGCAAAAATTAATTATCTCCCGATCTCAGTTGAACCGACAACTGAAGACCTGGACTGAGCCTGCTGATTCCCTCCAAAATCTTCCTCCTAGCCTAACTACTTCACCTGCTGCCAGACGTTATCAGGATCAGGCAGAATGGCTAACAGCCATACCCAGCCCCATTGAATACCGCTTTCAACTGCTGGTTTTGATATTGGTAGATCCCAAAGCTAGTACTTTCATAGCCGTTATTACGGACCATTACCTCTTCAATACCATCGCCATTCACATCCAAGGTTCCTACTACATTGTAAGGAGTTCGGGTAACAGGGAATTCATAGGGTAGCACTTGACTGGCAATCACTTGAGGTCGCCCATCTTTGTAGGTTAACCAGATATTGGCATAGAAGGTGCTGACTTGACTGCGATCGACCCGACGCGCTGCTTCTGTCGTCAGTGATTTTGGATCCCGCCCCTGCCGGACTTGCCCAAACACTTCCGGTTGCCCATCATGATTCAGGTCAAATATCTTGATCGCTTCAATCACAATTGGCTGATTCACGGGTAGCTTCTGCGAGGGTTCTAAGGCAATCACAGTTTTAGCCAACTTCAGCACATCGGGTTTGTACTTGTCTACCTCAGCGGGCAGAGGTGGCTTCTCGGCGGGTGGAGGATTAAATTGACTTGTGGCGATCGTCCACCGCCAAGTTTCATCAAACTCCTTACCTGCCATACTGCCCTTGAAGCCTCCCGCATGATCAGACGGAATGCTATCAAATACAGATTGGAGTGACTTGTCACCCACAAATTTACCTTGCCCCGTCAAGAAGGCAGAGCAAGCAAACTGGCTGACTCTGAGTTTATTGACTTTAAATTCACCCACTTTATCCGTCTGATTTAATACAGTGAATGTTTTAATCGCACTCAATAAGCTTTGCGGTTGGGTATTGCGAACCAGAATGTCTTCTTGAAAGTCATCCCGAATTTGCGGCGTGACATCGCGGCTAACATCAACATAACTATTGTTGATATAAAGCGCGATCGGGTACACTTCGCCCCGCAATTGATTATTCAAATTATCTTTTTTAACTAGAAATAGTGCCACCAGGTTATTGGGAATCGCAGGGGCGGCGACGATCGGTTCCTGAGGATTAGCCGCCACAGCAGCTTGAGAATTCGTTTGGCGATCGGAAAGCGATTGGCATGCGGTAAGCCCACTTAATGCCAAGACTATAACAAGTAGAGAGAATAATCTGTGGTTCATAAATTTTCCTCAAACCATATAACAGAGAACGGTAAATCTAAACACATCAAAAAACACCTGATTTCCGTCAGCCAATGCAGACAATCGCCAAAATCACCCTAATGGCTGAATGGAGTCAATTGTCGGAACTTTTACCGCTAAATTTCGTTAGCTGTGATGACCAAACCACTTCCGAGATTTCAGTTTAGTCTGTAACCGTTGCCGTTCACTCAGGGCAGGTTGAAATGTGGGTGCGATCGCGATGGCTCGCTCATACGCAGCTAATGCATCCGGAAAGCGTTTCAGTTCCGCTAAAGCTAGACCCCGCCAGTACCAGTAGTCTGGGATGTTTGTATGGAGGCGAATGGCACGATCGTAGGCGGTAATCGCTTCTCCATAATGCTTAAGTTGATGTAAACTGCGACCGCGCCAGTACCAGGAATCACTACTATCAGGATTCAGTTGGGTGGCTCGATCGAACGAAAATTCTGCTTCGGTAAAGCGACCGACCCGTGCTAACGCCCCACCCCGCCAATGCCAAGTTTCGGCATCACTGGGATTCAGTTGCAAGGCTCGGGTATAAGCCCCGATCGCCTCTTCATAGTGTTGCTGCCCATATAAGGCACGTCCTTTCCAGTACCAGACTTCCGCCGCATCTGGATTTCGTTGACTAGCTTGTTCATAGCAAGCAATCGCTGCTTCAAATTGCTGCTGATTGAGGTAAGCTTCCCCTTTTTGTAATAAATCTTGATATTCATCCAGAGTTTCCTGGCTGATGACTGTAGTGCAAGCGTTGGAATCTGCGGCTCCAGCCTCCTGATCCGTTAAACAATTCAGAGCGTTCAGGACTTCCGTTGCGGATTGGTAGCGATCGCGGAAGTGATAACGGGTCATCTTATCTAAAATTTCGGCTAATTCAGGATGTAGCGCATTAGAAACCAGATCACGCCACAGCAGTTCGCTAGTTGTGGGATCCTTCGGCAGTCGCTTAGGTGGTAAGCCCGTCAAAGCTTGAATGCCAATCATCCCCACGCTGTAAAGGTCACTGCTAAACCGAGGTTGTCCTGCTAGTTGTTCGTTAGGCATGTAGCCTTGGGAACCAATGGCGATCGTCAAACTAGAATGTCCAGGGAAGCTTCCGGTCTGGGTTTGAATTTGCTTGACGGCACCAAAGTCAATCACAGCAATTTCACTGTCTTTATTGCAGCGAATCAGATTTGAGGGTTTGATGTCCCGGTGAATAATATTGTGTTGATGGATGAATTCAATCACTGGCAACACTTGTTTCAGGTAGTTGATCACATAGGCTGCTCCTAAGGGGCGCTCAGGCGATAACTCCTGGCTGAGGGGATAGCCTTCCATGAACTCTAGAACTAGATAAAAGTCTTCGTCATCTTCTAAGTGTGCCAGTAGCTTAGGAATACGGGGATGCTTGCCCAGTTTATAGAGAATTTGGGCTTCCTGGTCAAACAACCGCCGGGCTGTTTGCAGAGTTTCTGGATCATCGGATTGGGGTTGAAATTGTTTCACCACACATAGGGGTTTACCTGGCAAATACTGATCTTCCGCCAGATAGGTCTGTCCAAACCCTCCGGCTCCCAGGTGCTTGATGATGCGATAGCGCTTACCCAGTGTGACCCCAATCATGGGTGAAATTGCATCCTCTGCCAAACCACATCCACATCCTTAAATTACCCCGATGGGAAAGATGGATTACCACTGTTCTGGCTGTTTTCTAGAATTATCTGTAAATCAACGACTTCTCTGCTGTTGAGCGTTCGTCCGCTTTAGCTCATATTCCTGAATTTTTTGTTGTGCCAGGTCGTAATCTGGGCTGGAGACTGGCAATGTTTTTAAGCTACTAATCATAATCTCGTACTGTCCCACAATCACTTCCCAGTCCTCTGGCGATCGCGCCAACTCGGTTGCCCGATTGACGATCGTCTCAAATCGTTCTAGTTGAGAGGGTAAGCGATCGAATGAGTTGAGGTCACCCGAAGCTGTGGGAGTAGGTTCAGGCTGCCCTGATGAGACCGGTGTAGGAGCAGAGGTGGGTGGGGGATTAACTGGAAGAACTGGAGGAGATGAGGCCACTGGTGAGACAACAACTGCTGGTGGAGGTGATGGTGAAGTCACTGGATTAGTTATGCCGGTGGAGTCCGGAGTCGTTGTTGGTGATGCACTGGGGCTTGGTTGAGTGACCTGACGTTTAGCTGGACGGTTCAGGGTCGCTAAAGTGAACACGATCGCAATCCCTAAGCAAAACATCACCACTTGGAGGATCATCCTCGACGTGGGACTGGGAGTGTCGAAGGGATGCACAGGGGGTAGTTCCAGATGGGATGGAGCCACTTTTCCTGCTGGTGGAGCTGCAACAGAGCGTGGCGTAGTCTGCGGGTTCGTTGACGCAATCACAGTGTTTTTTGGAACGATCGTCGTTTTTGGAGCGATCGTGGCTGCCGATGGCAGAGGGGTAAATACGGTTAAGGCTTGTAATGCAGCTGCTGCCGATTGATAGCGCTGCCGAAAGTCATAACGCACCATTTTCTCTAAGATTTCTGCCAATTGCGAACTGACCTGAGCCATATCCCGCCATAACAGTTCCCCCGTCTGGGCATCTTCTTTCAGTTGACTGATACTTAAGCCAGTTAGCGCCTGAATCCCAATAATCCCGACCGCATAAATATCACTACTAAGGCGGGGTTTGCCTGCCAGTTGCTCATTCGGCATATACCCTTGAGAGCCAATCATCACGGTGTAGCTAGTGTGTCCTTGGGCATCCACAGTCTGGACACGGAGTTGCTTAACGGCACCAAAATCGATCAGAAACAGTTTCTGGTCGGTTTTACGGCGGATCAGATTTTCTGGCTTAATGTCCCGATGAATCACATTATGTTGATGGACAAACACGAGAATTTCGAGAGTTTCTCGCAACAGCTCGATTACCTGCGGTTCACTCCAGCGCTTGCCAGAGGTGATTTCATGGCTGAGATCATCCCCATCAATGTACTCCTGTACCAGGTAAAATTCTTGATTCTCTTCAAAGTGTGCCAGGAGTTCAGGAATCTGGTCATGAGTGCCCAATTTATAGAGCACCTCAGCTTCCTGGTCGAAAAAGCGCCGTGCCATATCCAAGCTGACCCGATCGCTTTCTTTCGGTTTCAGCTGCTTGACCACACAGAGCGGCTTCCCCGGCAATTGCAAATCTTCAGCAATGTACGTCTGCCCAAATCCCCCACGACCCAGGTGACGCACGATGTGATAACGATCGACCAGTGTTGCGCCCAGCATCAGTTTTTATAGTTTGGTGGGAGCGATTGATTGCCCTCAATTTTGACATAGCCCGATCACTGCCTGCTACTGTATGTCATACCACTTTGCGAAATGTTGGCTTCAGATACTTCGGGGATACATTCGGGCACATTGAGTCTATCCACGATCGTACCATCGCCATGAAAGTGTTACTGGGTTGGGAACTGGGAGCCGGACAGGGGCATATTCAACGGTTAGCGGCGATCGCTCAAGAGCTTCAGAGATATGGTTATGTGCCGATCTTTGCCCTGAAGTCCTACACCTTGAAGGGCATGAAGTTTCCCTGGCAAAGTCTATTAGCGCCTCGACTGCAATTTTCTGGGCGCACGGAATCTTACACGTTTGCGGATATTCTGGCGACTTTTGGGTTTGATCAGCCGACTTTGCTTGGTCAACATTTAGCGGCATGGCACGAAATTCTGACTACGGTACAACCCGATTTGGTAATTACGGATCATGCACCGGGGTTAGTGTTAGCCGCGAGAGGCCGGGTGCGGACGATCGTTGTGGGTAGTCACTTTGCCGTACCACCCCCGGTGGAGGAGTTTCCCCAGTTTCGGTTTCCGGCACCCCTGGAGTCGGAACAACGACAGGCAAAGGTGAGTGATACGGTACGGGCTGTGATGCCGCTGGATGTGCCATTGGGACAAGCATTGAATGGCGATCGTAGTTTTATTTTTAGCTTGCCACAACTGGATTGTTATTATGCTTGGCGCACCAATCCGCAGTATGTCAGTGTACATATTGCGCCGTTGCCAGCCGGAAATTCGGCGGCTAAAACCGGATCTTGGGCATATTTGGAACAGAAATATTCTGCCTATCCGTTAATTCGGGAAACGTTGCAACCTCAGTGTGAGTTCAAACCCCTGGAGGAGATTTTGCCACAAACTAATTGGGCAATTCATCATGGAGGTTTAACGACGACGATCGCCTGTTTACTAACAGGAGTACCGCAATTAATTCTGCCGCGTCATTTGGAACAACAACTCACTGGCTATGCGTTGGAATCGTTAGGGGTGGCTCAAGTCATGACAAAACTCACCTGGGAAAATTTGCTACTGGCACAGGCTCAACAGCCACGGCTAGCAAAGATAGCGACTGAATTAGCTCAAGACCTGTCGCCCTGGAATCAGAATTTTATTGAGAAGCTAGTCAAATCTCTGATTGATTGAAGACCCTCATTTCACTACAATCGCCAAACTGTCTTTAGAGCTTGCAAAGAATTGGTTTGACGTTGGTTAATGACTTCTGGAGTCCATTCAGATTCCTGCAAAACTTGAGTCGTTAAGGCAAATGATGAAACACCTGATTTGGTTTTGAAATACGCTGTCTTTTTTCGGTCAAACTCGTAATTTTGTGCCTCAGAATTTTTCCGTTGAGATAGTAACAATAAGTTACCAATCCGATGCACAGATTTCAGGCGTTCTTCCTCATTCGGGAACCATTGTAACCATATGCTTCCCTGCTTGGGATTTTGAGGGAGGACGTGCTCGATCGTAATTACCGAGTAATCATAACTCGCTTCTCCTTGAGATAAAGCTGCATCTAATCGCAAGAGAACATAGAGTCTGATACGTTTCATTAAATATAGATCTCCATCAAGCGTTTGAATAATTTGCTCAATTTCTTGAGCCGTTAATTGCAATGGAGAATCAGGGGCAGATAAATCAATATTTTGCTCGATCGCAGTGAGAAGCTTTGCATATCGATTGATGCGATCGTTAATATCAGCCCGCAAAATCATCAAGCCAGCAGCTAATCGTTCTAGATCCGTAAAAAATTGTTTGAGTTGATCAGGAGTATGGCTATGTTTAGAAAAATATAGAATCGCAGGCGGAATCCAATCTACGTTATCAATCTTATTCAACCATCGGAATAAAGCATTAATCGGTTCAGCATGATGCTGACTTTGATAGTTAGCTGTTTTAATAATTTCCAAAGCATCTGAATATGGTTTGAGAACCTCATCAATAAATTTCTGTGGTTCGTTTTGTGGCTGGATATGTTTACGAAATTCATTCAAAGCGGTTTCTCGTAGTTTTGCCTTACGGTAAATCATGCGAATATGGGCAAATAACTCTTGGAATGTATCTCGCCCTAAATCTTCTTCCTCATCCTCCCAAATCTGCGTATACCGTTCCTGTTGCGATGGTTCTTTAATAGCTCCAATAATTTCTGACTTGAGTAAATCAGTTAAACTTAAGTCTAAACCACGGGAATTCAGAACAGAAAAGATCCGATAGGCAGAGTCAATATCAGGCGTAGAAACAATAACTAAGAAACAACGTGTTAACAGGTACTGAACAAATCGTTCAAGGTGGTGTTCAGGAATTTGTTTTAGTTCTTCAATAAAATATTTTGTATTTGCTTGAATGTTTCTTTGGCTATCCGTCAATTGTGAAGCATCTAAATTTAGAAGATGTTCTAAGCTATCTCCACTCTGGATATATTTACGAAAAAACTCCTCATCTTTTACCCTTAACTTAAGTCGATAACGGTCATTTCTACCTTCAAATATATTACCCTCTTGATAAATGAATTTTTTAATTGCTGATGCCTTTTCAGGATTCATTAAGGTACGTAAAACTGCTATTAGAATTGTCAAAGTAGTCAAACGCTGTTGCCCATCAACCACGTCAGCATCGGGAATATCATCTGGCTTAATTAAAACGATGCTTCCTAAGAAGTAAGGATTTACTTCGGATATAGCTTCGGATGTATTACCTAGAAAAGCTAGTAGATCAGTCAATAATTCACTTGCCTGCTCTCTTGTCCAAGCATAAGGGCGTTGATAGGCAGGGATGGAAAATACATAGTCATCACTAAAAACTTTGGCTAGAGTCCTCTCAATAGCGTGAATGCTTGCTGACATAGATTTCAACTTCCTGAAAGAGAATGAAGAATTTGGGTAAATAATAAAAATAGACAAATTGTCTAATAAGACAATCCACTATTAGAATACCCCAGGGATTGAGAGATTAAACGGCTTAATCTGAAAATGAAAATATATTACACTGTTATTTTTGGGCTTAACGCCACTAGTCTTATAAAGAATGATACTCGATCGCATTTCTACAAATCTTGTTGCTAACTGATAGATTTAATGCGGTTAAATAAAAAGAACTGCATACTGGACTTAAGTCATTCTCAAACAGGAATGCCCTATGCGACGTGATGTTTATATTGTTAATGATGCTGGCGGTTGGAGTGTGGTAGCAGCAGGAGCATTAGACGAGATCATTCAAGACGATCGCAACCAGGATGATCAATTTGTGCAGGCATTTTCAGCCGCTTTATTTGGGATTGAAGGCGATGATTATAGCGTCGTTCGGATCGTAGCAAATGAACCGTTAACGGAAGCTGAAACGGCGGAATGGGTCGGACGAGTGCAATGGCGAATTAACACCAATGATGGCAAAATTCTAATCAGTAGTGGCTTTGATCCAGACTGTTTAGCAGAATGGCAGGAGCAGGGAGAAACAGAATATGTCAAAGAAATTACTGTGCCTCCTGGTGATTATCAAGTTAGCTTCTATACCTATTTACATAGTATGAATGGAGCCATCTGGCTGAGTGACTTCTGCAAAGATTTGCCATTTCCCAAACTTTTGCCTTGGTTCCAGCAAGACCATCCTGGAGAGCCACTACCAACCTGGGCTGTGACAATGCTCGATGACGAAGATTTTCCGGATGCCCCCTCGATCTCCGCCGCAATCAAATCTGGACAACTCGCCATTCACCATCAACCCGTTCACTGGATCGGCTATCTCATTCACGTTCTACCCTTTGAATCGGGCATGACCTTAGATACCCCAGAGTTCGGTTGGTTTGAAACTAGAAGATGGGTAAGAGTCCCTGCTACATGTCCCCTCGGCATCGTGACTGACTGTCCAGACGATCGCCAAACCCAACGCGATCTAGACAACCTTCTGCAATGAAGTATCAAACCAATTAGCCCAGAATTGATTTCCTGGGCTAATTAATTGCAAGTCGTTGGTGGCAGTGTAATTAGGATTGCACCTTTAAGGTGAGAACCACCTGACCCATCAGCGATCGCGGAACTAACCAGGCAAGCAACGATCGTTTGATCGCCTGAATCACATCAACATCCTGTAGCGTGGAGGTTTGTTCATCTAAAACTACGTTCAGTACACGTCCTTGTTTGATAGTGAATTCAAACACAATTAAGCCACTGAAACCAGGATTGAATTGCAGGCTTTGGAGATGTTGAGTGAGATTCGCGATCGCCGCTTCATCTAAACCGATAGCACTGATGATCTGGATAGGCTGAGAATGACTCTTCCGAACTTGCTCGAACTCCAACCCGCGATCGGAAAATCCGGCAGGTTCCTCTGACCAGGATGAGCCGATGGCTGCGGGCGACATTAAATAGGAATTGCTCTCATCACTATCATCGAACTCATCAGCGATCGAGGCAGAGGCTGGAAGAGGTTGCGATCGTCCAAAACCAGGAGGAGCAGAGACTCGCATAGCTGTCCTTGGTACGCTACCCATAACAGCTCCAGCCCCAAATATACCTTGATGACTGACTCCTTCTGGCATCTCTACAGGCACTGATACCGCGATCGATGGGGCATTCGGATCAACCCGGACATCATCACTGACGGCGACGAATGCTGTGTATTGCGAGAGCAATTGATAGGTTAATGCCGTTTCCGTCACAGCCGCTACTTTGTCTTTGGTTTCCATCTGGAACATTTGATTCATCAACTCTTTGATCCGCGATCGACCCCAGAGTTGCGCTACTGCGGGATTACCAGCCGCATCAAAGGTGAGATTAAACTGTTGTCGATAAACTTGTCCCCCTGCCGTTGTTCCAGTAATTTGTAAGGTTCCTGGCTGGCGATCGAGCTTGCGTCCAAATAGAACTAAAGGTTGAGCTGCAAACAAATCGGGCGGATGAGCCGGATAAATGACTGGCTTATCACCATTACCAACCCAGGTGACTTGGATATTAGTCAACACAGGATTATTGATCTGCTGGAAGAACTTCTCAGCGACGCTTGCAGTCGGTTCATCCTGCCGTACGACTCGACAGATGCCACGACCTACTTCCGCTAACCGTTCCAGTAAAAAGCGATTGACCGAACTACCCACACCGAAACTATAGAATCGATTTCCGGCAGGTAATTGCCGTTGCACTTTTGCCAGAATTTCGGTCTCGTTGCCAATGTAGCCATCGGTCAGAATCACCAGGCTACGAATTCGTCCGGCAGGCGCAGCAGGGACATTCATCACCGCCTGAATCCCACCCAGCATTTCGGTACCGCCGCAGGCTTGAATTTGGTTAATGTAATGTAACGCGGCAGTTCGGTTGGCTTCAGTGTTGGTTAATGGTGTACGGGAGAGATAGCTGACTGAATTGGCAAAATTAATGATGGTAAAAGTGTCATCTGGATTTAAGCCATTGATGAACCGCCGCATTAATTCTTTCGATTTTGCGATCGGATCGCCCGCTTGCGAACCTGATGAGTCCATCAAAAACACTAAGTCTTTCGCCACAATCTGATCAGGGCGATAGTCTACGGCGGGAATCAGGTACAGGGCAAAATGTCCACCCCGATCGTCTGCCTGCTGCAATACCGTGGCTTGAGTATTGTCGCCTGCTACTTGATAGCGCAAAATCAGATCTTTGTTGGGGATGGTATCACCCCCCGCTAATTGCACTTGCACAGATGTATCGGTATATTCAATCTTGAGTTTATGGGAAGTAGATTCTACAGATGTAATTGGCACTCCGGGATTAATTTCAACAGTGACACCAATATCGTGACCAGAACGAGTGGCGGGTGGTAGTACAGGCGGTGAAATGCGGGAGGCATCTGGGACCCGATCGGTATCCTGGGTCCCTGCGATCGCTTGACCTGGAATATATCGGGGACCAACGACCATGGGAAAGACAAACTCGTAGTTCCCAGCCTCAAACTTGAGGGAATCGGTGTACCGAATTGTCACATCAATTTGCTCACCTGGACAGATATTTGCCAGGGATTGAGTAAATACATTGTCCCGTTCTTGCTCCAACAAGCCAGCCGTGCGTCCTTCTCGCTTAGCTTGCTCGTAAATCTGTTGGGCTTCCTCGCGTTTTTTAATATTGCCTTTGATCGTGCGATCGCCAATCCGGATTTCCATGTCATCCACAGCCGCTTGATCCGGTAGCGGAAACACATATACGGCTTCCAATGGCTTGGTAAAGGGATTGGTAAAAGTTTGGGTGACTTCTACTCGCGATAAATTCCCGGCGATTTTGGCGGCAACCTCCGTATGGGTTAAGGGCAAGGCTTGCGATTCCCCATCGATCTGAACATACAAGCCGCCAATTTGGTGACGTGGCTGGGTAGGTGACATAGAAGATGTGCGTGGCATTAGCTGCTCCCAGAAGTGTGTAAGGAATTTCATGGGTCAATTACTCAATTCTTGAATCTGCAACCACCCTAGCCGGAGCAACCCTCGGCTATCACCTAACCATGATTAGGAGTTTTGTTAGGATATTGGCTAACCTGATTGACAGAAGCCATGCCACGGATGACTGCACCCTTTACCCAAGCGGCTACAGAATGGGATCTTGATACTCTGTATCGGGATTTGGCGATCGCCAAGCAACAATTGACGGGCAAAGCGAAACCCTTAACGCCGCTCGAAATCTCTTGTTTGCAGGGGTTATTGTGTGGTTATGGTCCGAATGAACTAGCAACCGAACTGAAGCGAGAGCCTCGGGGATTACGAGTGGATTTGTCCCGGGGGTTATATCGGTATGTGGAAGTGTTGACGGAGCGATCGCTGAATACGCTAAAAGATTGGCGGGAAGTCACAGAGTGGCTGACCAAAGCGGGCTATCGAGCTATGCAATCGGCGGTAATACCCAGTGTGAATGACTCACTGGTTCGGATTGTTGATGTTTCCCTAGAAGGCACAGCGGCGAATCCAGTGATTGATCTAAAAGTGCGGAATGTTGGCGATCAAGTAGCGTTTCTAAAAGCCGCGAACTTTCAGTTTCATCACATTTGGATATTGAATAGTTGGATTATTCCAGTTGTGGAAGATGATTTTGCCGAGTTTGCTGCCGCTCCCTGTGCTGCTCCAGGACTGATGGTTAGCCGTAGCCGTAAGGTTAATCCCAGTTTCAACTATGCTGTCTCGTTGCCTTCAACATTCCAGTTACAGTCTGAACAAAAACAGACGGTGCAATCAGCCGCAGCACACCATCCGATCCATACAGAAATGATCAAGATTTCTCAATGCGTGGATTGCAATGATGTCGATCGGTTCACCTTCACCCTGGCAGCACCGTCCAGACAGAATTTTGTCAATCGCCGCTCTCCAGAATTAATTCTCTATACGGCGTTGGTCTATCACTTTCAACTGGAACTGATTTACAACGAAGATAACCAACAGATCCGCAGCGATGACATTCTGTTGTTACTTGACCCCAATTGGGCTGAATGCGATCGTCGGTATGTTGCCGATTCCTGGGATGCTGCCGAGCTGCAATCCTTCAGTCAAGCGAACAAACAAGCGATCGCAGCCATGACCCAAATTAACGGCATTAAAAGTCTCAATTTGCCCTGTCCGGAATTCCGTCAGTGACTTTGTAGTACCACCCATCCGCTTTGTTGTGTTCCAGGGGTATGGGTATGAAAAAGATCATCAAGAGAATTGGGTGGATTCTGGCGCTGACTGCCATCGGTACGATCGGAGTGCCTTACTACTTCTGGCAGCAGGCAACGGCATTACCGGACTGGTATCAGCAACGAGCGATCGCCGCTCAAGGGATTGAACTCAATAATCCCAGAGCGATCGAACAGGCAAGGCAAATTGTGGCTGATAAGATGGCGGCGGCTCAGTCCTACTCGGATGGCACTCAGGAGATTTACTTAACCGAACAGGATCTGAATGCCCTGGCGGCGGTAGAAGTCGATCGATTAGCCAACGATACCCGCCTGACGGAGGCGATTCGTTCAGTCAACACCACCATTCGCAATGGTCAGATTAAGAGTGGTGCAGTGATTAACCTGGCAAACATTCCCACGGAGGCTTTAGATTCTACAGAACAGAATCTCGTTGCTACCCTGATCAAGACTTTTCCGGCGCTAGCTCAACGCGAAGTCTATGTTGGGATTGAAGGTACGCCTGCTGTAGTCGATGGACGACTGCAATTTGATCATAGTTTGCGAGTCCAGGTGGGCAACTTGAGCTTGAGCGTCACCGATGTTGCCCAACAAATCGGTATTTCCGAGGCAACCCTGTGGCAGGAACTCAACCGAGAACTAGAGGCATTACAGTTGAGAGAAGCGGAAATTTCCGGGAATCAAGTGCGCTTGCGAGGGGTAATCTAACCCTTCCTTTCGGGTTACGTCTACGGATAGAAGCCCTCAGACCTCGATCGCTATGGCTAAATGATAGTTCTAGATCCCTCTTCCCAAGCTGAGAAGAGGGATTTTGCTATTACGCCATCGCTTGCAGCCGATCGGGTATACAAAGGCTAAGCGATCGCCTGAAATTACGGATGAAACAGCGATCGAGCGCTATTTACTACTCGTATCTGCACTCATCCAAGCGGCTAATTCTATCTCAACAAATTATTTGGGTATCGATCTTTACCTTAGACCGATTGTGAATTCAGCCTGCAAGCGATAGCATAGACCTAGCGGTATTGCCAACCGATACCGATGTTGAATTCTGCAAATTTCATGGACACCAGTCCATTACCCCACAGTACCATCCTCCCCTAGCTTGGTGAGCCTTAACCTCCCAGCGCGGGGGAGATTGAGGAGAAACAATATGCTAACCCAGGAAGGACGTACTTCACTGTCGGCTATTGCTGACTTGAATCGGCTGAAGCTTGAACTGAACCATCTGCCTGCGGTAGACGTGGGCGACTATATTGTGGATTTACCCCCGGAACGGCGGGCGATCGCGTTTCGGGTATTGAATAAAGATCATGCGACGGATGTGTTTGAATATCTGCCGCCGGAGGTGCGGGAAGAACTGATCGGGGCGCTGCACGATAATCAGGTCTGTCAAATTATTGAATCCATGCGACCGGACGATCGCGCCGAACTATTTGATGAACTTCCGGCTGGAGTCGTACGACGGTTAATTCAAGGGCTAAGTCCGGTCGAGCGGCAGGCGACATCTACCATTCTGGGGTATGTCGAAGGCACCGCCGGTCGGGTGATGACTACCGAGTATGTGCGGCTGCAACAAGGATTAACGGTGGCTCAAGCTCTGAGCAAAATTCGGTTAAATGACGAAGATAAGGAAACGATTTACTACGCTTACGTGACAGACAATAACCGCAAGCTAAAGCAAGTGGTGTCGTTGCGGCAACTGCTGTTTTCATTGCCAGAAGCGTTGATTGGCGATATTGCCAGCGATCGCGTCCTCAAGGTGTACACCGAAACCCCGCAGGAAGAAGTGGCGCAATTGATGAAGCGCTATGACTTGTTGGCTGTGCCCGTGGTCGATCGCGAAGATCGGCTGGTGGGGATTGTCACGATTGATGATGTCGTGGACATTTTGGAAGAAGAAGCCACCGAGGATATCCAAAGAATTGCCGGGGTATCGGGGGGCGATGAATCGTCGCTGTCGCATCCACTCACCAAACTGCGGAATCGGTTGCCCTGGTTACTGGGGATTATGGCGCTATATATTGGCGCTTCCAGTGCGATCGCACCCTTCCAGAAAACGATCGCGATGGTGCCCGTCTTAGCGGTAATCATGCCACTGTTTTCTAACACGGGGGGAACGGTTGGGATTCAAGCGCTGACGGTGACTATTCGATCGTTAGGCGTGGGCGAAGTCACGTCTCAGGACACCTTGAAGATCCTGAAAAAAGAGTTTCTAGCAGGTGTCGGGACAGCGTTAGCATTAGGCACGACAATGGTACTCCTATCGTTAATCTGGACAAAGCCGGAAGAACGCTGGGTGTCTCTAGTCGCCGGAATTGTCATGGCAAGCAATAGTTTGGTGGCTGTGACTTTAGGAACCCTGTTACCCATGGGGCTGAAGCGGCTGAAACTCGATCCAGCGTTAGTCAGTGGTCCCTTAGTGACTACAATGCTAGATACGATCGGCTTTATTCTGTTCCTATCTCTGATTACGCTCAGCTTAAATCTGCTGAACCTACCGACCTGATCTACTTACTGTATGACCTTTACCTGGACCCGCCGCCATATTCTGTCTCTGGCTGATTTCATTCCTGCCGAGTACGACGCGATTCTGCAAACTGCTAATAGTTTTCGGGAAGTATTGTCTCGGCGGACAAAGAAAGTCCCTACGTTACAGGGTCAGGTGGTGACTAATTTATTTTTTGAATCATCCACCCGTACCCGCAGTAGCTTTGAACTGGCGGCAAAACGCTTGTCGGCGGATATTCTCAACTTTGCTCCAGGCACCTCTTCCCTCACCAAGGGAGAAACGATTCTAGACACCGCGAAGACCTACCTGGCAATGGGGACGGACATGATGGTGATCCGGCATCGGGAGGCAGGTGTGCCCCAGGCGATCGCGGAAGAAATGGATCGGTTGGGGGTGAAGGTTGGCGTTCTAAATGCGGGAGATGGGCAACACGAACACCCGTCTCAAGCGTTGCTGGATTTGTTTACGATCTGTACGCTGCTTGATCCTAAACAACCCCGGCTGTCACTGCTGGAAGGGAAAAAGATCGCGATCGTTGGGGATATTCTGCATTCCCGGGTGGCGCGTTCCAATATCTGGAGTTTGACCGCCAGTGGTGCTGAAGTGCATTTAGCCGCACCACCGACGTTGTTGCCGAAGTTGTTTGAGGCGTATATACGGGCGGGTGAAGGATCTGGGGCAGGTGGGGAGAAGCGGGAATTAACTCGTAAGTTGTTTTTGCATTGGCAATTGGAGCCGGCGTTGCAGGATGCGGATTTTGTCATGACGTTGCGGTTGCAGCGAGAACGGATGACGAGCCACTTGTTACCGAGTCTACGGGAATATCATCAACAGTTTGGGATTACTCGCGATCGCCTGAAGTTGTGCAAACCGGATGTGAAAGTCTTACATCCCGGTCCCGTCAATCGCGGTGTCGAAATTAGTTCAGATTTAATGGACGATCCGCAGTTCAGCTTAATTTCACAACAGGTGACAAGCGGGGTAGCGGTACGAATGGCACTGTTGTTTTTGATGGGTGGCGGCAAGAGTTAACTCGCGATCGCCCTGATCTGGCTCCATCACGGATTCAGGCGGTGTGATTACCTTGAGTTCAAAGGGATAGCGGGGACGCGGATCATGGGTTAACCAGATCGGCGGCACCATCATTGGGTCATAGTCGGAGATCGTGTCACAAATTCCCGGTTGCGAGTTGAGTTCGACGATCGTTCCGGGTCGATAAGTGTAGGCTTCTTCCCAATCTAGTTCGGTATCAATCGGCATGAGCAAAACCGTAGCTCTTGATACCAATTGTAGATAACCCTGCGGAAAGGAAATAGGATTTGTAACTTTAGATACATTTTTTAACTTCTCTGGAGAGCGATCGCTCAATATCTGGGGAACAGCGATCACACCTCATCCCACCGCAAATACCATAGCTAGCAGGTGGTTACCGTATTACATTTTGATGGATAATATCGGAATTAAGCCTGTTATCCAGCAGATCTGACGGTGAATACATAGTTAGGCGCAATGATTAAGCCATTGATAATTGCTCTCTGTGTTGTTCTGTCATCGTGCTCTACGTCTGCACAAGACATTGAGAGGCAACTTAGAGAAATCAGCAAAAGCAAAGATCCAAGAACCTTGGTCTTAGAACAGGGATTTAATAGTTATATTCAGCGAACCTTTCTTGAAGATCACACCGAAGTAGGCATTATTCGCTTAAAGGATGGTAGCTACGCGAAATACTGGTTTCGCTCCCATCACATAACGGATGGCTCCAGCGGAACGTTATTTCAATTGAGCGATGGGAGTGAAATTTTTATGGAAGGCTATTTTTGCTGCGAGGTCCAATTGACCGAAAAGCAAATGTACTCGCTTCAAGACCTTCGAACTTTTATAAAAAAATACGATGGCGTGGCTCCATGACTTACTCACTTGCGCCTAACAATCCGGTCCGGACTACTCTTCTACCGCTCTCTGGGTGAGCAGTGTAGGATGGTAGCAAGGAGGGCAATATGAATACTTCTATCATCGAAGAGGTTGTTGAACAATTGAAGGTGATGCCTCAGCATTTGCAATGGCAGGTGCTTGAATTTGTTCAATCATTAGTAAAAGCGGAAGTTCGAGGTACACCAGGGCAGCAATTGTTGCGGTTTGCTGGTTCAATTCCTTCTGATGACCTTCAGTTGATGCGTGAAGCGATCGAGCAAGATTGTGAACGGGTCGATGTTGATGAGTGGTAGGTTTTTGCTCGATACCAATATTGTGATTGCACTTTTTGCAGATGAGGCGATCGTTAAAGACAATCTTGCTCAAGCCAGCGAAGTTTTCATTCCAAGCGTTGTCATTGGTGAGTTGTGTTACGGAGCCAGAAAATCAGGGCGTGTTGGGGCAAATCTAGTAAAAATTGATGAATTAGTCGCTGGCAGCACGATACTAGTGTGTGACGCTGAAACAGCTCGGCAACATGGCGAAGTTAAAAATAAGTTGAGGCTCAAAGGTCGTCCGTTGCCTGAAAATGATGTCTGGATTGCAGCCCTTGCATTACAACATGATCTGATTCTGGTGACACGCGATGCCCATTTTCAAGAGGTAGAAGATTTGCAAACAGTGGTTTGGTAAGTAAGCCGCTGTATAACAATTCCACTGCACTGGAACAAAGTCAGGTTGCTAGTGAGATTGGCTGCCTATTAGGGATACTGAAATTATCTCTAATCTGATCAAAACATTCCATACGGAGTCTGGATTATGCAAATCACTATCGATCTTCCAATTCAGCACTTTAATCGCGATCGCCTTGCCCATCAGATCCTCGAAGCTCTGGTGATATAAGCCTACCAAACTGAAAAAATTACTCATGCTGACGTGGGTCGTATTCTAGGGCTATCCTCCCGCTAGGCAGTGGAGCATATTGAAAAGTGTTGGGCTGGGAGGCGATCGCAACCGCTATAGTGAGGATAGTCTTCATCCCAGGACATTTGTATGGTGTTTACCCTTGACCTGCGCCCAACCCTGGAACTCACCGATGAGCAGTTTGAACAAATTTGTCATGCCAATCGTGATTTGAAATTTGAACGGACGGCGAAAGGAGAACTGGTCATCGTGGCTTTAACTGGAGGCGAAACTGGGAGACGGAATATTAAGTTGAGCGCTCGTTTAGAGAATTGGAGTGATCAAGCTAAGTTAGGCGTAGCATTTGATTCCTCTACAGGATTTAAACTGCCGAATGGAGCGATTCGATCGCCGGATGCAGCTTGGATCAAACAAAACCGTTGGGAGGCATTGACACCTGCCGAACGAAAACGGATTGTGCCGCTTTGTCCTGATTTTTTGGTGGAGTTGCGATCGACCAGTGATGAATTCGATCATCTGCAAGCCAAGATGCGGGAATATTTAGCCAATGGTTTGCAACTGGGGTGGTTACTTGATCCCGAAACTCAGGTCGTAGAAGTGTATTGTCCAGACCAGGCGGTTGCCGTGTTGCAGCAACCAACGTCGCTATCCGGTGATCCGCTGCTGCCAGGATTTGTGCTGGATTTGACTGGGATTCTGATGGATTAAATCCTCAATCAAGATTTGCGGGTAAACAAATAGACTTCATCCTGCTGATAGGTCGCCTGGAAGGTAGAATCTTGGGTTAACCGATCGACAATTTGTGTAATTGTGGCACGATCGCTCGCCCAGCCCGGATGTCGAGCATTCAGTAAGACATAATTGAATTCGGCTAAATCACGGGATTGTGACCCGGTAACGGCTAGTTTGACGATCGGGCGATGGGTTAGATGCGGAGCAATTTGGGAGACGGTGAGCACACTGCCCTGGGTGGGAATTTGGCTCAACGCGGTGCGAGTCGCTTGCCAGGTATCCAAGCCTCTCAAGTAAAGGGTGCCAAAGTAGCTATATTTTGCCAGAGCCAGAAACCCCACTAGAGCACAGAGGATAATGCCCCGCCGTTGTTGGACCCAGCCTTGCTGATGGGCTAGCGCCGCCACGATCGCTATAAACAGAAACGGCAGGATCGGTAAGGAATATTGTGTGGTCAGGTTTTTAGCCGCGAACATTGTACTAAGAAGATTCAATGCCAGAGCGGGAATAGCGGCAATCAGGGGCGTGAGATATCGGAACGATAATCCCCATATCACCGGGATAAACAGTAATGCCAGGTATTCTAAATTCGCCAGGGTGAACAGGTGACTCAGCACTAAGCCCGGTTGCAGCACTAGATTTTTGGCAATTTCTGTCACTGAACTGCCCAGGTATTGATAATGCGCGATCGCGGAAACCTGTGATCCCTTATCAGCTCGGAAGTAGGGAATCACCACCTGGGTTGCCAGCAGAAACCAACCGATACCAGCTACTAGGGCGATCGCACCCATGATCTGCATCCGTGAGCGAATGGGATCTGCGGCTGATCTGACTTCAAACAGGAGTAACCAGACTCCTAATCCTGCGATCGTTAGGGACAACACCGCTTTGCAGCCTAGAACTACCACGATCGCGGCACAAAACCAGCCAATTTTTCCCGATCGAGCGGCTAAAACTGCACTGAATAACGCGGGGACTGCCAACACTTCGGGGTGGAAATCAAACGAATTGATATTGAAGACGAGGGGATATAGCAGATAGGCGGTCGCGATCGCGGTAGCAATAGTCGGCTTTAGTCCGGCTTGTCGTGCCAGATGCCAGAGGGGAATTGCGGCGAGGGATAGGGCGATCGCTTGAACAGCCAGGAGCCAATGCACTGCCGGATAAATTTTATACAGGAGTGCCAGCGGATAAAGTATCCAGGCGGCATGGTCACCCAAGACATGAAAGCCACCGAAGGAGACGATCGGGACTTGTCCCTGGCTGATCAAATACACCGCTTGATCAAACCAGCCCAGATCTAAGGCATTCGATTGAAACAGGGCGTGTTTGAGGCTGCTACAGACAAATAGGATCAGGGTGTAAACCGCGATCGTCCAGCCTAATGTACCAAGCCGCAAAGATTTAAGGATCAAGTGATTTACTCCAAGCCTGTCAAGGATTCGTACAGGGTGACTAGCGAAATATAGTCTAAGTCACCTTTACCCTGGGCTAACAATGCATCCATTAACGCTGGAACTTGGCTGGTGCCAAATAACGGTAGTTGCAGTTCTCGCAGGGTTTGCAGCACGATGTTGATATCTTTGCGAAATAGATTCAGCTTAAATCCGGGCTGGAAATTTCCATCCAACATCCGTTGTCCATGCACATCCAGCACCCGACTCTGGGCAAACCCGCCCAGCAACGCCTCTCGCACCTTGGCTGGATCAACCCCCGATTTCTTTGCCAGGGTCAGGGCTTCCGCCACCGCTTGGACGGTCAACGCCACCACAATTTGGTTACAGGCTTTTGTCACCTGTCCGGCTCCGGCATCGCCCACATGCACAATATTTTTGCCCATCGTTTGCAGAATCGGCAGTGCCCGTTGGAAGGCTGCTGCCTCGCCGCCAACCATAATTGATAAGGTTCCCTGTTGCGCGCCGATATCGCCCCCAGAAACGGGAGCATCCAGGGCATCGACTCCTTTGGCTTGTAAGGCAGTGTAGATCTGACGAGAGGTAGCAGGCGCGATCGTGGACATGTCGATATACAACATGCCCGATTGGACTCCTTTGATCAACCCATTGCTTCCCAGCACTACGGCTTCCACATCGGGTGAATCAGAGACACAGGTGATCATCACATCACTCTGTTCAGCGATCGCTTTGGGAGACTCTGCCAACGTGGCTCCAGCGGCTCCTAAGATCTCCATTGCCGGGCGACTGCGGTTATACACCACCAGGGGATAGCCTGCCTGCATGATATTGTGTGCCATCGGCTGACCCATGATCCCCAGTCCAATAAATCCAATCCGTTCCATACCCGATCGCCTACCTGCCTTCAAGGAGTTGGTTGTTGGTGATCTTACCGCTAGAACTGGGGTGAAGAATGTTTAAGTCTACGGCATGATGAGAGGGGACACGGAGCCAGTATTCTGGAGAAATGTCCGTGAATCTTTGGCAGTAAATATTTCTGTTCTATGGCTGCAACCTATTCCTTTGATATTGTGAGTGACTTTGATCGCCAGGAACTCGTCAACGCGATCGATCAAACCAAGCGCGAGATTCAAGCCCGCTATGACCTCAAGGACACTAAAACTGAGGTTGATCTGGGTGATGAAGTGATTACGATTAGTACCGATAGTGACTTCACTCTGGATGCGGTGCATGGGGTGTTACAAACCAAAGCGGTCAAACGCAATTTGTCGCTGAAGATTTTTGATTACGGCAAAATTGAATCTGCCAGTGGTAATCGGGTGCGCCAGGAAATTACTCTGCGCAAAGGAATTAGCCAGGAGATCGCCAAGCAGATTTCTAAGCTGATTCGGGATGAGTTTAAGAAAATTCAGGCGTCGATTCAAGGGGATGCGGTGCGGGTCAGTGCCAAGTCGAAAGACGAATTACAGACCGTGATCCAACGCCTGAAGCAGGAAGATTACCCTGTGCCGCTGCAATTTACCAATTATCGTTGATCTGTTACAAAACTTTTGACTTTGGGGTACAGAGGACAAGGTAGGCTCTTGATTGTACGGCGAAGGCTGCTGTTGAACGATGCATGCTTTTCTTTGCGTCCCCAGAGTCGTTAAACTATCACTGATACCCTGAGATACCGCATTAAATATGAGCGTAGTTAGCCAAGTCATTCTTCAAGCCGACGATGAGCTTCGCTATCCCAGTATTGGCGAACTGAAGTCGATGGCAGACTTCTTTAAGACCGGTGAACAGCGGACTCGCATCGCTGCCACACTTTCAGAAAATGAGAAAAAGATTGTCCAGGAAGCCAGCAAGCAACTGTGGCGGAAGCGTCCCGACTTTATCTCTCCCGGTGGTAATGCCTACGGAGATAAGCAACGGGCGCTGTGTCTGCGGGACTACGGCTGGTATTTACGCCTGGTGACCTACGGCATTCTGGCGGGCGACAAAGAGCCGATCGAAAGCATCGGTGTCATCGGTGCCCGGGAAATGTACAACGCCTTAGGTGTTCCAGTGCCGGGCATGGCAGAAGCCATCCGTTGCTTAAAGGCAGCTTCCTTGGAACTGCTGAGCGAATCGGATGCCTCAGAAGCCTCTCCTTACTTTGACTACATCATCCAAGCGATGTCCTAGTCAGCTTCAGTGGTCAAGCTGTCAGGGTTCTGGAGGTACGCCCCCGATCGCTGACACCGCATCACTCACTTTCCCCATCGTCGGTTGGGATACCTGGTAGGATACAGCCAGGGTTACAGCCCACAGTGGGGAAATTTTTATGCAGACGGTTTGCCCAGAGAATGTAATTCCGGAGCGAGAAATTACTCCTGAGGCAGCCAAATTGCTAACTCAACCTGGCTTAGCCTTCTAACGGTAATGCACTAACAGCCCCTGAAGGTGGCAAATCTCTAGCCAAGAATCGTCCGCGCAAACCATAGGCAACAATGCCAAAATACTCCCGAAACACGAGAAACGCTTTTTGAGTCGGCTCAAGTTGGGGGAGGGGGCTAGCATGGGGAATTACCTCAAAGCCCAAACTACGGCAGGTCAACATCGATCGCAATAGATGCGGTGAGTCGGTGACCAACACAATTCGGTTGACCTGCCGGGGTTTTAACAGTTCTGTGGTAAATCGAGCATTCTCCTCGGTGGTTGCAGAACAAGATTCTCCAGAGATCGCAGTTGTTGGTACTCCTTGCTGCGCTACCATCTCCGCGATCGGAGGAGCATCATACCGACCACTGATAAAGACCAGAGGTGCCCGGTTGGTGTGCCAGAGTTGAGCGGCTACATCGGCACGGGATTGTCGCAGCCCCACGCCCCGACCTAACACCACAATGGCATCAGCCGGTTGCCCAGAATCCCCTGGCACAAAGCCCAACAGTAACCGATTACTGATGGCTACAGCTGGTGGAGACAGGAGTAACAGGTAACCAATGACCAGTCCAGCCGCAATGCGAGTCAACCATCGTCGGTAATGCGGGATCAATAGCCAGAGCACCCCAAACAATAGCAATACCGCAAGAATTACGATCACTGGATTAAATAGCGAATCGATGAGCCAGGTAGCAAATTTAATCCACTGCTCAGTCGCGGGTCTAGTGGCACACAACGTTTGCTCAAGCATGGCTTTTGATGGATGTTGGATCAAGAGGCGATTTAGTTGTACCAGAAGAGAATGGCAAACAGATGACAGCCACACTACAGAAGAGTGACCAGCTATGCTTCAGAATGCACCATTGCCGCTCAGAATTCTACACAGCGATCGCGATTAAATCCTGGCAGTGGTCCGATCGGGCACAATAGAGAGGCATCCTTTACTGGCATCACCTGACTATGACGGCTGGAATTAGCGCTCCCATCTTAACCACCAGTCAACCTCATCCCAACGATCATTTCGCAATCAGGTTTGCTCCCTTGTCGTTGGCAGAGGTCTACACGTTAGCCAATGACCCCGCCAATGGCGCAGTGGTGGTGATGAGTGGCATGGTGCGCAACAATACCGATGGGCGATCGGTGGTGGCACTGGAGTATCAAGCCTATGAACCGATGGCGATCCGGGTCTTCCAACAGATTGCGTATGAGATTCGCCAAACCTGGACAGACGTGACCCATGTGGTGATTCATCACCGAACGGGTAAGTTACAAATTGGCGAAATCAGTGTCTTAGTGGCTGTTGGTTGTCCCCATCGCACCGAAGCGTTTGCAGCCTGCAAGTATGCGATCGACACCCTGAAACATAATGCCCCTATTTGGAAGAAAGAACATTGGCAGGATGGTTCTACTAGTTGGGTCAGCATTGGGGTTTGCGAGCAACCGGGGGAGAATTGTTAGGATACGATCGCTATGCCTAAAATAGGCTGGCTTACTACTTCCCACTATGAGTTTGCTGATCTCCGATGAATTAGTTCAAGCCTCTGGGCTTTCTGAAGCCGAACTGCTATAAGAGCTAGTGCTATTTCAGCGTGAGAGACTAACGCTGGGCAAAGCCAGCTGCCTTCTTGGCATGACTCGACTGGAATTTCAGACACTCCTGGCTAGCCGCAATCTCTATATCCATTACGACGTTGAAGATCTGTACGAAGATGTCAAGAATTTGCAGGAATTAGGCTTACTGTGATTGTCGGCACCGTAAGTTGTTCAACCATTTTGCTGTTCGGAACCTGACCATTTGACCTCAGAGGTCGATCGTTTCAGTTCAGAAGTCAAATCATATCCTTCGGAACCCGATTATTTGACCTTTTTACTATGATCATTTGAGTTCGGAACCCCACGCTTTCAGTTCAGAAGTCAAATCATATCCTTCGGGCTCCGACCATTTACCTTCTGAGGTTGACCTGTTAGATCACGGCTCAAAGTATACTGTTCGATTTTTCAGTGTGCGTGATTGTTATTGCGTAAACGTTGCCTTAAGTCACGAATGGCAGCACTGGTATTGCGATCGTAGGCAATTTGCAGACAGCGATCGACCACCCCTTGTAGATCAATGTCTGGAAAATAGCGGCTTTGAGTTTGCAGGGTGTAGGCATTTCCTTGAAGCTGATAGATCCGTAGCTTTTCTCGCTTGAATAGCCAAACTTCTGGAACTTGATAGGGTAGGTAATCATTGATATCAGAATAGCTAGTGATGTCAATTTCTAATGCCAAATCAGGTGGCGGATCAGTACGCCAATTAATTCGCCGTTTACCTAATACCGCTTCCCAATGGTCGATATAGAAACAATAGTCCGGTTCAATACCACTTTCCTCAGGTAGCTCCATCGTAATTGGGGTAAAGGAGTCATACTCCCGATCGGCATGATCAAGTAAGGTTTTGATCACATCAGCAATGAGGCTGGCATCTTTGCCATGTTGCGGCAAGGGAGACATCAGCAGTAGCTCTCCGTGGCGATATTTGAGGCGCGGAATAGAACTGTCGCCGCGTTGCTGGCTCACAGCCTGATACTCCTCCCAGGTGGCAGGTAAACGCACCACTGAGCCAGGCGGAAGATGAGTTTTTTCAGCAGAGACGAGGGCAAACATGGCACTGAGATGGCTACAGTAAGTTCCTATGCTAATGATACGTCAGCAGCCATAGGACGTTAGGACATTGTTCATTCAGGTTTTGTAGACGAGTACTAAGCTAAGAATAACCAGGTAGTAGCATAGAAGTAGTTCTGGAGGCGCAGCAGATGAGCCAGAGTGCGATCGATAGAGTTCGGTGGACAGCGGCAGATCTGGAATTGTTTCCCGATAATGGCAACCGCTACGAAATCGTTAACGGAGAGTTGCTTGTAACCAGCGCACCCGACTGGCGACACCAAAGAGCCAGCACCCGCATTTGCACTGCCCTGGATACCTGGTCTTTGTCAACGGGGTTGGGTGAAGCGGTACAGGCTCCCGGTGTGATCTTTACGGATGCCGATAATGTGATTCCTGATGTAGTTTGGGTCAGCCAAGAGCGGTTAGCGGTGCTGCTCGATGCTGCCGGACATTTGACGGGCGCTCCAGAACTGGTAGTGGAAGTGTTTTCTCTAGGAGACGAAAATCAGCGACGCGATCGAGAACTGAAACTAAAGCTTTATTCGGAACGGGGTGTGCAGGAATATTGGATGATTGACTGGCAAAAACAACAGATGGAAGTGTATCGCCGGGAGCAAGCGTTGTTACGGTTAGTCAATACCCTGCTTCCTCCCGATCAAGTGACCAGTCCCCTGTTGCCTGGTTTCTCATACCTAATATCTCAACTCTTTCAGTAAACCTGAGTTTGATTACCATCCGTTGAAGATAGCTTTTTGTTTCCAGTTTCCAAGTTCAGAACGTGAATCCTGCTGTTCAGAACCCGACCATTTGACCTTTGAGCCTGATTATTTGAGTTCGTAACCCCACGCTTCGAGTTCAGAAGTCAAATCATCTCGTTTGGAACTCAACCATTTGACCTTTGAGCCTGATCATTCGAGTTCAGCAGTCAAATCATGTCGTTTGGAACTCGACCATTTGACTTCTGAGGTTGACCTGTCGAGTTCACGACTCGAACTGTGTGGTTCGGAACCCCACCGTTGTCGATCGAGGATGAAACGTTGCAAATCCTGAGTGCAAGTTTAGTAGTCCCAATGGCTAATTCAAGGGATTACAAGCCAGTTATCTCAGAGAGTAGATCCGCTGCAATCAGCTTTCTTTGAATGGCAAGAACAGCCGCCTGAGTCCGATCGCGCACATCTAGCTTCTGCAAAATCGCATGAACATGAACGCGGACGGTTCCTGGTGCAATATATAGCAGCTGGGCAATCTCCTGATTAGTTTTGCCAGCCGCGATTAAAGCTAGGATTTCCTGTTCTCGTCGTGTCAGGACAGAGTTCAATTGCTCAGAATCATCGGTGGGTGCGGCACTAGAGTTATTTTCAAAGGCAGCCCGAATTTCAGTTGTAGCGGCAGAGTCCCACCAGGATGCCCCGGCAGCGACCGATCGAATGGCGAGAATTAAGGTCTGCGAGGGCACCCCTTTGAGGCAGTAGCCCTGTACACCAACTTCGATAATGCGGTTAATTAACGCTTTTTGCGTATGCGACGTGAGTACCAGCACTGGCAGCTCGGGAGCGAACTGCCTGATCTGCCGACAGGCTTCCACCCCCCCTAAACCGGGTAAACCAATATCGAGAACCACGATGTTGAGCGAATGGGATTTAACCATTTCGATCGCCATCTCCCCATCTTCTGCCTCCGCTGCAATTTCCAACCCTGGCTCTTGCTCCAGCCGCACCCGTAAGCCGAGACGAAACAGTTCATCATCTTCCACTAATAAGATCTTCAGGGGTTGCACCTTAGGCATGGGCGATTGGACCGTTTGGTGATGCGGGATTAACCAGTCATGGATAGTCACAACGAACAACAGACGAATGACAAAGCAGGCTCAATAAGGTTGGGGAGGTAAGGCAGGAAGCCGAAACGCAAAGGTTGCCCCCGTTGGCTGTCGGTTCTCTGCCCAAATTGTACCGCTGTGTGCCTCAATGATCTGCCGAGATAGGTAAAGACCTAACCCTGAACCTTTGGCTTGTCGATCGCTCTGTCCCTGATAAAACCGCTCAAACAGATGGGGGAGTTCATCCGCTTTAATGCCTGCCCCATGGTCTGTTACCTTCACCGTTTGGTGCGAGGAGCCTGGTTCTAAAACGACCTCAACCTTCGCACCACGAGGGGAGTGATTAATTGCATTAGCCAGGAGATTGAACATAACCCGCTGAAGTTGTAGGGTATCACCGGTTACCCAGAGAAATTGGCGAAAGTCAGAGGCTCCATAGTGGAGAGAGATATGCACCCGACGGCTAGCCGCGAGATCGGTGATTGCCGTCATGACCTCTTCTACGATCCCCACCAAATCGATCGTTGCCAGGTGAAGCTGTAACCCCTCGTTATCATTCCGGTAAACATCTAGCAGTGTTTCCACCATTTGCAGAGTGGTTTGATGGCTGCGCACCATCATCGCTAGAACACTTTGCTGGCTGGGTTGAACTAAACCAAAACTGCCATTTTGAAAGGCTTTTAGCGTCTCGATCGCCCCCAGTAGTGGGGTTTTCAGGTCATGGGTTAAGGCAGAAGCAAAGTCCTCTCGAGTGCTGGCTAGCTTTTCTTGGGCTTCCAGCTGAGTTTGCTGCTGGAGCAATGTTTGCTGATATAGACGGTTGCGATCGCTCAGGACTCCTGTGACGATCAGCGCCAACGTTGCAATCATTCGACTAGCAATTGTAGGCGCCTTAACCAGTTCAATACCTGGTAACCAGACGTTGATTAGGGTCAGAATACAAGCCGCTAAAGTCGCCTGAACGGTAATCTTCCGGCTGAGGTGAGCACTTGCCAGCAGAATGGGACCGATATAGAGATAACCAAACACATAATCGGGTGGAGTCAAAATCTCCAGAAATAGGACGACAGCAAAGAGTCCTACCACTAGCCAGAATGTGCTTGACTGCCAGTAGTTTGCATCAGATCCGCGTCGAAGTTGCAGCATTTGGCTCCTGAAATAGAACCGTTATTGAGCCAGTTCCCTATTCCGAAGTCTAACGATTTTCCAGGTGATTCCACTTAAAAATCCGACTCAGACGGCGTTTAGCTGCCAATTTATATTTGCTGGTATAGAGCCGATCTAAGCACTGACTAAACGTTCTGCTGACCGGCTATACCACTGATCTAAACATTGTAGTAAACGCCGCTCTATACCTTGTAATTCTTAAATCAGAGCCTCACCATCGATCGGTAGATGTCATTGGTTATTTGCCCTTTCTTAATGCCAATGACCAATCACCCATAGTGAGAGTCCAACAGAAACATGTTGCAAGGATGGATGCAAATTGTCTTAACGCTGCTGATTGTCGTGGTCATTACGCCATTCTTCGGTCGTTATATTGCCCGTGTCTTTATGGGGCAGCGCACCTGGCTTGACCCGGTGCTTAATCCTGTAGAGCGAACTATATTCTCACTCAGTGGAGTGCGAACCCGCGAGGCGATGACCGGCTGGCAGTATGCCCGGGCAGTCCTGTACAGCAACCTGGCAATGCTGGTGTTGATCGACCTGATTTTCATGATTCAGGGTGTATTACCCTTGAATCCCACGGGTTTAACTGCGCCCTCCTGGGATCTAGCTCTGCATACAGCCATTTCCTTTGTCACCAATACCAATCAACAGCACTATGCTGGCGAAACAACTTACAGCTATTTCAGCCAGTTTGCGGCTTTAGGCTTCGTGATGTTTACCTCAGCCGCTACTGGCATTGCCGTGGCGATCGCTTTTATTCGGGGACTAACCGGTAGACCGTTGGGTAATCTCTATGTTGATTTGATTCAGTCTATTACCCGAATTCTGTTGCCAATTAGTGTGGTGGGTGCGATCGGGTTCATGGCGGCTGGAATGCCTGAGACTCTTGCCGGACCAGCCCTTGTCCCGACTTTGGAAAATCCGGTAATCCAACAGGCGATCGCCCGTGGTCCAGTTGCTCACTTCGAGATCATTAAGGAATTGGGTGAGAATGGGGGCGGTTTTTTTGCCATCAACTCAGCCCATCCGTTTGAAAATCCCAATGGTTTCACCAATCTAATTCAACTGGTGACACTGCTTGCAATTCCAACAGCAATGATTATTACCTACGGAATATTTGCCCACAACCTGAAGCAAGCCTGGTTGGTGTACAGTATTCCACTGGCGATTTTGATTGGATTTATCGTCATTACGGCGATCGGCGAGTACCAGGGTAACCCAGCGGTCAATGCCTTATTAGGCAACAGCGCTCCCAATTTGGAAGGCAAGGAAGTCCGGTTTGGCTGGGCGCAATCTGCTCTCTTTGCCGTATTTACAACTGCCAGTATGTGTGGAGCCGTGAATAGTTTGCATGACTCCTTTATGCCCAGTGGTGGCTTTGTCACCCTATCCAATTTGTTTCTGCAAATTGTGTTTGGTGGGCAGGGCACGGGAACAGCATTCCTCTTTGCCTACCTGATTCTGGCTGTGTTTGTTACAGGTTTAATGGTGGGACGAACTCCCGAATTTTTGGGACGCAAGATCGAGCAACGAGAGGTCGTTCTGGCAAGTTTTCTGATTTTACTGGTGCATCCGATCGCTATCCTGATCCCATCGGCAATTACCCTGGTATTCCCCGAACAACTGGCTGGTATTAGCAATCCGGGATTTCACGGGCTGTCTCAAGTCATTTACGAGTATGCTTCGGCGGCCGCAAACAACGGGTCTGGATTTGAAGGACTCGGGGATGGAACGCTGTGGTGGAACTTGAGCACCAGCTTTAGTTTGCTGGCAGGACGCTATATTCCGATCGTGGCATTGCTGCTGCTGGCAGATAGTATGTCTCGCAAGCAGCCCGTTCCCGCGACGGCTGGAACTCTACGTACTGATACAGGGTTATTCACCGGAGTCACAGCGGGCGTGATTCTGATTTTGGGTGCCCTCACCTTTTTTCCAGCCCTGGCATTAGGTCCCGTTGCAGAAGCATTTCAAATCATCAAAGGTATTGGGTAGGAATTTTTGAACCGTTATGGGAATTAAAACCGGATCTTCTCCATCCTCACGCCCAATTCGGGTTCCTGGTGGTCGGCGTGACGATCGTCGGCACACCCCAAAAGCCGATCGCCAAGGACTGTATCAACGAGCAATTCGAGCCGCTTTTGTCAAATTGCATCCACGCATTGCAGTCCGAAATCCAGTCATGTTTGTGGTATGGCTGGGTACGATCGTCACTCTACTTGTCACTATTCATCCCACTCTATTTAGTACAGTACAAACAGATATTGGGCAACAACGGTTACTCAATGGCATCATCACGTTTATCCTCTTCTTGACCATTCTGTTTGCTAACTTTGCTGAAGCTGTTGCCGAAGGACGAGGTAAGGCACAAGCAGATGCGCTGCGATCGACCCGCTCTGACACCCTGGCACGTAAGCTGCTTCCCGATGGCAAAATTCAGCCGGTCAATTCAACTGAATTGCGTCGTGGTGACCAGGTGACAGTAGTCGCAGGAGACCTGATCCCCGCTGATGGTGAGGTGATTCAAGGCATTGGTTCTGTGGATGAATCAGCTATTACGGGAGAATCGGCTCCTGTCTTAAAACAACCGGGTACAGATATTGCCAGTTCTGTTACCGGTGGCACTCGTCTCCTCTCCGATCAGCTAGTGATACGAATTACCGCTGATCCAGGGCAGGGCTTCATCGATCGCATGATTGCTCTAGTCGAAGGTGCCGAACGCACCAAAACTCCCAATGAAATTGCACTGACGGTGTTGCTAGCAGTGCTGACCCAGGTCTTTCTGATTGTGGTTGCCACAACGCCTTCGTTATCTGGATATATTGCAGGCTTTTTAGATAGTGTTGCCGGAACAGCGACAGGCAACAGTTTACGGTCTGGCACGAGTATTGCGATTCTGATTTCCCTGCTAGTCGCCCTGATTCCCACGACGATCGGGGGATTGTTAAGCGCGATCGGCATTGCGGGGATGGATCGGGTGGCTCAGTTCAACGTGATTGCCACCTCTGGGCGTGCCGTAGAAGCCTGTGGGGATGTGAATACGCTGGTTTTGGATAAAACTGGAACCATTACATTAGGCAACCGTTTAGCCGACGAGTTTATTCCAGTCAATGGTCATAGCCTTCAGACCGTTGCCGATGTTTGTTTGGTCGCTAGTATGTTTGATCAAACTCCAGAAGGACGATCGATCGTCCAGCTAGCTCAAAAATTAGGAGCGACCTTCGAGCTGGATGGCAAACCCGGCGTTGGGATTGAGTTCTCGGCTCGGACTCGTATGAGCGGTACTGATCTGGATAGTCAGGAGTACCGCAAAGGTGCCGTGGATGCCATTAAAGGATTTGTGCGATCGCGGGGTGGTCACGTTCCTCCAACCCTGGATGCAGCCTATGAACGAGTTTCCCATTTAGGGGGAACGCCTCTGGCTGTGTGCCGGGGTGATGACATCTATGGCGTGATTTATCTGAAGGACAGGGTGAAACCGGGGTTGCGAGAACGGTTTGACCAATTGCGTCGGATGGGGGTCAAAACCATGATGCTGACGGGTGATAACCGCATTACAGCATCTGTAATTGCCCAGGAAGCTGGAGTGGATGATTTCATTGCTGAAGCCACACCCGAAGACAAAATTGATGTGATTCGCCGGGAACAGGCTCAGGGTAAGCTAGTCGCGATGACCGGTGATGGCACCAATGATGCCCCCGCACTGGCTCAAGCCAATGTCGGTCTAGCCATGAATTCTGGAACCCAGGCTGCCAAAGAAGCTGCCAACATGGTGGATCTGGATTCTGACCCAACCAAATTGATCGACCTAGTGACGATCGGCAAACAACTATTGATTACCCGTGGCGCATTGACGACCTTCTCGGTTGCCAATGACATCGCCAAATACTTCGCAATTATTCCTACCATCTTTGCAGCGGCGGGAATTGGGGCACTCAACATCATGGGACTGAAAAGTGCCCAATCGGCGATCATCTCTGCCCTGATTTATAACGCCCTGATTATTCCGGTCCTAATCCCGCTGGCGCTGCGGGGGGTGCAGTTTCGTCCACTCACCGCTGATCAACTGCTGCAACGCAACATGTTGATTTATGGCTTAGGTGGCATCATTGCTCCATTTATTGCCATTAAAGCGATCGATTGGCTTCTGCCCTTCTCCTAGTTCTTCAACCCCTTTTTAGTCATGAAACTCCATACTCTCAAACGATTGCGCTCATCGCTGCCAACAACGGCTCAAACGCTGGAAGAGGTTGCCGACCTTTGGTCAGAATGGCGGAGGCAAAAGCTGCCGCTGTCTCTGTTTCTGGCATTTTGCTTCAATCTCATGGTGGCTCCCGTTGTTTACGCCACTAGTGGTCATGAAGGCTCTCGCTCTCAAGCCTGGGCATTAGGGCTATTGGGGCTGGGAACTGTGGTGCTGTCCGTTTATTTATTCGTTGTGATGTTTGTACCGGAGAAATTCTAATGAGTGTCATGCGCGAGGTCAGTCGAGCCATGCGATCGACTCTGGTCCTTTGGGTGATCACAGCCCTGATGTATCCGCTCCTAATGATTGGCTTGGGACAAATCGCCTTCCCCTTTCAAGCCAACGGCAGCATTCTGACGAATACTCAAGGTCAACCTGTCGGATCAGCTTTAATTGGGCAGCCGTTTACCAGCGATCGCTACTTCAATAGTCGCCCCAGCACTACCAACTACAGTACTGCCGACCCCACTAATGATGCCGCAGGCATACTCAAAACCGGGATATCGGGGGCGAGCAACCTGGCTCCGTCTAATCCAGATTTGCTTAAGCGGGTTCAAGAAACCATGACTCAATTACACCAGGCAGGCATTCAACCGACTGCCGATTTGGTGTACACCTCTGGTTCCAGTCTTGACCCCCATATCACACCTGCAGCGGCTAGAGCCCAGATTACGCGGGTAGCAGCCACCCGAGGACTTGCACCAAGTCAACTAGAAGATTTGATCCATCAAAATACGGATGGTCGCTTCTTAGGCGTCTTTGGCGAACCAGGAGTCAATGTCCTGAAGCTCAATCTAGCTATGGATATGTTCGATCGCTAACTATGTATCACTCGTCCGGTTCTGCACCTGATAGTACCTATCGCTGCCTTGCCCAGCGAGGTAAGCATAAAATTTTTATTGGTATGGCACCGGGGGTCGGTAAAACCTACCGCATGCTGGAGGAGGGGTACCGGCTGCGGCAGGAGGGGATTGATGTAGTGATTGGGTTACTCGAAACCCACAATCGGCAGGAGACGGCTCAGCAAGCAGTGGGGCTAGAAGTGGTGCCCCGGCAGCTCATTCACTGTGGTGGCATCAGTTTGGCTGAAATGGACACAGATGCCATTCTGGCTCGTCAGCCACAACTGGCTTTAATTGACGAACTCGCCCATACTAACGTCCCTGGTTCTCAACGAGAAAAGCGCTATCAGGATGTGGAAGCCATTTTGGCAGCAGGGATTGACGTCTATTCAACCGTCAACATTCAGCATTTAGAAAGCCTCAACGATCTCGTAGCTCGGATTACAGGGGTTGTTGTGCGCGAGCGCATCCCCGATCGCCTGTTGGAAGAGGCCGATCAAGTCGTGGTGATTGATGTCACCCCAGAGACACTAGAGGAGCGCCTTAAAGACGGTAAAATCTATGCGCTTGAGAAGGTTGATCAGTCGCTCCAAAATTTTTTTCAGCGGCGTAATTTGATCGCTCTCAGAGAATTGGCATTACGCGAAGTTGCCGACAACATTGAGGAAGAAGCGCTTGAGCAAGCATCGAATGGCACAAAACCCCAGGCATCGTTTTGCAGCATTCTTGAACGGGTTTTAGTCTGTGTCTCAACCTATCCCAATGCCATTCAACTGATTCGACGTGGAGCTCGCCTGGCGGGGTATATGCATGCTCCCTTTTACTGCTTATTTGTGGATGACCCCGATCGGTTTCTGACTAAAGCAGAGAGTCTGCATATCGAAACCTGTGAAAGGCTATGCCAAGAGTTTGGTGGCGAATTTATTCGGAGCACCAACTATGACAAAGCAAAAGCGATCGCCGAAGTGGCTAGAGGCTATTACATCACTCAAATCGTCATTGGTGAAAGTCAACGATCGCGCTGGAAATTGATCCTCCGTGGATCACTAACACATCAATTATTGCGATCGCTGAAGAACATTGATGTCCACATTATTGCGACAGCCAAGGAACGCTAAAACGTTTCTGGTGACAATCCCAGCGATCGCCGCAAATACTGTCCCTGCGGTGAGCCGATGATTTGTCCGCGATCGTAAATCAGGTTGCCCCGGAGGAAGGTGTGCTTGACCCGTCCGGTTAATTCCATGCCTTCAAAGGGGGTATAACCTTGTTGTGAGAGGGATTCAGCCGCACGAACGACGAAGGTTTCATGCGGATCGAGTAGCACTAAGTCAGCATCATAGCCTACGGCAATATCACCCTTCTGAGCCAGACCAAATCGTTGCGCCGGATTCCAACTCAATAGCCTTGCCATCTGGTTGTAGGACATGCCCCGTTTGCTACCTTCACTGACTACACCTGAAAGCAAATATTCCGTGCCGCCAAAGCCCGACTTAGCTAACCAAATATTGTCTGGATCGCTGAGGCTGGCTTTTTGCTCGGCAGCACAACAGGCATGATCACTGACAATCCAATCAATCTGGTTTTGCAACACGGCATTCCATAAATACTCCACATCGGCGCGGGGTCGAATCGGCGGATTGACCTTTGCCCATTTGCCTGTGGGGGCATCGACATCGAGCAGCAGATGACCGACAGTGACTTCCCGCTTGAAGTTGATGTGAGGAAAGGTGGCTTGCATCATCAATGCCGCTTCGACTGCCTTACGGGAACTGAGATGCAGCAAATTGATGTTGCCGCAGTTAGTCTCATGCGCCAGATAGGAAGCAATGCAAATCGCTAACCCTTCGGAGTGGGGTGGACGAGCAGCACTGTAAGCATTCAGACCCGTCAGGGTGGTGTCTTGCTGCACAATCTTGGTGTAGGCATTGAGAATGTCGGCAATTTCACAATGCAGACTGAGGCTAATCGAGTCTTGGGCAGCGGGATACCGTTCTCGAAGCTGCGATAGGCTCCGCATGATGAATTCAAAGTGGGCAAAATCATAGCGATCGTCCGGGTTGATCATCAGAAACAAATTCTGTTGATTAGACAGACCATGTAGTCCATACCCTCCGTAGAACATAAAGATTTTGAACGATGCGACTCCATGTTCTTCATATAACCATTGCATTTCATCAATGTGTTGAGGCGCGATCGGGGCAATGTGATAGCCATAATCCACATAAAAATTGCCGTTGGATCGTGCCAACACCTCTGGGAAGAACTCTCGGTAAGAGCCGCCTTTATTTAGGTAATACTGTCCAGTACGAATATAGTTCAGGCTGGTGGTGACTCCGCCCATTGCCGCCGCTTGGCTTTCCGCGATCGCGTCCTGGTCAAGGGGTTGATAAATACCAATGTGCATGTGAGCATCCACAATCCCCGGAAACCCCAGGAGATTCTTTGCGTCCATCACTTCTTTTGCCTGATCTGGACTAATTTCTGGGGCAATTTGGCTAAATTTACCACCCTTAATGCCGATATCCAGGCGATCGACGGAGACTTGGAGCGGGCGCACCACCCGCACATTTTTGATTAATCTATCTAGAGTCGGGGTTTCAGACACAGTACCTCTTGCCAGAATTAGTTAGAGCATTTTTTTACTAAGCTGCCTAAAATAAAACTTTTAGAATGAATTATAGCCGTTGAAATTCCAGTCGATTCAGGAGAAAAGGTGATGACACAATTTAACGAGTATCATTTAGATCCCCAACAATTTCCGTTCTTGCAGATTCTGCAACAGCACTGGCAAGCGATTCGAGATGAATTTACCACGTTTAAGCATCACGCCTCTGAGGCAGAGTTGCAGTTTGCCGATGCGGTGATGGGACCTAAAAGTAAAACTGTGAAGACGAAGGGCAATGCTAAGTACAGTGCGTTTGGGGTATTATTTCAAGGACTGCTGATTGAAAACTATATTCACACCCATCACATTGAATATCCGCAATACGCAGGGCAGCATGTCCCAGAAAAAGCCCTACAATTAAGAGTAAAATACTTCTCCAAGTTATCTGAAGCGATCGAGTCCACTAATTTAAGAAACAAACATATCCTCAGAAATGTGTACTTTGGTACATTTCATCCCGGATTGGATGTCAAACTCCATGTCAACTACAATCCCCACATGAATCGCGGCTATTTAGGACTGATTGTGCCGCAGGGAGATGTGGCAATGAAAATTTGTCATGAGAAACTCTATTGGTATGAAGGGGAATTTTTAGTGTTAGACCATAGCTATCCTCATTGCCCCCATAATTACACAGAGTATGAACGGACTGTGTTAGTCGTCGATTTCTTTAAACCGGATCAACCCAGGGATGAAGTGCTGCGGATGGAGCAAGAATTCGTCGAGGAACGAATGCGAGAGAATCCTTACAGTTTGGGTGTGTTTGGTAAGAGTGACAAAGCGCCAGTCGAAGATTTTATTAAGTATGGTCTCAGTCATCAATTGGAATGGGATAAAGCATTAGACGCATAACGCTCTTAATTCCAAACAACTTAACCAAAGCGTCATTAACTCTAACTATGTGACCTGTTGGCAAATAATGTTCTATTTTTTGTTCTACAGGATAGACAACAATATCGAAACCAGCATTTAGGCAAGCCTTCTTTATCTGTCGGTTGGTCTAATATTCAACTTGGTGTTCATAAACATCAATACGAAGTATTACTTGAGTTTTTGTTTTTGCAGCAGGTAGACCACGTCGCACCACTGCTTTTGCAAACATCTCTGGTGTAACTTCTGGGCAATCTGAAAAATCAAGATTTTCGTCCGTCATGACATCTAATCGTTGCTATTGTCATTAGAATTACCTGCCCTAAGAAACTTCCATTGTGACTAAATATCCTGCAAGCCAATCAAGCCGCTCTCCCATCTGAAGACTTTCGGCATAGCGGTAAAAGTCAGTGGTTGCAGATAACTTTTGTGTCACAACCGATCAACACTTGGTGGTCGGTGTGCATGGGCGTTGTTATGCAGCTTTGTGTGCAACCATAACTGTGATTGGCACTGCGTAGTAAATCTCATCACCTCTAAGATGGGTGTTGATACCCAACTTGTCAACTCCAATATCCTCTCTGATAATTTGTCGAATCTTATCCTCATCTCCTGGATTGGGAAATGAAGCTGCCATTTGTTGTTCTAATTCAATTTCCACTTTATAGAAAGCTAGACGGACATTTTGCAGATTATTTGCAGTCGCTAAATTCTGAAGCTCTTCTAGACTCAAGGCATGAGTATGAGACGGATCTCGCAGTTTCTCAAGACGATCGTAGGCATTTACCTTGCTGGATGGCAGAACGACATCAGCAACCAAAACCTTTCCTCCAGGGCGGCATACCCGAATCATTTCCGAGAAAACAAGATCTGGCTGGAGGCAATGATGAAAGGCGTAACGACTCAGCACAATGGAAAAGCTGTGATCAGCAAATGGTAATGCTTCTCCTTCTCCCTGCTGCCATGAAAGATTCGTCAGTCCGCGGTTCTGAGCCAGTGACTGAGCCTGCTCAAGCATGGCTGGAGTAATATCAATCCCCGTCACATGACTGGAAAAAGGCGCGAAGGCACAGGCTACGATACCTGGGCCGCAGGCAACATCTAGCACCGTATCCTGATTAGATACTTCTGCCATTTCCAATAACAACTGTAGAGATTCTTCGTTAGTGTGACCGGGCACCTGCGCAAAAGGGACTGCCTGACGAGTAAATTGATCAATGATCGATTCTTTATGTGTAGTCATGATTCACAACATAGCGATCACATCAGGTTAACATTGAACTCTGCATCGACAAAATCGAAGGGCTTTCAACACACATACCCTATGCTACATAACGTTGCCCATCACCCGCCGCAGATGAACTTTGCATCATAACCGATCAAGTTTCGGCGGTCGGTGTGCATGGGCGTTGTTATGCTGTGTCAACTAGTACTAGGAAAAAGAGAAAAATCTGTGACAAGGCTAACAAGATTTCCTGCTGCATCATACCCCCAGTAAGAAGCATAGGCACCATCTCCATAACCTGACGAAAATGCAACGATGTTTGCTTGGATGCGATCGCTAACTTGAACATTTGCCCAATCGTGACCCGGTGGACGAGTGGCATTATTTTCCATCTCAGCATAGAGTGGCTGATAAAAACACTCCTGGAAATAATCCCAAGCGCGCACAGAGGTACGCCCAACTGCCTCACTGCTCTGTCTGTTATCTTGGGCTAAACGGGCTGTGTTTATGTCAGCTTCTTCCTGAGGTGTAAAAGCTTTCAACTCGTATAGGACTTCTGCGGCATCTATATCCATAAAGCAGCCTAGTCCAGTATCAACGCCATAAACCTCTCCACATTTTTCAGAACCTGGAACATAGATTTTGGCAAGTTCCCATCTCATGGCTGCCGCTTCACGGAACCGAACCATTACACAGGCAATATTTGAGTACCCCGATGCTTCCGGGTACGCAATACTTAGAAACACCGGATACCGTCCGGGTTCTACAGACTTTGTAAATGGACAACGTAGGGCTTCTTGAAGCGATGGATCACAAGCAACAATACGCCCGGAGGTTAGGTTCAATTCACCAATCTCATAGGTCGAGAATGTAACTTCACTCAAACCAAAGTGGGGATAGTCTTGGTAGAAGGTAAAACCGTCGCAAAACGCTTTTGTGAAATCAGTGTGACCGTCAATCACAACCGACTCATCTACTGCTTGTAATTTTTGCTGAGGTACAGCCAGGGATGGATACCGTTTAGCATTGATGCTAACGGATTTAGCATAGCTAACCTCAGCTTCGTCATGTCGCCCTAGAGACCTGAGTGAATATTGTCGCTGCTCCCAAATATCAGGATTATCAGGGTCTAACTCGGATGCCTTATCGTAATCCTCAAGAGCACTTGTATGATTCTCCAGATGGTGCTCAAAGATACGACCTCGATTAAACCAGGCATCTGAATAATCTGGATTGATTTCAATGACTTTGGTATAACTCGCAATCGCTTCTTCGTAGCGTTCCAGTCTGTGCAGTATAGCTGCCCGATTAAACCAAGCCTCAAAATGCTCTGAGTCAAACTCAATGACTTTATCAAATGCGGCAATAGCTTTCTCATATTGCTCTAAATCATACAAGTTGCAGGCGTGATTAAACCAATCCTCAGCATCGGTAAAATCATGATTTTGGTCAGAACCAGAGGAATTAGCCATGATGCAGGTTTCAATTGGTCAATAAACTGATGCCTTCAAATTCCTCTGCAAGCACACCCCTGCCAAAGCCTTGTCAGCATAACAATGAATGGGCTGAAAATTTCCGCCTAAGATCCCATAGGGTGTAGATAGAATAATTCAATATAACACCCGAAATTTAATACTTATACAGATTATTTCTGCATCATATGCTGCTCAAGCTGCATAGCGAGAATCTTTCTGCCTAATTTCAGATCCTTAGGAAAGACACAGCAACTTGATCCTGCATGGTCACTGAGTCACGTTGCCTCTACACTTAGCGATCGCCCCTCAAATATTTGTCATAACGAGGAAAAGAGCAGCGATCGTCCAGCAAACTTGCTCCAGCATCCAGTTCTCCACCAATTCAGCATCCCAATAGCCCTAGATGCCCTCACTGATTTGGCTAAACTCTATTTGGCACACCGTCGATTCTGTTTTTAATACCATTGATGGAGTCAACCATAGAGTCGATGCATATCACAATAGAAACGACGGTATCCAAAACCGAATCGACGCATATCAAAATAGAATCGACGCATATCAAAATAGAATCGACGCATATCAAAATAGAATCGACGCATATCAAAATAGAATCGACGCATATCAAAATAGAATCGACGCATATCAAAACAGAATCGACGCATATCAAAATAGAATCGACGCATATCAAAATAGAATCGACGCATATCAAAATAGAATCGACGCATATCAAAACAGAATCGACGCATATCAAAACAGAATCGATGCTATTCAATTTCGGGATCTACGGATATAGAATGCCGCCACCAGGCATTTTCTCAGCAACGATACTGAGTTACCACCCGTTAATATTGAGACTTAACCCAACGCTGGATCCGTTTGCTCGGTTGGCATCCTGATCAAGCTCTCTTGTCCGTGCGGTCAACGAAAATGAGCTCGACTGTTCATACCCTGGCGCGATCGCCTCAAAGGAGAGAAGCGATCAGTGAGGTTTCAGTTATACCAGTAGAAACCATCCGCAGAACCTCCAGATGTACTATTGATGATGTCAATATCACAATAGTAGACACCAGCCGAGCCGCTTTTCTTGAACTGCCAATTAGGTTTCTCAAAAGAACGCCAGGCTTCAGCAATCCAAGTACTGCCACTGTCTCCCTTGAACCAAACGACAGCAGACAGCTGATCATAGTTCATGACTTTGATGACTTTTGGATACTCACTTAGACAACCTGAATCTACAGCTTGTTGGATAGGGGTATAAAACTCAGATGCATATCGCCATGATAAAAACTCCCATCTACCATAGGTGCATCCGCTCAGCACTAGCCCAAACCCGCCCAGAGCTAAGCAGGTGACAACTAGGAATTTCATAATCTCTGCTCCATCTGCACCAACGCAGTATTAAGCTTCTTGTCACAATCTATGCCTGTTGCATATCCAAGACTGATTGCCCCAGTATGGCTCCTCAAGCGTTGTCGAGCCGATTCTTGTTGTGCTGTCGATCGCAAAACCTTACCTACATCGTTGCCTAGTTCCACGGTCTATCCCCGCGCAGTGAACACCTGATAGAAGTACGGTAGGTTGTCCTCACCGCTCTCCATCCGCTTAAACACCTTATCAATTGGGCTGCAAAAGCTCTCCTTGCCCAGTTCAATGACCATCGGGAAGTCGGCGAGCTTTGCCATTGACGTTTCGGCAGCGTTCCGCCACCTACCGCCCGCGCGCTGGACGAACACCTCGCCGACGTAGCACCCGAACCCAAACAGCGTCTCCGCTACCTGGTCAGGAGTGCAGCCATCCTGCCGCATGCACTCGATGATGTCGTCCACTGCTTGGAGGCTAGCAACTGAGTAGTCGAGGTTTGCACCGCTCATTTCTGCTGCTGGGCTGACCATGTCGGCGGCGAACTTGGGCGCGTTCTCTGCTGTGGGTGGATACTTCAGTTGCAATCGCATAGATACTCCTTCCCTCTGCCGTCTAACGGTTAAGCTGAGCGGCGCGCACGCCGACGTATGGGCTTGGCACTTTATGTCCGCTCCAGCCAGGTGTTAGGCGGCAGCGGCATTGGCGTAGACGGCTACTCATAGACAGTCGCTGCTTGAAGAGCATCCGCAAATAGCTGCCAGGACGCCTCGTTCGGATCTCTTGCTTCCTTGATGTTTCGATAGAAGCCATCGGCATCGTTTAACCACGCCGCCAATGCCTCCAAAAAGCGATGGGCGGTCTCGTTCTCCCATTCAGCCGCATCGTTTTCCTCCAGTAATCTAGAGATGAGCGCGATTAGCTCCTGCCGCGAATCAATACGTATGCGTTCATTCATGGCGTTTCCGAGTGCTGGTGCTAAGCCGGCTTCTGCCTCCTAACAATTAATAGGCTAGATGTTTTCGTCGATCGTACTGTAAACGTGCTCTAGCCATCCAGTGATCCTGATCTGGGTGGGTTGGTTTGTGTCGTGCTTCATCTAACAGCCAACTGAGGGTGTACCCCAAATGCGCACTCCGCGATCAAAGCTAGCCCGATCGCGGAGCACCATCACTGCACTAACATTAGTAAACAATGGATAAACCTCAATTTTCTTGCCACTTCAGCCGTTCGCCATCGGACAGCTTAGCGGTATGTTTTCTCAACCGATCGGCATTCTCCTAACGATTTTGTGGACGACGTTCTTCGTCCGTACCAATCCACTGCTGAGAATTGACCACTTGATCAATCCTATCCTCTAAAGCTTTCAGCGTCTCCGGGGCATCTGGCGATGCCATATAGTGATGCACCAGCTTTTGTTGCTTACCCAGTGTCAAGGATGTAATCGCCGAAGGCGCATCAGTGTGACCTCCGGTATAGCTATCGTTGAGAGTAAAATAGTTGACTTGCTTAAACTCCTTGACTAATTGCTGCACGGCCGCTCGACTAATCTTGGTCGTTCTCGTGCCTGTCTCCTTCACAAACCGTTCTCCTTCATACACCACCTTGCCATCTCCATAAATGGTCACTTTATACATAGGACAAAAGCCAAAGCACGCAGTACGTTGCAACGTGATAATAGTTGGCTGCGCTTGCTGTTGAGCGATCGCAGGCTGAGTAGAGTGATTCATCAGCCAGTGCAGATTAGCCAAGCGGGGCAATGGACCGGCTAGCGCCTGGCTACTGCTGAGCAGCAGCATACTGAATCCCAGAAAAGCAACTCGTCGCATTACATTTCCTCGTAAATCAAATCGGGCTAGTTATCAAGAAGCCATCGGGTGGCTTTACGTTCCCGGAATCCAACTTTATGAGAGGCTGGTTCTACCAGAACTTGCTATAGTCTCGATCGCTATCCCGTTGATTACTCATGGTTAACCCTGACTCTTCCCTCGTCTTACCTGATTTCGCTGACCTCTGGCTGGATACACTCCATTGGCAACCCTCCCCTCACCAAACCCAACAGTTTCACCAACTCTATGCCGGAATTCTGGCTGGTAACCAACAGTTCAACCTTACCCGCATCACCGCACCCGATGAGTTCTGGGAAAAACATCTTTGGGATTCCCTCCGAGGAATTAAGAACTTCCTGGCTTTGTCTGGGGAGGCTGGCAAGGACGCAACAGATCAGAGCGCCGGAGCAGAGCAGACGCTCGCCTCTCCCTCACCCTTTACAGTGATTGATATTGGGACTGGGGGTGGTTTTCCGGGGGTTCCCATTGCGATCGCTCGACCCGACTGGGCGGTTACCCTACTAGACTCTACTCGCAAAAAAATTGACTTCCTCGATCGCTTATTGCCGACATTAGGGATCACCAATGCCACGACCTTGGTTGATCGGGTGGAACAAGTCGGACAACAGCCGCAGTATCGAGAACAGTTTGATTTAGCGTTAATTCGAGCCGTTGCTGCCGCTCCGGTTTGTGCCGAATATGCCCTGCCCTTGCTCAAAATCGGGGGGTTAGCCATTCTGTATCGGGGTCAGTGGACAGAAGCTGAAACAGCAGCGCTTCAAGCCGCCATGGCTCAATTAGGGGGCACCCTAGCCGCGATCGACTCATTCACTACGCCCTTAACCGCTGGAGAACGGCATTGCCTGTGCCTTCGTAAAACTGCCCCGACCCCCATGTACTATCCTCGGGCGGTAGGTGTACCAAGCCAAAAACCGATCGCATAAATTGAGATAATCAGTACACTGAGCGAAGTGGATGAACGCTCCGCAGTTTTTTCAGTAGGATGAATCCTGATGCCAGAACTGACTTCTAATACCCAGCTAGATACCCCTGCCTACGATATTGAACAAGCGGTGTTGCAACGCTACGAAGCTGGGGCAAAACAACCCGAAGCAGCACTTTGCTGTCCCACAACCGATTACAAAGCCGATTACCTGGCGCTGCTCCCCTTAGAAATCGTTGAGAAAGACTATGGCTGTGGGGATCCAACCCGCTATGTTTCCCCTGGGGAAACCGTCGTAGACTTAGGTTCCGGGGCGGGCAAAAATTGTTATATCCTGGCACAGCAAGTGGGAGCCACAGGTCAAGTCATTGGCGTAGACTTTAATGCAGAAATGCTGGCATTGTCCCGCAAGTATCTAGATGAGATGGCAGGGAAGTTAGGCTATCGCAATACTGCCTTTGTCAAAGGTAAGATCCAAGATTTGGCATTAAATTTAGATCTCGCGCAAGCCTGGTTAAATCAGCATCCCATTACCACGATCGAGCATTTAGCGGTCTTTGAGGCAGAATGCGATCGCTTACGCCGCGAACAACCGTTAATTGCCAGTGACAGTGTTGATGTCGTGATTTCTAACTGTGTGCTCAATCTTGTGCGACCGCAGGATAAACAGCAATTATTCCAAGAAATTTTTCGGGTGCTGAAACGGGGTGGTCGAGCTGTGATCTCAGATATTGTCTGTGATGAAGACCCTACGCCCGAAATTCTCCACAATCCCGATCTATGGAGTGGTTGCATTGCTGGAGCCTTCCGCGAAGACTCATTCCTGGCAATGTTTGAGCAGGCTGGATTTTATGGGGTCGAAATCTTAGTTCGCCAACCTGAACCCTGGCAGGTGATTGATGGCATTGAGTTTCGATCGATGACAGTTCGCGCCTTTAAAGGCAAAGAAGGAGCCTGTTGGGAGCGCAACCAAGCTGTAATTTACAAAGGACCCTGGAAAGCCGTCCAGGATGACGACGGACATACGCTCTATCGCGGGCAACGCACGGCTGTATGCGACAAAACGTTTCAGATTTACACCCATCCTCAGGGGGCGTATCACCAGGATCTGATTCCGATCCTGCCTCAAGTCGAAGTTCCTTTAGAAACCGCGTCTACTTTCGATTGCGATCGCGATCAGGTGCGGCATCCGCGGGAAACCAAAGGTCAAAACTATCGCGTTACCTTGACTAATGAAGGCAGTGCTTGTTGTAGTACCGACTCCTGTTGTTAACGGGGCTGATTAGATCGAGGGGGCGGCAGTTTGAACGTCCCTTCCATTGTCTAGTGATGAATACTGCCATCTGGCATCATGGCTTCTGTCAGAATCGTGTCCTGTTGATTAGCCGCTTCGGTAATTGCTCCATACAGATTGGCACGACTTAAGTTCGCCCGATAGAGGTTCGCCGCAATCAAGGTCACATTGTGCAAATAGGCGTCTCGTAGGCTGGTCGCGGTTAAATTTGTGCGATCTAACCTTGCTCCAGCCAGGTTTGCGCCGGTCAAATCGGCTTGGCTCAAATTAGCCTCGCTCAGATCAACCCGAGTTAAGTTCGCTTCACTTAAATCTGCCCGCTGGAGATCTGCTGCAACTAAATTCGCGGCTGAAAAATTCGCTCGCATTAAGTTCGCCACCCGTAGTTGGCTACCACTTAAATTCGCTGCCGTTAAATTGGCTCCGGTTAAATCCGCACCACCTAATTTCGCTTCACTCAAATTAGCCCCATCTAGATCAAATCCATGCAGATCTACGCCATTTAAGAAGGCACGATTCAGTTTTGCTCCATACAAACTTGCCCCTTCTAACTGAGCGCCACTTAATCTTGCTCCTGTCAAATTCGCCCAATTCAAATTTGCCCCGACGAGATCGGCCGATCGCAAATTAATGCCCCGTAGATCAGCTCCACATAAATTGGCACGTCGCAGATTAGCTGAGCGTAAATTAGCCCCCACTAATACAGTGCCGCTTAACCGGGCTCCGGCTAACACCGCCTTGACTAACGAAGCTCCCTGAAGATTCGCTTTGGTCAAATCAGCCCGAATCAGTTGGGCACGATCGAGCTTGGCAAAACTGAGGTCAGCCGCATAGAGGAAGGCTAGTGATAAATTGGCTTCCATGAGCGCTGCCCGACTCAAGGTGGCGGCGCCTAAAAAGGCATCGGTTAAGTCAATCCCAACTAGGCTGGCTTGTGCCAAATTGCTATTGATCAAATTAATGCCTTTAAAGTTGCGATCGCCAGCAATATAGCGCTTCAGAACTTCACTTGCATCCATACGATGCCCCTTGAACCTATCCAGATTCATTAGTTCGGTAGTTGATCGAGGCTAATGCTTTGGTAGTAGGGAAGATGGGCTGCCATCAAGCAACTCTTGCTTAACCTGAATTCCCCAGTTCTAGGAACCTTTGGCAACGGCTAACGATTAACCTCGATAAGTTTAAGATGCCTTAGCCAGCCGCTGAAGTTGGAGCTTAGAGGTAATTCGATACAAAGATTTAACGTTCATCACGAATCATTGTAAGGATTGACTCAGGCTCAAGGGGTCAGAATGTAAATGAGGTTCTAATCACACCAACAATGGCATCGGGATTCCGATCATCATGGTTGGGTGCGGTCAACCAAAATATGCCTGGAGTGACGGCGATATTGTCATTGATCCGAATCGTATAAAACGCTTCAATATGAAATCCTGTGTTCCGATCTTCCCGCCGACCATCTGGTAACCCGATCGCCTCTGCCACACGGGAATTACTCGTATCAATCACCTTGGGTTGCATCCCAAACACAATGCCTCCCAGATTTCCAGTTTTCCCTAAGTCGGGAAATGCTAATGTCACTGCAAAATTCAACACTTTGACATTGCCCTGGTTACCTGTTTTCACTCCTTGGGTATCCATGCCTAACACCCGAGCGTTGGATAGCCCTACCCAACCCCCTAACTGAAAGCGATCGCTGAACTTGTAATTCATCACCAAGCCGTAGTGATCCGTCGATACTCGATCGTCTTCAGGTGAACTGAATCCACCCGTGCTGACTTTGGCAGCATTACTTCCAGCTAACGTATCAATGCCAAATGCGGGAGAATAGGTATTGACATAGAAAATTCCTGCCGTTAAAGCCCCGGCATAGGCAGTCAATTGGCTAAAGGCAGAATAGCCGCCATTAAATAGTCCTGAGGTTGCTAACGGCACATTTGGACCACCAACACCATTAATATCCTGTCCAACGTAGCCGCCAGCGATCGTCAGCCAATCAACCAGTTTGTAGTTAAAGCCAATTCCGGCACGATTACCGATCGGGTAATAAGCAGGATTAGAATTGGCAAAATTTGAGATAGATCCAGTGGCAAAGTCAATAAATGGAGAAATTGGATCAACGCCTAAATAGGTTGGGTCAGTTACTCCAGCGGCGATATAAACATTCAGGCGATCGCCGATCGGCAAGTTATAGCTCAAGTCATGGAGGCGTACTGCACTATCATTGTCCCCTTCGGATGCCGGAGAAGCTAAGAGCCGTGCCTCATCCGAAAAAGTATTGGGATAGGTAGAGGCAAATCGTTGTGGTGCCCCATACCCGCCGCCAGCATTATCAATATTGGGATCACCCGCATTAAATAAACGCATATTGGCAGCTTGCAACCGGACCCGTAAGTCATCACTGCCTGTGAAACTGGTATTAAATTGCAACCGGACCCGGTAGTTCACAGTGGTTTCATTGGCATTACTCGCTTCTTGACCAAAGGCATCACCGAGGTAAGTCAACACCTCACCTGTTAATTTAGTTGTAGTAGAGAATTGCTGCTTTTCTAATGTGGCGATCCGCCCATCTAAACTGTCCACTCGACCCCTGAGGGCTGCAAGCTCAGCCGCAAATTCTTCTTGCAGTCGTTGCAAAACCAGGAGATCAGCTTTCTGCACCAGATCGGTGGTAGCGGCAGCAATTAACTCTTGAATCTTATCCATACAGGCATTCAACCCAGCCGCAAACTCATACCGAGTCATCGCCTGGTTGCCCCGATAGGTACGATCGGGATAGCCAACAATACAACCATAGCGTTCTACCAGTGACTGGAGGGCTTGAAACGCCCAATCGGTTGGTCTGACATCGGTCAGTTGGGAGACTGAGGTCACCTGGGTCATTGCCTCATCGGTTTCAGCCGATCGCAACTCCAGCAATGGCGGTTCCAAATCAGCCTGACGACCTAACATGGGTTCACCTGCCAACGTAGGAGATGCTAATATGATAGCCCCGCCTGCGATCGTCAGCTTAATCCCCCAGGAAGCTAAAAGCTGTTTGGACATGCATTTTCCTCACACTCAATCACACCAGAGTTTTCACTCTGACAGAAATTTTAAGTCATATTTTTGCCTTGGCTAGTGGTTGCCATAACAGAATTCAGAATTCTTACTGATGCAGCAGAGGACATAGTAATCAAAATGACGCCACGATCTCAAACTGGAGAGACATGACGCAGTCCTATCCCTCCAGAAAAATCATTGCTTCAATGGCTGATGGCTGGCACGATCGCTCGCTTGCCCTATCGCGGTAATACCTGTTTTAGAGCAGCCACCAGGCGATCAACACTCTCCTTGCGGCTGTTATAGCCCATCAGCCCAATTCGCCAGACTTTACCCGCTAACTCGCCTAATCCACCGCCAATCTCGATATTGTGGTCATTCAGCAATTGCCGGGCGATCGCCTTGCCATCTACTCCATCCGGAATGCGGACTGTAGTCAATGTTGGTAAACGGAATTCTCGCTCAACATGTAGCGTTAACCCTAGTGTTTGCAAGCTTTCCCACAGGTATTCAGCATGGGTCTGATGCCGCTGCCAACAGTTAGCTAATCCTTCTTCGGCAATCAGTCGTAACGCTTCTCGTAATCCGTAATATAAATTGACCGGAGCGGTGTGGTGGTAAACGCGATCGCTCCCCCAATATTTGCCCAATAGATTCATATCTAAATACCAGTTGGGCACTTTACCAGAGCGGTTTTGCAGCTTTTCCATTGCCCGAACGCCCATCGTAAACGGTGATGCTCCCGGTGAACAACCTAGACCTTTCTGGCTACAGCTATAGGCTAAATCAACTCCCCAGGCATCCAAAAAAATGGGAACTCCACCCAGACTTGTCACGGTATCCACGAGCAGTAAACAGCCAAACTGGCGGCACAATTCACCCACGCCTTCTAAGGGCTGGCGGGCTCCAGTGGAGGTTTCGGCATGAACCAGGGCGAGAATCGCTGGACGATGGGTTTCCAGGGCATGACGCAGGTCATCCAGTGAGAAAATTTGCCCCCAAGGTTTGCTAATTGTGCGGACATCTGCTCCATAGCGTCCTGCCATATCAACCAAACGATTGCCAAAATAGCCGCTGACTCCTACTAGTACTACATCCCCTGAGACGACTGAATTGGCGATTGTTGCTTCCATCGCGGCTGTCCCCGTACCACTGACTGCGATCGTCAATGGATTGTCTGTTTGCCAAACATAGCGAAGTAGCGATTGAATCTCGTCCATTAAGGCTAGAAACGTTGGATCAAGGTGTCCAACGGGGGTTGTACTCATCGCTTGCAGTACATCAGGATGGGCATTAGAGGGGCCGGGACCCAACAACAGCCGATTCGGCATGGCGATTGGAGCTAGTTGTAGCCGTTGCTGGTCGTTAATTGACAGTGTTGAAGTCATGCGGTTCCTGGAATCGTTCGCGATCGTGGACAGAATCACTAGTCAGATCTTCTCTCACAAGTTTCTCACAAATTACTTCTACCGTTGAGGATGTACCTCTTCTGGGGCAGCGGTTAAGTGGGCAAAAATGCCAGTCTACCAGCCAGAAAAGTCGCTTTTGCGACTTCTGCCGTAGTCCATCTAGGCGAACCAACCTTTTAGCGAATCTGTAAGGTAATACCTGCAATGAACATGACTCATTACATGGAACTTTTGGCAACCAATCAACCCTGGAATTTGCTGATTTATATGGCAATTCCTGTCATTCTGGCGGAGACGGTTGCGATTACTGAACTGTACATTTTGTTTACCCGAGATCTGAAGGGAACGGTCAGAAAAGTTAATCGAGTAGCTGGAATCATTGCCGGGTTTTACTTTTTGGTAATCTTTCTCTCCCTCTGGTTTAAAGCCGTGATCCCAATAACAGTAGCGGGCGAATGGCGAACCATCATTGATGTGATTGCCGTGGGTTTTTATTTGCTAGGAGTGATCCCCTTGCTGGGGATTGCCCTGCTGGACATTGGAGCAATTTGGCGACAAAAGCGTGAGGAATGGAAGTTAGGCGCTCATGCGGCTTTTGTTGCCCTGTTTCTTGTGGTTGCCCATATTGCCATGATCTTTGGGATGTTAAGTCCAGCTTTGCTAGAACCAACGACCCATTTGCTGCATACAATGTAACCTCAAACCTGTGAGGCTGTGCTTGGGGTTGGTAATAGTCCACTCCGGATAAAGTAAGCCAAATAAACGGCGAGCAACTGCACGACCGAAGGACAGGCAATCGAGGTGTTGGCGAGTCCATTTAACACATTTTGACAGTCAAACTCTGGGCTACTACTAGGTATAGGGTTAGAGGGCGAAGTCGATTCTCGATCGATCTCCTCTTTATACAGTGGCAAGAAAGCATGCAGCGCATTGTTGTACTGTTCTTGTTCTCGCTGCATCAGCAAGTTGCGCCATACTGGATAAGGCAATTTTTGTAGAGGATAGCCGTAAGCTGTGATCTGTTCAAAGAATTCCACCACAGAAATTGCCAGCGGATTCACTAAGTGGAAAGCTTGACCAATCGACTCAGGTTGCTGGGATAAACGGACGATCGCTTGGCTGACGTAATCCACGGGCACAAATGTTTGTTGCTCATCTCCTAAATCAGGAAATGCCCCTAGTTGCACACACCCTCGGATAAAACTGGACTCAAAATCTTTCAGGTTACTGATGCCGGTTTGGCTAGAACCAGCGATCGCGCCAGCTCGAAATACAGTGATCGGTAAGCCGCGCGACTGGGCAATCCAAACTAACTTTTCGGCAACCCATTTACTTTGAGAATATCCTAGCTCCAACCCTATCTCATGCCCCTCGATTGGGGTGTTTTCTCGAATGGGTTGATCGGCAGGACCGCCAAAAATGGCGAGGGTAGAAATATAGTGCACTGGCTTAAGCCGACCTTGGCAGGCGAACCGCAGCACTTCTTGAGTCCCTAGAACATTTGTCGCCTTGAGTTGACTATAGGGCTTGAAGAAATTGACATCAGCTCCATTGTGATAGACCGTATCAATGCGATCGGCTAACTCAGTAAATTGCTCTGAACCCATTCCCAACGTTGGTTGAGCTAGATCGCCTAAAACTGGAATCACTCTAGCTGCATTGCGATCAACCAGAGCTAATCCATACTGTTTGAGGGTAGTTTGAATCCGACTCAAACCGGTACCCGGATCCTGAGCGCGGACTAAACAATAGATCGTTGCTTGAGTTTGTTGCAGCAACTCTTGAAGGAGAAATGCTCCTAGGAAGCCAGTCACGCCTGTTACTAGAATATGCTGAGGTAATTGACCGTGCCAATTTTGATCTAAGTTGAGGGTGGCTGGATTAATCTCTGGTGCTAGAACCGCTTCAGCTTGTAGATCCAGCGTGGCTGTCGTCTGTTCTGAGGGTTGGCAAGTCATGGCTTCAATCACCTGTGCCAAGCCTGCGATCGTGGGTTGCTCAAATAGGCTCCTGACCGGTAGCTTAACGGGTAGCGTATCGCGGAGAGCTGCCACCAGTCTGGCGGCTAATAATGAATTGCCACCTACTTCAAAGAAATTGTCGTGAATTCCAATAGCGTCTAGATCAAGGAGCGATCGCCACAGAGCGGCAATTTGCTGTTCTAACGCCGTTTCAGGTAGAGCCGATTCGGCTTCTGACACCGCTCGATTGGGTATTGCTATTGGTAATGCTTGTCGGTCAACTTTGCCATTGGCATTCAACGGTAAATGTCTCAGTAAGACAATCCGATCGGGAACCATATATTCCGGTAATTTTTGCCGTAAAAACTCCCGTAAATTTCGTGTCGCTGTCCGTTGCAGCGTCTTAATAAACCCCTGAGTTTCCAGTAAGTAATCCACACTTTGTTGTAATACGACCTGTTGTGCAGCCGTCAAATTAAACTTAACTCCGGCTTGGTTGCCCTGGCGCCAGACAATTACCCCCGCTAACTCCTGTTCCTCCGTGATTCCCGGTAATTTCAAGCCGAGCTTTACGGTTTGATCGGGTTGAACGATCGCGGGTACACCTACTAAACAGGCGCCATCGCTCGACAAGTCGGCAGTTGTGACGGCAATCAGTTGTTGGTGATTAATCTGTAACCAACCTTGACATTGTATCGGAATTCGGTTTGGCAATAGATTAGTCACGATATAAGCAACTAAAGCTTTCTGATTAGATTTCTCCTCCTGCACGACAACAATGGCTTCTTGTATGTCAGGATGCTGCATCAGCGCTGCTTCAATTTCCCCTAACTCAATCCGAAATCCCCGGATTTTCACCTGGTAATCAATTCGCCCTAAATACTCGATCGCGCCATCAGTGCGGTAACGCGCTAGATCTCCCGTTTTATATAACCGCTCTGAAAGCTGATTTCTACCCAAGCCGGCTTGATAAAACGGATTGGTAATAAAGCGTTCTGCGGTTAACTCTGGGCGGTTTAGGTAACCTCTCGCTAATCCCACCCCCCCAATATGTAACTCTCCAGGCACCCCGATTGGCACAGGGTTTAAATCAGCATCTAATAGATAAATTTGCGTATTCGCGATCGGGTATCCAATTGGTACAGACCGCAACGTTCGATCCGTTCGACATTGCCAACAGGTAACATCAACAGCTGCCTCCGTTGGACCATATAAGTTATGCAGTTCTACCTGTTTGAGTCGCTCTAAACAACGTTGCTGGAGGCTGACAGGCAAAGCTTCACCGCTACAGATAATCCGTTTAATCCCACTGCATGTTTCCACATTGAACTCTTCTAAAAACACTTGCAGCATTGAAGGGACAAAGTGCAATGTGGTGATCTGTTGCTCCACAATTAACTGCACTAGATAAGCCGGATCTTTATGCCCTTCGGGGCGAGCCACGACTAATCTGGCACCAGTCATTAATGGCCAGAAAAATTCCCATACTGAAACGTCAAAACTGAAGGGAGTTTTTTGTAAGACCCGATCGTCGGTCGTTAATTGATAGGTATCCTGCATCCATAACAACCGATTACAAATTCCCCGATGTGTATTCATCGCCCCTTTGGGTTTACCTGTAGAACCAGAGGTATAAATCACATAGGCTAAATGCTCGGCAGTGACCTTGGTAGGCAGATTCTGATCAGGCTGTTGTGCGATCGTCTGCCAGTCTCGATCAAGACAAATGATCTGGGCAGAATGCTCTGGCAGTTGCCTGACTAAATTGGCTTGAGTTAGCAGGATCGGTACTTGCGAGTCTGACAGCATAAACGCTAATCGTTCCCTTGGATACCCTGGATCAAGAGGAATATAAGCCCCACCGGCTTTCAGAATTCCCAGCAGACCTACAACCAGTTCAAGCGATCGCTCTAGACAAATTCCCACTAATCCATCTGGTTGAACACCTTGCTGTTGTAAGTAATGAGCTAACTGATTTGCGCGTTGATTTAGATCTTGGTAGGTCAGTTGTTGTCCAGCAAAATCAACAGAGATCGCCTCCGGTGTCCGTTCAACCTGTGCCTCAATCCATTGATGCAAACAAATTTCGAGGGGATACTCTACCTGCGTCTGATTCCAAGCTTGCCATTGTTGCTGCTCGGTTGGTGTCAGCAAAGGTAGCTGAGAAATCCGTTGTTCAACATTCGTAGTAATCCCAGCTAACAGAGTTTGGAAATGCCCTGCTATCCGGCTAATCGTTTCCGGTTCAAATAAATCGGTACTATATTCAATCTCAACACTCAGGTGATCAATTTCCTCTTCAACGGCAAGAGTTAAATCGAATTTAGCAGTATGACTTTCGATGTTACAGAAACTTAATTCCAGATCCTTGCCTAGCGATGGTGTGCCAGCATTCTGGAAGACAAACATCACTTGAAATAAAGGATTTTGACTGAGACTTCGATCGGGATGTAAGGCTTCTACTAACTGTTCAAATGGCAAATCTTGATGTTCATAAGCCTCTAGAGTAACCCGTCGTACCTGTTTAAGGAGTTCTCGAATGCTAGGATCACTGGATAGATCAGTCCGTAGTACCAAAGTGTTAACGAAAAAGCCAATTAAGCCTTCAATTTCGACGCGATCGCGATTTGCGATCGGTGAACCAATCAGAATATCTGTTTGTCCCGTGTAGCGATATAACAACGATTTAAATGCTGCTAATAGCAACATAAATAGGGTGACTGCTTCTTGTTGAGCGATCATCCTTAATGAACTTAGAACTGAATTACTAATTGTGAAGGAATAGGTCGCTCCCTGAAAGCTTTGGACGCTTGGACGCGGGCGATCGATGGGGAGTTGCAATACTGGTAAATTGCCACTCAATTGCTTTGTCCAATAATTGAGTAACTTCGCCTGTACTTCTCCCTGCAGCCAGTCTCGCTGCCATTGGGCAAAGTCAGCATACTGAATGGGGAGTTCTGGTAAGGGATTCGGCTGACCTTGAACGAATGCTGTATAAAGTGTAGACAATTCCCGAAACAACACATTAAATGACCACAGGTCTGACACAATATGGTGCAAGGTCAGTAGCAAAATATGGTCTGTGTCAGTACACTTCAGCAGTGTGCTACGCATTAATGGTAACGCACTCAGATCAAACGGTTGTTGAGCAACTTGATTGGCTAATCGTTCTACTTCTAATCTGCGATCGGGCTCTGGGAAATGCCGTAGATCGACGATCGTCAATCTCTGGCAGCTATCGGGATGAATCACTTGTACTGCTTCATCATCAATCAGAGCGAACGTAGTACGCAAACTTTCATGACGTTGCCCAATTGTCTGCAAACTCTGTTCTAAGGCTGGAATATCTAGTAATCCTTGCAGTCGTACTACCACTGGTAAGTTGTACAACGGGCTATCCGGAATTAACTGATCTAAAAACCACAAGCGCTGTTGAGCAAAAGATGTTGGAAAGATGAGTAGTTCATCATCTAATAGTTCTTCAACAACAATGTCATTAACATTAGATAGCATTTTCATCCTCCTAGCGAGTAGTGCACAGCGAATCGATTGAGAGTGACAAAGATTAATTGGCTTACCGTTTCATGACTCGGGAGTAGGTTTGGTAAGAACCGATCGTTTGATCCGTCGGGCATCTCGTGATAGGGCGGTGATGCTACTGGTGCGGGAGGAAGCAGTACTTTGCAGTTCCTCAATGACAACGGCTAATTCCGCGATCGTGGGTGCTTCAAATAAGTGACGGAAAGCCAGCTCTACTTGAAATGCCTGTCGCGATCGTGAGATCACCTGGGTCACCAATAACGAGTGTCCACCTAGCTCTAAAAAGTGGTCATGAATGCCAACCTGTTCAAGCTCCAACACTTCTTGCCAAATTACGGCTAAAGCCCTTTCTGTAGTTGTTCGCGGTGCAACAAACTGACTACCTAAGTGGGATTGAAGGGCCTCAGGGACAGGCAACGCTTTGCGATCCAGTTTGCCATTTGCTGTGACCGGCAATTGATCCAGTGTGACAAATGCACTCGGCACCATATACTCCGGTAGTTTGCGTTGTAAAAAAGCTTGGAGATCATAGGGGACAATCACTTTCTCTGCTACTGGAACGACATAAGCCACTAGTTGCCGATCCCCTGATGCCATTTCCCGATCCAAAACCACTACAGTCCGCACCGTAGGGTATTGCCCCAAAACCGCTTCGATTTCCCCTAGCTCAATCCGAAATCCTCGAATTTTTACCTGATGATCAATTCGTCCCAAATACTCGATCGCGCCATCGGGACGATATCGTGCCAGATCCCCCGTTTTATAGAGACGATCGCTCCAAGCTGGACGAGTGGTCATTCCAGGTAGAATTGGCAACGGGTTAGCAATAAAGCGTTCTGCGGTCAACTCAGGGCGATTTAGATAGCCTCTCGCCACATTAACCCCACCAATATAGAGTTCACCCGGAACGCCTACAGGCACAGGTTGAAGCTGAGAATCAAGCAGGTAAATTTGCGTGTTTGAGATGGGGTGACCGATCGGCACGGTACTTAACCCTGTATTGGGCTGACAGTTCCAGAAGGTTACATCTACCGCCGCTTCGGTCGGTCCATACAGATTATGCAATTCAGCCGATAGGCGAGTAAAAAAGCGCTCCTGTAGCTCAACTGATAAGGCTTCTCCACTACACATCACTTGCCGAATCCGATGGCACTGGTTTAAGTTGGGTTCTTCTAAGAAAACTCTCAACATCGAAGGCACAAAGTGTAGCGTTGTGATGTGTTGTTCGGCAATTAACTGGACTAAATAGCTGGCGTCCTTATGCCCCTCGGGACGAGCCATCACTAGCTGTGCCCCTGTCATTAACGGCCAAAAAAGCTCCCATACGGAGACATCAAAACTAAAGGGTGTTTTTTGCAGTACCCGATCGCTTGCCGTTAATTGATAGGTATCCTGCATCCACAACAACCGATTACAAATGCTGTAGTGAGCGTTCATGGCCCCTTTCGGTTTACCTGTAGAACCAGAGGTATAAATCACATACGCTAAGTTAGTAGCAGTTACTCCACTAGTAGGATTATGAGTTGGAGACTGAGCGATATGCTCCCAATGTCGATCCAGACAAATCGTTTGAGCCTGGTGCGGCGGTAAGCGATCAATTAAATGGGACTGGGTGAGCAGAATCGGCACTTGAGTATCTTCCAGCATGAAGGCTAATCGCTCTTGGGGATAGCCTGGATCAAAGGGAACATAGGCTCCTCCAGCCTTCAATATCCCAAGTAGCCCAATAATCATGGCGAGAGAACGCTCCACACAGATGCCGACTAGCACCTCTGGTCGAACACCTTGTTGATTGAGATAATGAGCGAGTTGATTCGCCTGCTGGTTTAACTCTCGATACGTCAATACCTGTTGTTCAAATCGTACTGCGATCGCATCTGGAGTTTGTTCTACCTGAGCTTCAATCCATTCATGTAAACAACGATTTAGATCATAATCGACCTGAGTTTGCTGCCATTGTTGGAGTTGCTTTTGTTCGTTCAATGTGAGGAGAGGTAGTTCTGCTAGGGTTTGTTCTGGATCAGCCACAATACCCTCCAGTAACATCTGCAAATGCCCTGCCATCCGCACGATCGTCTCTGGATTAAATAGCTCTGTGCTATAGCTAATCTGCCCAGTGATGCCCTCTGAACCTTCGCTTAATGTAATTAACAAATCACAGGTGACCGTGCCATTCTCGATCGGGCTAGGATACTGAACTGTCCAACCAGAATCGGTCTCTGGCAATGCTGGATCAAGCAACAACATCACTTGATACAACGGATTTTGTCCCAATTGGCGTTCCGATCGCAGCACTTCTACTAACTTTTGGAATGGCAGTTCATGAGTGTAAGCGGCTAATGCCACTTCACGCACCCGGACTAGGAGTTCCCGGAAATTGGGATTACCTGATAGATCAGTGCGTAACACCAGGAAATTGGCAAAGAAACCCAACAGTCCTTCTAGCTCTGGGCGATCGCGTCCAGCCGTGATGAAACCCACTGGAATATCCGTCTGTCCTGTATAGCGAGCTAACAGGGTTTGAAATGCTGCTTGTAGAGTGATAAATAGGGTCACTCCTGCTTGGCGTGAAAGTTGTTTGAGTTGCTCAGTTAGAGCTTTAGCGAACTTCAAATCATAGCTGGCTCCAGCTAAGGTGGGGGCGGCTGGACGAGGGCGATCGAACGGTAATTGTAAACTGGGCAGTTCGGCAAGTTGTTGCTGCCAATAGGCTAACCGTGGCTCTAGGATTTCTGCCTGTAAGCATTGCCGTTGCCAGCAAGCGTAATCGGCATATTGCAGGGGTAATTCTGGTAAGGGAGACGGTTGTCCTGCGCAAATCGCCGTATAGAGGAGATCGAGTTCTCGGAGGAAAATATGCAGCGAAATTCCGTCATAGCCGATATGATGCAGGGTCAAAAACAATTGATAATCTGTCTGATCAGATTGAACTAATGTCGCTCGAATCAATAAATCGGACGTTAAATCAAAGGGCTGTTGCACCTCTGCCGTCACCTGCCGAATTGCCTCTGGTGCTCGTTCTGATAAGGGTAGGTGGCGCAAATCGACAAACCGCAATCCGAAGCTTGGGTTAGCATGAATCACTTGCACAGGGGCATCATTCACGATCGTGTAAGTGGTGCGCCAAATTTCATGTCGTCGGATAATGGTGGCTAATGCTTGCTCTAGAGCCATCACATTGAGCGAACCAGACCAACGTAAGGTAAACGTATGATTGTAGTAGGGAACTTGCGGTTGCAGTTGGGCTAATACCCACATCATCTCTTGCGAAAACGATAGTGGTAAGAATGGCTGGCGATCGACTGGCAACAAGGGTGGGGTGAAAGCTTGAGTAGTCTGTGATCTAGCGGCTTCTAACTGTTGTGCCAGACCCGCGATCGTCGGCGACTCAAATAAACACCGTAATGGCAGATCCACGTGAAAAATTGTGCGTAGCCGAGAAATAATTTGTACCCCCAGTAAAGAGTGACCGCCCAATTCAAAAAAGTTGTCATGGATGCTAATACTGCGTAAGCTTAAAACCTCTGACCACACACCCACTATGACTTCTTCAATTGGAGTCCGAGGAGCTACAAAGTCTGTATCTGCTCCAAAGCGAGTTTGATCAGGGATGGGTAGTGCTTTACGATCGATCTTGCCATTAACAGTTAGGGGCAAGGTCGTTAACAGCACAAAGGTGGAAGGAAGCATATACTCCGGTAGCTTGGTCCGCAGATACTCCCGCAGATTCCCCGTTAGAGTGCGTTGCAGAGTTTTCAAAAATCCCTGGGCTTCCAGAATATGGTTAACACTATGCTGCATCATGGACTGTTGAGCTGAGGTTAACTCTAACTGAATGCCGACGCGTTGGTCTTGTTGCCATGCAACTTGTCCTTTCAGCCAGATGATTTCGGTTGCGATCGGCAATGGTAATCCCAAACGGATCGGTTGCCCCCGTTGCCAAGCCTCAGAAACGCCAATCAGACCTACCCCACCCACTGAAATATCCTCAGTTTGGACTTCCGTCTGCTGATCACCAATTTCAAGTACACAGGGAACTTGCATTGGTAAACGATCGGGAATCAGGTTTGACACGACATAAGCAACTAAGCGTTTATCGCCTGGAGTATCTTCCCGAGCAATAACTGCCACCTCCTGAACGTCTGGATGCTGCCCCAATGCTGCCTCAACTTCACCTAACTCAATGCGGAATCCCCGAATCTTGACCTGCTGATCAATTCGCCCCAGATACTCTAAATTCCCATCGGGTTGATAACGAACTAAATCTCCTGTTTTGTAAAGGCGAGTTGCATCACGCCATAGAATAAATTTTTCTGCTGTTAGCTCGGGACGATGTAAATAGCCTCTGGCTAATCCCATTCCCCCAATATGCAATTCACCCGGAACCCCAATCGGAACTGGCTGCAAATCCCGATCTAATACATAGGCGGCTGTATTAGCAATTGGTTTACCAATCGGGACACTGGTTCCTGGATGAGTGCATTCTAATTGTGCAAGTAAATGCGTTGTTGTGACGATCGTGGCTTCCGTTGGTCCATAGGTATTTACTAACTTGGGAACTTCACCGACCCAAGTTTTCCAGAGCGTGAGTTGAGCGGGTAAAGCCGCTTCACCACCAATAATCACTAATCTTAGAGTGGGCGGTAGTGATAAACGTGATGCTGCCAGTTGGATGGTTAATTGATGCCAGTAGGCGGTAGGTAAATCCAACACAGTTACGTTTAATGCTTGACACTGTTGTAAGAACGTAGCTACCGAACCTAACATCTCATCGGTTCGAAGTACTACCGTCCCACCTACACACAAACAAGGATAAATTTCCTCTGCGGCAGTATCAAAGCTAATCGAGGCAAATTGTAAGACTCGATCACTCGCCGTTAACTGATAATCAGTGATAGCTGCCTGGGTAAAGTTCACGAGCGATCGATGCTCAATCATCACCCCCTTGGGTTTACCAGTCGAACCAGAGGTGTAAATGACATAGGCTAGATGCTCAGCTTGACTCTGGCAGACTAAATCTGCTTCTGCCAATGCTATTTGTTCCCAGTCTCGATCTAAACAAAGGGCTGTAACAGCGACGTTGGGTAGGATAGATAACCACTTAGCTTGTGTTAAGACAACGGATACTTGGGCATCTGAGACTATATTGGTAATCCGTTCTGGTGGATAACTGGGATCGATCGGAACATAGGTTCCTCCTGCCTTCAGAATTCCTAACATGCCGACTAACATATCTATAGAACGTTCAACACATAACCCCACTAGGTCATCTGGTTGAATACCTTGTTCCTGGAGGTAACAAGCGAGCTGATGTGATCGGTGGTTTAGTTCTCGGTAGGTCAGTTGAGTCGAATGACTAATCACAGCAATGGCATCGGGCGATCGCTGGACTTGGGCTTCAAATAACTGATGAATACATAGCTGAGAAACAAATACGTTAGTAGTTCGGTTCCATTGAGTTAGCAACTGTTGTTCAGCCGTTGTTAACATTGCTAACTCAGATATTCGCTGTTCCGGCTTGGCAACTATCCCTGCTAATAAAATTTGATAATGTTCTGCCATCCGCGCTATTCGGTCAGCGTCAAACAGCTCTGCATTGTATTCCCAAATACCAATCATGCCCTGTTCGGTGTATTCCAGGGAAAGCGTTAAATCAAACTGGGCTAAGCCTGCTTCTGAGTCTTCTGTTGCGATCGTCCAATCTAATCGTGCTCCATTTTCCAGTTGTAGTGGTTGCATGGTTAAATCAGCCAGTTCCAGAGCTGGAGTTGGGGCATTTTGCAACACAAACATGACTTGAAATAATGGTGTGTGACTAAGATTTCTCACTGCTTGCATGGCTTCAACCAACAGTTCAAATGGCAAATCCTGATGGGCATAGGCAGCCAGTGCATTTTCTCGGACTCGTTGTAACAGTTCTATTCCTGTAGGATTGCCAGTCAGATCAGTACGCAACACCAGCGTATTAATGAAAAATCCAATTAAGGGTTCGATTCCAGCATAGTGACGATTTGCGATCGGAGAGCCAACTAAAATATCTGATTGTCCAGTGTAGCGATAGAGTAATATCTGAAAGGCAGTAAACAACGTCATAAACGGAGTTACCTCCATTGCTTGACTCAATTGCTCTACCGCTTGGCAAAGAGACTGTGGCAATAGGAATGATGCCACTCCTCCTCGAAAAGCTTGGACGAGGGGACGCGGGCGATCGCTAGGTAGCTCTAATACCGTTGGGGCTCCTGCTAACTGCTGCTGCCAGTAAGCCAGTTGTTGTTCTAGCACCTCACCTTGAAACCACTGCCGCTGCCAGCTTGCAAAATCAGCATACTGAATTGCTAATGCTGTTAGAGGTGATGGTTGACCCATGACAAACGCTTCGTAGAGCGCTGCCAGTTCTCGAATCAAGACCCCGATCGACCAGCCATCTGCAATAATGTGATGCATCGTGATCAAGAGAATATACTCTTCTGCATCTATGCACCAAAGTTGGCAACGAAATAGAGAATCCTGAGTTAAATCAAAGGGTTGTTGGGCTGCCTCAGTGACTAGTTGTAATCCTTTAGCCTCTCGGTCTACTGTAGCTAGCGATCGCAAATCAACGACGGATAATTCCACATTCAGCTCAGGTGCAATCACCTGAACAGGCTGGGCATCCACCACTACAAACGTTGTGCGTAAAGCCTCATGACGCTGGACAATAGCGTTTAAACTTTGTTCCAGTGCCGCTAGATTGAGTTCTCCTTGTAAGCGTAATGCTTGTGGAATGTTGTAGAACGAACTGTTGGGGACTAACTGATCCAAAAACCATAACCGCTGTTGGGCAAACGATAGGGGAAGCCGTTGGTTACGGGTAATGGGTTGAATTTTGGCGATCGGCAACTGGATTGCTTGAGTGCGTTGTTCATCTACTAATTGAGCTAGTTCAACGATCGTGGGGGCATTGAAGAGAGAGCGTAATGGCAGTTCTACCTGAAAGCGATCGCGGATACGAGAAATAACTTGTGTTCCCAGTAGGGAATGACCACCCAGTTCGAAAAAGTGATCCATGATACTGACAGTGTCTAGTTGCAAAACATCTGTCCAGATTGCCGCTAGCTCCTGTTCAGTCGGGTTTCTGGGGGCAATAAACTCTACTGATGAACTAAATTGAGTCAGGTCAGGCGATGGCAAAGTATTGCGATCGATCTTGCCATTCGCGGTGAGCGGTAGGGCTTCCAACAGCACAAATATGGTCGGAATCATATAAGCAGGCAATTTCTGCTTTAAGTGTTGTCGTAGTTCTAAAGTGGTTAGAACGCCCTGTTGATGGAGGACGACATATCCAACGAGATATTTTTCTCCAGTATTCGATTCTCGATCGATGACTACAGCTTCTCGTACCTCCGGATGTTGGGCTAAGGACGTTTCAATCTCGCCTAATTCAATCCGAAATCCGCGAATTTTCACTTGTTGATCAATTCGCCCCAAATACTCCAAATTGCCATCTGGTAAGGAGCGAACTAAATCTCCAGTACGATACAGACGAATGCTGGGTTGCTCAGGTAATGAATAAGCAATGAATTTTTCACTAGTTAAATCAGCTCGGTTCAGATAACCACGAGCTAATCCGGCTCCACCGAGATATAGTTCCCCCACTGTGCCGCTGGCAACAGGCTGTCGATCGTGATCGAGGAGATAGACTTCAATATTTGGAAGTGGTTTCCCGATCGGAACTTCCCCTGACGTTAACAATGGCTCAAATTGAGCTAAATCATAAACGGTAGCTACAACAGTGGATTCTGTTGGACCATAGGTATTCAATAATCGTACTGATTGACCAACTTGCTGTTGCCATGCGGCTACCCGAACTGGTAGTGCCTTTTCTCCCCCAATAATGACCAGCCGTAATGTGGTTGGTAATGTCAGTGCTTCAGTTTCTAATGCGATCGTGAGTTGATGCCAATAGGCTGTCGGTAAACTCAGAGTCGTTAGTTGCCAATCCTGACAGGTTTGTAAGAATGTGGCTACCGATGCCAACATTAAATCGGTGCGCAGAATGAGGGTTGCCCCCACACATAGACAAGGATAGATTTCTTCTGCACTAGCATCAAAACTAATCGAAGCAAATTGTAAAACTCGATCGCTGGCTTTTAGTTCATAGGTTACGATCGCGGCTTGAACATAATTAACGAGTGATTGATGTTCAATCATTACCCCCTTGGGTTTACCAGTAGAGCCAGACGTATAAATAATGTATGCCAAATCATACGGAGAGACAGGTAGCAGATTTTCAGAACTAAATTGGGCAATTGTTTGCCACTCTGTATCTAAGCAAATTACTTTAGCTGAATGCTCAGGAATGACTGATAAAGTATGAGTCTGAGCCAATAGGAACGATAACTGCGAGTCTGCCATCATCCAGGCAAGCCGCTCTTGCGGATAAGCTGGATCCAGCGGTACATAAGCACCACCTGCCTTAAGAATAGCTAACAGACCGACTAGCATATCCAGAGAACGCTCGACACAGATCCCTACTAATGTTTCAGCGCCAACGCCCAGCGTTTGTAAATACCGTGCCAGTTGATTAGCCCGCTCATTCAACTCCTGGTACGTTAAAGCTGTCGCTGCTGAAATAGCTGCAACCGCTTCTGGCGATCGTTGGACTTGCGCCTCAAACAGGCTGTGGATCGAGCGATTCCCAGGATGTTGAATCATATACTTTTATGGAAGGAAAAAGAATAACTACTGGTACATGTAGTGTGCCCTGAAGGATTAACTACAGATGCAAATTGAATAGAATTAAAAATTCGTTCAATCAGACTTAAGCTAATCTCTATTTCTGATCTTGAATGGGCATTCTAGACATTAATCCCACCAGCATCTAGTTATGCGTCAATTCCTGTCATATACCCGTCGATCGCAGAGTGGCTCAGCGGCTAATGCTATGCCGTCTCCATCCATGTCACTCGTTGCCCACGATCTCTGGAAATCTTATGGCGATCGCTCGGTGGTTCAGAATGTCTCCTTTACCCTCCAATCTGGCGAAATCCTAGGATTGTTGGGACCCAATGGAGCCGGTAAAACCACAACGATCGGTATGTTGTATGGAGCTGTTGTTCCTTCACAAGGGTTTGTGCAACTAGACCGCTGGAATATTCGGACTCAAAGTCGGCAAGCCCGGCGATATATGGGGATTGTCACGCAGGAGGATAATCTCGATCCCGAACTGACTGTATTTGAAAACTTACTGTTCTTTGCCAACTATTATCACCTTACCGGTAAATTGGCGCGGCTGCGGGTCGGGGAGCTGATTGCTCAGGTGGGATTGGAGGAACATAGTAAGTATGTGCCAGATGAATTATCTGGTGGTCTGAAGCGACGAACTGTATTAGCAAGAGCCTTGCTGAATCGTCCTCGGATCGTATTTCTGGACGAACCCACAACAGGTCTCGATCCAGATGCCCGCCAAGAGTTTTGGAAGTTAGTCAGTCAGTTAAAGCAAGACGGTTGTGGTGTCCTGCTAACGACTCACTATATGGATGAAGTTCAGCGCTTGTGCGATCGCTTATTGCTACTTCAGCAAGGTCAAGTTATTGATCAAGGTACTCCCAGTGAATTGATTGAACGAATCGTGGGTCGAGAAGTCGTCGAAATTGTCGGGGTGTCCGAATCCTGGCTCCAGCAATTAGCTAAAGTTTTCGAGGTATGGTGTCGCCCGTTTAGCAGTGGCTACTTGCTGACATTACCCCTCACCAACCCAGAACAGCTCTGGCAAAAACTGGTTGAGACTCAGCCCCCTAGCCTGACGCGACGACGTGCCAACTTAGAAGATGTTTTCCTCCGTTTAACAGGTAGGTCTTTGCAATGAAACTGCGCTCAACCGTGACGTTTTGGGGAGTGTATGCAGTCTGGCGACGGCACTTTAAAGTGTTTCAAAATACCTGGATTGTTAACTTTTTGCCGCCTATTTTAGAACCGATTGTTTATCTGATCGCCTTTGGGGTAGGACTGACCCCCCTGATTGGTGATGTTACTTATGCTGGACAGTCAGTCAGTTATTTAAAGTTTTTGGCTCCTGGGATGATTGCGGTTGGTGCCCTTTATCCCTCCTTCTTTGAAGCCTCCTATGGAACGTTTATCCGATTACGGTTTGAAAAGATTTGGCAGGCAATGCTCACCGCCCCCTTAAGCTTCACTGAAGTATTTTTAGGGGATTGGTTATGGGCAGCAACACGGGGGACCCTAGTTGGACTGATGACCGGTGTTGTTGCTGTACTTTGGGGCTTATATTCGGGGTGGCACTTACTGTTATCATTACCGCTCATCTGTTTAGGGAGTCTGCTATTTGCTGCGATCGGGCTACTGACCGCCGGGAGTGTGAAAACCTTAGATCAGGTCAACATTCCCATGTTTTTGTTGATTATTCCGATGATGACTTTCTGCGGCACTTATTTTCCTAGAGATGCCCTACCCGCTTCTATTAAAACGATCGCAGATATTTTGCCATTATCTGCTTTAACCGATTTACTGCGGTGGTCGATCGGTTTACAACCGTTTTGGTGGCTCCAGCTAATCTGGATGTTTTTCATGACCAGCATTCTTGCTATCCTGGCATGGCGGCAAATCTACCCTCAACTATTTCGTTAAATTTCCAATGAATGAACTAAGCCGTCGTCACTACAGAGTGATTGATAGAACGTTGATCTAAGGGACGCACTGGGATCTCAATTATGAACTCTGCCCCTTGCCCCAATTGAGACAGACATTCCAAGTGTCCCCCATGCTTCTCAACCACAATCTGGTAACTAATGGATAATCCCAAACCTGTACCAGAACCGACAGGTTTCGTCGTAAAGAACGGATCGAAGAGTTTCTTCAGAGCAGTCTCCGGAATTCCAGCGCCATTATCGGCAATCCGAATTCTAATCCAGTTACTATCAATTGTTTCTGTGCGAATTTGAATTAAATTAGCTCGTTGAGCAACCTCTACTGAGGCTAGTGACAGACTTATTCTTTTTTCTCGATCGTATTCTTCTAATGCATCGATCGCATTACTCAGAATATTCATGAACACCTGATTGAGTTGTCCAGCATAACATTCGACTAATGGTAATTCACCATATTCTTTGACAATTTCGATATTACAGTCGCTTTTCTTCTGAAGCCGATGTTGCAAGATTAATAAGGTGCTTTCAATGCCCTCATGAATGTTGACCGGTTTCATTTCTGCCTCATCCAACCGCGAAAAATTTCGGAGTGATAAGACAATTTGCCGAATTCGATCGGCGCCTACTTGCATGGAGTTTAATAGTTTTGGTAAGTCTTCTAACAGAAATTCTAGATCAACGTCCTCCGCTAATGCCTGGATCTCTGGAGAAGGACTAGGAGATTGCTGCTGATATAGCTGAAGAATTTTCAACAGATCCGTTGTGTAATCGCTGGCGTGAACTAAATTGCCATGAATAAAATTTACTGGGTTATTAATTTCATGAGCAACCCCAGCGACAAGTTGTCCCAAACTCGACATTTTTTCTGTCTGAATTAATTGCGTTTGGGTTTGTTGCAATTCCTGTAAGGTGAATTCTAGTTGATGATTTTTGGCTTGTAATTCTAAAGTGCGCTCCTCAACTTTTTGTTCCAAAGTCCGGCTATAGTTTTCTAACTGCCCATTTGCCTGTTTTAGATCTTCAGTTACTGCTTCCAGGCTGCTATACAGTAGAGCATTTTCTAATGAGATTGCTGCCTGAGAGGAGAGGAGCTGTAATACCTCTTGGCGATCGGGCGTAAACGCGCCAGCCGTTAAATTATTTTCTAAGTACAGCAAGCCAATTAACTTGCCTTTATTAATAATTGGTATACATAAAATTGATTTTGTCTGAGTTTTGATGATGTAAGGATCTTGAGTGAATCTGCCTTCTTGAGTCGCATTATTTAAGACCGTTGTTTCCTGAGTTCTCACAGCATAGTTAATCACCGAAATGGGTAACTGCTGACTTGCATGAATAGGAACTGGCTGTCCTAAGCTGATTTCATTTTGGTCAATATTACCGCTTGCCTCTAAAACTAATTGCCCTTCCCGCTCCAAAATGAGATGGCTGGTTTGTGCTCCTGCATTTTCCATCACGATTTTCAGCAGTTTATCTAATAGCTTACTGAGTACGATTTCACCCGCTATTGCTTGAGAAGCTTTGACAATGGTGACTAAATCTAAGGCGCCAATGCTACCACTAATACAAGTAGAAGCCGTTTTAGTATTACTTAATCCAAGCGTACTGGAGTCAACATTAGAACGCACTGACAAAGACGGGTATTTCCCTTCTAAGTCTTGTACTTTGGCGATCGCTCCCCACCGCTGATAACAACGATATGCTTCACTTAAATAAAGCTGAGCAATCCGATCTTTATGCCGAGAAAAGTAGAACTCAGCGGCTAACTCATTCGCGATCGCTTCTTCGTGGATATATCTCTGTTCCTTCGCGGCTTGAATGGCACGATCGTAAGCAGCCATTGCCTCTAAATCTTGACCTAAGACTCTAGCCTTCTCTGCTTCTACTAAGTCATACTTATGCTGATAGTTGGCTGGAGCATGGTTTGCCCAACCTTTGAGGTGAGTCTGGTTACAAGTTATTTTCTCTAAATCCTGTGCCTTTTGCTCGGAATCAGCCGACTCATAGGTTGCTAACAGAGCTAGGGAATAATAGAAGTTGTACTCAACAAACTGCATAAACCCAACCATATTGCCATGATAAGGTTCTGCCTGGCGAGCATAAGTCGCCGCTTGTGTGTAATCTTTCAGGATATATAGAAGAATCGTTTTGGCTAGATAAGTTAGAAATAGGAGTGTTCCCATCTGTGTTTCAATGAAGGCTGGAACCATCTCCAGTTCATTAAAACTTTCTCCAACCAAGTAATATTTATCTTCGACTTGATCTAATAAGTTGAGTACTAGTTGTCGGATGATTTGAGCAAAATAAATCTGATACTCCTGCTTCAATCCCAACAGCAGCTCAATATATTTTGCTTGCTTGTCTCTTGCCTCATCTAATGGTTCGCCAACAAAAAACAAATAATTGCAGTAGGAGGTTGAATTATAGCAAGCATATTCAACATCACCTGTTTCTAATCCAGCTTGAACTCCAGCTAATAAAGGTTCGATCGTACTATTAGCTGGCTCTTTCCAATGTCTAACAAATACATTGAAAATATTGATTACCTTGGCTTCTAATTCCTTCGCATGAAATTTTTCTTGTAATTTCAGAGCAAGTTGACCAAAGCGGTATCCTTCTTCAATCCGGTTCAATCCTCCACATAAAATTAAGCCGTATAGAGCATAGCCCATGGCTGCAAAGGCAGAATTACCATACTGCATAGATAGGTTAGCTAAGGTAAACGCCATAGCCGGGATGAGCGCAGGCTTAGCGTTTAGGCAAGGAGTGAGTAAGGTAATTAAAATCTCCATTGCCGCTAATTTGTAGGGATCCGTCATTTCTGGCAGGTAAATCAACTCCTCAATATCTACTTGTTGAGGTGCTTCCTGGATCAACGGTTCGCCCAACAGGTCTAACACTTGCAATGATGTATCGATCGCTTCCAACATTTGGTTTTGAGCAATGTGGAAGTAGATTTTTGTTTGATAAACCTTGGTTTTCTGAAGTAAATCTTGAGCATTAGCTAAAATAACTTCGGCTAATTGTTCAGCTTGCTCAAAATGCGTATTGAGATATTCTATTTCTACCGCTTCAATAAACAGAGCTGAGGTCAATTCATAGTGGGTTGTCCAACTATCATCGTCAAGCAACTCTAAACCAGCTGTGATATATTTCAGGGCCGGCTCATAGGCAGTTGCTGCTTTAGCTTTACGGGCTGCTAGGAGATTTAGCTCTGCTAGTTCATTCTTTTTCAACTGACAATGAATTAGCTCCGAACCAATATTAAGTTGGTTCACGATATCAAAAATTTTCTCTTCCCGTTCTGCTGGTTGAGTATATTGCAGCAAAAGTTGACCCACCTTAAGATGAGTTTCCCGTTTCTCTGCTTCAGGAATTAGAAAATAAGCGGCTTGTTGGACGCGATCGTGGAGAAAACGATAGCTAATGACTACTTCATGATCTGATGTATGAATTGAAGTCTCTAGTTCCTCAACCAACGCTAATTTATACGTTTGATCTAGAGGTAATACTAATCCAGCTTGCAAAGCTTCCCATAATTCTGTAGCCGTCGTGGATAATGGCTTCTCATTCACGATCGCTAACAAATTTAGACTAAATGTACTGCCAATACAGGTAGCAAGCTTCAATACCGTTTGGGTCGATTCAGATAATTTTTGGAGTTTGCTAACCATTAACTCCACAACATTATCAGTAATCCCAACACTCTGGATCTGAGCCAGTGTCCAACCCCAACTACCCGTATTGGCATCAAAAGATAATAATTGCTCCTGATGTAGAGCCAATAACATCTGAGTTAAAAAGAAGGGATTACCCCCTGTTTTAATCAGCAGCAATTCGGCTAGCTCTTGAGATTTTCTGAGATCGCAATGTAGGGTATCTGCCACTAACTGGTTAATGTGATCTTTGGCTAAAGGAGACAGGGTAATAGTATTGACTAATGCTCCAGTATTTTGAATTTCCTCTAATGTTAAGATTAACGGATGGGTTGGGCTTACCTCATTATCACGATAAGCCCCAATTAGCAGTAAACACTGCTGCTCTGATGTGGTCATCAGCAATTGTAGTAATTTTAATGAAGCTGAATCTGCCCACTGTAAGTCATCCAAAAATAGCACTAAAGGGTGTTCAGCCTGAGCAAAAACTTTGAGAAATTGTTGGAATACTAAATTAAACCGATTCTGGCATTCCGATGAGCCTAACTGAGGGACTGCCTCCTGCTGACCAATGATCAGTTCAACTTCAGGAATAACCTCAATAATTACCTGACCATTAGGCGCTAAAGCCTGACTGAGCTTTTCTCGCCAAACCGCAATTTGGGCTTCACTTTCAGTCAGGAGTTGTCGAACTAATTCCTGAAAGGCTTGGATTAGCGAAGCGTAGGGAATATTCCGCTTAAATTGATCAAATTTTCCAGTAATGAAATACCCTCTCTGCCGCACTACAGATTTATGAATTTCATTAACTAAGGCAGACTTACCAATTCCAGAATATCCAGCGACTAGCATCATTTCTGTTTGCCCTATGCTGATCCGATCGCAGGCTTGCATCAGCATGGCAATTTCCCGTTCCCGACCGTAGAGTGTTTGGGGAATTTGAAACTTAGCCGAAATGTCTTTTTGCCCAATCGTAAACTTGGCGATACAACCATTATTCTGTAGCTGATTGAGACAATACTCTAGATCAGCCTTGATTCCATAAGCACTCTGATAGCGTTCTTCCGAAGTTTTAGCTAACAACTTCAAGACGATCGCGGAAATCACCTCTGGAATTTCTGCCTTAATGGCACAAGGCGAAGTAGGAATTTTGGCAATGTGACAGTGAACTAATTCCATTGGATCAACTGCTGTGAACGGTAGTTGTCCAGTCAACATTTCATAGAACGTGACCCCTAAGGAATAAAAATCAGTCCGGTAGTCAATTGATCGATTCATCCGCCCTGTTTGTTCGGGCGACATATAAGCAAGTGTTCCTTCTAACAAATTCGGATTACTAACAGTCTGATTTTCCTTAGATAGTTGTGAGGCAATGGAAAAATCAGTGATTTTAACTTGCCCTGTTTCAGCGTTGATAATGATATTTTGTGGCTTTATATCTTTGTGGATAATGTCCTTCTGATGGAGTTCCCCTAATGCTTCCACCAACTGAAGGGCGATCACTAAAAAAGTCTTAATATCCAAATTTTTAATTTTTAGAAATGCTCTGAGCGATTCCCCACCAAAGTCTTCTAATATTAGTGCTTCACCGAGATGAGAATTTTCTAAAGCATAAGGTTTAACAACTCCTTGGATATTTAGATCTTTAGAGATTTCGTATTCATGCCGTAATCTAGAAATATCTCTCTTTGTATAGTTATTGGACTTTAAAACTTTGATTATGACAGGTTGCTTTAGCCGCTGATCCTGACCTCGATAAACAATAGTGTTGACATTCTCATAAATTTGGTCAACGATTTCAAAATTAGAGAAATTCATCATGATCCGTCAATCACTATTAATTAGTAGCTAAATCAGCAGAAAATTCATCGATCGTTGGTTTCAAATCACGAACTTAACTTGTTCGCCAACCGTTCAAAACTGTACGCGATCGATGATATCGGTAGCTTCTATTGTCTGAAATTGTTTTCATCAGAACTTCGAGGAAAATACCTAAATTACAGAGACGCAATCGAATCCCTGCTTAGTTTCCCTAGCTTTGATGGCAGCTACGACACTGCTGCAAAAGCAATAATTTACAATTTTAGAAAAAACAATCTATAGGCAAACTTACAGTACTGCCCTTTTATTTTTTGGCTGATAGATAATATTGCTCGGCTAATTCGTTACTTCTTGTCTAGTCAGTAGGGGAGAAGCATTCAGTCAGATAAATCGCTGCAATTAGTTTACAGGCACAGATTCGAATGCTTGCCCCTACAAAACTACAATTGATCTAATCTTCAATCCTAAGTAGCACTAAGTTCGGATGGCTAGTTACTCAGCTCCCACCAGCCTAATCCAGGACCAATCAATCGCACAGTCACCCACCAAGCTACTAACAAGCCAATGCCAATCCAGGCACCCCGTGTAGTCCACTGCACAAACTGCTGTGCCTGACTTTTAGTCAAAGGTAGCCAAGGGACAATTGTGGTTTCCTGACCGTATTTTTCACCAAGAGTTTCTTTTCGCCGTTTTGAATCACCCATAGCTCAGGCTGCAATCGTTACCTACGCCATGATCATACCGTTGCGGCAGAGTTCTAGTCCATAATGAAATAATCTGGCTGCGAAAATAAGCTGGCATCCAGATAATTAATCCGGGCTAAAGGATGCAGGGCTGACAAAATCTGTTGCCCATAACTGCGATGGGCTACCCGACTGTCTAGTAGGGCTACAACTCCCTGTCGTTCGCGCACGGGAGCGATCGCGCGTTGTAACTCACTAATCGCCATTGGGAGTAAATAAAGACGAAACCAATCCTGGCGCAGCCGTTTGTAGTAAGCCACTCGTCCTGCCACAAGCGGATTCTCTAGCGACGGAATGGGTAAAGTGGCGATTGCTAGTAAATGAGGGGCTGGCAATACTCGCTGATGCTGCCGCCAAAATTCCCACCCTGTCACTAACACGCCATTTTCATCTAAACACGTGCGCTCAACTTGCACCCTGGAACCAAATTCGGAGGCTAAAACCGAACCGACCTGTGCCTTCAGCGGTGTATCCCCTACCAGTAACACAATTAATCCGGGCGTCCCAGAACTTACCCGTAGTAACGTATGCATTTCCTGAATTAAGGCGGTCTGAAACTGAGGCGTATTTGGCATGGGTAGGCGATCGGGCAAGTAAAGATGAATTAATTCTTCTTGTCGATCGGGAGAAAATTTCAAACTCGTTAGATCGATTTCTAGACCCAACCGTTGCCGGTAAGCATAGGCATCAGTGTCTAAGTCCAGTGCTCCACCAATCAACACAACTGGCTGACGCGACCAGATCGGACTGAGATCCTTAGCGATATCCGCTGGGCTGCAATGTAAAGAAAACTGCCCCTGCTGACGACTCACTTCAGCCCATAGTAATTGACCTTCCGCGAAGAGCGATTGACCAAACTGGTGCCAAGCGGTGGGTAAGCCTATTGTGTCAGGAATCGCTGTTACAGGTGCTTCTGAAGTTGATGAGGCAACTGCGATCACTTGAAATAAGGTCGTTAAGGCTGTCTGCTCCGACTCATCGATCATGTAGCATTTATAAGGATTTGGAGGATGTTGGAACAGCGTTTTTGTCAGTTGTACCCGCACATCTCGAATCAACTCAGCGTGAGCTGGGCAAGCCAACATCAATGTGTCCCAGTCGCTTGGTTGGATATGAACTGTCATCTGAGTTTGTACCCAAGCTTCCAAGTCATCTGCCCCATCTAAAATCGTGGGAATGCCGTCGGGGAATCGTCCTTGATTGAGCAAGCGATCGCTTAACCAGGCTTGCGGGGTAGTTAATAGCAGCCCTTGAAAGTTAGCATGGGGAAAGCGATCGCCCGTTTGAATTGGCTTAGAGAGTCGGATCCATTGCTGCAATTGGGGGATTTCGACCATGAGTAAGCGTTGATGGACTGACTCTGGTGCTACCAGAATCACGGCTTCCTGCCACATCAACACAGGCACCAGATAACTCAGACGGTAGCGTTCATGATAGCCAGAAAACGCTCCGGTTTGTAGCAAAGCACTGCGCCCTAACCGCAAAGCCCGAGCCACTAGCCGCGCCATTGTTAAATGATGGGGCCAGTAGGATTCGCCCTGCTGCCGTAAGAAGGCTCGGAGTTGCTGATGGACTTCTACCTCAATCACAAATTTCAGGCTCTCGTATACCGGGTGACTCTCATTCTGACATAGATAACAGAACGACCTATGAGTTGAAGGGGGTTCTTCTTGACCCATCTTGGCAAATCCAAGCAACTATCTCACCTAGTGAAGGGTAGACTCCCTTGTGGAGGTAGACCATTGCTAGGCAACCCTTGAACCATAGTGTCCATGTGCTTTTTGCCTGACACCACGCAGGCTTAATCTCTAAGCCAAGATGCCATCATTAGCTAGGGTTAAAAATTCTTTGCAGAAGAGAAATATTATTCTCTCAATGGGATTGCTATACTTTGATCACAAAAGCGTTCTCAAAGTTACGCTAGGACAGTTCTAAGTTATCTATTGATTGTAAAGGGTGCAAGAGGATTTTTCTGTGCTTGCGGCTCTAATCAGACTGCCGATATGGATGGCTGTAGTGGCTGGGTCAAGTCCAAAGTAAGTCGTTGGTCGTAGTGTATTCGACAAGGATTTGTCGGGTGCGCTCGGCTCATCGCTACAGTTGTGGCATGAACATGGAACATCTCACTGCTCTGACCTTGCTAAAGAACAAGAATTTACTGATAGCAACTGCCTTTAGGCATAATGTCACAATTCAAACGTGCTAGAACTTGGTATAAATTAATACTTTGAAATTTTGTCATTCTGACGAACAAGCACGGATAAGAATCGATTTATCCTGCTTTTGCCTGATTGTTGCAGCCATTGAATTTACTCTTAAATCCAAAGGATGGCGGATGCCGGGGCAATCCTGGATTCTTTAGAATCTAAGTCAGCAAACAGTTAAATCACTTTAGTTCTTCCCCCAATCTGACTAGTTATTTCTTAACTAAACCAATTTTTGCTGAGGAATAAATCGGTTTTAGTTCTGTTAAGAAATGCTCAAGTTTAGAACCAGGGGATTTTTTATTACCTATCAATAGTAGAAAATTGTAGAACAGAAATACTCTAACTGCGCTTGGGATAAGTGTTGATTTATGCAGCCAATTCAGCTCAGAGTTCTCTTAGCAACTACCATTCTGGCGATCGCTCCTTGCCCTGCCTTCGCCCAATCCCAAAGCATCACCTACCGTTGTCAAAACGCTACAACTTTTCGGGTAACATTTCTCCAAGAAACAGCAAGAGTTCGGCTGCAATCACAAACTCTCACCTTGCCTCAAGTAGCTTCTGGGTCAGGTATTCAGTTTTCTGACGGTCGCACAACTTTATATGCTAAAGGCAATGAAGCATCCATTGACATTGCTGGAGAACGTGCCTATAACCGCTGTATTGCCCAAATCAGCAATCGCCCCAATAACCGCCGTTCGCGAATTCGCGCCTTATGGTAGCTCACGATACTGTGCGGTTGACCCAGCTATTGCGGGTAATGATTGATCAAGTTCTTTGATGTAATTCTGATTACACTTCATCTTCTGTGATTCATGTTTGGCAAAAGTATAGGATGAAATTACACCATGACTAACACTGCTAATTAGCTTTACCGACAGTGCATGATGTTGTGCTGTTTCTGCCCCTTTTGTGACTCTTTCATTGATGGCACTACTAGTTATTCCAAAGTTGAAACTCCGTGATCGGGGATTATTCGATCGCCGCAATTTTCAGTTTGTTTCCCTTTGGGTCAAATAACCCTCACTGCTGGTTCAAGCGCAGATTATTTCTTCGATTGCCGTTGCTGTTGTTGGCAAATCGGCAGTAAGCACTTCTGAGCCTGTGGTGGTCACTAACACATCATCTTCAATCCGAATCCCTCGCACATCTGAGAATTGTGTCAGCCGCTCCCAACTCACGACATCTTGGTATCTGGCGCGGCGTTCTGGATCATTGAGAATGGCTGGAACTTGGTAAAAGCCTGGTTCAATGGTGACAACCATCCCCGTTTGCAAGGGACGATCGAGACGCAAGTAGCCTAAGCCAAAGCGATCGCTACGAGTTCTACCTTCAGCATAGCCCGCTTGATCGCCCAAATCCTCCATATCGTGGACATCCAGCCCCAGTAAGTGACCAATGCCATGTGGAAAAAACAGCGCATGAGCATCCTGTTCAACTAAATCATCGGGTTGTCCTTTGAGAATCCCTAAATCAATTAACCCTGCCGCGATCATCCTCGCTCCTAACAGATGAATCTCTCGATATTCCACCCCTGGACGGATGGCAGCAATACAAGCATCATGGGCTGCCAGTACCACATCATAAATCGCTCGTTGGGTTGGTGAGAATTGACCCGACACCGGCCAAGTTCGGGTAATATCAGCAGCCCAGCCAGTCGCAGTTTCAGCCCCAGCATCGACTAACAACAGATCGCCTGATCGCAGCGCATGGTGATAGCGATCGTTATGTAACACTTCTCCATGCACCGTGACAATGCTGCCGTAGGCACAGGTCATTTGGTTGGCTGTGAACACTGCTTCGATCTCCGCTCGGACTGCCGCCTCAATCTGAGCGTTACGAGTGGCTGCCATTCCCGCTCGATGCGCTTGTATACTCACCTGCGCCGCCTGCCGGATCTCCGCCAGTGCTGCCTGATCATGGCTCAGACGCAAAGTAATGATTGCCTTGGTTACTTCCAGGTCTAAATTCTGAGGTCTGGTCGCTGGAGCTAGCATCCGTTCCAGTAAGCTAGCTTGATAGAAATAGTTCTTGGGATCTTGCACTGCGATCGTCCCTGTCCCAGCGAGCCAATGCCTCAGCTCGGATAACGGCAGAGCCTCATCAGCTCCAATTTCAGCCGCGATCGCCCCTCGGTTGGGAGATTCTCCATGCCAGAGGGCACTGTCTGGACTGGCATCATCCATGAATAACAGCAATTGTCCTGCTTCTAAGCGAATGACGGCATTTTCTAAGGGCAGTCCAGCGAAATATAAAAAATGACTACTTGCCCGAAAGGGATAGACATTCGCCGGAAAATTGCGAGCACTGCTGCGACCAGACCAGAGAATTACCGGACAACTCACCTGCTCTGCCAACTTTTGGCGACGAGTTTTTAATATGGCTGCTAGGGATTGGCGGTTTCCTAATGTCTGCATAGCACCACAATGACAGAAGTCTATTTTCATTATGGGCAAATTCGGGCAGTGATACCTGCGATCGCAGCACCTTAACGGTATGTCAGGAGAGATTGATTGACGATCGGTGGAAATCCTGCGAATCATGACTGAATCAGTTATAGTGACAGACTAGGCTGTTTGTTAGCCAGATCAGTCATCCTTTTGTTCTAAACGTGAAGGATCAAGTCCAGTGAGTCCAGAAACATTAATGCCAACTCCGTCCGCTGCTGCCGAGTCTTTGGTTCCGGCTCCAACTCCAGAAGAATTCGATGCTTATGTGATGAAGACTTACGCTCGTTATGCGATTACGCTAGAGCGCGGATCGGGATGCCGAGTTTGGGATGCGACTGGACGAGAATATCTGGATTTTGTGGCTGGGATCGCTACCTGCACCTTGGGGCATGCCCATCCGGCGATGGTAGAAGCAGTGACCAAGCAAATTCAAACCTTGCATCACGTTTCGAATCTGTACTACATCCCAGAACAGATGGAGTTAGCCAAGTGGCTAGTCGAGCATTCCTGTGCCGATCGGGCGTTCTTCTGTAACTCTGGGGCGGAAGCTAACGAAGGGGCAATCAAGCTGGCGCGGAAGTATGCTCACACCGTATTGAAAATTGAAGATCCGGTGATCATTACGGCTCATGCTAGTTTTCATGGACGCACCTTAGCAACCATTACAGCTACTGGACAACCGAAGTACCAGAAAGGCTTCAGTCCGTTAGTTCCAGGGTTTTACTATGTGCCCTATAACGAGATCGCGGCTCTGGAACAGGCGATCGCTGAACTGGATCAAAGTGAACGGCGAGTTGCTGCCATTCTGCTAGAAGCCTTACAGGGTGAGGGAGGAGTCCGTCCAGGCGATCGGGACTACTTCCAACGCGTTCGCCAGATTTGTGATGAAAAAGGGATTCTGCTGATCTGCGATGAAGTGCAGGTTGGGATGGGGCGCTCTGGCAAATTGTGGGGCTACGAGAATCTGGGCATTGAACCAGACATCTTTACTTCAGCTAAGGGGCTAGGTGGCGGCATTCCGATCGGAGCTATGCTGTGTAAATCATTCTGTAATGTCTTTCAACCAGGGGATCATGCTAGTACCTTTGGTGGTAATCCCTTTGCCTGTGGGGTGGCATTAGCGGTGTGCCGCACTCTAGAACAAGAGCATTTATTGGAGAATACGCAGCAACGGGGTGAGCAACTTCGGGCGGGACTACGAGCGATCGCCGAAAAATATCCAAATCACATGGTCGATGTCCGGGGTTGGGGATTAATTAATGGCTTAGAACTGAAGGCGGATATTGAACTGACCTCGGCTGACGTCGTCAGAGTTGCGATCGAGAAGGGTGTATTACTAGTACCCGCAGGTCCTAAAGTAGTGCGATTTGTCCCACCGCTGATTGTAACGGCAGCTGAAATTGATCAAGCTCTGCAAGCCATTGATCAAGCCTTTGCCATCTTGGGATAAATCATTCCGGGTTAGGAGTAGTTTCAGTCTATTCCGACCCATCCTCTGGTAATCGAATGGCTCTACCTTAGTCTGGTTCCAGGGTAATGGAAAGCAATTGCTGATTAAGAAACAGGACTAATTCTTGAACTGTAATATACAGGTCAGGATCAAATCGATCGCTTAAATCTACCCCAAAGCGCTCAAAAAAATCTTCATACAGCGAAAACTCCCAATCAAACCAGCACACTAATGCCAGATGTAGATCATCATGCAAGTGATCGCTAGGACGAATGCGAGTAAAGTCTAGCCCTGTATAGGTGGCTATCTGGGTATAGACAAACTCAGCCACCTGCCGAGACACGCCCAACGGTTGCCAGAACCGAACATACCATTCGTCCACACTAAGAGCCGGGCGATCGCGCAATTCCCGATTCACACGTCGTCTCATCCGCAGGTCAGGACTGAGATCTGGGTAACTTCTGAGACTTTGAAAGAAGTTTTTCACCGTTCGCCACATGCGCTGAGACTTAAGCTTCTGAATCTTTCCTCAGTATTCCCACTGCAAGTTAGAGATCTCAGGCTTGGCAAGACTTTATTCACAATCAATCACTAATTATCTGCGTTCAGTGATAATTTCTTTTGGTTGATTACCCACGCAAACGCTGCCAAAGTTCAGCTTGGGTTGAGGACTGCTAAAATCTTGAAGAAGTCGAAACTCGTTGTGCTGTCTAAAATTGAAGCAGAAACGTTCAAACACTTTGCTCTTGGCTCTCCTGAATTCTTTAGCTGATTTTGACGGGGAGCTATCTGAGGATGCTCTAACCCTATTGGAGGAGCTGAAAACTCGATCGCACCGGCTGCCACCTTTGTATGCCGATGTATTTATGCTGCCTCATACAGCTACCTGTGCCGATTTGGTCGATCGGATTCGATTGCTTTCCCAAGAACAGATTGCGATCGCTAGCTATGCCTTTCAAATTTTTCGCTATTATGAGCAGATTTTGCGAGCTTACCCGGGCGATGCCTCTCCTGCTCAGAAAGCGGCTTATGAATCACAAATTGAGCGTATTCGCCTTTCAGTGGCGCGATCGAAAGCCGCTTTAGCTGAATCGCTAGGGGAAAAGCGATAAAATTCCCTTAGGAACATGCCCAGGCAAACGTCACAACCTCTTTATGTTCGGGACATTGGGTAATATGACCACACCCCACATCCCCGAACATCACCGGTAAATGATCATCTGAATCAAGCTGAAAGACCAATTCCATCCGCCGATCGCATTGAGGACAGTTGGGGTATTCCATATTCTGAATCCAATTGGGATAGCCAGCTAGCTTATCTCCTGGCTCAGGATCTGCTATCTCTTCGGACTCCGGAACATATTCATCCTCATCTAATGGCAACACAGCATTTTCCAGCCCAACTAAAGGGCAGTGAATTTGCACTGTATCAACCTGATCGGATGACATATCATACTCATAGATCAAGCCCAATTCATCATGTTCTTGATAACTGGGATAGTCGTACAGGCTAGTCCATCCCACGATCGTCTTCGGTGGCAATGAAGGATAGTCTGCTGCTGCAAGCGATCGACTGCTTGCACTAGGTTGCACCACTCGCACCAGTTTACCGTCCGCAAAAGCTTCGTAGTCATCACAGGTATCGTCTGAACAGTAAAACAGTTGCAATAAACCACTACCAAACCGTCCAGCTAACTCTTCTGGCAAGTGATCCAAATTAAGCTGGAGAAGCAGTGGCATTGGTGCATGGCAGTTTTGGCAGCAGGGATACGGTTCATCTTCACCTAACCAGGGCATTCCCGAAAACTTGGAGGCAGTAGCTTCCCCATCGCGATCCGCGACGATCGGTTTCCAGGCTAGCCGTCGATGCGCTTCCCGCCAGGGAGCCAGTTGTTGAAGAATGTCTTCTGCTTTCATCTACACCCCGTTCTAACCATTCCAAGCTACGGATATGACAAATGCTCAGTAAGAATGCCAAGAGCAATCGAATGGACTCAACCTTCTGAGCCTAGACAGAGGCAACCCGTTAGTTACTTTCTCAATATACCCAGCATGGTAGGATTCCAGGCGATGCCGGAATGGTTGCCAGGAGCGATCGCCCTTAACGGCATAATGGTTTCAGGTTTACCCAACGTTTTCCGCCCCGACTATGATCCGCAACCCCAAAATTATTGTTCTGGATGATGACCCAACTGGCTCCCAAACCGTTCATAGCTGTCTGCTCTTAATGCAGTGGGATATTGATACCTTGCGATTGGGGTTAGCTGATGATGCACCAATTTTCTTTGTTTTAACCAATACCCGCGCCCTGACTCCCGAGAAAGCCGCTGCTGTAACTCAGGAAGTTTGCCAAAACCTGAAGGTGGCGATCGCCGCTGAACATATTCACGACTTCTTAGTGGTCAGTCGATCTGACTCTACATTGCGAGGACATTACCCGATCGAAACGGATGTAATCGCCGCTGAATTAGGGGGATTTGATGCCCATTTCCTCACCCCAGCTTTTTTTGAAGGGGGGCGTACGACCCGTGATAGCGTCCATTACCTCAAGGTGAACGGCGTTGATACCCCCTTGCATCAAACTGAGTTTGCTCAAGATTCCGTCTTTGGCTACAGCTTCAGTTATCTGCCCGATTATGTAGCGGAAAAAACTCAGGGGCGGATTCCCGCCGATCGCGTAGAACGCTTTTTGCTCGCGGATATTCGAGCGGGGGTGCGCGATCGCTTAATGCAATTGCACGACAATGTTTGTTGTGTGGTGGATGCCGAAACTCAAGCTGATTTGAATCAATTTGCGGGTGATATTTTAGCCACGGCTGCTCAAGGCAAACGGTTTTTGTTCCGCAGTGCTGCCAGTTTATTAACAGCATTAGCGGCCTTGCCACCGCAACCGATCGCACCAGAAGCGATGGCAAGCTATGTTCGGGCGGGGAAACCGGGCGCGATCATCGTTGGTTCCCATGTGCAAAAGACGACGGAACAGTTAACACAGTTACTCGAACAACCTGGAATTGTTGGCGTCGAAGTGGAAGTTGCGAGATTATTGGAGCACACTGACGACCCACGATCGCAACTGTTGCAGGAGGTGAGCCAGCAGGTCAATGAAATCCATACGGCGGGAAAAACTCCCGTGATCTATACCAGTCGAACAGAATTGACGTTTGAGGATGCCCAAACCCGTTTAGATTTTGGTGAAGCTGTTTCTGGTTTATTAATGGATATCTTGCGGCAGCTACCATCAGATATTGGGTTTCTAATCAGCAAAGGTGGGATCACCTCCAATGACACCCTCAGTACCGGACTTGCCCTCCGAACAGCCAGATTACTGGGTCAAGTACTGGCTGGCGTTTCTATGGTGCGAACCCCAGCCGATCATCCGCAGTTTCCTGATTTGCCAGTTGTGCTATTTCCCGGCAATGTTGGGGATGCCTCGGCTCTGGCTACTGTCTATCAACGATTGAGTCAACCTGGCTAAACCATAGACGTTCAATCACCTAGAATTATGTGGGCTGGGTACCTTCCCTGCTAAAGGGTTGACACACCCACCCCACGGGAATTGAATCCATACTCCTAAGTACGCGCCAAGCGCTGGGAATTAATCCACCCTTCCTGCCCTCGCGCGCCTGTGATAAACACCCAAGTCTTACCACTTTTATCTTTATAGGAACGGCTAACGGTCACCTTTTCATCCCGTCTGACTTTAGCCACCTCATACCCCTGATTTTTATCTGGGTGGCTAAGTAACTCCAGCGTATTTTTAGACAACACTGTTGCCTGATATGGATTCACCGTTTCCCCTAAGGTCTGCGTGACTTGATCGGCATCATCCGGATTTAGGTTAGAACTGCCGGAGCAACCAGGCAATCCGATCGGGACTGCAATTATGGTCAGCAGCACTGCCAGCCACCTTAATTTTCGGAATAGATTTACCATGCTTGTTACCTCCTCAATGAAGTAATCCGCTAGGCATCACGATAACAAAGGAGACAGAAAAGATCAGCGAATTTTAACTTCCCAATCTCCTCGATCTCCCTATCATGCCACCTGTAACCTAGTTGGCTGGTGGCACAGCCGGTAAATCTGGATTTTGCTCTAAATTACTTAAATTAGCCCGATCGACCTGTCCGGTGGTTAAAAAGCGGAAGGTCTCTTGATACAAACTTTGCCAGAAGCGATTACTCATCCCCTGGCTAACCTCGGTTGGATCAACCATCGGATGTGGCACTAAATCACTAGCTGGATAGAAATGATACTGATGCCCATTTGCCTCACCCCCAATCTTAGAGAAGAAGTCTTGATTGGTTTTGATGTCAGCCGCATCCTCGTTTTCAGTCAGTACTAGAAAGGTGGGTACCAGCTGCAATGTCCCCAGAGACTCAGGACTTAACACCACACTACTACCAAACCGATCGGCGGCAGTTAATGCGCCCACGGGGAACCGCAAACTGGGATCCCAACCCGATTCGCTGATATCTAAGGGACCTGAGAGGTTAGCGTAGCGCCGCCGATCTTCTCCATCAATTCGTAGCAGAGGGGCATAAGCGACTGCTTGTTGAACTCGATCGGGACAATTAGCGGCTAAAGCGAGTGCCACAGCCCCACCAACCGATAATCCCACGGTATAAATCGGACCTGGCATTGCCTCTAAATCGGCTAACCGAGCTAGAGCGTGAGTCAGGTAATCCAGATGCGAGGAGATAAAGTAACGATCGAAATCAGGGTCATTTGGGGTTTCGATCGCCTGCATAATGTCCAATAAGCGTGGTTCGATTGCAACTAAGCGAGCCATCAGTGCCATTTGCTGCACGGAGCTTGGGCGAAAAATCCAGTTGAAGTGTGCTGCAAATTCGCAAAGTAATTTTGTAATACTGGACCTTTTTGGACTTTTGCTTTTAATGGGTTCGCAATTTCCGGCTTCAAATCCACTTGCGGCCAAGTCTGAGCCGGATTGACATAGATATGCCCGGCGATCAAGGGCTGATAAACATTAAACCCATTACAGCGGAGGGGAGAGTTTGAGAGGGGGAGCAAAGCCCACTGGCTGTAGTCGTGGGATGCACGACCCCCTTTCAAGCGAGGCACAGACGAGCAGAGTCATTTAGTTTTCTGCTCTGCGATATAT